>JAEUOR010000052.1 GCA_016790635.1 Burkholderiales bacterium
GATCGCATGGAGTTGGCCCAAGCGCAGCCCGGCGACTTGGTAGTGGTGTTTCTGGCTGGCGCATACGGACCGACCGCGAGTCCGGAGCGGTTTCTGAGCCATCCGGCCAGTGCCGAAGTCCTGGTGTAGACACACCAATTCACGCACTTTTCGCAATCGCCCGCCCAGAGCGAAGCCCGAGAATGCAAACCAACCATGATCAGGGGTGCGCAACCGCGTCACGACGCGGTCTGTTTGTGACCTACCTGGTTCCGACCGAACCGGAGCGCTCGGCGTCAGGCATCTATCGCCGCCAACGCATGCTGACCGAGGCGATGGCGCAAACCTGCGACGAAATCGACATCCTGTATTTTGTGCAGCCGCACGAGTCAAACCCCGACCTGAGGTCCCCGGCACGCGTGGCCGAGCTTCTTTTTGGCGACTTCTCCGGAACCCTGCACGTGGAAATCTGCGACCGCATGGCCCCACGAAGGGCCAGTTCGGTCTGGTACAGCTACCTGCGTCCCACTACCGGCCTATGTCGCATGCCAGGCTACGAGAGTTTCGCCGGCCGCGCCCAGGTGGCCGCGTTCGAACGCGCCCTGGCACGCCGGCCGGACTTTGTCCTGGTCCATCGTCTGATGTGCATGCCACCGGTTTTGCGCGCATCACCGCCGCTGCCGCCGCTGTTTCTCGATCTGGACGATGTCGAGCACATCGCATTCGCGCGCTCCATCGCCCACCCCCCCCGCTGGCCAGGCAGGAATTTGCTGTACCTTCACTTGCCGGCGCTTTGCCTTGGCGAGATGGCCGCACTGCGTCGCGCGCACAAGGTGTTCGTCTGTTCGACAACCGATCAGACCCGCATGCGACGACTTTTCCGCACCGGGAAAGTCGAGGTCCTTGAAAACGCGCTGCCTTTGCCGGAGCCCGGTCCTCCGGGGCCGGAGCCGCAACTGCTGTTTCTGGGGAATTTCGGCTACCGGCCCAACGCGCAGGCCGCCGAATACATGCTCGAGGCGATCTGGCCTCTCGTGTACTCGCGCGTGCCGCAGGCCACGCTGATTCTGGCGGGCCCCGATCCGCAACGCGTTCGTCACCATGCGAATCCGCCGCCCGGGGTGAACTTTCCGGGGTTCGTTGCCGATCTGGACGCCCTGTACCGGTCAGCCGCGGTCGTGGTATGTCCTGTCCGAGCCGGAAGCGGAACCCGCGTCAAGCTCATCGAAGCCGCCGGCTATGCCAAGGCCATCGTCTCGACCACTTTGGGCGCAGAGGGCCTGGGATTGCGCGACGGCGATGATGCGATCTTGCGAGATGAGCCTGCCGCGTTCGCGCAAGCCTGCGTCGATCTGCTGATCGACCCGCTACGCGCCCGCGGACTCGGGTTGCGAGCACGCGAGACCGCGTCGACTCGCTTCGACCGCAAGCGCGCAATTGCGCGACTCGCGGCATGGCTGACCGGAGCACACGCCTCCGGACACCGCGCATCGCGAGAATATTCGCGCCCTCCGGCGAGCGCATGAATCCGCAGCGCGATCCCGAGGTCGTCTTGGGCGCAGGCGCAGTCGTGCCCCGGGTGTCGATCATCATGGCCGTGCACAACGGCGCTCGTCACATCGGTCAGGCGATTCGTTCCCTGCAGACACAGCGTTTCGACGATTTGGAGGTCATCGTCGTCGACGATGGTTCGTCCGACGCGACCCGCGAAATCGTTGGCCGCATGGCCGACAGCGATGCGCGTATTCGTCTAATTGCACGACCGGCGTCGGGGCGCCCTGCGTTTCCGCGCAATGACGGACTCGAAGTCGCACGCGGCGAGTACGTCGGCTTTCTGGACCACGATGACTTCAGTTATTCCGAACGCGTCGGCACCATGGTGCAGGCGCTGGACGCGAATAGCGACTGGATCGCCGCGTTCCATGATATCGACATGGTCGACGAAAAAGGATGCCGCTTGGAACGAACCCTGCTTCAGGTTTCCGGCTTCCGGGAAAAGGCTCGCGAGCACCTAATCGCGGTGGGACCGCGACGATTCGATTGCGGCACCCGCTTCGATCGCTTCGCCAGCCTATATACCGCGGGCATGCACACGCAGTCGGTGATGATCGCACGCAGGCGCCTCGACTTCTCACTGGTACGTTTCGATCCCCAGTTTGCGATTTGTGATGACACCGACTTGTGGATCCGCCTGAGCCTGACAGGACGGATCGGCTTTGTCGACGAGATTCACGGCGGATACCGCCAACACCCAGGCAGCCTGATGACACGTCGCCTTGACCTTCTTGAAGACGCCGTGCGGCTGCACGAATACAACTTTGAACGCGTCGCGGGCCGCTTCGATGCCGCAACTTTGGCCGAGTATCGCCGCCGGGTCGGTGGGCACCATGCGGCGCTTGCCTGGTATCACTATGACGCGGGTCGATTGAGGCAGGCCCGCGCACCGCTGCGCGCGGCCCTGCGCTGGTGGAACAGTCCGGAGTATCGCCGCATGCTGCGCCGGACCTACCTGCCGCAGTGGGTGATGCGCACACTGCGCGGCCTGCTGCGACGCACCTGATGCCGCCCGCGAACACTGTCATCGCCGGCCGGATCGAGACCCGCCGGAGCATCGCATGAGCCGCCTGCACAGCGCCGTCACCTTCGCGTTCCTGGATCGCTATGCGGGCTTCGCACTAGGATTGGCCGCGTCGATGATCATCGCGCGAATATTGACCCCGGCGGACATCGGTGTCTGGGCGGTCGCAGGTGGATTCATCGCCTACCTGTCGACCTTTCGCGACCTCGGGGCGGGACAGTACCTGGTTCAGGCAGGCAGCCTTGACCCTGAACGCATCCGCGCCGCCTGGTCAATGCAGCTCGGCATGGGACTCCTGATTGCCCTCGCAGTCATCTCGGCGAGCGGACCGCTCGCGTCCTTCTACGGCGAACCGGTGCTGCGCGACATGTTGTTGATCGTCGCCGGGGGTTTCGCCCTGAATCCTTTCGGCTCGATCACCTACGCCGTGCTCATGCGCGAGTTGCGTTTCGACCGGATTGCCATGATCCGTTTTGCATCCGCCGCCGCCGCCGCCTCGACCTCGATTTACCTGGCTTGGCGAGAACTGGGACCGATAAGCCTCGCCTGGGGCAGTCTGGCCGGCACTGCAGCAACCGCTCTCCTTGGCATGATATTGCGGCCCGCCGGGATGCCATGGATGCCAGGCTGGCGTGGTATCGGCGGTGCCCTGACCTTCGGCTCCAGTGTCACGCTCAATTCGATCACTCATACGCTCATCACATGCTTGCCAGAGTTGCTGCTCGGACGTCTCCAGGGAATGACGGTGACGGGCCTGTACTCGCGCGCAAATGGATTGGTCACGATGTACGGCCGTCTGTTCGCCGACGCTCTGGGCCCGGTGGCCATGGCCTGGTTCGCCGAACAGCGCCGCGCGGGACGCGCGCTGGCGGAACCTTTCATCAAAGCGACTGCCTGTCTGTGTGCGCCGGCCTGGTCCCTCGGTATCGCCGTCACCCTGCTGGCGCACCCGCTGCTGGTGGTGCTGTTCGGCGCGCAGTGGGGCGGCTCTGCCGGACTCGCCCGTCTGCTTGCGGCCGGAGCGATGTTCTCCGCCGCCGCGGCAATGACGGCGCCGCTCATGCTCGCCTGCGGCGCCTCGGCAATACTGCGTCGCGCCAGCCTGGCGAGCGGAGCCGTCGCCGTGATTCTGTTCGCGGTCGGCGCCCCCCTTGGCGCGCCGGCCATGTGCATCGCGGTGGCGCTGTGCGCGGCGATCGGCGCGATCTATTGGATTCACGTGACGCGAGAGCTGGCAGGCGTCACCTGGCTGGATTTCCTGGGCGGGCTCGCGCCAAGCCTGTGCGTCGCTGCCTGCGCCGGCATCGGTCCGGCGCTCGCGGTCTTGATCTTCGGCATCGAGCCGGCCGCGCCTGTTCGGGCTCTGCTCGTCGGCACCGCGGGCGGCGTCGCTGGATTCGTGTTGGCCGCCAGACTTGTGTCGCACCCGCTGTATCTTGAATGGCAACAGTTGCGCGCCCGCACACGCGGAGCGCCGGAATAAAAAGTAAACGACGCTCGCGCCCCAGTTCCGAGTGAGACTGAATCAATGGCCAGCCCCCTAATCAAAAATGCGCTTCTGGCGGCGGCCAGCACAATCTTGTGCTCGGTTGTGCTTATCGCCGCTTATGAATGGGCCATGCATCGGAAGTATGAAAAATGGCGCGAAGAATATCGCGTGCGGGGGGATTGGCAGGGGGGATTCACCATCGCATCGCCAGACCCGGTGCTGATGTGGGAATACCGTCCGGCCGCCACGTTTACCCACCCGAAGTACCGTACCGTCACCAGGACCAATGGCTTTGGATTTCGCCAGCGCGACGACGTAAGCGTCGCCAAGCCGACCGGGGTGCGGCGCATCGCTTTTATCGGCGACTCGGTCACGCTGGGCCGGGAGGTCGCCTTCGAGAACACGTTCCCCGAACTCGTGCAAGCAAAAGCCCTGCGCGCTGCTCCACAACACCGTCTCGAAGCACTAAATTTCGCGATTGACGGTTACAGCACGCCGCAAATCGCGCGCATGCTGTCCGACCGGGTGCTGGGCTTTTTCCCGGACATCGTAGTCTACACATTGTGCTTGAACGACTTCGACTTTGACGATGCCTCCGGGGAGAAGATCCGCTATTTCAGAAAGCCGGCAAGCTTTTTTCTCCACGACATGCGCAAACTGCTGAGGAGGACGGTGGCTTCCGAGTATCACGACTACTACTTTCAGCGCAACGCCGTGGCGGCACTTGCCGACATCGCGTCCATGCGCGACGCAGCACACCGCGCCGGCGCTGCGTTTCAAATCTTTGTCGTGCCGGTGTTTCGGGACGACCGTGTAAGCATGACTGGCCGGATCTGGTCCCACAAGATCGAGTCGTTCGAGGTTTATCCGCTGGTTGACCTGCATCGCAAAATCGCCTCGGCACTGGCGCAAAAGGACCTGCCATCATTCGACCTGCTGCCCAAGTTCGTCGCCAGCGGCGGCCGACCGATTGACTTTTCCGGCGACATTTGGCACCTCAATGAACGCGGTCACGAGTTGGTGGCTGAATCGATCGTCGCCGTACTGGGTTTGGCGCAATGAGCCAGGCGCAGGCGGGCAATGAAGCGGTATTAGGCACAACTGCCACGGCCGTCCCGGCCGCTCCTATGATTGATCGCGTTAAATGGGGCCAAATGCCCTCTTCTCAACCTAAACACGGCGGAGTGAATGGGTAAACTTGCGGCAAGGAAGCCGGCCTCGACAACCTGACAACGTCCGCGATACCCGCCAGATCAACAAACTTCGAATATGCGAATCCCGGGTTCTCGTAAGCGCGTGCTCGTTACCGGAGGTGCCGGCTTTCTCGGCTCGCACCTATGCGAGCGACTGCTTGCCGACGGCGACGACGTTCTGTGCGTCGACAATTTCTACACCGGTACCAAGGAGAACGTCGAGCATCTCATCGGCAATCGCCGCTTCGAGTTGATGCGCCACGACGTCACCTTTCCGCTCTACGTGGAAGTCGACGAGATCTACAACCTGGCCTGCCCGGCCTCGCCGGTGCATTACCAGCATGACCCGGTGCAGACTACCAAGACCAGCGTCCACGGCGCGATCAACATGCTGGGCCTGGCCAAGCGCCTCAAGGCGAAGATCCTGCAGGCCTCCACCAGCGAGGTCTACGGCGACCCTGAGGTGCATCCACAGCGCGAGGACTATTGGGGCCGCGTCAATCCCATCGGCGTGCGCGCCTGCTATGACGAAGGCAAGCGTTGTGCCGAGACGCTGTTTTTCGACTACCGCCGCCAGCACGGCCTGCGCATCAAGGTGGCGCGCATATTCAACACCTACGGCCCGCGCATGCATCCGGGAGACGGGCGGGTGGTGTCGAATTTCATCGTCCAGGCGCTGCGCAACCAGCCGCTGACGCTGTATGGCTCCGGCGCCCAGACCCGCTCGTTCTGTTACGTCGACGATCTGATCGAAGGACTGGTTCGATTGATGGGCAGCAACGACGATTTCACTGGCCCCGTCAACCTGGGCAATCCGGACGAATTCACGATTCGCGAGTTGGCCGACATGGTGATAGACGTCACCGGATCCCGATCAAAGCTCGAGTTCCATGCACTACCCGGCGATGATCCGTTGCAACGCAAGCCCGACGTCGAACTGGCGCGCGCAATCCTGGGTTGGCAGTCCACCACCCCGTTGGACGCGGGATTGCGCTTCACCATTGAATATTTTGCCAATCGCATCGATCGAGCGAGTTGACGTGAATGTCCGACGGGAACCACCCCCCACTCTTGGTCGACTCCCCCACGAATCCGGTGCCGCGCGGCGCCGCGGCCACGCCACGCCTCACGGTGATAATTCCTACCAGTTGCCGGAGTTCGCGCAGGCGGCTTCTGCAGGATGCGGTGCGCAGCGTCGTCGACCAACAGGGCGTCGCGTTCGAGCTGCTGGTGGTCGCCAACGGGCCGGATATCGACGCGGCCCTGCTGGCATCGATTATCGGGATCGCGGAGGTTACCGTCCTGCAGTTGCCACAAGGCAATGTATCGCACGCGCGCCTGGCCGGGGTCAAGGCGTCCTCCAGCGACTATTTTTGCTTTCTCGACGACGATGACGAACTTCTCCCGGGCGCGCTGCAACAGCGCGTGGCGTACCTGGATGAACATCCCGAGGTGGACTTTCTTGTCACCGACGGAATCGTGCGTAGCGCGAATCGGGAGCGACGTGCATTGCGCGATGGCATGGCCGCGGCGATCCGCGCCGACCCGGAAGCCGCGTTCCTTGTGCGCAACTGGTTTGATTCGCCAAGTCCGACCTTCCGTCGCAGCACGATCGGCATCGAGTTTTTGTCAAGCGACCTGCGATATTACGAATGGACCTGGATGTTGCTCGCGCTTCTGGGGCGAGGCAGGCGCGTTGCCGTCCTGGAGGAGGCGACTTTTCTCAAGCGAGACAACCTGCCGGACTCGATTTCCAAATCCACGGACTTTCTGCTGGCATTGCCAGCCTTTCTGCGCGCTGTCAAGCACCAGCCGTTGTCCGCACAATTGCGCCGCGGGATTCAGGACAAGCTCGCGGCCGCCTGCCATGATTGCGCCGACCACTACTTGCGCGAAGGCAAGGTCCTTGACGCACTGCGCTGGCATGTCGCTAGTTTGCGCGCTGGTGGATGGCGCTACGCGCCATTCTTTGGCCATATTTTCGCCGCGGCGCTGCGTCGAACCTCGAGTTGACCTTCACATCGAGTTGACCCGGGCATTTTGAGGGAAGCGAACCGTATGACTGGCAATGACATAGATCGCCAAACGCATTCGATCGGCTGCTTTGCTCCGGCGTTCGAGCCCGCTTCATGAGGCTCCCGTTGACGGCTCTGCGAGGCGCGGCCGCCCTCAATGCCATCGGCGATCCGGCGTTGCGCGCGGGGTGGTCGTCCCTGTTGACCTCCGCGACTGACGCAACCTCGTTCCTTGAACCAGGATTCGTGCACGCCTGGTATTCGAGCTACTGCCCGGACTGGGAGCCGGTGCTGCTGCTGCAGCATGGCGAACAGGATGACCTGACCGCGCTGTGGGCGCTGGCACAGCGCCAAGGTCAGTGGGTCGTGGCCGGTGCCCACCAGGCCGAGTACCAGGGTTGGCTGGCACATCCGCAGAGCGAGGCCGATTTCCTGCGCGCGGCGCTGGACTGGCTGACTCCACAGCTGGGCAAGGAAGGTCTGCGCATCAAGTATCTTGTCAGCGCGGGACGCGCCGCCGCCTTGCAGTCCGCCGCCAGCGGACGAGCACACTTGCGCCGGCATGTACGACCGTTGATGCGATTGGACGCCCAGGAAATACGCGCCTCGCTTGCCAAAAAGGGCAACAAGAGCCGATTCAACCGCTTGGCTCGTCTTGGTGACCTGCGTTTTGACCTGGCCAGCAATTGGCAAGAGTTGGACGGCGCCCTCGATGCGCTGATCGCGTTTTACGACTTGCGCCAGGGCGCGGTCAATCACAGCACTCCCTTCCGCGAGGATCCCGTCAAGCGCGACTTCCACCACGCCCTGTTCGACGCACTACCCGAAGAGCGCGTTGTGATGGTCGCCAGTCTTGGGGGTCAACCAATCGCGGGCTTCTGGGGCCTGTCCAGTCGCGCCGGGGGACGACTCGTTGTGCACCTGGGCATGCTGATGCATTCGCCCATGCTGGCCGAGCACTCGCCGGGCAAGCTTCTGCTGATGAGACTGTCCGAAGCCCTGGTGGCCAAGGGGGTGCATACCCTGGACCTTTCGCCGGGCGGAGACCCGTGGAAGGAGCGCTTCGCCAACGACCACGACGAGGTTTTCGAGTTGCTTGTTTACCGTGACGCCGCCGGCTTGCAGGCCGCGCATAGGCGCGAGCGGCGCCTGGCGCAGGCCAAGCGTGTACTTGCCGGAGTAGGCCTTGCACCGGAACGAGCGCGCGCGCTGGCCACCCATATGCGCAAATTGGCACAGCCCGCCAGATGGGCCGGAGCAGCGCGCCGGATGCTGAACTGGCTTGTGGGCGAGCGCCGCGAGTACCGGCTCTACCGACTGAACCGAGCGCAGGCCGCCGCCATCCTGGCCGGTCAGGCACGTCGGACGGACTTGCGCGTCAACGCGCCCGCAGCGTTGCTGGGCTTTGTGCCACGCGAAACGTGGCAAGACCGCCAGGCGTTCTGGTCGCAGGCGCTGGCCCGGCTCGAGGCCGGCCATCAGGTGTATACCTTAAGCGGCAGTGACGGCGACCTGCAGCATTTCGGCTGGCTGGCTTTTGGCGAACGGCAATCACGGATCAGCGAGGTCGGCCAGACTCTCGACCTGCCCGAGGGCAGCGCAACCCTGTACGACTTCTACACTGACCCACAGGCGCGCGGTCAAGGTGCGTACCGTGCCAGCCTGCGCGCCATGCTGGAAGACGCCTTTGCGCGGCCCGATACGCGCTGGGCTTACATCGGCGTACTGGCAGATAACCTGGCGTCGCGCCATGTCATTGAATCGACCGGTTTCCAGTACCAGGGCTCGCTGCGACGACAAGCCCGCTGGGGCGGCGAGCACCACACCCGCGATGCCACGCTGTTGGCGGATGCGACGGAGTCAGTCGATGCGTAAGGTCAAACTCACACTGCTCGCGCTGGCGCGTGCCTGCGGATTGTTCGCTCTGGCGCGCCGCGTCACACGGCGCCGGCTGAAGATTCTTTGTTACCACGGCTTCGCCGCAGCCGATGAAGCCGAGTTCCGCCCGCAGCTTTTCATGCGCGCGGAACTCTTCGGTGAACGCATGGCGCGTCTCCGGGAGCTCGGTTACCAAGTGCTGCCGCTCGATGAAGCAGTGCGTCGCCTCTATGAAGGCACGCTGCCGCCTGACAGCGTGGCCATCACCATCGACGATGGATTCGACAATACCCATGGACTGGCGGCACCGGTGCTCGCGCGCCACGGATTCCCGGCCACGGTCTACGTGACAAGCTACTATGTTCTGCACGATGCGCCGGTGTTCCGGCTCTTCGTGCAGTACCTGTTCTGGCTGACCCGTTGCGATCTGCTGGTCATCGCGGGCCAAACCTGGCACGTCGACGCGCGCGTGGACCTGCGCGACGCAGCTTCCCGTGAACGGGTACAGAACTCCCTCATCGACGCCGGTGAAGCCGCAACCGGTGAGACCGAGCGGCGCGCGCTGGCTGTATGGCTGGCCGATGCCCTGGGTCTGGACCATGCGACTTTAGAAAGAAGTCGCCGCCTGCACTTGATGCGCCCCGAACAATTGCGCGCGCTGGCCGCCATGGGCCTGTCGGTGCAACTGCACACACATCGCCATCGCTTCCCGATCGACGACCAGTCTGTGGTGCGGCAGGAGATCGAAGACAACCGACGAGCGCTGGCCGATTGGCTGGACGGGCCCTTTGAGCACTTCTGCTACCCCAGCGGGGTCTGGCATCCGCGGCAGGCTGCTTGGCTGGACCAGCTCGGCGTGCGCAGTTCCACCACCTGTCTGCCAGGGTTGAACAGCCGCGACACACCGCGCCACGGATTGCGTCGCTTCCTGGACGGACAGAATATCGACCCGCTCGAGTTCGAATCGGCGCTATGCGGATTTTGGGACTTGGTGCGGCGCGTTCGCTAGTCCGATCATCTTCCAGCGATACCGCGGACGGGCATCATTTCCACGAATGGACGCCGATAGTGCATAGGATAATATCCCTGCGCGATCCGCATGTTCCGACTGTGACAGGCCGCCAAGAATCGAATCCGTATCCGTGACCGCAACTGCACAATGCTATGGCGCGCCGCGCTTTCCGGGCATGGCCGCTCCGCCGGAAGCACCGCGGCGTTGGTTGCGCTTGCTCACCGCCACCGTCCTTGACGGACCGAGCGCCGAGGCGGGTTTTTGTTCGCGCGATGCCACCGTACCGGACGGTATTCGCTATCCCGCGACCGAACATTGCGCCGGGCGCAGTCCCTGCTGCCCGCCGGACGGCGGGCGGCTGCTCGCGGGCGAGCGGGCCGACAAGATGGCAGACCGAACGGCATCGACGAACACCTTCGCATTCGATGCCGGCCTCAACGCCAAGAATGCACAGCGCGCTGGCCACGTAGGTGAGGTTGCCCCGATCCACATGGTGCTTGCGTGATGGTCGCATGGGTACGAGCCGGATCCACGCCTGTCGCAATCCCGCTATTCGAACTACAAGCTGCGCTGCCAGCGTCGGTATTTGGCGCAGCATCGATGCAAACCCTGTCGCGAGAGAAAACATGAACGAGCGATTCAAGATTGCACTGGTTGGTGCTGGCCTGATCACGCAGCAGGCACATCTTCCGGCTGCGCTTGCTTCTGATCTGATCGAAGTCAGCGCGATCGTCGATCCCGCACCCGGACGAGCCGCCGCACTCGCGCGCGACTGGGGAATCAAGGCCACAACGGCGACTCACTTGCGTGAAGTGATATCTCAGATCGACGGTGCTGTCATCGCCACCCCTAACGATAGCCATGCGGAATTGGGAATGGAGTGCGTCAATGCGGGAGTCGCGATCTTGATCGAAAAACCGCTTTGCAGCAGCTATCCGGACGCAAAGGCGCTCGTGGATGCGGCCGCCCGCAACGACGTGACCCTTGCCACCGGTTATTCGACCCGCTTCCGTGATTCAACGTGTTTCCTCAAGGACTTGCTGGATCGTGGCGAGTTCGGGGCGGTCAAGCGCTTTGTTCATCAGTTTGGCACGGCTGGCGGCTGGGCGGCATTGTCGTCCTACATTCTCAAGCGAGAATCTGCCGGCGGTGGCGTCCTGGTCGTCTCCGGTACCCACTTCATCGATCGTATGCTGTACTTCTGGGGCTACCCGGACGCCTGCGCACTGGAGGACGACGGCGCTGCCGGCCCCGAGGCCAATGCGGCCGCCTCTTTCACGTTTCACCAGGCCGGCGGCACAATAAATGGCATGGCGCGATATTCCAAGACTGGCCTGCTGCCGGCCGGCATGGTCATCGAGACCGACCGCGGGCTGGTCCGGCTCGCCGACAACGACAGTGCGAATATCGAATTCTTCCCGCTCACCAATCCAAACGTCAGCATTGCGTATACACGTCGAGGACCACCCAGATTCGATCCCGGGATATCGGTGTATCAACATCAGTTGGAGGATTTTGCGGCTGCCGCACGTACGCGCCGTCCGCCGCTGGTAGATGGCCGGCAAGGAATGGAGTCGCTACGCCTCATCGAAACCCTTTACCAAGGTAGAAAGACCAAGATTGAAGATTGGTATCGGCCGGGAGGAATGGCATGAAGCGGCGAATTGCCATCGTTGGGGCCTCCGGTCTGGTCGGAGCAGCCCTTACCGAGAGACTTGTCGAACGTGGCACCGACGAGATCGTCGCATTGATCCACAGCAGCGGCAGCGCATGGCGGCTCACGCGCCGAGGCCTCCCATTGCAACAGGTCGACCTACTTGATCGCGACGCGCTTGGCACGACGATTTCTGGCTGCACACACGTAGTCAATTGCTCGCGTGGAGACGACAAGGTCATGTTCACCGGGCTGGGCAATCTCCTGTCAGCTGCGCGTACCGCGCGGGTGCGTCGATTTGTCCATCTCAGCAGCGTCATGGTGTATGGCGATCCCCCGCATCCGGCTAGCATCAACGAGGACGCGCCCACTCTGCCAGCCGCGCGTTCCTACGGCGCAATCAAGCTCGCGCAGGATCAAATGGTCGCCAAGGCGGCTTCTGCCGGACTGTCAGCTGTTACGCTATGTCCGCCAAACATCGGCGGTCCGTATTCGTACTACTTCAATTCGCTGGTCGGCTTGCTGCGCAGCGGCGAGTTTGCGCTACTCGACGATGGAAGCGCCGTGTGCAATATCGTCGATGTGGACAATCTCGCGCACGCAATCATCGCAGCGCTCGACGACGGCCCGGAAGACGGCCGCCGTCTTTTCATCACCGACGACGAACCCTTGGTCTGGTCGGATCTGATCGGGGCACTTGCGCCGATCGCCGGCATCAGCTTGCAGGATGTCCCCCGAGTTTCCCGCGAGGCGTTGTCCGCTTATAGGCCGAAAGATCGGCCGCGTGCGTCTCTGGCGAAAAGCCTCAAGCACCTGATATCAAGCGACGTGCGCCAGGCGATGCGCAAGGATCCTCTTTGGGAACGTATCGATCAAGGCTTGCGCGCTACCGTCGCGCGCCTGGGCAGCGCGACCGAAACACGCATGCGGCTGTCGATCGAGGGTCCAATGCGCCCCGAAAAGGGACGACGCCGGGCTGGATTGAATTACGCCATGTGCGCCCAGCAATTGCGTGGAGTGCGGCACTCGAATGCGCGCGCGCGGGAACTCTTGAGCTACCAACCGCCGCACAGCTTTTCTCAGGGCATTGGTGCATACGCCGCCTGGTATCGGGCGCATCATGGCCTCGACACCGGATTCGCCGACCTGATTTCTAAGCTGTCTTAAGCGCCCCACGAATCCGATTCACCCTGGTCCGCTTCGCGTGGACGGGTCGATCATATTCACACCGCTTGCGACGCCCCGCCCGCCCACGCGTTGCGTACGAGGTGGGCCGCGAGTTTCAGCGCCGAGGATGTCCAAGGCTGAAATCTTGGCAGCTGGAACGAGTCGCACTCCGCCGTCGCCACACCGCGCGCAGTACTCACTGCGCACTCGAATCCGAGGCGCCTTACCATCGCCGCATGTTCACCAGCGTAGTCACTCCCTGGAATCCCATTGGGGTAAGCGAACGCCCGGATCTTTCGCCCGATGATCGATTCCAGCCGGTGCCGACCAGCCTCGACCTCGGCTTCGGCGGCGCTGGCATCAAGTGTCGTCAGTATTGCATGCGAATGCGTGTGGCCTCCTATCTCCACTCCGTGACCGGCCAGCTCGCGCAGCTGAGCGGTCGTCAGCATGAGATCGTCCGGTAGGTCGGCAAGCCCCACGGCGCGGACCGCTTCCGCGATGGTCGCATCACGCTCCGTCGGTGGCATTCGCTTCGCGAGGGCCAGCAATCCGGAGACCGCCTGGCGTCGTTGTAGCGGCGTGTTCAGCGCATACCGCCCAAGACCAAAGGCTTCGACATCGAGCAGCGGCCCCCGGCAGCGTGCCACCATTTCGGTCAAGGTGTCGTTGAACATCCTGCCGCCGTCGAGATAGGCGGTCGCGACAAACACGGTCGCCGGCACGCGGTAACGTTGCAGGATCGGCCACGCGACCGTGAGATTGTCCGCATAACCGTCGTCGAAGGTCACGCAACAGGCGCGCTTGGGCAGCTTGCCGCGCCTGAGGAGGTCGACTGCTTCGAGCAAGGGGAGCGGACTCATTCTCTCCGCAATTAGAGCCATGTGCTCCGCGAACGCCGACGCGTCGAACTCCCAGTTGCGCAGCGGATCGGGCTGCGCGAGGACGCGATGATAAAAAAGTATAGTCAGGCGCGCGGACCCGCCGGGCCACATCAGCATCGGCAGCCTGGGGCTCACCGACCGCTCCCAGACAGCCTGACCTCAGGCTGATGCGCAACTGCCTGCGCAGGCAAGGTCGTCGACCCGACGGAATCTGCGCGAAGCGCGGATCTCGCCAGGTTCTTCTCGACCACCGTGGCAAGTACAGCGGCTATGGCGACTACATAGTACGGAAAGTCATAGTAGGTCAGACTGAGGAAGGCACCGCCGACCCCGAACGCGATGAGAGATACCTGGATCATCGCTCCCAGTTCCGCCGCCCAGGCGAGATCCGGGCGCCCGCGGGACCTGCGTATCACCCGGCCGCCGTACCACCAGCCAGACCCGAATATCAGGAGGTAAAGCGCCAGCCCGCCGAATCCGTGCTCCCCCAAGACCTGAAAGTAGATGCTGTGCGCTGCATGAACATATTCCGGTATTGGCGAGTATCTGGCAAATACCTCCGATTTGTAGATATTGAAGCCGCCGCCGATCGGGAACCGATCTCGCGCCAGGTTCCAAGCGTTCCACCAGGCATTGATGCGCCCTTGCGCCGAGCGATCCTCATCGTAGGTCTGGATGGTCGACATTCGCTCCACCCAGCGGTCGGGCATAAACGTAAAAGCTAATGGCAGCGAGGCGAGGACAATTACGCCAACCAGCAGCTTGTGACGGCTCTTCATCCAGAAGTAGGTCCCCATCGCAAACATCGCAATGAGCGCTCCCCTGGAATATGATCCCAACGCAGAAAGAAAACACAGCACCATAGAGACCAACAGTGCATAGCGCAGCCATATTCTCCCGGCTTGGGACCGAAGATAGTTCAGCAGCGGAATCGCGCAAAGAAGTGCGATGGCAAGCGCGTTGTTCTCCTCGATGAACGAACCCGCCGGTCCCCACACCCTGTAGCTGCCGGCGGTCATAATCACGAATACCCCGCCCTTGACACCATAGAAAGCCACTGATCCGACAAGTACCCAGATCAGTTTTTCGATATCGTCCCGTGTGCCTACCACCAGGAACGTCACTAGTACCATCAGCAGCATCTTGAGAGCCTGCATCAACAATTCATAGCGCTCGACACCAGTAACAGGAAACAATGGTGAAATGCAGATCCACAGCGAAAATCCGAACAGCGCAAACGTGGCCGCATTGAATGGAACTGCGTGCAACTTGCGTGCATGGATGAGAAGAGACAAAAGAGTACAAATGGCGATCACCTGCGCGAAAGGCATGCTGAACGCGAAGCCATATGCGAGCCGATGCGGGTTCATGATTGAAATCCATACCCACATCAGAAGTCCGATCAACGGTCGCTTGAAGATGAACGGTATCGATCCGAAAATGATTAGAGTCAGGACGATATCGCGCATGTCTCAGATGCTCCTGCCGGCGATGATGCTGCGAAACAGATCGACCTGCCCGTGCGAGGTCGGCAGCCATCCGAATCCCTCGGCATATCGCCGTGTCGCCGCG
Organism: Burkholderiales bacterium; assembly: GCA_016790635.1. Lineage (GTDB taxonomy): Bacteria > Pseudomonadota > Gammaproteobacteria > Burkholderiales > JAEUOS01 > JAEUOS01. The sequence goes on from JAEUOR010000052.1 coordinate 15,422, forward strand.
CGATCCGGCGTCGCATCCCTGACTTGCCTGAGTGCCTTCAGCAGCGCGGCGACGGTCCTTTCCTCCAGCAGCATGCCGGCCGCGGGCCCGGCCACGATCTCGGGGCTGCCGCCGACGGGCGTCGCAATCACCGGCGTGCCGCAAGCCATGGATTCGAGCAGTACGTTCGCCCATCCTTCGCTCGTGGAAGCCAGCACCAGTACATCGGCGGCGCCGTACAGCGCCCGCAGCTGTTCCTGTGGAAGGCGTCCAAGGAACTTCACGCGTCCAGAGACGCCGAGCGCGTCGGCTCGGTTGCGCAATGACTTCTCCTCAGGGCCGCTTCCGGCCAGGAGCAGGGTCGCTTCCGGCAGGTCCCGCATCGCTTCCAGGACCAGGTCGATCCCCTTGAGCGGCACCAGGTTGGCGACACAGGCAACGCAGAAACCCGATACACCAAACTTCTCACGCGCCGCGGCACGGGGCTCTGGATAAAAAACCTCAAGGTCGACACCGTTGCGCAGCACGACGACCTTTCTCTCTTCCACACCCAGCGTGATGAGCGAACGTTTCAACGCCCCTGCAACGGCCACGATTGCCGCGCACGAACTCGCCGCCCAGCGGATCAACCGTCGCGGTACAGGGAATCGTGGCAATACATTGACATCCGACCCGCGTGCGGTGATCACCACCGGCTTGCCCAGCACGCGCCCCAGGAGCGCGGCAGCCACGCCGTCAGGATAGAAATAATGGGCGTCGATCAGGTCAAACTCGAAACCGCTGCGCAGCATTCGCCGAGCGAATGGCAGCGCACCCGCTGCCAGCGCAAAGGGGGCAAGCGTCATGCCGATTCTCGGCAACTGAACATAGCGCGGGTGATCGACGGGTATGCCGTGTCGCACTTCGCTGGCGGGCACGCGCGCGAACTGCGCGTACTCGCCAAAGCGCGGATGTGCAAACGGAAACCACGGCACCGGCGCCAGCACGCGCGCCTCAACACCGCCCAGCGCCAACAATTGCCGCAGGCGCGTCTCGACGAATATGCCGTGGCCGGGACGAATTGCGTTGGGATAGAGCGTGGAAAAAAGCAAAGTCCGAAGCGGCCTCGCCATTCGCTCGTCCTCGGCTAGCGCTGGGGAAGCGCGGACCGCGGTTTCATCGCCGCCCTGCGAACATGGCATCTTCAACCAGTCCGCACAGGATGTGGCCGGCGATGATATGCCCTTCCTGGATTTTCGGCGTAGCCGCCGAAGGGATCTCGATGGCATGATCGACCAGACTGAGCATCTCGGCACGCCGATTTCCGGTCATGCCGACGCATACGAGGCCGCGCGCACGCGCGGCCTCGAACGCGCGCAAGATGTTGGGCGACTTGCCGGAGGTGGAAAACCCAAACAGCACGTCCCCCGCCCTCCCCACCGCCTCGACCTGGCGCGAGAACAGGCGTTCATAACCGTAGTCGTTGCCGATTGCCGTCATCACCGACGTGTCCGTGGTCAGGGCAAACGCGGGCAGGCCGGGACGGTCGTAGGCGAACCGACTCACGAACTCGCCGGCCAGATGCTGGCAGTCGGCTGCGCTGCCGCCGTTGCCCATGAATAGCAGCTTGCCCCCCGCCGAAAGCGTTCTTACACAGGCCTGCGCCACCGTTTCGAGGATAGCGATGAGGCGCTGGTCCGCGCGCATCGCGCCCAGCACCCCTGCGCTCTCTTCCAATTGCTTGCGAATCTGCTCTTGCATGTTCTGTTTCCCTGACCGCGTGTGTCATTCACGCATAGGCGTGATTTTACGCGCCCCACGCTCGCGGGAAATGCGCCTGCGGCCTTCCCGGCACACCTGTCCAAAACCATCGACAGTCCCGAGAGTGTATCGAGGCCGCCGGCCTGCAACAACGAGTTGAGGTGCCTCCGTGTCGCGCCCGCTCGCAAAATTCGCCCCGGCATGCACCGCATGTCCGTCGTAAGGACCGACCGACTGCTCAAGGGTGCGCCGACTCCTCATGCCGGCCGGTCGTCGATGCTGTTGCGCAGGAAAGCGTCGAACATCAGAAGCGTCCACAAGGGCGCGCTGTAGTCCCGCGCACCACGCTGATGGGCATCCACCAGATGCTCGAGATAGCCAAAATTGAACCAGCCGGTCTCGCGCATGCGCGGCCCCAGCACGGACTCGCGCACCCTTTCGCGCAACGGACCGCGGAACCACGATGCTAGTGGTACCGCGAAGCCCATTTTCGGCCGATACAGGACGTCATCCGGCAGATGCGGTTGCATCGACTGCTTGAGCAGCAGTTTCCCCTCTCCGTTGGCGAGCTTGAAAGTCGAGGGCAACGTCGCCAACCACTCCACCAGCGAATGATCCATCAGCGGTTCACGCACCTCGAGCGAGTGCGCCATGCTTGCCCGGTCGACCTTGGTGTTGATATCTCCCACCAGGTAGGTGTTGAGGTCGAGGTACTGGATCAGCGCCAGCGGATCGTCGGTGCCGGCGCGTGTGGCGTGACCGCGAAAGACCTCCAATGCGTCATAGCCCGAGAGCTCTGTCTTGAGTGACGCACTGAAGAGCAGGCCCCGCATCGGCCCACGAAAAATCGACATGGAATGGAAGTAGGCCTCCACGGAGTCGCGCGACAAGCCTTCGAACGTGGTCTTGGCTCGCAACATGCGGGGCGCCCAATCCGCCTTGGGATAGAGGCGACCCAGGGCCCCGAACAGCGGCCGGCGCAAGGCCAGCGGCAGCGCCGCGCGCATTCGCTCTTCCATGGTGTGCAGGCGGTAGCGCCGGTAACCACCGAAACTCTCGTCCCCGCCGTCACCCGACAGCGCGACCGTGACATGCTTTCGCGCCAACTGACAAACCCGGTAGGTCGGAATTGCCGAGCTGTCAGCATAAGGCTCGTCGTAGAGCCGTGCCAGGGTATCGATGAGCCCGAAGTCGTCGCTCGCGACCGTCTCGACACGATGGTTGGTCGCATAGCGCCGTGCGACCATGGCGGCAAACTCGGCTTCGTTGAAGGTCGGGTCGGAAAACGCGATCGAACACGTGTTGACCGGGGCGGAGGAGAGCCCGGCCATCATCGCCACCACCGCGCTCGAGTCGACGCCGCCAGACAGAAACGCTCCCAGCGGCACCTCGGAAATCATGCGCAGCCGCACCGATTCGCGCAGTCGCTCCACCAGTTCCGCCTGTGCGTCCGCCAGGCTGATGCGATTGTCCAGCGTGAAGCGAACGTCCCAGTAGCGACTGGGCGCCGCAGGCGGGCTGCCACGACGGATCAGCAGGGTATGCGCCGGCGGCAGCTTGCGCGCCTGGCGGAACACGGTGCGCGGCTCGGCCACATAGCCGAGCGCGAAATACTCCTCGACTGCCAGCGGGTCGAGGTCGCGCCGCAAGCCGCCGTGCGCCAGAATGGACTTGAGCTCGGAGCCGAACAAGAGCATGCCATCCGGCAGCAGCGCATAGAACAGCGGCTTCACGCCCAGGCGATCACGTGCGAGAAACAGGGTTTCACGATTGCGGTCCCACAGCGCGAAGGCGAACATGCCGCGAAAACGCGTCACGCAAGCGGCGCCCCACGCCTCCCACGCGTGCACGATAACCTCGGTATCGCTGCGCGTATGAAAGACGTGGCCGAGCGCTTCCAGCTCCGGCACTAGTTCCTGGAAGTTGTAGATCTCCCCGTTGAAGACGACGCATACGCTGCCGTCCTCGTTGAACATCGGCTGCTGTCCGGTCGAGATGTCAATGATGGAGAGACGGCGATGGCCCAACCCCAGGCCCGGTTCAAGATGCAGGTCGCCTTCATCGGGACCGCGATGCCATTGCGCGTCGTTCATGCGTTGCAGCACCGCCCGGTCGACCGAGCGACGTTCACGCGTATCGAATATCCCCGCTATTCCGCACATTCGGGTTGCCTCTGCCTCGCAGTTTCGCCAACCGGCAAAAGGGACTCCGGCGACGCGCTCGACGACAATGCCGATCCGCTCATGGCGTTCCGCCAGCGCTCGCGATGGCCGCGTCGATGACACCATTTGCCTGACGCGCGAAGTCCGCCATACCGGCCGCGGCTTCGCCGTTGCCATCACCATCGCTGAAAAGCATCACCACTGCGCCCGCGTCGCCGCGGCCTGTGAGGCGTGACCATGCGGTCAAGGCCTTGGCCACATGGTTGCTCGCGGTGGTCTGCCCTGCAACACGATACCAGTGCCAGACAAGCAGGCGCTTGTCCGATGCTCCGCCCATCCCGCGCGCTGATCGAAGCAGCGTTTCACCGACACGCGCATCTTCCCCTGCCAGGTTGACTGTGCGCTGGCCGGTCGGGCCGGCAGCCCACACCGGATCGTTGCTCCTTACCAAGGCGTTCGCTGAACTGACCAGCCTGTGACTCTTGGTCTGACCTACGTAAACCGCGACAAACACACTCACCTTGCGCCCGTTGCGCTCATAGGTTGCGAGTGATTCGGCCGAGGGGCTCTCGTAAGCGGGTCGCCACACTGCGGTGGCGACCGGCATGCCCCACCCTGCCACGACGCCAAAAGGTGCCATGCTCACCTTGCCCGGCGCAACACTTGCCGAAAGCTGCCCTTCGATCAGCGGAGCGACCGAGACACCGGCGAGGACGACGGCCACCGCGGTCGCGCGAATCGCCTCGCGTCGAGGGCCCTGCGCGACCATGCCCGCCTTCCCGGGCAGTTCGGGTTCCGACCAGCGAGCGCCGATGGCGAACATGATCATGATGACGACTCCGAAGAAAAGCCATCCATAGATCAGGTGGTCGACCCCGACCGCGAGCTTGTTGCCGGACAGGTGGCCCAGCATGACGATCATGTAAGCGCGCAGCCAGTTGGCGACGATCGGCACCACGATCGAAGCACCCACAAAGGCCAGGCGCCGCATCATCGAGTTGTAGTTCAGATAGGCGAACAGGGTGCCGACGGTCACCGATGCGATCAGGTAGCGCACGCCACTGCAGGCCTCGACGACCGACCAGGCACCGGACGGAATGATGAAGTCGCGGCCTTCGCGAAAAATCGGCACGCCGGACAAGCGAATCGCCGCGACCGTGAAATCTGCGGTTCGATCCATCATCACCGGCATCAGGAAATCGCCGATCGGGACCGCGAAGAAGGCGAATCCAAGGGGAAACAGCAACTGGCGTGACACGGCAACTCCCAGCAGCGCCGGTACCAGCAGGACCATCGTGGCCACCAGGGCGAGATGCGTCAAGGCATTGACCTGGCCAAGCTCCCCGGCAAGCCAGGCTCCGCCGATGATGACCAGCGGCAAGGTGAACCGCGCATCAACGCCGGGTACCAGGCCCAGCAGCGTCCCGCGCTTGCGCCAGGCCAGCCAGAGAGAAATCGGCGCAATCAGCATGCAATGCGTATAGGTCTCCGCCGTCCACCACAGTTGCACCATCGATCCGCCGGTATCGCGATACAGCCAGGCCGCCCAAGTCCAGGCCAGGACAAGCAGGACCAGCGCGCGCTTCCACGCGGCGGCATGCCGGCCCCAGCCGGCTTCCGACGCGGCATGCAGCGAGGCTTCACTCACGCCGTCACCCCGTTCTCTGCCAGACAGGCGCCGAACTTCGCCAAATTCGCGCTCCAGCTATAGCGCGCCAGCACCGCACTGCGCGCGAACGCCCCCATCCGGGCCGCCGTTTCCGGAGATGCGAGCAGGCGCGTGGCGGTGGCGACGTAGTCATCCGCGGACGCCACGCTGGCCAGGTCACGGTTTTGCTCGACCTCGATCGCGTCGGCGCAGGAACGCGCGGCGATGACCGCCTTGCCCATGGCCATGGCCTCGAGAATCTTGTTCTGCAAACCGCGCGCCAGGCGCAACGGTGCGACGATCAGCGTCGCGTGCTTGAGGTAGGGACGCACATCCGGAACGGTGCCAGTCACATGGACATGCGAACTGGCCAGGGCGCGCACCGATGTTGTGGGAGACCGGCCGACAATCCAGAAACGCAGGTCCGGATGCAGTTCACGCAAGCGCGGCAGGATCTCGCGGGTGAACCATTGAACGGCATCGACGTTCGGCCAGTAGTCCATTGCGCCAGTGAACGCGATCACCGGCCCGCCGCCCGAGTACGGAGACGAACATTCGTGTGCGGGGTCGAAGTAGTCAGCGTCCACGCCATTGGGTATGAAGTCGATCAATGCCGAGCACTCGGGCGCCAGGCTGCGGAAGAACTCGACTTCCTTCGCGGTCTGGAAAAAAGTCCGCGCGGCTCCCATGGCGGCCGCACGCTCGAAGGCGAGCAATTGCCGTCCCTCGCGCGCATACAGCCATGCCATCGGCCAACGATGGTGCGCGGCGTACTCTGTCCACTTCGCAGAGTCCACATCATCGAACACCTGCAGCACCGGACGTGGGCGCAGCAACGGCACGTACTGCGCCATCGACGACGAGTAGGTCAGCGCCGCGTCGATTTTTACCCGCCCGAGGGTGGCGCGGATCCACCTGGTCATGCGCGCGCTGCGGTAGTAGGGAAGCGACAAGGGCTCGCCATTGAAAAGCCCGCGCAAACTGGCGATGCGCGCCAGGCGTGGGCGCAGGCGCAAGATGCACGCTTCCGCGCAAACCGCGCGCACCGCATCGACGTGCCGTACATCATCCGGGTCGTCGACGAAGGTGCCAAGGTAGACGCGGTGGCGCTCGGCCAAATAGCGCAGCAGGTGATAGGTACGCACCTTGTCACCTTTGGTGGGCGGCCACGGCAAGCGATGCGGCAGGAAGAGGATATTGGCCATGCGCATCAGCCCAGATTGCGCACGATATGCGGGCCCAACTGGTTGACCACCATAAGCGGCAAGCGGCGCCAGGCCGCGATGAACATGCGGAACTTTGCGTTCGCCGGATTATTCTGCGGCACCGTTTCGCGACGATACAGGCGATATTCATAACACAGCGGTTGCGGCTCGAAGCCCCAGTGTTTCTTGAACGCGTAGGAACCGGTACCTTGCTTGCTACGCCCGTAGTCGAACACGCGCAATCCGCGCGCGCGCGCCCTGCACATCAGCTCCCAGTACTTGAAATCATTGGCGGCCAATTCGCGCGCCTCTTCGTCATCACCCGCATAGTAAGGCAGCACTTCATCACGAAAGTAAAAGGACAGCACGCTGGACAAGACGCGTCCACCGGGACCGACCACGGTCAACACTTCGCAATCAGAGTCGAAGACCTCACGCAGCTTGTCGAAGTAGGCACGCGGCAACGCTGGCGTACCGTGACGATGCACATTGTCGGCGTAAAGCGAGAAAAAGCGCCCGTTATCGTGGTCTATCTCGGACACCAGCCCGTTCTTGATCCCCTTGCGCACCATCGCACGCTGCTTGCGTGGAATGGCCTGTAGATTTGCCTCGTCTTCCGCGAGAATTTCCTTGCGGAACGTGACGTACAGGTCCTGTGTCGGCCACTCGGGGTGGCGCGCCCGGACATTGCGCATCTCAAGGTAATCCACGCCAAGGCGGCGCGCACACTGCTCGGCAGCCATCTCAAGGGCGCGCTCGGCATCTCCGGTCGACGCGGCGATGCCACCGTAGACCGCGAACGGCAAGGAAACAAGGGCGTTTCCGAACATCATGCTGTTGACATGGGCTAAGGGCAGCACGCCCTCGATATTGCCGCCGCGCTCGGCGTACAAATAGCGGGTTCTATGCCTGAAAACATCCTCTATTACCCGCTGCCAGCCGGACCGATGAAAAAAGGTCGCCTGCGGGCAGGCAAGAGCGAATGCGTCCCAGCGCGCTGCGGCTCGAAGATCACCTGGATCCAGCCGCTTGACTCGCAGAGTCATAGAGCAAAGTGGCCGGCAGGCGACCGCGTCAAGGGGTGACCCGCATCCATGACCGGCTCATCAGGAATGGAAAGTCGTCCCGAGAAACACCCGATCCATGCGATCCCAGCGAAAATCGTCCAAAAGCCGTTCGAGTTTCCCTTCCATCCTGTCGAGGCACACATAGTGGCGAAAGCGGGTCTTGCGGTCAATGCCGGCTACGCGGGGCTGAAGGGGATCGATCTCCCAGGGATGGAAATAAAACATGGTCGCCTGCTTTTCAATCCGATTGACCCGTTGGATCATCCAGCGCGACAGCGCATACGGTAAGAGTCGAAAGTAGCCGCCGCCGCTCGCCGGCAGATTGCGATTGAACATTCGCAGCGTCGTCGCCGGCACCTCTACCAAGGACCTCACTCGGTGCGCGAATCGCGGTGCTTCGGGCATCCCATAGTGATCATGCGCAATCGGGTAGATGCTCGAGCTATACGCATAGCCCGCTTGTTCTAGCCGCTCGAAGGCCCACAGGTTTTCCGCACCGATCGAGAAACTCGGCGCCCGATAGCCACGCACGGCATGGCCGGAAACATCCTCGAGGATCCCTTTTGCACGCTTGATGTCGGCGAGGAACTCATCTTGCGAAAGCTCGGTGACTCGCTGATGACCATAGCCATGGCTGCCTAGCTCGTGCCCGCTGGCGACGATGGCCCGTACCAATGCGGGATAGCGTTCAGCTATCCAGCCGAGGGTGAAAAAGGTTGCCTTGCTGTCATGTCGCTCGAGCAGGGCGAGAATTCGCTCGACATTGCGCTCGACGCGGCATTCACGTGTGTCCCAGTCTTCGCGCGGAACATAGGGGGCCAGCGCCGAAACCTGGAAGTAGTCCTCGACATCAATCGACAGCGCATTCACGAGAGGCATGCTGCACATGCAAGACTGGCCTTTGCTTGAATCGAGTCAGGCACGCAGCCAAGTCGCGAGATCGGCTGCGATGCGCACTGCAGCCCGCCCATCCCAGTACTCCGGGACGCGCCCACGCCTGCCGCCGCCAGCAAGAACGTCGTCGACGCAACTCAGGGCTAGAGACTGATTGCGCCCCACCAGGGTATTCGTACCTGCCTCCACGGTTATCGGCCGCTCGGTGTTCTCCCTGAGGGTGATGCAGGGGATGCCCAACGCAGTGGTTTCCTCTTGCAAGCCTCCGGAGTCGGTCAGTACGAGCGCAGCCCCAGCGACCAGGCCCAACATTTGCAGGTAGCCCTGCGGAGGAAGCAGGATCACTCGCCCTTCGGCAAGGCGCGACAGCAAGCCAAAGCGTTCGGCGTTGCCGCGCGTGCGGGGATGCATCGCGAAGACCAAGGGCAAACGTCGCGCAGCCTGGGAGAGCGTATCAAAGAGGCCGGCGAGGGTGTCGGCGCGATCGACGTTGGCCGGGCGGTGCAACGTGACGACACCATATGCCCCATCGCCGAGAAGACCTGGATCGACACCGTTGGCTGCAAGGGTCGCCTTGGCATCGGGCGCCTTGCCGCGATGAGTCAGGAGAGAATCGATCATCACGTTGCCGACAAAGCACATCCGCTCGGCCGCAATGCCCTCGCGCGCAAGGTTGTCGTGCGCGCGCCGTTCGGTGGTATACAGCCGATCTGCGATTTGGTCGGTCAGGAGTCGGTTTATTTCTTCGGGCATGGCCCGATCAAACGAACGCAAACCTGCTTCCACATGCACCACCCGCACCCCTTTTTTGACCGCGACCAGCGAGCACGCGAGGGTCGAGTTGACGTCGCCCACCACGAGCACACAGGCGGGACGATGCTGGTCGAGCAGGGGTTCGAAGCGACGCATGACTTCGGCAGTCTGGACTGTATGGCTACCCGACCCGACTCCCAGATTCACGTCAGGGCTGGGCAGCCCTAGATCCTGGAAAATGCGATCGTTCATGTCCGCGTCATAGTGTTGACCGGTATGCACCAGTATCGCTGGCAGCGGCGGATCATGGCTGCGAAAGGCCGCGAGGATTGGCGCCATCTTCATGAAATTCGGGCGCGCGCCTACCACACACATGACCGTTTCCCGACCAGCCGCGGGCTCGCTCACTCGACCTCCCTTTCGGCTTCCCGCGTGGCGCGCACGGCGTCTATGAGTTGCTGCAAAAGCCCCAAAGTAGCCGAATTCATGCTCTCCACGCGGAGGATTGCCCGCTCCAGCCGCAACAAGCGCTCGTCGATCTGGCCCGCCCCCAACGGAGAACCGAGACCCGCGTCCTGCGCCGCAAATTGCAGCTTGGCTAAGTCCAGCTTGAACGGGCCGGTTTCGTTGAGGCGGACCGGGGCGAGCGTGCGCTCTGCGCCGCTTGCATGAGGCAGCACAGGGCGGACACCGCCAGAAGCAGCCGGTGCCGAGGTCTCGTCGTAGATTTCCTTGGCGACTTCGCGAACGTCATCGGCGCCCAGCGCCGTCTTGCCGCCCATGAATCCGAACAATAGCAACCTGTCGCACAGCAGGTTGATGCGCCGGGGTACACCGCCGCTGGCCTCAAAGATGGCTGCATGTGCGTCATCCCCGAACGCCGGATTCTCCTTCCAGCCGGCACACTTCAGGCGATGCTCGATGTAGCCCCGGGTCTCCTCGGCGTCCATCGGACCAATGTGGCACGATGCGATTACCCGCTGGCGCAGCTGCTGCATGTGTGGACTCTGCAGCATCTCACGGAACTCCGGCTGTCCAACCAGGAAACTCTGCAGCAGGGCGTGGTTGCCATACTGGAAGTTCGACAACATGCGCAGTTCTTCCACGGCACGCGGCGTGAGGTTTTGCGCTTCGTCGACGATCAAGACGCAGCGCTTGCCCTTGAGCGTGAAGTTGTACAGGAACGCCTCCAACGCCATCAGGACATCGGATTTCGCGACATCCTTGGTGCGCACGCCAAACGCCGCGCCCACCAGTCGCAGCGTGTCGTCGGCATCGAGTTGCGTCGATACTAGGTGTGCGGCGACGACCTTTTCGGCGTCAAGACTATCCAGCAGTCCACGCACGATCGTGGTCTTGCCCGCACCAACCTCTCCAGTGATGACGATGAACCCCTCGTTCTGGTGCATCCCGTACTCGAGATAGGCTGTCGCTCGGCGGTGCTGCTTGCTGCCGAAATAGAACGAAGGATCCGGATTGAGTTGGAACGGCTTGCTCGACAAGCCATAAAAGGACTCGTACATGGGACCTAGAATTGCAGGTTGAGCGCGGCAAGCACGGCATTCTCCGCGAAAGAAGTCACCCCGTCACTGCGGGTCATACGCAGTGTGAACGATCCGGTAGTGCGCGCTCCAAATCGAGTTGTCACACCCAAAGATGCGTTGGTGGTCTTGGTGCTGAGGCCGGTGTTTCCCTCGCTCCGCTGCCATGAAGTCAGCGTGTTAATTGAGGTCGAAGGCGACAGGCGATGCGAGAGGTTCGAACTCATGCCGCGCTGTCTTATCGAAGTCGATGCCGTAAAGTCGTCGACACCGGCGGCCCCGACGGTCGCCGATTGCTGTTCGCTCTGGAACAAAGTGTAGGTCACTGTATTGCGTCGCCCGTTGAAGATCAGCGAAACATCCTGGCGCCGCCGCACCAGCGCGCGACTGCTGAGAAAGCCGTTGGTGATCGCCGCTGTCGGAGATATTCCGGCTTGCGCAAGAGTCGAGTTGACCTGCTGCGCGCGTGCCACCGGATCGGGTACGCTGCTGGCCAATTGAGCGAACAACAAATCATAGTAGGTCCCGACACTGGCGGTACCTGACTGGTTGGGCGTGACTGACACGTCACGCGTATCTATAAAGCGCAGCGCCGCAAACGGCGTACGATAAGAAACAGATATGTTGTGTCCAAATCCGAAGAATCGCTTTTCGCGGAAGGCTGACACGCGCATGCGCTCGTTGGGCGTCCAGTCCGCGCCGTAGCCATGCGTAAGGCGCGCGCTTTCTCCAGCGAGTGAAAAATTGTTGCTTTCCTGCCCGATGCTGAAATTTGCGCGCCAAGATGGATTGAACGTATAAACCAGTCGACCGCGCAGGCTGTCGATCTGCGAATGGCGCCCGTTGGCATACTCGACCGATTGCCGATTGGCTTCCAGTCCCCAGCCCAGCGCGGCAAGCGCGGTTGCTCCATTGAGCCGGCCCGAGAAGACTTCGTTGCGGGTATTCGTAGTTAAGGCTGACTTGCTGCTAATGTCGTTAATTGAATAACGCAACTCGTAATTGGCGAATGAGCCGAGTCGGCCGCGCACGTAGGGGGAGAGGCGAAAATTGGACGTTTCAGTGCTGTTGGCATTGAGCGAACCGACACCTGCATTCTGCGCGCCAAACGCGGAAATGGTCTGCTGGGAAATAGTCCATCCGGCATCGACATACAACCAACGCTCGACCGCCTCGAAAGTGCCGAAGGTATTGAGAGTATTTTGGGTCGTGTCGCGTCCCGAGGTGCGCGCATAGTTCAGAAATCGAAGGCTGTAATCGGCAAACACCCGCAGTCGGGCGGTCTCTCCCGACAGGCGGACACCGGGCGCAAGCGAAGTGATGATGTCGTCCTGCTTGCCGCCCGTGCCAACCGCAGAGACATTGTCCGTAAATGTCATCGTCGACGCGATACGCGGAACCACTGACCACGCGCGCCGCTGGACACCGGCGTCGCCCTCGCCGATCGCAGGGGCAGCGGCAATGGGCGCAATGGCACCGGTCGCCGGCGTTGTTCCGGTTGCGGGAACCGACTGGGCAACTACAGGCGTGGCCACCCCGAAAAACACAGGCGCGCACGCCACCAGCGCACTTCTTCGAACGCCCGTCCCTGGGCGGCGTGAAAAGAAGAACTTGTTCCCGACGCGTTCAGCCTGCATTACCGTAACCGTAGCCGTACCCATAACCGTAGCCATAGCCGTAGCTGCCTTCCGGCTCGCCACGCGACTGATTGAGTACGACCATCTTCACGGGGCAGGACTCGATGGTGTGGAGCGCCTGCTGAACCTCGGATTGCGTGGTTCGCTCCGCCTGCACGACCAGGATCACCTGCCCCATGTGGGTCGCCAGTACCCGCGACTCCGTGGTCGGCAGCAAGGGCGGCGAATCGAAGATGATGATCCGATCCGGATAGCGATCGGCCATCTCCCGAACCAAAGCGACCATCGCATCGCTAGCGAGAAGCTCGGTCGCGCGCTCGCGCGGCGTCCCGCTGGGGAGCAGGGTGAGTTTCTCGATGTTGGTGCGCAGCAGCACATCCGAAAGCTGGGTCTTGTTTCTGGGTACAAGGTCAAGCAGTCCCGGCGCAGGCGGCAACTCCAGAACGTTGAGCACCGATGGTCGCGCGACGTCGGCATCGACCAACAACACCGTATTGTCCAGTTCCGCCGCGATACTAATCGCCAGATTTACCGCAGTGAAACTCTTGCCTTCGCGTGGTAATGCGCTGGTGACCATGATCAAATTGCCGTCGACCACCGGTGCAGCACCCTTGCCCATGGCATTGGCCAGCAGGGGGCGCTTGATGACCCGATACTCCTCGGCGATACGCGATCGCGGCGCGTCCGGCGTCAAGATGAACTTAGCCGCCAGCGCGCGAAAATCAATGTCCACCTGCCTTGAAACGACGCGTCGTTCTCCCTCAACACCCTCGCCCTCCACACCTGTCTGAACAGTACCGGCAGCGGTCTTGGTTTCATCCGGGGCCACGTGCGACGAGGTCTCGGAGACGACGGACTCGCCGGAAGCCGGCCGCTGCAAGGCGACGTTCCCCTCCGGCGGCAGCTTGGGACTGGCGGGAATCACGGGGTCCGGTGGAAATTCAACCCCGGCCTGACGCAATTGCTCTAGCCGCTTTGCTGCTTGTTCGATCAGGCTCACCGTGTTTCTCCCTCAGCCCGCAGCGCGCATTTCAAGCACGTAAAGGAAGGCGATGCCACCTGCATAAAGTCCGACCAGCAGCAACAACGCAACCAGAAAGCGCAATAGGCTGCGTCGCTCCTTGCGTCGGTCGGCTTCCGTCAAATTGAGCCCAACGACACCAAGCAACGGCAAGCCAGTGACTTCCCGCAGCATACGACCATCATGAAAAACTGGCCTCACCTGGACCGCGGCAAAGCTCGCGAATATTCCGGCACCGAGCGAAATGCCAAGCGCAGCGGCAAGCAGCAGCATGCGGTTCGGAGCGACCGGCTGCGGAGCCACGCGCGGTGGATCTATCAACCGGAAATCCGCTACCCCAGATGCCGACCCGAGTTCGCCGGTCAAACTAGCCGACTCGCGCCGGGCAACCAGCCCTTCGTAATTCTTCTTGTTGACATCGTAGTCCCGATTGAGCTGCGCGAGTTCGGCCTCGAGTTGCGGCATCACTTTCATCGAATCCTTCACCCGTGCAAATCGCCCCTCGAACTCCGCGACGCGTGCCTTGAGCGATGCGACATTTGCTTCGGCTTCGCCAAGCGCGACCTTAAGCTGCTGAAATACCGGGTTGGTATTGATGGAAATCGGCTGGCCACTGGGCGCAACCACGACTTTCTTGCGCGCCGCCAGTTCCTGCTTGCGCTGCTCTTCCAGCTCGCGGATCATGCGTCGGGTGCCGCTGACATCGGGATGCTGCTCCGTGTAACGTTGCAGTAGCTGGTCCAGATTGCGCCGGAGCGCATCGATGCGGCCATCGGTCTCCGCCACCACTGCCGGTCCACTGTCGCTGGCAACGCCGCCGGAATTGTCGGGCAGCATCACCATGTCTTCCCCGGCGATCTGGCGCTTAAGCGCATCACGCGAATTCTCGGCCTCGCGCAGCGCAAGGCGCGCGTTGGCAAGCTGGGCACTGATATCGGAAAATCTGTCGATTCCAGACTTGCCGTCGTTGATCTGGGTTTCGATATTGCGCAGCTTGAAATCCTTGAGTCGTACTTCGGCCTCCTCAAGTTTTTTCTCGTAGCCGCGAATCTGATCGTCGATGAATTTTTTCGCGGTGTCGGAGTCCTTGCGTTTGTCTCCCAGGCTCGATTCAACGAAAATCGACGTCAGCGATTGCACGACCCGCTTGGCGCGGTCCGGATTGGTATCGCGATACGACAACGTGTAAAGATTGTCACGCGTCGTAGTCCTGATCTTGATCTCCCCGATCAGTCCATCTATCAATTGATCCTGCGCAGCCCGCGATTTCACACCCAGGTCGAGATCAGCCATGCGTACCAGCTTTTCCATATTGGGCCTTGACAGCAAGGTCCGGCTCAACATCATCACCTGCTGTTCGACATTCGGCTGCACGGCCAGACCGGACATCAACGGTTGAAGGATCGATTGGGTATCAACATAAATACGCGCGCTGGCTTCATAGGTGTCCGGCTTAAGCATGACAAAAACGGCGGCGATGACACCGACGACCCAGGAAGCGGCCATGCCCAAGCGGCGGTGCCGCCACATGGCACGCAGAATCGCCCTGACTTGCCGCAGTATTTCAGTCATCTGTCACCTGCTCCCGAATCGGTCACCTGGGCGCACCCAGGTCGCCTGGCGCGCTAGTACCAGCTTTGCGGGATGATCAGTACGTCACCCGGCTTCATTTCCACATTCGCCGACACGTCGCCGCGCTTGACCAAGTCCCGCAGCCTCACCCCATACTGCTGGCGCTCGGACGTGCGAAGAATCGAGGCACGGTTCCCATCGGCAAAGTCGGTAATCCCACCGACGGCGATCATGACATCGAGCAGGGTCATTTTCTGCCGGTACGCAAGTACTTGAGGCTTCGCGGCCTCGCCGATGACGCGAATCTGCTCACTGTATGGTCCGGTGAAAGAAGTCACGACCACGGTGACGACCGGATCGCGGATGAATTTGGAGAGCGCTTTCTCGATATCGCGTGCAAGCGTCGTGGGATCCTTGCCAAAGGCGTCGAGGTCTTCCACAAGGCCGGTGGACACACGGCCGTCTGGTCGTACGGGAACCGTTGCCGACAATTCCGGATTACGCCAAACCACGATATTGAGCGAATCGCCCGGACCGATCACGTACCGGTAGTCAGGAGACGCCGCACTTGCGGGCGCAGGTGGGTAACTCGGGCCAGCGCAAGCCGCCAGCAGCAAACCGGCAGCAAGGATCGACAAGATATGGCGCATAAGAATCTCCCCCTTCGGCCGCGGACCTGAAGCGCTATCGAGACAAGCGCGCTAACCCGCTAATTAAAAAGAAAAAAGCTAATCCCAACATGATAGCCGAAATTCCATCACGAGAGGAAGATTTGGCACCGGGGCGACATTATTTCACACAGTATCGGCGCGCTCTCGCCACACTTGAGAGTTCACAGGGGTGCGCAAGTTCACGACAGTTTGCAATGATTTAGCCTTTGCGGTGATGACTGCGGATATAGTCCCGCTCAGCGCAAAGTACCGGCACCGCCTCCGGCCCCATGCCTTCGCCCATGTCCGCCGCAATTCACCTATTGTCGCCATGTAGCTTTCTTGCGACACTTTTCTTAAGCTTGGTCCTGGTTTCGCAGCATGCGCACTCCCTGTCGGCCGATCAGGCAGCCAGCATGGTCGCGCAGGCGAGAGCGTACGAGCACGGCGAGGGCGTGGCGCGCGATGCGGGGCATGCCGTGACGCTCTACTGTGCCGCGTCCAAGGCGGGCAATCCGGAGGCGCAATTCAACCTGGGTTGGATGTTCGCCAATGGCAGGGGTGTTCCCAGGGACGAGGCCATGGCAGCCTATTTCTTCGACCTGGCGGCCCAGTCCGGTCACGAGTACGCCAAGAGAATGTTGCGCTTTCTTGGTCCGCCTGGCGACATGCCAGATTGCATGCGCCCCCCTATTCCGCCAGTGGAAGCCCAATCCGCTCAGTCCCAAGAGAGCGAATCAGCTGAAACAGTGCTCGTCACGGGCACGCCCGCTCAGCGAAAAATGATCGAGCTTCTCATCAGGCTTGCGCCTGATTACGGCGTCAGTCCGCGCCTGGCAGTTGCCATCGCACGCGCGGAGTCCAACCTCGATCCGGCCGCCGTCTCGCCGAAAAATGCGCAAGGCCTGATGCAGTTGATTCCAGAGACGGCACTGCGCTTCAATGTGAGCAAGCCGTTCGACCCGGAGCAGAACGTGCGCGGAGGCTTGTCTTACCTGCGCTGGCTGCTGTCCTACTTTCGCGGCAATGTCACCTTGGTTGCCGCTGGTTACAACGCCGGGGAAGGGGCGGTCAATCGTTTTCGCGGGGTACCCCCCTATCCTGAAACCCGCGGCTACGTGCGCCGCATCCTGGAACAGTTCAAGAAGAACGAACATCCCTTCGATCCGCGCGTCACCGATCCTTCCCCGGAATTGACTCGCATACTCGCCAACAAGGTGATGTGATCAAGTTCCAGCTAGCGCGAGGCGTGTTGGCGGTTGTCCTGCCTTGGGGTTTTGCCATCCCCGGGAGCGGCGCGGCAGCCGATCTGGCCGACCAGCTCGATCGCATCAAACCCGCTGTCGTGGCGGTAGGTATTATGCGCCGCCTGGATAACCCGCCCTTCACGTTTCGCGGCACGGGCTTCGTCGTTGGCGATGGCAATCTGGTTGCGACCAACGCTCACGTTGTCGGCGAGCTAAGCGAACGCGAAGGCGATGCGACCTTGGCGATATTGCAGCGCTCGGGCAACGGCACGCAGCAAGTCAGGCGTGCGCAAATAGTCGCAACTGCGCCGGAAGTCGATCTGGCCATCCTACGATTCGCCGATGGCGCTCTGCCGCGTGTGAACCTGGCATCCGCGGCAACCGTTCGCGAAGGGCGTGGCATTGCCTTTACCGGTTATCCAATCGGCGGAGTATTGGGCTATTCCGCGGTCACGCACAAGGGCATCATCGCCTCTATCGCGCCGATCGCACTGCCCGGCGCAAGCGCGCAGCAACTCAGCGAACGCCAGATTCGCCGTTTGAAATCCGGCAGCTTCGACATCCTTCAGCTCGACGCGACGGCCTACCCGGGCAACAGCGGCAGCCCGGTATTCGACCTCGCCACCGGCGAGGTCGTCGGCATTCTCAATATGGTGCTGGTGCGTGGAACTCGCGAATCTGCCTTGTCGCAACCGACGGGAATCGCGTACGCGATTCCCGTGGTGCATTTGATAGAACTGCTTCGCACCATTCGCTAGCCGCCGGAGCCTTCCACCAGGCATCGACCGGCGCCAGCACGTGCCGGCGCCGCAGCCCTGCTCAAGTTTCTGGTCTTGCGATGAAAGCCTTGAAGAACAGGTGACGCGCGAGCATCAGCGGCGGCATGCGCAGCCAATGCGCGCGTACATACAGGAAGTTCCTTGCACGGCCGGTCAGCCAGCCGTTCGTGGGGGGGTGAAACACGGACAAGCCCCGGTTCCATAGCACGTTCATGCAGGGGCGCGCCAAGCCACGCGGGCCAAGCGCTTGCGCCTCCAAGAGCGCGGACTGCGGAACCGGTGTACAGAGCAGCCGATGCGCTGCCAGCACCCCGTAGGCCGTTGGCCGACCAAGCTTGAGTTCGAGCGCGCGCTCGAACAATCGCTGCCAGAAGCCATGTCCGGCGCCGAAGTGGCGCATCAGCAGATCGAGGTCGGAAAGATCGCGCAAGCCGTGCGACAGTTCTTCGTTGTGAAACAAATGGGTCATCGCATGGATGACCATGTCCTCAGGTGCGAGCACGTGGACACCCTCCAGATGCGCGGCGGGAACTACAGCCGCCAGCAATTTGCGCGCATCCGGCCGGGAACGGGCCGTGAGCGGGAGAATCGAGTGATGCACATCAACGGTCGACAATCGACGCACATGAACCAGCGGCGGCAGCTCGTGCATCCACTCGCGGTAGTAGCGCTGGTCATACTCCGAATGATGCGTCGTGTGCCAACCCGCCAACGCCAGCGCGCTCTCGACCTCGGCTAGTCGTTCGCGAGGCACCAGGATGTCGAGGTCGTTGAACACGCGCCCGGGAGCAGGGGGCAGGCCCGCGGCCAGGTAAGCGCCCCCCTTGAGCAAGATCAAAGGCAAACGCAGGTCGTATAGCGCTGCGTTCAGGTGCTTGACCTCGCGGCGCATCTCCTGCTGCTGGGCCTCGGCAAAGGTTTGGGCCGCGGTGAAGTGAACTTGCGCAAAAGGCGGAATCTCGACCGCGGCATCGCTCAGCAACGAACCGAGGCGAGGCAACAGGTCGGCCCGCCTCGCTTGCCGGATCAAGAGTTCCCAATCAGGTGCGCCGAACCTGCAGGCCTTTCCCGGCTCCCGCAGGAGCGGCGTGACCAAGTCAGGTCCGATCCCAATCACGCCGAGTGACTCGCAAGTTCAGCAAAAACTCGCGCCGCATCTTCCAGGTCCCCGTACTCGAAGTCAAAGCAGGAACACTGGTCAATCACAGATGCGAGGGTCGCGAAGCCTGCGCCGCCGTGGACGTGATAGTTGAACGTGTTTTCCACGAGTTTCATGAAGCCTCGCGCCCGGGACAAGGGCTCGAGCGAGGTTGCCGCTCCGCGTACATATTTCGGCACCACCACCCATGCGGGCCGCGCGAGTTGATATTGCGCCGCGACGCTCTCTGGCGGCGGCCGGACGTGGCAGACACTGCCCTTTGTGGTCTCGTGCACCACCCGACCAAAAACCGCGAGTGGAGCGAATCTCCGCAATACATCAATCGACGCGTTCTTCAGGCTGATCGGCCGGACCAGCGGGACGATTTCGCCACTTTGCGGATCGACGAGCGTCAGTTCATCTGACAGCAGGCGCCATCCTCGATGTACCAGACCGGCGCACAAGGTGCTCTTTCCTGATCCAGGAGGAGCGGGAACGATGAGCGCCCGATCGCCCTGGGCCAGTACTGCAGCATGAATAATCAAATATTGATGGGCGTTGCTGGAAATGCACCAGTTCAAGCCCCATTCCAGGATCGGAAAGCCCTGATCGCCCGGAAGGGGCGTGAACGGCGACTCTCCATCGAAGTGGAAAAAAACCTGCGGCCGAACCCAGCGGCGCAGGTTCGCAGGGCGCGCAACATCGACATGAAAGTCGGCGAAGTCATGATCCGCCGCAATGGAATGTCGGGCGTACATGACTTCGATACCTTCCGCAACCTCGGGCAGGCGCGAGCGGATGGTGGTCAGGAACGGTCCGGTTCGCAGTCGCAGACCTCGACCACGAAGGCGCCGCCGTATCTCCCTAGGCCCGAGGTCCGCGACGATCAATCTACGATCTGCTTTACCAATCCAATGGCTTCAAATTCTAGCAGCGCAGCCCGGATCGCCCGTAGTTCGTCCGACGAGGAGTGTTGTTCAGGAACCCCGAGTACGCGGGCAATATCCTCTGGCACGCAGGTTTGCCCTACCTCGATGAGGGCCCCGAGAACCACGCTGGCAGCCTGCGAAAGCAGGTGCGTTCCACCGGTCGCCTCGACCCACACGACGGACTCGTCATCCCAGGTACACAGCATCAGGTCTGCGCTGCGGGGACACTGCCAGACACCCGCTGTCGCGGACCCGGACTCGCTCAACTTCAAGCCTCGGAAAGTTCGCTCGCCGAGCCCGGCTGGTCTGTCAACTCCAAGTCGTCTTCAGATAACCGATGATGCCGCCACCGCCGTAGATCATCAACGGCGTAGCCGGGGAATTGATGCCCCATACGATTGACGAGTTGCCATACATCGGCTGAAACCCGCCCGCACAACCTTCGTTCCACATGCGCACAACATCGCTATCGAGAAGGATGGTTGCACCGTTGCTCGAAGTCATGCGCCCGGAACGGCAATTCAGAAGCGCGGCGACACAATTATTGGCCAACGCCTCCCGCGTGCCACCATCAGCAGCAGCGGCAGAAAGCACCGCCTTCAACCTTGAGTTGTAGTAGGTAAATGACGAGGAGCAGGGGAAGATGCTCCGAAACATTACCGACCTCCACGAGCCGCTGACATACTCCTTGCACGAAGACGGCCAGGAACCTGAAGACACTGACGTACCGTTCCAGGCGGCTGGCGACATGCCAGAGACCGGCGCCATCGTCATCCGGCTGCCGGCCGACTGGAAGCCCGAGGTCGTCGTACTTTGGGCTGCCAGAACCGACCGACTCGCGAGGGTCAGCGCGACTGGCGCAACGCCAATACCAAGACGTAGAAGACGCCGCCGTGCCGCGCCCACGTCCTCGGCTTTGTCATCTACAGGCTGAGCCGAGTTTTCAGGAAGTTCCAACATGTTGGAGTCGCTCCGGCGTTTCAATGCAATGGTGAGACATGAGGATTATAGGGCCCGACCACTCTGGGGCAGGTTAAAACTGTTTACGTCCGTCCCCGGTTGAATCCAAGATGTTGATCGGGGTGTGAACGACTCAACGGTACTACTAATGACAATAAAGCAAAAAACGGTCCACAAATCACGATAGCGGAAAAAAAGTTAAATATCAAATACTTAGGTAAAGCCTTGGCCCCAAAATGCACTTCCTTCGGCATCCTTGCCGCACGAGTGTAAAAAAAATCGACACTCACGCTCGGGATATCGCTCCCCTAGAGGCTCTTGAGCAACTGTGCTACCTCAGCTTGCTCGGCGAACTTGTCGCCCAGGCGTGCGAGTTCGTCAAGCTCCTTCTTGGCTTCGTTGCGTTTGCCGGCCTGCGCGAGTGCGCGCGCAAAATTGAGGCGAATGCCATGCGCCTCCGGTGCCGCATGGAGCGCCTTTGCAAACAACTCCAACGACCGCGCCACGTCGCCTTTTTCAGCCGCGATGACCGCAACAGTGTCCAGGATCGCTGGCTGCCCCGGCGCCAGCGAAAGCGCCTTTTCCGCGGTGGCAAGCGCCGTTGGATCCTTAAGACGGCCCAGGGACCAGGCGAGGTTGTTGAGCACAACCGCATCTTCGGGACGTGACTGCAGAACCGTGCGGTAATGCGAGGCCGCCTGAGCGTATTCCTTGCGTGCCACGGCGAAATCGCCGAGGTGCATGCGAAACGCGTCGTCGCGCGGTTGCTCCTTCAGCCAGGACGCGGCGAATGCGCCAGCGTCGCCCGGCTTGGCCGCCGCAACCAGCGCTGCGTGCAACTTGACCGCGAGTTCGGTTGACTTGGCCTGTTTCAAGCCTTTGCGGTACGCCTCGATCGCCTCCGGCCAGGCACGTCGCGAGGCGTGGATGTCGCCTTCGAGAAGATAGCCCGCCGCGTTGTCAGGCTTGCTCTGCTGCAACTGGCGGGCCAGCGCGACCGCGTCCTGCGGCTTGCCGTCAGCCATAGAAATCGCCGCGAGCCCGCGCCGCGCAGCCAATAAATCCGGGCGCAATTCCAAGGCCTTGCGCAGGCTTTGGGCTGCGCCGGACGGGTTCTTGTCCGCAATCTGCGCTTCCGCCATGCGCAAATGCGGTTCAGGGGAATTCGGCGCCATGCCCGCCATCTTGGCGAAGGTGGCGGACGCTTGACGGTGATCGCCAGCAGCCATCTGCGCACGCCCCAAGAGATCGAGAACTTCCGGTCGGTCCGGAATGGCCCCCACCGCGTCTTGGGCGGCAGCGACCGCTTTCTTCGCATCCTTGGCCCGCAAGTGATACGCCACCAGCGCCGAACGCGGCGCGGGGTCGGTTGGTCCGGCGGCAATGGCCTTGGCAAGCAACGCCAGGACTTCGTCTGCTGGCGCCTGGCTGCCTGCCTTGATCTCCGCGATCGCCAGCCAGGCGCGCACGTTTTTGGCATCCAGGTTGACCAGCTTCTCGAACCGCGCGATGGCATCGCCCGGCCGTTTGTCGGCCAGGTCCAGCGCCGCAAGGTTTGCGGTGGACTGGAAATATGTCGGTTCGAGGGCGAGTGCGCGCTCGAAGCTCGCGCGTGCGGCAACGTTGTCCTTCTTGGCGAGGTGCACGCGCCCGCGCAAGTCATGTGGTAGCGCCTTGTCAGCCTGCTTCTTGCCCAGGACATCGATTGCCGCCAGCGCGCGATCGAATTCGCCCCGACGCAAATGCGTCGCAATCAACGCGAGATCGGCAGTCGTGCCCTGGTCGGAGGCGGATATCTGCTCCAGATCCGCCAGCGCAGCTTCGCCTTCGCCACGGCCCATGCGGGTCATCGCCAGTGCGGTACGCCGGCGCGGATCGTCCGGCTGAGCCTTGACCGCCCGGGCCAGATATTCCTCGGCGCGCTTCGTATCCCCGGACTGCATGTAGGCCTGGCCGGCAACCATCAAGAGATTGCCGTCGACATCGGCCCGCGCCAGAACAGGCTCAAGCACGGCAATCGCCTTGCCGGCCTGTCCTTGGGCAAGATGGGTCATGGCCAGCCAGCGGCGTGCCACCGCAGCGCCAGGCGCCAATTGCACAGCCTTGGAGAGCGATGCCTCGGCCTGGGCAAGCGCACGCAGGTTGAAGTCGATGATGCCGGATTGGGTCAGCGCGGCAGGATTTTCGGGCGTGGCGCGCACCAGAGATTGAGACGCTTCGCGCGCCGCCTTGAAGTCCTTGCGAAGAATCGCCAGTTGCGCCTCGAAATAAAGCGACTGCGGATGCTTCGGCGCCGCTTTCTTCATTGCCTCGAAGGCCTTGCCGGCATCGTCGATCTTGCGTTCCCGCAAGAGCGATTGCAGCAAGGCCGCGTGCGCGGCCACCAGCCCAGGGCGCACCTCCAGCACCTTGCGATACGCGGCGATGGACGCCTCGCTTTGGCCTTGCGCGGCGAGCAGATCTGCCCGCAGACGCAGGCTCTCGACCTGCGTGGGTTGCTTGCTGAGCACGGAATCCACGATGGTCGTGGCGCCAGGGAAGTCGCGCGCCCCTGCAAGCAGACGGGCCTTGAGCAGTAGCGCCGGAATGAACTCCGCATTCGCACGCAGCGCCGCCGACAGTGCTTCTTCGGCAGCCTGCCCGCGACGCTGGGACAACTCCGCCACGGCCACCGAGGTCATCGCGTCGGCAATGGCCTCGTTCGACTGCAATGGAGTGTTCATCCCCTGTTCGACAACTTTGGCGAACTTGCCCTGCGCAAGATAGACGCGCAAGAGCGGCGGAAGTGTTTCGTCGGGAGACACTTTCTGGGCCTGGGCCCGCCCGAGTTCAAGCTCAGCCCCCGCCACGTCGCCGGCTTCGAGAAGCGCTCTGCCAAGCATTAGCCGGGCAGGCCCCGACTCCGGGTTCTTCTGCAATGCGTTCTTCGCATCGATCAACGCCGATTGCGCCTCGCCCTTGTCCAGCTTTGCACGCGCTGACGCGAGAAGCGATTCAGGGGTGTCGCCGCTGCAAGCCACAAGCAGCGTCAGTCCGGCCATGACGATGGGCCAGCCGGACAAGGTCAAAAACTTTCGTCGTGTAGTCATACCCATCTCACATTTCGCTGTTGCCGGGACAAGCTGCCACGAAAAGAGGCCCGTGAAGCTCATTTTACCTGCGCCGAACACACGGTCTCTACCAAAGAACGCGTTTGGTCGCCATCTGACGGGTGCTCTACAATCGTCTAGGTGTGACCACATGCCCGACCTCAACGCTTGCAAACAGCGCAGCAGGCGGAGGATGCGCGTCCCGACCGGTAAGGTCGGGGCGTTGAACAATCAGTGACCCACGTTTGACCAATCCGCTCTCAATCCGCCATCATTCCCCGGTGTTCTGCGAAGCTTGCGGGGGCAGGCTGACCACCAAGATTCCGCCGGGCGACGGGCGTCTGCGCGCGGTCTGCATGGCCTGCGGACACATCCGCTACGACAACCCGAAACTGGTGGTCGGTTGCATCCCGCTTGCGGGGTCGCGCCTTCTCCTCTGCCGGCGCGCCATCGAGCCGCGCTACGGAACCTGGACCCTGCCGGCGGGTTTCATGGAAAACGGCGAGTCCACCGCGGCAGGCGCCGCGCGCGAAACGCTGGAGGAAGCCGGCGCGCAGGTGACCGATCTCGTTCCGTACATGCTGATCGACGTGCCCGATGTTCATCAGGTGCATCTGTTCTTTCGCGCCACCCTTCTCGACAGCCGATTCGAGTGCGGGGACGAGAGTCTGGAAGCGCGCCTGTTCGAGGAAGACGAGTTGCCATGGAATGAACTGTCGTTCCCGACCGTCATTGCCACACTGCGCCAGCACGTTCGCGACCGCGCGTCCGGACAGTTCGGCTTTCATCGCCACACAATTTCGAGGTCTGCGCCGGCTCGCTGACTCGGTGCGCCCGGTTGGCGTATCCTTGCGGCTTTTTTGGGTGCCCGCCGTCGATTTGTGAGCGCGAGCACCGGATATCTCCACACGTGAAGCACACTCGTCGCCGGATCATCGCGGGCATTGGCCTGCTTTCCCCCACCCTGTCAGCCTGGCCGCAGATAAATTTGGTCGACAGTGAAGGCCGGCCAGCCGGCGCCATGGAGGCGCCGTACATCACCACGCCTGAACCGGTGGTGAGCGCGATGCTCGACCTGGCGCGGGTCGGCAGCGACGATATGGTCTACGACCTCGGCTGCGGCGATGGCCGCATCGTGATCGCCGCCGCGCGCGAGCGCGGGGCGCGCGGCGTCGGCGTCGAGATCGACTTCGACCTGGTCGACCGCGCCCGGGTCGCGGCGCGCCAGGCCGGCGTCGCCAACCGGGTGCGCATCGAACGCGGCGACCTTTTTGAGATGAGCCTGCGCGAGGCCACCGTGGTCATGCTGTATCTCGGCGAAGACCTCAACACGCGCCTCTGGCCCAAACTGACGCGCGAACTGCGGCCCGGCGCGCGCGTCGTCTCGCACCGCTTTATCATTCGCGGCGTGCCGCCGCAGCGCACCCTCGACGTGCACGGTGTGCAACTGCACTTGTGGACCATTCCAATCCAGGGAGACAAGAAGTGAAAATCGCTCTCGCGCTCCGGCGCTTTGCCCTTTCGTCCGCTGCCGCGCTGCTGTTATGCGCAGGCGCTGTCCATGCCCAGTCGAGCACCGGCAGCACGAACTTCGAACCGGTCGTGGGTCAGGCCGGCAAGGACGTCATCTGGGTGCCCACGCCGCCGCTGCTGGTCGATCGCATGCTCAAGATGGCACAGGTCACGTCGCGCGACACGGTCGTCGATCTCGGCTCAGGCGACGGCCGCATCGCGATCGCCGCCGCGCGCGATTTCGGCGCGCGCGCCTACGGCCTGGAGTTCAACCCGGACATGGTCGGCCTCTCGCGCCGTGAATCGGCCAAGGCCGGCGTGAGCTCACGCGCCACCTTCGAGCAGGCGGACATCTACAAGGCGGACTTCTCGTTTGCCACGGTCGTGACGATGTATCTCCTGCCCAACATCAACCTCGACATGCGCCCGATCGTGCTGCGCATGAAGCCGGGCACGCGCGTGGTGTCGCACCAGTTCACGATGGGCGAATGGTCCCCGGACGACACCGCCGACATGTCCGGGCGCAATGCCTACCTGTGGATCGTGCCGGCGCGCGTGGAAGGTCGCTGGACCTTCGATGCGCCGCAGGTCAACTGGACAAAGAACGCTGCCGACGTCTTGAGCATCACGCTGCGCCAGGACTTCCAGAAAGTCTCCGGACATGCAAGCCCCGGCAACACCACCCTGGGCCTGCGCGCGCCGCTCCTGACCGGCGACCGTCTGCGCTTCTCCTTCGTCGACGACAACGGGCGCATGCGCGAATTCAACGCCACGGTCAATGGCGACACGATGACCGGGGAAGCACGCGTCGAAGGCGAGGCTCCGGTGCGCTTCACCGCGCGCCGCCAGCCGGGCTGATCCATCCGAACTCCGCACGAGA
This sequence comes from Burkholderiales bacterium, assembly GCA_016790635.1. Lineage (GTDB taxonomy): Bacteria > Pseudomonadota > Gammaproteobacteria > Burkholderiales > JAEUOS01 > JAEUOS01. The sequence goes on from JAEUOR010000052.1 coordinate 41,825, forward strand.
CAGCAGGCCCATGAACCAATCGGCAACCCCAGCGCGCGTCCTGTCGGTCAAGGATGCCATCATGCTCACCGTCGGTGTCGTCGTCGGCGCCGGCATCTTCAAGGCGCCCTCGATCGTGGCCGGCGCCGCCGGCAGCGAGACCCTGTTGATCCTTGCCTGGGTGCTGGGCGGTGTCATCTCCCTGCTGGGTGCGCTGACCTATGCGGAACTCGCCTCGACCTTCCCCAGTGCCGGCGGCGACTACCATTTCGTCAATCTGGCCTACGGACGCCGCCCTGCGTTCCTGTTCGCCTGGGCGCGTGCGACCGTCATCACCACCGGTTCGATCGCGCTCCTGGCCTTCGTGTTCGGCGATTACGCGTCGCAACTGCTGCCGCTGGGCCCTTATTCCTCGGCGATCTACGCCTGCGTCGTCGTGCTGCTCCTGTCGACGATCCACTGGATCAGCACGCGCGCGTCCAGCACCACGCAGAACTGGCTGACCGGACTGGAAGTCGCCGGCCTGGTGCTGGTGGCGATCGCCGGCTTCACGGCCACCCCGGCGGCTAACGCGCCGGCGCCGGTGATCGCCAGCGGCGGCTTCTCCGCCGCGGCGTTCGGTTTCGCCATGGTCATGGTCCTGCTCACCTTCGGTGGCTGGAACGAGGTGGCCTACGTTTCCTCGGAACTGTCCAGCGACAAGCGCGGCATCGCGCGCGCGCTCATCGCCAGCATCGCCGTGGTCACGGTACTCTATCTCTTGGTCAACCTGGCATACCTGAACGCCCTGGGCCTGTCGGGCATGGCCAAATCCAAGGCTGTCGCGGCGGACGTGCTCAAGGCAGGCTATGGCGACTGGGGCTCGCGCCTCATGAGCGTGATCGTCATGATCGCGACGCTGACCTCGATCAATTCGACCCTGATCGTCGGCGCGCGCTCGAGCTACGCGGCAGGACGCGACTGGCCGGCCCTGCGCTTCCTGGGCGCCTGGAGCGCGCAAGGAAGCTCGCCGCGCCATGCACTGGTGGTTCAGGCGGTGCTGGCCCTGGCGCTGATCGTCTTCGGTGCCACCCAGCGTGATGGCTTCACGACGATGGTCGACTACACCTCGCCGGTCTTCTGGACCTTTTTCCTTCTGACCGGCCTGTCAGTGTTTGTGCTGCGCAGCCGCTACCCGGATGTCGAGCGTCCGTTCCGCGTACCCCTGTATCCGGTGGTTCCGTTCCTGTTCTGCGCCGCGTGTGCCTATCTCCTCTACTCGAGCCTGGCTTACGTCAAGACCGGCGCGCTGTTCGGCGTGGGATTGCTTATCGTCGGCGGCATCGTTTCGTTGTTCCTCGGCAAGCCAAGCCCCCCGGCCGCGGGAGCGGGGCCGACCCCTTAGGGAGCGTTGGCGTGGACCGGCGTGGTTTCGTGCGCGCCTGTGCCGCCGGCGCGGGCTTGCCGCTCGGGCCTGGTCTTGCGGGCCCGGTTCGCGCCCGCGACTTTGCACCGGTCAAGCTGCTGGCGACAGACGGAAGCATTCTCAAGGCTGCCTCGCTCGTGGCCAACCGCAACTACCTGTTCTTCTACCCTTTCCAGGGAACGCCTTGTTTCCTGATCAACCTCGGCCGCACGCTGGAGCCAGTCGAGGTCGCCGCCGACTCCGGTACCTATCGTTGGCCGGGGGGCGCGGGGCTCAAGCGGTCCATCGTTGCCTATTCGGCCATTTGCTCACACCAGCTCACCTATCCGACGCGCGAAATCAGTTTCATCAGTTTCCGCCCGGGCAAGAGCGGCGCCAACCGCCACGCCGACGTGATCCACTGTTGCTCGGAGCATTCGCAGTACGACCCCGCGCGGGGCGCGAAAGTGGTGGCGGGCCCCGCACCGCGCCCGCTGGCCGCCATCCTGCTTCGCCACGACCCGGCGACCGATGCGTTGACTGCGACCGGCACGCTCGGCAACGACGTGTTCGACGAGTTTTTTCGCAAGTATGAAATGCGCCTCATGATGGATGGCGGAGGTCGCGCACGGCAGCCGGTCGCCGATGCGAGCAAGGTCGTCGAACTCGACAATTATTGCCGCCAGCAGGTGCGCTGCTGAAATGAAGTGATTCCCTGGCTCGACGCGCACACACCGTTTCCACCGGTCGAGGCTGCACTGGCTGAACCCAACGGCTTGCTCGCAGCCGGCGCCGACCTGGCACCTCAGCGCCTGCTGGACGCCTATTCGAAGGGCATTTTTCCCTGGTACTCGCGCGGCCAGCCTATCCTCTGGTGGAGCCCGGATCCGCGCATGGTCGTGCTGCCTGCGGAGTTCGAGCCGCGCCGTTCGCTTCTCAAGGTCCTGCGCAACCGCGACTACGAGATCCGTTGCGACAGTGCTTTCGAGGCGGTGATGCGCGCCTGCGCCGCCACCCCGCGCGCCGGCCAGGACGGTACCTGGATCACCGACGACATCCTGGCCGGCTACACGCGCCTGCATGTCCTCGGTTTCGCGCACTCGGTCGAAACCTGGATGGACGGCCGGCTTGCCGGCGGACTCTACGGTGTCGCCATTGGACGCGCCTTTTATGGCGAATCGATGTTCGCGCACCGGACCGATGCATCCAAAATCGCGTTCGCCCACCTGGCTGTTTTTCTTGCCGAGCGCGCTTGTGGCATGATTGATTGCCAGATGAATACGACCCACCTGCAATCCTTGGGCGCTCGCGAAATCTCGCGCGCCGACTTCTCCGCCCGCCTCGCGTTCCTGACCGCCCAGCCGCCCCTGCAAGGCTGGCAGGTGCTTGCGCGCCTGTGGCACCCGGTGCGGCCATGACGAAACTCAACGAGCTGCCGTTCTCGGTACTGCAGTTCTACGCGACCGCGCCGTACCCGTGCAGCTACATACCGGGCAAGCTGGCGCGCTCGCAGGTCGCCACGCCCTCGCACCTGATCAATTCCGACGCCTATTCGGAACTGGTGCGGGCGGGCTTCCGGCGCAGCGGCATCTTCACTTATCGCCCGCATTGCGACGGCTGCCGCGAGTGCGTGCCGGTGCGCGTTCCCGTCGCAAGCTTCGTCCCCAGCCGGACCCAGTCGAAAGTATGGAGGCGCCATGCTGATCTCAAGCCGGCAGTGACCGGTCTGGGCTACTCGGCCGAGCACTATGCCCTGTACCTGCGTTACCAGGCCAGCCGCCACGCCGGCGGCGGCATGGATCAGGACAGCCGCGACCAGTACGCGCACTTCCTGCTGCAAAGCCGCATCAACAGCCGGCTGATCGCCTTTCGCGCGCCGCCCGCCGCCGATGCCGCCACCGGGGCGACCGGTGACGATCAACTCAAGCTGGTTTCGATCGTCGACGTCCTCGACGATGGCCTGTCATCGGTGTACACGTTCTTCGAGCCTGAAGATGGACGCGCCAGCTATGGCACCTACAGCATTCTCTGGCAGATCGAGCAGTGCCGGCGCATGGCCCTGCCCTATCTGTACCTGGGCTACTGGATCCGCGGCAGCCGCAAGATGGCCTACAAGGCCAACTTCGGCCCGATCGAGGGACTGGTCGACGGCCGCTGGCAGCCGGTCGACTAGGAGCATGCGCCGCAGGAGGCTTCGGCGCCTAGGGCTTCACACAGCCCGGTAACCCGATGGCTTGCAGGATCTCGCCGCTGGCGCTGTCCTGAACAAAGCCGACCAGGCGCATGTCGGTCAACCTGGCGCCGGCCGGCAACGCCGCGCTTGTTTGCCAATTCGCGCGCCCTTGAGCGTCAAGCGGGATCGGTCCGTACCATTCACGCACCGACGCATTGTGCGCCAGGGTCGCGCCACGGTTCTCGCCGGCAGTGACCTTGTTGGAAATGCGATCCTGCGCCAGGGCAGCAAACAGCTGCGATCGGGCGGAGGCCTTTGCCTGTGCCGCCAGCCGCAGCGCGTCACCCGCGACTTCCATCGACAGGCGGATCTCTGCACGCGCCGGGGTGCGATTGATCGCATCAAGGCGGGTAGCGAAGGCCGCACTGCCCCAGCCGCGAAAGTCGCGCCCCTGCACGACCACCTGCGGTGTGTAGACATAACTGACGCCGGAAGCACGCGAGATCGCGCGTTGCCGGTCGGTGAACAAGGCCTTGGCGTAGGGATCCTTCCACCCCAGGTGATCCCAGTAATTGACATGCAGTCCCAGAGGGACCACACGCTCATCCACCAGGCGGCTGCCGGCCAGGGTTCCCAGCCAGCGGTCGGCGGGCGGACAGCTGTCGCACCCCTGCGAGGTGTAGAGCTCGACCAGCGCAACGGTGTGGGCAGGCGAAGTGCGCTCGCACACAAGTGCGTGCGCCTGCGGCGCCACCACCATCGCCAGCACGATTCCGACCCATGGGCTGTGCATGAGCGCCCCGCGAATTGAGGTTGTGATGCGGCAGGTACGCCGCCTTCTTGCGCGCGGATGCACGCCGGTAGAATCGAACCGGAAAAAACAATCATTGCCAAATCGCATTCATGACCAAGATCTATGAATCCGTTCCCGCACAGTCCGTTGCCTTCCTGGGCCTGGGCGTCATGGGCTATCCCATGGCCGGCCACCTCAAGCGGGCCGGCCACCGTGTGCGCGTCTATAACCGCAGCGCGGACAAGGCTGCCCGCTGGGTGCACGAATATGGCGGCGAGAGCGCCGCGACCCCGCGCGAGGCGGCCGCCGGCGCCGACATCGTTGCGTGCTGCGTCGGCAACGATGATGACCTGCGCGCGGTCGTGCTGGGCAGCGATGGCGCCTTCGCCGGCATGCAGCGGGGCGCGGTCCTGGTCGACCACACGACCGCATCCGCGAATGTCGCGCGCGAACTGGCGAGCCTCGCCCTCGAACGCGGCCTCGCCTGCATCGACGCCCCGGTCTCCGGCGGCCAGGCAGGCGCGCAGAACGGCGCGCTCACCGTGATGTGCGGCGGTGAGGCCGCGATATTCGACAAGGTTCGCCCGGTGCTCGGCGCCTACGGTCGTGCAGTCACGCTGATCGGCCCGGCCGGGGCCGGTCAGCTGGCCAAGATGGTCAACCAGATCTGCATCGCCGGACTGGTCCAGGGCCTTGCCGAAGGCATCAACTTCGGGCAAGCCGCAGGCCTGGACATGCCGCTGGTGCTGGAGGTCATCGGCAAGGGCGCGGCGCAGTCCTGGCAGATGGACAACCGCGGCAAGACCATGGTCGATGGCAAGTTCGACTTCGGCTTCGCAGTGGACTGGATGCGCAAGGATCTGGGGCTGTGCCTGGACGAAGCGCGGCGCAACGGCGCGCCACTGCCGGTAGCGGCGCTGGTGGATCAGTTCTACGGCGACGTACAGCGCATGGGCGGTGCGCGCAACGACACTTCATCCCTGATCCGCCGACTGCGCACATGACCCAATCCGATCTCACCATCACCGGCGTCAAGGCGTACGCCACGTCGTTTCCGCTGCCGCCCGGCGGCAATGTGCGCCTGGGGATAGGCCGCGCGGTCAAGAAGGATGCGGTCGTCGTCAAGATCACGACCGCCGGCGGCATCGTCGGCTGGGGCGAGTCGCATCACGCGCGCGCACCCTCGACCATCGCCAAACTCGTCGAGACCACGCTTGCGATGCTGGTCATGGGAGAGGACGCGGCCGATGTACAGGGCGTGTGGCGCAAGATATACGGCAAGCAACTGGCCAGCCACGGCTTGGGTGCCGGCACCGCGATGGCCATGAGCGGCATCGACATGGCCTTGTGGGACATCCGCGGCAAGGCGGTCGGATGGCCGCTCTACAAGCTCCTGGGCGGCAAATCGCGACCGGTCAAGGCCTATGCCGGCGGGATCTCGCTCGGTTTCCAGGAGCCGGCAGCCCTGATCGACGAGGCGCGCGTTCATCTGGCCGCCGGTTACCGCGCGATCAAGCTGCGCCTGGGGGACAACCCGCGCGATGATCTGGCGCGCGTACACGCCGTGCGCAACGCACTGGGTGACGACATCACGATCCTGACCGACGCCAACACCGGCTACGGCGTGGCCGATGCGCGCCGCGTCATGCCGGGGTTGGACGAGGCTGGAGTCGCGTGGCTGGAAGAACCGTTTCCTGCCCACGACTATCGCAGTTACCGCGAGGCCAAGTCCTTCGGCCGCGTGCCTCTTGCCGCCGGCGAAAATCACTACACGCGCTTCGAGTTCTCGCGCCTGATCGAAGAAGGGATGGTGACCATCCTGCAGCCCGATCTATCCAAGACCGGCGGGGTCAGCGAAGTCATGAAGATCGCGGCGATGGCCTCGGCACACAAGCTGCCGGTGCATCCGCACACCTCGATGACCGGACTCAACATGGCTGCCTCGATCCATCTGCTGGCCGCCATCGACGACGCCGGTTATTTCGAAGGCGACGTGTCGAAGAACAACCTGTTCCGCGATGTCATGGTGAATGAACCCTACCGCGTAGACATGCAAGGCTGCGTGCTGCCGCTGGAAGGCCCCGGGCTGGGACTCACGGTGGACGAGGAGTTCCTCCTCGCTCATCCGGTCATCGAAGGCCCCAGCTATGTCTGAAACGCCCTGGAGAACGGTCATGCATGGTCTTGGTTCCCTTTTCATCGCATTGTGTGCGGGCGCGACGCTGCTGGTCGCGCCAGGCGCCGCACTGGCGCAGGCCTTTCCGTCCAAGCCCGTCAAGATCGTCGTGCCCTTCCCGCCCGGCGCCTTCAACGACACGCTGGGCCGCACCATGGCCAGTGAGTTCGCCAAGGGATTCGCGCCTGGTTCGCATGTCGAGAACAAGCCGGGCGCCGGTACCATCATCGGGACGGACTTCGTCCTGAAGTCGCCGGCCGACGGGCACACCATCCTGGTGGTGGCCTTTCCGTTCGCGCTGATCAACAGCCTGCACGCACACGCGAAGATCGACGTGACGCGGGATTTCGTGCCCCTGGCGTGGGCCGGTTCGACGCCCAACCTGCTGGTGGTGCCGGCCGCCTCGCCCTACAAGAACGTACGCGAGCTCATCGCCGCCGCCAAAGCGCGCCCCGCATCGATTCCCTACGCCTCCACCGGCAACGGCACGTCCAACCACCTGTCGATGGAATTGTTCAAGGCCATGGCAGCGGTCGATCTGACCCACGTGCCATACAAGGGCAGTGCCCCGGCAGTCACAGACCTCATCGGCGGGCAGGTGCAGGCCATGTTCGACAATGTTCCCAACGTCGCCGCGCACGTGCGCGCGGGCAAGCTGCGCGCACTGGCGATCACCAGCGGCAAGCGTTCCCCGGCAATGCCTGACATCCCGACCGTCGATGAGGCCGGCGTACCTGGCTACCAGGTATCGGTCTGGTTCGGCCTGGTCGCCCCCAGCGGCACCCCGCGCGACGCCGTCACGCGCCTCAATACCGAGATCAACCGCGTGCTCGCGCTGCCGGAAGTGCGCGAGCGCTTCGGCGGATCGGGAATCGATATCGTCGGCGGTGCCCCGGAGACCTTCGGCAACCTGGTGCGCGAGCAGGTCGCCACCTGGGGCAAGGTGGTTCGTGAGGGCAACATCCGGGCCGATTGAACGGATCGCGCGATGGATGCCGCACGCCTGGTCGGGGAAGCTGCAGCCCTGATCGAGGCGGGCCGCCTCGATGACGCCGAGGCCCTGCTGGCCGCTGCGCGTGCGCTCGACCCGCTGGACCCGGCCGTCGCGTACCGCCAGGGCCTGATAGAACTGGATCGCGGGCGTGCCGCCGCGGCGCTGGTCGAGTTCGATCGCGCACTGTCGTTCGACGATGCCAATGCGCGCGCGCACAATAACCGCGGCTCGGCGCTGCTCCTGCTAGGACGCGTGAGCGAAGCCGAAGCCGCTTTTCGCGGCGCGCTGGAACGTGATTCCCGTCTCACGCCGCCACGCCTCAACCTGGCGCGCCTGCTGGAACAGCAGGGACACGCAGGCGCCGCCGCGACGCTCTATCGGGACGCGATCCGAGCCGGAATCGACGTCGGCGTCTTCACCCATCACCTGGCGGCTCTGGAAGGTACGGCGCCCTTGCAGGCCGATGCGAGCTGGGTACGCGCCACCTTCGACAACTTCGCGCCGGCCTTCGATCACCAACTGCGCGAAGTGCTTGCCTACCGCGTGCCTGAAGAACTGGCTGCCCTGCTCCTCGAGTACACCGCCGACGAGAGCGAGATCCTCGACCTGGGGTGCGGAACCGGTTTGGTCGGTGCGGCACTGGCGGGCAGCGGGCGGCGCGTCCGTGGTGTCGATCTCTCCGAGAAGATGCTGGCGCTGGCGCGCGAGCGCGGCGTATACGCGCAGCTTGCCTGCGCCGAGGTGCACGAGTTCCTCGCCGCCGCTCCGACGCATGGTCTGGACGCTGTCGTCGCCGCCGACCTTTTCATCTACATCGGTGCCCTGGAGCAGATGTTCGCGGCAGTCGCGCGGGTGCTGCGTCCCGCGGGCGCCTTTGCGTTCTCAGTCGAGGAAACCGTCGATGCCGACTACCGGCTGCTCGCCACCGGTCGCTACGCGCAATCGCACGACTACGTCTCGCGCCTGGCGGCATCGGACTTCGACCAGATCGTAGCGCCTGCGTTGACGCTGCGTACCGAGAACGGCGCGCCGGTGGCCGGGCGCCTGTACCTCTTCAGGCGCCGCGGCTAGGCATCGAGCGCCGCCTCACCCAGCACCGCTACCCGAAAGCGGTTCTTGAGATAGGCGCCGTCGCGCGGCGGCAGCACCAGCGGCAGCTTTTCCGCATCGACCTTCACGTTGGCGAAGACCGGCCCCTGCATCGCGTCGATGGCGCGCCGCAACGTGGCTGCGTCAGACAGCTTCGACAAGCGCATGGCGTTGGCGATCCCGGCCGCCTGCGCAACCGCTGCCAGGTCGGTGCCCAACCCGGTATGGGTGGCCTGCATGCCCGTCTCGCCATAGCGTTCGTTGTCGAGCACGACCACGGCAAGGTTGCGTGGCGCCTGTGCCCCGATCGTCGCCAGCGACCCGATGCCCATCAGCATCTCGCCGTCTCCGGTGACAACCAGCACGCGCCGCTTCGGCTGCGCCAGGGCGAGGCCGAGTCCCAGCACGGCGGCGCCTCCCATCGCACCCCAGAGCGGGAAATTGTTGGCGTGGTCACCGGCATGAGTGATGTCCCAGGCGGACGACCCCAGACCGCCAATGACCAGCATGTCGCCGCGATCGGCGAGGAGCGCCTTGACGAAGGCACGGCGGCGCGGCAGCTTATTCATGGTCCAGGCTCGCATCTCGGGTGAGCAGGCGGAAATCCTTGGCGCCGACGACGCGCTGACCGATCAGCACCGCCACAGGCCGGTAGGTGTTGTAGGCCAGGCGCAGCGCGCCGGAGGTCTCCTCGACCACCTGGGCAGCCGACTCGGCGCGCCGCACCTCGACGCCCATCGCGGCCAGCACCTGCGGCGTGGCACGCCCCATCGGTACCTGCGCCGGATTGAACTCGCCATGATCGCCACGCATGGTCACCAGCATGACAAGCGGCAGCTGGCAAGCGGCTTGCAGCGACAGCATGTTGATGCAGTTGCCGACACCCGAAGACTGCATGAGGAGCACGCCACGCTCGCCGCCGAGCCACGCGCCCGCCAGGAGGGCCACACCCTCTTCCTCGGTGGTCAGGCGCACGACGCGCATCTTGCGGTCGGCCTCGCACAGGCGGATCAGCGCCGCATGCCCGGCGTCGGGCACCAGGGCGACCTGGCGCACCTTGGCTGCGCGCAGCAGCGCGTGCACCGCTGGCGCCCAGGGATGACGAGAGTCTGGAACAGGTTTCATGGCTGCTTCGAGAGGTGTTTGCGCAGCAGTTCAAGCGCCGCTTTGGCGAAGGAATGCATATTATCCAGGCGATCGGTCTCGCCGGTCTCGAGGGTCAGGACTTCCTCGGTCGGACCGCTGATCGCACAACAGGTATGGCCGGCCGCATCGCCGTAGCGGTTGCCCGCGGGACCGGCCGCTCCGGTCTCCGCCAAACCCCAGACCGAACCGAAGTCGTCGCGCAAGGTGCGCGCCAGCAGCAGCGCATAGGGCTCGGAAGATGAGCGCAGTCCGGCTATCGCCGCGTCCGTGATTCCGGTCAGTTGGCGCCGCGCGCGCGCCGTGTACACCACCGCGCCGCCCAGAAAATAGGCCGACGCGCCCGGCACTGCCAGGAGCGCGGCCGAGATCAGGCCGCCCGCCGAAGACTCGGCCACGGCGATGGTCGCGCCGCGCTCGCGCAGGAGGCTCGACAGTTCATTGGCCAGAGGCAATAGCGTTTGCATCGGAAGATCGAGGACGACGGGATCGCGGACCGCCGGCAGATTACCGCATCGCGAAGCGGGGGGCCGGTAAAATCACGCCTCGCTTTGAAACCGATACGCAACAGTCCATGCCCGCCGCCCCACCCGCCGAATCCCACGGCGGCAATTTCCTGCGCAACATCATCGACGCCGACCTGGCGCGCGGCACCTATGCCGGCAAGCGCTGGAGCGGCACGCCCGGCGACGCCAGCGCGCACGCCGCCGCGCCGCCGGATGCCGCACGCATACGCACCCGCTTTCCTCCCGAGCCCAATGGCTACCTGCATATCGGCCACGCCAAGAGCATCTGCCTGAACTTCGGCCTGGCGGAAGCCTATGGCGGGGTCTGTCACATGCGTTTCGACGACACCAATCCGGAAAAGGAGGAACAGGAATACGTCGATGCCATCCTCGACGGGGTGCGCTGGCTGGGTTTTTCCTGGAACGGGTTCGGGCGCGAACACCTCTATTACGCGAGCGACTATTTCGATTTCATGGCGCGTGCCGCCGAGGCGTTGATCGAGTCTGGCCACGCCTACGTCGACGAGCAGAGCGCCGAGGAGATGCGCATCGCGCGTGGCACGCTGACCGAGAAAGGCCGCGAAAGCCCGTGGCGGACACGCGCGCCGGCCGAGTCGTTGGCGCGCTTTCGCGAGATGCGCCAGGGGCAGCACGCCGAGGGCAGCATGGTGCTGCGCGCGAAAATCGACATGGCCTCGCCCAACATCAACCTGCGCGACCCCGCCATTTACCGCATTCGCAAGGCGACGCACCATCGCACCGGCGATGCGTGGTGTGTCTACCCGATGTACGCCTACGCGCATCCGATCGAGGATGCGCTGGAGCGCATCAGCCATTCGATCTGCACCCTCGAATTCGAGGATCAGCGACCTTTCTACGACTGGGTGCTCGAGCGCCTGACCGAATGCGGCCTCCTGGCGCGACCGCTGCCGCATCAGCATGAGTTCGCGCGCTTGAACCTCACCTACGTCATCACCAGCAAGCGCAAATTGAAACAGCTGGTCGACGAGAAGATCGTCAGCGGCTGGGACGATCCACGCATGCCGACCATCGCCGGCCTCAGGCGGCGTGGCTACACCCCGGAGGCGATCCGCTTGTTTTGCGAGCGCATCGGGGTTTCCAAGGCGGACTCCTGGATCGACTACTCGACGCTCGAGATCGCGCTGCGCGACGATCTGGATGCCAAGGCGCCGCGCGCCATGGCAGTGCTCGATCCGGTCAAGCTCATCATCACGAACTATCCGGCCGATGGCCGCGACGCATGCAGCGCACCGCGCCATCCGCACGACCCCGCCATGGGCGAGCGCAGCTTCGGATTCTCGCGCGAGCTGTGGATCGAGCGCGAGGACTTCGCCGAAGAGCCGCCCAAGGGCTATCACCGCCTCTATCCCGGCAACCTGGTGCGCTTGCGCTACGGCTTTGTCGTCCGGTGTACCGGTTGCCTGAAAGATGCCGAGGGGCGCGTCACCGAAGTGCACGCCGAGTACCTGCCCGAGACGCGCTCCGGCACGCCGGGCAGCGCGAGCGTCAAGACCAAGGGCGTCATCACCTGGGTCGCGGCATCCGATGCGCTGCCAGCCGAGGTGCGCCTCTACGATCGGCTATTCACCGAAGCGCAACCCGACGCAGGCGGGCGTGACTTCCATGCGAGTCTCAACCCGGCGAGCCTGACGGTCGTACAAGCCTATGTCGAGCCGTCGCTGGCGACCCTCGGGGCCGATGAGCGGGTGCAGTTCGAGCGCCACGGCTACTTCGTCGCCGACCGACTCCTGCACGCGGCACAGAAGCTGGTCCTCAACCGCATCACCGGCCTCAAGGACACCTGGTCCAAGTGATACGAACGAGGGGCGACCGACGCACTCCGGAACGATCCGGGCGGACATTCAGGGCCAACGCGTGCGCCTGACCTTTCTCGGTGCCGCCGGCGAAGTCACCGGATCGTCGTTCCTGATCGAGCACGGCACGACCCGCTTTCTCGTCGATTGCGGCATGTTCCAGGGCGGACGCGAAGCGCACGGCAAAAACCTCTCGGCGCTGGCTTTCGACGCGCGCAGCATCGACTTTGTCGTGCTGACCCACGCCCACATCGACCACAGCGGCCTGATTCCGCGCCTGGCGGCACTGGGCTTCCGCGGACCGGTCTGGTGCACACGCGCCACCGCGGCGCTCCTGGAAATCATGCTGCCCGACAGCGCGCACGTGCAGGAAGCCGATGCCGCGTGGAAAAACCGGCGCAAGCATCGCAGCGGGCGCTTCGCGCACGCCGACCTGGCTCCGCTATACACGGTCAGCCAGGCGCAGCAATGCCTCGCACAGTTGCAGGCCGTCGAGTACGACCAGCCCTTCGCTCCCGCGCAAGGGATCAGCGTGACCCTGCGCGATGCCGGGCACATCCTCGGTTCCGCGATCGCCGAAATCATCGCGAAGAGCCAGACCGCGCTGCGCAAGCTGGTTTTCTCAGGCGACCTGGGGCAGCCCGGACGCCCATTGATGCGCGACCCGACCCGCATCGAAGAAGCGGACCTGCTGGTCGTCGAGTCCACTTACGGCAACCGGCTGCACCGAGCGCCGCAGTCGACCGAGGAGGAACTGGTCGCAGCGATCCACTCCGCCTTCGGGCGTGGCGGCAATGTCGTCATTCCCGCCTTCGCGGTCGGGCGTACGCAGGAGGTGGTGCACGTGCTTGCAGACCTGGTGCGCCGTGGACGCCTTCCGCGCCTCACCGTCTTTGTCGATTCGCCCATGGCCGCCGCTGCGTCGGCTGCGACACGCCGGTTCAATGCGCTGCTGGACGAGGAGGGACAAGAGGTCGCCCGGTGGATCGCGCGGCACAAGTCCCAGTTCAACCTGCGCTATACCGAGTCGGTGCGCGATTCGATGGCGATCAACCAGGTCACGGGCGGCGCCATCATCATCGCAGCTTCTGGCATGTGCAACGCAGGGCGCATCGTGCATCACCTGGCGCACAACCTGCCGCGCCGTCAGGCAGCGGTGCTGATCACGGGATTTCAGGCGCTGGGCACCCCGGGACGGCGGCTGGTCGATGGTGCGAAGGAATTGATACTGCACGGCGAACGCGTCGCCGTGCGAGCCAGCGTGCACACCGTCGGCGGTTTGTCGGCGCACGCCGACCAGGCGGCGCTCTTGGACTGGCTCTCAGGTTTTCGACGCGCACCGCGCCAGACCTTCGTCGTGCACGGCGAGGCCGAGACGGCGGCGATGTTTGGCGATGAAATTCGTGCGCGCCTGGGCTGGAAGACGGTCCAGGTTCCGGAACGCGGGGCGAGCTTCAACTTCGACTAAGTCAGCGCCAAAAACACAAAAGCCGCGCAATGCGGCTTTTGTGGTGTTATGGACCCGCGCGTTCAGGCGCGCTTGATCTTTTCCAGCATCTTGAAGGTGCCTTTGGGCGCCCCGGCAAACATGCGCTTGAAGACCTTGGACAAGCAACGACGCTCAAGCGTGTTGCGACGGGTACGTTTACGTTCGGCCATGCCTGACTCCGATGATGATTTGACGCCAGATTATACCTGCGGGTCGAAAAAACTGTGCCGAATCAGGGTTTTCCCGTGCACCTTTTTCCCTTTCGCGCGTTCTAATCCGGAAGGCGCAAACCGCGCCGGACGCGAAAGCACAAATTGAAACCCTCATTCCCGTCCCTGTCCTCCTACCGCCGCGCCCTTTGCGGCTTCGCCGCCCTCGTGCTCTTGGGCGCCGCGCTGCTTAGCGCGAGCGACGACCTGCAAGCCCAGAGCGCCGACGCCCCCGACACCGTCATCAAGAAGGCGGTGGCCGATGTCGCGGCCGCGATCAGCGCCGATCGCGATATCCAGGCCGGCAATCGGCCCAAAGTGGTGGCGCTGATTGAAGCCCGCGTCCTGCCGCACCTGGACATGGGCGCCATGACGCGCGCGGCCGCCGGCCGCCACTGGCCGCGCGCCACGCCGGAACAGCAACGTGCCCTCACTGCGGAGTTCAGCCGCCTCCTGATCAACACCTACGCCGGCGCATTCTCGGCGTATCGACCGGACACGACCATCGAGTTCCGGCCGGCACGCTTGGAAGACGGCGGCAATGCGGCCCAGGTACGCTCGACCGTGGTCGCGCGCGGCGGCGAGCCGATGCAGATCGACTACTTCCTGGAAAAGGGTAGCGGCGGCTGGAAGGTGATCGACATCAACGTGCTTGGCGCACGTCTGGTGGAGACCTACAAAAACCAGTTCAACGGCGCCATCGCGGCCAACGGAATCGACGGACTCATCAAGTCCCTGGCAGAGCGCAACAAGTCCATCGAGGCACGCGCCAAGGGCTGAACGCCCGGCCCCGCCTCGCGGAGAAGACGCTAGCCGCCGAGCACGGCCCTGTCGCTGGCATCGAGTTCCCAGGCGATGCCGCCGCGGATCAAGGCCGCGAAATCCTCGTCCGGCACCATCGTGGTCAGACAGTACAGGCGCTGGCGCCCGGTGTTTACGACCCGATGCTCGTGTCCGGCGCGCACGAGGAAGCTGTCACCCTTGCGTACAGTCAGGCTCTGGCCGTTGCAACTGGCGATCCCTTCTCCGTGCAGGACGTAGAACACCTCATCGGCCACCACGTGGCGGTTGGGCGGAGTCGCGCCGCCGACCTCGAAGATCTCGATCACCTGCACGAAGCCCGTGCGGTCGCTGTGCGGGTCGACGGTGAAGGCGAAGTAGTTGCTGTCGGCGGCCTGGATCTTGCGCCCAGCCAATTGCGCGCCCCGGCGATGGATGACAGGTTCATTCATTTTTTCGATAGCCCCTTGCGCAGGGCGCCGGAGGTGGCGGAAAAACCGAAGCACTGGTGCACGTTGTAGAGCGTCGCTTCCCAGCAATAGCCCGGCGAGGTGGTCGCGCTGCAATCCTCGACCAGGATGGTGTCGTAGCCCAGGAAGTTTGCGTCCATCAGGGTTGCCAGCACGCATTGGTCGGCATTGACCCCGGCGAAGAAAAGCGTCGTCACGCCCTGCTGGCGCAGGATGCTGTCGAGCGGCGTGTCCCAGAAACCGCTCATGCGGTACTTGTCGACGCGCAGGTCCTCGGCAGCCGGCGCAAGTTCATCGACCACCGCCGCGGCCCACGAGTCCTTCTCGAGAACCCGCGCGCCGGGCACGGGGGCGTCCGGCAGCGGCGAACCGAGGCCGGCGCCGCGCGCGGCGCCGTCGTAGACGTGCAGCAGCGCCGGGCTCAGGTTGGCGAGATCGGGGCGGTTCCCCCAGTTGACCCAGACGATCGGCACTCCGGCCCCGCGCAGCGCCGGCAGCAGGCGACGCAGCGGGGCGATCGGCGCGCGCGCCGGCGCGATGTCCACGCCGATGCCCGCCAGCCAGCCACGCGGATGGCAAAAGTCGTTCTGCATGTCGATGACGATCAGCGCGGACTTGTTCCAGTCGACGACGATGTCCTTGCCGTGCGTCTTGATTTGCCCGCGCCGCACCTCGCGCGGGACGCGAGTCATGTCGGCAAGCCGCGCCGAAACCCGCCAGCGATTACCGTCCCGTGCGCCCATCGGCACGAGGGGAGACTTCTTGCGGCGATCGGAAACGGGGCTCATTGCGGCGAGAATACCGCACGCTCCTGCGCGCTGGCAATCGCGGCGCGACTTCCGGCAACCGCTGTGGCACACTCGCGACGCTCCATCCCCAGCCACACCACCGCATGACCACCAGCAGCACCCGCCCGCCGCGCGCCGCGCGCCACGCCGACATCAAGCGTGCCGCCATCGAGGAGTTCGCGCGCCACGGCTTCCAGGGAGCGTCCACCCAGGCCATCGCCGCGCGCGCCGGGCTTTCCAAGCCGCAGCTCAACTACTACATCGACGGCAAGGAGGACCTGTACCGCGAGGTGCTGCTCGACACCATGAATGCGTGGGGTGGTCTGTTCGAGTTCGACGATGCGCAGCGCGGCCCGCACGCGGTGCTGTCCGACTACATCCGCCGCAAACTGGAATTCTCTTTCGACAACCCGCTTGCCACCAAGATATTCACCGGCGAGATGCTCGCCGGCGCCCCGGTGTACATGGCCTACATGCCGGTCTTTCGCCGCCGCACCGCGGCCGCCGCGACGATCATGCGGCAATGGATGGCGCAGGGCCTGATGCGCCGCAGCGATCCCTTGCAGGTGCTGATGAACATCTGGGCCATCACGCAAAGCTACGCCGATCACGAAGTGCAGGTACGCTACTTCATGCGCCGCAAGACCCTCGGCGCCCTCGATCGCAGGCGCATCGTGGCTCATGTGACCCAGTTCGTGCTGACAGGACTGGGGGTGCGGCCCGCACCGGGGCGGAGCGCGGGTCCCGCGCCCGTATCCGCGCCGGCGAAACGTGCACCGCCGCGGCGCGCACGTGCACCAGTAGGGCGCAAGAAACCACGCGCGGTGTGAGGGCAAAGATGCTGCCGCGCCGCGACAGCGCGCGACGCGCCGGAAGTTGTTGACCGATCGGTCAAACATCGCTAGGCTTGCCGTCCACGGGTGGGGACGGCGCGCATGCGCCGGGCGACCAGGTGCGCCGGGGCGGCGCCGCAAACGCTTCTTCCAGGAGATCCGCCATGCTCACCACCCGCCAGAAAACCCTGCGCCGCTTCTGGTACCCCGTCGTGCGTACCGCCGACGTCGCTGACAAGCCGGTACCGTTTCGCCTCATGGGCGAGGACATCGTCATCTGGCGCAACGCTGCCGGGCAGCTGTCGGCGCTGGCTGATCGCTGCTGCCACCGCACCGCCAAACTCTCGCGCGGCTGGGTCGACGGCGACCTGATCGTCTGCCACTACCACGGCTGGGCCTACGACAGCGGCGGGGTATGCCAGCGCATGCCGCAAACCCCGGGCTTGCCGGCGCAGCGTGCCCGGGTGACGGGCTATCGCACCGAATCACGCTACGGCTACGTCTGGGTGTGCCTGGGCGAACCGCTCGCCGGCATCCCCGAGTTCGAGGAAACCGACGAGCCCGGCTTCCGCCTGGTGCAGCAGTTCTACGAGCGCTGGGAATGCGCGCCGTTCCGGCTGATGGAAAACTCGCTCGACCCGGCGCACGTCAACTTCGTGCACAAGGGCACCTTCGGCCGTCCGGAGGACCCGGTGCACCCGCCGGGTGTGCTGACGCAGAACGGCGATGCCGGCTTCACGCTCGAAGGGCGTTTCTCGGTCAAGAATCCGCCGGGCTCGCAAGCCGTCCTGCACGGCGACGGCGCCAAGGAGATCACCGAACGGCGCATCCGCAGCATCTGGTACCTGCCCTTCGTGCGCAAGTCGCGCATCGCCTACCCCGACGGCCTGGTGCACTCCATCGTCACCTGCGCCACGCCGGTCGACGACGGCGTCACCCAGGTCTGCCAGTGGGCCTACCGCAACGACACCGAAGAAGAGGTCAGCACCGCGTCCATCAACGCCTTTGACGCGGCGATCGTCGCCGAGGACCGCTACGTGCTGGAGACGACCGACCCCGACGTGCCGCTGGCGGCGGCTTCGGGCGAGGAAAAACACATGGCCACCGATGCGCCCGGCCTCCTGATGCGCAAGATGCTGCTTGACCTCTTGGCGCGCCACGGCGAGGAGGAAGTACGTCGCTCGCCATTGCTGGCGGCCTGATGACCCAGCCCTCGGCCAAGCGCTACTGGCGCGACCTGTCCTGCGCGGAAATCGACGCTTTCGACCGCGCGCGCACCGTCGTCGTGCTGCCGGTCTCGGCCATGGAACAGCATGGCCCGCACCTGCCGGTCTCGGTCGATACCTCGATCATGGAGGCGCTGATCGAGCGCACCGTGGCGCGCCTGCCGCCGGAGGAGTCGGTTCTCTTCCTGCCCGTGGCGCCGGTCGGCAAGTCCAACGAGCATGCGCGCTACCCGGGCACGCTGTCGCTCTCGGCCGACACCGTCACGCGGCTGTGGATGGACTTGGGCGAGAGCGTCGCGGCAAGCGGCTTCAAGCGCCTGGTGATCTTCAACAGCCACGGCGGGCAGATGGCGCCCATGGACGTGGTCGCGCGCGACCTGCGCGCGCGGCACGGCATGCTGGTGGCCAAGCTCAGCTGGTATCAGCTCGGCCTGCCGGCGGGGCTGTTCGAGGAGGCCGAAGTCCGCCACGGCATCCACGCGGGCGACATCGAGACCTCGATGATGCTGGCCATCGCGCCGCGGCTGGTGCGCATGGACCGGGCGCGCGATTTCACGCCGCTGTCACGCGAGCTTGAAACCACGTTTCCCCTGCTCATGCGCGACGACGGCGGCATGTTCGGTTGGCAGATGCAGGACTTGAACGCGCACGGAGCGGCCGGCAACGCCGCGCTGGCGACCCCCGCCAAGGGACAACAGGTTCTCGACCACGTGTGTTCGCGCATGGTCGCCTTTCTTGCCGAGGTCGCGCGCTTCCCGATCGCGCGCCTTTCCACGGAACCCGCGCTCATGCGCAGCGCGTCGTAGCACTGCCGCCTCCCCGCCCATCGATTGGAGTTCACCATGCTCAAGACCCGCCGCCTGGCAGCCTTCTCGGCGCTGCTCGCCGCCCTGTTTCTCCTCCTGCCCACCGGGCCCGCCGAAGCGCAAACCCGCTTGCGCGTCTCGATGGGCTGGCGCTTCCAGGGGCCGCAGGCGATCTTCCTGCTCGCGCGCGAAAAAGGCTATTTCAAGGCCGAGGGCCTGGACGTGCAGATCGATCCCGGCATGGGCTCGGCCGGCTCGATCCAGCGGCTGGTCAGCGGCGCCTATGACATCGCCGTGGGCGACACCAGCACGCTGATCGAATTCCTCGGCAACAACCCGGGCCAGGCGCGCATGCAGGTGGTCTACATGTTCC
This sequence comes from Burkholderiales bacterium, assembly GCA_016790635.1. Classification (GTDB taxonomy): domain Bacteria; phylum Pseudomonadota; class Gammaproteobacteria; order Burkholderiales; family JAEUOS01; genus JAEUOS01. The sequence goes on from JAEUOR010000052.1 coordinate 60,871, forward strand.
AGGACCAGAGCGCGGTGACGATCTGGACCTTGAAGCGCCACAACATCAAGAGCCTCAAGGATCTGGACGGCAAGACCGTCTCGGGCGCCCCGTTCGAGACCGCGCGCCGCCTGTGGCCCATGATCGCGCGCGTCAACGGCATGAAGCCGGATACCGTCAAGTGGGCCAACATGGATGCGCAGATCCGCGCCAGCGCGGTGATACGCGGCGACGCGCTGGCGATGGGCGGGTTCTCCAATGCCTGGAACGAGTTCACCGCGCGCGGCATCCCGCGCGACGAGGTGATCGGCTTTTCCCTGGTCGGCATGGGCATCGACATCTACGGCGACGCGGTCATGGCAACCTCGAAGATCATCGATGAGAACCCGCGCGCGGTGGCCGGCTTCCTGCGCGCCTTCAACCGCGCCTTCGTCGAGACCTGGCGCAATCCGCAGCCGACCGTCGACCTGCTGAAGAAACTCGAGCCGCTCTCCGACCCGGTCATCGAATTGCAGAACCTGGAAGCGATCAAGCCGTTCGTCATGAACGACTTCACGCGCGCCAACGGCTACGGCTTGATCCGCAAGACCAAGCTGGAGGCGCAGGTCGAGGACGTCAGCGCCGCGTTGGGCGTCAAGTCGCGCGCCAGCCCGGACATCATCTTCAATTCGAGTTTCCTGCCCGCGCGCAGCGAGCGCACTCCCTGACGCCGCAATTCACGCCGCGCCCCAGGCAGTGCGTGGCGCGCAGGACGCGCCGCAGCGCGCTGCCCGCTAGCCGCGGATGAAGTGCTCGCGGTAGTACCTGAGCTCCTCGATGGACTCCATGATGTCCGCCAGCGCCTCGTGCTTGCCATGCTTGGTGAGCCCCTTGGCGAGTTCGGGCTTCCAGCGCTTGACCAGTTCCTTGAGCGTGGACACATCGAGGTTGCGATAGTGGAACCAGGCCTCGAGTTCCGGCATGCTGCGAGCCATGAAGCGGCGGTCCTGGCATACAGAATTGCCGCACATCGGCGATGCGCCCTTGGGCACGTGGGCGCGAACGAACTCCAGGAGGCGCAGTTCCGCGGCCCGTTCATCGAGTGTTGAGGCACGCACCCGTTCGGTAAGACCGGACTTGGCATGCGTCGCACGGTTCCAGTTGTCCATGCCATCCAGCACCGCGTCGGATTGATGCACGACCACCACCGGGCCCTCGGCAACGACCCGCAGTTCATTGTCGGTGACGACGATGGCAGCCTCGATGATGCGATCGGTATCGGGCGACAGGCCGGTCATTTCCATGTCGATCCACAACAGGTGATTCTGGTCCTGGGGCATCGCGGATGCGGGATAATTCGGAGGCGGCGATTCTCGCACACGCTCCGGATTCTTCCCTGATGAACGCGTTCTCGTGGCTGTTTGCCCTGTTTCTGGCCTTGTCGACCGGCCTTGCCCTGTGGCTGGCACGGCGCCACGCGGCGCACGTGCGCGCGCACCGTGACCGGGTGCCCGAGGGCTTTGCGTCGGTCATCACCCCCGATGCGCATCGCCGGGCGGCGGACTACACGGTGGAGCGCACCCGCTTCGGCATGCTCGAGACCCTGGTTGACGCGGCGGTGCTGCTGGCGCTGACCTTCGGTGGCGGATTGCAGATGCTGGCCGAGCTCACGCGAGCGCTTCCGCAAGGACTATGGCGCGAGCTGGGGCTGGTGGCCGCGGTCGTCGTGCTGCTCGGCATCGTAGGCCTGCCTTTCTCCTGGCACCGCGTCTTCGGCGTCGAGCAGCGCTACGGCTTCAATCGCATGACACCGGCGCTGTTCGTGACGGACCTCATCAAGGGAGTCGCTCTGGCAGCCGTGCTGGGCGCGCCTTTTGTCATGGCCATCCTGTGGTTCATCGAATCGACGGGGACGTTCTGGTGGCTGTACGCCTGGTTGGCCTACTGTGCCTTTCAGCTTCTTCTGCTGTTCCTGGCGCCCACCTTCATCATGCCCTTGTTCAACAAGTTCACGCCGCTTGAGGAAAGCGATCTCAAGCGGGGCATCGAGGCGCTGCTGTCGCGCTGCGGCTTCGCCTCCGGCGGCCTGTTCGTGATGGACGGCTCGAAGCGCTCGCGCCACAGCAACGCCTTCTTTTCCGGCTTCGGCTCGGCCAAGCGCATCGTCCTGTTCGACACGCTGATCCAGAAGCTCGGGCCAGAAGAGATCGAGGCGGTGCTGGCCCACGAACTGGGGCACTTTCGCCATCGGCACATCGTCAAGCGCATCGTCGTTGCCCTGGCCGTCGCGCTGTTCTTCTTTGCGATCCTGGGCACCCTCTTGCGCGAGCCCTGGTTCCACCAGGGCCTCGGTGTCAGCGACGCCGGACCAGCCATGGGCCTGGTGCTGCTGACGCTGGTCATGCCCAGCTTTACCTTCGTGCTGACGCCGCTGATGAGCATCGCCTCACGCCGCCACGAGTATGAAGCTGATGCCTACGCGGCCAGCCATACCTCGGCCGGCGCGCTGGTCGGCGCGCTCACCAAGATCTACAACGACAATGCAGCCACGCTCACCCCCGACCCGTTGCACTCGGCGTTCTATGACTCGCACCCCCCGGCGGGCCTGCGCATCGGCCGCTTGCGCGGCCACGCCGCCTGACGGCTGGTCAGGATGAAATGACTTGAGCGTCGACTCGGGAACGGTGGTGGCGACGTTTGGCCGCCAACATGAAGTAGAGACCCGCACCGGTGCAAGGCTCGAATGCGTGACCCGCGGCCGCCGGCAGGATTGCGCCTGCGGCGATGAAGTGGCCTTTCGCATCACCTCGCCCGGCCAGGGTGTGATCGAGGCGGTGCTGCCGCGACGCACCTATCTGGAGCGCGCCGACCGGTTCAAGCGCAAGGCGATCGCGGCCAACGCCGACCAGGTCCTGATCCTGACCGCCGTCGAACCGCCGTTTTCCGACGAGTTCGTCATGCGTGTGACCTTGCTTGCCCATGCCGCTGGAATCGGCGCGCTGATCGCCTTGAACAAGATCGACCTGCCCGCACTCGAGGCGGCCCGCACGCGACTCGCACCGTTCGCCAGTGCCGGTCATCGCGTGCTGGAAGTTGCGATTCAACCACGGGACTCGATCGGCTCGAAGACGGGCGCCGCGCTGGGCATGCATGTGCTCAAGGCGAGCCTCGAAGGGCGTGCTACGGTCCTGGCCGGGCAATCGGGCATGGGCAAGTCTTCGCTGGTCAATGCCCTGGTGCCGGATGCCGGGGCACGCATCGGCGACATCTCGAGCGCGCTCAACGCCGGTCGGCATACCACCACGTTCTCGCGCCTCTACCGCATCGACGACCACACCACCCTGATCGACTGTCCGGGAATGCAGGAAGTCGGTCTCGCCAACCTGACGCCGTCTATGCTCGACAGCGGATTCGCGGACTTGGCACCGTTCATGAACCACTGCCGGTTTGCCGACTGCCGGCACGACAAGGAGCCCGGATGCGCGTTGCAAAAGGCGCTTGCCGACGGCTACGTGCACCACCGCCGGTTCGAGTTGTACACCCGGCTGCGCGACGAGGTCACGGCGGCACGCGCGGCCGCGTACTGACCGGCGCCGCGGCCCGGGCGCGGTTTCCTCACGACACCCAGCGCGCGATCGCGACCAGCGTCAGGACGAGGAGCCACAGCACCAGGGCACGCCAGACCAGGCCAACCGTGCTGGAAAGGAAACCCGCGTCGGCCTCCTCTCCACAGCCCAGGGTGGCTCGATCATCGATGTGACCCGCCGCGCCCGCGTCGCCGGTGCGGATGGGCATGCCAAGCAGCACGCCGATCGCTCCTGCACCACTGGCCAGCACGATGCCCGCCTCGGGATCGCGCCAGGCGGCGGCCTGATCACGCCAGCAAGCGACCGCATCCTCGAAGTTGCCGACGATCGCGAATCCGACGGCGGTCAGGCGCACGGGCAACCAATCGATCCACGCATGCGCGCGTTGCGAAAAGACCCCGAAGTCCCCGTGCTCCGCCCCGACCTGACGCCCCCAGGTCTGCGACAGGGCGAGGCTGGCGCGATAAAGGATCGCGCCAGCGGGTCCCGGCAGCAGGGCAAACCAGAACAGCACCGCGAATACGTGGCGGTGCGAAGCGACGAACGCCTCCTCTATCGCCAGACGCGCCACCTCGACGGAGTCGAGGTCCTCGGCCCCGCGGCCGCGCCATGCCGCGATCAATCGCCGCGCGCGTGGCAGGTCTCCATCGACGAGCGCGCGATGGATGTCTGTGAAATGATGGCTGAACTGGCGGAAGCCCAGGGTCACGTAGAGCACGGCGACGTTCCAGAGCCAGGCCAGCAGCGGATGGATCGCCAGCAAGACATAGTGAATTGCCAGCGCCAGGAGGAGCATTGGCAACACCGCGATCAACCACGCCAGGGCGCCGTGGTGATGCTCTCCGGCGTTGGTATTGCGTTCGATCAGGCGCTTGATCGCAAGCAGCGGTGCGGCGAGCTTCGACCGGTCCGCGAGCGGGCGCAACTGCTCGATGAGGAGCGTGGCGATCAAGGCCAGGACAGTCATGGCGCGGGCAAGATAGCACAGGCTAGAATCGTTTCGCTCCATCGATCCAGCGCGTGCGCGATGCTCGCGCCACGCCCTCTCCCATGCAGATCACCTCGCCGTTCGGCTATGGGCCCATCGTGCCGCTGGAAAAGCAGCATCGCGTGCTGCTGCCGTCCCTCGCGGCCGGTTCCGTTCCCGCCTTCGCGACGCGCATCAATGCGATGGCGATTTCGTACTCCGAGTTCGCCGCGGTCCAGCGCGACTACCCGATCGTGTTCCTGTCCGCCGATGAAGGTCGCAGTTTCGCGCCGGTGGCGGTGCTGGGCCTGGCCGACGGGCAGAACCTGTTCGTCGAGGACGACGGCCGCTGGGCCGCCCATCACTATGTGCCTGCCTTTGTGCGGCGTTTTCCGTTCTGCGCCTCGCGCGTCAACGTCGACGGCGTCCTGCAGGAGCAGCGCCTGATCTGCGTCGACCGCGCCTATCTCGACGACAGCGGCATCGCACTCTATGACCAGAGCGGCGCCCCGACCGCGGCCTGGACCGAACGCGAGCGCCTGCTGGCGGAATACGAGAGCGATCTGGAACGTACCGCCCAGATGTGCGCCTACTTCAAGAAGCTCGACCTGTTCGTCCCCATGACGATGGAAGTCAAGGACGCCGGCCAGACCGGGGTGCGCATGCAGGGCATGCACTGCATCGACGAGACGCGCCTCGTCGCCCAGAATGCGGCCAGCCACAAGGCGCTGGCGACACGCGGCCTGGCGGCACGCATTTACGCGCACCTGTTCTCGCTGTCGACGTTCGCACGCCTGGTCGAGCGTGCACAGACGCGCCACGGCGCAGCACGTGCCGGCGCGGAACCCGTCGCACCGCCCCTGCCTCAGACCCGCAAGAAGTGATACAGGTTGCGCAGCATCGCGGCGGTGGCGCCCCATATGAAGCGCTCGCCATAGGGCATCGCATAGAAGTGGCGCTCTCCGCCCTGCCAGGGCCGGCTGCGCCGTTGATGGTTGGCCGGATCGAGCAGGAAGGCCAGCGGCACCTCGAAGGCTTCTGCAACCTCGCCGGCATCCGGTGCGAGTTCGAACGGCGGATGCACAAGCGCTACCACCGGGGTTACCCGATAGTTCGTGACGGTCAGGTATTCCGGCAGTTCCCCGATCACCTCGACCCGGTCGCGCGTGAGGCCGACCTCTTCACCGGCTTCGCGCAGCGCAGTCTCTGCGGCGTCGCGATCGCCGTCCTCGGCGCGCCCCCCGGGAAAACTGATCTGCCCGGCGTGCTGCCTCAGGTGGGCAGGCCGCTCGGTGAGCAGGAGCGAGAGTGTGCTGCGGGCGACGATGGGCACCAGCACGGCGGCACGGCGATAGGCAGCCTGCTCAGCACCGCCCGCCTTGGCGAACTGCATGTCGCCCAAGGTCTCGTGATGCCAGGCGCGCGGCGCGCGAAAGCGCTCGCGCAGGCCTGCCGGAGTGAGGTCCGTGACCGGAGCGAGGCCGGCGTTGTACAGCACCGGGTCGTGCGGCGCGAGTTTTCTCGCCTCTTCGGTGCTGATGGTGAGGTTTTGCGGCTGCGAAGCGGACATCGTTGCGGAAAGACCTGGAGCAGATGCGGATTCTAGGCGCGCCTGCCTTGCTTGCCATGGTGCTGGCCGGCTGCAGCGCCGGGCCGGACCACCCTGCGCTCAGGGATGCTGCGCTTGGCGAGTTGATACCGGCCTACCGCTATGTCTATCGCGGCGACTCGAAAGAGGGTTACCAGATCTCGCCGGACGGCAAGCGCCTGGCCTGGCAGGGGCCATGGTGGGGGCGCCGCATGCTGTTCGTGCGCGATCTGGCCAGCGGGGCCACGCATCGCTGGCGCGCCGGCGGTGCCGTGCGCTGGGCGGCCGACAGTCGCCATCTGCTGTACGTGAGCGATACCCGCGGCAACGAAAACCAGCACGTGTTCGCGATCGACACGGCAACACCGGGCGCGCCCGCGTTCGATCTCACACCCGGCCTGGAGGCACGGGTCGCGATCCAGCATATCCCCGAGCAGGACTCTCCCATCGTCCTGATCACCCACAACGGCCGCGATCGGCGGCTGGCGGACATGTACCGGGTCAACCTCGCCACGCGCGAGACCGTCCTGGCAGCCAGGAATCCGGGCGACGGCGTCGCGCCGCTGACGCGCAGCGACGGCAGCCTGTCCGGCTGGCAGCGCTCCCGCAGCGCGCAGCGCAGCGCGGACGAGATGCGACGCGCGCAACGCGAACGCGCACCGGAAATCAAGGCGCGCGCCGAAGGCAGCGTGCGCATCCTCGGCCCGGCAGGCGAGCGCGACATCGTCTGGGCAATCTCGAACCGCGGCCGCGACCGCATGGCGCTGGTCGCACTGCACACCGGGCTGGGCTGGGAACGTCCGGTATTCGAGGATCCGGTGGCGGACGTCGCGGCGGTCTCGATCAGTCAGTTGACCCGCGCGCCGCTCATCGCCCAGGCCCAGCCGGGCCTGCCGCGGGTGGAAATCCTGGACAACGCGCTGAAGGAAGACTTGCGCCCCCTGTTGACGCCCCTCGGCGGCCGCCCCTTCCGCCTCGACTGGATCAGTTCGGATCGACGCGAACGCCGCCTGCTGCTGGGCATTGGCACCGATACAAGCTACGAAACCTGGTTCATCGATCGCGACCGCGGCTCCATCGAGAGCCTTGGCAGCGAAGTACCGGAGACTCTGAAGCAGAGCCTTGTGCCGATGCGCGCCATCACCGTGCCCAGCCGGGACGGCCTCAGCCTGCGCGGTTTCCTTACTCTGCCGCGCGGCGCCGCACCGAAACGCCTGCCGACGGTAGTGCTGGCGCACGGCGGACCCTGGGCCAGCACGCCATGGGCCGACCCGCTGCGATCCGACGATGCGCTGCGCGCGCAATTCCTCGCCAACCGCGGCTACGCTGTGCTGCAGGTCGACTTTCGCGGCTCGACCGGTTACGGCCGCGCCTTTTTCAATGCAGGCATGGGCGAATTCGGCCGCGCCATGCAGAACGATCTCGACGATGCACTCGCCTGGGCGGTGCGCGAAGGGATCAGCGATCCCGAACGCGCCGCGATCATGGGCATCAGCTACGGCGGATACGCTGCGTTGATGGGCCTGACTGCAACGCCGCGCACCTGGGCCTGCGGTGTCGCGATCAATCCCCCGACCGACCTGGCCAGCCTGATCGAATCCTTTCCGCCCCACTGGACGGTGGACCTGTCGACCTGGCACGATTTCGTCGGCAACCCTGCCAACGCCGACGACCGGGCTGCCATGACGCGCCAGTCGCCGTTGACCCATGCACAACGGCTGGAGCGACCGGTCCTGATCATCACCGGCGGGCGCGACGTGCGCGTACGGCCGGATCAGAGCGAGCGCATGGTGGCGGCCTTGCGCGCCGCCGGCAAGCCCGTGCGTCACCGCGTCATCGCCGAAATGGGTCATAGCCCGGGCTACTGGGCCCATCACCTGACGGTCCTCCGTGAGACCGAGGCGCACTTGCGCGCGTGCCTTGGCGGCCGCGCCAATCGCATCGAGGCATTTGAACTTCTCGCCGGTGCCTGGACACGCGCCTCAGGCTGGTGGCGCGACGCGCGCGGCGGCTCCTAGGATGAACCGGCGGCCTTTTCCGGAGTGAAATCCAGCCCCGGCGCAGTGCTGGCCTGCGCGTATTCACTGAGCTTTTGCAGCACGAAGGTGCGCACGATCGGCGGCAACGTGGTCGATTCACGCATGAAACGATCGATCACCGAATTGGCGTCGAATTCGCCCCCCTGCTGCAGGAGCGAAGCCGAAGCCCCGTGATCGTCCATCGTGTCGTTGCCCTTGACGACGCGGTGGTGCGAGAAGCCACCTTCCTTCTTCCATTCGAGGGTGCGCTGCTTGCGCCGGATGTCATAGCACAGCTGCATGCCGACGAATTCCCGGTCTGCCTTGACGTCGGCGCGTTCGCTATGGCGAAAGTAAAAGATGAAAAGGTCGAAGTATTCGCTCTGGTACCAGCGTCGCTTGGGTCCCTGGGTCGCCTGCTTGCTGACCGTGATTTCGCGAAACACGTCGCTCTCCGCCCCATCCTGGGGCAGATGGGATGCGCGGCATTCTAGCGCGCGACGACTGCGAGCCTGCACTGCGCACAAAACCGGCCCGCAGCGCCTGCGGGACTTGAAAGATTGTTTCCGCGGCCGTTATCGGCAGGGGGCGGATGCGCGGCGGTGTGTAGAATGCGGCAGCGCAACATCCGGTCGCTTCTTGCTTCCGCCGGCGCCAAACGAAGGGATTGCGAAGATGCTCTATCAGCTGCACGAGTGGCAACGGCGACTCCTCGGTCCCGTCACACATTTTGCCCACGGCGCCGCATCGCTCTATTCGCACCCGGCCAGCCCGCTTGCCTACACCCCCTTTTCGCGCGAGATTTCTGCCGGCTACGAACTCCTGCACCGGCTTGGCAAGGACTACGAAAAGCCGGCTTTCGGCATCGACACGGTAGACATCGCCGGCAGGAACGTCGCCGTCACCGAGGAAGAGGTGGTCGTCAAGCCGTTTTGCACGCTCAAGCGCTTTCGCCGTGCCGGCGCCACGCGCGATCCCAAGGTGCTCCTGTGTGCGCCGCTGTCCGGTCATCATTCGACGCTCCTGCGCGACACGGTGCGCCAGTTCGTCGTGGCCCACGAGGTGTACATCACCGACTGGAAGGACGCCCGCATGGTGCCGATGAGCGAGGGCAGCTTCCACCTCGACGACTACATCGCCTACCTGATGGAGTTCATCCGCCTGCTTGGTCCGGACGTGCACGTGGTATCGGTCTGCCAGCCGACCGTGCCCGCCCTGGTGGCGGTGTCGCTGCTGGCGGCGGAAAATGATCCGGCCAGCCCCCGCACCATGATCATGATGGGCGGCCCGATCGACACGCGCCGCAGCCCGACCGAGGTCAACGCGCTGGCCCAGCGCAAGTCACACGCCTGGTTCCGCAACAACGTGATCTATCGCGTGCCGCAGAATTACCCGGGCTTCATGCGCCTGGTGTATCCGGGCTTCCTGCAGCACGCCGGCTTTGTTGCCATGAATCCGGATCGCCATCTCGACAGCCATTGGGCTTTCTACCAGCACCTGGTGGCCGGCGACGGCGAGTCGGCTGCCGCGCATCGCGCGTTCTATGACGAATACAACGCCGTCCTCGACATGGATGCCGACTACTACCTGGATACGATCCGGCTGGTGTTCCAGGAACACGCGCTGCCATGCGGCACATGGGTCACCGGTCCGACACTGGGCTCACGCAAGGTCGAGCCCGCGGCCATCAAACGCACTGCGCTCTTCACGATCGAAGGCGAACTCGACGACATCTCGGGCAGCGGCCAGACTGAAGCCGCGCACGGCCTCTGCACGTCCATTCCGCGCACCCGCAAGCTGCACTTCACCGCCCCCAAGTGCGGCCACTACGGCATCTTTTCCGGCCGGCGCTGGCGCGAACTGATCTATCCGCGCATCGCCACCTTCATTCGCAAGCACGCCTGATTCCAGGGCCGGCGCCACCGGCGGTCCCTCCCGCTGCGAGCCCGGCTGTTCCCATTCGCCATGCCAAAAACTCTCGTCAAGGTCCGCAACTCCAAAATCCACGGGCGCGGCGTCTTCGCCGCCTGCGACATCCCCAAGGGCACCCGCATCATCGAGTATCGCGGCAAGCGCCTCTCCCACGCCGAGGCCGACGTCATCTATGGCGGCTCGGTCGAGTCCGGTCACACCTTCCTGTTCACGTTGAACGACCAGTACGTGATCGATGCGAATCAGCGCGGCAACGCGGCACGCTGGATCAACCACGGCTGTGCGCCGAATTGCGAATCGGTCTGCGAGGAAGACGACAGCGGCCGCCCCGAGCGCGAGCGCGTTTTCATCGATGCGATCCGCGACATCAAGGCCGGCGACGAGCTCCTGTACAGCTACTTCATAACCCTGGAGCAGAAGCACACCAAGCGCCTGCAGCGCCTGTGGCAATGCCTGTGCGGCGCCAGGCGCTGCACAGGCACCATGCTGGAAATCAACTAGCAGAGCGGCCCTGTCCGGCCGCGGCTCGGTCGCCTATCGGACACTGCCGGCGCGCGGCACGAAGCGCTCGGCCAGCACGCCCGCCATGCTGGCGCCAAAACGCTTGGCCAGCCGCTCGGCGACATTTTCCTTCTCGGTGTAGTCGATCACCAGTTCCGCCTTGATCACGTCGCGCGCGACCGAATCGACCGTGCCGTAGCCATCCGCCAGTCCCAGTTCGATGCTTTTGGCACCGGTCCACAAGAGGCCGCTGAAGACGTCAGGGTTCTCCTTCAGGCGCTTGCCGCGCCCTTTCTTGACCACGTCGATGAACTGCTGATGGATTTCGCCCAGCATGCCCTGGGTGAATTCGCGCTGCTTGTCATTGATCGGCGCAAACGGATCCATGAAGGCCTTGTTCTCGCCCGCCGTGTAGACGCGCCGCTCCACCCCCAGCTTCTCCATGGTGCCCGTGAAGCCGAAGCCATCCATGAGCACGCCGATCGAGCCGATCAGCGAGGCCTTGTCGACGAAGATGCGATCCGCCGACGCGGCAATGTAGTAGCCGCCCGACGCGCACAGGTCCTCGACGACCACATGCAAGGGCTTTTCCGGGTGCTTGGCGCGCAGACGCTTGATCTCGTCGTACACGATGCCCGACTGAACCGGACTGCCGCCGGGGCTGTTGATGCGCAGGATCACACCGGCGGAATGGGGATCCTTGAAGGCATTGGCCAGCGCGGAAGTGATGCTGTCGGCGCTATTGCTGCCGCCCGCCTCGATGACGCCGCGCACCTCGACCAACGCACTGTGCTGCTGGGTATGCGCAGCCTTGCGCCCGGGAATCGGCAGATCAAACAGCGCAACCAGAAAGATGGTCAGGTAGGCAAAAGTGAGTACCTTGAAAAAAATGCCCCAGCGCCGTGCGGTGCGCTTTTCCTTGAGCGAGGCGAAAGCCAGCTCCTCGAGCGCCTGGCGCTCCCAGCCGGACTCGGCGCGCGGCGTGCGCGCGGGATCGGGATTCTCGGATTGCATGTCGTGATCAGTCTTCCAGATAAATGCCACCGTCGCGCTCTGTCACCGCGACCTTGATCAGGCCCTGCCCGCGGCAGGGCCCGCCGGCACAGCGGCCGGTCGCCGCGTCGTAGGTCGCGCCATGGGTGGCGCACATCAAGTATAGGCCGTCGGCATCGAAAAAATTCCCCGGCTGCCAGTCGAGTTCGACCGGCACGTGGGCGCACCGGTTCAGGTAGGCATGCGCCGTGCCGTCGAAACGAACCACGAAGGCGCTCTCCGGGCCGCGCGCGCCCTCGCGCTCGAAGCGCACGCCCGCGCCGCCTTCGGCGAGGGCGGCGCTGGCGCAGATCAGCCGTGCCTTTCCAGCCATCGCGCAAGTTCCGCCACGCTGTCGACCACGCCACGCGGATTCAGTGCGACCAGTTGCTCGCGCGGGTGCGCCCCGTAAGTGACAGAGAGCGCATGCGCTCCTGCGTTGTGCGCCATCTGCGAGTCGTGCGTCGTGTCGCCGATCATGAGGGTACGCAGCGGGTCGGAGTCGAACCGCTCCATGATGTCGATCAGCATCTGCGGATGCGGCTTGGAATGCGTCTCGTCGGCACAGCGCGTCCAGTCGAAGGACTGCGCCAGCCCGCCGCGCGCAAGCACCCGGTCGAGGCCGGCGCGCGACTTGCCGGTCGCGACCGCCAGGCGATAGTCGCGCGCGCGCAGTTCGGCGAGCAGCTCGCCGATCCCGGCAAACAGGACCAGGTCGTTCTCGTGCGAACGCCAGTGCGCGACATAGCGCTCGACCAGGCGCGGGTACTGTGCGTGCGGCAGGTCCGGCACCGCGATGGCGAGCGCGTCGGCGAGCCCGAGCCCGATGACGTGGCTGGCGATCGAGTCGGCCGGCACCGGCAGTCCCAGGTCGCGCGCGGCTTCCTGGATCGAGCGCACGATGAGGGCCGTGGAATCCATCACCGTGCCGTCCCAGTCGAAAACCAGAACGTCGTAGGCGCGTGTGCTTTTCATGCGGCCCGATTGTAGGCGGTCACCGCCGTCGGCGCGACGACTTCAGGCGGCGCCCGCTGCCAGCCGCGTGACGCAAGCCACCGGCAGAGGAGCTTCGATGCGTATGCGCCGACCCGAAACCGGGTGCACGAACGAGAGTTTTTTCGCATGCAGGAACATGCGCGAGAAGCCGCGCGACTTCTCGCGCCGGTTGAGCGCGACATCGCCATACTTGTCGTCGCCCAGGATCGGGTGCCCGCTGGCGGACAGGTGCACGCGGATCTGGTGCGTGCGCCCGGTCTTGAGTTGCACCTCGAGCAGGGTCGCATCGGCGTGCCGCGACAGGACGCTGACCACGCTGTGGGCCTCGCGCGCCTCGTCGTCAATGGCCTCGTCCGCGGCTCGTACGCGCTTTTCCCCCGAGGCCAGCACGCGCGCCGCCAGCGGAATGCGGATATGGTGCTTGGCCGCATGCGGCCACTCGCCGCGCACCAGCGCAACATAGCGCTTGTCGACCTCGCCGTCACGCAAGAGCGCATGCATGCCGACCAGCACCGCGCGCGAGGTGGCCAGGAGCAACGTTCCCGAAGTGTCGCGGTCGAGCCGGTGCACCAGTTCCAGAAAGCCGTCGCCGCGCAGAGCGCGCAATGCTTCGATGACACCGAACGACAGGCCGCTGCCGCCATGCACGGCAATGCCGGCAGGCTTGTCGACGGCCAGCAGGCCATCGGCCTCGAATATCACCGGCAGGGCCGCGCCGGCCCGCGCCGCAGGACTCGTCGGGCCGGCCTTCGGCGCGGCGGGCATCAGCGCCATGGGCGGCAGGCGCACCACATCGCCGGCCGCCAGGCGCGTATCGGCACGCGCACGCCCCTTGTTGACACGCACCTCGCCGGACCGGACGATACGGTAGACGTGGCTCTTGGGCACACCTTTCAGGGTGCGCATGAGGAAATTGTCCAGTCGTTGTCCGGCCGAGTCGGCGTCGATTTCCAGGTTCTTGGCAGCCGTCTTGGCTAAATCTTTCATTCGTATATATAATTTGTATTGGCCAATAGATGTTTGGGCCACGGTCGAAGGATTGCCTTGGCAGGAACGAAAAACAATTTTCCTGCAGGCAGCAGACGACCAAAAGGGCTGATCGCTCGCCCCGGCAGCAAGGAGCGATGGTAAATGCAAACGAATTCGCGCGTCTTTTCGATGCGATGCCGCGGGCAGCGGGACTTTTCCCCAGGGCCTTGAGCGGTTTCGCGGCGGGTGATCCTTGACTCCCATTGTCTGTCTGGCTGTTGTTCTCGTCGTCGCGCTCGTCGCGGCGGCAAGACTGCGTCCGCCTGCACCCTTCGCGGGTGCGTCCGGTCGCCTGCCCGACACAGGGCTGATGGCACCGGCCGGCGCGCGCCCGCCAGGAGCTTTGAATGAAACGCATGTTGTTCAACGCGACGCACGCCGAGGAGCTGCGCGTCGCCATCGTGGATGGCCAGAAACTCATCGATCTGGACATCGAAATCGCTGGCCAGGAGCAGCGTAAAAGCAATATCTACAAGGGTGTCATCACCCGCATCGAGCCTTCGCTCGAAGCCTGCTTTGTAGACTACGGCGTCGACCGCCACGGCTTTCTCCCCTTCAAGGAGATCTCGCGCAGCTATTTCCGCGAAGGTGTCTCGGCGCGCGACGCCACCATCAAGGAAGCCCTGCGCGAAGGGCAGGAACTGCTGGTGCAGGTTGAAAAGGACGAGCGCGGCAACAAGGGCGCGGCGCTCACGACCTTCATCTCTCTGGCCGGCCGCTATCTGGTGCTGATGCCCAACAATCCGCGCGGCGGCGGCGTGTCGCGGCGCGTCGAGGGCGACGACCGCCAGGAATTGAAGGAAGTCATGGATCAGTTGCGTCATCCCGACGGGATGAGCCTGATCGCCCGCACCGCGGGCATCGGCCGCGAGGCTCCGGAGCTGCAGTGGGACCTCGACTACCTGCTCAAGCTGTGGGACGCGATCAAGTCCGCATCCGACGCACTCAAGGGCGCCAACCTGATTTACCTCGAGTCGAGCCTGGTCATACGCGCCATTCGCGACTACTTCTCGCCGGACATCGGCGAGATCCTTATCGACACCGACGACATCTACGACCAGGCCAAGACTTTCATGTCCCTGGTCATGCCCGACACCGAGGGCCGCGTCAAGCGCTACAAGGACGACGTACCGCTCTTTTCGCGCTTCCAGATCGAGCACCAGATCGAATCGGCCTACTCGCGCACCGTCCAGCTTCCGTCGGGCGGCGCGATCGTCATCGACCATACCGAGGCGCTGGTCGCCATCGACGTCAACTCGGCGCGCGCCACGCGCGGCGGTGACATCGAGGAGACCGCATTCCGCACCAACCTGGAGGCGGCCGAAGAGGCCGCACGACAGCTGCGCCTGCGCGACATGGGCGGGCTCATCGTGATCGACTTCATCGACATGGAATCGGCCCGCAACCAGCGCGACGTCGAGCAGAGGCTCAAGGACGCGATGCGGCCGGACCGGGCGCGCGTGCAGATGGGCAAGATCTCGCGTTTCGGACTGATGGAGCTGTCGCGCCAGCGCCTGCGACCGGCCCTGGCCGAGGCCAGCCACACCGTCTGCCCGCGCTGCAACGGCACCGGCCACATCCGCGATACCGAATCGTCGGCACTGCATATCCTGCGCATGATCCAGGAAGAGGCCATGAAGGACAGCACCGCCACCGTGCGTGCGCAGGTGCCGGTCGATGTCGCGACCTTCCTCCTGAATGAAAAGCGCCTGGAGATCAACCGCATCGAGGTGCGCAACCGCGTCAACGTGCTCCTGATCCCCAACCTGCACCTGCAGACACCGCATCACAAGATCGAGCGCCTCAAGTTCGACGACGCCGCCGCCGACAGCGGCAAGCCGAGCTTCAAGCAGGCCGACGAGCCGGCGGCCGAAAACCTGCGGCGCAAGGAACCCGGAGCTGCCGTGCGCAAGGCGGAGCCTGCTGTCAAGGGCATCGTTCCCGATGCGCGGCCCGTGCAAAGCGCCCCGGCTGCGACATCCGCGGTACCGGCGCCGGCCGCAGCCGCTGAACCCGTCCCGGCGAGCGCGGCACCTGCCCCGACTGCCGAATCGGCCGGATTCTTCAGTCGGATCGTCGGCTGGTTCCGACCGCGCGAAGAGTCCCTTCCGGTTGCGGCAGCGCAAGCGGCTGTCGCAGCGAGCGAAACACCTGCGACCGCGTCCGCAAGCGAGGCGCGCGCGCCGCGCGGCGAGCGTGGTGATCGCGGCGGACGAGGCCGGCGCGGGGAGCGCGGCGAGCGCGCGGATCGGGGAGATCGCAACGGCCGCGATCGTGGCAATCGCGGCGACCGCCCGGAACGGGGGGACCGCCCGGAGCGCAGTGACCGCCAGGAGCGCGCCGAGCGCCCGGGACGGCAGGACCGTCCGCTGGAAGCCGGAACGCCCGACGCGGATGCACCCCGCCCCCTGGTTGGCGAGGCTGGTGTCGAGGGCGAGCGCGCGGAGCGCGGCGAGCGCCCGGATCGTGGAGAACGTGGCGAGCGTGGAGAACGCGGTGGCCGCGGGCGGCGCGGCGGACGTGGTCCGCGCGTCAACGGCGACGCGCGCGGCGTCGAGGCCGATGATGCGCAGGCGCGGTCCCTGGCGCCTTCACCCGACGCGGCGGAACCCCAGGCACAGACCGATGCCCCTGCCAGTGGCTTCGCTGCCGGAGGCGATGGCCCGGATGGCGAGCGCGGCGATGGTGCCGGTCGGCGCCGTCGCGGTCGACGCGGCGGCAGGGACCGGGGTGGCCCGCGTGACGGCATCAATGGCGCGACCGGCGACGATCAGCAGTCACTGCCGCTGACCGAGGCACGGGATGCCGCACCTGCGGCAAGCGCGCAGGAAGCGCCCCCGGCGACGCCGGTCGCGGCACCGGAAGTCGCAGCCCCGCCCGCCGTTGCATCGCCTGTGCTCCCCGCGCCCGCGCCGGCAGCGCAACACCCAAGCGTAGCCGCTCCGACACAGTCCATAGGCACGCAGCCGATCGTGCTGTCGAAGACCGCGGCTGAACTCGAGGCCGAGCGCCGTGCCATGCTCGAAGCCGCCGGCCTGGCGCTGATCGAGACCGACGCCGCGAAGTGGCGTGCCGCCTACGACCGCGCGGCCAGCATCGTCGAGACGCCGCCCCCGCCGCGCGTGATCCGGCCGCGTCCGCCTGTCGACGATGGTCCGCTGGTGCAGGTCGAAACGCGCCGTCATTAGGCGCGCCTTCGATGCCGCGCCGCGCCGCGCTTAAAG
Organism: Burkholderiales bacterium; assembly: GCA_016790635.1. Taxonomy (GTDB): domain Bacteria; phylum Pseudomonadota; class Gammaproteobacteria; order Burkholderiales; family JAEUOS01; genus JAEUOS01. Next base: position 77,703 of record JAEUOR010000052.1, read on the forward strand.
CCCCTCAGGCGCGCGGCGCGGCGAGCAGGTCCTCGAGCAGGCCTGCGCAGGCGTCCTCGATATAGTCCAGCACCAATTCGAACCCGTTGGGACCGCCGTAATACGGGTCCGGCACGACGTCGACGGCATGGCGTCGCGCGTGACGCATCAGCAGGCCCAGCCTGTCCTGCGCAGCCGGTGGGCAGCGCGCGACCAGTTCGTCCAGGTTGTCGCGGTCCATCGCCAGGATCCTGTCGAAGGCCGTGAAGTCGTGCGTGCGCACGCGCCGCCCGCGCTGGCGCGACAGGTCATAGCCGCGCCGGGCGGCGTGCGCCTGCGCACGCGCATCGGGCGCGGCGCCGATGTGATGGCCGCTGGTACCCGCGGAGGCGACCTCGATGCGGTCGCCCAGGCCGCGTTCGGCCACCATGCGACGCAACACACCTTCGGCCGTCGGCGAACGGCAGATGTTGCCCATGCAGACGAAAAGCACGCGCGTCTTCACGCCGTACCCTCCGCCGCATCCAGGGCGGCGCAAAGCGCGCGATTGAACCCCTCGCCATCTTCGACATAGCACGCGTGCGCGACACCGGGCAGGGTCACGAACGGGCAACTACAGTCGGCCGCCACCTCGGCGCACCCTGCCGGCGGAGTGACGCGATCGAACTCCCCGCACAGCACCGCCAGCGGTCGCGGAGCGCCTCTCAGGTGCGTGGCCAGGTCATCGTGTGCCAGCATGTAGGCTGCCTGCGCGTAGCCGCCGGCGGTGGCGCGCGCCATCACCGCGGCCACGCGCGCCACAGTCGCCTGCGGCGCGCCCGGCGCGCACAATCCGGCCGATCTCTCGCGCGCAAGTCCCTCGATGCCAAGGCGTTCGACCAGTTCGATACGCTCCCGGTACTTGGCTGAGCGCACTTCCGGCGCGGCCTTGCCATAGCCGCGCGCCGGGCTGGCCAGCAGCAGCCCGCGGGCGTGCGCGTCCGCGCGCGCCGCCCACGCGGCGGCGACGATGGCTCCCAGCGAATGGCCGACGACGACGGGCTCGGAGACACCGAGGGCCGCCAGCCACGCGTGAACCACGGCGGCATAGTCGGAGGCCAGCGGCTCCTGCCGCGCCAGCGGAGAAGAACCGCCATAGCCGGGGGCGTCCCAGGCCAGGACGCGAAAGCGGCGGGAAAGCTGATCGAGTTGCGCCTGCCACGAGGCGGACCCCGAACCGATGCCATGCAGCAGGACCAGCGGTGGCCCTGTACCGGCCTCGCGCCAGGCGACGATGCCGTCGCCGATGGCGCGTTCTTGCAAGGGGTGATCAGGCATGGGGCTCGCCGCGAAGTGCCGTGTTGCGGGGATGGGCAGCCGTTGAGTATAGCGGCGCGGTCAGCATCGGCCTGCGCAGCGTACACGGACGTCGCGATGCCCTCGAGGGGCAGTCCCGCCGGTGACCAGCGCCGGCGTCCGGACGGGAACCTAGTGCGGAACCACGCAGAGAAAGCCGGCCAGCGCGGTTGGCACAACCCCGCCGGCGTGTGCCAGGCCCGCCAGTCCGAGGGTCAGCACGAGCCCGCCCGCGGCACCGCGCCAGATGGACGTGCGCCCGCGACGCGCCACCGCGCGCACCAGCGCACCGGCGAACAGCAGGTTGGGCAACGTACCGAGCCCGAAGGCCAGCATCACCGACGCGCCACCGGCCGCGTCGCCGGCCAGGAGCGCGGTCGCCAGCACGCTGTAGACGAGCCCGCAAGGTATCCAGCCCCACAGGAGACCCAGCGCGAACGCGCGCGGGCTGCTTTGCACAGGAACCAACCTGCCCGCCGCGGGGCGCAACAGGGCCCACAGACGGGCGCCGGCCCGTTCCAGCGGCGCGATGTAGCGCGGAACACCCAGCAGGTATAGCCCGAGGGCGACCAGCATGCACTGGGCCGCGATGTATATGACGAATTGCAATGGCAACACGCCTTCGACAAACACCGCAAGCGAACCGGCCCAACCTGCCAGCGCGCCGATGAGGACATAGACGCAGATGCGCCCGGCGTTCAACGCGAACAATTGGGGCCAGGGCAAGCCGGCCGGCCCTCGCGCTGCCGCAGGCGCCGGACCCGCGGCACGCACAGGCACGGACACACGCACGGCGCCCGCCCGGCTGCCCGCCAGCGCGGCGACGATGCCGCCGCACATGCCGGCGCAGTGCACCCCGCCGAACAGCCCGACCAGGAAAATCGCGCCCAGCGCGGTGAGGGTCATCGTTCAGATGATCTTGGAGTAGCGGCTGCGCGCGCGATCGACGCGCACATAACGATCGAACGGCATGCAGATGGCACGCAGGAAGAAGCGGCCGCGCCGGGTGACGCGGACCTCGCCGGGATCGATCTCCAGGAGGCCCTCGCGCACCAGCGGTGCCAGTTCGGCCAGTTCGGGCGCGAAGTATTCGCGAAAGTCGATCAGATGCGCGATCGCGATCGATTCGAAGGAGACTTCGCCCTGGCACATGAGCGCCATGATCACCGCGCGCCGCGCCAGGTCATCGGCCGAGAGTTCGATGCCGCGCACCACCGGCAGGCGCCCCTGGTCGAGGCAATCGTAATAGTCCTCCAGCGAATAGACGTTCTGGCTGTAGGTCGGCCCGACGCGCGAGATCGCGGAAATGCCGATGGCGATCAGGTCGCAATCGGGCTGGGTGGTGTAACCCTGGAAATTGCGATGCAGGCGCCCGCTGCGCATGGCCAGCGCGAGCTCGTCGTCCGGCTTGGCAAAATGGTCCAGGCCGATGTAGACGTAGCCGGCCGCCTGCAGGCGCTCCAGCGCGAGCAGGAACAGGTTGAGCTTGGTCTCGCCGGAAGGCATGTCGGCTTCGGCGATGCGCCGCTGCGGCTTGAAGCGTGTCGGCAGATGCGCATAGCTGTACAGGGCGATGCGATCCGGCGCGGCTTCGATGACATGCTCGAGCGTGCGGCCGAATGTCGCCGGTGTCTGGCGCGGCAGGCCATAGATCAGGTCGAAGTTGATCGAGGCGAACCCGGCGGCCCGCGCGGACGCGAGCGCGGCCATGGTCATCTCGACGCTCTGGACGCGGTTGATCGCGCGTTGCACGCCCGGATCGGTATCCTGCACGCCGATGCTGATGCGGTTGAATCCGAGGACCGCCAGGTGCTGCATGGTGTCGGCGGCGATGCTGCGCGGATCGACCTCGATCGAGATCTCGCAGTTGGGATCGATCTCGAAGTTCCGGTGCAAGACCTGCATCAGCGTGCGCATCTCCGCATGCGACAGGAAGGTCGGCGTGCCGCCTCCCAGGTGCAGCTGGGTGACGCGACGCTCGGCTCCCAGATGCTGGACGCGCAGCTCGACCTCGCGCTCCAGATAGCGCAGGTACTTGGCCGAGCGCCCATGGTCCCGCGTCACCACCTTGTTGCAGGCGCAGTAGTAGCAGATCGACGCGCAGAACGGAATGTGCACGTACAGGGACAGCGGTCGCAGCACCCCGCCGATGCCGCGCTTTTCCATCCATGCGGCATGGGCTGCGCAATCGAAGGCCTCGACAAAGCGATCCGCGGTGGGGTACGAGGTGTAACGCGGCCCCAACGTGTCATAGCGACGGATCAGGTCGCGGTCGATGTCGAGGGTGACGGGAAAGGCGGACATGGCGCGGGAACATGGGCCGCACGGCGGCTTCGGGGCACTATGCCGCGCCGCGCGTCCGGCGGGTTGATCCATGTCAATCACCCTTCGCCACGCAGCCGCCGGCAGGGCGCCGCTATACTGCCGATCATGATTTCCCGCTACTGGGCCGACCACTCTTCCAGGGCGCTGGCGGGCATGGATCGTTCGCGCCTGGTGGCCGTGCTGCCGGTGGCCGCCATCGAGCAGCATGGCCCGCACCTGCCGCTGTCGGTCGATACCGACATCGTCAACGGCATCGTCGCGCGCACGGCCTCGCTCCTGCCCGCATCAAGCCGGGTGCTGTTCCTGCCGACGCTGGCCATCGGCAAGTCCAACGAGCATGCGCGCTACCCGGGGACGCTGACGCTGTCGGCCGAGACCCTCATGCGCCTGTGGCACGAAGTCGGTGATTCGGTCGCCGCCGCAGGGGTCAGGAAGCTGGTGCTCTTCAACAGCCACGGCGGCCAGAGTGCGGCGATGGACCTGGTCGCGCGCGACCTGCGCGTGCGCCACGGCATGCTGGTGGTGGCGTCGAACTGGTACATGCTGGGCCTGCCGGAGGGCCTCTTCAGCGCGCCGGAAATGCGCCATGGCATACACGCCGGCGAGATCGAGACATCCTTGATGCTCGCCCTGCGGCCGGACCTGGTGAACATGGACGAGGCGCGCGATTTCGCCTCCGCCGTGGCAACCCGCGAGGCCGACTTTCCGACGCTCGGCGTGGTCACCTCCAACCGCATCGGCTGGCAGACCCAGGACCTGAACCCGCTTGGCGCGTGCGGCAACGCGGCGCGCGCCACGGCAGAGACCGGGCAGCGCGTGCTGGAGCATGTCGCCGCACGCTTTGTCGAGGTACTGGACGAGGTTGAGCGCTTTCCGCTGGACGCGCTGGCAAACCCGCCGGCCTGGTGAACCGGCGCGGTCGACATGATGAGGACGCACCCCGAGCCGTTCGATTGGCGGTCCGTGGCCGAGGCACTGGCGGGCCTGGACATCGTCACCGACGCGGCCGAACGCGCCACCCTGTCGCGCGACTACTACTGGTACAGCCCGATCCTCAAGAACGCGCTCGACAGCCGCTGTGCCGATCTGGTGGTGCGCCCGCGCAACCAGGCCGAGGTCACGCGCATCGCCGCGCTCGCCGCCAAGCGCCGCCTGCCGGTGACCGTGCGCGGCGGCGGCACCGGCAACTACGGGCAGGCGGTGCCACTGGAAGGCGGCATCGTCATCGACATGACACGCATGGACCGCGTGCTCGACGTTTCCGCGGGCACGGCGCGCTGCGAAGCCGGCACCCTGCTCTGGGACCTGGACCAGGCGGCGCGCCGCAGCGGCCAGGCGCTGCTCATGTATCCCTCGACGGCGCGCATCGCCACGGTCGGCGGATTCATCGCCGGCGGGCATTCCGGCATCGGCTCGATCCGTCACGGCATCCTCGCCGATCCGGGCAACGTGCGCAGCATCCGCGTGGTGACGCTCGAGGAGTCGCCGCGCGTCATCGACCTCAACGATGCCGACATCCAGAAGGTGCATCACGCCTACGGCACCAACGGCATCATCACCGAACTGACCGTCGCGCTCGCGCCCGCCGTCGACTGGATCAATGTCATCACCTGCTTCGACAGCTACGACGCGGTGCTTGAACTGGGCCTGGCCGCCGGCGCGCGCGCCATGGCGGGCGACGGCATCGACGTCTTCCTGCTCTCGGCGGTCGAGCGGCGCATCATGCCGTACTACGAGGCGCTGGCCGACCGCGTGCGCGGCCGCGACGCGATGTTCGCGCTGGTCTCGCCGGCGACGCTGCCGGCGTATGCGGCACTCGCCGCCTCGCTGGGCGGCACGCAGGTGCTGGCCATGTCGGATGCCGAACTGGACGCCGCCGGACTGCCGCACGCGATCGAGTGCGCCTACAACCACACCACCCTGACCGCCCTCAAGACCGATCGCAGCGTCACCTATCTCCAGGTCGCTTTCCCGCCGCCGCTGGACATCGGGCTGGTGCGCTCGCTGATGGAGGAATTCGGCGACGAGCTCTACATGCACCACGAGTTCGCGCGCGCCTATGGCCACCTGACCGCGTTCGCGCTGCCCCTGGTGCACTATTTCGACGCCGAGCGCATCGCCGAGATCATCGCCATCTTCGAGGCGCGCGGCTGCACGGTCTTCAACCCGCACACCTACGTGCTCGAAGACGGCGGCATGAAGGTGGTCGACACCGCGCAGATCGATTTCAAGACGCGCGCCGATCCGCTGGGCTTGATGAATCCCGGCAAGACGCGCGGCTGGACGGCGCCCCTGCCGGCTCCGCGCTGACCCAGCCCCCGCCCCACCCGAACCACGGAGACCGACATGCCGACCGCCAAGCGCGCCGCATCACCCGCCATCGCCCAACCCACCGCGCGCTACGCCCCGTACAAGCGGGCCGGCGACTTCATCTTCCTGTCCGGGATCATCGCCGTCGATCCGTCGCGTCACAAGGTGATCATGGGTTATGCCGACATCCCGCCGGAGGCGCGCAAGCTCCTGGGCGAGACCGGCGAGATGTCGATGGACGTCAAGGAAGGACCGATCGCGGCGCAAAGCTGGTACGTGCTCGACCGCATCCGCGCCACGGTCGAATCGGCAGGCGGCCGCATGACGGACGTCATCAAGCTGGTGCAGTATTTCCGCGACCTGCGCGACTATCCCATCTACAACCGCGTGCGCAAGCAGTTTTTCGGCGCCGAAGCGCCGGTCTCGACCGTGGTCGAAGTCTCGGCCATGCTGCCGACCGAAGAGGTGCTGGTCGAGGTCGAGGCAACCGCCTGGCTGCCGCGGCGCTGATCCCGCACTCCGCGCACCCGTAAAACGGCACCGTGGGCGATAATCCGCAAAGCCGCCGTCCTTCGACGGCTGTCCCACGACAATCCTCCGTCATGAACGCCCCAGTCTCGCTTCCCCACCTGCGGGTCGCCTGCTCCAACTGCAACCTGCGCGAACTGTGCCTGCCGGTCGGGTTGAGCCATGAGCAACTCGAATCGCTCGACGAACTGGTCTATACGCGCAAGCGCATCAAGCGCGGCGACACCCTGTTCCGCTCCGGCGATTCGTTCGCCTCGCTGTACGCGATCCGCAGCGGGTTCTTCAAGACGCGCGTGGCCAGCCCCGACGGGCGCGACCAGGTGACCGGCTTCCAGATGGCGGGCGAGCTGCTGGGTATCGACGGCATCGGCACCGATGCGCACCACTGCGATGCCATCGCGCTGGAGGACAGCGAGGTCTGCGTGATCCCCTACGCCCGGCTGGAGGAAGTCTCGCAGCGCTTCGAGCCGCTGCAACGCCACTTCCACAAGGTCATGAGCCGCGAGATCGTGCGCGAACACGGCGTCATGCTGCTCCTGGGCAGCATGCGCGCGGAGGAGCGCCTGGCGGCCTTCCTGCTCAACCTCTCGCAGCGCTTCACCTCGCGCGGCTACTCGGCCTCCGAGTTCGTCCTGCGCATGACGCGCGAGGAGATCGGCAGCTTCCTCGGCATGAAACTCGAGACGGTCAGCCGCGCCTTTTCCAAGTTCCAGGACGACGGCCTCATCAGCGTGCAGCAGAAGCACATCCGCATCGCCGACCTGGCGGGGCTGCGCAAGATCGTCGGCCAGGCCGGCGCGGCCTGCTGACCTCCGTCCGGCGGCCGGCAATCCATGCGGATCGCGGTCCTCGGCGCAAGCGGGGTCGCGGGTCGCGCCTTCACCACGATTGCCCTTGGCGCGGGGCATGAACTCGTCACCGATCGTGCCGACCTGTTCGATCGCAGCGCGCTGGAACGCATGCTCGGCGGATGCGATGCTGCGGTCAACCTCGCGACTTCGATCCCGCGGCCCGGCGGGCGCGGCGACTGGGCAGTCAACGACCGCATCCGCCGCGAAGGCACCGCCAACCTGATCGAGGCCTGTCTCGCAGCGCGTGTGCCATTGCTGCTGCAGCAAAGCGTGGCCATGCTGCTCAACCATGCCGACGACAGGCCGCAGGTCGAGGACGATGCCATCCATGGTTACGGCCGCATCGCCTCGGCCGCCGACATGGAAGCCCTGGTGCGCGCCGCGCCGCTGGACGGCCGGCTGGTGCGCGGCGGGCTCTTCTACGGCCCCGGCACCGGACGCGCGGAGGCCTGGGCCGCTGAACTCGCCGATCCGGGATTTCGCATTCCGGGCGACGGCAGCGCCTGGATTTCGCCTGTCCACGTCGAGGATTACGCGACAGCGCTGCTGGCAGTCCTCTTGCACGGACGCCCGCGCGAGGCTGTCAACGCCTGCGAGGATGAACCATTGCGCCTCACCGAACTGTATGCGGGCCTGGCCCGACGCAGCGGTCGCAACACCCCTGACAGCGGCGGACCGCCCGGCCTGCGTTCGTTCCGGGTCGCCAACAAGCGCCTGCGGGATCTGGGCTGGCAACCGCGCCACGCCTTGCGCGCAAGCTTCAGCTGACCGGCCGTCGCGCTGCACCCGCCACTTCAAGTTCAGGCATCCGCATGGAATGGCAGCAGATCCGCGAGACGCTGGCCGCCCTGCCCGCCGCCGAGCAGCGCACCTACACCGTTGGCGCGCTGGTCGTTGTAGCGCTCATGGCGCTGGTGCTGCTGCTGGAGAGCCAGTATTTCCGGCGCACCCGGCGGGTCGGCAGTTGGGCGGTCCTGCGCCTGGTGTCGCTCGTCATGGCGCCGCTCACCTTTGCCGCCATCGTCATGCCGGCGCGCGCCGTTTCCGGCATGGAGGGATTGGCGGTGTTCTATGCGTGCCTGCTCACGGTCGGGCCGCTCTTGTGGTTCGGCAGCCACCTCCTATGCGCGAAACGCCTGCGTCCCGCGGTCTCCGAAGTCGAGGCCGTCGTGCTTGCCTGCATTGCCCTGGCGATCGTTGCCCTGCCGGTCATCGGTTTCCGCTTTGCGGAGGAGTCGATCAGGGAAGCGGCGCGCGGACTGTCCGGGCGCCCGACACCGGGGGCTTCCGCACCTGCCCATCGCGCCACGCCGGTGGTGCGCCGCAGCCTGCCGGGGGCTGGCGTCGTGTTCACGCAGTCGCTGATCGCGCCCCCGGGAGTGATCCTGGAGCGTGTCGAGCGGCGCCACAACGGTCCCTGGTATGACGCCATGGGCGTCACCAACAACGACTTCTGCCGCCATGGCCAGGACCTGCACCTGATGTGGTCTGCCGAGGAGGCAGCGCCCGAACTGCGCCTGCATTGGCGCAACGCCGCTGGTCAGCCGCAAGCCGGCGAACATCTTGCGCGCGGCGTCCCGCTGCCCGAGGGCGGCGACCGCCCTTTCGCCATCGCGGCTCGTCCCGACGGCATCGACCCCGAAGCGCCGATCCCGCGCTCGCGCGTCTTCTTCAACTTGACCCGTGCCGACGGAACGCAAACCTCTCTCCTGCCCAAGGACACGCGCGACGGCAGGAGCGACGCCAACGGCTGCCTGATGCCGGGGGACGTGCAGTTTCCGTGGAGCAACGTTGGCAGCCTTGCCAGCGTCAACATCTCCTTCCGGCCGCAAAGCGGAAAGTACGCGCGTGCCGTGGTCGAGACCGGCTCGGGTCCCGCGGCGCCCGCCCCCGCGCGCTGACAGCGCACCAGGACAAGCAGGCAGGATCAGTCGTAGGCGCGAAAGCGGATCGTCGCGTCGCGGCGGATCTGCTCGACCAGCGCCACCTCCCAGGTGAGGTAGGCGCGCGCGTGCTTCTCGTAGTCGCCCTCGGTCTCATGATCGTAGGGCTTGTACCAGACGTCGTTGCGCTCGGTGGTGGGCCGCTTCACGCCGGTTTCTTCCGCGAGGCCGGCAGCGCGCCAGGCACGCATGCCGCCGTCCAGCACGCGCACGCGCGCGGCAGGCCAGGCGGCCTTCGCGTCCTCCGCCGCCAGGTGCGCCAGCACCCCGTCGTCGGACACCAGCACGACATCGCCGGCCGCGCCGCAGGCCGCGCGCGCTTCGCCCAGCCGGGCGCGCACCGCCCACCACGCACCCACGATGTGGCCGGCGCGGTACCTGAGGCTGGTGGCCAGGTCCAGCACCAGGGGCGGCGCTGCCGAATTCAGTGCCGCAGAGAGTTCGGCCGCCGCGAGAGTCGGCGCCGGCTCGAGGCCAGGCGGCGCGACCGTGGCGGGTCCGCTCTCGGTTGCCCAGTCTGCAAAGCCGTCGCTGCCTTCGGGTTCGAGCACGTATACCTCGTCCCAGCCCATCTGGTTCAGCCACGACGCGGTCATGACCGAGCGCACGCGCGCCGGGTCGATGAGCACGATGCGCGCGCCGCGCACGGCGACGAACTCATCGGTCGCCTGCACCAGCTGGCCGCCCGGCGCGTGGCGCGAGCCGGCGATGCGTTGCGCAGCGAATTCCTCGGCGGTACGCACGTCCAGCAGGTAAAGGGTGCGCGCGGTCTCGGCGCGCCACGCGCGCACCTGCGCGGCGCTGGCAAACTTGACCTTGAAGCGCGCCGCGGCGTGCGCGGCCGCCGCCTGCGCGCGCTGCAAACCGGCTGCCGACGGCGGGCCGGCGACACGGGTCGCGCCGCGCTCGACCGTAAGGCCCGCCAGTTCCCAGCCCATCGTGCCGTCCTTGAGGGCGACCACCTCGTTGGGTATGCCGGCGTTGCGCAACGACTGGCATCCGATGATGGAACGCGTCCGTCCGGCGCAGTTGACCACCACCAGCGTGTCGGGGTCCGGGGCCAGGTCATGCACCCGATAGACGAGTTCGGCGCCCGGCACGTCGATGCCGCCGGGAATGTTCATGCGATGGTATTCGTCCCAGGGACGCGAATCGACGATCACCATGCGCCGTCCGGCCGCCTGCATGGCGGCGATCTCCGCAGGCGGGACACGCGGGGTGTCGTAGTGGTGCTCGACGAACTCGCCAAACGCCTTGGAGGGCACGTTGACGCCGGAAAAAAGCTCGCCGCCGTCGGCCTGCCAGGCCGCACAGCCGCCGGCCAGGATGGCGATGTCACCATAGCCCAGCGCGCCCAGGCGCGCGGCGGCACGTTCGGCCAGGCCTTCGCCGCCGCCGTCGAGCAGCACCAGCGGCGCGGACTTTCTGGGCAACAGCGCATCGACCATCAGTTCCAGGCGCGAGAGCGGCAGCGCGCAGGCAAAGAACGGATGCCCCTGGTAGTGCACGCCCTGCTCGCGCACGTCCAGGAGAGCAAATTCGCTGCCCGACAAGAGCAGCGCGCGCACTTCCGCGGGCGTGACCGCGCGGCTCATGCGGGCACGGCGGTGCGCGCCTCGCGGATATCGCTATGCGGCGGGTAGACCTTCCACGACGCATCAGCCGCGGTGTAGTACTCGCGCCGGTGCAGTTGCTCCAGCGCCAACCCGTACATGTGGAAGTTGAGGACCCGGCCGTCGATGTGGATCGAATGCAGGTCGTCGGGCAGGAAGGAAACGCCGCTGCCCTGGCGCACCACATGTTCGGCGTCGCGCTGCGCGACGCCGCCGCCGGCGCGGTCGTAGAAGCGATTGACCTCGTCGCCCTCGATGCCGACGATCACCGCCCAGGTGGTGTGATTGTGCGGCGGCGTGCCGTACTTGCCACCGCCGGAATTGGCGTACAGCGCAAAGCGATGGTCCGCATCCTCGGAGAGCCGGTACAGGCAGGAGGTGCGCGCCGATCCGGGCGCGGGTGGCGGAAAGTCGTCGAGCGTGAAGAGGTCGGTGCGCGCCGCCAGCTGCATCAGGCGGGCACGGATCTTCGCCAGAGAGGAGCGCGTGACGCCCTCGGCTGACTCGATGGCGCGGATGTCGGCGATGGCGGCGGCGATCGCAGCCGCGCGTTCCTGGTTGCGTTCCATGCGGTGCTCCTGGATGTGTAGGCACGGATCATCCCGCGCCAAGACTGCCCTTATGGTACCGCGTTGCCCGGCGACAGGGCGCGCCGCCCGTGTGTCGCCGGCGGGCCGCGCGGCCGCCCGGGCGTCCTCCGACCTTCAGTGAAGGATCAGCACCGGTACCCGGGTATGCGAGGCGACACCCTCTGCCGTGCTGCCGTGGATCAACCGATCCAGTCCGCGCCGGCCATGCGAGGCCATCAGGATAAGGTCGCAACCGTGCCTGGCGGCTGCCCCGACGATGGCGTCGACCGGCACATCGGATTCGATGAAGTCGCTGGCGAACTCCACGCCCTCCGCGCGGGCACGCAGCCCGATGCGCGCCAGGACCGCCTTGGCGTGCGCGTTCACCTTCTCGCGATGATCGCCGATGGACTCGGCGCGGCGCGAGATGAATTCACCGCTCAGCGGCACTTCGTATTCCGGTTCGGCGATGAAACCGGTCACCTTGGCGCCGATCGAACGGGCGAAACGTATGCCGGTGTCGATGGCTCGATCGGAGAACTCGCTGCCGTCGACGGGGATCAGGATGTGCTTGAACATGGCGATCTCCCTCCTCAGGGTGATGAATGGCGGACCACGCTCCGGGTGGACCGGTCTGATCGAGACTACGCCGCCGCGGCGCGCTGCCATTGACCTGCCTCAATTCGATGCGCGCCGCGCATCGTGGCTGCCAGCGCGTTGATCCACGTCAACACGCGCGCCGGTGCGCCCTTTAACTTCTGCCGTGTCGGCACAACATTCGTGCCATTCCATCCACAAGGAGAAAACCATGTACAAGAACATCCTCGTCCCGATCGACGGCTCCAAGCTCTCCGACAAGGCTTCGCGCGAGGCCATCGGCTTGGCCCGCGCCACCGGCGCCAAGGTGACCCTGTTCCACTGCGCGGCCGATTTCCCGCCGCCGGTCTACATGGAGAGTGCGATCCTGGCCGCGCAGGTCACGGCGGGCGCATTTCGCAAGCAGGCGGTCAAGCATGCGCAGGAAGTCCTGGAAAAAGCCGCCAAAAGGCTGGCCGGCGACGTCCGGATCGACACCCTGCATGCGGTCTCGGAGCTCCCCTACGACGCGATCATCAGCGCCGCCGCCAAGGTCAAGGCCGACCTGATCGTGATGGCCTCGCACGGGCGCCGCGGCCTGTCGGGCTTCCTGCTCGGCAGCGAGACGCAGAAGGTCCTGACGCGCTCGAAGGTACCGGTGCTGGTGGTGCGCTGAGCCCTGGCCAGTCCGCGCGGCTACGACCGGTTGATCTCGTCGGCGCCGCGCGTCAGCAGCACGGTCAGCAGCGACGAGGCCGCGCCGACCGCCCAGAAGCCGAAAAAGCCGATGGTGTAGGCGCCCAGGCGGCTGATGTGCAACTCTTCGCCGAAGAGCCAGAACTGCTGCGGATCGAGGAGCGAGAAGAACACGCCGACTGCCCCGGCCGCCGCCAGGAAGGACGGCCACAACACCCACATGGCTTTTTGCAGCATGGCTGACTCCCGGCGCGAGCGCGGTCTCTAGCGGCGCGCGGCCGGCGCCATCGCCAGCGGCCGGTGCGCCGGATCGCTCCAGTCGGCGACCAGTCGCCATTCGGAGGTTTCAAGAAAGGCGATCCAGCGCGCCCCCGCCCCCTCGGCCAGGCGCAGACTGCCTTCGTAGATCCCCCCGCCCTGATGCGCCAGGACCAGGTTGTGGTCCAGGCCCGCGCGGGTCGGATGCGCCAGGCGCAGGGTCACGGCCGCAGCGAGCACCCCGTCGCCGGACAGCGCAATCCGCACGCGCGCGCGCGCCGCGTCGTAGGACACTTCCGCGCGCACCTGTCGCGCTGCCGCCGCGTCCTCGCGTGCCAGGGTGCGGTTGATCGTCAGCCCGCGCTTGTAGTAGTCGTCCGCCACCAGGCCGTCGCTGGTGCGAAACGCGATCACGGTCGTGATGACCCCGGCGACCACCACGGCCGCCGGCCCGGCCATGATCAACCAGGGCCAGGGCTCGCGGTACCAGGGATTTGCCGGCAGTTCAAGCGTCGGGATGTCCTTCATGTCGAGCCTCCGGAAATGGGGTCAGACCCCAATTGATTTGTTGCGGCCACAGCATTCATCGCGGCACCAGGAACACGGCGCTTTCGCGCACCTTGATGGACGCATCGCCGATCGCTTCGACCAGGAATTCGATGCGGTGCGAGCCGGAGGCCAGGCGGCCCGGCGGGATGCGCACGCGCACCGGCACCATGCGGGTCGTGGCGCCCGGCAGTTCGGCGACCGACTCCGACACCACCTCGATGCCGTCGATGCCCGCAGCCACGATCTTGTAGCGCCGCGGCGCCTCCTGCGTATTCATGATCTGCAGGCGGTAGACGTTCTCGACCATGCCGTCCTCGACGACCTGCCCGAGCGCGCCGCGATCGCGGATCACGTCGACCTTGAGCGGCACGCGCAGCGCGATCGAGGCCAGGAGCGTGATGATCACCGTACCCACGATGGCGCTGTAGATCAACGTGCGCGGGCGCAGCACGCGCGCCCAGACCTGGCGTGGCGTCCAGCGTCCGGCCATGCCGTTCTCGGTCGAGTAGCGGATCAGGCCGCGCGCATAGCCCATCTTGTCCATCACCTGGTTGCAGCCGTCGATGCAGGCCGCGCAGCCGATGCACTCGTACTGCAGTCCCTTGCGGATGTCGATGCCGGTCGGGCACACCTGCACGCAGATGCCGCAGTCGACACAGTCACCCATCCCGCCGGCCTTGTGGTCGACCTTGCGGCTGCGGCCGCCGCGCGGCTCGCCGCGCGCCTGGTCGTAGGTGATGATCATGGTGTCGCGATCGAACATCGCGCTCTGGAAGCGCGCATACGGACACATGTACTTGCAGACCTGCTCGCGCATCCAGCCGGCGTTGCCGTAGGTGGCGAAGGCGTAGAAGAAGATCCAGAAGGTCTCCCAGGGCCCCAGCGTCCAGCCGGCGAACGACGGCACCAGGCTGCGGATGGGCGTGAAATAGCCGACGAAGGTGAGGCCGGTCCACAGCGCCAGCAGCACCCAGAGCGAGTGCTTGGCGCCCTTGCGCAGGAATTTCTCCCTGGCCGTGCCGCGTTCATCCAGGCGCATGCGCGCGCCGCGATCGCCCTCGCAGAGGCGCTCGATCCACAGGAACATCTCGGTATAGACCGTCTGCGGGCAGGCGTAACCGCACCACAACCGCCCGGCGACGGTGGTGAAGAGGAACAGAGACAGCGCGGAGATGATGAGGAGCGCGGTCAGGTAGATGAAGTCCTGCGGCCACAGCACCAGGCCGAAGATCATGAACTTGCGTTCGGCCAGGTTGAAGAGCACGGCCTGGCGACCGTTCCAGTCAAGCCAGGCGGTGCCGTAGAACAGGATCTGCGTGAACCAGACCAGCGCCCAGCGCCAGCCGGCGAACCACCCGTGCACCGCGCGCGGGTAGATCTTCTTGCGCACCTCGTAGAGCGCGGCCTCGACTTCGCCCGCGAGCTGGATCACCTGCGCGGCAGGCGCCTGGCCGGCGGGCAGAACGCGCTCCTCTTGGGGGCTCACTTTGCTCCGGCCGGGGAAGCGGGTGCCGCGGCCGCGGCGGGAGCCGGCGGACTGGCCGGTGCCGCGGCCGGCGCGGCTGCGGGAGCGGGCGCTGCGGCGACCGCTGCGGCCGGCGCCTCGCCACCTCCCAGGCCGAACACCCATGCGGTCAGCAGATGAACCTTGGCCTCGCCCAGGAACTCCTTGTGCGCCGGCATCATGTTGTCGCGGCCCTTGACGATGCTCTCGGTCACCGCGGCGACCCCGCCGCCATGCAGCCAGATCTTGTCGGTCAGGTTGGGGGCGCCCAGCGCGGGATTGCCGCGCCCGTCGGCGCCATGGCAGGCGGCACAGACGGCGAACTTCGCGCGGCCCTTCTGCGCCGCGATCGAATCATGCGCGGCGCCGGAGAGCGAAAGCGCGTAGTTGGCCACGTTTTTCACGTCTTCCTCGCCGCCAAGCGCAGCCGCCATGGGCGGCATGACACCATTGCGCCCGGCCAGGATCGAGGTCTTGATGGCGTCAGGCGTGCCGCCCCACAGCCAGTCGCGGTCGGTCAGGTTGGGAAAGCCCTTGCTGCCGCGCGCGTCCGAGCCATGGCACTGTGCACAGTAGTTGAGGAACAGCCGCGCGCCGATCTCGCGCGCCTGCGGGTCGGCGGCGAGCGTGGCCGCATCCTTGGCCAGGAACTTGGCGAACAGCGGTCCGGACTCGGCGTCTGCCTTCTTGACCTCGTCGGCGTACTGCCCGGTCGAGGACCAAGCCAGGCTGCCGGCAAAACCACCCAGCCCCGGATAAAGATACAGATAGATCAGCGAGAAGAAGACCGTGATGTAGAACAGCCACATCCACCAGCGCGGCAGCGGATTGTTGTACTCGGTCAGATCCTCGTCCCAGACGTGGCCGCTGGTCTGGATGTTGCCCTTTTCGTCACGGATGACGGTGCGACTGGACGTGAAGATGAGCAGGATGATGCAGAACACCAGCGAGACGATGGTCGCGATGGTGATGTAGCCGCTCCAGAAACCGCTGGTGAAGTCGGCCATGTCAGGTCCCCTTGACGTCGTCGTCGAAAGGAATCATCGCGTCGGCCTCGAAGCGCTGCCGGTTGGCCGGCCAGACGGCCCAGGCGACGATGCCCAGAAAGACCGCGAACGACAGCGCGGTCACCATGATGCGCAGGATGTTGATGTCCACAGCGTGCTCCGTCTACTTGGGTTTCGAACCATTGGCCACCGCGACCTGCGGTGGGGCCGCGGCAGGTGTTGCCGGCGACGCCGGGGCAGCTGCCACCGGATCGCTGCCGGGCAGGCCGGCCGCCGGCGTGCGCGGCTTGATCACCGTGCCGAGTCCCTGCAGATAGGCGATCAGTGCGTCCTCCTCGGTCTTTCCGGTCAACTCCTTTTCGGCGCCGGCGAAATCCGCCTCGGTATAGGGCACGCCCAGCCGGGCCAGCGCCTTCATCTTGGGCACTGCCGACTTGGGATCGAGCGCGGTCTTGGCCAGCCAGGGGTAGCCCGGCATGTTCGACTCGGGCACCACGTCGCGCGGATTGGCCAGGTGGATGCGATGCCACTCGTCGCTGTAGCGTCCGCCCACGCGCGCCAGATCGGGGCCGGTGCGCTTGCTGCCCCACTGGAACGGATGGTCATAGACGAACTCTCCGGCCACCGAGTAATGCCCGTAGCGCTCGGTTTCGGCGCGGAACGGCCGTACCATCTGCGAATGGCAGTTGTAGCAGCCCTCGCGCACGTAGACGTCGCGCCCCGACAGTCTGAGCGCGGTGTAGGGCTTCAAGCCCGCGACCGGCTCGGTAGTCGACTTCTGGAAGAACAGCGGAACGATCTCGATCAGTCCGCCGATGCTCACCGTGAGCACGATGAGCACGATCATGAGGCCGATGTTGCGTTCGATCGGCTGGTGCGAGAAATTCATGGTTCACCCGGGCTTAGGTTGGTCGTTTACGCGTGGGCCAGCGTCGCGGCGGTCGGCCGCGGCACCGGCGCATCGTCGATGGCGCGTCCGGCAGCGATGGTGCGGAACATGTTGTAGGTCATGATCAGCATGCCGCTGAAGTACAGGAGCCCGCCGATCAGGCGGATCACGTAGTACGGGAAGGTCGCCTTGACCGACTCGACGAAGGTGTAGGTGAGCGTGCCGTCGACGTTGACCGCGCGCCACATGAGACCCTGCATGACACCGGCGATCCACATCGCGGCGATGTAGAGGACGATGCCGACGGTGGCGATCCAGAAGTGCAGCTCGATCAGGCGCGTGCTCCACATCTCCTTCAGGCCGTACAGGCGCGGCAGCAGGAAGTAGATGCAGCCCATCGACACCAGGCCGACCCAGCCCAATGCGCCGGAGTGCACGTGGCCGACGGTCCAGTCGGTGTAGTGCGAGAGCGCGTTGACCGTCTTGATCGCCATCATCGGACCTTCGAAGGTCGACATGCCGTAGAACGACAGCGAGGTGATCAGGAATTTCAGGATCGGGTCATCGCGCAGTTTGTGCCAGGCGCCCTGCAGGGTCATGATGCCGTTGATCATGCCGCCCCACGACGGTGCCAGCAGGATCAGCGAGAAGAGCATGCCCACCGACTGCGTCCAGTCCGGCAGCGCGGTGTAATGCAGGTGGTGCGGGCCGGCCCACATGTAGGTAAAGATCAGCGCCCAGAAGTGCACCACCGACAGACGGTAGGAATACACCGGGCGACCGGCCTGCTTCGGCACGAAGTAGTACATCATGCCGAGGAAACCGGCAGTCAGGAAGAAGCCGACGGCGTTGTGACCGTACCACCACTGGATCATCGCGTCCTGCGCGCCGGCATAGCACGAGTAGGATTTGAAGGCAGCGACCGGAATCGCGCAGCTATTGACAATGTGCAGCAGCGCCACGGCAAGGATGAAGCCGCCGAAGAACCAGTTGGCCACGTAAATGTGGCTGACCGTGCGCTTGGCGATGGTGCCGAAGAAGACGACCGCGTAGGAAACCCAGACGACGGCGATCAGCAGGTCGATCGGCCACTCGAGCTCGGCGTATTCCTTGCCCTGCGTCATGCCCAGCGGAAGCGTTACGGCAGCGAGAACGATCACCAGCTGCCAGCCCCAGAACGTGAACCCGGCGAGCGGGCCGGCGAACAGGCGCGTATGGCAGGTACGCTGCACGCACCAGTACGACGTGGCAAACAGCGCGCTGCCGCCGAAGGCGAAGATCACCGCGTTGGTATGCAACGGGCGCAGACGACCGTACGACAGCCATTCAATGCCGAAGGTCAGATCCGGCCAGACAAGCTGGGCCGCGATGAAGACACCCACGGACATGCCGACGATGCCCCAGATGACGGCCATTACGGCAAATTGCCGCACTACCTTGTAGTTATAGTTCGATTGCGTTTCCGACATGGAACCACCTCTTTATTGAAAAAAGGAAAGCCTCTCATGCTACCCCCCTGACGCTTCAGGTAGCGCGTTAGCGATGATATTTTAACTTATCTTGAACGATTTTGACGTACATCAAGTTGCGTCGCACAAAATCAAGAAGCCTCAAGGAATGAGGGATCACGGGGGTATGACAAAAAAAAAGGGTGCGTCGCAACGCACCCCAACCCCAACAGAGAAACGAACGATCCGGCGCCCAGATGTTGCGCGTCGCCAAATCGACTGGTGCGGATTCTGCCGTTCGCCCCCGGAAACATCTTTGATTCAGATCAATCGTCGGACCGGGGTTGCGGCGAGGCCGCATCAGGCTTCGCGGTCGGGGTATCCGGCGCTGCGGGGCGAACCCGGTCGTCATCCATGAGAATCCGGTAGGCCGGACCTTCCATGTCGTCGAACTGGCCACTCCGAACCGACCACCAGAATGCGATGCCGATGACAAAAACCAGCACCACCGACAAGGGAATGAGCAGGTACAGACTCTCCATCAGACCTCCCGGCGCTGCAGCCGCAGTGAATTGAGAACAACCAGCAGGGAACTGCCCGACATGCCGATGCCGGCCATCCACGGCGTGATGAAGCCGAACATCGCCAATGGCAAGGCAATGAAATTGTAGGCGAAGGACCAGACGAGATTCTGGCGAACCACCGCCAGCGAGCGGCGGGCAAGCTGGAGGCCATCGCGCAGGTGTTCCAGGTTTTCCGAGAGGAGCACGAAATCCGCCTGTGTCCTGGCCAGTGCCGCACCACCGCCCATGGCGATCGAAACCTGCGCCTGCGCCAGCACCGGCGCATCATTGACTCCGTCGCCGACCATCGCCACCAGCCGGCCGTGATCCTGCAGATGGCGAACGTACGCATGCTTCCCCTGCGGCGACATGCCGGCACGGATATCGTCGATCCCCAACTGGCGACCGATGCGTGCGGCAACCGACGGGGCGTCGCCGGTCAGCAACGAAACGGCACAGCCCGCAGCCTTGAGGTCGACCACCAGATCCACCGCCTCGGGCCGCAGCTCATCGCCGATGCGAAACAGCGCAAGCCAGCCGCCATCATCGGCCAGGGCGATCACGGTATCCTCCAGCGCCAGCAGCGCCGCACCCGATTCCCCCAGGGGGAGCCCGTGCAGTTCAGCCACCCACTCCGGACGTCCGACGCGCAGCTCACGACCGTCGACCATGCCACACACGCCGCAGCCCGGAACGCTGCGCACATCCGAAATGCCCGTCACCGGAGAGATCGCCGCATCCCGCAGGGATCGCGCCAGGGGATGCTCCGACGACTGTTCCAGCGTCGCCGCAAGCTCTATGCATGCCTGCGCATCCAGTACGCCCAGCGGCATACTCTGCAACAGGCGCATGCGGCCGGTGGTCAAGGTGCCGGTCTTGTCGAAGACGAAGTGATTGGCGCGCGCCAGTGCTTCGATCGCATGGCCGCGCGTCACCAGCAGCCCCGCCCGCGCCAGCGCACCGCTCGCGACGGTCAGCGTCACCGGCGTCGCCAGCGACAGGGCGCACGGACAGGTCACCACGAGCACCGACACCGTGATCCACAACGCCTTGTGCGGATCAATGTTCCACCAGACGATGGCAACGGCCGCAGCCACGACCAGAAGGGCGGCCACAAAACGCGTGGCGATACGATCGGCCATCTCCACGATGCGCGGCTTTTCAGTCGCTGCGCGCTCCATCAGGCGGACAATCGCCGAGAGTCGCGTTTCCTCGCCGACCTGCTCGACCCGCATGACCAGCGGGCTCTCGTTGTTGATTGCCCCCCCCGTCAGGCGGTCGCCGCCCCGCTTGGCCACCGGCCGGCTCTCGCCGGTCAGCAAGGCTTCGTCCACGCTGCTCTCGCCCTCGACGACGATACCGTCGGCCGGAATCGATTCGCCGGGGCGGACCAGCACGAGATCGCCGGCATGAAGATCCGCAGCAACGATCTGCTCGGTTTCCCTGCTCGCCGGATAATCGCCCAGCCGCTGGGCCAGCGCCGGCATCAGCTTGGCCAGCGCTTCGGTCACACCTACCGCCTTCTGGCGCGCCCGCATTTCGACGAAACGACCGCCGAGCAGGAAAAAGACGAACATCGTCACCGAATCGAAATAGACCTCGCCGGATGCCGTAACGGTGGCCCAAACGCTTGCGGCGAAAGCGGCACCGACCCCCAACGCCACCGGCACGTCCATGCCGACGCGCAACAGGCGCAGGTCACGCCAGGCATTGCGGAAGAACGGCGCCGCCGAATAGACGACGACGGGCAGCGTCAGAACCATGCTCGCCCAGCGCATCATCGCCTCGATGTCGGCGCTCATATCGCCGTCCGCCGCCATATAGACCGGGACGGCGTACATCATCACCTGCATCATGCCGAAACCGGCGACGAAGAGGCGCCACAGCGCGGAGCGCTGCTCCTTGCGCGCCAGGGCCTCGCTGCGCGCGGCGTCATACGGATAGGCGCGATAACCGATCGCCGCAATCGCCGCGAGGATATCCGAAAGCCGGGTGCGCGATTCGTCCCAGCGAACACGTGCACGCCGCGTTGCGTAATTGATGTCGACACCTGTCACGCCCGGCAGGCGTGACACATGCTGCTCGTTCAGCCAGATGCACGCAGCACAGGTGATTCCCTCGAGAATCAGTGCTGCTTCGCGCTCATGCTCGTCCAGCGCATGCACGAAGCTCTTCTGGAATTCAGCATGGTCGTAGAGCAACAGATTGCCCAAGGCGTCGGGCAAGGCTTCCCGCGGCGAATCCGGCAGCGCATCGCGGTTGCGGTAATAGTCGGCAAGACCGTTGTCGACGATGGCCTGCGCCACCGCCTGACAGCCCAGGCAGCACATCGGGCGTACCTCGCCTTCGACGCGGACGCCAAGGTCCGTGCCTGCGGGAACATCCTGCCCACAGTGATAGCAGCTACCGCTCATGACAAGCCACCGAAAATGAAAAAGGCGCGAGGCAAACCCCTCGCGCCCTGCAAACGGTGCGGATTATAGATTACTTGGGCGCCATCCGGATGGCACCGTCGAGGCGGATCACCTCGCCGTTCAGCATGGGGTTCTCCATGATGTGGCGCACCAGCGCGGCGTACTCGGCCGGCTTCCCGAGACGCGACGGGAACGGGACCATCTTGCCCAACGCATCCTGCACCTCGGGCGGCATACCCAGCAGCATCGGCGTCTCGAAGATCCCGGGAGCGATCGTCATCACGCGAATCCCGGAGCGCGCCAACTCACGGGCGATCGGCAGCGTCATCGCGACAACGCCGCCCTTCGAGGCAGCATAGGCCGACTGGCCGATCTGCCCGTCGAAAGCGGCCACCGAGGCCGTATTCACGATCACGCCGCGCTCACCTGCTGCGTTCGGTTCGGCACGGCTCATCGCATCCGCAGCGAGGCGGATCATGTTGAAGCTGCCGACGAGATTGACATTGATGACGCGCTGGAACGTCGCCAGACGGTGCACGGCGTTGTCCTTGCCGATCACCTTCTCGGCCGGCGCGATACCGGCACAATTGACCAGGCCATTGAGTCCGCCGAAGCCGCTGACCGCCGCATCGATCGCCGCCTTGGCACTATCTTCGTTCGACACATCGGTTTCGACGAAGCGGGCATTCGCACCGAGTTCCTTCGCCATCGCCTCGCCGGCTTCTTTCTGCAGATCGACGAGCACCACACGCCCGCCGCCCTCCACCAGCATTCGCGCCGTACCGGCACCGAGTCCCGACGCTCCGCCGGTCACGACAAACACACCGCCTTGTATCTGCATGCTGCCTCCGTTTATGTCCATGAAAACAAGCGAAGATTTCCAGACGGTACCGTATGGTGATCTTCGAAAAAACCCGCCAGGGAAAGCCCCTGGCGGGTTACAAATTCTGGTGCTGCTGACCGGAATCGAACTGGTGACCTACTGATTACGAATCAGTTGCTCTACCGACTGAGCTACAGCAGCGACGCGGGGCGCATTATATCGAAAAACCGCGCATACCCAAACACCAATGGCAACGACGGGCTGCCGGGCATTTTCAGCGCTGCAATTCGACCGGCAGCGGGAAGGAAACATTCTCCGGCAAACCGGCGTCCTGACGCAGGGTGGAGAGCCCCAGGCCACGCAGGCGCTCGATGACGGCATCCACGAGCACTTCCGGCGCCGATGCACCGGCGGTGACCCCGACACGCTGCTTGCCGGCAAACCACGCCGGATCGATTTCGGAGGCATTGTCGACCATGCGGGAGTCGACCCCCCTCGCTGCGGCCACTTCGCGCAGCCGGTTTGAATTCGAACTGTTCGGGCTGCCGACGACGATCACGAAATCACACTGCGCCGCCAGTTCCTTCGCCGCCTCCTGGCGGTTCTGGGTGGCGTAGCAGATGTCATCCTTCTTCGGCCCCTGGATGAGCGGGAAACGTTTGCGCAGCGCGGCAACGATCTCCGACGCATCATCTACCGAGAGCGTCGTTTGCGTCACGTACGCCAGCTTCGTCTCGTCGGCGACACGGAGGGACTCGACGTCGGCCACGGTTTCGACGAGATACATCCCGCCGGATGCCTGGCCGATGGTGCCTTCCACTTCGGGATGCCCCTTGTGGCCGATCATGACGATCTCGCGCTCGTCACGGCGCATCTTGCCGACTTCGACATGAACCTTGGTCACCAACGGGCAGGTCGCATCGA
The DNA here is from genome assembly GCA_016790635.1 of Burkholderiales bacterium. Lineage (GTDB taxonomy): Bacteria > Pseudomonadota > Gammaproteobacteria > Burkholderiales > JAEUOS01 > JAEUOS01. The sequence goes on from JAEUOR010000052.1 coordinate 100,807, forward strand.
ACACCTTCAAGCCCCGCTTGTCGGCCTCCTCGCGAACGGCCTTGGATACGCCGTGCGCACTGAAGATGAGCGTCGAACCGGCCGGCACTTCGGCCAGATCCTCGATGAAGATCGCCCCTTTCGCGCGCAGGTCGTCACAGACGAACTTGTTGTGCACGACTTCGTGCCGCACATAGATCGGTGCACCGAACTTCTCGAGCGCACGCTCGACGATGGCGATCGCGCGCTCAACGCCGGCGCAGAAACCTCGGGGATTGGCGAGGATGACTTCCATGAATGTCCTTAAAGAATGCCGATGATCCTGACTTCGAAGCGGACCGGCTGGCCGGCGAGCGGATGGTTGAAGTCGAAGACGGCCGTGGTTTCGTTGAGTTCGCGCAGGAGACCTGCAATCCCCCCTGACACACCCGGCACCGACGCATTGTCCGGCGCGCTGAATTCGATCAGCGAATTCACCTTGAGTTCCATCCCGGGCGGCAACGCACTGCGAGCGATACGCTCGACAAGGCGCGGGTTATGTTGGCCGAAGGCATCGTCGGCCTCGAGTTCGAACACGTGATGCTCGCCGACACCGAGCCCGAGCAGGCAGGCCTCAAGCGAAGCGGCCAGCTGGCCGCCGCCCATCTGGAGCGTCGCCGGCGACATGTCGAAGGTGCTGACATGCTCTGTACCATCGAGCCCGGAAAGGCGGTAATGGAGGGTCAGGAAGCTGTCCGGCTGGACAGTGGCGGGAGCGTTCATTGCATCGGTTCCTGTGGTTCGATGGTGCGGTATCAGCGGGAGGCGTTTCCGGAAGCGCGGGCACCGGCACCGAAGAACTGGTCCCAGACCATCAGCACGGCACCGACGGTGATCGCCGAATCAGCGACGTTGAAGGCCGGCCAGTAGAAGCCGGCGGCGTGCCATTGCACGAAATCGATCACCGCACCGAAGCGGATGCGGTCGATGACATTGCCGAGGGCGCCGCCCATGATCAGCGCCAGGGCCAGCGACAGCAGCTTCTGCGCGGCGTGCTGGCGCAGCATGAAAACGATCCATCCGGAAACGCCAAGTGCCAGCACGGTGAAGAACCAGCGCTGCCAGCCATCCTCGCTGGCGAGGAAGCTGAAAGCTGCACCGCGGTTGAAGGTCAGTACCCAGTTCCAGAAGGGCGCGAAGTAGATCGTCTCGCCATACTGGATGCTGGCAAGTACCACCTGCTTGCTGATCTGGTCGAGCACGATGACGACGGCCGCAAGCACATACCAGCGGCGTGCCGACGCACGATCAGGCACAGGCACGCGGGTCGCCCTCGCCATGCAGGTTGCTGACGCAGCGGCCGCAAAGGTCCGGGTGCTCGGCATTGGCGCCGACATCCTCGCGGACGTGCCAGCAGCGCTCGCACTTGGCGTGCGCCAGCGGCGACGCGGTCACCTGCTCTGCGACCGCCTTGACGACGTTCGCAGCAGAGACGATGAACACATACTTGAGGTCATCGCCGAGCGAGGACAGCGCGGCGTATTTGTCGCCGTCGGCGGCAATGGTCACGGAGGCCTGCAGCGGCGCGCCGATCCTGCCTTCGATGCGCAGATCTTCCAGCACCTTGGTCACCTCGCCGCGCACCGCGCGGATCAGCACCCACTTGGCGAGCAGTTCCGATTCGCCATCCTGCGCCGGCAACGGCTGCCAAGTTTCCAGCATGATCGAGTCACTGCCCTTGCTGAATTCCTGCCACGCCTCTTCCGCGGTGAAGGAGAGGATCGGTGCCATCAGCTTGAGGAAGGTGCCGGTGATGTGCCACAGCGCACTCTGCGCCGAGCGACGGGCGCGCGAATCGCCCTTCGTCGTGTAGAGACGGTCCTTGAGGATGTCGAGGTAGAAACCGCCGAGATCTTCCGAACAGAAGTTCTGCAGGGCCTGCACGACGCGGTGGAATTCATAGCGATCGTAGTCGGCCTCGGCATCCGCCTGCAGTTGGCGCGTCATGGCCAGCGCGTAACGATCAATCTCCAGCCACTCGGACACCGGCAGCAGATCCTTCCTCGCGTCGAAGTCGGTCGCCGCGTTGGCGAGCAGGAATCGCAGGGTATTGCGGATGCGGCGATAGGCTTCGGTCACACGCTTGAGGATCTCGTCCGAGATCGACAGCTCGCCCGAGTAATCGGTGGCGGCCGTCCACAGGCGCAGGATATCGGCGCCGAGCGTGTCGGACACCTTCTGCGGCGCGACGACGTTGCCCTTCGACTTGGACATCTTCATGCCCTTGCCATCGACGACGAAGCCGTGCGTCAGCAGCGCCTTGTACGGCGCGCGGCCATCGATGGCGCAGCCAGTCAAGAGCGAGCTCTGGAACCAGCCACGATGCTGGTCCGAACCTTCAAGGTAGAGATCGGCCGGGAACACGCACTGCTCGGCGTGCGAGCCACGCATCACCGAGAGATGCGTCGTGCCGGAATCGAACCAGACGTCGAGCGTGTCGCTCATCTTGCGGTATTGGGCCGCTTCGTCACCGAGCAGCTCCTTCGCATCGAGCGAGAACCAGCCTTCGATACCGGTCTTTTCGACGCGCTTGGCCACCTGCTCGATCAGTTCCGGCGTGCGCGGATGCAGCGCGCCGGTTTCCTTGTGCAGGAAGAACGGGATCGGCACGCCCCAGTTGCGTTGGCGCGAGACGCACCAGTCCGGACGCGTCTTCATCATCGCTTCCAGTCGCGCGCGGCCCCAGGCCGGGAAGAACTGCGTCTCGTCAACGGCACGCTCGGCGACCCAGCGCAGGGTCGGCGCGTTCTCGTCGAGCTTGTGTTCCATGCCGATGAACCACTGCGTCGTCGCCCGGAAGATGATCGGCGACTTGTGGCGCCAGCAGTGCGGATAGCTGTGGCGGATCTTCTCGGCCTTGAGCAGCACGCCCCTGGCTTCCAGTTCCTGCAGCACCAGCGGGTTGGCTTCCCAAACCGTCTTGCCGGCGATCTCGCCGACCGACAGCGCCGGCACGTTACCGAGGAACCTGCCATCGTCGCCGACCGGGTTGGTCACCGGCAGGCCGTATTTCTTGCCGACCACGTAGTCGTCCACACCATGCGCCGGTGCGGTATGCACCTGGCCGGTACCGGCTTCGGTGGTGACGTGCGTACCGCAGATGATCGCCACGTCGCGGCTCTGGAACGGGTGGCGCAGCAGCACCTGGTCGAGCGCCGCGCCCTTGCAGGAACCGACCACCGTGCCTTCGAGTTCGTAGCGCTTGAGGCAGGACTCGGCCAGTTCACGGGCAAGGATCAGCGCGCCCTTCGACGTTTCAATCAGGTCGTAGTCGAACTCCGGATGCACACTCACCGCCTCGTTGGCCGGCAGCGTCCACGGGGTTGTCGTCCAGATCACGGCGAAGGCCGGGCCGCGCAGATGCGTCAGGCCGAAGGCCTTGGCCACCTTCTCCGCGTGGTTTTCATGCACCGGGAAAGCGACATCGATCGCCGGCGAGGTCTTGTCCTCGTACTCGACCTCGGCCTCGGCCAGCGCCGAACCGCAATCCAGACACCAGTTCACCGGCTTCAGGCCCTGGTAGAGATAGCCCTTCTCGAGGATCTTGCCGACCGCGCGGATCTCGTCCGCTTCGGTCTTGAAGCGCATCGTCAGGTAGGGGTTGTCCCATTCGCCAAGGACGCCGAGGCGGATGAAATCCTTCTTCTGGCGCTCGACCTGTTCCGTGGCGAAAGCGCGGCACAGTTCGCGCACCTTGTCGGCCGGAATGTTCTTGCCGTGCAGCTTCTCGATCTGGTGCTCGATCGGCAGGCCGTGGCAATCCCAGCCCGGCACGTAAGGCGCATCGAAGCCTGCCAGCGTGCGCGAGCGGACGATGATGTCCTTGAGGATCTTGTTCACCGCATGGCCGATGTGGATGTCACCGTTGGCGTAGGGCGGACCATCGTGCAGCACGAAACGCCGGCGGCCCGTCGATGCCTTGCGGATCTGCTCGTAGAGCTTCTTCTCCTGCCATGCCGCCACCCAGGCCGGCTCGCGCTTGGCGAGGTCGCCGCGCATCGGGAAAGGCGTATCGGGAAGGTTCAGTGTGTGCTTGTAGTCAGCCATTTGCGGTGTCTCGGAGTCAAATCACTCAAATCGTTCAAAGCTTGAAATACTGGCGGGCAGTTTCGACATCACGGGCGATCTGCGCCTTCAGTTCGTCGAATCCCGAAAACTTCATCTCGTTGCGGATCTTGTGCAGGAAGCGCACCGTCAGGTGCGCGCCGTAGATATCGGCTGCGAAATCGAACAGGTGCACCTCGAGGATCGGCCGTACCACCGCATTGGCGGTCGGGCGGTAGCCAAGGTTGGCGACGCCGGGTAGCGGCCGGTCGCCAAGACCGGTGACCTCGACGGCAAAAACGCCGAGCAGCGGCGGCCGGTCGTGCTTCATGCGGATGTTGGCGGTCGCGTAGCCAAGCTGGCGGCCGACCTTGTCGCCATGAACGACGCGCCCGTCGATCACGTACGGACGGCCGAGCAGTTCGGCAGCGCGTTCGAGGTCGCCGGCCCACAAAGCATCGCGCACGGCGGAGCTGGAGACGCGCACCTCGGCGGAAGCCACGGTACTCATCGCCTCGACGCGGAAACCGAAAGATTCGCCAGCCTGCTGCAGCAGCGCGAAGTCGCCGGCACGCCTGGCGCCGAAGCGGAAATCGTCGCCGATGATCAGGTGACGCACGCGCAGCGTCTTCACCAGCACGTCCTCGATGAACTGGTCCGCCGTGAGGCTGGCGAAGGCCTTGTTGAAGCGGGCGACGAAGGCCAGCTCGACGCCATCGGCGGCGATCAGTTCCAGCTTCTCGCGCAGGTTGGAGAGGCGCGTCGGCGCCGACTCCGGTGCGAAAAACTCGCGCGGATGCGGCTCGAAGGTCAATACAGCCGGCGGCAGGCCGGTTTCTCCCGCCACCGCACACAGGCGTGCCAGCAACGCGCGATGACCGAGGTGCACGCCATCAAAATTGCCGATGGTGAGCACGGTCGCGCTGGGGGAGGATTGCGAGAGACCGCGAAAGACGCGCATGGAGTATTGGGAAGCGAAGCGCCGAAGCGCGGAATACCGCCGAAAAAGGCTGAATTATAAAGGTTTACGGCCCGGATTGCCGGGCTGCGGCAGCGCCTCAGTCCAGCTTGGCGAGCTTGGATTTGGCGAGCGGCGGATTGAGCTTGAAGTACTTGCGAATACCCGACATGACCGCCTCGGCGAGCCTGTCCTGGTAGGCCTCGTCGTTGAGACGGCGCTCTTCCTCGGGGTTCGAGATGAAGGCCGTCTCGACCAGGATCGAAGGGATGTCGGGCGCCTTCAGTACCGCGAAGCCGGCCTGCTCGACATGCGGTTTGTGCAAGTCGCCGACGCGATCGAGTTCGCCGAGCACGGCCTTGCCCAGCTTGAGGCTGTCGTTGATCGTCGCCGTCTGCGACAGGTCGAGCAGCGTGCGCGCCAGCATCGGGTCCTTGGTGCCGAAGTTCACGCCACCGATCAGATCGGCCGCGTTCTCCTTGTTCGCCAGCCAGCGCGCCGCCGAACTGGTGGCACCGTTCTCCGACAACACGAAGACCGAGGCCCCGCGCGCATCCGGCTTGATGAAGGCATCGGCGTGGATCGAGACGAAGAGATCGGACTGCACGCGCCGTGCCTTCTGCACGCGCATGTGCAAGGGCACGAAGAAATCGGAGTCGCGCGTCAGCACCGCGCGCATGTTCGGCTCGGCGTCGATCTTCGCCTTCAGGCGCTTCGCCACGGCCAGCGTCACGTTCTTTTCATGGCTGCCGCCGCGGCCCACGGCACCGGGGTCTTCGCCGCCGTGCCCCGGATCGAGCGTGATCGTCACTAGGCGATCCACCACCGGTTTGCCCGGCCGTTTCTCGGCCACGGCCGGTTGCTGCGGCTCGGCCGGCACCGGCTTGTCGTCGAGCGGAATCTGCTGCAGATCCTTCTTCTCCAGCAGCGCCAGCAGCGGGTCGATGGGATTGGCGGGATAGACGTCGAGCACCAGGCGATGCCCGTACTCCCCGACCGGGGCCAGCACGAACACCTGCGGCGCGACCTCGGTCTTCAGTTCCATGACCAGACGCACGACGCCCGGTTTGAAGCGTCCGGCGCGCAGCAGCTTGATGTAGGGATCGTCCGCGCCGATCTTGCCGGACAGTCCGTCGAGCACCCCATTGAGCTCGACACCCTCCAGATCGACCACAAGGCGTTCCGGGTTCTTCACCGTGAAATGCGAGAACTTCACGGCAGCCGAGCTTTCGAGCGTGACGCGCGTGTAGTCGGCGGCCGGCCAGATGCGCACCGCCAGCACGCTCGGAGAAACGCTGCGGGCAGCGTTGGCGAGCGGCGTTACGAGGAGGACGAGGGAGGCACCGCCGGCGAAGCGGAGCAGTTCGCGGCGCGTCCGGCTTGCAAGTCTGTCAGACATCGCACGCCCTCGGCAGAGGCCGCAGCGAGCCGGACACGGCGCGCTTCGCCAGCGCTGCCGGCGAAATCGAGGGCAACAACGAGGTCTGCGGCGGGCACAAAGCCGGCCGCCTTGTCGGGCCATTCGACCAGACAGACCGAATCGCTGCGAAAGTACTCGCCCAAGCCTGCATCGACAAACTCTTCCGGAACATTGAAACGATAAAAATCAAAGTGATACCAGTATATGCTCGAAACTACGTAAACTTCAACCAGTGTATAGGTCGGGCTCTTCACCGGTCCCGTGTGGCCAAGGGCCCGGAGCATCGCGCGCACTAGCGTCGTCTTGCCTGCGCCGAGGTCGCCATCGAGGTAAACGACCATGCCCGGACGCAGGCAGGGCACCAGTGCTGCGGCCAGTGCAGCACTGGCAGCTTCATCCGGCAGATCGATGGAAATGGTAGGCTCGGGGGTATGCAAGAACAGAACTCCGCTGTGAGTGGTACCGACTGGGCCGCCCTCAAGGGCCGCATCAAGGACTGGGGCCGGGACTTCGGCTTCGCCGATATCGGCATTGCGCGCGCGGATCCTGCCGAGGCCGTTCCGGGCCTGATGCGCTGGCTGGAAATGGGCCGCCACGGGGACATGGATTATATGGCCAAACACGCGCCATTGCGTGCCGCCCCGGCAGCCCTGCACCCCGGCACGACGACCGTCATCACCGCTCGCCTGCCCTACTGGCCCGAGGCGGCAGAGGCCGGCATGGTGCTCGCCGACCCGACGCTGGCCTACGTCTCGCGCTATGCGCTGGGCCGTGATTACCACAAGACGATCCGCAACCGCCTGCAGAAGCTGGCAGACCGCATCCGCGACGACATCGGGGATTTCAACTACCGCGCCTTTTCGGATTCGGCACCGGTGATGGAGGTCGAATTCGCACGTCTCGCCGGCACCGCCTGGCGCGGCAAGCACACGCTCTCGCTGACGCGCGGCGGCTCCTGGCATTTCCTCGGCGAGCTCTATACCGACCTGCCGTTGCCACCCGACGAACCGCTCGAGGAGCACTGCGGCACCTGTACGGCCTGCATCGACGCCTGCCCGACGCAGGCCATCGTCGCCCCCTACGAGGTCGATGCGCGGCGCTGCATCTCCTACCTGACGATCGAGCTCGACGGCTCGATCCCGGAAGACCTGCGCCCACTGATGGGCAACCGCATCTACGGCTGCGACGACTGCCAGCTGTGCTGCCCGTGGAACTCGTTCGCCACCACGGGCGACCCAGATTTCTCGCCGCGAAACGGGCTGGACGGCAGCACGCTGGCGGCGCTCTTCGCATGGAGCGAGGCGGATTTCGACCAGCGCCTGCAAGGCAGCCCGATCCGCCGCATCGGGTACGAGCGCTGGCTGCGCAACATTGCCGTTGCATTAGGCAACGCGCCAGCGACCCCCACGGTCACGGAAGCCCTGTCGGCACGCCGCGACCACGCCTCGGCCGTGGTCCGGGAGCATGTCGACTGGGCCGTCCGCCAACAGCAAAGAAAGTCCTTGCAATCAGCAGACAAGCGGCTATAAAGTAAAGCGTGCCTCCCGGTTGTTCAGGGCGACACGAACCACGGTCGGTAAGCGCAGTGCCCGCAACGGGCGGCCAGCCGATCTCTGAAACAGGGCAAACCCATCGAAAGATGGCGACGCAAAGTCACCGGCCTACAGCGAGCCTCAGGCACGCCACGGCAGCGGGACCACCAGATAAAAGAGGTTGTTGTGGATTCCTCCTCCTTCATGCGTACCGTTCGCTCATGGACCCTTGGTCCCGGTACGCTATTGTCGGTCGCAGGCGCCCACCTCCGTGATCTCTGCCTGCTGGTCAGCCTCGCCCCCTTCGCGCCGTTTGCCCTGCGCATTACCGCACCGCGTGTCGTTCGCACGCGCCGGCGCGAGGAGCAGCGATCATGGGCAATCAAGACACCAGCAAGGTAATCCCCCTCTTTCCGCAATCGCACTCTCGGCCGCCGGGAGCGATGTCCGCGTACGCACCGTACGCAGGCGATCCACTGCGGGAGACGATCTACGACCACCAGCTCGCACATCGCCGGGGGTTCGAAACCGTCGAGTCCGTGCCCCCCGCTGCCCGGCGGGATGGCGTTACGGCAGGTGACCCCGTACCCGCGACGGAAGCCCGCGGCAACACGATGACGGCCTCACGCCTGAGCGCGGTCTTCATCGAGTCGCTCGACGACATGATCCGCCAGATGCCAGGCCGGCAGGTCGCTGAGCCGTGGCCGGCGAATCCCGCCGCGACGCTCGACAAGGTCGCGGCAGACATCGTCGACATGCTGTTCGGCTTCATTCTCGACGAGCAGATCGTGCCGCGCGGCGTCAAGGAAGCGCTGCTGCGCGCGCAATTGCCGGTCCTGCAACTCGCCATGCGCGACACCACCTTCTTCTCTGACTGGCAGCACCCCGCCCGCATGCTCTTGAACGAGCTGGTGCCCGACCTGCGGACCTATATCGAGCATGGCGGCTATGCCACCGCGTTCGAGCAGCGCTTCATCGCCGAACTCGACCGCGTACTCGACGAGCTCACACCGAACGCCGCCGCCTTCGCCGAACTGCACTCGCGCATCGCCACCTTTATCCATGGCACACCGGCGCCGGATACCAGCGATGACGCACAGGCCTGGGAGCGCGCCCAGGCGATCGCCCGCGAATTTCTCGAACGCCCCTTGCCCGGCCTGGCCCGCGACTTCCTCGCCGGCTACTGGGTCGACGTGCTGCAGAAGACCGCGCTGGCACATGCGCCGGGGAGCCCGCAGTGGCAGGATGCCGTCGCGGTCGTCGAGGACCTTGCATGGAGCCTGGCGCCGAAGGCAGCGGAAGAAGATCGCTTGCACCTGATCGGCCTGATTCCCGCGCTGCTGGCACGACTGAACCGCGGGCTCGACCTGATCGACCTGCCCCGCGAGGACCGCCGCCCGTTCTTCGACGCACTGATCGAAATACATGCGACCGTGCTGCGCGCCGAACTGACGCCGCCACCGCCGGCACCACGCCACGAAAGCGCGATCGAGCAGGTGATGCGCCTGCACCGCGGCGACTGGGTCGAATTCACTAGTGCCGACGGCAGCTGCCGCCGCGAACGCCTGACCTGGATCAGCCCGCAGCGCGGCATCCTCGTCTTCTCCAACCATCACGGTCAGGGCGCGATACAGATCAGCCCCGAGGATCTGGCCGAGCGCGTTGCCGGACACGAGGCGATGCTGATCTTCGACCAGCCGGCCACCGACACCAGCCGCGACACCGCCTAGGAGACGCAGCATGAACAATCAGGTCAGCAAGGTGGTATCGATCAACACGGCCGGCCGCGAGCGCGGCCCGGGCTTGCGCATCATCAACGACTGCCGGCAACAGCTTGGCGACGCACTCTGCCGCTGGCTGACGGGGATCCGCGCCACGATCTCGGAAGAACTTTTCCTGCTCGCCGACGGTACGCGCGACCGCCTCCTGCAGACCTGCTACCTCGATCTGCGCCAGGATATCGAACGAGAATGGAACATCTTCGTCGACGCCTTCCGCCACAGCCTTGCGGACGCCGTGACGGTCACCGCCTCGCCGGCTGCCGAGCAGGCGCTTGCCGACATCCCGGATTTCGCAGGCCTGCAACTGGTCGAGGACGAAACGCTTTCGGAGCAGATCGTCCTCCGCGAATTCTCGACGCAGCTTGCCGAAACCTGCGACGAACAGCTCTACACGCTGGACCGCAGAATCGCCGCCCTGCTCGGTCACGAAGAGCCGGTTGCCGGCGAAAATCCGCTGTCCCCGAGCATCGTCTGCCTGGCACTGGCCGAGGGGGCCACCGCACTCGGTCTCGATGCCGACCGCCGCCTCCTGCTCATCCGCCGCATCGAGCGCCACCTGCATCTTGCATTGCCGGCGCTCTACCACGACATCAACGGCAACCTGATCGAACGCGGCATCCTCCCCGACCTGCAACGCTCATTCAAGCGCACACCCTCGGCAAGCACCACCGCGCAGGCGGCGACAACAGCCGGGGCGCTGAAAGCCGCTGCAGACAATCTGCCGCCGCCGGCCGGCGACCTGCTCGGCACCCTGCAGCGACTCGCTGCCGCGCGTAGCGGGCAGATGTCGGGCGACGCAACGCCGGAAGCCCTGCTCTCATCGCTCCCACCGCTCGCGACACCGCCTCCGCCCAATGCTGCCGCCATCAGCCACGCCTTCCTCGCTTCGCTCAACGAAGTACAGCATCAGGACTGGACGCCAGGCGCCGGCATGCTGCAGAACCAGGTCCGCGTCGTCCGCGACTCGGAGGCCGCGCAGCAGGTGAGCCCGATCGAGTCCGTCACCATCGACATCGTGGCGATGCTGTTCGACTTCATCTTCAACGACGACGAATTGCCGGCCACGGTCAAATCGCTGGTCGGACAGTTGCAGATCCCCGTGCTCAAGGTCGCCATGCTCGACCAGAGCTTCTTCGGCAACCGGCAGCATCCGGCCCGCCGATTCCTCGACGGCATCACCGGCGTAGCGCTGCACTGGGGAGCCGGCGCCGACGAAGACGACCCGTTCATCAAGCGGCTGGAACTGCTGGTCACCCGCATCCAGCAGGAATTCGAAACCAACGTCGAAATATTTTCGGAAGCGATCAGCGAACTCGAGGCCTTCGTCACCGCGCACGAGGCGGAGGAAACAGCCACGCTCGAAGTCGCCGCCGACGCCGTCATCCGCCGGGAAGCCGAAGAAGAAGCCGCGGAGCGCGTCCAGGCAGCCCTCCGGCCGCTGCTCGAAAAGCCGCAGCCCGAAGCCGTTCGGCAGTTCATCGCTGATCAGTGGGCCGCCGTCCTGCGCCAGAAGGCGCTCACCCACGAGGCCGAACACCCGTCCTGGCACGACACCATCGAGGTCGCCGAACAGTTGATCTGGAGCGTCGCAGCCAAGAACGACCCTGACGAAAGACTGCGCCTGATCAGTGCGCTGCCGATGCTGCTCGCCCGCCTGAACGCCGGCCTCAGCCTGATCGGCACGGACACGGATGCCCGCAGCGCGTTCTTCGACGCGCTGGTCGAACTGCACGCCGCGGCGCTGAAGGGAAGTCTTTCGCCCGCGGCACCCGCCGCGCCCGTCGCCACGACACCTGCTGCCAGTGCCGTGTCCGGCAGGGAGGTCACCAGCGACGGTGATCTGCTTGTCACCCGCCGCGTCGAGGACGGGGTCACCATCGAGGACGTCATGCTCGTCGGCGCCACCCCGATGCGTCGGGCGCGTGACAAGGATGCGCTCGCTGCCGTCCAGTCACTCAAGCGCGGCGACTGGGTCGACTTCATCGACGAATTCGGGCAAGTGACGCGGGAACGCCTCAACTGGATCAGCCCGCAGAAGGGCATCTTGGTCTTCTCCAACCACCGTGCTGCCAAGGCCATCACCATCTCGCCGGAGGCCCTGGCACGGCAGTTCCGCGATGGCGCGGCCATGGCCGCAGATCAGTCCTCGGTATTCGAACGGGCGATCGACGGCGTCATGCACTCGCTCAACGTCGCCTGAGCGATGCCCGGGCATCGCGAACAAGTACTCCTGAGGTGCGCCTGAGCGATGCGCATGCATCGCGAGGCTGAGCGGCCTGCTGAGGCGCAGGCACTCCCGCGCTGCGCCTGAGGCGGCTCACGCGTCGCCGGAGGGTTTCCCCGCGCCGACCAGCTCGATCTTCAGCGGCGCCGCGGCGTCGAGGTGCACGTCGCGTTGCGGATACGAAATGACGACCCCCTTCTCGGTCAGCGCCTTTTCGATGATGAAGCGGAGGTCGCTGCAGACGCGGCGACCGGTCACCCCGGGGAGGATTTCCAGCCAGAAGTAAACGCCGAACTCGAGCGAGTCGGCGCCGAAATTCTCGAACAGGATTTCCGGTTCCGGGTCGGTCAGGATCAGGCCATGACGGGCGACGCACGCCGCCAGCAACTCCGCCACCTCGCGCACCTGGGAACCGTAGGCCACGCCGACCTTGACGCAGAAGCGCACTTTCGGATCGTAGGTCCAGTTGGTCACGCTCTGCTCGACGAACAGGCTGTTGGGGATCATCGTATCGACGCCGTTCGAATCGCGAATCGTCGAGGAACGGATACCGATCTCGGTCACGTTGCCGCGCAGCGCACCGACTTCGACCAGATCGCCCGGCTTGAACGGACGCTCGAACAGCAGCATCAGGCCGCTGATCAGATTCTTCAGCACGTTCTGCATGCCGAAGCCGAGGCCGATCGCGACAGCGCCGCCGAGGAAGGCAAAGATCGTCAGCGGGATATTGACCCAGGTCAGCACCAGCACCAGCAGCACCAGCAGGCCGAGCGTGTACAGCCATTTACGCAGGATCCGCGCGCGCGCGGCATCGTAGCCGAAGCGGCGCACAACGACCGCCTCGCCGATACGCGCCAGCCAGAGCGTGAGCAGCACGCCGGCCGTGAAGATGATCAATGCCCGGCTGACCTTGCCGATGGTGATGCTGCTGTAGCCGGTCACCTTCTTGCCATCGACCTCGATGGTGTCTTCAGCGACAAACAGCTCGTAGTTCCAGAACGCCTGCAGCAGCGTCTTGCCCTCGATGGCCGTCGTTGTCGCCTTCTGCGCGAGGCTGAACTCAGCCGCCTGCCCGCCCACTTCGCCATTCAGGGCATCCAGCAACGACTGCGCCGCCGAGAAGAATGCACCGATCAGGCGCAGCTCCTGCTCCCGCCCCGTCAGGTCGCTCAGCTGCTTCTGCAGTAGCGGACGGTTGGCGAGAGAATCAGCGCTGCCCAGCGCCTTCTCCAGCGCCAGCGTTTCCCGCATCACGCTGCCGAGCTGCCGCTCGTTGATATTCAGCATCAAGGCCATGACGGACGAGATTTCCTTGAGCCTCACCTTGATCTCGGCCACCAGCTCCGGGGTCTTGTCGCGATGCAGGCGGTAGCGCAAGTCCCATATGGCCCGCTTCATCTCGATCACCGTCGGCGCATAACGCACGCCATCCAGAACCGCATTGGCGCTCGCCAGCTGCTGCTCGGCCAGCACGATATCCTGGCGCAACCCGTCGAGCACGGCGAGATTCCCGCTGTTGCCCGCAACCGCCGCATTGACCGCCTTGTTGTAATCGGAAGCCAGGGCCGCCTCGGCACCCGCCAGGGCCTGCCTTGCCTGATCCAGCCGGACGGTGGCCGCATTGGCCTTGTCGACGGCGGCAGACAGCCGGTTGGAAAGATCGCGACCCTCCGTCACCAGGTCGGCCTTGATCCGTTCGTAATCCGCCTCCTCGAAGACGATCCTGCCCTTGGTGCTGTCGGCCTTGCGCTGCGCCAGCGCCGCCTCCTGCTGCGCGATCAGCCGGTTGAGCTGGTTGTTCTCGTCCGACACTTCCAGCGAGCGGATGATCGCCGACTGCGCCCGCAGGCGCTGGCGCGCCAGCTCCAGCGCCCAGGCGATGGCCACCTTGCGCTCCGGCGGTGCCTGCGCGAGCTGCTCTTCCGCCTGCCGCACGGTTGCCGCATTGGCGCGGGCGGCATTGCTGATCGCATCGCGCAGGCCGGCGATCAGGTCCTGGCGGTAATCCAGCGACTTGACGCGGTTCTGTGCCGCGACCGCCGCCTGGGTCAAGCGGTCGGCGAGCAGGACCGAATAGGGCGGCGGCGTTTCGAGCGACGTCCAGGTCTCTGTCTGACGCTTGGCATCTTCGAGTTGCTGGCGCAGTTGCCCCTGCTGCGCCGTCGCGCGCAGGAGGTTCTCGTAAGAGCGCACCGCTTCGCGGAGGAAATAACGGCGCAGCTTCAGCTCTTCGTCCGGCACGTTCGCCGGCGCGTTCGCGGCGTAATTCGGCGAATTCTCGACGACAGCGGCATCCCGCCGGGCCTCGTCGAGTTCGGCCTGGATCGCCTTGCTGCCATCCGACGGCTTCACCGGCGCGGATACGGCCGGTACCGCTGCCTGCGGGAGGCCGGGAATGCCGGCGGCGAACGCAGCGGTCGGCAGCCAGAGGGCGAGCAGCGCAATTGCCGCCAGCCGCCGCACGCACGGCTGCGGTGTCGGGTCGTTCAAATTCGAGGTCCTGGCGAAGCTTCGTCTTTGCATGGTGCGATCGCGGCCCGTCGGCAAGCCCGTGAATACGGAATGTCCGATCTTAACCTGCCGCCCGCCGGGTGACGAGCGCGGATCGGCGCCCGCCGGCAGTCGCTGCCACGGACCGGCCTCTCCGGGTACGGCGCAATTGCAGCGCATGGTCACACCAGACAGGCTCGCGCTAGAATCGCGCCTTTGCCTATACCCGCAGGAGCATCCCGATGTCCGGTCACGGCTTTCACGTTCACGGCCCGCACGATCACGAAGTCGAACATGTCGCCCACCACGGCGGCGACAATTTCACCGCCAAGCTGGCCATGCTCACCGCCATCATCTCGACGGTCGGTGCCATCTTCGGCTACATGGGCGGTCACTCGCAGAACGCCGCGCTGCTCTACAAGAACGAGGCCGCCATCCAGAAGACCTCGGCCTCCAACCAGTGGAACTACTACCAGGCCAAGAGCAACAAGCAGAACCTGGCCGAGCTCTCGATCACGCTGACCAGCGGCGAAACGGCCGAAAAGTACAGGCAGGAAGTCGCCCGCTACAAGCAGGAAAAGGAACAGATCAAGGCCGACGCCGAAAAGCTGGAAGCGGCGGCAAAGGAGGCCGACAAGAAGAGCGAAGCCGAAATGCACGTGCACGAGCGCTGGGCGCTGGCGACGACGCTGCTGCAGATCGCCATCGCCCTTTCCGCAATCACGCTGCTGACGCGCAAGCGCTGGCTGCTGGTTGGCGTTTACGGTTCCACCGCCATCGGCCTCATTGTCGGCGCAATGGGCCACCTGCATCTCTGAGGCCGGCGCGCCGATCGAAGCGCCAGTAATGAAACAGACCATCAGCTTCATCACCCTCGGCGTGCGCGATCTCGCCCGCAGCCGCGCCTTCTACCGGGCACTCGGCTGGCAGGAATCGCGCGGCAGCCAGGAGGCGGTCGCCTTCTATCAGGCCGGCAGCGTCGCCTTCGCCCTCTTCGGCCGCGAGGCACTGGCCGAGGATGCCAGCGTACCGGCAGAAGGCAGCGGCTTTCCCGCCGTCACGCTGGCCCACAACGTGGCCAGCGAAGCGGCAGTGGATGCCACGCTGACTGAAGCCGTCACCGCCGGCGCCCGCCTCGTGCGCCGCGGCGAACGCGCACCGTGGGGCGGTTACCGCGGCTACTTCGCCGACCCCGACGGATTCCTCTGGGAAGTCTGCTTCAACCCCTTCTTCGAGATGGATGAAGCGGGCGCCGTGCGCCTGCCTTAGTCAGCGCCACCGCCCTCACCGCGCCGCCACCAGCGAGCGCACGGCCCGCTGCGCCAGCGGCGCCACCAGCATCACGGCGGGGAAGGCGAACAGCCACGCCGTCAGCCAGGCCGAGGCCCACAGGCCAACCACGCCATCGGTGAACCCGACGGCACGGAAGGTGGCGATGCCGGAAACCAGCAGCGACATCAGGCCGGAGAGGATCAGGCTGAACAGCATCGGGGCAAATCGTTGGGGAATCATCGTCAGTACCTCCAGGTGAATTGCGCACTAATGACACGCTTTCGCGCGCGGTGATGTGCGCCGGAAATCCCGACGCACGGTGATCGATTCATTGCTCGGGCGCCATCAGAAAAGCCGGGCGATGACGCTGGCGGCAAGGAACAGGCCCAGCCCGAACACCGCGTGATTGACCACGCTGCGCAGGCAGTTCTTCAGCGGCGACGGCGTGCGCGACGCCGCCACACCCAACCCCATGGCCGGCTGCATCACGAGGAGCGGAAAAACCACCGTGCCCACGCCCAGAGCCAGCGCCGGCAGCAGCGACGGCGCCGCCATCCAGCCCGCACCGGCCGCAGCAACCAGCAGCCCGGCGAAGGCGATGCCCACCGCGTAGTGCGTCAGCCAGCCCAGCAGCAACTCGTGCCGCACCGGCGGCGCCTTGCCGATCGCCGCATGCGCCACCTGGCCACGGCCCAGGTGGCCCACCCAGCGACCGATGAAGGCGAAGTTGAGCGTCTGCACGCCCAGCCGCTTCAGGAACATCAGCCAGAGATCCATGAACAGCGTGGCGCCGCAGCCGATGAGAACGACCGTAAAAACCTCGTGCAGCAGGGACATGACGCGCTCCTTGAAAGTTGACCACCGGGGCCATGAAGCGCACTGTAGAAGTTCAAGTCGACTTCAAGTCAAGGAGTTCCGGATGGATATTTCGGAAGTCAGCAAACGCACCGGCATCCCGGCCTCCGCGTTGCGCTATTACGAGCAGAAAGGACTGATCGCCTCGCTACGCGAAAAGGGCGAACGACGTCGCTTCGCGCCCGGCGCACTCGACCAGCTGGCGCTGATCGCCCTTGGCCAGGCGGCGGGGCTCTCGCTCGACGATATCCGCACCATGCTCACGCCCGAGGGCGGCCCCCATGTCGACCGGCAACTGCTGCTCGCCAAGGCTGAAGAGATCGACGCGCAGATCAAGCGCCTGCGCGCCATGAGCAGCGGCCTGCGCCACGCGGCGGCCTGCCCTGCACCGAGCCATGCGGAATGCCCTAGCTTTCAGAAGCTGCTCAAGGCGGCGGCGTCAGGGGCGCTGGAGAAGCGGTGGGGGAAGGCGGGAAGGTTGGAGCGGAGGAAGTAGGGGCGATACGCGTGGGGGAAGCGGCGATGGCTGCATTTCGGCCAAAGCCGCCACACATTCCTAACGTCAATTCGGACTTGTGTTAGTCAGTAAGCAGACGTTGGCTGCTTAACGGCCTCACGCAATTTGTAGGGGAGCAAATCTTCCCTGAATCAACGGGGAGGGTTGCATGCCGTACGGCACGCGGGGACGGCACAAACAGCGCCGACCGATCAGCCGTAGAGAGCAATTGCCCGCTGGAGACGCCCGGCTGAAAGCTCACGTCTTTTCGCGGACACCGGCCTGAGAGAGCGAACGATCGGTGATGGCACCAATCGCGTAGACCCATATCCAGAGCACGATTCCGAACAACAGGCCCCAAACGGCAAGCCTCACTCCTGCAAACAGCAGCACGACAATCAGCAGCATGCACGCGGCCATCGAAAGGTAGAGGCGCCCCATGGTCCGGCCAGCCGCTGCCACATCAGGGAGTGGCTCGTAGTCCCAGCCGGTAACCAGATCGGGGCGACGCCCCCCTCCCATCTGAATGCCGCGAATCACGCCGCCAATCACGAAAACTGCTGTAACAACACAAAAGGCCACCCGTAACGCCAGCCAGAGTCCGTCGAGTTCCTGCATGGATAAACCCCCTCCTTCGATTTAATGCATCAGCGCGTATTGCGCTACATAGGTACCTGCACCGGCCAGATAGCCGATCAGTGCCAGACCGCTGATCTTCTTCACGTACCAGAAGAAGTGGATCTTCTCGAGGCCCATCGCGGCAACACCGGCTGCGGAACCGATGATGAGGATCGAACCGCCAGTGCCGGCGCAGTAGGCGAGGAACTCCCACAGGAAGTGGTCGGTCGGATAGGTCTTCAGGTCATACATGCCCATTGAGGCGGCGACCAGCGGCACGTTGTCCACAATGGCGCTGAGCATGCCGATCAGCAGGACGATCACATCGAGACGACCGACGCTGTGATCCAGCCATTGGGCGAGCGACGTCAGGATATGGGTATGTTCAAGGGTCGCGACGGCGAGCAGGATCCCGATGAAGAAGACCAGCGAGCTCATGTCGATCTTGGAGAGTGCATGAGCCAGCGTCAGGTGCTGCTTGTACTCGTCCTCCTTGTGACGGTGAATCAGATCGCCGACGAGCCAAAGAATGCCAAGGCCGAACAGGATTCCAAGGAAGGGCGGCAGATGCGTGACGGTCTTGAAGGCCGGCACGGCGACAAGAATGCCGAGCCCCATGCAGAACATCGTGATGCGCTCGAACTCCGTCGTCCTGAGACCATGGTCCATTTCCACATGTTCAGGACCCACCACCGTGCGCCCACGCAGGATGTAGGCCGTTATCGTCAGAGGTACCAGCAGGCTGACCACCGAGGGCAGGAAGACCGAGCTGATGATGTTCATCGTCGTGATCTGCCCGCCGATCCACAACATCGTCGTCGTCACGTCGCCGATGGGCGACCAGGCGCCGCCGGCATTGGCTGCAATGACGATGATGCCGGCAAAGAAGAGGCGGTCGGCATGGTTCGACAAAAGCTTCCGCATCAGCGAGATCATCACGATGGTCGTCGTCAGGTTATCCAATAGGGCACTGAGGAAGAATGTAACGAAGCCGACCAGCCACATCAGCGTCGACAACTGCTGGGTGCGGATGCGCTTGGTGATGACCTCGAAGCCGTTGTGCGCATCGACCACCTCAACGATGGTCATCGCGCCCATCAGGAAAAAAGCGATCTGGGCGGTACTCATCAACGACTCGCCAAGCTGGTGCGTGACCACATGGTGGTCGGTGGTACCCATGGCGTAGATCGTCCACATCACGCCTGCACCGACGAGGGCGGAAGCGGACTTGTTGATCTTGAGCGGATGTTCCAGTGCGATCGCCGCGTAGGCGACGACAAAGACAATGACGAGTGCAGTCAGCATGGTGTGGTCAGTACGAAAAATTCGATTGGAGGCAATGCGCAAACATGGCCGCAGCGAGGAACGCCGGAGCGGAGATTCCGGCCCGGAAATACGAAGGGGGGAGTAGCTGTGCGCGGGACGCGCATTGATGCGGAAGGTTCCGGATGTGCATGGGCATGGGAGTTCCCGTGCGGCGGCCCGACCTGCACGAAAACCTGCTTGCTCGAAAAAAGATAGGCAAGCACCCAGCCCTGATTTTACGGGGGGCGCACTACCGGCTCAAGGTCGCCGGGCAGAAACCAGACCTTATGTAAGTACCGGGTTAACGCGAATTCCAGGACGATTCAGGCAGCAGGTCAGGACAGAAACTCAGGCGGACTCGCGTACCCCTGCCACTGACGCTCGACAGCTCCACGTGCCACTTCAGCCGCT
The DNA here is from genome assembly GCA_016790635.1 of Burkholderiales bacterium. Lineage (GTDB taxonomy): Bacteria > Pseudomonadota > Gammaproteobacteria > Burkholderiales > JAEUOS01 > JAEUOS01. The sequence goes on from JAEUOR010000052.1 coordinate 120,231, forward strand.
GCGCCACGCGAGCGACGATCGACAGTCCCAGGCCGTAGCCCTCACTTTCCACGCCCTTTGCATGGCGTTCGAAAAGGGTCGGAAAGCGATCCTCCGGGATGCCGATCCCCGTGTCCTCAACCACCACGCCATCGCTTTCGACCGTAATCGTGATCCGCCCCCTCTCCGTATAGGTACAGGCATTGCGGACGATATTGCTGATGACAACATAGGCGAGCGAACGCTCGACCGGCAGGATGGGGTGTGCCCGGACCTCAAGTGACAGTTCGACCGGCCGCCGTGCCAGCGACGGGCGACAATCGGCAACGATGTCCTCGACTACGTCGCTGAGCGCGCAGGCCGGATCATCGCCCTCCTCCTTTTCACGGGACAGCAGCAGCATCGCTTCGAGCACCCCCCCCATTCGCACCGCCGAGCGCTGAATCGTTTCAAGACGCGGCAAACAAGCCTCCGGCATTTTGGGATGAGACTTCAACACCTCGGCGGCACCGCGAATGACTGCGACGGGGGTTCTCAGTTCATGACTCACGTCGGCCGCGAAATGGTTTTCGCGCAGGATAAACCCCTGGAGGCGCCGGGCAAACGCATCGATGCGGCGCACAAGTTCGCCGATTTCGTTGTTGGGATAGTCCGCGGCAACGAAACCGAGGTCGGCCTGGCGCGGATCGCGCTTACCGGCTTTTTCGTTCAACTCATCGAGCAGCTGGCCGATCGGGCTGACAAGCCGCAACGCGAGTCGACTGCCGACCAGGTAGGACAGCAGCGTCATCATGATCGTCGCAATCAACAGGAATAGCGCCAGCCGTCCGAGCCTTGCATCCGTGTCGGTGCGATCGTAAACCAATGCATAGGGGGTGCCTGCAACCTCTGCCACCAACACCGAGAAACGCTGGTCGCCAATAATCACCTTCTCAATGACACGATCCTCTCGCACATGGGCTGCGATACCGGGCAGTTCGGTCGAAGGCAGCCTGACGCCGCGCAACAGCGAAGCTGTCGGCGGTATTGCGTCCGGATTGCGCTCGCTTCGATAGTAGAAGCTTTCAAGTTCGACGGCCAACGCCCGCTCGATCGCCTGCTCTTCCAGCGCCGAGAATATGGTGAACGACGCCAGGCTCAGGATTGCGCTGACGGCATAGCCAAGCAGCACGAACGGCCAGATCAGCCGTGTGCGAAGACTGTCATAACGAAGATTCATCCTGTGCGATCCGATAGCCGAAACCGCGCACAGTATGAATGAGTTGCCGTTCAAACGGCTTGTCGACTGCCGCGCGAAGCGCGTGCATGTGGACGATGAGGGCATGGCTCTCGCCGTGCGCGGGCTCGTCATCCCCCCAGATTTCGCGACTGATGGCGAGGCGGTGCACAACATTGGGCGAGTGACGCATCAGTACCAGAAGAATGCGTGCAGGTACGGGCGCCAGCGAAATCGGTTGCCCCGCACGCTCGATGCGCATCGAACCGGCATCAAAACGCAGGTCACCGACCTCAAACAGAGTCGAATCCTGCGCGCCCCGGGCGCGCCGGATCAGTGAACGAATCCGGGCTTCGATTTCGCGCAGTGCTGCAGGCTTGACAACATAATCGTCTGCGCCAATATCGAACGCGGCGATCTTTGTCTCGATTTCATCCTTTGCGGTAAGCACGACAATCGGCACTTTCGTCCGGAGCGTCTCACGCAACTGTCGGCAGACGCGCAATCCATCCATCCGCGGCAGGGAAAGATCGAGGACGATCAGGTCGTACTCGTTTTCCTCAGCTAGCGCGAGTGCAGAGATGCCGTCCGAAGCGTAGTCGGCAACATACCCGTAGACTTCGAGAAAATCGATGAGATTTGAAGCGAGGTCGCGATCGTCTTCAACGATCAGAAGATTCTTTGACATTCAGAAAAGAACTGCCCCGCAAGGCGGCAGAAAGACTCCCTCAGATCACCTTCAGCAACTGGGAGCGTAACTCCTCGGCTCGACGTCGTCCAGTACGCGTCTCGACGATTGCGTTGAACCATGGGCCGAACTGCTCACGCAGTTCCAAATGTGTCTTTGCAGCGAAGGCCTGCTCGACGATGGTGAGGTGCGTCAATGGGCCGCTGAAGATCTTCAGTGTATTGATGATGAAATTCTTCGCCATGTCGAGTTCCTTTGGATCCGGCGGATCAGGAACATCGCGGAAGGAGGTGATGCCGGCCAGACCACCGTCCGGCTGTACCCGGGGCGCTGGAGCGACGACGTTGTCGACAAGCCGAATGTAGCCGGCTTCCTCGAGCTGCCCGAATGTGTGGCTCAGATCGTCGGCTAGCGCCATGGCCCGGATATCCTCGACGGTTCTCTTGCCGTCGATCATGATCAGCACGCGGCGCACGCGGGGAGTCAGGCCCCCGGCCCGTTTTTCCATCTCTTCCACGCCTTTGGGCGTCTTGGAAAAAATAACGTCCAACTGCGTCTCCTCCATTGTTGCTGCAGACCCCTGCTGTTTTTATTGATGGGGCCTTCGGTGGCGTTCGATGTTACTGCGCCGCTACCTTTGGCGTCTTTTTTCCCCAGAAAGGGTGAGCATGGCGACTCACGATGAAGTCAAAGATGAATTTCATGTAGATCGTGGAGCCTGCAATGGCCGTCCAGGTCTCGTACGGAATGCCCGCGAAGACAACGAGCAGGATCACGCAAACGGCAATGCCCCCCGCTATCAGGTTGGTCGCGACGGTGTACGGGGCGAATTTTTGCGGATTGGCTGGCGGCATGCCGCCCTTCAACGCCACTTCGGAATAGTCGCGGCGAAAGACGATGCGGTAGGCACGACGAAGCCAATAGAAAGCCATCGGAAACAAGGCCAGAAAAAGAATCCAGGTAAGCGCTTGACTGATATCCATAGTCGCTCCATCAAGAAGGAAGACAGTGGCCGACATGCCGGCCACTGCTTGAAAAGCCAGACTTTCCGCCGTAAATTCCGGCGGAAAATGCTACGACAGGCAGCTTAGTGGGCACCATCCACGGCCTTGGCGCCACGCGGGATGCGGACGTTCTCGACCATATGCTGGATGTGCTCCGGCGGCTCCTTCGTGACCTTATCGACGGCAAACGCGACGATGAAGTTCACCAGTGCGCCGACCGCACCGAAGGCTTCCGGCGTGATGCCGAAGAAGCTGTTGGCACCGCCGATCATCGGCAGGAAGTCCGTGCCCTTGATGAAGAAGATGCCCTTGTGCGCGAACACGTAGAACAGGGTGATGGAGAGGCCTGCCAGCATGCCGGCAATGGCGCCTTCCTTGTTCATCTTCTTCGAGAAGATGCCCATCATGATCGCGGGGAACAGCGAGGAAGCCGCGATACCGAAGGCCAGCGCCACCGTACCGGCCGCAAATCCTGGCGGATTCAGGCCGAGGTAACCGGAAATCACGATGGCAACTGCCATCGAGATCTTGCCAGCCAGCAGCTCGTTCTTCTCGCTGATGTTCGGCGCGAACACGCCCTTCACCAGGTCATGCGACACGGCAGACGAAATCGCCATCAGCAGGCCGGCAGCGGTCGACAGCGCGGCAGCCAGGCCACCCGCGGCCACCAGTGCGATGACCCAGTTCGGCAGGAGCGCGATTTCCGGGTTGGCCAGCACGATGATGTCGGCGTTGACCGTCAGTTCGCTGCCCTTCCAACCGGCGGCTTCCGCCTTCTTCGCGGCTTCCGGGTTCTTCGTCTTGTCGTTGTAGTACTGGATGCGGCCGTCGCCGTTCTTGTCGGTGAACTTGAGCAGGCCCGTCTTTTCCCAGCGCTTCATCCAGTCCGGACGCTCGTCGGCCTTGATGCTGGCTTCCGGCGCGTACAGGTCACCCCCCTTGGCAACGGCCGTGTTCACCGTGGCATGGAGGTTGTACTTGGCCATCGCGGCAACAGCCGGCGCGGTCGTGTACAGGAGTGCGATGAAGACCAGCGCCCAACCGGCGGAGGAACGCGCATCGGCGACCTTCGGCACGGTGAAGAAGCGCATGATGACGTGCGGCAGACCGGCGGTACCGATCATCAGCGACATCGTGTAGACGAACATGTTCAGCGTCGAACCGGCCGTCGTCGTCGTGTACTTGCCGAAGCC
>JAEUOR010000058.1 GCA_016790635.1 Burkholderiales bacterium
TTCACGTTGGTGCCGCCGCTGTAGGTGTTGGCACCGCTCAGGGTCACCGTCCCAGCGGTGGTCTTGGTCAGCGCTCCCGCTCCGCCCAGGATCGCGCTGATGCTGCCGGCCTGCACCCCGTAGCTCGCGCCCGTCAGGATCCCGCTCGTGCCAGTGATGCTGCCTCCGGTCAAGGTCACCACGCCAACCGCCTGGTTGAAGCTGCTGATGCCTAGTGCGCCACCATTGACCGTCACCGCTCCGCTGGCCGCCAGTGCATTGGCCACCCCCAGGGTCAGCGTCCCGGCATTGACCGTCGTCCCGCCGGTGTAGGTGTTGGCAGCCCCGAAGGTCAGGGTACCGGCGCCTTGCTTGACCAGCGAGAGCGCGCCGCCAACGATGCCGTTGTACGATGAGTTCGCGGCGGCGCCCACGGTCAGCGTGGCGGCGCTGCCTGACGTCACGAGTCCGCCAGCAACACCGCCCCCGGAAAGCGTCCCGATGGTGGCATTGTTGCCATTCAGGTTGAACGTGACTCCGGCGACATCGGCCAGGGTCACGGCGCCTGTCGTCGCGAGAACGCTCAAGCCCCCCAACTGGACGGTGCCGGCGTTGACCGTCAACCCGCCGCCGAAGGTGTTGGCTTGCGACAGGACAAGTGTGCCGGCGCCCTGCTTGACGACTTCTGTGCCGCCACCGCTGATCGCACCGGTCTGCGAACCCGCACCGCTGTGGGTCAGTGTGATGCGGCCGCCGCTGCCGGTGCTGGCTGCACCCAGGGAAAGCGTGCTGGCACTGCTGATCTGGATCGCCGAAGTAGTGGCATTGGTGGTCGTAAGGCCAGCGGTAGCTACCGCGCCGCCGCCGCCGTTGATCGACAGCGTGCCGCCACCGGAATTCAGCCCAGCAGCCAGCGAGACCCCGCCGGTGCCGGCGGTGATCGCGATCCCAGTGCCGCTCGTTGCGGCGGTGCTGATCGATCCTGTCGCTACCGACGTGACGCTGCCGGTGGCGACGGTCACCGCCGCATTGAGATTGATTGCGCCGGTGCCGGTATTGGTGACGCCTGCGACGTTCAGGCCACCCGCGGAGGCGGTCGCGGTGATGACGATATTGCGATCGGCGTTCAGAGTCAGGCTGTTGGCTGAACTGTAGCTGTAGCCGTTGGTGACGGTGATGTCGCCGCTCCCGCCGGTACCGCTGGTGGTGATGACGACGTTGCTGGTGCCGAGTTGGGTCTCGATCGTTGCCCAGCGGATTGTCGCGGTCCCGGTCGCGCCGCCGAAGCTGCCCGACGAAAAGCTGCCGGTCGTGAGATCTTCCCCGGGGCCATCGATGATGGAAACGTTGGCCGGGTCAAGCAGTAATGTCCCCGCAGCGCCGAGCGGCGCGCGCAGATCGATCGATCGCCGCGGACTGAAATAAAGCATCTGCTTGCCGGACACTTCGGCGAACCCGCCGTCTCCTCCGCCAGCACCGCCGCGAGCTGAAATGGTCCCGCGAAAATCGGTCGCTTCGTCGGCCCAGACAATGACACGGCCACCGGAGCCGGCCAGCAGCGCGTCGGCGCGCATTACCGCGCCTGCAGCGACCGTGGTCAGGCGCGCATTGGCAACCAGAGGGTTCGCCCCTTGGTAGTCCCCTCCCACAAGGATGGTTCCGCCCCCGCTCTCGCCGGAAACGTCGAGTAAGGCACCATCGGCGACAGCAATGACCGGCGCGGTCGCCTCGATGCGTCCACCCGGCGCGGATGCGGCCGCGAGGGCGGGCGCCGCAGCGGATACTGAGGCGTTGCCCGCCGCGGGCGCAGCCGTGAGGCGCACCGGTCGTGCGACACCGGCCTCCACGCTCACGCCGTTGGCGTCCGCGGGTGCCGAAGGCGCCACCTTGAGGCGGGTCGAATACGCCAGTGCCGGGTTGCTGACAGGCAGCGCGGGTTCGGTCGCAGGCGTCGCCGTACCACGAGCTTCAATTTGTCCTGCCAGCGTCAGTGTCCCGCTTTCAGCCTGCAAGGTGACGCTGCCGCCCGCCGGACCGGACGCTTCTGTGCGACTTCCGGCCGCTATCTCCACATCGCGCTTCGCGCGGAGGACGACGCGACCCTGCGCGTTGACTTCGGCCGTCGTTGCGCTGACGACGCCCCTCTGGCGCACGTTGCCGGCAAACATGCCGATGGTACCGCCGGCGGCGATCAAGCGCCCCAGGTTGACTGCCTCTTCCGCACCCGCACTGACCTCGACCCGCAGCGCCGGAGTGCGCGGGTTGAATATCTCCACCGCGTTGCCGGCGGCGAGGAGGATTTCTCCCTTGGGCGTATGGATCACGCCGTGGTTCTCGACGTTCTTCCCGATGAAATAGACGAAACCGCCGGACTGCGTGACGATGGTGCCGTGATTGACGACATTGGCGCTGCCCGGGGTGGCCTCGAAGCGCAACCGGCCAGCCAACAGATCAGCATTGCTGACGCCCAAGGTGCTGGCAACAAAGGCGGCTGCATCGATTTGCGCGCCCGCGCCGATGGTGATGCCGTTGGGATTGATCAGGAAGACCCTGCCGTTGGATTGCAACTGGCCCAGGATCGACGACGGGTCGCTGCCGACCACGCGGTTGTATACCGTGGAAGCGGCATTTTGCTGCACGAACTGGGCCGTGGCGCCGGCACCGATCGAGAAGCTCTGCCACTGGATGATGGCGCCCGGGGTATTGGTGACCGTCAGGCGGCTGCCGCCTTGCTGAATGCTCGCGGCACCATTGACGACGTTGGCCCCGGACGGAAGGACCTGGGCATCCAGGGCGCCAGGAGTGGCATACGTGGCAGCCACGGCCAGGGCAAGCAGCCCCGGGGTCGGCCTGAAGCCAAGACGCCTGGACGGGCGTTGCCGTCCGATTGCACTGCCAACGTTCATCACGACCCCCGCGTCGCACGCGACATCAGCGTCGCACGCGAATCTTTCGCCCTCTGCGCCTGATTTGGCCGGAGGGCCCATTAATTCCAGAATGGGAAATGCTACTCCAGCCAAGCGCCCGATGGAATCAGACGTTCGGCCGGCATCGTCAATACTTGTCAACTCCGGCGCGCCGAGGGGGGCGTCCGCCGCGATTTCGCTTCACATGCGGGTGGCTAGCCGCTCACGCAACACGATGGCACCACCCGGCTGCACCTCGATGTAGCCCTCGACTTCCAGCCCCTTCATGACCCGACTGACCATCTCGCGCGAGGCGCCGATCATCTTGGCGATGTCCTGGCGCGGCAGCTTGCTCTTGACGATTCGCCGTCCGTCGCTCTCCTCGGAGAATTCCAGCAGCACGCGGGCGACGCGCCCGTAGACGTCGAGCAGCGCCAGGCTCTCGATCTTGCGATCAGCCTCGCGCAAGCGCTTGACCAGTCCGCGCATGATCACCAAGGCCATGTCGTAGTTGTTCTTGAGTAAGGCGTTGAACTGGTCCTTGGCCAGGTAGACGAACTCGGACGATTCGATCGTCACCACGGTCGCCGCGCGCGGGGCACCGTCTATCAATCCCATTTCGCCAAAAAAATCGCCGGGCCCCAGGACGCTGAGGATGACCTCCTTGCCCTCGTGGTCCGACATCTGCACCTTGGTGCGCCCTGCGATGATGATGTACAGGCTGTCGGTCGGATCACCGGCCTTGAGGATGGTGCGATTCTTGGGCGCGGAGCGGCGCACCATCGCGCCGGCAAGCGCCTTCAGCTGCATTTCGTCGAGCACCGCGAACAACGGGACGCTGCGCAGGATTCCGACGTGGATGGGTGGATGTGACACAGTTTCCCCCGTGGGTCGCTCTAAAAAAGATACACCAGTGCACCGTGCATGCGGAACTGCTTGAGCTGCGTGGGCAGAAGGGGATTGCCGGTGTTGCTGGGGGCGTCGGCGAAGGCGCCGTCGAGCCTGAAAGTCAGCTTGTCCCCCACTGCGAGACGCATGCCGATGCCCGTACCGTTGGCCGTCACGCGCGTGGTGTCCCCGGGTATGGGTTGATTGCGCTGCACGTAGCCGGTATCGCGAAAGGCAAGAAAGCGCAGGCGCATGCCGGCACCAAGCTTGAACGTGTTGGCCAGGTCAGGAGTGTAGATCTCGAAGTTGGCCTGGTAGCCGCGGTCGTTGGCGAACTGGCGCTCGGAGAAACCGCGCACGGAGTTCGCACCGCCGATGCCGAACTGCTCGCCAGCGATGAGCATGTCCGTGGTGTGCTGCCCGCTCAGGTTGGCGCGCGCCTGCCAGTCTCCGGCGAAGACACGTTGATGGCTGACCCCATAACGATAAATCACGTAGCCGGGCCGCGCGCTGGGAACGAGGCCGGTCCCCGAGCTGCCGCGCGAAAAATCGAATTCGCGGCTGCCGCCGAAACTCCCGCCTGGAAGATTGCGGTTGACACTGACAAAAAAGGAAGTCTCGCCATTCTGTTCCCGCACGGTACCTGCGTAACTGACACTGACCGGCCGTACCGTGATGTCAGGAATGATCTGTGCGCCACCGCCGGCGGGGGTCACGTTGTTCTCGTAGATGCGCCAGTCCCAGGCAAGTATCAGGCGATGCTCAAGTGGCCCTAACGGGGCCAGGTTTGCGGTGTAGCGCACGCCGTAGACGCTGCCCTTGCCGGAGACATTGAATATGTTTTGCACCACTCCGGAATTGACGTTGGAGTAGCCGGCGGTGAAATCCAGCGAGTCGCCCAGAGCGTAGAGCGGAATGCGGTATTGCACACCCAGGATCGCAACGTCACGGCTGTAGCCACGAAATTTGTTGCGCTCCTCGGGGGAGGTAATCGCCTGGGCCGCGAAGATATGATCAGTGCCGCGTATGTTTGTCACCTGCACGCCGGCGCCGATGCGGTACGAACCGGTGTTGCCGGAGCCGGTGTTATCGACCACCATGTTCCAGCGCACGGCCTTGTCCTCGACGATGCGCACCACCGCGTCCACTTCGCCGTCTTGCGCCCCGGCACGCAGAAGCACGGTCGTCGCCTTCGCGGGGTTCTCGTTGGCCAGGCGCAGGTTGGCGGCGATCGCGTTGCTGTTCGGTGGACTGCCTTCCCTAAGCGCCGGCAGGCTGGCACGAACATTGGCCTCCGAGAACGCCTTGTTGCCTTCAACGCTGATCTTGGCCAGCTTGGGCTCGACCACGCTGAACCTGACGTTCCCCTGCTCGAGCTCCTGCTCGGGCAACAACACTTGAACCGAAGCGAATCCGCGTTCGACAAACAGTCGCTCAAGGGCCTCGAGCGCCTTCTGCACGTCACCGAATTCGCGTCCCGTACCAAGAAAAGGCGCCAGGGTCGCGTCGATGACCGAAGCCGGTATGAGAGTGGCGCCGTCGACCTGAAAACGCCGGATGTCGAACCGTGGTCCACCCGCCGGGACAGCCACAGCCGACCCCTGGGATGGCGTGGATACCGACGGAGTACCGGGAACGGGACCGACCGGGGCACCGCCCGCGCCCGGCGCCTGGGCAATTGCGCGCGTGGCACTGTCGTTTGCCACCAGGTCGCCGGAAATCAATCCGACCGACGCGCAAGCGACGGACGCCAACAGACCTCGCATCCACCCGGCAAGTCGCGATGCGTCAGCCAATGCTACGGCGCCGGCAGCCGGCGTCGCGTTCGTTCGCAAGTTGGTCCGTCCTCTGGAGAGCCCGCGCCAAGTCTTGTACACGCCCGGCTATGGGATAATCCACCCGTTGGGGCATTACCGAAAAACTCAACAAAAACAAGAGCCTTTTGCAATCTTTCCAAGTATATCGACAAATACTCTCGGCGTCGCAACAAAAATGTCCAGCCCCCCTCGCCATGCACGCGTCCTGATTCTCGGTTCTGGCCCCGCCGGCTATTCGGCGGCGGTCTACGCGGCGCGCGCCAATCTCAAACCGGTGCTCGTCACCGGCCTCGAACAGGGTGGTCAACTCATGACCACCACCGACGTCGACAACTGGCCTGCCGACGCCATGGGCGTGCAGGGTCCGGAGTTGATGGATCGCTTTCGCCAGCATGCCGAGCGCTTCGGCACCGAGATGATTTTCGATCACATCCACACCGCGCGCCTGGCAGAAAAACCCATCGCGCTCGAGGGCGACAGCGGCACCTATACCTGCGATGCCCTCATCATCGCCACCGGTGCGTCGGCCATGTATCTGGGCCTGGAATCGGAGCAGAAATTCATGGGGCGAGGGGTTTCCGGCTGCGCGACCTGCGACGGTTTTTTCTACAAGAATCAGGATGTCTGCGTGGTCGGCGGAGGCAATACCGCCGTCGAGGAGGCGTTGTATTTATCCAACATTGCAAAGTCCGTCACCGTTGTGCATCGGCGCGACAAATTCCGCGCCGAAGCGATTCTCATCGACAAGCTCATGGCCAAGGCAGCCGATGGCAAGGTGCGCATCGAGTGGAAACACACCTTGGACGAGGTCTTGGGCGACGAGCGCGGCGTGACCGGGGTGCGCATCAGGTCATCCGGAGGAGAGACGAAGGAATTGCCGCTGACCGGTTGTTTCATCGCCATCGGCCACAAACCCAACACTGCCATTTTCGCCGGACAGCTCGACATGAACGCCGCCGGCTATATTCGTACCAGAAGCGGGACCGAAGGAATGGCGACGGCCACCACCATTCCCGGCGTATTCGCCGCTGGCGACGTGCAGGATCATGTCTATCGGCAGGCGGTGACCAGCGCCGGCAGCGGCTGCATGGCGGCCTTGGACGCGCAACGTTACCTCGAGAACGAACACACCTCCTGAATCGAGGCAGGATGACACCGGACGCTGTCGCAGCTCTGAAGGACCTGCAGGATTCGCTGGCGCGTTCACGCGCCCAGCGCGCCGCGTCCGAGCTTCGGGCCCGACAGGCGCAGGCCAGCGCCGACGCGGCGGCCAACCTGTTTCGGAACGCCGTCGGAGATGTCGCGCCGCTGCGAGGGCAAAAGCGTGTGCAAAAGCCCGCTGCCGCCGTGCCGGCTCACCCGCAGAAGCGCGCTGCCGACGAGCGGGAGGCGCTCGCGGCGTCAATTGACCTGTCCATCGACGGCGATGCCCTCATCGACAGCGACGCCGCCCTTTCCTACGCGCGCGACGGCATCAGCGAGACCACCGTGCGCGACCTGCGGCGCGGTCGCTGGACTGTGCAGGCGCACCTGGACCTGCACGGCATGAGCCGCGAGGAGGCGCGGGATGCGGTGGCGGCCTTCATAACGGCGTGCTCGCGAGCTGGCCGGCGCTGCGTGCGCATCGTGCATGGCAAGGGCATCGGCTCGGCGGGCGGCACGCCGGTCCTGAAAGGTCTGGTGCGCCGTTGGCTGGCCCATTGCGGGAGCGTGCTCGCGTTCGCCCAGGCACGCGGCATGGATGGGGGCGCGGGCGCAGTCCTGGTGCTGCTGTCGACGCGCCCTGGAGACGCCCGATGAATCCTTCACGCAGGTCCTTGCTCCTTGGCGCCACCGCCCTCGGCATCGCCGCGAACCGCCCCTCCTCTGCGGCGCAACTGCTCCCGTACGAGGACCTCGACACGCCCTACGTCACGACACCGCAAGTCGTGGTCGACGCGATGCTGGAAATGGCCCAGGTGCGCGCGACCGACCGCCTGCTCGATCTCGGTTCGGGCGACGGGCGCATCGTCATCTCCGCGGCCAGCCGTTACGGGGCGCGCGGCCGCGGGGTGGATATTGATCCTCGCCTGGTGCGCCTTGCCAACGAAAATGCTGCGCGCGCCGGCGTCGCCGATCGCGCTGAATTCGTGGTCGAAGACCTGTTCAAGACGGACCTGACGCAGGCCACCGTGATCACCATGTACCTGCTGCCCGACGTCAACATGAAATTGCGGCCTGCCCTGATGCGTCTGGCGCGAGGCACCCGCATCGTCTCGCACGACTGGGGTCTGGGCGACTGGGAACCGGATCGCACAATGCGAATCGACACGCCGGAGAAGCGGGTCGGCATCCACAAGTACAGCGACCTCATGCTCTGGGTGGTGCGCTAGACGCCGCCGCGCCCTGCCGCTGGGGTCGCGCCACGCCACGCGGTCGCGCCGCCGCGAGCGGCCGCGTCTGTCGGCCTACATCTTCGGTCGCCCGCTGCGATTGGCCTCCATGCGCTTTTTCTTCTCGCGCTCGAAGTCTTCGTGCTCCTTCTTCTTGTCCAGTCCCAGGAGCGGCACCACGACTTCCCACCAGATCACCACCAGCACGAACGGCAGCACCACCCATAACCACGAGAGCTTCGCGAACGGGCCGATCTCGGCGTACTTGAGCACTGCCAGCAGCAATCCGACGACCAAGAGGGGCATGACTTTCTCCAAGCGCAACCGCGCCCCAAAATTGTAAGGGCAAAGGCCAAGCCGCCAAAGGGACCATCCGCGGGGCCATTGGTGAAAACACCTATGCCCGTGCGCGTCGGCGTCGCATAGAATCCGCCCCGTTGCCGTGGGTGCCGCCTCGACCCTGGAGTCAGATTGCCGTATCGACCTGCGTTTTCTGTGCTGTGTGCTGTCTTGAGCGCGTTGGCGGCCCATGCGGCGCCGGTCCAAGCCGATGAAAAGCTTGCCCGCAGCAAAGCCTGCCTGGCCTGTCATGCAATCGACAAGAAGCAGGTCGGTCCGGCGTTCGGCGATATCGCATTGCGCTATCGCGGCAGCAATGCGGCCGAGGAGCTCTTGGTGACGAAGATCCGTCAGGGCGGTGCCGGCGCGTGGGGGCAGGTTCCCATGGCGCCCAACCCGCAGGTTTCAGACAGCGAGGCGCGCACCCTGGTGCGCTGGATTCTCGCGATTCAAAAAAAGTAGCAGCCTCACCCCTTCACCAACCCGATCGCCACCCAACCCGGAGGAAGCCATGACCCACGCCACCATCCCGTTCACCCTGCGCCACGGCGCACTCGCCGCTGCGGTTGCCGCGGCTCTTCTGGCTGCCTGCGGCCAGGAAGCGCCCAAGCCCGCTGCGCCGGCCAAGTCGGCAGAGCCGGCCCAACCTGCCGAGCCGCCGCCCACGGTGGTCAAGATCGGCCATGTCGGCCCGCTCACCGGCGGCATCGCCCATCTCGGCAAGGACAACGAGAACGGCGTCCGTCTCGCCATTGAAGAAGCCAATGCGAAGGGCATCACGCTCGACGGCAAGAAAGTGAAGTTCGAGCTGCAAGGCGAGGACGACCAGGCTGACCCCAAGGTCGGCGCCACCGTCGCGCAGAAACTGGTTGATGCCAAGGTCGCCGGCGTGGTCGGTCACCTGAACTCGGGGGTGACGATCCCCGCTTCGGAGATTTACAACAAGGCTGGCATCCCGATGATCTCGGGTTCGGCGACCAATCCCAAGGTCACCGAGAACGGCTACAAAGTCGCCTTCCGCACCGTCGGCCGCGATGACCAGCAGGGCCCGGCCGTGGCGCAATACCTCGCTGGCGCAGTCAAGCCCAAGACAGTCGCCATCATCGACGACGCCACCTCCTATGGTGAAGGGCTGGCCAACGAGGTCGAGAAGACCCTCAAGGCTGCCGGCATCAAGGTGCTGCCGCGCGAGAAGGGCACCGACAAGACCAACGACTGGAAAGCGGTCCTGACCAAGGTCAAAGGCAAGAAGCCCGACGCCATCTTCTTCGGCGGCATGGACGCCACCGGCGGCCCGCTGATCAAGCAGGGCAAGGAACTGGGCATCAAGGTCGTCTACGCCTTCGGCGATGGCGCCTGCACCGACGAGATGGCCAAGCTGGCCGGCGAATCTGCCGAAGGGTTGATCTGCTCGCAGGCGGGAATCCCGACCCAGGCCTCGTCCAAGGCCTTCCTCGACGCCTTCAAGGCCAAATACGGCGAAGTCAAGCAGTACGCCCCGTTCACCTATGACGCGGCCAACCTCCTGATCTCGGCCATGCAAAAGGCCAATTCGCCCGACCCGGCCAAATACCTGCCCGAACTGGCCAAGATCTCGATGACCGGCGCGACCGGCAAGATCGAGTTCGACGAGAAAGGCGACCGCAAGAACGCCGAAATCACGATCTTCACGCTCAAGGGCGGCAAGGTCGAGCCGATTGCCGTGGTCCAGGGCGGCAAGTCCATGACGATGGCGGAATTCATGGCAGCGGCGGGTGGCGCTCCGGCGCCGGCGGCCGCTGCCGCGCCGGCTCCCGCACCTGCCGCCGCACCTGCCGCAGCGCCGGAAGCGAAGAAGGACGAGAAGAAGTAAGGCGTTCGCGCTGTGTTACAAACGGCACCGGAGAGCAATCTCCGGTGCCGTTTTGATTTGGGTGCAACTTGGACATTTTTCTCCAGCAGATCATCAACGGGCTGACGCTGGGCTGCGTCTACGCGGTCGTGGCACTCGGCTACACGATGGTCTACGGCATCATCCAGCTGATCAATTTCGCCCACGGCGAGGTGGTCATGATCGGCGCCATGGTCGCGTTTTCGGTCATCGTGGCCCTGGCCAAATCCGGATTACCCCCGCTGGTGGTCGTATTGATCGGCACTGCGGTCGCCGTGCCGGCCTGCATGGCCGTGGCCTGGGTCATGGAGCGCATCGCCTACCGCCCCCTGCGCTCTGCCCCGCGCCTGGCGCCGTTGATCACCGCGATCGGCATCTCGATCATCCTGCAGCACGTCGCGATGATGATCTGGGGTCGCAGCCCGATCGCGTTCCCGCAAATCGTCAAGACCCAGACCTACGAAATCGGCGGCGCACTCATCACCAACGTGCAGATCGCCATCATCGGCATCTCGATCGCGCTCATGGGCGGCCTCCTGTGGCTGGTCTACCGCACCAAGCTCGGCGTGGCGATGCGCGCCACCTCGCAGCGCCAGGATATCGCCGGACTGATGGGCGTGGACATCAACCGCGTCATCTCGGCCACCTTCGTCATCGGCGCGGCGCTCGCGGCAGTGGCCGGCGTCATGATCGGCAGCTACTATGGCCAGACCCAGTACACCATGGGGGAAATGCTCGGGCTCAAGGCCTTTTGCGCCGCCGTCCTGGGCGGCATCGGCAACCTGGCCGGGGCCGTGCTGGGCGGCATCCTCATGGGGCTGGTCGAAGCGCTGGGTACCGGCTACATCGGTGACCTCACCAACAACTGGTTCGGCTCCAACTATCGCGACGTGTTCGCCTTCATCGTCCTGATTCTGGTGCTGGTCTTCCGTCCGTCGGGATTGCTGGGCGAGCGTGTCGGAGACCGTGCATGACCGCCGCCGCGCGCAAGGCGCCCTGGATCGGCATCGCGCTGGTCGCACTGGCCCTGCTGCTGCTGCCGTTCGCATTGACCCAGGTCGGCACGGCCTGGGTGCGCATCACCAACCTGGCGATCCTGTTTGCCCTCCTGGCGCTGGGCCTCAACATCGTGGTCGGCTTCGCCGGGCTGCTCGACCTGGGCTACATCGCCTTCTACGGTGTCGGCGCATATGTCTACGCCCTGCTGGCGTCGCCGCACTTCAACATCCACCTGCCGTTCTGGGTGATCCTGCCCATCGGCGCTCTCGCAGCATGCATTTTCGGTGTCCTGCTCGGGGCACCGACCCTGAAGCTGCGCGGCGATTACCTGGCGATCGTCACGCTGGGTTTCGGCGAGATTGTGCGCATCTTCCTGAACAACCTCTCGCGCCCGGTCAACATCACCAACGGCCCGCAGGGCATCGCGCGCATCGACCCGGTGCGCATCGGCGACCTGGACTTCTCCAGGACCAGCAACATCGCCGGACTGGTCTTCAGCGGGCCGATGAAGTACTACTACCTGCTGCTCATCTTCCTGGTCATTGTCATCATCATCAACCTGCGGTTGCAGAATTCGCGCGTCGGCCGCGCCTGGGAGGCGATCCGCGAAGACGAGATCGCCGCCCGCGCCATGGGCATCAATACCACGGCGATCAAGCTGACCGCTTTTGCGATGGGAGCCTCGTTCGGCGGCATCGCCGGCGGAATGTTCGCCTCGATGCAAAGCTTCATCAGCCCGGAATCATTCATCCTGGTCGAATCGGTCATGGTGCTGGCCATGGTCGTGCTGGGCGGCATGGGCAACGTGTGGGGCGTGGTGCTGGGCGCCGTGCTCCTGTCTTTCGTGCCGGAACTCCTGCGCTATACCGTCGAACCCCTGCAAAAGGCCGTCCTCGGCCGCACCATCATCGAGCCGGAGGTGATACGCATGCTGCTGTTCGGCCTGGCGCTGGTGCTCATGATGCTGTTCCGCCCCGCCGGGCTCCTGCCGTCCTCGGTTCGTCGCCGCGAACTGACGGCCGATCGCGCATGAGCGAGGTCCTGCTTTCCGCCAGCGGCATCGGCAAGCGCTTCGGCGGGGTGCAGGCGCTCTCGGAGGTGTCGTTCACCATCCGCCGCGGGGAGATCTACGGCCTGATCGGCCCCAACGGCGCCGGCAAGACCACCCTCTTCAATGTGCTGACGAGCGTCTACGTCCCCGAGGCCGGCGAATTCACTTTCGACGGTGCGCCGCTGGCGCATCTCAAGCCGCACGAGGTCGCCGTGCGCGGCATCGCCCGCACCTTCCAGAACATCCGCCTGTTCGCCAACCTTTCCGCCCTGGAGAACGTCATGATCGGGCGGCACGTGCGCACGCACGCCGGGGTCTGGGGCGCGATGCTCAGGACTCCTGCGACACGCGCCGAGGAAACCGCGATCGAGGCGCGCGCCCACGCCCTGCTCGACTACGTGGGCCTGTCCGCGCGCGCCAATGATGTCGCGCGCAGCCTTCCGTATGGCGAGCAGAGGCGCCTGGAGATCGCGCGCGCGCTCGCCACCGATCCCAAGCTCCTGGCGCTGGACGAACCAGCGGCAGGCATGAACGCGACCGAGACCGCGGACCTGGCAAGGCTGATACGCCGCATTCGCGACGACGGCACAACCGTGCTCCTGATCGAGCACGACATGAAGCTCGTGATGGGACTCTCCAACCGCGTCCTGGTGCTGGACTACGGCCGGCGCATCGCCGAAGGCACGCCCGCCGAGGTGCGCGCCAATCCCGCCGTCATCGCCGCCTATCTCGGCGGCGCCGCGCCGACGGAGCAGCCTGTCGCCACGGCAAACGCAGCCGCGTGATGGCAAACCTCCTCGAACTCTCCGGCGTCGACGTGCGCTACGGCGGCATCCGCGCAGTCCGCGGCGTGTCGCTTGCAGTCGCCGAAGGCGAGATGGTCTGCCTGATCGGCGCCAACGGCGCCGGCAAAACCACGACCCTCAAGGCGATCGCCGGGCTGGTCCCAACTGCGGCCGGCAGCATCCGGTACGCGGGCGATGCCATCGCCGGGGTGAGGCCATTCGCCCTCGTGCGTCGGCGGCTTGCGCTGGTCCCGGAGGGCCGCGGCGTGTTCGGCGCCCTGACCGTCGCCGAGAACCTGGCCATGGGCGCCTACGTGCGCGACGATGTCAACGGCATCGCCGAGGATCGCGAGCGCATGCTGGGGCTCTTTCCGCGCCTCAAGGAGCGTTTCGACCAGACCGCCGGCACCCTCTCCGGCGGTGAGCAGCAGATGCTCGCGATCGCGCGCGCGCTGATGTCGCGCCCGCGCCTGTTGCTGCTCGACGAGCCCAGCATGGGCCTGGCACCCTTGATCGTCGAGAAGATCTTCGAGATCGTCGTCGCGGTTGCGCGCCAGGGCGTGACGGTGCTGCTGGTGGAACAGAATGCGCTCCTGGCCTTGAACATCTGCCAGCGTGCTTACGTCATGGAAAGCGGCGAGATCACCCTGTCCGGGCCGGCCGCGGAATTGCGCGACGACCCCAAGGTGCGGGCAGCCTACCTGGGCGAATGAGACTCACGGCCGCGGTGCGCGCATGATCCACTACGCGCACATCGTTGCGCCGGTCACGCGCCACCTGCTGGCCATGGCCGTGCCGGACGAGTTGCATGCCGCCCTGCGCCTGCTGGCCTCGGGCAATGTGCTCGACAGCGCCGTTCGGCTGGCGACGCAGGCCGGTTCGCAAGCGCATCACGCGTATCACGCCGCCCAGGCGCTCATCGCCTACGCCAACCGCGAACCGCAGCTGACGCGCAAGCACCTCGATGCCGCCCTTGAAATGGCGCCCGACGACGCGGTCTATCACGCCTTCGATGCGACGCTGCGACTCGGTACCGACGACGCGCCGGGCGCGGTCCGCGCCTATCGCCATGCATTGGGCATTGATCCCAGCCTGCATGTGGCGCATTCGCTGCTCTGGTCGGCAGTCGACAAGATCGGCAAGCTCGACCTCGCGCTCGCCGGTCTGCGCGCCCTGCTGCGCGAGCATGCGATGGTCGATGCGCACATGGAGGTGCGAGCTGAGCGGAAAGCGCGCACCGAAGTCGAATCGACCACGCTTATCGTCGCCGACTGCGCCAATCCCGATCTCGCGCTGCGCGCCCTGCGCCTGTCGATGCGCGATCTCGAGTTCGCGGCCGTCAAGCTCTTCACCGACCGGGACATCGACGCGCCGGACATCATGGTCGAGCGCATCCCGACCATCCGCTCGCACGCGGACTACTCCCGCTTCATCGCCAAGGAACTGCTTTCGCGCATCGACACCGAGTATGTGCTGGTGGCGCAGTGGGACGGCTATGTGGTCGACGCCAAGGCCTGGACCCCCGAATTCCTGCTCTACGACTATGTCGGTGCGCGCTGGGATCACGCCCAAATGCGCGAAGAGCCGCACCACAACGTCGGCAACGGGGGCTTTTCACTGCGTTCGCGCACCCTCCTGGAAGCGCTCCAGGACCCGCACATCGCCGAGCTCAATCCGGAGGACAGCGCGATCTGCCGACGCTACCGGCGCTATCTGGAGGACCGGCACGGCATTGTCTTCGCCGCCGATGACGTGGCCGACCGGTTCTCGTTCGAGCACCTGCTGCCCGACGACGCGCCGTTCGGGTTTCACGGCGTGACCAACATCGCCCGCTTCACCCCGCTGCCGGGCTTGCCGACCCTCGACTATCTGTTCGGGCCGCCGTCGGACTGATCGACTGCGGGCGCCGTCAGGTTCAGGTAGGGCCGGCGGCGGCGAGGTCCGCCTCGGTGGTGAAGCTGTCGGCGAAAAACTCCTCCTCGGGCAGGCGCGCCTTCGCAACGAAATCGCGTCGCGCCGCATCGACCACCACCGGAGCGCCGCAGGCGTAGACCTGATGCCCGGACAGGTCCGGAAAATCGGCCAGCGCGGCCAGGTGAACAAACCCCGTGCGGCCCTGCCAGCCATCTTCGGGCAGAGCGTCGGAGACCACCGGCACGAAACGAAAGCCGGCGACGTTCGCCGCCCAGCCCAGCGCCAAGTCCATCATGTAGATGTCCCGCGGCCGCCGACCGCCCCAATAGAGCGTCATCGGTCGCTTGCTGCCGACATGGAGCGCATGCTCGATGACGGCCTTGATCGGCGCAAAGCCGGTGCCGCTGGCGACGAAGACGATCGGCTTGTCGCTGTCCTCGCGCAGGAAAAAGCTGCCAAACGGTCCTTCGATGCGCAGGATGTCGCGCTCCTTCATCTTGCCGAACACGTGCTCGGTGAAGTGACCGCCGGGCATGTGGCGCACGTGCAATTGGACAAACTCGTCGTCGTGCGGCGCATTGGCCATTGAGTAGCTGCGTCGCTTGCCCTCCTTGAGCAGGAACTCGATGTACTGCCCTGCCTTGAATTGCAGGCGCTCGTGGGCCGGCAACTTGAGCGAGATCACGGCCACATCGGGGGCCGGCCGCGCGATGCTCTGCACACGCGATGGCAGGATGCGCGGCTGCATCTCGCCGGCGCCGCCGACCTCGCGCGCCTCGATGACCAGCGCGGAAAGCGGCTTGGCACAGCAGAACAACGCAAGCCCGCGCGCTTTCTCGTCCTCGGTCAGCACCGACGGGGCATGCCGGCCATAGTCGACCGTGCCTTCGATGATCTTGCCCTTGCAAGAACCGCAGGCGCCATTGCGGCATCCGTAGGCAATGCCGAATCCGGCGCCCAGTGCTGCCTGCAGCACGGTCTCGCCGTCCTTGACTTCAAACTGGTGGCCCGAGGCCTGGATGGTGACTGGATGACTCATGACAAAGCTAGAATCCAACGATGAAGTTGCACCCCGGGCGCGACACCCGCCTCCTGGTGATCGGCGCCGGCGACATCGGCCGGCGGGTGATCGACAGGCTCGGCAGCATCGAAGCCAAGCTTGCCGCCACCTCGACGCCTGCCAAGCGCGGCGCGCTGAGGCGCCTGGGCGCGACACCGATATTGGCCGACCTTGACCGTCCCGGGACGCTGCAACGCCTGCCGCGCGACTGGAACCTGCTGCTGCACTGCGCCCCGCCCCCGTCGGCAGGAGCGCGCGATGATCGAACGCGCAATCTGCTGGCGGCGCTGCGCTGGCCGGGCGCGCAGAGGGCGCGGAGTGTAGCACGGGCCATCGTCTATCTTTCCACCAGCGGCGTCTACGGCGACTGCGACGGGGCGCGCGTCAGCGAAGCGTGTCGACCACGGCCGCGCAATGCGCGTGCACTGCGCCGGCTCGATGCGGAAGGACGGCTCGAGCGCTTCGCGCGTCACCAAGGCATGGGTCTTATCATCCTGCGCGTGCCGGGCATCTACGCGCCCGATCGCCTGCCCTTGGCCCGCCTGGCTGCCGGTACCCCGGCGATCGTCGCGGCCGAGGACTCTTTCACCAACCATATCCACGCCCACGACCTGGCCGGGATCGTCCTGCGCGCGCTGAGCATCCTGCGCCGCCGCCGTCCCAGACAGCGGGTCTTCAACGCCAGCGACGACAGCGAAATGCGCATGGGCGACTACTTCGATCTGGTTGCGCATGCGTACGGGCTCAATCCGCCGCCGCGCCTGCCGCGCGACGCCGTCAGGCGGGTCGTGTCCCCGTTGTTATGGTCCTTCATGAGCGAATCGCGGCGGCTCGACAATGGCCGCATGAAGCGCGAACTGCGCGTGCGCCTGGACTATCCGCAGGTCGCTCAGGGAGTCGCCCAAGCCGCGCGCAGCCGCGCGCCAGCCAGCCCGGCCATTTCGTTGAAGGCATAGTAGCTGCGCAGGAGCGATTGGGCAGTCGGCAGGTAATCGCCGAAGCTTGTTTCGCTGCGCGTCGTGACCGGCCGCACCGGTGCCGGCAATACCTCCAATCCGGAATCTGCGAACAACCAGGCCGAGCGTCGCATGTGAAACGCGTGTGTCACAAGGATGACTCGTCGTACCCCCTCGCGCTTGAGCAAGGGCGCTGAAAGTACCGCATTCTCGATGGTGTTGCGCGATCTTTCCTCAACCCAGCGAGGCGTGATCGAATAATCACGGACCAGCACGCGGCGCATGATTTCGGCTTCGGTCGGTAATTCACCGTCGGTCGACCCGCCAGTCACCAGCACCGGCAGGCCTGTGGCGCGAGCGATGCGTGCGCCCTCATGCAGACGCTCAAGCGTAAATGAATTCGGTGAAGCGTTCACCACCCTGTCCTGACGGTCATATTCCAGCACTTTGCCGCCAGCGAGGATCACGACTGCCTGGGCCCCGACGAACTGCGCGTCTATGACGGCAGCCTCAGTCATCCTTAGGAGGGCGAGTGAAACCCGCGGCAATGCCAACAGATAGACACAGGCCATGAAAGCGGCAAGCAGAACACGCGCCAGTGCCGGCCGCCTGCGGACCTGAAACCATGCGATCACGATCAGCCATCCAAGCGCGATGGGCGGCAGCACGAGGTGCTTGAACATTGCCGTCACTTCCCACATGGCATCACCGTGGCTGCGCCTCTCCCAGATCCGAAACAGCCCGCAGCTTGAGGACCAGCGCTATCGATGCCAGGGTCAGCAACACCGCAGCCGCGCCCGACCAGCCAAAGCCCGTCAGCCGACCACCGCTCGCCTGCCCCATGAGCGCCCCGGAGGCCAGCGGCGCCAGTCCGGCGGCGAGGCTTTGCGTCGCCGCCGACAGGCTCATGAAAGCGCCGCGCATCGGCGCCGCGACGCACATGGTGACCAGTGCCATGAGCGGAATGTAGCGCCCGGACATGAAAATCATGAAAGGCACCGTGACCAGGAGCAGCGCCCACAGCGGCGCCGGTGGAAAAACCGTGACCCCGGCCAGAGGCAGGATGGAGATGAGGGCCAGGATGACGAACATGCGACGCTTGCCGTGCGCATCGGCCAGCGCACCGATGATGCGTGCGGTAAACAGCGTCGCCACGCCGCCCGTCAGGAACACCAGCGCCAGTTCGGCTTCACTGATGCCGACGTTATTGACCTGGTAAGCCGAAAGAAACGGATAGACCATGAAGCCGGAGAACGAGAAGATGAAGAGCGCCGCCAGGGCGCGCCGGTGATTGGACACGCGCACCAGCGCCGCGAATCCCGCCAGCACGCCGCCGCGCGCCCGCGCGGCGGCCTGGTGCCCGCGCACAGGAGGCACCATCAAGGCGACGCCGACCCACAGCACTGCGGACAGACCGACCAGCATCCAGAACGGCGCATGCCACGACCAGCGTGCCGCGATCGTGAGACTCAAGGGCACGCCCAGCACCGACACCACCGGAAAGGCCGACATCACCAGCCCCATCGCACGGCCGCGGCGATCGACCGGAACCAGGTCGCCGATGATGGCCATGACCGTCGACCCCATGACCCCGGCGGCGGCGCCGGCACAGGCGCGCGCTGCCAGCAATTGCCAATACCCGGGAGCCACCGCCGCCGCCAGCGCCGCACCCATGAAGACCGCGAAAACCACCAACAGGACCTGGCGGCGGTCGAAGCGATCGACGAACAGGCTGGCACACACCCCGGTGACGGCCGCGACCAGTCCATGGACCGACACCAGCGCGGCGAACTGATTCGCGCTGATGCCCCACAGGCGGATGAATTGCGGCGCCAGCGGCGACACGACCATCATGTCCAGGATGCTGCTGACCTGCACGCCCATGAAAAGCCACAGGACGGCGCGCTCGCGCGATTGGGTTAAGGAGGGCGCGCTCGGCATCTGGTGGTGGCGCCCGCATGCTGTCAAGCGCCCCGGGATTATAGGGACGCGTGCGGCCTGGCCGCCGCGGCCGCTATGGTTGCGCGCGCTTGCGTCCGGTGATCATGGCCGCGACCAGGTTCTCGCCATGCCTCAGGCTGGTGAACACGACCCCGGCCACGTGCAGTGCAGCCAGGCCGTACAGTGCGTAGGCGCTGACGCGGTGCATGGTCTCGACCCACTCGACGCCCCAGAAACGGTCGGTCGTGTACAGCCAGCCGGTAAAACCGGACAAAAAAACCGCGCCGAGAAGGCACACGACCATCCACCCGCCGAGAGGGTTGTGGCCGAGATAGCGCGGCTCGTTGCGACCGATCACCTGCCGCGCGTACGTGGCGGTGGCGGATGGCGCGCGGACGAAGTCGGCAAACCGCGCATGCCGCGTCCCGACGATGCCCCAGACCACGCGCAAGGCGACCACGCCCAGCGCAAAGTAGCCGATCCATTCGTGCCAGGCGCCGGCGTGGCGGGTAAACCAGGTCGCGACGACGGCCACCACGAGCGGCCAATGGGCCAGGCGCACCACGAGGTCCCAAACGTGGACTTCATCCGGCCGGCCGGTCCCATCCGCGTGCGCCGCGCCGCTGCGCGCCGGCTTGCCGGACGACCGCATGTGCGCGCCGGAAACTAGCGCGAACGGCTGGTCGGCACGGGGGCCAGGGTGAGCGGGTGAAAGTAAGCTTCGACCCGCTCACCCTTTTCGTTGAGCGCATAGACCTCGTAGCAACCTCCGTCGATCTTGATACGGCGGATCTGCCAGCCACGCTCCTTGAGCATGGCTTCAAGCTTGCCCTGCGGCTGCCAGGTTTCCGGTTTGCCGGAGTCACAGGTAGCAAGCCCGGTAGCGTACGCCGGGGCGAGCCACAAAGACAGGGTGAAGGCGGCGACGAGGGTGGAGGTTTTCATGTTTTTCTCCCGCAAGGGGTGCGATGACCAGGCGCGAAGCATATCGCGGCCGTGCGCCCCGAGTTGTAAGCGTTCGTATCTGCCGCCGCGTTGCGCGATAGCGTGTCCTGGACGCCAGACCATAACCGCGAGCGTCGGAGTAGCGTCCCCCTACGCACCCTGGTGGGGTGCTGCCCTCGAAACGCGGTCTGCCTTCCAACCAGACCAGCGAGACAAAGCGGCATGTGCCTGCCTCTTGTTGCCGTCAAACGTGGCGTGTTCGGCATCGTTCTGGGCGGCGAACTCCAGCCGATACCCGTTCGGATCATGAAAGTAGATCGAGGTGCACATGCCATGGTCGATCGGGCCTTCGACCTTGACGCCGCGCGCGACCAGCCGCTTCTTCCAGCGCGCCAGGTCGGCGTGGTCGCGCACGCCCATCGCGAAATGCAGATCCATGCCCCACTGGGTCTTGAATTCGAAGGCGTCGCCTGGATGGTCGTGCACCTCGAAGAAGGCGATGTAGTTGGGCGCGGCCGGATCATGGCTGCCGATGTCGAAAAAGATGTGCATGTAATGCACCGGCGCGCCGGTGGTCGGATGGCGGTCGATTTCGAGCGCCTGCACCAGAGGAAAGCCGAGGATGCCGTCGTAGAAGGCGCTGGTCTCTTCTGCATCGCGGCAGCGGAACGCCGCATGGTGCAAACCGAACACCTGTGGCTGCGCGGGGTCTTGTGGTTGCCTGCTCATAACGTCCCTTTCGTAACACAGCCTCGTTTGCCGCAATCGGCACGAAAAACCGCTCCATTGTGCAGCGAATTCCGCGCACACGCCACCCGAAGACGTAGAATCGAAATTCGGTCCTCTTCGGAGAACTTCACCTTGATACAGCTGCGCTGCCTCTCCGCTTTCGCCGCCTGCCTGACCGTCCTTTCCAGCGCTCCGGCACTCGCCCAGGCCTTTCCGAACAAACCCTTGAAATGGATCGTCCCCTTCCCGCCCGGCGGGCCAACCGACGGACTGTCGCGCGCGATCGCGCAAAAACTCGCCGAATCGATCGGCCAACCAGTGGTGATCGAGAACCGCGGTGGGGCCGGCGGCGGGGTCGGCATGGACGCTCTGGCCAAGTCGGCGCCGGACGGCTACACCATCGGCCTGTCGACCACCGGCACCCATGCGATCAATCCGGCACTCTACGGCGCCAAGCTGCCCTACGACCCGCTCAAGGACTTCACCCACCTGACCCTGGGTGTGGTCTATGTCAACATCCTGGTAATCAATGCGAACCATCCGGCGAAAAGCCTGACCGAGCTGATCAGCTTCGCCAAGGCCAACCCCGGCAAGGTGAGTTTCGGCTCGGCCGGCAACGGCTCGTCGAACCATCTCTCCGGCGAGATCCTCAAGACCCTCACCGGCGCGCCGATGCAGCACATCCCCTACAAAGGCAGCGCACCGGCACTGACCGACGTACTGGCCGGCAACATCACGTTCATGTACGACATCCTCAATACCTCGCTGCCGCACGTCCGCTCCGGTCGCGTGCGCGCGCTCGCGGTCACCGGCACCCAGCGCACCCCCTTCGCCCCGGAGGTGCCGACCACCGAGGAGGCCGGGGTCAAGGGTTACGCGGAGGCCGGCAGCGACCTGTGGATGGGCATCAGCGCCCCGTCGGGAATCCCCAAGCCGATCGCCGACAAGCTCAACACCGAACTCATCAAGGTGCTGCGTTCGCCTGAATTGCGCGAGCGCATACGCGGCCAGTCCTTTGACCTCTGGACCAGCACACCGGCCGAGTTCACCGCAGTCATCAAGTCCGACCTTGCCAAGTGGAGCAAGATCGTCAAAGCCTCCGGCGCCCGCATCGATTGAGGTCCCTGCCTTGAACGCACCGACCGCAAGCATGGCCAGCGCCGTACCGGACGCGCGCGGCGCCAACCTGTATCACGCCGACCCGGCCCTGGCGGCGACGCTCAAGCTTTGCATCCCTGCTGATCTGTTCGCTGTGGTCGACCCGCACCTGCAACGACTCGGCGCGCTGGCGGGCTCAAGTCTCGACGACCTCGCGGCTACGGCCGACAAGAACCCCCCCAGGCTGCACCACCGCGACCGCACGGGCGTGGACCGGCAGTGGATCGAGAAGCACCCCGCTTACGAAGAGATGGAACGCCTGGCCTTCGGCGAATTTGGCCTGTCCGCCATGTCGCACCGGCCAGGCGTGTTCGGCTGGCCCAAGCCTTTGCCGCCGGCAGTCAAGTACGCGATTTCCTACCTCTTCGTGCAGGCCGAGTTCGGGCTTCTGTGTCCCGTGTCGATGACCGACGCGCTGGCACGTACCCTGGCGAAGTTCGGCAGCCCTGACCTCGTCGGACGCTACCTGCCAGGACTCACCGCCACTGACATGGACCAGCACCTGCAGGGCGCCATGTTCATGACCGAACAGGGGGCGGGTTCCGACGTCGGCGCAACCGCGACCGTGGCCGAGCGCGCGGGCGACCATTGGCTTCTCACCGGCGACAAGTGGTTCTGCTCGAACGCCGACGCGGAAGTTGCGCTGGTCCTCGCGCGTCCGCGCGACGGCATCCCCGGCACCAAGGGCCTGGGCCTCTATCTGCTGCCGCGCACCCTGTCCGACGGCACGCCCAATCGCTACCGCATCGTGCGCCTGAAGGACAAGCTCGGTACCCGTTCGATGGCGTCGGGGGAGATCAAGCTCGAAGGCGCCATCGCCTATCTGGTCGGCGACGAGGCAAAGGGCTTCGTGCAGATGGCCGACATGATCAATACCTCGCGCCTGTCCAACGGCATGCGCGCCGCCGGCATGATGCGGCGCGCTTTCTTCGAAGCCAGGCATGTCGCGCGCCAGCGCATCGCCTTCGGCCGGCCGGTCATCGACATGCCGCTCGCGAGACGGCAATTGATGAAGATCCTGCTCGCGGCGGAATGCGCGCGTGCGGTCATGTTCGCCGCGGCGCGCGCGCTGGAAGCTGCCGATGCTGGTGACGAAGCTGCGCGCCGCCGCCTGCGCGTCCTGACTCCCTTGCTCAAGTTTCGCGCCTGCCGGGACGCGCGCCGCGCCACCGGCGACGCGATGGAGATGCGCGGCGGCGCCGGCTACATCGAGGAGTGGTCCGACGCGCGCCTGCTGCGCGATGCGCACCTGGGCTCGATCTGGGAGGGCACATCCAATATCGTCGCCGGCGACGTCATGCGTGCGATCCGCAAGGAACACGCCCTGGAAGCGCTGGACGCCGAGCTCGACCGGCTGGACCGCGAAGCCGGCGCCGACGAAGAGCGCTTCGGACTGCGCGAGCGCGCGCAGGGCTTCGCCGCCGACGTCGCCCGTCAGGACGACGCCGAGCACGCCCGCCAGGCAGCCAGCGGTCTCTACTATTCGACCGCCGCGACCCTTCTCGCCTGGGAAGGCAAACGCATCGGCGGCGCACTCGGCGCACAGCGCGCGGCCCTCTCGCGCCTGGTGATGCGCAACAAGCTCGATGCGCGCGATCCGCTTGCCCCTGACTCCAGCGCACAGGAAGCAGAAGCGTTGCTGGCCTGACGCCCGCCTTGCCTCATGACCACACCATAGGAAGTCCGCCCATGAAAGTTTTGCCGCTGCGCTGGTGCGCCGCACTCTCGATCCCGGCCTTGTTTGCGACCGCGGCTGCGTTCGCGCAACCGTACCCGAACAAGCCGATACGCCTGGTCATACCGTTTTCGACCGGCACGAGCACCGACGTGCTCGGACGCCTGTACGCGCAGAAGCTGGGGGATGCGCTCGGGCAGACGATCGTGGTCGAAAACCGCGCCGGGGCTGGCGGCAACATCGCCGGCGAGGCCGTCGCGCGCGCCGCACCCGACGGCTACACCATCACCCTGTCGACCAGCGCGGTGCACGCCACCAATCCGGCGCTGTACGGCAAGCTGCCGTTTGACGCGATCCGCGACTTCACGCACATCACCCTGCTCGCCTCGGCGCCGAACATGCTCGTGGTCAACCCGAAAATCCCGGCGACCAACATGGCGGAACTCATCGCCTATGCGAGGGCAAACCCCGGCAAGCTGACCTACATGTCGGCCGGCTCGGGTACCTCGCCGCACATGGCCGGTGCCCTGCTGGGATCGATGGCCGGCATCAACATCGTGCACGTGCCCTACAAGAACATCTCGCAGGGCCTGGCGGACCTTTTCGGCGGGCAGATATCCATGTCCTTCTATCACGTGCCGGTGATCTACCCGCACGTCAAGGAGGGCAAGGTGCGCGCGCTGGGCGTGGCCACGCGCACCCGCAGCAGCATCGCCCCCGAGGTGCCACCGATCGCCGACACCGTGCCCAGTTTCGAAATCCGCCCTTGGTGGGGAGTGAGCGGCCCGGCCGGGATGCCGGCCGAGGCGATCGATCGCCTCTACCAGGCCACCAACGCCTTCCTGCGCGACGCCGATACCCGCTCGCGCTACGCGACCATGGGCATGGAGATATCCCTCATGACGGTGAAGGAGTTCAACGACTTCACCGTCGCTGAGTTGGCCAAGTGGGGGCGCATCGTGCGCGAGTCCGGCGCCAAGGTCGAGTAGCCGGAAGCAGCCGGCCGGGACGGACGCGAACATTCGCTTCCCGCCGGCTACATAAGGTCAGTCCCAGCGCGGCCAATGTGCCAGACCCGCGCCTGGTCGGCGCTTGACAGAACGTACTAGTTCGTACACAATCCGCCGCCATTGCCCAACGACACCGCGCTGCGCATGGACCGACTCATTGACCGCACCTGCCGTGGCCTGGAAATCCTGATCGTCGCCGCCCTGGCGATCATGGTCGTCATGGTGTTTGGCAACGTCGTGCTGCGCTACGCCTTCAACTCCGGGATCACCGCCTCCGAAGAGCTGTCGCGCTGGCTCTTCGTCTGGATGACGTTCATCGGCGCGGTCATCGCGATCCGTGAACGTGGCCACCTCGGCACCGACGCACTCGTCGCCAGACTGCCCCGTGCCGGGCGGCTCGCCTGCTACGGCGTCAGCCACGTCCTCATGCTGTTCGTCTGCGGCCTGGTCTTCAAGGGCGCCTGGGAGCAGACGCGCATCAACTGGACCACCACCAGCGCAGTCACCGAATGGTCGATGGCGATCTTCTACGCCAGCGGGCTGACCTTTGCCGTTCTGGGCGGCGTGGTCCTGGCCTTCAATCTGTGGCGCCTCGCAAGCGGCCGGGTCGGCGATGACGAGCTCGTCGGGATGAACGAATCCGAGGAGCAGAAATGACCATTGCCGTCTTCCTCGGCTCGCTGCTCGCGGCGATGGCGCTCGGCATCCCGATCGCATTTTCCCTGCTCCTGTGCGGCGTGGCGCTCATGTGGCACATGGGCAACTTCGATTCGCAGATCCTGGCGCAGAACGTCATCGAAGGCGCCAACAGCTTCCCGCTCCTGGCCGTCCCGTTCTTCATGCTGGCCGGCGAGATCATGAACGCGGGCGGGCTGTCGCGACGCATCGTCGCCCTGGCGCTGTCCCTGGTCGGCCACGTGCGCGGCGGGCTCGGATACGTGGCCATCGTCTCGGCCTGCCTGATGGCGGCGCTTTCCGGCTCCGCAGTCGCTGATGCGGCCGCCCTCTCTGCCCTGCTGCTGCCGATGATGACCGCCGCCGGCCACGATCGGGCGCGCTCGGCGGGGCTCATCGCCTCGGCTTCGATCATCGCGCCGGTGATCCCGCCCTCGATCGCCTTCGTGATCTTCGGCGTCGCCGCCAATGTCTCGATCTCCAAGCTCTTCCTGGCCGGCATCGTGCCGGGACTCATGCTGGGTGCCGCGCTGTGGATCACGTGGTGGCTGCTGGCGCGGCGCGAGACCACCAACGTGCCGCCGCGGAAGTCCTGGGGCGAAGTCCTCGCAGCGCTCAAGGACGCCACGTTCGCGCTGGGCTTGCCGGTCATTGTCGTCTTCGGCCTGAAATTCGGCGTCTTCACCCCGACCGAGGCAGCCGTTGTCGCCGCCGTCTACGCGCTCCTGGTTTCCACCCTCGTCTACGGCGAACTCAAGCTCTCGCAGCTCTACGGCGTTTTCCTCGCAGCGGCCAAGACCACCGCGGTCATCATGTTCCTGGTGGCCTCCGCCATGGTCTCCGCCTGGCTCATCACGGTGGCGCAGCTGCCGGCGCAGATCGTCGCTCTCCTGCAGCCGCTGCTAGACAGCCCGCGGCTCCTCATGTTCGCCATCATGGTGCTCGTCATCGTCGTCGGCACCGCCATGGACATGACCCCGACCATCCTCATCCTGACCCCGGTGCTCATGCCTCTGGTCAAGGCCGCCGGGATCGACCCCGTGTACTTCGGCGTCCTCTTCGTGATGAACAACGCCATCGGCCTCATCACCCCGCCGGTGGGAACGGTCCTCAACACGGTGGCAGGGGTCGGGCGTATCGGCATGGACCAGGTAACGCGCGGCGTGCTGCCCTTCATGATCGCGCAGTTCGCCCTCCTTTTCCTCATGGTCCTGTTCCCGCAACTGGTCATGGTGCCGGCACGCTGGTTCTACTGACTGCGCATCAAGCGACTCCATCGCGACCGGTACGCCGCGATGGGGCCGACTCTTCCCCATCGCGTATCACCCCTGGAGACAAAGCATGAAACGCACTACCTTGAAGACCCTCGCGGCAGGCGTCGTCCTGGCGCTGGCCGGCGCGGCGCCCGCCCAGGCGCAGGACAAGACCATCAAGTTCGCGACCCAGAACCCCAAGGGGCATCCGATCGTCATGGGCATGGAGAAGTTTGCCGAGATCGTGCAGGCCAAGTCCGGCGGCAAGCTCAAGGTCAACCTCTTCCCGGGCGGAACGCTTGGCTCCGACCAGGCCAACGTGTCGGCGTTGCAGGGCGGTACGCTCGAGATGGTCAGCATGAATTCCGGCATCCTGGCCGCACAGGTGAAAGAGTTCGCGATCTTCGATTTCCCCTTTCTCTTCGCCAATGCACGCGAGGCTGACGCGGTTGTCGATGGCGCTTTTGGCCGCAAGATGCACGAGCGGCTGGGCGAGAAGGGCATCGTCGGACTGGCCTACTGGGAACTTGGCTTTCGCAACATCACCAACAGCCGCAGGCCTATCCTCAAGGTCGAGGATCTCGCTGGCCTGAAGCTGCGCGTGATTCCCAATCCGATCAACGTCGACTGGGTCAAGGCGCTCGACGCCAACCCCACCCCCCTGCCCTTCCCCGAGGTCTATGCGGCCCTCGAGCAAAAGGCCATCGACGGCCAGGAAAACCCCGTGACGGTGATCAACGCCAACAAGTTCTTCGAAGTGCAGAAGCACATCGCGCTGACCAACCACCAGTACAACCCGCAGTCGGTGCTGATCAGCAAGCGCTTCTGGGACGCCCTGTCGGCCGACGAGAAGAAGATCGTCAGCGATGCGGCGGCGGAGTCGGCCAGGTTCCAGCGCGGTGAAGCGCGCGGGCAAGTCGCCGCTGCGCTGGACAATCTGCGCAAAAACGGCATGCAGGTCACCGAGTTTCCGCCTGCCGAGCTTGCCAAGCTGCGTGAGAAGATGAAACCCGTCATCACCAAGCACAGCGCCAGCGTCGGTGACGCAACGGTCAACGAATTGATGACCGAGCTCGCCCGGCTGCGCAAGTAAGCAGGCCGCCACGGGCGCCGCTGTCGACGCCCGTGGCGCAGGACAAGACATGCCAAGGACGCGAATCGTGGTTGCCGGGGCCGGGCTGATCGGTCGGGCGCATGTGGCTGCGCTGCAATGCAGCACCACCTGCGTCCTGGCAGCCATCGCCGACCCTGTGCCGGAGACCAGTGCGCTGGCGGCAAATTGCCTGGTCCCGCATCGCTCGACACTCGCCGAAGCGCTGGAACTCGACCGCCCCGACGGCGTCGTGCTCGCGACACCGAACACGCTGCATGTTCCGCAGGCGCTGCAATGCCTCTCCGCCGATGTCGCGGTGCTGATCGAGAAGCCCGTCGCACCCGACCTGGCCTCGGCCACGACTCTTGCAAGAGCCGCCGGCCCGAATGCACGTGTGCTGGTCGGCCACCATCGCGCTCACAGCGGCATCATGGCAACCGCCAGGAAAGTCGTCGAGTCGGGTCGTCTCGGCCGGCTGGTTGCTGTCACAGGCAGCGCCCTCTACATGAAGCCTGACGAGTACTTTGCAGCCGGGCCATGGCGCAGCGAGCCCGGCGGCGGACCCATCCTCATCAACCTGATCCACGAAATCCACAACCTGCGCATGCTCATGGGCGAGGTCGTCGCCGTGCAGGCGATGGCCTCGCATGCGGTGCGCAGCTTCGCCGTCGAGGACACCGCCGCGATCACCCTCAGCTTCGCTTCAGGTGCGCTGGGCAGCTTGGTGCTTTCCGACACTGCGGCTGCGCCGCTGTCGTGGGAGCTCACCTCGGGCGAGAATCCGGCCTATCCGCACCAGAACGATTTCGACTGCTACGTCGTGGCCGGCACCAGGGGTGCACTCGCCATTCCCACCATGCGCATGACCACCTACCGAAGCGAAGAGGACCGTTCATGGTGGACCCCCTTCGAACGCTGCGTGGTGTCGGCAGAAGCGATCGACCCGATAGCGCGGCAGATGGAACACTTCGGCGCGGTCGCGCGCGGCGAGGCGGCTCCCCTGGTATCACTTGGCGACGGCATCGCCAACCTCAGGGTCACCGAAGCGATCAGCGCGGCCGTGCGCAGCGGCGCCACAGTCCGTCTAGACTCCTGAAACCCCAAGCGAGAACCCCATGAACATCCTGCTCCTGCACGGCATCAATCTCAACATGTTCGGCCAGCGCGATTCCAAGCAGTACGGCACGATCACCTTCGCCCAGATCGAGGAGCGCGCCCGGACGCTGGCCGGCGAACTGGGAGTTGCCCTCGAATCCTTTCAGACCAACTTCGAAGGCGAAATGGTCGAACGCCTGCACCGCGCCCACCGCGAAGCCACCGACGCGGTCGTCATCAACCCGGGCGCCTGGACGCACTACAGCATCGGATTGCGTGACGCGCTCGAGATCCTTGCGGTACCGGTCGTCGAAGTGCACATGTCCAACATCCATCGCCGCGAACCGTTTCGCGAACACTCGGTCCTTACCGCGGTCGCGACCGGACAAATCTGCGGCTTCGGTGTCGAAAGCTATCTGATCGGCATCCGCGCGGCGGTCGCGCTCGCCAGGGCCGGCGCCAAGCGGGTCTGACGACCATGATCCGCGGCACCACGGGCTTGATCGCCCACATCGGCTACCCGACCCACACGTTCAAGTCGCCGCTGATCTACAACCCGTACTTCGAGCGCACGGGCATCGACGCGGTGGTCGTGCCCATGGGCTGCCGTCCGGATCATTACCCTGCGCTCCTGACTTCGGTCTTCCATCTCACCAACATCGTCGGCGCGCTCATCACCATGCCGCACAAGGTCACCACGGCGGGACTGGTGGACGAGTGCAGCGCGGCGGTGCGAATCGCCGGCGCCTGCAACGCCGTGCGCCGCAGCCCCGATGGCCGCCTGGTCGGCGAACTCTTCGACGGCGAAGGTTTCGTGCGTGGCGCCCGGCGCAAGGGGGCCCGGCTGGCCGGGGCGAGCGCCCTGGTGGTGGGCGCTGGTGGCGTTGGCTCGGCGATTGCGGCCTCGCTGGCCGGGGCGGAGGTGGGCGCCCTCAGGCTCTTCGACACCGCGCCGCGCGCCGCCGAGTCGCTTGCCGAGCGACTTCGTGCCCATCATCCCGCGGTCGAGGTCACCACCGGCTCGCGCGACCCCGCCGGCTGCGACATCGTCGTCAACGCCACGCCACTGGGCATGCGCGAGGACGACCCGCTGCCACTCGACACCACGCGACTTTCGCCGCAGGCACTGGTGGGCGAGGTGGTCCTCAAGGACGAGATGACCCCGTTCCTGCGCGCGGCAGCCTCCCGCGGATGTCGAATCCAGGTCGGCACCGACATGCTCTTCGAACAGATACCCGCCTACCTGGAGTTCTTCGGCCTGGCCACGACCACTGCCGAGCGCCTGCGCGAGCTTGCGCGCCTGGAAACCTGAACAATGGCACGACAGGCGGCGCAAGCACGCGCGAAGGTGGGCCGGCCTGCTGCCAAGGTCCCGCGACGCGCGTCCCAAAAGGACGAGGCCCGCGCCCGCATGCGCGATCCGGACCGCACCGTGGAAGACATCATCACGATCGCGACCGAGGAGTTCGCGCGCAAGGGCCTCGCCGGCGCACGCGTCGACGAGATCGCCGAGCGCATGCGCACCAGCAAGCGCACCATCTACTACTATTTCGGCGGCAAGGAGGCCCTCTACCTGGCGGTGCTCGAAGCGGCGTACCGGCGTGCGCGCAAGATCGATTCGCCGGACGCGCTCGACCACCTCGGCCCGTCTGCCGCGCTGGCGGAACTGGTCAGGCGCACCTTCGACTTCCAGGCCGCCAACGAGGACTATGTGCGCCTGGTCATGAACGAGAACGTGCAGCGCGCGGCGTTCCTCAAGCAGATAACGGACATGCGCGGGCTCAACGCCCCGGCCATCGAGGCGCTGCGCTCGATCTACGAACGCGGCGTCAAGACCGGCGAATTTCGCCGCGGCCTCGACCCGATCGACATCCACCAGACGATCAGTTCGCTCGCCTTCTTCAACGTTTCCAACCGTTACACCTTTGCCCACCTGTTCGACCGCGACATGACCTCGCCTGCGGCGCATGCCCGGCGTCGCGCCAGCGTCGTGGAGACGGTGCTGCGCTACGTCGAGGCCTGAATCAGCTTCAGACGGACTTCGGCACCAGGTCCGCTTCGATCAGCGCGCGCAACTCCGCCGTCACCCGGGTCTTCACGCCAAACCACTTTTCGAATCCATAGCCGGCCTGGTGCAACAGCATGCCCAGGCCGTCGGCGGTGCGATGCCCGCGCGCGCGCGCCTGGGCCAGCAGCGGCGTGACCAGCGGCAAGTAGACGATGTCGTAGACGACCGCCGATCGCTTGAGCGGTGCAAGGTCGATGTCGAGCGGACTCTTGCCGCTCATGCCGCACGATGTGCAATTGATCAGCACGTCGGCCGTGGCCAGGAGCTGCGGAAGTTCCGCATAGTCATGGCTTCGCACCCGCGCGCCGAAGTGCAGCGCCAGCGCGTCGGCACGCTCGCGGGTGCGATTGACGACATGCACCGCGACGCCACGCCCGACGAGCGCATGGGTCGCGGCGCGCGCCGAGCCGCCGGCGCCGAGCACGAGCGCCTGCGTGCCGGGCAGGTCCCAACCCGGCGCTGCCTCATCGAGGTTGGCGATGAAGCCGTGGGTGTCGGAGTTGCCGCCGACCAGTCTGCCGTCTTCCAGCCAGATCACGTTGACCGCGCCGATGGCTTCGGCGGCGGCATCGCGCCGCGCCACGCCGCGGTAGGCCGCTTCCTTGTGCGGGATGGTGACGTTGCCGCCAACATAGCCGTTGCCCGGGAAACCGCCGATGAATGCCGCGAACTCCTCGGGGCGGACTTCCTTCTTTTCGTAGGCGCCGGCGATGCCATGCTGCTTGAGCCAATAGCCGTGGATCAAGGGTGAACGTGACTGCGCGACCGGGAAACCCATTACGCAAGCGCGTCTGATCGAATCGGACATGAGGATAGGCTCAGAGAGGTGAAAAGGAAGTGGACTTGAGGATGCGGCATTCCTGCGTCAGGTGCGCCCCCATCTCGGCGCTCCTTTTCAAGTACGCCTGGAACTTCGCATCCTTCATGAGCGCGGCGCGGCGGCGCTCCCGATCCGCCTGGCTCTTGTACTTCCAGACATGCACGACCTGGTTCATGGTCCCGACCTCGGTGGTCGCATAGAAGACCGGCTCGCCGCAATGCTTAACCTGGGTCGCATGGCCGAACTCCTCGTACATCCTGAGCCAGGCCGGCAATTGCCCCGGGTGCAAGGTGTAGATACGCAGGTCGAAAATCATGAGAGCGCTCCTGACAAGGTGGTCATGCGACGTGGTCGGTCACAGGTACGGGAGCGGCGCCCCCGAGGAACAGGCGTTCGATATGCGGGTCGGCCAGGAGCTCGCCGGCTGGTCGCGCAAGCACCATGCGCCCCGATTCCAGCGCAATGGCCTCGTCGGCGACCTTGAGCGCGCTCTTGACATTCTGCTCGACCATGAGCACGGTGGTGCCCTGCGACACCAGGTTGCGCAGGAGCCTGAAGACATCCTGCACCACGATGGGCGAGAGTCCGATCGACGGTTCATCGATCAGGAGCACGCGCGGGCGCAGTAGCAGCGCGCGGGCGATCTCGAGTTGCTTCTGTTCGCCCCCCGACAGCGCCGAAGCCTGCGATTGCAGGCGCTCCCGTACTCGCGGGAACAATTCCAGCACCTCGTCAATGCGCTCCCGGGTGATGCGCTTGCCCAGCGTGATCCCGCCCAGTTCCAGGTTCTGCGCAACAGTGAGCTGGGGAAACAGGTTGCGCCCCTGAGGAACGAAGGCGATGCCCCTGGCAAGCAGGGTCCGCGGGGAAGCGCCCGTGACCTCCTCCCCCTCGAGCAGCACGCGCCCCTGGCGCGGCTTGAGAAGCCCGAACAGGGTCTTCAACACCGTCGACTTGCCGGCGCCGTTGGGGCCGATCAGGAGCGTGATCGCGCCGCGCCGCACCGACAGCGACAGATCGTTGAGGATCATGAATTCGCCATAGCCGGCGACGACTTCGCGGAACTCGATGGCGGGGGCAGCGACGCTCACGCCTAGTTCCCCAGGTAGGCGTCGAGCACGCGCCGGTCGCTGCGGATGGCCTCCGGTGTACCCAGGGCCAGCACCTCGCCCTCGACCATGACCATCACACGGTGGCACAGGTCCATGACGAAGTCCATGTTGTGCTCGATCACCACGAAACTCCCGCGCGCGGCGCGGTTGAGTTCCTTGAGCAGGGTCGAGATGCCGCCGACCAGGCTGGGGTTGACCCCGGCGCAGGGTTCGTCGAGCAGCACGAGGTCCGGCTTGCTCATGAAGGCCATCGCGATGTCGACCAGTTTCTGTTGCCCGTAGGAAAGCGAACCCGCCGGCTTGTCGGCCACGTGGCGGATGCGAAAGAGGTCGATGAGTTCGTCCGCCCGCGCCGACAGGCCCGAGTCGGGCGGGGCGAAGATGCGCGAGAACATGTTGCCGCTGTGCTCCTGGGCTGCGACCAGGAGGTTGTCGCGCACGCTCATCTTGCCGAACACCTGCAGGGTCTGGAAGGTGCGGCCGACCCCGCGCCGGTTGAGCGCCAGCGGCGAGAGCCCGGTGATGTCGCGGCCGTTCAAGCGGATCGCCCCGGCGTCCGGTTCAATCTGGCCCAGGATGCTGTTGAACATGGTGGTCTTGCCCGAGCCATTGGGCCCGATCACGCCGAAGATCTCCCCGGGCATGACCTCGAAGCTGACGCCTGCCACGGCGCGGATCGCGCCGTACGACTTGTGCAGGTCCCGCACTTCGAGGACCGGCGCACTCATGTCGCTCCCCCGCTCGCCCGCGATCCTGCGGCGCTGCGCGCCGCGGACGCCGCACGCGCCTCGCGGCGCGCGCGCAGCCGCTCCGGTATCGAAAGCAGTCCGTCGGGCAGCCAGATCATGAGCAGCACGACGGCCGTGCCGAAGACAAAGAGGTACCAGTCCTGCGCGAAACGCAGCCACTCGGGCAGGACCACGCCCACGGCGGCCCCCAGCATGGGCCCGAAGAAGTACCCGGGTCCGCCGACGACAACCATGAGGTACATCATGATCGATGCCGCCACCGAGAACGGCGCCGGATCGATGAACTCCAGGAGCGGGGCGAAGAGTGCGCCGGCCACCCCCGCGTAGGCGGCGCCGATCGCGAACGACAGGAGCGTGTAGCCGCGCACGTCCACGCCCAGGCTCTCGGCACGAATGGGGTTGTCGCGCAGCGCGGTGAAGGCCTTGCCCCATGGCGAGCGCAAAAGGCCGTACAAAAGCGCGCCCAGGATCAGCGCGAACGCCAGGCACAGGTAGTAGTAGGCGCGGTGCCCGTCGAAAGAGAGGCCGAACAGCGCCGGCCGCGCGATGTCCTTGATGCCGAAAGTCCCGCCGGTCAACCACTCTTCGTTGCGCATGACCAGCCACATCGCCGTGTTGAAACCCAGTGTCGCGAACGCCAGGTAGATGGTCTGCACCCGCAGCGCCGGGAAGCCAACGGCGATTCCCGCTACAAAGCAAAGCAGCGCGGCGACCGGCAGCCCCAGCCAGAAACTGAAGCCGGCCTTCATCATGATCGCCACGGTATAGGCGCCGATGCCGAAAAAGGCCGCGTGGCCGAGCGACTTTTGCCCTGCGTACCCGACCGTCAGGTTGAGCCCCATGGTCGCGATCACGAACACCACCCAGTACGACAAGAGGTAGACGCCGGAGCGTGTCAGGAACTGCGGCAGGATCGCAAGCGCCGCCGCCGCCGCGAACCCGAGCACAAGCAAGAGCGGCTTTTTCATCGCGCTTTCACACCTTGCGCTCGACCTTGCGCCCCAGGAGGCCCTGCGGCTTGAACAGGATCACGACCATGAAAAGCGCCAGCGCCACGGCGTCCTTGTAGGCCGGCGAAACATAGGCCGCCGCCAGGTTCTCGCCGACCCCGACGATGACGCCGCCCAGAAGAGCGCCGCGCGAGTTGTTGAAGCCGCCGATGACTGCGGCAAAAAAAGCCTTGGTGCCCAAAGACTCGCCCATGTCGAACTTGCCGAAATAGACCGGCGTGACCAGGAGGGCCGCCGCGCAGGCGAGCACGGCGTTGATCGCGAATGTGTAGAAGATCATGCGCGGCACGTCGATGCCCAGCACGGTCGCGCTCTCGGTGTTCTGCGCCACCGCCTGCATGGCCCGTCCGGTGAGGGTGCGGGCGAGAAAGGCCTGGGTACCCAGCACCAGCGCCAGCGCAAGCGCCAGGGTGCCGGCATCGGCCAGGCTGACGGTGACCCCGGCGACCTTGAACAGGGTTTCGCCGAAGAGGCTCGGGAACGGGTGTGCATCGGCGCTGTAGATGCGCACGCCGTTGCGCATCGCGATGGCAAGCCCGATGGTGGCCACCACGATCGCCATCATGCCGTGGCGCAACAGGGGATCGACGATGCCGCGCTTGAAGGCCCAGCCCAGCACGGCGACGGCGACGGCGATGGTCAGGACAAAGGCCAGTGGCAGCGGCGCGCCCTGGGCCGCGAAGAAGAGCATCGCAAAAGCGGGCAGCATGACGAATTCGCCCTGGGCGAAATTGATCGTGCCCGACGCCTGCCACAGGAGCGTGAAGCCCAGCGCGGCCAACGCGTAGATGCTGCCGGTGGCGATACCGGAAAAGGTGAGCTGAAGGAAATCGATCATGGCTTGCGCGCCGGTTGTAACGCGCAGATCCCGGGCGATCGCGGCCGGCCCGGGACTGGCTGGGACGAGGGTGCCGCCGCGGCGAACCGAGGGAGCACCCGCCGCGCCCCGAGGCCTACTTGCGCGTCAGCGGCGGCAGGGTGGCAGTCACTTCCTGCTTGCCGCCGCGCACCTCGGTCAGGAAGCTGTCGCGGTCAAGATCGCCGTTCTTGTCGAACTCCACGTCCATGATGACGCCGGGATGGTCAGCCGCCTTGAGTTTGAGCCCGTGCATGGCACGGGCGACCGCCTTGCGATCGAGCTTGCCGACCTTTTCGATGGCGGCCTTGAGGACGTAGACACCGGTATAACCCTTGATACCGTTGTGATCGGTGATGTACTTGTACTCGCGTTCGAACTTCGCGCGGAAGGCGCGCATGGCCGGGATCGGCGCATCGACCGTCAGCCCGACGTGCGCGACCGCCCCGTTGGCGGCCTCGCCGGCCAGTTCGATCACCTTCTGGCTGGTCAGCACGGTTTCGCCGATGACAGGCTTGGTCCAGCCCTGCTTGCGCAACTCGCGCAGGACACGCGCGGACTCTTCCTCGTTGGTGTAGACGAAGATCGCGTCCGGATTGGCCTGGCGCGCGCGCAGCACCGCAGCCGAGAAATCGACCTGCGCCGATTCGGTCGAGATATCGGCGACGATCTTGGTCTGCGACTTCTCCAGCGCCTTCATGAGCATGTCGCGCCCGCCCTTGCCGAAGTCGTTGTTGACGTAGATGAGCGAGAGGGTCTTTGCCTTGGCCTGGTCGGTGACATAGCGGGCGATCTTGGGCATGGCCGTCGCCTGCGTGAAGCTGGTGCGGAAGATGTAGGGGTTGCCCTGGGTCGTGATGGCAGCCGCTTCCCCGCCGGTGAAGTTGGGAATCTCGGCACGGCGCGTCTCGGCCATGCTGACCATGATCGAGCCGGAGAAGACCGGGCCGAAGACCGCGAAGACGTCCTGGTCGACGGCCTTCTGCGTGAGCCCCTTGGCGACACCCGGGTTGCTTTGCGTATCGACCGTCGTGGTCTCGATCTTGCGACCCAGAATGCCGCCGGCGGCATTGATTTCCTTGACCGCGAGTTCGACGCCATTCTTGAAATTGGTGCCGGAGGTCGTGCCCGGGCCGGACAGCTCGACGATGTTTGCGATCTTGATCGATTGCTGAGCCTGCACCGGCATGGCCGCGAACGCGCAAAGTGCTGCGACGGTGAAAATCTTCTTCATGCGATCTCCTCTGCTGTCTTCTTGGGGATGAAAAAAAGGTTGAAAGCTCTGCGCGAATTATCGCGCGACTGACGGCGATCGCCGAAGCGGCGTGCCCGGCCGCGGCAGGCGGCCGGTAAGCCACTGCACGGAACGCGCCGCCCGCCCGGTCACGACATCGAGCGGCAGCTGTACGTAATCGTCGTTGAAGACCTCGAAACTGTAATCGCCGCGATAGCCCATGTCCTCGATCGCGCGCAGCATCGCCCCGACCTCCGTGCTGTGCGCGCCTTCGCCGGGGAAAACCCGGAAATGCCGCGCGGTCTCGCGCCGCTCCTCGAAGGACGGCGTCTCGCGCCACATGAAGTCCGAGAGCTGGACCAGAAAAAGACGGGCCGGGTCGATCTCGACAAAATCACCGATATCCGAACCCGCCGCGAGCACATGAAAGGAATCGAGCGCCAGCCCCAGGTTGGCCCGCCCTGCCCGTGCAATGACATCCCAAGCCTGCATGTACTGATTGACATGCCGCCCCCAGGACAGCGCCTCATAGGCGATGCGCACGTTCATCGGCACGGCCAGCAAAGCCAGTTTCGCCAGATCGCGCGCAAGCGCGTCGCGATCCCCTGTGGCATGCGTCGAAGTCGACGAACACACCAGCAACAGATCCGCCCCCAGGGCCCGGCACATGCGCAGCATCGCCTGCGCGATGTCGACCTTGTAATCGTGCAGATTGCCGGAAAGGCCTTCGAAATCGCGCAGGACCTGGAAGCCGGTGACCCGCAAGCCGCTCGCCCGCACGGCCGCGACCGCCGCGTCCTCCCCTTCCGGGTGACCGGCGATGTCGCGCGCCGAGAGCATGATCTGCGTGAATCCGGCGCGCTTGACAGCCGCCAGCTTGGCCGTGAGGGACCCTGCCAGCGTGATGGTGTCCATGCCGAAGCGGTCGCGGTCCATTATCCGGGCACGATGTGGCTGGCAACGAGCTCAAAACTGACCGACCCGAGGTAGCTCTGGGTCAGCGCCCCCTTGTCGCTGGGCTGGACCGGATCGCGGTCGACGAACACCACGCCGCGCTCAGCGAGCGCCTTGGTCGCCGCGCGCACGTCCGGTGCCCCGATGCCGACGCGCACCAGCGACTCGACCCATTCCACGTCCTCTGCTCCGCTCGGCGGCTCGATCAGCTGCATGTAGAACTTGCGGCAAGGACTCTCGATCAACGCGCCCTTGGGGAGTATGCCGAAGTGCGTGTCCGCCGGAAGGACAGTGAAGCCGAACAGCTCCCGGTAGTAGTCAAGCCAGGCCTCGGTACGGTCACCATGGATGGTCTGAACGACACCGAAGTAGTGCATTCCCGCCAGTGCCGCAGGTCGAGGATTCACCGACGGCAGAGCAACAAAGTCAACATCGTAGATGCTGAAGTCGCGATAGCGGTCGACAAAATAGAGGAGGCTGCCGCCAACGCCCACGATGGCCGGTATGTTGAGTTCCATCGCAGAGACCTGGGGCGGACGCGGCCAGGCCCCCAGCTCGCAGGACCGCTTCCATGCAGCCGCGGCATCGCGCACACGCAGCGCGACGGCGGCAATCACCGGCGCGTCCCCATCAAGCTCAAGCGACGCGAGCGCATCCGGGTGGGCATTGACGATGAGATTCATCGACCCCTGTCGATACAGGGTCACCTCACGCGAGCGATGTCGCGCGACCGGCGCAAACCCCATGGCTTCAAGCACGGCCCCCAAGGCCTGCGGCCGCGCGGTCGCGTATTCGACAAATTCGATGCCGTCCAGCCCCAGCGGGTTGGTCGGCTCTGGATTGCCTTCACGGGATATCACTCAACCTCCGGTGATGACTTGCGCATCAATGGTGGCGCGCAACGGCGCAGCACGCCGGCCGTCGGGCCTATCGACAGTTCAGGGGCGACGACAAGGCTGTGCGCCGCCTGCGTGACAAGGGAACGCAAATGTGCGATAATCGCGCAAATGTGCGATTATTAGATCACTTGCCCCCTCCCCTGTCAACCTCCCCGGCCGGCCAAGCCACCCCGCGCAAGGCAGACCTGATCGAAGGCCTGCTCACCGGCCTGGCTGTGATCAACGCCTTCTCCGACACAACGCCCACCCTCACGGCCAGTGCGCTGGCAACACGCCTCGGGCTCAGTCGCGCCGCGGCACGCCGCTTCCTGATCACGCTGCAGCATGCCGGCTATGCCGCGAGCGACGGCAGTTCCTACTGGCTCACACCACGCGTCCTGGCGCTGGGCCATTCCTACACCGGCTCGGCGCGCCTGCCGCGCACCGTGCGACCGGCGCTGGAGAGCGTGACGGCCGCAGTGCGTGAATCGTCCAACTTCGCCGTGCTCGACGGCGATGAGGTGATCTACACGGAGCGCGCCACCGTCCCGCGGGTCATCAACACCGTGATCGAACCGGGCACGCGCCTGCCGGCCCACGTCACCGCCGCCGGCCGCGTGATCCTGGCTGCGCTGCCGGCACCGGATCTTGAAACCTGGCTGGCC
Organism: Burkholderiales bacterium; assembly: GCA_016790635.1. GTDB lineage: Bacteria > Pseudomonadota > Gammaproteobacteria > Burkholderiales > JAEUOS01 > JAEUOS01. Next base: position 38,857 of record JAEUOR010000058.1, read on the forward strand.
AACGCACGCCTGGGGAGCTATACCTCGCACACCATCGTGTCAAGAAAAGCGCTGACTGCCCTCATCCGCGGCGCGGCCAGGGAGGGCTACGCCGCGGTCGAGAGCCAGTTCGAGCTGGGCCTGCGCGGCATTGCCGTGCCATTGATTGATGGCCGCGGGGTCACTCTCGGTGCCATCGGCATTTCGATGCCCGTCGCGACCGAGCCCATGGCGACTTCGGTACAACGCTGCCTGCCGGCACTCAAGCGCGCGGCAACCGAGCTCAGGAACCTGCTCTAGCGCGTGCGAAGGCGCTAGTTCTCGAACAGCGCCGACAGGCGCGCGTCCACGATCGCCACCGCCCGCGTCCATCCGGCGGAAGCACCGCGGATCTTGTGCGGAAAACAGGAGACGACAAAGCCGTCCGCCGGCAATGCCTCGAGGTTGTGCAGCTTCTCGAGGTGGCAGTAACCGATGTGGCGCCCGGCCTTGTGCCCTTCCCAGATCAGGGAGGCGTCCCTGGACTCCGCGTACTTCTTTGCCGTGTGGACGAACGGCGCATCCCAGCTCCACGCATCCGTGCCGGTCAGGCGCACGCCGCGTTCCAACAGATACATGGTGGCCTCATAGCCCATGCCGCAGCCCGCGGAGACATAGTCGTTATTGCCGTAGCGCGAGCCGGCGCGCGTGTTGACGACCACGATCTCCAGCGGCTTCAGGACGTGACCAATACGCTTGAGCTCGGCCTCGACATCACCTGCGGTGACCACATAGCCGTCGCCGAAGTGGCGGAAGTCGAGCTTCACGCCTGGCTGGAAGCACCAATCGAGATCGACTTCGTCGATGCTGATGGCGCGCTCGCCGTCGTTCATGGTCGGGTGAAAGTGATAAGGCGCGTCCAGGTGCGTGCCGTTGTGGGTCGAGAGAGAAACCTGCTCGACCGCCCATACCGCGCTGTCCGGCAGGTCGGACTGCTTCAACCCGGGGAAGAAGGGCTCCATCTGGTGAAACGAATTCTGGTGATTGAAGTACTCGATCTTGGGCGCGAAGGCAGGCGGGTCGGAGACGACGTCGTTCTCGAGGTAGATGGACAGGTCGATGATCTTGCGGGTCATGATGATCGGATCGCTTGGGGGTCGATTGAAGAAGAGCACAAGGTTATCGCACTGCACGCGGCGGCGGCCTGCGATGAAGCATGGCCCATGGCGCGCACGCCATGTCCCGCAATGCAACATGCGCCATGCCTGCGACGCGGGTAGAGTAAGGTCCCGCGGACGACTGCCGATGGGTCGTCATACAGTCATCAACGACAAGAGGAGACATCAGGCCATGCCATCCCGTACAGCAGCCTTCGCGGCGGGTCTCGTTCCACGCCGCTGCGTCGCGCTCTTCGCGGCCGCGCTGATGGGCACAAGTGCCATGCCCGCCGCCGCGCAGGAAGTCATCCGCATGACCGCCGCCGCCGGACACCCGCCGATTTTCCTGTGGGTCAAGCTGGTGCGCGAATCCTTCATGGCCACCGTCGATGCCGAACTGGCCAAGACCAACAAGTACAGGATGCAATGGACCGAGGCCTACGGCGGCACGCTTGCCAAGATCGGCTCCGAACTGGAGACCATGCAGCAGGGCATTTCCGACATCGGCCTGGTCGGCTCGGTGTTCCATTCGGCCAAGCTGCCATTGAACAACGTCACCTACTTCGTGCCCTTCGGTCCGGCTGATGCCAACATCGTGACCAAGTCGGTATCGAGCGCCCAGGATTCGCCCGAACTCATCGCCGAATGGACCAAGTACAACCTCGTCTACCTGGCCGGCTTTGCCATCGACAACTACTTCATCGTCGCCAATTTCCCGTTCTCGCGACTGGAGGACATGAAGGGCAAGAAAATCGGCGGTGCCGGGCCCAACCTCAACTGGATCAAGAATACCGGCGCGGTCGGCGTGCAGGGTAGCCTCAATACCTTCTACAACGATATCAAGTCCGGCGTCTACGACGGCGCCCTGGTGTTTGCAACAGCGTCAGTGCCCGCCAAGCTCTTCGAGGTCGCCCCCAACCTCATCAAGATCGATTTCGGCGCCATGCACGCCGGCGCGCTGGCGGTCAACAAGAGCCGTTGGGACAAACTGCCCGACGAGGTCAAGGCGGCGTTCCGCAAGGGTGGCAACGCCTACAAGGCCACCTATCTGACCGAGCAGACTGCCCGCATCGAATCCTCGCTGGCCGCATGGCAAAAAGGCGGCGGCAAGGTCGTCCAGGTCAGCCCCGCCGAGACGGCGCGCCTGATCAAGACCATCCCCAATCCGACCAAGGACTGGATCAAGCAGGCCGGCCCGCAAGCGAAAAAGGTGTTGGCCAACTACATGGACGCGGCACGTGCGACCGGCTACAAGTTCCCGCGTGATTTCGACAAGGAATGATCGCTCCGGGTTGATGCGACAAATCGCTGCGATACCGGCGCGAGTGAAGTGGCCGGCGACATGAACGCGGGCGAGAGCCTTGCGCAGGGAAGCGAGGACAAGGGGGTCTTCGCGCGCCTCTCCGCCCTGCTTTCGGCCATCGGCACGGCCTGGATCTTCGCGCTCATGCTGCTCATCTGCGCCGACATCCTCGGCCGCGACCTCTTCAAGCTGCCCATCCTGGGGGTAGCCGAGATGGTGCAGTTCTCCATCGTCGGCATCGTCTTCCTGCAACTGCCGCAAACCCTGCGCGGCGCCGGCCTGACGCGCTCCGACGTGCTCTTGGCCGGTATCCTCAGGCGCTGGCCCCGGGGCGGCCGGGCCATGACCGCGCTGTTCGATGTGACCGGCGCGCTGCTTTTCGCCGCGATATTTCTCGCCACCCTGCCGCTGGCGGCCGCAGCGTGGACCAACGGCGAGTTCTACGGCGCCATCGGCGTGGTGCAGATCCCGATCTGGCCGCTCAAGGGCCTGATCCTCGTCGGCTGCGCGTTCATGACCGCCCAATTCCTGGCACATGCCTGGCGCGATGCCGGTAGCGCGCTGCGAAGAGGCCCGACCTGATGGAGCCGACCACGATCGGATTGGTGTCGGTCGCGCTGATGCTGGTGCTCATCTACCTGGGCATGTACGTCGGCGTCGCGCTGACGCTGCTGTCGTTTGTCGGCGTGTGGATCATCCGCGGCGACATCGGCATCGCCTCCAACCTGCTGGCGCTGGCAGCCAATGACGCGATCTCGGACTACATCTTCGGTGTGGTCCCGCTCTTCGTCCTGATGGGCCTCCTGGTCTCGGTGGCCGACATCGGCCGCGACACCTTCGAGGTCGCCAACCAGCTCTTCCGCCGCCTGCGCGGGGGCCTGGGCATCGCCACTGTCGTGGCCAACGCGATCTTCGCTGCGATCACCGGCATCAGCATCGCCTCCGCCGCGGTCTTCACCAAGGTCGCGGTGCCGGAGATGCTGCGCCACGGCCACACGCCGCGCTTCGCCGTCGGCGTGGTCGCCGGCTCTTCCGTGCTGGGCATGCTGATCCCGCCGTCGCTGCTCCTGATCCTCTACGGCGTCCTGACCGAGAAGTCGGTGGGCGACCTCTTCATCGCCGGCGTCATCCCGGGCCTCCTTTTGTCTCTGGCCTACGTGGTCGGCATCCTCCTGATGGGGCGCTTCTGGCCCTCCTTCGTCGGCGGGCGCGCGCCGGACGTCGAAGACGACGGCCGGCCGCTGATGAGCGGCGCAGCCATGGCGGGCAAGCTGCTGCCGGTAGTCGCGCTGGTGGCGCTGGTGCTGGGCGGGCTGTACGGCGGACTCTTCACCCCCACCGAAGCCGGCGCGGTCGGCGCGGCCGGGGCGCTGGCGCTGGCGCTGATCAAGCGCCGCCTGGGCTGGCGTCAGCTGTGGCAGGTGCTGGTGGAAACCGGCCAGATCACCGCGGCGGTATGCTTTCTGATCATCGCCGCGAGCCTCTACTCGCGCATGCTGGCCATCTCCGGCGTCACGGAGCTGCTGCGGGTCGCCATCGTCGACTCAGGCATGGGCTTCTGGGGCCTGACGGCGATATTCATCACCATCGTGCTGCTGCTGGGGACCATCCTGGATTCAGGCTCGATCATGCTGATCACCATTCCGCTGGCACTGCCGGCGCTGGTGGGGTTCGGCACCGACCTGATCTGGTTCGGCATCGTCACTCTGCTGGCGGTCGAGATCGGGCTCCTCACCCCGCCCTTCGGCATCGCCTGCTTTGTCATCAAGGCGACTCTGGGCAACGACTCGCAGATCACCTTGAACGACATCTTCGCCGGCGCCGCGCCGTTCGCGGTCATCATGTTTCTGGTGATGCTGCTGGTGATCGCGTTTCCGCCGCTGGCGACCGCGCTGCTTTGAAGCGCCGCGCCCGGCAGAGGAGCATGCGGTCGCTGCCGCGACGCGCTGATCCGGGCTGCTGACTGGCTGCCGCGGGCAAGGACTGCCCGCCGTGGATCAGGCCAGCCCGCCCGCATCGACCGGCGCACCGGTCTTGGTCTTGATTTCCTCGACGCTCACACCGGGCGCCAGTTCGATCAGTTTGAGCCCCGCAGGCGTCACATCGAGCACGCCCAGGTCGGTGATGATGCGGTTGACCACCCCTACCCCGGTCAGCGGCAGGTCGCAGGCCTTGAGGATCTTGTGCGCGTCGCCCTTGGCAACGTGTTCCATCAGCACCAGCACGCGGCCGACGCCTGCCACCAGGTCCATCGCGCCGCCCATGCCCTTGACCATCTTGCCTGGGATCATCCAGTTGGCCAGGTCGCCCTTCTCGGAGACCTGCATCGCGCCCAGGATGGCCAGGTTGATCTTGCCGCCGCGGATCATGCCGAAGGAGTCGGCCGAGGAGAAGATCGATGAGCCGGGCAGCGTGGTCACGGTTTGCTTGCCGGCATTGATCATGTCGGGATCGAGTTCGTCCTCGGTCGGGAACGGACCGATGCCCAGGAGGCCGTTTTCCGACTGCAGCCAGACCTCTTTCTCGGGCGGCACGAAGTTGGCAACCAGGGTCGGCAGCCCAATGCCCAGGTTGACGTAGAACCCGTCCTCGAGTTCCTGCGCCGCGCGCGCGGCCATCTGATCGCGTGTCCAGGCCATGTCAGTTCCGAAGGGTCGTCCCGAGGGACTGAACCGCCCCCTCAGGGGGCAGTGAACAAAATGAATGTGCGGGCAGTTTCACGTCAGGCAGCTCCCGTCTTGGCACGCACGGTGCGCTGTTCGATGCGCTTCTCGGGCGTCGGGTTGACGACAATGCGATGCACGAAAATCCCCGGGGTGTGCACCTGGTCCGGGTCGATCTGGCCGTTCTCGACCAGCACCTCGACCTCGGCCACGGTCACGCGTCCGGCCATCGCGACATTCGGGTTGAAGTTGCGCGCAGTCTTGCGGTAGACCAGGTTGCCGGACTTGTCCGCCTTCCAGGCCTTGACCAGCGACACGTCGGGAACCAGCGAGCGCTCCATCAGGTATTGGTGGCCGTCGAACTCGCGCACTTCCTTGCCCTGGGCGATCAGGGTGCCGACGCCGGTCTTGGTGAAAAACGCCGGGATGCCGGCGCCGCCGGCGCGCAGCTTCTCGGCCAGCGTGCCCTGCGGGGTGAATTCCAGTTCCAGTTCTCCGGCCAGGTACTGGCGTTCGAACTCCTTGTTCTCGCCCACGTAGGACGCGATCATCTTCTTCACCTGCCGCGTGCCGAGCAGGATGCCCAGGCCGAATCCATCGACCCCGGCGTTGTTGGAGATCGCGGTCAGGTTTTTGATCCCCAGGTCGCGCACCGCGGCGATGAGCGCCTCGGGGATGCCGCACAGCCCGAAGCCGCCGACGCCGATCATCTGCCCGTCCTTGAGGACGTCCTTGAGCGCAGCCTGCGCGCCCGGGTAGACCTTGTTCATCGATGTTCCTCGCGCGTCAGGCGGCCGCCAGTTCGGGCAGGTTGCGGTACAGGTCAAGCGCCTCCGGGTTGGCGAGCGCCTCGATGTTCTTGACCGGCAGGTTGTGCACCACGTCCCGTACTGCCAGTTCGACCAGCTTGCCGGAGCGGGTGCGCGGGATGTCGGCGACCTGGATCACCTTGGCCGGTGCGTGCTGGGCCGTGGTGTTGACGCGGATCTGCTGCTTGATCTTCTCGGTCAGCGCGGAGTCGAGGACCACGCCGTCACGCAGGCGCACGAACAGCACCACGCGCACGTCGTTGCGCTTGCCGGGCGGCCATTCCTGCGCGATGACCAGCGACTCGGTGACTTCATCGAGCGCCTCGACATGGCGATAGATCTCGCCGGTGCCGATGCGCACGCCGCCCGGGTTCAAGGTCGCATCCGACCGGCCGTGGAAGATCAGGCCGCCCGACGGGGTCCGCTCGACGTAGTCGCCATGGTGCCAGACGCCGGCAAAGCGCTCGAAGTAGGCCGCGCGATACCTGGAGCCGTCCTCGTCGTTCCAGAAACCCACCGGCATCGACGGGAACGGCTTGGCGCACACCAGTTCGCCCTTCTTGCCCGGCCCCAGGGCGCGCCCGCGCTCATCAAAGACTTGCACGTCCATGCCCAGCACATTGCCGGTGCATTCGCCGCGGCGCACCGGCAGCACCGGGTTGCCCATGACAAAGCAGCCGCAGATGTCGGTACCACCCGAAATCGATCCCAGCATGACTTCGGGCTTGATGGCCTGGTAGACGTAGTCGAAGGCCTCCGGCGCCAGGGGCGAACCGGTCGACAGCAACACGCGCATGCGGTTCAGCTCGTGCGAGTCGCGTGGCCTCAAGCGGATCTTGGCCAGCGCGTCGATGTACTTGGCCGAGGTGCCGAAGTGCGTGACCTTCTCGGCTTGCGCCATATCCCACAGGATCGCGCCGCGCCGCAGGAAGGGCGAGCCGTCGTAGAGGATCAGCGTCGCGCCGGAACCCAGCGCCGTCACCAGCCAGTTCCACATCATCCAGCCGCAGTTGGTCGAATAGAACACGCGGTCGCCGGGGCGTACGTCGCAGTGCAGCTGGTGCTCGGCCAGGTGCTTGAGCAGTATCCCGCCGGCGCTGTGCACGATGCACTTGGGCACGCCGGTGGTGCCGGACGAATACAGGATCAGCATCGGCTGCTCGAACGGCAGCATGTTGTACTCGACCGGGCCTGCCTTGTAGGGCGCGGTGAATTCAGGCCAGGTGAGAGCACGCGGAACGCCGTCGACGTTGGGCGACGCCGCCAGGTAGGGCACCACCACCGCCTCGCGCACCGAGGGCAGGCGCATGACAATCTCGGAAACCTTGTCGAGCATGTCGATGGACTTGCCGCCGTAGTAATAGCCGTCCGGCGCAAACAACACCTTGGGCTCGACCTGGCCGAAGCGATCCAGCACGCCCTGGATGCCGAAATCCGGCGAGCAGGAGGTCCAGATCGCGCCGATCGAGGCGGTGGCAATCATGCCGATCACGGCCTCGGGCATGTTGGGCATGATCGCGGCGACGCGATCGCCCTGACGCACGCCGGCGGCCTTCAACCCTTGAGCACAGCGCGAGACCTGGTTGTTGAGTTCTGCCCAGGTGACCTTGCGCTTGACCTTGTCCTCGCCCCAGAAAATGATGGCTTCCGAGCTGTCATGCTTGCGCAGCAGGTTTTGCGCGAAATTCATGCGCATGCCCGGGAACCAGCGCGATTGCGCCAGGGTTTCGCCGCGCATCAGCGCGCCGGCCTTCAAGCCCGGCGGCATGCGCACGCCTTTTTTCGGTTCGGCCGGGATGCCGATCACCCCAAGCTGCTCCCACACCGACATCCAGTACTGCTCGGGCGAGTCGATCGACCACTTGAGGAAATCGGGATAGGTATTGAGCTTCAGTTTCCAGCGCTTGACGGCACCGCGCGCGAACTGCGTGAGATTGGCCTTTTCCAGCGCCGCCTGGCCCGGTTCCCAGAGGATGTTGTCGGTTGTCATTCTTAACGGCTCGCTATGTCGCATGTCTTGCCACCATCTCCTGCGCTTCTTCACCAGGTGCCGCGCTCGAAGGCGTGGCAGAGGTCGGTTCCTGCCGCCGCCTCAGGGGGCCACGGCTCCAATTCGCTTGCGCAACGCCTCGGGAAATGCCACCGGGCGCCCGGTCTTGTTGCTGATCCACACAAACAGCGCCTCGCCGGTCGCATAGACCGTCTCGGCATCATCGGTACGGCGCAGTTCATAGTAGGTCGGCAGACTTGAACGACTGACCGACCCGACGAACATCCTGATCTGCACCTCACCCGGATACTTGAGCGGACGACGAAAGCGGCAGGACGCTGTGGCGATTACCGGTCCTTCGGCCGCATCAGCGGTCGATCCCATCCCGAGGGATTCGATCCAGCTGATGCGCGTCTGTTCCATGTAACGGAAGTAAACCGTGTTGTTGACATGATTCATCGCATCCATGTCACCCCAGCGTATCGGCATCACCTCTTCATGCACCAAGACGGTGCAATCTTGCGAAGGAGTGTGGGTTATGCTGGTGTTTTCGGCCATTCTTCTGCTGCCGTTCGCCGGTCTCTCGACCCGGCTTCCCAACTTGATGTTGCTGTGCGACAAAACCCTAAATTATAGGCATTGTTGCCTAAAAAACAATCGATTAATCTCGATCTCCCCTCTTGACAAGGCGCAAAAAAGGGGCCCATGAGGCCCCTTGCCTGCCACTGATTCCGGGGAATTACGTCACTGCCATGCCGTCATCGGCGGAGATTGCGGCGCCGTTGACGAACCCGCTGGCATCCGACGCCAGGAGCAGCAGGATGCCGTCAAGGTCTTCGGGTTTACCCACCCTGCGACGCGGCAGGCGTTCCATGAGTTTCTGTCCGGCCGGGGCGCGAAAGTGGGCGGAATTCATTTCGGTCTCGATGTAACCAGGCAGGATGGCGTTGACATTGATGCCGTAACGGCCCCACTCGAGCGCCATGGCGCGCGTCATCTGCACCGTCGCCGCCTTGGACATGCAGTAGACCGCCAGTTGCGGCAGAGGCTTGATGCCGCCCACCGAGGCGATGTTGATGATGCGACCGAGGGTCTGGTGCTCGATCATGACCCGCCCTACCTGCTGGGCGACAAAGAACGCGCCCTTGGCGTTGGTCCCCATGACCTGGTCATAGTCGGCCTCGGTCACATCGACGATGCGCGCGGTCGAGGAAACGCCTGAGTTGTTGACCAGGATGTCGATCTTTCCCAGGTCGGCCTCGACCGCGGCGACGCAGGCGCGGATGCTCGCCGTATCGGTGACGTCGAGCGCATAGACATGCGCCTCGCCGCCTTCGGCGTCGATCTCGGCGCGCAATTCCTTGAGCCGCTCGATACGCCGCGCCGCCAGCGCGACGGTCGCCCCGGCACCTGCCAGCACCTGTGCGAAGCGCTCGCCCAGGCCGCTCGAGGCCCCCGTGACCAACGCCACCTTGCCACTCAGATCGAAATCCACCTTCGACTCTTTCACTGCCGCCTGCCTCCTGGTTTGGGGTCGGCCCGCAGTGTAATCCGAGCCGGCCTCGCGCTGTCGCTCCGCGGCTCGCGGCTACAATCCCGGTGCAACGCCGCCTTGACCACACCGTCGTGACCGGTCGCCGGATCTTGAATGCGCCCGAGCCGACTCGACCTGTCCCCTCCCCCGCATGCCGCAACTTTTCAGCCCTTTCAAACTGCGCGAGCTGACGCTCGCCAATCGCGTCGTCGTCTCCCCCATGTGCCAGTACTCCGCCGTCGAAGGCAGCGCGACCGACTGGCACATCGCCCACCTGGGATCTCTTTCGATATCCTCGGCCGGGCTTCTCATGATCGAAGCCACGGCGGTCTCCGCTGCCGGGCGCATCACCCCTGGCTGCCTGGGCCTCTATTCGGACGCCAACGAGGCCGCGCTGGCGCGCGTCCTGGCGGCGATCCGGCCGCATGCTTCCACTGCCATCGGCATGCAGATCGGACACGCCGGGCGCAAAGCTTCCAGCCAGGAACCGTGGAACGGTGGCGGGTTGATGCGCCTGGGCGAGACGCGTGCGTGGCAGCCGGTGGGACCTTCGGCGTTGCCGCAGTTGCCTGACGAACCGCCTCCCCGTGCTCTCGAATTGTCCGAGATCGAGGCGATCAAGGAAGAGTTCGTCGCCACCGCACGGCGCGCCGCGCGCCTGGGGATCGCGGCCCTGGAGATCCACGCGGCGCATGGCTACCTGCTGCATTCGTTTCTCTCGCCGATCGCCAACCAGCGCCAGGACCGCTACGGCGGCTCGCTGGAAAACCGCATGCGGCTGACGCTCGAAGTGTTCGACGCCGTGCGCGCCGCCTGGCCGGCCGAACGCCCGCTGGGCGTGCGCCTTTCATGCAGCGACTGGGTCGAAGGCGGCTGGGACATGGCGCAGTCCATCGCGTTGGCGCGCGAATTGAAGGCGCGCGGCTGCGACTGGCTCGACTGCTCCTCCGGCGGCGTGGCGCCGGCCTTGCAAAAGATCAAGCTCGGCCCGGGTTACCAGGTGCCGTTTGCGGCCGAGATGCGCCAGGCCGTTCCCGGTCTGCCGATCATGGCCGTCGGCCTCATCACCGAACCCGCGCAGGCCGAGGCCATCATCGCCAATGGCCAGGCCGACCTGGTGGCGCTGGCGCGCGGCTTCCTCTACAACCCGCGCTGGGTGTGGCACGCCGCCGCGGCGCTGGGCGCGACCGTCACGGCACCCAGACAATATTGGCGCTCGGCGCCGCGCGAACACGCGCAGGTGCTCGGCGACGTACGCACCGGCCAGCGCTAAACGTCGAGCGCGCCGATCGAATATAACGAGACCGGAGGAGACCATGACCCGCGAAGTGATGGAGTACGACGTTCTGGTCGTCGGTGGTGGCCCGGCGGGCCTGGCCGCCGCGATCCGCCTGCGCCAATTGGCCAAGGCCGCAGGCAGCGAGATATCGGTGTGCCTGATCGAGAAGGGCTCGGAAATCGGCGCGCACATCCTCTCCGGGGCAGTCATGGACCCGGTCGCCATCGATGAACTGTGGCCGACCTGGAAAGCCGACGGTGCCCCCTTGAACCAGCCGGTCAGCGAGGACCGCTTCCTGTTCCTGACCGAGGGCGGCGGATTCCAGGTGCCCAATTTCGCGCTGCCCGCGAATTTCCAGAACCACGGCAACTACGTCATCTCGCTGGGCAACGTGTGCCGCTGGCTGGGTACCAAGGCTGAGGAACTCGGCGTCGAGATCTACCCCGGATTCGCCGGCGCCGAGGTGCTCTATGACGAGAGCGGGCGCGTGCGTGGCGTCGCCACCGGCGACATGGGCATCGGCCGCGACGGCAATCCCACCGGGAACCACCAGCCGGGGATGGAACTGGTGGCCAAGTACACGATGTTCGCGGAGGGCTGCCGCGGCCACCTCGGGCGCCAGTTGATGGACAAATACGACCTGCGCCGTGACGTCGACCCGCAGGTCTACGGCATCGGCTTCAAGGAACTGTGGGAGGTCGATCCGGCCGTCCATGTTCCGGGCCTGGTGATTCATACCGCGGGCTGGCCGCTCGATCGCGACACATATGGCGGTTCCTACCTCTATCACCTCGACAACAACCTGGTCTCGGTCGGCTTCGTCGTCGGACTGGGCTACGAGAACCCCTACCTGTCGCCCTTCGATGAATTCCAGCGCTACAAGCAGCATCCCAAGATCCGCGCCTTCTTCGAAGGCGGCAAGCGCGTCGCCTACGGCGCCCGCGCGATCGCCGCCGGCGGCCTGCGCTCGCTGCCCAAGCTGACCTTTCCGGGCGGCGTGCTCATCGGCGACGACGCCGGCTTCCTCAACGCGGCGCGCATCAAGGGCAGCCATGCGGCGATCAAGACCGGCATGCTCGCTGCCGAAGCCGCCGCCGCGGCGCTTGCCGCCGGACGCAGCCACGACGAGTTGACGGCCTACCCCGAGTCCTTCCGCACCAGCTGGCTCTACAGCGAACTCCATCGCGCGCGCAACTTCAAGCAGTGGATGTCCAAGGGTCTCTACACCGGCACCCTCATGGTCGGCATCGAGCAAAAGCTCCTGGGTGGCAACGTGCCGTGGACGCTCAAGCACCACCATGCCGACCACGAATGCCTGAAGCCCGCGGCGCAGTTTGCGCCCATCGACTACCCCAAGCCCGACGGCAAGATCAGCTTCGACAAGCTCTCCTCGGTGTTCATCTCCAACACCAACCACGAGGAGAACCAGCCCATCCACCTGACCCTGAAGGACGCGTCGATACCGGTCAGTGTCAACCTCGCGCAATATGCCGGACCGGAATCGCGCTACTGCCCGGCCGGCGTCTACGAGTACGTCAAGAACGACGACGGCACCGACCGGTTGCAGATCAACGCGCAGAACTGCGTGCACTGCAAGACCTGCGACATCAAGGACCCGCGCCAGAACATCGTCTGGGTAGTGCCTGAGGGCGGCGGCGGGCCCAACTACCCGGGCATGTAGCCGGACCCGGCCCGGCGCGAAAGACCGGCATGGACTGGGCTGCAGCACTCGCCTTCGGCTGGCAGCGCGAGAGCTCGTGGGTCGTCGCGGCAACGCTGGTCTGCGCCGCACTTCTGTGGCGCCGTGGCGGCGACACGCGCAAGGCGGCGGCCAATACGGCCCTGGTGTTCATCGCGGCCACGCTGGCGCAGCTCTCGGCCGGCGCCATGCATGCGGCCAGCATGAGCAACGGCGCAACCGCGCTCCTGAATATCGCACTCCTGATCGCTGGCATCGCGGCGATCCGCCTGGCCGGCATGCTGGTGTTCCGCCAGGCCCTGCCCGCCTGCGGCATGAACGTGCCGCGCATCGCCGAGGACCTTACCACCTTCGTCCTGTACGCGGTGTGGATGGTCGCGCGCCTGCGCGCCACCGGCATGGACCCCGGCAGCATCCTGGCTTCGACCGCGGTCGTCACCGCAGTCATCGCTTTCGCACTGCAGGACACCCTGGGCAACATCCTGGGCGGCCTGGCGATCCAGTTCGACAACTCCATCAAGATCGGCGACTGGGTGCGCATCGACGACACCGTGGGCCGGGTGGCCGACATCCGCTGGCGCTCGACCTCGATCGAGACGCGCGACTGGGAAACCGTGGTGGTACCCAACAGTGCCCTCATGAAGGGCCGCTTTGCCGTTCTCGGCAAACGCACCGATGAGCCTCTCAAGTGGCGCCGGCACGTGCGCTTTTCGGTCGATCTGTCGGCGGCCCCGCCGCGCGTGATCCCGACCATCGAGCAGGCGATCCGCGAGTCCGAGATCGCCCATGCCGCACGCACGCCCGAGCCCAGCTGCGTGCTGCTGGGCTTTGAGCACGGCTACGCCAACTACGACCTGCGCTACTGGCTGACCGACCTGCGGCACGACGATCCCACCGACAGCCAGGTACGCATCCACGTCTTCACGGCCCTGCAGAGACAGGGCTGGCGCCTGGCCGTGGCCGAACACGGCGTGCGCATGACCGAAGAGACCGAGGCGCATCGCCGCACGGTCGAGGAGCGCGAACTGGCGCGCCGCATGACGGCGCTTTCGACCATCGACCTGTTCGCCTCGCTGACCGCGCCGGAACGCCGCGCCGTCGCCTCCCACCTCACCTACTCCCCGTTCGCACAGGGCGAGATCATCACCCGTCAGGGCAATGTCGCGCACTGGCTGTACATCCTGACCGCGGGCGAAGCCGACATCGTCGTCGACAGCGAAGGGCACGAGCGGCGCTTCGTCAACACCCTGGGCGCCGGCAGCTTTTTCGGCGAGGCCGGCCTCCTGACCGGCGCCCCGCGCGCGGCGACCGTCATCGCGCGCAGCAACGTCGACTGCTACCGGCTCGACAAGGCCGGCTTCGAGGACGTGCTCAGGTCGCGGCCCTCAATGGCCGAGGAGATGTCGCGTGTCATGGCGGCGCGGCAAAGCGCGCTGGCGGCTGCCGTGCACGGCGAGGAGGGTTCGATGCCCGCCGCGCGTGCGGGCGGCGCGGCCGAGTGGCTGGCGCGCATCCGCACCTTTTTCGCCATTGGCGGCTGAGGGTGTTTTCGCGATGAAGGTACTCATCGCCGAAGATCACGCCATCGTGCGCGAGGGGCTGCGGCGCGTCGTCGCCGAGCGCGCGCCCGACCTGGAAATCGCCGAAGCCGGAAGCTGTGCGCAGGCACTCGCCGCCCTGGCCGATCGCGCGATCACCTTGATACTCCTCGACCTGGGCCTGCCAGATGCAAGCGACATCGACGCCCTCGAGCGCATCCGGGCCGCGGCGCCGGATTTGCCGGTGATCGTCTTTTCGGCAGACGACGGTGCCGACCGTGTCCTGCGCTGCATCGAGGCCGGGGCACGCTGTTTCGTACCCAAGAGTGCTGACACCGAGACCTTCGGCGCCGCGCTCGGCGCGGTACTGGCCGGCGCAGTCTGGGTGCCGGAAACGACGATCGCCGCGCAGGCACGCGACCTTGCTGCCGAGTCGGTGGCCGGGTTTCGTGCACGCATGTCCGAAGCCGTCGCGACACTCACGCCGCGCCAGCGCGAAGTGCTGCATCTGATCATCGACGGCCTTTCCAACAAGGGCATCGGCCGGGCGCTTTCGATATCGCCTGAGACGGCCAAGATCCACGTCAGCGGCGTACTCAAGGCTCTCGGGGTGCCCAACCGCGCGCGCGCCATCGTCGCCGCCTCCGCAGCCGGGTTGCAACTGCCCGCGCGCCTCAGTCCGGCGGCATCGACGTTGTAGCGGAAGGTGCCCGCATCAGGTCCGCGAGTACCGTCGCCAGGCGTTCCGCCGCCAGCGGCTTGGTCAGCACCTGAATGCCGGCTGCTGCAGCGCCGGGCGAATCCACGTCGCCGGTCACAAGGATTGCCGCGAGCGGCTGCGGGACGCGACTTCGGACCGAGGCGATGACCTTGAGGCCGTCTTCGTCGCCGGCCAAGCGCCAGTCGGCAATCACGATGTCGGGGAAGCGCTCGGCGGAATCGATCGCGGCCACGGCTGCTGCGCCGTCAGGCACGGCCTCCACCCACGCGCCCAAGGCGACCAGCAGCGCAGCGGTCGCATGGCGAACCTCGGCGTCGTTGTCGACGATCAGGACCGAGAGGCCGGAGATCGAGCGCGACCCACAGTCGCCCAACGCGGACCAGCGCTGCGGAGCGGCGCTTGAAGGTGCCGCCGGCACTTCAAGGCGAAAGCAGCTGCCGCGCCCAAGCCGGCTTTTCACAGTCAGCGAACAACCGGTCAGGCGTGCGAGCCGTCGACAGATCGACAGCCCCAACCCCAGCCCGTGGGCGCGATCACGTTGCGGGTTGGAGAGCTGCACGAACTCACCGAAGATGTCTTCCTGACTATCCTCCGGGATGCCGCACCCGCTATCCCAGACCTCCAGCGCGATGTGGCCGGGTTCGCTGCCGTGCGCACGCACCCGGCGCGCTGCCAGCAGCACACCGCCCCGGTCGGTAAAGCGCAATGCATTCGACAACAGGTTGGAGAGCATGGTTTCGATGAGCGCGCGATCCACCAGGATCGACGCGGCCAGTACACGCGAACGGAACTTGAGTCCGCGCCCCGCTGCCAACGCGTCATGGCGCAGTATCAGGGGAGCGAACAATTCCTCGACGCTCACCGCCGCAGGCGCCGGGACGACGCGCCCGGCATCCAGGCGAGTGATGTCCAGGAGGCTGTCGAAAAGCTGATCGAGCCCTCGCACCGAGCCGTACAGTCTGTCGAGAACCGCGGATGCTCGCGGTGGCAGCGTCTCGGCACGCAAGGCACCCATCAGCAGCCCGATCGCATGCACGGGCTGACGCAAGTCGTGGCTGGCAGCCGCCAGGAAACGCGTCTTTTGCGCGTTCGCCTCGGTCGCTTGCGCCAACGCCGCGGCGACACGCTGGTTCTGGCGCGTGAGCTCGCGCGCCAGCGCCTCGTTCGCAAAGCGCAGCCGGATCGCCTCGGCCATGCCCGCCCCCAGACGCCGGCCGATGGCGATGAAGAGTGCTGCGAACACGAGCATGGCCAGTCCCATCGCCACCAGCGTGACCGAGACCTCATCGTCGATGAAGAATCGCACGCCCATCGGCACCAGCACGACGCAGATGTAGCCGGTGAGGGCGCGATTCTGACCGGCCAACGAGTTGGGCGAGGCAGACACCAGCGCAATCAATACCCCGACGAAATAGAGGCGGTCGGCATATCCTGGCGGAAACAGGATGGCCACGGCCAGGGCCCAGGCCGCCCCGCGCAGCAACGCTGTTTGGATGAGACGCACCTCCCACAGCGGGACCGGCATCGCATCCGGTGCCCGCCGCCATGCGCCCAGCAGGGCCAGACTCAAGCCCACGGCCGTGGCCCAGACTCCGAGCCAGATTGAAAGCACAGGCCATCCGGCATCGTCGTGCACGATGGTCAGCAGCGCCAGCGCCGCGACCGCCTGCCCACCCAGGGCGAAAGGCGTCTGGCGCATCGCGATGGCGAGCAATTCGCGTCGTACCTCGAGCGGCGTGGCTGAGCCCGGCGCAGGTTTCACGCTTGCAGTTGAATCGTTCACGGTCTCAGGCACGTTCGGCAGCTTAAAAGACTTCCGGCAGAGAGCACGGTTTACCGTGCGGCATGCGAAATGTCACGCGTTTGCGGGCCGGCTAACCCGATCGGGTTATGGCAGCAAGCGGGGCGTGTCTCGCACACTTTCACACCTGAGCGCGGAAGTGCCGACACGGCGCACGGCGCCACTCATTCCCATCCCCAAGGAGATCGCCATGCCCACTCGCCGCCTGCTTGCCTGCATAGGCTTCGCCGCCACCTTGCTCCATGGCGCGCCGACTCTCGCCATGCCGATCTCCTCGTCCTACGTCTGGACGGCGGCCTCGGGCCTGCTGCCTGACCAGGTCGACGCACGCATGGCGCTTACCGATACGGCCACCCCTGAAGCGCCGGTGTTGTCCGGCGGGGTGCTGACGATAGCCACCTCCAGCAATCCGGAGTTTCTGTTCTATTCGCAGGGCGGCACCGACCTCGTCGTCCCGGCCACCCTGACCATCGAGGCGACCATGCGCCTGGGAGCGGGCAGCAGTTCCCAGACCGGCACGACCGCGCCGCGCAGCTACGCCTCGATCGTGTTTCTCACCGCGACCAGCGTGGGCAACGCACTGTTTTTCGGTCCGGACCGCCTGTTCCTGCTGACCGGCCCCGACAACCTGGGACCGGAAGTGATAGTCGACACCGACGACGCGTTTCACGATTACGTGATCCGCGTGAGCGGATCAACGATCGACGTGTACCAGGACAGCATCCTGGTGCTGAGCGGCAGCCAGTTCACCGGCGGCATATTCAGCGGCGTGGACGCGCGCATCGCTTTCGGCGATGGGACGCTGGCAGCGCAAGGCACGTCGTTGTGGACGCGCTTCGCGCACAACGCCTCGGCCAGTCAGGTTCCCGAGCCTGCGACCCTGTTCCTTGCCCTGGCCGCGTTATGTGGCGTTGCGGGGTCACGTGGCGCCCGCCGGCGCGCCCTGCCGCCCGGCTGACCGCCGCAACTCCGGCCGGGTCGCGGCGCCCCAGCCAAGCCGTTGTTTTCTTGCGCTTATGTGACGCCGATCACCTTCCCTCGGCGATAATCGCGGTCTGTGCGCGTGCGCCGCCGTGCGCGTGCTTAGACTTGCGCCATTCATCGCCTTGTTTGCCATCATTTCGCGCCCACGCCATGCCGGCCCATTTCGTCGCCCGCACTGGCGCCACCGCCTCGTTGCGCTGGCCTGCATCTGCGCCATGAACCTGGCCTCAGCCCAGACCCCTCAGCCGGCGGCGGAGGAGCGCGGACCGACCTTCCGGGTGGCGACTATCGCGCTCGAAGGCGCGACCCTGGTCGGTGACGCTGATTCGCAGGCGGTCCTGGCGCCCTTTCTCAACCGCGACATCGGCTTCGAAGACCTGGAGGCCGCGCGCGCCGCGGTCGAGCGATTGTTCCGCGACCGCGGCTTTCGCCTGGTCACCGTGCGCATCCCGACCCAGGAGACCACCACCGGCGCGATCCGCTTCCAGGTCGTCGAACCGCGGGTGACCGAAGTCAAGGTCAGCGGCAACGTGAACTTCAGCATCGCCAACTGGCAGGCCGGATTGCCGGCCTTGCGCAGCGGAGAACAGGTCGACCTGGACCTGGTCGACCGCCAGCTGCTGCTAGTCAACGAGAGCGGCGCCAAACGCGGACAGGTGATCTTCGAGGCGCTCGACACCCCCGACAAGCTGGTGGCGGAGATCCGCGCGCAGGACACGCCGCCCGCCTCCGGCATCGTCTTCCTGGACAACACCGGCAACGCGCAGACCGGCAAGCTGCGCTACGGCGTGGCCTGGCGCCACGCCAACCTGTGGGACCGCGACCACCAGGTCAACCTGCAGTTCATCTCCGCGCCGCACGAGCGCAATCATCCCAACAGCGTCTCACTCCTGCCTTCGGACCGGGTACAAATCTTCGGTGCGAGTTACCGCATTCCGCTGTACGCGCAAGCCGCCGCGCTCGACGCCACCTTCGGCTACTCGACGGTCAATTCCGGCGTACTGCCCAACCTGTTCTCGGTGAGCGGGCGCGGCACGCTGGCCGGGGTGCGCTACACGCGCTACCTCAATCGTATCGACGGCTGGGAACCGCGCTGGTTCATCGCGCAGGACTATCGCGACTTCGACAACCGCGCAGTGTTCGGCGGGGTCAACTTCGCCCCCGACATCCGCCTGCACCCCCTGTCGACCGGCGTGTCGGCCAGCCGCAACGGCCAGGGCTACAACGCCGGACTGAACGTGTCCTTCGTGACCAACATCCCCGGGGGCGATGGCGGCGGCAAGCAGGACTTCAACGCCAATCGCCTGGGCGCCTCGTCGACCTACAAGCTGGTGCGCTTCGGCGCCAGTTACCTGGCCGCGCTGGGCCCGGCAATCGTCAACGCCACCTTCGACGGCCAGTGGACGCGCGACCTGCTGGTGGCCGGCGAGCAGTTCGGCGCAGGCGGGGCCACCTCGGTGCGCGGCTTCGGCGAGCGCTTCATCTCCGCCGATTCGGGATTGCGCTTCCAGTTCGAGCTGCAATCCCCCCCGCTTCTGGACCCGGCGGCGAATGCGGGCGGCAACCTGCGCGTGGTCGCCTTTGCCGACGGCGCCTACCTGACCAACAATCAGCCGCTTGCGCCGGCGCGCTCCTACCTCGCCATCGCCTCGGTCGGCGTGGGACTGCGCGCGGCCTGGAACAAGCTCACCGCCCGCGTGGATGCAGCGCGCCCGGTGCATCAGGAGACTGGCCAGCCCTTCCGCTCCGGATTCGTGCATTTCTCGCTGGCGGTCGGGTTCTAGGGGTGCGGCTGCAATGACTCTGCGCCCTCGCGACACCGCCATCGGCCGCGCAGCATCGGGCGTGCGTCGCCGCGGCGATATCGATTCAATGCCGGGCGCCGTTGTGCGGCGCGATGCCCGCGCCCGTGCTCCGCGCCCGCAAAGACCGACGGCGCTGGCCGCCGCGCTAGCAGGCGCTGCGCTCCTGTCCCTGGCGCCGCCCGGCGCCATCGCCCCGGCCACAGCCAACCCGACCAACCCATCGGTCATCGCCGGCAGCGCCACCTTCCAGCAGCACGGCAAGACGCTCTCGATCGTCAACAGCCCCAACACCATCATCCAGTGGGGCGGCTTTTCGATCCGCGCCGACGAGATCACGCGCTTCATCCAGCAGGGCCCGGGCTCGGCGGTCCTGAACCGCGTCACCGGCCCGGAGGCGTCCCAGCTCCTGGGGCAGCTGCTCTCCAACGGCCGCGTGTTCCTGATCAACCCCAACGGCATCGTCGTCGGGCCCGGCGCGACCATCGACACCGCCGGCTTCATCGCCTCGACGCTCAACATGTCGAACGCGGACTTCCTCTCCGGGCGCCTGCGCTTCGAAGCCGACGGCCGGCCGGCCGGCATCGCCAACTATGGCGTGATCCGGAGCCAGGGCGGACTGATCGCGCTGGTGGCAGGCGCGGTCGAGAACCACGGCACCATCTCCTCGCCCGGCGGCCAGGTCGCGCTCGCAGCCGGTCGCTCGGTCGAGATCGTCGATGTCAATTCGCCCAACATCCGCGTGCGCCTGAACAACGTGGGTGGCGAGGCACAGTTAAACCGCATCCTGCAGTCGGGCACCATCAGCGTGAGCGTGCCCAGCGGGCGCGACGCTAGCGCGGCGCGCGTCGAAGGCGGGCGCATCGTGCTCTACGCCGCCGGCGACGTCACCACCACCGTCACCAGCCGCGTTGCGGCCGACGGAACGCGCGGCGGCAGCGTCGTGGTCGAGTCTGCCGCAGGTCGCGTCGATCACCAGGGCACGACCAGCGCACGCGGCGAACCCGGCGGCGGCACCGCCGGCGCCGGGCCCGGCGGCAGCGTCGAACTGCGCGGCGACGTGGTGCGCGTCGGCGGCAGCATCAGCGTTGATGGCGCGACCGGCGGGCAGGTCGTGGTGGCCGCGCGCGCGGCCAGCGCCGATGGCAGCCTGAGCGCTGCGTCGCCGGTCGGGACAGGTGGTTCGATCGTGTTGCAGGCAAGCGGCGCCCTGAACGTAGCCGCAAACGCGCGCGTAGCCGCCGACGGCGCGGGCGGCGGCGGACGCGTCCTGCTGCAAGCGGGCGAGCGCGTCACGGTATTGGGCGGCGTAAGCGCGACGGGCACAGCGCCCGGCGACGCGCGCGCCGCCGGTAGTGGCGGTACCGCGGGCACGGCAGCAGCCGACCCCAACGCCCGCGGCGGCGACATCCGCGTCCTCGGCACCGAGGTGGTGCTCAACGAGCAGGCGCGCGTGGACGCCAGCGCGCCGGCCGGCGGCGGTCAAATCCTGATCGGCGGCGACCTGCAGGGGCGCAATGCGGATGTCTTCAATGCGCAGCGCACCTTCCTCGGCCGCGACGTCGTCGTCGAGGCCAGCGCCACCCTCTCAGGCGACGGCGGACGCGTCATCGTTTGGGCGGAAGAAGCCACCAATTTCCGCGCCAGCATCAACGCCAACGCCGGGCCGCTGGGCGGCGACGGCGGCTTTGTCGAGGTCTCCGGCAAGAACGCGCTGATCTTCCGCGGCCGCGCCTCGGTCGACGCGCCCCTGGGGCGGCGCGGCACGGTGCTGCTGGACCCAAACAACATCTTCATCACCGGTGGTGTGGCGGGATCGGGTGCGCAGGACGCTCAACTCGCCGACAGCCAGATCCAGTTCACCGAGGGCCCCGGTGCCGATTCGACCATCAGCCGTGGCACGCTCGAGGCACTGACCGGCAACATCATCCTGCAGGCCGAGCAGAACATCACGCTCAACTCCGGCGTCACGCTGAACCTTGCCAACCAGACCGCCGGCGAGTCCGTCACCTTCCAGGCCGGCGGCAGCATCACGATATCAAGCTTCAGCTCGCTCACCACCGGCGGCGGCAACATCGTCCTGAGTGCACGCGACGCCGGCGCTGCCGCTCCCAACGCAGCGGCAGCGATCGCCATCAACGGCACGCTCAACGCCGGCGGCGGGACGATCAGCCTGTCGAACACCGGCTCGGGCGGGATCGTCAGTCCGGGAACGATCTCCAACGGCACCATTATCGTCAGCGGCTCCACCCTCAGTCTCACCAGCACAAGCAGTCAACTGATCAACACTGGCTTTGCCGGCACCGTGAACGTCGCCGCCACCAGTTCCTGGGCCTATATCGGTGGCGGGCTCAACCTCGTCCCCGGTGCGGTCCTCAACCTCTCGGGCTCGACGCGCTTCTACGGCGCCGTGAGCAACATCTCCGGCACCGGCACCATCAACCTGAGTTCCGGGGGCCTCAATACTGACGTTGGCGGCAACACCATCAATGTCGGCTCGGGTATCGTCATCAATGCGACCGGCACCTCCGGCTTCGGCGCCTGGTCCGGCACCGGCACGATCAATTCAGCCGGCATCGTCAACGTCAACGGCGGCAGCTTCACCACCCAAGCCGGAGTGATGTTCGCCAACTCCGGGACCATGACGACCAACGCCGGCACCTTGAGTCTGAGCGGGGCCTGGTCCAACAGCGGCACGCTGACAGCGCTTGGCGGACTGACCAATCTGGGCGGCACTTTCAGCCTCGCGTCCATCAACGGCGCTCCCGGCGGGGTACTGGACCGTCTGGGCGGCGCGATCACGATGCCCGGGAGCGTCACGGGAGGCAACGGAACCTTGGACATCGGTGCAGCCGGGCCCTTCGGTGCCGGGGGCATGGGTACGTTCTCCGGCCGCCTGTCCAACTTGACCCTCATCAGTTCCGATGCGACCCAGCTGATCAACAGCAACGGCACCCTCGACAACGTCATCATCGGCACGGTCGCCAGTCCAAACCTTTCGGTCGCGACTTCAAGCAATCTGTCCATCCTGGGCAACCACACGATCGTCACCGGCGGCACCTTCAACGCGGGTGCGAGCGCGATGTACTTCAGCGCCGGCTCGACCATCACTGGTGGTGGCACCCTGAGCATGTCCGGCGGCCTGATGCGCGGCGGCCTCGATGCCGCTGGCACCCTGACACTGGGTGTCAATACCACCCTGGCCGGCTACACCTCGCTCTACAGCTTCAACCCCACCACCTTTGTCAACGACGGCACCCTGCTGGCCAACACGCCGGCGCAGACGTTCTCGATCGCCCCGCTTCGTTTCATCAACAACGGTACCATCACCGCCAGCGCCGGCTCGCTCAGCATCACGCCGGGCTTGACCCTGGGGTCGGCCTTCACCAACGCCGGCACCGTGCTTATCAATGGCGGGACGGCGAGCATCGACCCGAACGCCACCTTCGCCTGGACCAATACCGGCACCCTGTCCCAGAGCGCCGGCACGCTCAACCTCGGTGGCCGCTTCACCCCGGCCGAGATTGCCTCCGGACGCCTGGTCCGTACCGGCGGCTCGCTCAACATCACCGGGCTCTTCGACGGCGGCAACGGCACGCTCGACATTCATACGCCCACCTTCGGCACCGGCGGCCTGACCGCGCTCAACGGCGGTACGCTCAGGAACACCACCCTCGTCAGTACCGGTACCACCCAGCTCGGCAACACGAACGGCACCCTCGACAACGTCACCATCGGCAATGTCGCCAATCCGAACCTGACGGTGACGGGCTCCAGCAACCTGTACGTCCTGGGCAACCAGACCATCACGGCCGGCGGCACCTTCAACGCGGGCGCCACCGCGATGTACTTCAGCGCCGGCTCGACCATCACCGGCGGCGGCACCCTCCTCAAGGCCGGCGGCCTGATGCGCGGCGGCCTCGATGCCGCCGGCACCCTGACGCTGGGTGTCAATACCACCCTGGCCGGCTACACCTCGCTCTACAGCTTCAACCCCACCACCTTTGTCAACGACGGCACCCTGCTGGCCAATACGCCGGCGCAGACGTTCTCGATCGCCCCGCTTCGTTTCATCAACAACGGCACCATCACCGCCA
>JAEUOR010000074.1 GCA_016790635.1 Burkholderiales bacterium
CGCCGAGGCGCCGGGCATCGACCCCGGCGCTAGAATGCCTCGGCCGTAGCGCGGCGACCGTGGTGAAGTGGATATCATGCGGCCCTCCGAAGGCCGCGTCGCAAGTTCGATTCTTGCCGGTCGCGCCAAGCCGCCGATCAAGGGGCCGGCCGATCCGCCGACGGATCCGCCGACAGATTCGCCCGCATCACCCGCCGGCGCGCTTCGCAGGGTAGCCCCGGGCCTGCAGCCACGCGAGCACCCGCTCGCAGTGGTCGCCCTGCACCTCGAGCACGCCCTCTTTCGCCGTGCCACCGCTGCCGCAGTGGCTGCGCAGCTGCTTGCCGAGCGCCTCCAGCTCGGCCGCGGCCAGCGGCAGGCCGCGCACCAGCGTCACCGTCTTGCCGCCGCGCCCCTTGGATTCGCGGCTCACGCGCACCGGGCCGCCCGCCACGGGCGCAGCCGCTCGCTGCGCGGCGCAGGTACAGGCCGCCAACGGCTGCCGACATTGGGGGCACATGCGGCCGCCCTCGGTGGAGTAGACCAGCCGCGTGGCGCCGGCGCCCGGCCCGGGCTTCGATGGCGGCGGCTTCATGGCGCTGGGGTCGCAGACAAGCTCGCGTTCCCGGGGCCGGCGGATCCCGCGCTCAGCCCTCGAGCTGCTTCTGGAACACCAGCCCCGCGTGCTCGCGCAGCGCGTGGAACTTGATCTTCGGCCAGTTCTCCTGCATCGCGCGCAGCTCGCCGGCGTATTCCAGCAGCACGCAGGGCGCGTCGACAGCGTCCAGCGCCACGCGATGCGAGTTGCCGTCGATGAAGCGCTTGAGCTCGCGCTCGTCGGCCGCGGCGCCTTCGCCCGTCTCGCAGGTCACCCAGCGCGCCACGTTGTAGCGGGCCGGCATGATGCGCGCCTTGCAGCCGTACTCGTGCTCCAGGCGGTGCGCCACCACCTCGAACTGCAGCTGCCCGACGGCGCCCAGCAGCAGCACGCTGCCGGCCACCGGGCGGAAGACCTGGATCGCGCCCTCCTCGCCCAACTGCGTGAGGCCGGCGCGCAGCTGCTTGGTGCGCAGCGGGTCGGCCACCTCGACGCTACGGAACATCTCCGGCGCGAAGAAGGGCAGGCCGGTGAACTGCAGCGGCTCGCCCTCGGTGAGCGTGTCGCCGAGCTGCAGCACGCCGTGGTTCGGGATGCCGATGATGTCGCCGGCGTAGGCTTCTTCCAGCAACTCGCGCCGCTGGCTGAGGAAGCTCACCACCGTGTTCGGGCGCAGCTCCTTGCCACTGCGCGTCACCTTCAGGCGCATGCCGCGCTCGAAGTGGCCGCTGGCCACGCGCAGGAAGGCGATGCGGTCGCGGTGCGCCGGGTCCATGTTGGCCTGGATCTTGAACACGACGCCGGTGAACTTCTCCTCCGTCGGTTGCACCGTGCGCTGCAGCGCCGCCTTGGGGCCCGGCGGCGGCGCCAGGTCGACGAGCGCGTCCAGCACCTCTTGCACGCCGAAGTTGTTGATGGCGCTGCCGAAGAACATTGGCGTCTGGTGCCCGGCGAGAAACTGCGCCTCGTCGAACGACGGCGCGGCCTCGCGCACGAGCTCCACTTCGCCGGCCGCCTGCTCGTAGTTCATGCCGAAGCGCTCGGCCAGCTGCGCGTTGCCGATGCCGTCGATCACCTCCTCCTGCCCTGTGGCCCGGTCCTCGCCCGGCGAGAACACGCGCATCTGGTCGCGGCGCAGGTCGAGCACGCCGCCGAACACCTTGCCCATCCCCACCGGCCAGGTGAAGGGCACCACGCTCATGCCGAGCTCGGCCTCGATCTCGTCGAACAGGTCCAGCGGCGCCTTGACTTCGCGGTCCATCTTGTTCACGAAGGTCAGGATCGGCGTGTTCCGCGCGCGGCACACCTGCAGCAGACGCCGCGTCTGCGGCTCGACGCCGTTGGCGGCGTCGATCACCATCAGCGCGGCGTCCACCGCGGTCAGCACGCGGTAGGTGTCCTCGCTGAAGTCCTGGTGGCCGGGGGTGTCGAGCAGGTTGATGACGCAGTCGCGGTACTCCATCTGCATCACGCTCGACGCCACCGAGATGCCGCGCTGCTTTTCGATCTCCATCCAGTCCGAGGTGGCGTGGCGCGCGGCCTTGCGCGCCTTGACGCTGCCGGCGATGAAGATCGCACCGCCATAGAGCAAGAGCTTCTCGGTCAGCGTGGTCTTGCCCGCGTCCGGGTGGCTGATGATGGCGAAGGTGCGGCGGCGCGCGACTTCGCGGATGACGTCGGTTGCAGACATGGAAGTGGGGCGAAAAAGCGAAGGCCGCCGGATGCTTCGCGGCGGCCTCGGGAAAGAATCATTTTACGCCTGCCGGCCCCTGCCTGACCCACCCTGCTAGAGTAACGCCCGGTCGATCAATAACTCGGGGACGAAGCAAGCATGGCCAAGACCAAGCGCGGCAAAGGCAACATCGGCAAGGCAGGCAAGCGCCTGCGTTCACAAGCGTGGTTCAACAACCCGGACAACGCCGACATGACCGCGCTCTACCTCGAGCGCACCATGAACTTCGGCCTGGGGCTTGCCGAATTGCAATCGGGCCGGCCGATCATCGGCATCGCCCAGTCGGGTTCCGACATCGCGCCGTGCAACCGCCATCACCTCGTGCTTGCCCAGCGCATGCGCGAAGGCATCCGCGATGCCGGCGGCATCGCCTTTGAATTCCCGATCCACCCGATCCAGGAGACTTGCAAGCGCCCCACCGCGGCACTGGACCGCAACCTGCAATACCTGTCGTTGGTCGAGGTGCTCTACGGCTATCCGATCGACGGTGTCATCCTCACCACCGGCTGCGACAAGACCACGCCGGCACAGATCATGGCGGCGGCCACGGTCGACATCCCGGCCATCGCGCTCAACTCCGGGCCCATGCTCAACGGCTGGCACGAGGGCGAGCGCACCGGCTCGGGCACCATCGTCTGGAAGGCACGCGAGCTGATGGCCGCCGGCAAGATCGACTACCAAGGCTTTTTGTCGCTGGTGGCTTCCTCGGCGCCTTCGACCGGGCATTGCAACACCATGGGCACGGCCTCGACCATGAATGCGCTGGCCGAGGCGATGGGAATGACGCTCCCCGGCAGCGCGGCGATTCCCGCGCCCTACCGCGACCGCCAGGAGATGGCTTACCTGACCGGCAAGCGCATCGTCGAGATGGTGCGCGAGGACCTGAAGCCCTCCGACATCCTCACCCGCGCGGCCTTCGAGAACACCATCGTCGTCAACTCCGCCATCGGCGGCTCGACCAACGCGCCGGTGCACGTGAACGCGATCGCGCGCCACATCGGCGTCAAGCTCGACTGCGACGACTGGGCGAAGATCGGTTACGACGTGCCGCTGCTCGTCAACATGCAGCCGGCAGGCAAGTACCTGGGCGAGGACTACTACCGTGCCGGCGGGCTCCCCGCGGTCGTGGCTGAACTCATCAAGGAAGGACGCATCAAGCGCGCGATCACGGCCAACGGCAAGACCCTGGAAGAGAACTGCAAGGGCAAGTTCACCGGCAACCGCGACGTGATCCTTCCCTACCGGAAACCGATGCAGAAAAAGGCCGGCTTCCTGAACCTCAAAGGCAATCTATTCGACTCGGCGATCATGAAGACTTCGGTCATCAGCGACGAGTTCCGCAAGCGCTATCTCGAGAACCCGGCCGATCCGATGGCCTTCGAAGGCCGGGCGATCGTCTTCGACGGCCCGGAGGACTATCACAAGCGCATCGACGACCCGAAGATGAAGATCGACGCGCACACCATGCTCTTCATCCGCGGCGTCGGCCCGGTCGGCTACCCCGGTGCGGCCGAGGTGGTCAACATGCGTCCACCGGCCTACCTGATCAAGAAAGGCATCACCTCGCTGCCGTGCATCGGCGACGGCCGGCAGTCGGGCACCTCGGGCTCCCCGTCGATCCTGAACGCCTCGCCGGAGGCCGCCACCGGCGGCGGGTTGGCGCTGCTCAAGACCGGCGATCGCGTGCGCATCGATCTCAAGAAGCGCACGGCCAATATCCTCATTTCGGATGCCGAACTGTCCAGACGACGCGCCGAGTTCGCGAAGAAGGGCTATCCGTATCCGCCCAGCCAGACGCCGTGGCAGGAGATCCAACGCGGCATGGTCGACGAACTCGCGCAAGGCATGGTCTTGAAGCCCGCGGTCAAGTACCAGAAGATCCACGCGACCTTCGGCATACCGCGCGACAATCACTAACGACCGTCTGACGGCCCGCAAGCGCGACCAAGGTCAGATGATGCGCTTGCGGATTTCGGTGACGACAAACTCGGCCACGATCACCACGGCGAAGATGGTGACCAGGATCAGCGCGACGCGGTCCCACTGGAAGAGGTTGATCGCGGTATCCAGCGCCATGCCCAGCCCGCCGGCACCGACCAAGCCAAGCACCGCCGACTCGCGTACGTTGATGTCCCAGCGAAAGAGCGCGATCGCCCAGAACGTCGGCTTGACCTGCGGCCAGTAGGCATACTGGATCAACGCCAGACGCGACGCGCCCGCGGCGGTGAGCGCCTCGACGCCGCCCTTGTGCACGTCCTCGACGGCTTCCGAGAAGAGCTTGCCGATGAAACCGATCGAATGAAACGCGATCGCCAGCGTGCCCGCCAGCGCGCCGGGACCGAATACCGCCACGAAGAACAGCGCCCAGAGAAGCGTGTTGATCGAGCGCGTCGCCACCAGGATGAAGCGCGCAAGGGTGTTGAGAAAGCGGTTGCGCGTGGCGTTGCGCGCCGCCAGGAATCCCACCGGCACGGCCATCAACACGCCCAGGAGGGTCGACACCGCAGCGATGTTGAGGGTCTCGATCAGCGCGCCGTGCACGCCGCGCGCATAGTGGCCCCAGGCGATCGGCCACATGCGCGAACCCATGTCGGCCACCTGCGCGGGCGCGTCCCAGATGAATTCGACGATGACCTCGACCGAATGCGCTGCCCAGGCTACCGCGAAGACGATGGCGAAATAGATCGAGAAGCGCGCCAGGCGCTCGGCCGGCGTGAAGCGCTGCCACACGCGCGCCGCTAGGGGGTTCGCGGCCACCGACGTCCCGTCCGCGGCGCTCATTGACGGAACACCTTCTTGACCCAGATCTGCATCACCTCGCCGATCATGATGAGCGCGATGATGGAGATGACGATGGCGAGGACGAAGTCGTAGTCGAAGCGCTGGAAGGCGGCAAACAGGGTGCCGCCGATGCCGCCCGCGCCGACGATGCCCACCATGGTCGAGTTGCGCAGGTTGGCATCGGTCTCGTAGGCGGCGAAACCGATGAAGCGGAACATCACCTGCGGCAGCACGCCGAAAGTCACCAGGCTCATGAACGAGGCGCCGGTCGCCCGCACCGCCTCGATCTGCTTCATCGAGATCTCCTCGATGGCCTCGGCGAAGAGCTTGGCGACAAAACCGATCGAGGCGACCGTCAGCGCGACGATGCCCGCCAGCGCACCGAATCCGACCGCCTTGACACAGATGATCGCGACGATCACCGGGTGGAACGAGCGGCAGCCGATGATGAAGAGCCGCACCGGCCAGGTGACGGCCGCCGGCATCAGGTTGCGCGCCGCCAGCAAGCCCAGGGGCAGGGAGATCAGGGTGCCGAAAAAGGAGGCGAGAAACGCCATCTGCAAGGACTCGACCAGGCCCTTGACCAGCAGGTCCCAGCGCTCGAAATTGGGCGGCACCATGCGCGAGATGAACTTGGCGCCGTTGTCCAGCCCGATGACAAAGCGCGGCCACGAGAATTCCAGGGCGCCCATCGCCCACACGAGGTAGGCGAAGAGCACCAGCCACCCCAGCCGCGCCTGCCAGGATGCCCGGAACGGGCGTGCGGTGGCAGCGCTCAATGCAGCCAGTCCTCGCCGCCGTAGATCTGCTTGAGCATCGTGTCATCCAGGCCGTCCGGCGCGCCGTCGTAGACCACCTTGCCGCCCGACATGCCGATCATGCGCCGTGCAAAGCGCCGCGCCAGTTCGACATCGTGCATGTTGATGATGACCGGGATACCCTTGGACTTCGCGATGCCGGCCAGGAGTTCCATGATCTCGACCGAGGTCTTGGGGTCCAGCGAGGACGTCGGTTCGTCGGCCAGGAGCAGCTTGGGCATCTGCATGACCGCGCGCGAAATGCCCACCCGCTGGCGCTGGCCGCCGGACAACGAATCCGCGCGCGCATTGACAAAGCCGGTCAGCCCGACGATCTCGAGCGTCTCCCAGGCACGCTGAATGTCTTCAGGCTCGAAACGCCTGAGCGCCGCCTTCCACGCGGGCGTGCGCCCCAGGCAGCCGGTGAGCAGGTTCTCCATCACCGACAATCGCTCGACCAGGTTGTACTCCTGGAACACCATGCCGATGCGGCTCCTCGCCTCGCGCAGTTCGGCGCTGCCCAGCTTGACCAGATCGCGACCTTCGAACAGGATTTCCCCGGAAGTCGGCTCGACCAGGCGGTTGATGCAACGGATCAGCGTCGACTTGCCGGTGCCCGAGGGGCCGATGATCGCGGTGATGTCGGCACCGGCCACGTCCAGCGAAATGCCGGACAACACCGGCTTGCCCGGGACGTACTCCTTGTGCAGATTGCGGATCGAAAGCATGGTCGACTCACTCAGTTCTTCTTTGCCTTGGCCGCGTCTTCGGCGCGCTGGCGCTCGCGGTCGAAGGCGTTGCGGTTGAAGCTCTCGCCGGAACCAGCCGCAACCTTGCGCACGATCTCCCAGTGTTCCTTGTAGTTGACCGGCACCCAGCGATCGGCGCCCTGGAAGCCCTTGACCATCTCGGGCGGGTACTTGAACTGTGCGGTGCAATCGCGGATCTTCTGCTGCAGGGCCGGTGCCAGGTCGTGCGCCATCGACAGCCCGCCCGGCGGGAAGAACGGCGACTTCCAGATCACGCGGAAGTCCGCCATCTTCACCACGCCCCGGTCGGCCAGGCGCACCAGGATGTCGTGCGCAATCGGCGCGGCGTCGTAGTCGCCCGAGGCCACACCGAGGATGGAGTTGTCGTGCTTGCCCGAGTAGAGGACCTTGTAGTCACGGTCGGGCGCCAGGCCCTCGGCCGGGAACAGCGCACGCGGCGCCATGTTCCCCGAGTTGGAGGAGGGCGTGGTGTGCGCGACCCTGCGCCCTTTCAGGTCGGCGAGCGTCTTGAATGGCGAGGACGCCTTGACGATCATCCACAGTTGGTAACCCTGCATGCCGTTGGCGTCGCCGCGGATCGCGAACGGAATGCCGCCCGCAACGTTGACCGCGAAGGCCGTGTCGCCGGTGGACAGCGTACCGATGTGCATGCGACCGGAGCGCAGCGCCTCGATCGCCGCAGCCGAGGACACCACGTCGTAGTAGCGCACCCTCTTGCCGGTGCAGGTTGCCAGATAGTCGGCGAAGGGCTTGGTCAGCTTCTGGAACTCAGCCGGGTCGTCGAGCGGCGAGTTGGAGAAAAACAGCGTGTCCGGGTCCTTCCAGCGCTTCGGGTCCTTGGGCGGGTCGGCGACGAGGTCGTTGTTCTCGTCGCAGTAAAGCACGTCCAGGTCGCCGCGCGACTTGCAGGATTCCTGTGCTGCCGCCGAGTGGGCCCAGCAAAGGACGGCCAATATCACCAGCGGGGCGACGCGCATGGGGCCTCAGTGCAGGTTGACCGGCGCCTGCTCCGACCCTACTTCTTCTTTGCCGCCGCTTCGCGCGCCGTTTCCTTCTCGTAGGCGGCCTTGTTGAAGCTCTCGCCACCGCTCTCGGCCACCTGGCGCACGATGCCCCAGTCCTTCTGGTAGGTCACCGGGAAGAAGCGGTCCGCGCCGTCGAAGGCCTTTTGCATCTCGGCGGTGAAGCGGTAGTCGTAGAAGCACTTCAGCATCTGGTCGCGGAACTTCGGTTCCAGGTCGTGCGCATAGGCGAACGACGAGGTCGGGAACTTGGCGCTTCTCCAGATGATGCGGAAATCGTCTTCCTTGATCTGACCGCGCGTGACCATGCGATGAAAGACGTCGGAGGCCACCGGCGCGGCATCGTAGTCGCCCGAACGCACGCCCAGGATGGACTGGTCATGCTTGCCGGAGAAGAGGATCTTGTAATCCTTGTCGGGCGTCAGTCCTTCCTTGGGGAACAGCGCGATTGGCGCCATGTGGCCGGAGTTGGAGGACGGCGAGGTGTGGGCGACCTTCTTGCCCTTGAGGTCAGCAATTTTCTGGAACGGGCTGTCCTTCTTGACCACCACGATCAGGTTGTAGCCCTGGAATTCCTTTTCGGTTCCCTTGACGGCGAAGGGCACCGCGCCGGCGATGTTGACCGCGAACGCGGTCGGTCCGGTCGAAAAGCCGCCCACATGCAGGCGACCCGAACGCATGGCCTCGATCTCGGCAGCATTGGACTGGACCTGGAAGAACACCACGCGCTTGCCGGTGCAGGCCGCAAGATGGGTGGTGAAAGGCTTGAAGATGTTCTCGTAGACGGCCGGATCCTCGACCGGGGTGTAGGTGAAGACGATGGTCGAGGGATTCTTGAGCCGCGCCGGATCGGTGGGGGTGTCGGCGACCATGTCGCGATTGGCATCGCAATACTGGGTGTCGAGGTCGCCTCGATGCGGGCAGGACTGCGCCTGGGCGGCGCCGGACAGCGCCGCGACAAGCGCGGCGGCGATGATGGGCATGCGCATGGTTTTCCTCCGTGGGCCGGGTTTAGGCCGCGCGATGTTAGCGCAATTGCGCCGACACGGCGACGCTTTTGGCGCGCAATCGGCGTAGCGGGAAATCGCAGTCGATGACCCGGTCGGCGGCGAGTTGCCGGCCGCCTATCCGGTCGTGGCTGCTGAAGCGCCGGTCGCGGGCGCCAGGCCGGGTTCCTAGCCTGCCATCTGCGAATTCAAGTGGGCGATCCGCCCGCACATGGACCGCAGCAGGCCCGCGCCAACGTCGGGATGCGCCTTGACGACCTTGAGAAAGGCATCGCGGTTCATCGGCAGCCAGGCGCCCTCCTCCTCGGCCACCGCGGTGGCGCTGCGTATCGCCGTGCCGAGGAGCGCGGCTTCGCCGAAAGTCTCGCCGCGGCCGATCGATTCGACCGGCTTGCCGCTGATGCCGACGGCAACCCGGCCGTCGAGCACGACGAACATGTTCGCTCCCTGCGCCCCCTGGGAGACGACGGTCTCGCCCTTTTTCATCGGCACCTCGAGCGGATCGCCCAGCGCCGCCCGCAGCCGCTTGAGTTGGTCGGAATTGAGACCGGACCCGCCCTGGCGGGCCTTGATCTCGGCGCCGCCCGCGGCAAGCAACTTGTCCACGCTGCGGCGCATCTGGCCGGTCAGGCTGCTGACGAGTTGCAATGCAAAACCCGGCTCCTCCTTGAGGGAGGCCAGGGCGCGCTTCTCGTCGAGCGACAGCACCAGCGATTTCTTGAACGCCGTGGCGGTCGCGCTGCGCGGTGTCTCCGAGATGATGGCCAATTCGCCAAAGGTTTCGCCCGGCAGGATCATGTAGAGCGGCCGGCCCTTGAGGCTCAACGCAACCTGGCCTTCGACCAGGAAGTACATGCGCGCGCGTCGGCCGAAGAGGCCCGCGTGCGTCTCCTGTTCCGCGAAAATCTTGCTGCCCGCTTCGAAGACTTCTTCTTCGCCGGCAATGCGGAAAAAGCGTGCCGCCAATTGTGGATCGTGGGGCAGGGCCACGGTCTGCGCCGGCTTGGCCGGCGGGACGGGCGCGGGCGCGACCGCCTGGGCTGGTGGCGACGCAGCGGGTGGCGCCAGGTACGAGAAATCGAGATCGTCCATCCTGCACTCAAGGTCAGTGTGTGCCCGGCGGCACATCAATGGGGAATTCTAGTCCCCCGCCTGCCGCCCCTTCGCGGGAACAGGCCCCGGTTCACGGCCTGCATCCGCAACACCGAAGCCCGGGTGGCCGCAGCGTCGGGCATCAAGCCGAAAGCGCTGCCGCTTTCAGCTTGAGCGCGGCGGCGGCCCGCGTGTAGCCGCCGCCCTGGCCGTCGACAAAATGGATGTGGCCGTCCTTGCGGTCGCGCACATAGCAGGACATGACCGAGGCCGGGCAGCTCTCCAGGCCGAAGACGATCTCGCCAGCTGCCTCCATGCGCGACAGCGCCTGGGTCAGTTGCGCGCGCTGGTTCGCAGTGCCCGAGATGACGGTGTTGACCCGCCCGTCGAGCATCAGGGTGTCCGACAACTCGACCAGGCGATCGATATAGCGCGCGCCGTCGGCGCTGCCGGCCCACCAGAGGCGGCCGACGACGGTATAGAACCAGGTGCGAAGCAGGTAGGCCAGGTCGAAGCGACCCAGGCGAGCACGCATCTCGGTGGCGATCTTGCCCGGCGTGGCCGCAAGACGCAGGCGCGGCCTGCTGATCGGCAGTCGCTTTTCCAGCGGGCCGTAGACCGCGTCGATGAGACGCAGGACGTCGGCCAAGATGGCAGCCTGGCGCAGCATGTCGCGCACCACCACCAGGAGGCAGACCACTTCCTGGGCGCCCTCCGGCGGGCCGATGCTGTCCCAGCGGCACTCCATCCCCTCGAGGTTCAGCTCGCCGGCCGCCGCTGCGCCGGGATCCTCACCATCGCGCGCCTTGATGATGCGCTCGGCTTCCTGCAGGCCGTCACCGAGAGCCACCGGCAAGACCAGGCCGCGACGATTGATGTCGACCTTGGCGATGGCGAGCCCGTGTCCGCTTGCATAAAGGGACTCCACCGAGACGCTGCCAACGCGCAGATCCAGCCCGAAATTGGCCCGTGTGCGCAGCCGATGCTCGTGCAACGCCGCTTCGATGGACGCGGCCAGTTCAGGCGGGGCGATCAGGGTCGCGCCGTCACCGCCGAAAAAGAACGGCAGCTCCAGGCCGGCGGCGTTCGCGATGTTGAGCGCGGCAATGATGCTGCCGGTGGCAACCAGGTTGACCTGCTGGTGACGACCGGCGCCCAGAGCGGCGGTCGAGCCGCGCACATCGGTGAGGATCACCTGCCAGTCCCAGGGGAGCGGCAGGAAGCGGGCGCCGTCGGCGAAAAGTTCCGCCGGCGGATCGGTCTCAACGGCCAAGTCCGAGTAAAAACGCGCGCCGTCGTTCATCATTCCTTGCGCGCCGCCAGGGTCGAGAGGTCGTCCACCCAGCGCTGCAGGCGCCGCTGAGCGGTATCGCGCTGGGCGGGGGTGGTCAGGTTGGCGATCTCGGCGGCCATGCGGTAGGAGGCCGACTGGTACGCCGTTGCATGGGCCTGGTAGGCGGCGGAGCGGCCGATCTCCCAGTCGGTGAAGAGCTGCGCCAGGCGGCGTCGCGTCTCCGCGCGGTCGGCCTTTTTCTCCACGGCCGCACTCAGCACGGCGACGAACTCGGCCTGGCGACGACGACGATCCTCCAGAACCAGCCGGTAATCGGCGGGCAGCGCCGCCACCAGCGCACGCAGTTTTTCCAGTTGCGCGTCGTCGAAGTCGCCGTACCAGCGCTCGGCCTCCTCGCGCACCCGGTTGAAACGACGCGCACGCCGCTTCTCGGGCGTCGCCTCGAAGGTATCGCGCGCGAA
This sequence comes from Burkholderiales bacterium, assembly GCA_016790635.1. Lineage (GTDB taxonomy): Bacteria > Pseudomonadota > Gammaproteobacteria > Burkholderiales > JAEUOS01 > JAEUOS01. The sequence continues at coordinate 11,534 of JAEUOR010000074.1, forward strand.
TTCCGCATTGCTCTTCGCCTGGCGTCGGCGCACCGCCGCCACGTTCTCCGCGGTCAGGGTCGGCGCGATCGTGGCCAGTTCGTCGGCCAGGCGCTCGCCCACGGGGCGCAGGCGCGTGCGCGCAGCGGTGACCGCCCAGGCTGCATCCTCGGGCTTGACAGTACCCGCCATGCGCGTGCGCACCTCGGCCAGCAGGCCCGCCATGGGTGCCACCTGGGTAGTGCGCAACCATTCGCGCAGCACCAGGATGCGCTCCTTGAACACGCTCTCCTGCTCGCCATCCAGGTCGAAATACCCATCGGCGACGAAGGAAAGTACCGTCGGCGCGCTGGTGTAGGCGAAATTGACCGTGCTGCAGCCGGCCACGCTGCCGGCCAGAACCAGGGCCAGGCAGGCTCGCGCGAGCCACACAAATTGACAACGAGCTACAGAAAGTCGCTCGGAGGCCGATGATAGAATCGACTTCAACAATTTTGCCCGCAGCGTTGATGGCTCTGGATATTGTCATACTTGCCGCCGGCCAGGGCAAGCGCATGAATTCGAGCCTGCCCAAGGTGCTGCACCCCCTGGCGGGCAAGCCCCTGGTGCGTCACGTCCTGGACGCCGCGCGCGTGCTCAATCCGCGGCGCATCGTGCTGGTCTACGGTCACGGCGGCGAAGTCGTCCGCGAAGCGCTGGCCGCACCCGACCTGGCATTTGCCAAGCAGGACCCCCAACACGGCACCGGGCACGCGGTCATGCAGGCCATGCCGGCGCTGGCCGACCAGGCCGATGACGCGATGACCCTGGTCCTCTATGGCGATGTGCCGCTGACGCGCTCGACTTCGCTTGTGCGACTGATCGACGCCGCGCGCGGCGGCGCGCTCGCCATCCTCACGGTGAACCTGGCGGATGCCACCGGGTACGGGCGCATCGTGCGCGATGCGAACGGCGCGGTTCAGCGCATCGTCGAGCACAAGGACGCCAGCGAGGCGGAACGCGCCATCGGCGAGGTCAACACCGGCATCATGGCGATTCCGGGGGCCAAGCTCAAGCAATGGCTCGGCAGGCTGTCCAACGACAATGCCCAGGGCGAGTACTACCTGACCGACATCGTCGCCATGGCCGTCGCCGACGGCGTGCGGGTGACTTCCGCGCAGCCCGATTTTGAATGGGAGACCGCCGGGGTCAACAGCAAGGTCCAGTTGGCGGAATTGGAGCGCGTGCACCAGCGCAACATCGCGCAGGGCTTGCTGGAAGCCGGCGTGACCCTCGCCGACCCGGCGCGCATCGATGTGCGCGGCCTGCTCTCGACCGGGCGTGACGTATCCATCGACGTCGGCTGCGTCTTCGAAGGCGACGTGGTGCTGGGCAACGACATCACCATCGGTCCCAACTGCGTGCTCAAGAACGTGCGCGTGCGCGCCGGCACGCGCATCGAGGCGTTTTCGCACCTCGAAGACGCCGAGGTCGGCGCGCACTGCCGCATCGGCCCGTTCGCACGGCTGCGCCCGGGCGCGCAGCTGGGAGAGCATGTGCACATCGGCAACTTCGTCGAGGTCAAGAAGTCGGTGTTCGGCGCCGGGTCCAAAGCCAATCACCTGGCCTACGTCGGTGACTCCGAGGTCGGGTCGAAGGTCAACATCGGCGCCGGCACCATCACCTGCAATTACGACGGCGTCAACAAGTCCAAGACCATCATCGGCGACGGCGCCTTCATCGGTTCCGACACGACCCTGGTCGCGCCGATCACCATCGGCCCGGGCGCCTACATCGGCGCCGGCTCGACCATCACGCGCGAGGCGCCGGCCGACAAGCTCACCCTGACGCGGGCCAAGCAGACCACCGTCGAGAGCTGGAAACCACCGAAGAAGAAGTCGGCGGCGTGAACCCGGCAGGCATTGCCGGCGAGAGGGAGGCCCAAGCGTGACACCGGAACAGCAACTGGCCCGCCTGGGTCTGACCCTACCGGCGCCTGCCGCGCCCGGCGGGAACTACGTGCCCTTCGTCATCTCCGGCAATCTGCTGTTCCTGTCCGGCAAGGGCCTGCCCGCGCGGCCGCCCGGCCCGGGCCCGGTGCCCAAGGTCGGGCGTGAAGTCAGCGTCGCGGAGGCCTATGCCGATGCGCGCCAGATCGGCCTCGGATTAATCGGGGTCATGAAGGAAGCCCTGGGTGAGCTCGCGCGTGTCAGGCGCGTGGTCAAGGTGCTGGGCATGGTCAACGCGCACCCGGATTTCACCGAACACCCCCAGGTCATCAACGGCTGCTCGGACCTGTTCGTCGAAGTATTCGGCGAACGCGGCCGGCATGCACGCTCGGCGGTGGGCATGGGCTCGCTGCCGCGCGGCTTTTCGGTCGAGATCGAAGCCATCGTCGAATTCGAGTAAGGAGAAAGACCCCATGTGCGGAATCGTCGGCGCAGTCGCGCAACGCGACATCGTTCCCATTCTCGTCGAAGGCCTGCGGCGCCTCGAGTACCGCGGCTACGACTCGTGCGGCGTGGCGGTCAATGCGGGCGGGCTCAAGCGCGCGCGCAGCGTCTCGCGCGTGGCCGACCTGGACGCACAGGTCAAGGAAGGCCGCTTCGCCGGGCATACCGGCATCGCGCATACGCGCTGGGCCACCCACGGCGCCCCGGTCACGGTCAATGCGCATCCGCACTTTTCCAGGGACGAAGTCGGCCTGGTGCACAACGGCATCATCGAGAACCATGATGAGCTGCGCGCCGAGTTGAAAGCGCAGGGCTATGCCTTCGAGAGCCAGACCGATACCGAGGTCATCGCGCACCTGGTGCACAGCATGTACCGCGGCAACCTGTTCGCCGCCGTCCAGGCGGCGGTCAAGCGCCTGACCGGCGCCTATGCGATCGCGGTATTCGCCGCCAAGGAGCCGGGCGTGGTGGTCGGCGCCCGCGCCGGCAGCCCGCTGGTGGTCGGCGTCGGGCACGGCGATTCGGCCGGCGAGAATTTCCTGGCTTCCGACGCGCTGGCCTTGGTCGGCACCACCGACCGCATTGCATTCCTGGAGGAAGGCGACGTGGTCGAGATCCGCCAGGGCGGCCACACCATCGTGGACGCCGCGGGAAAAAGCGCCCCGCGCGAAGTGCGCGTGGTGCAGGCGCACTCCAACGCGGTCGAGCTGGGGCCTTATCGGCACTACATGCAGAAGGAAATTTTCGAGCAGCCGCGCGCGGTGGCCGACACCCTCGAAGGCGTCGAAGGCATCGCCCCGTCGCTCTTCGGTGCGGAGGCCGAGGCCGTCTTCAAGGCGGTGAACGAGGTGCGCATCCTCGCCTGCGGCACCAGCTACTACTCCGGCGCGACCGCCAAGTACTGGCTGGAATCGATCGCGCAGATTCCCACCCAGGTCGAGGTGGCGAGCGAATACCGCTATCGCGACTCGGTCGCCAACCCGGATGCGCTGGTGGTGGTGATCTCCCAGTCGGGCGAAACCGCCGACACCATGGCCGCGCTCAAGCACGCCCAGAGCATGGGACACAAGCACACCCTTGCTGTGTGCAACGTCGCCACCTCGGCCATGGTGCGCCAGACCGGGCTCAAGTACCTGACCCGCGCCGGGGTCGAGATCGGCGTCGCCTCGACCAAGGCATTCACCACCCAGCTGACTGCGCTGTTCCTCCTCACCCTGACCCTGGCCAAGCTGCGCGGCCGCCTGCCGGCAGAGGCCGAGGCAGCGCACCTGAAGGCCCTGCGCCACCTGCCCAACGCATTGTCGAGCGTGCTCGCGCTGGAACCGCAGATCATCGCCTGGTCCGAGCAGTTCACGCGCAAGGAACACGCGCTGTTCCTGGGCCGCGGCCTGCACTACCCGATCGCGCTCGAGGGTGCGCTGAAACTGAAGGAAATCAGCTACATCCACGCCGAGGCCTACCCGGCCGGCGAACTCAAGCACGGTCCGCTGGCGCTGGTCACCGACGAAATGCCGGTCGTGACCATCGCGCCCAACGACACCCTGCTCGAAAAGCTCAAATCCAACATGCAGGAAGTGCGCGCGCGCGGCGGGCAGCTCTATGTCTTCGCCGACGCCGACAGCCACATCGCTTCAAGCGAGGGGGTGCACGTGATCCGCATGCCCGAGCACTACGGCGCGCTCTCCCCCATCCTGCACGTGGTGCCCCTGCAGATGCTGGCGTACCACACGGCGCTGTCGCGCGGCACGGACGTGGACAAGCCGCGCAACCTGGCCAAGAGCGTCACGGTCGAGTAGCCGTGCCCGCGGCCGATTCCACCGGCGCCCTGCCGCCGCTGGTATTGCACGTGATCCACCATCTCGCCACCGGCGGGATGGAAAACGGGCTGGTCAACCTGATCAACGCGATGCCCGCGGACCGGTATCGCCACGCGATCGCCTGCGTCGAGGGCTACACCGCGTTTCGCGAGCGCATCCGTCGCCCCGGGGTCGACGTGGTCGCGCTCGAGCGTTCGCGCGTCGGCGTGTGGCGCCTGCGGCGCGAGCTATACGCCCTGTGCCGTCGCCTGCGCCCTGCGATCGTCCACTCGCGCAACATGTCCGGCCTGGATGCGGTGGTACCGGCGATGCTGGCCGGCGTGCGGCACCGCGTGCACGGCGAGCACGGCTGGGACGTGGGCGACCTGCGCGGCGAGCGCTTGAAGCCGATGCTGCTTCGGCGAGCGCACGCGCCCTTCATCTCGCGCTACATCACGGTGTCGGCCGACTTGTCGCGTTACCTGCAAGCGCGCGTCGGGGTGGCGGCAGCGAAGATTTCGCACATCTGCAACGGCGTCGACACCGCGCGCTTTTCGCCCGGCAACGACGCGACGCGGCGCGACATCCTGCCGGCCGGTTTTTGCGACGCGCACAGCATCGTCATCGGCACGGTCGGGCGCATCCAGGCGGTCAAGGACCAGCGCCTGCTGCTCGAAGCCTTTGCCGCGGCGCGCCAGGCCCAGCCCGCGTTGCGTGACCGCCTGCGGCTGGCAGTCGTCGGCGACGGCCCGCTTCTCAATGACCTGCACCAGCAGGCCGCACGGCTGGGAATTTCTGACGCAACCTGGCTGCCCGGCGCCCGTGACGACATACCCGCGGTATTGCGCGCGCTGGACCTGTTCGTCTTGCCGTCGTTGAACGAAGGCATTTCCAACACCATCCTCGAGGCCTTCGCCTCGGGCCTGCCGGTGGTCGCCACCGGGGTCGGCGGCAACCCTGAACTCATCGATGACGGCATGACCGGCAGGCTCTTCGCTCCCGGAGACGTCGAATTCGTGACGCGCGCGATCACCGACTACGCGAGCGACGCCGGATTGCGAAAAACGCAGGGAAACACGGCCCGACAAGGAGCGCTCGAGCGCTTCAGCCTCGAAGCCATGGTCAGCCAGTACCAGGCGGTCTACGACCGGCTGGTCTCGCCCTAGGCGGCCCGACCCGCCGCTTCCCGCCGGATCACCACCGGCTTCCCGCCGAAGCGCCGCTTGAACATCCAGTGCGACAGCGCCGAATCCAGGTAGTCGGCGTGACCGGGGAACCAGTCGGCCAGCGCCTGCGCCAGCCGGCGGCCGTTGGCCAGGTCACCCTCGGCGACCAGTTCGCGCACCTGCGCCATGGAGGCGAGGACCGCGTTGTGCTCGTCGATGTGACAGTCGCGCGGCGGAAATTCGGTCTCGCGCATCCAGCGGTTTTCCACTTCGAAGTGCGCGCTCAGGTGATCCGCAAGCGCGGCAAGGCTGTGCGGCAGCTCCGCGTCGCTCGCGCCCTGCACCGCGGCCACGAGTTCGACGAACTCCCGATGCAGGTCGTCCATGGGCTCGTAGCCCAGGGCGAATTTGTCGGTCCACTTGAGGGTGTCTTGCACGATGCGTGAGCGTGGAATTCAATGATGACAGCGTAGCTTAGCGCTTCTCGCGGGCTTCACGTCGGGCCCGGCCGCGTGCGCTTCAGCCCGCCCCATGCGCGCCCGATCAGCTGCGCGATGTCATCGATGATGGTGAACACCACCGGGATCACCAGCAAGGACAGGAAGGTCGAGGTGATGAGCCCGCCGATGACCGCGATCGCCATCGGGCTCCGGAACGAAGGGTCGGCGATGCCGCTGCCGAGCGCGATGGGCAGCATGCCCGCGCCCATGGCGATGGTGGTCATGACGATGGGTCGGGCGCGCTTGTGGCAGGCGTCCAGGAGTGCCTCTAAGCGCGCCATGCCGTTGCGTCGCGCGACGATCGCATACTCCACAAGGAGAATCGAGTTCTTGGTGGCCACCCCCATCATCATGATGAGCCCGATCAGGGAGGGCATGGAAAAAGACTTGCCCGCCACCAGCAGGGCGACGAAAGCGCCGCCCAGCGAGAGCGGCAATGCGACCAGGATCGTCACCGGCTGCAGCACGTCCTTGAAGAGCATGACCAGCACGATGAAGATGCAGAGCACGCCTGTGAGCATGGCCAGCCCGAAGCTGGCGAAGAGTTCGCCCATCACCTCGGCGTCGCCGATGTCGACCTGGCGCACACCCGGCGGCAGGTTCTTGATCGACGCCAGCTCCTGCACCGCGGCGGTGACCTCGCCCAGGGGTGTTCCTGCGACCTCGATCTCGAAGTTGATGTTGCGCGAGCGGTCGTAGCGGTCGATCACCGCCGGGCCGCTGCCGATCTCCAGCGTCGCGACCTGGCTCAGCATGACCGACCCGATCTCGGGCTTGGTCGAGGGGATCATCAGGCGTTCCAGCACGGCGATGTCCTTGCGCGCGGCGACATCGAGCTTGACCACCATGGGCACCTGGCGCTGCGTCAGATTGAGTTTGGGCAAGGCGATGTCGTAGTCGCCGATGGTGGCGATGCGCAGCGCCTCGCCGATGGCCGCGGTCGAGACGCCCAGGTCGGCGGCGCGCGCGAAGTCGGGCCGCACCGACAGTTCCGGGCGGATCAACGCGGCGGTGGAGGCGATGCTGCCGAGGCCGGGGATGGTGCGCAGGTCGCGCTCGACCGCCAGCGCCGCAGTGGAGAGCGCCTGCGGGTCGTCGCCTGTCAGGACCAGGATGTACTTTTCACCGGACCCGCCCAGGCCCACCTTGGTGCGCACCCCGGGCAGTTCGGACAAGGCTTCGCGCATCTCGCGCTCGGTGACCTGCTTGCGCGTGGTGCGCTGCTTGCGCGCCTCGAGGACCACGGTCAGGGTCGCCTTGCGCACTTCGGCCGCATCCTGCGGTGCGAACGGGTCGGTGCCCGCGGCGCCGCCGCCGATGGTGGTATAGACGCTCTTGACGTAACGGATGCGCGAGATCAGTTCGCGCGCCTTTTCGGCCGCGGCGCGGGTCTGCGCCAGCGTGGAACCCGGCGGCAGTTCGATGTGCGCCTGGGTCTGCGACAGGTCGTCCGGGGGGATGAAGCCGGTCGGCAGGAGCGGGATCAGCGCCACCGAGCCGGCGAAGAACAGCGCGGAAGCCAGGATGGTGATCCAGCGATGCTCAAGGCACCAGCGCGCCATGCCCATGTAGGCGCGCATGAAACGCCCGTCGGGCACCGGCGCGTGCACCCGCGCCTTGAGCATGTAGGCGGCCATCATCGGCGTCAGCATGCGCGCCACCACCAGCGAGGCGAACACCGCGAGCGAGGCGGTCCAGCCGAATTGCTTGAAGAACTTGCCGGCGATCCCGCTCATGAACGCAGTGGGCAGGAACACCGCGATCAGGGTGAAGGTGGTCGCGATCACCGCCAGGCCGATCTCGTCGGCCGCTTCCATCGCCGCTTCGAAGGGCGACTTGCCCATGCGCAGGTGGCGCACGATGTTCTCGACTTCCACGATCGCGTCGTCCACCAGGATGCCCACCACCAGCGAGAGCGCCAGGAGCGTCACCACATTCAAGGAAAAGCCGAACCAGTGCATGCCGATGAAGGCCGGGATCACCGACAGCGGCAGGGCCACCGCGGATACGAAAGTCGCACGCAGGTCGCGCAGGAAAAGCCACACCACCAGCACGGCTAGGATTGCCCCTTCATAGAGCAGGAGCATCGAGCCGCGGAATTCCTCGTCAACCGGGGTGACGAAGTCGAAGGCCTCGGTCAGCTTCATTTCCGGGTGCGTCGCCGACAGTTCCTTCAAGGCCGCGCGCACGCCCGCGCCGACCTCGACCTCGGAGGCGCCGCGGCTGCGCGTCACCTCGAAGCCGACCACCGGCTTGCCGTCCAGGAGCGCCAGCGAGCGCGTCTCGGCGACGCCGTCGGTGACCCGCGCGACTTCCTCCAGGCGCACGCGCCGCCCGCCGGGCAGCGCGAGTTCCAGGCGCGCCACCTCGGCAGCGCTGGTCAGGTTGCCCAGGGCGCGCACGGCCTGCTCGCCCGAGCCGAAATCCACGCGCCCGCCGCCGGCTTCCTGCTGGGTGGCGCGCAACTGGCGCGACACGTCCCCGGCGGACAAGCCGAAGGCCGCCAGGCGCGCCGGGTCCAGCGCAATGCCGATCTCGCGCGTCGCACCGCCGACGCGATTGACCGCGCCGACACCGCGCACCAGCAGCAGGCGCTTGACGATGGTGTCCTCCACGAACCAAGACAGCGCTTCGTCGTCATAGCGCGGATAGGCGACGGTGTAGGCCAGGATGGGCGCGCCGGCCAGGTCCAGCTTGGTGACGATCGGGTCGCGCAGGTCGCCGGGCAGGTCGGCGCGCACCCGCGCCACCGCAGAACGCACGTCGTCGAGTGCTTCCTGGACAGGCTTCTCCAGGCGGAATTCGACGCTCAGGGTGACCGTGCCGTCCTGCACCTTGGTATAGATGTGCTTCAAGCCTTGCAGCGTCGCGATCGAGTTCTCGATCTTGCGCGCCACGTCGGTCTCCAGCTGCGCCGGCGCCGCGCCGGGCAGGGATGCGGTCACGTTGATGGTCGGCAGGTCGAGGTCCGGAAAGTTCTGCACCTTCATCGTGACGAACGACAAAAGGCCGCCGAAGGTCAGCATGACGAAGACCATCAGCGCCGGAACCGGGTTCCGGATGCACCATGCGGAAACGTTCATCGCGCGACCTTGACCAGATCGCCGTCGGCCAAGAACGCGGCGCCGGCGGCGACCACGCGATCCTCGGGCTTGAGACCGGAAAGCACTTCGATACGATCATCGACGCGGCGCCCCAGTTCGACCTTGATGCGCGCCACCCGCGTGAGGCCGGCATCGGCCGCGCCGGCGCGGTACACCCACGCGAAGCCGTCACGCATGACCACCGCGTCCTGCGGCAGGGTCAGCGCGCCGGACGCGCCCAGGGTGAATTCGCCGCGCGCGAACATGCCCGGTCGATAACCCTGCCGCGCCGCCTCCGGCAGGTCGACGTAGACCAGCGCATTGCGCGTGAGCGGATCGACCGTCGGCGCGATCACGCGCACTCGACCCGCCACGGCCGGCACGCCGGTCGCGACGACGCTGACCCCCACGCCGGGCTTCAAGCGCGGCAACTCCGCGGCCGTGACTTCCCCGCGCCACTCCAGGCGCGCCTTGCGGATCAGGCGAAACAGTTCCTGGCCCTGCGGCACGACCGCGCCGACCGTGGCGCTGCGCGCCGAGATGACGCCGTCGTCGCTGGCTTTCACCTGGGTGTGCGTCATGCGCAACTGCTGCGCGGCCAAGACCGCACGCGCGGATTCCACGCGCGCAAGCCCGGTCTTCTCGGCCGTCGCGTATTGCGCGACCTGCTGCGTAGATAGCGCACCGCTGCCGGCGATCGACTGCGCGCGTTCGGCGTTGGCCTTCGCGTCCGCGTGCGCGGCCTCGGCTTCGGCCAATGCGGCACGCGCCTGCGCCAGGTCGGCAGCGACCGTCTCGCTGGCGAACACCGCCAGCACCTGGCCGCGTCGGACCGCATCGCCCACCTGCGCACGCACTTCCAGAAGGCGCAGGCCGTTGGCCTCTGCGCCCAGGACCGCCTCCTGCCACGCGGCGACGCTGCCGTTGGCCACCAGGCGCAACGGCAGGTCGCGTGACGCAGGCTGCACCAGGGTCACGGTGAGCGCCGGCTTGGACTGCCCCTTGGTTCCCGCCCCCTTGGCGTCGCCGGCCGGTTCAGCTTTGCTCGCCGCCTTGTCCTGCGCAGTACTCGCGTACGGCCAGGGCAATGCCAGCGCGGCCAGCAGGGCCGCCGCGCGACCAATCGTGAAGAATCGCTTTGCGTTCATGTTCATTCCTTGCCGCGCGCAGGTGCTTCGAGGCGCGCATCCCAGTCGCCGCCGACGGCGCGGTACAGCGCCACCCAGGCAGCGGTTGCTTCGTATTCGGTGGCCACTACGGCCGCTTCGGCTGCGAGCGCTATGCGCCGCGCGTCCTCGAGTTCGGCCAGGGCCGCGAGTCCGGCACGCTGGCGCGTCTGCACCGCGCCAAGGCTTTGCCGGTAGCCCGCCGCGGCGGCGCGTACCTCGCCCATTCTTTCGCCTGCCGCCGCGATGCGCACCAGCGCCTCTTCTACTTCGCGCACCGCTTGCCGCGCCTTGGCTTGAAAAACCGCTTCGGCAGCAACGTAGTCGGCACGCGCCGCCTCGACGTTGGCGGCGCGCCGACCGCCGTCCAACACCGGCACGGTGAGCGAAGGCCCGATCGACCAGGTGAGCACGTTGATGGTCGGGCTGCCGTCCAGGCGCGAACGGGTCGGCGTGATGCTGCCGACCAGGGACAGGCGCGGGTAGCGCTGCGCTTCGGCGAAACCGATCGCGGCACTTGCAGCGGCGACGTCACGCTCGGCAGCCGCCAGGTCCGGGCGCTGCGACAGGACGCGCGCCGGCACCGCCTCCACCGCGAACGCGGCGGGCCGCGGCATGCGCGGCGCCTCGCCGGGCTTGCGCGCCAGGCGCGCACGCAGTTGCGCTTCGTCCAGCGCGGTCAACGCAACCAAGCCCTTGATATCGATCTCGCACTGTGCACGCCGCTGGGACAGTGTGGCCGCCGCGTCCGCGGCGCTGGCACGCGCCAGCGCCGCCGTGGCCGGCGCCTGCAGGCCCGCGCCGGCAGCGACGTCGGTCACACGCGCGGTCTCAACGCGCGAGGCGCCGTCGGCCCGCGCCAGTTCGACGTTCATCTCGCAGGCGCGAAAGTTGACGTAAGCGTTGGCTGTCTCGGCTGCCAGCGCGACGCGCGCGTCGTGCCAGGCCGCGGCGCTGGATTCCAGCGCGGCCTGCGCCTGCTGGCGCTGGCGGGTAAGCGCACCGAAAAGATCGATCTCCCAGCTGGACTGCACGCCGATCTGCGCCTGTGTGCGCTGCGCCGCCGGCCCGCCAAAACTGAAAGCCGAGCGCGTCACCCCTGCGATCGCGTCCAGCGACGGGTTGCCGGCCACACCCGCTGCCACTGCCTCGGCGCGCGCGCGCTCGATGCGTGCCGCAGCCTGCACGAGCGTCGCACTGGACTTTTGCGCCGCGTCGATCAGTTCGATCAGGACCGGGTCGTCGAAGCGCCGCCACCAGGACTTGAGCGCATCGGCGTCGCCGCCGTGCGCGCGCGGCGCGTGCCACTGAGTCGCAGCAGGCTGCGGCGCACGGTATTCCGGGCCGACCGTGCCGAAGAGGCCGCCGGTCAGCGCGCAGCCGGAGAGGAACAGCACCCCCGCCAGCGCAGTGAGGCGTCCGCGCACGCGGACAACGCCAGGAATGCGCCCGCTCATGCTCCTGCCTCCGGGATCGCCACCGCGACGCCACGACGCCTGGCTTCCGACTCGATGATCGCTGCCGCGTATTGCGCCAGGCGCAGGGCCAGGGTGTCGATCGCCTCTTCGCTGTCGAGCAAGCGCGGCTCGATGGCATCGACGATGCTCTGTCCCACATAGAAGTGCACGGCCATTCCCACCACCGAAAACGCCAGGCGCTGCACGTCCAGGTCCGGCGCCTCGAGTCCGAAGATGCGCGTCAACATGTGCACCAGGGCCTCGTGCGAGGGCTTGATCTCGCCTTCGATCGCTTCCTCCCACGCGCCAGTGGGTTCGATCATTTCGCGAAAGTGCAGCTTCATGACCAGGCGCACCGCCTCGCCGCGCTTGAGCGGGCCCAGAAACTCCATGAAGAAGCCATGGAGGCCTTGCGCCAGCGGAACGTCCGCGGGAATCTCGGCGCAGCCATGCGCGTTGTCGCCCAGGGGCTCGGTAAAGGCGGCCCGATACAGGCCGGCCTTGTCGCCAAAGTAATAGCGTATGGCCGAGATGTTGGCCTGCGCGGCATCCGCGATGTCGCGCGTCGAGGCGCCGTCGAAGCCTTTCTCGGCAAAGAGCTTAAGCGCAGCGAGTACTAACTTCTGGCGCGTCGGCTCGGCGTCCGGGCGTCCTGAATTGAGGATAGCGTTCATGTGCGGCGCAACAAAATCAATCGATTGATCTTAGTTCAATCGATTGATTAAGTCAACCCGGGATTGACCGGGTCCGCCGCACCACCCCTACCCGCAGCCGCAAGGCCGCAGCAACTCCCGCTCAAGGGGCGGGCGACACCCGCGATGCCCGGCGCCGATACGCGATGCCACCCATGAGCGCAATGCCGGCCAGCCACATGAGGTAGCTCTCAGGCTCCGGCACGGCAGCCACGGCCATCAGGCTGCCGCCGCCGGCCAGCCCGTAGTTGGCCCCCATCAGGAACGCGTTGGACGCTTCTGTGGCGTCGTAGTAGATGTTGAGCCCGCCGGACTGGATGCTCGCGATCTGCCCCAACCCGCCGCCCAGCAGCAGACTGTGCACGTACAGTGCATTGGCTCCCGGCACGTTGCTGGTGCCGGTGAGGTTCAGGCTGCCCCCTGCGACGAGTTCGAAAATGCCGACCGCGAAGTTGTTCTGGTAGCCCGCGGCGACGGCGCCGTAGTTGGTCGCACTCCACACCAGGTTGTGCGGCCCGGCGGAGAACGACAGCTTGGACAGCGAGATGTCGAACAGCGTATTGGCCTGGCTGTTGTTGACCATGTTGCCGTTGACCACGAACACGTCGCCGACGCCGCCCTGCAGCGCGCCCTGGGTGCCCAGGGTGACGTCCTGGAACACCTGGGTCGAAGGGTCGCTCAGGTAGACGCCGTTGTTGGTGAAACTGCCGGTGAAATTCACGCTCGTCGCGGTGGTCTTGACCAGGCCGTTGTTGACGACGTTGCCGCTGAAGCTGGCCGGGTTGTAGCTGACCTCGAGTCGCCCGCCGGGAGCGATGGTCACATCACCATTGACCACGGTGTCGCCGCCGCCGAAGCTCATGCGGCCGCTGCTGGTGATCGCGCCGGCGCGAAAAGTGCCGAAACCGCTGATCTGGCCGGTGTTCGAGAGCGCACGGTTGTTGTTGTCGAATGTGCCGCCGGTGAGCTGGATGATGCCGGCGTTGACGGCCAGGCCCTGCGTGATCACCAGGCGGTTGCCGGCCCCCACCGCCATCAACCCGCCCGCAAGGTTGCTCGTCGCACCGCCGAGCACCAGTTGCCCGCCGAGTGCTTCGACCGTGCCGATATTGACCAGCGCGCTGCTCACGACACCGGCGCCCTGGATCATCCCGGTGTTGGAGACCTCGCCCCCGGTCAAGGCGGCATTGATGCCGCGCAGATCGATCAAGCCGGAGTTGCCAAAAGCCCGCGTGACGGCAAGCGCGCCGCCAGTCAGCGTCAGGTCTCCGAGGTTAGCGAAGTTGGCCGCGATCGTGCCGCGCCCGGCGATCGTGCCACCGGAAGCGTTGACGAGGGTGCCTGTGCCCGACACCAGCGCGTTGTTCAGATTCATCACCCCATGGTTGGTCAGCGTTGCACTGGAGAGCACCAGCGGGAGTCCGGACTGGACATCCCAGTTGCCGTAGTTGACGTTGGCTCCGCTGTTGGACAACACCAGGCCGCCGCCGCCGGGCTGGAACTGCCCGTAGTTGGTGAAGCCGCCTGTGCCGCCGATGCTGCCGTAGCCGGTCATGAGGTTGTAGTTGGTGAGCGCACCGGCCCCACCCAGCGCACCGCCTGAGAGCGCGAGGCTACCGCTGTTGTCCAGGCTGCCGCCGGCCAGAATCTGCCCCGAGGTCGAGAGCGCCCCCAGATTGATCAAGGCATTGGACACATTGATGTTGCCCGCAAGTGCGGCGCCGACGCCGATGCTGAGGTTGGTCGCCTGCAGGGTGCCGCCGACGTTCACACTGCCGCCATTCAGATTGAACGTGCCGGTACCGGCCCCGACCGCGATGCTGCCGACGGTGAAGCTGCCGCCATTCATGTTGAAGGTGCCGTCGCTCCCCGGGTTCGCGCCCAGCAGGAGCGACATGGCGACATGCGTGCCGCCGGATTGCGTGAACGTGCCACCGCCGTTGTTGCCGACGATCTCCGCGCCGATGGTGAGCGTCTTGCCGCTCGCCAGGTTGAAGGTCGTGCTGCCGCCGGGCAGGTCGCCAACGATGAAGTTGTCGGCGGTGATGCCGCTTCCGACCAGGTTGACGCCACCCTGGCGCAGCCGGACGGTGCTGCCGGCCTGGATTTGGCTGACCGTGCCTACGTTGACCGACCCGCCCGCGAACAACAAGGTCCCGCCATTGGCGACGTTGCCCAGGGTGCCGCCCAGCGCGCCGTTGCCCAATTGCAAAGTCGCGCCGGGGGCGTTGGTTGTGCCACCGCTAAAGGTATTGCTGCCGGTCAGTGTGAGTGTGCCAGTGCCTTGGTAAGACAGTGCGCCGGCACCCGAGATGACACCGGCCAGGTTCGAATTGCCGCTGCCGCCGATGGTCAGCGTCAACCCGGAGGCGATCGCCGTGCCGCCGGTATAGTTCGCGCCGGTCAGGGAAAGGCTGGCGTTGGTGACACTGAGCCCGAGGCTGCCGTCGATCACCCCGGAAAAACTCCCGCCCCCCGTGGTGAAGGTCGGCGTCCCGACGGACGAGGTGATGCGCCCGGACCCGGAGAACGAGGTCGGCGGCGACGCATCGGCACCGTTCAGGTCGAGCGTCCCGTTGGGCCCGACGCTCACAGCTCCGATGAAATTCACCGGAAAATTGCTGGTACCGCTGCCCAGTTTCAGGGTTCCGAAGGCGACATTCAGCGCCGCCGAACCGCCCAACGACGAGCCACCCGGGGTGTTCCAGATCACCGTGCCGGTGGCGCCGGACGTGCCAATGGTCACGGTATTGCTGGTCACGAGACCCCAGGACCCTGACCCGAACGACAGGGTAGTGCCGGCGTTGGCGGCTATGGTGGTGTTGCCGTTGATATTGATCCGGTTGCCCAACGTCACGTTGGCCACGCCCAGAAGAGTGCCGCCGGTACTCGTGAGCGCACCAGTCCCCAGCGCGGTGTTGCTGCCCACCGCCAGCGTGCCGGCCGACAACGACGTGCCGCCGCTGTACGTGTTGTTGCCGGTGAGCGTGAGGGTTCCGGTACCGGACTTGGCCAGTGCGCCTGCGCCCGAGATGACACCGGCCAGGTTCGAATCCCCGCTGCCGCCGATGGTCAACGTCAGCCCGGAGGCGATGGCCGTGCCGCCGGTATAACTCGCACCAGTCAGGGAAAGGCTGGCGTTGGTGACACTGAGCCCGAGGCTGCCGTCGATCACCCCGGAGAAGCTTCCGCCCCGCGTGGTGAAGGTCGGCGTCCCGACGGACGAGGTGATGCGCCCGGACCCGGAGAAAGAGGCCGGCGGCGACGCACTGGCGCCGTTCAAGTCGAGCGTCCCGTTGGGCCCGACGCTCACGGAGCCGATGAAATTCACCAGAAAATTGCTGACTCCGCCGCCCAGTTTCAGGGTTCCATGGGCAACATTCAGCGCCGCCGAAGCGCCCACGGTCGCGCCGCCCGACGTATTCCAGATCACCGTGCCGGGAGCGGCGGACGTGCCGATGGTCAGCGTATTGCTGCCCGCGAGATTCCACAACCCCGATCCTACCGAGAGCGTGGTGCCGGCGTTGGCGGCCACGGTGGTGTTGCTGATGATATTGATCCCATTGCCCAACGTCACGTTGGCCACGCCCAGAAGAGTGCCGCCGGTACTCGTGAGCGCACCAGTCCCCAGCGCGGTGTTGCTGCCCACCGCCAGCGTGCCGGCCGACAACGACGTGCCGCCGCTATAGGTGTTGTTGCCGGTGAGCGTGAGGGTTCCCGCTCCGGTCTTGGACAACGCCCCGGCACCGGAGAGGATTCCGGACAGCGTGTCGTTCTGGCCGTTGGTGTTGATCGTGCCCGTGATGCCGCTGTTGAAGACAATATTGTTCGGCAGGGTAAACGAGCCGGTGAATTGCATCGTTCCGCCGGCACCCGTGAACGTGATGGGGCCGGGGGTCACCGATGCGGCGCTGGACAAAACGAGCGTGGCGCCCGCGCCGATGGTGGTGTCCGCATAGGCCGGCCAGGCGGCCAGCAGGGCGGCGATCGCGGTCAGCCGGGTGGCAAATTTTGTGCGGTGTCGCATCGCGTTTCTCCGTGAGCCTTCGTTCCCGCTGGTTGCCAGCTGGGGATCATCGTGGCCGGACCGCATGACCTCGCGACCCGTTTCAGAGCCCCGGCAACTCCCGGAGAAGATACTACGCAAGAAGTGTGCAAACGATGGTGAACCCGTTTGTATTCATGGGCTTTCCTCACCTCGGGTCGGAAATTGCAGCAAGGCCTGTAAGAAATTTCGACTATTCGGCGGCGGTGCATCCCAGGCAATGATGATCCTCCGGCTCTTGCATTGTTCATCGAAAGGCCTTGGCGCCAGTTTCCGCAGCGAGCCGGGAAAGTTGGGCTAACATGCCCGCCTTGCCAGGAGGCGACGCCATGTTGAGTTCAGACGAGATCGCGGCATATCACCGCGACGGCTATGTGATTCCCGATTTCCGCGTGCCTGCGGAGGTGCTGGAATCGATCAAGGCGCGCCACGCCGAACTCCTGGCCAAGCGCCCGGACTTTCGCGACTACTGCCCCGCGCTCCTGGACCACGACCGCGGCTTTGTCGACTACGCGCACAACGCGGCCATCATCGACATGATCGAGCAGTTGATCGGCCCGGACATCGCCTTGTGGAACATGAGCTTTTTCGCCAAGCCGGCCGGCAACGGCAAGCGCACGCCCTGGCACCAGGACGGCGAGTACTGGCCGATCCGGCCGCTGGCCACCTGCACGGTGTGGCTGGCGGTGGACGACTCGACGCCGGAAAACGGCTGCCTGCGCGTGATCCGCGGGTCGCACAAGACCCAGGCATTGAAGGCGCACCGCACGGTCGATGCCGACGATGTCACGCTGCACCAGGAACTCGAGCCCGACACCTACGACGAGACCCAGGCGGTGGACATCGTCCTGAAGGCGGGGCAGTTCTCGCTGCACGACGTGTACCTGCTGCACGGCTCGGAAGCCAACACCTCGCCGCGCCCGCGACGCGGCATGACCATGCGCTTCATGCCGACCACCAGCCTCTTCGACCGCGACCTGGCGCGCGAGAAGGCGCGCGTACAGGCGAAGAGCGTCGATCATTCGGCGCGGCCGGTGTGGCTGATGCGCGGCGTCGATCGCCACGGCGCCAACGCCTACGTCAACGCCTGAAGGCCCCCCGCCCGCCACACCGGACGTGGCGGCAAGCATGGACCGCGTGACCCGCTCGTCGCGGTTCCGCAAGCACCCTGCGCACGGCCTGGGTCCCATAAATTGCGCAAGCTGGTTCGCGCAAGGTCCGCGGATGGCGACGCATGTTGTCGAAGGCCGCTCGCCAGGCCGCGCGCAGGCGCGTCAGCAGGCGCTCACGGTCGCCGAAGACCTCCGCATTGGCCAGTCTCAAAACGACGATGCCGCGCGCCTCGAGGTCGCGCCGCTTGGTCAGGTCGGCGCGGCGGCGCGATGGCGCGCGGTGATAGCCGCCATCGACTTCGATGGCCAAGCGCACCATCGGGATATAGAAATCGACCACCCAGTCGCCGATGGGCCACTCGCGGCGAAACTCTCCGGCCAGCGCGCCGCCACCAAGTTCGCGCAGGATGCGTTCGAGTTCGGCCTCGGCAGGCGTCGGCGCGAGGCGGCGCGTGTCTGCCGCGGCATCGCGTTCATCCGCTGTCGCGGATGCGGGCTCGGTCTTGGGCGAAGCGGTCATCACTGATTAGTGTACACATATACATATATTCATGCCGGACTCAGTGCGCGACCTCCGGCACGCCAGGCGCGAAGCTCGTGCGCCCGACCTCGTCGATGCGGTTGCCGCTGACCCGCCCTTCGACGATCTCGTAGCCCATCAGCGCGAAGACGCGGTTGCGCAGGAACAGCGGTCGCGCATTGCCGTACCAGTCCACGCACGACGCGCGGCAATGGTCGTTGCGCCCGCCCGCCGCCCGCGCCTCCAGGGTGCCGATGTCGCTCAAGCGCAGCGCGTCGTTGCGCAGGTACACGACTGCCGCCGAACCCTCGACCAGTTGCCGGTGTCCCGGCCGCCCGGAGCCGACGATGGGCAGGCCGATGATTCCGCGGCGCGTGTCCGCGGGCTTGTAGAAAAACCCGTGGCTGCGCGTCTCGCCCTGCGCGGCGTTTTCGCGCACCAGGCGATGTGCGAGCGCCGCGTCGCGGCCCAGGCGCAGCGTGGAGAACACGAGGTCGGCGCCGCTGCTACCGACGACGACGGCATCGCTCCCCAGGGCTTCGATGCGGTCGATCGCGTGGCCCAGGGGTATGGCGCGCGCCGGGCTGGCGTCCGCGTAGCGCACCACCTGCACCGCCTGGCCGGCGGCGGGGCGGGCGCGGCCCCACGGGTTGCCGGAGCCGTAGAGCAGGTGCTCGCCGACGAAGCGGTTCTGCACCACGCTGCCCTCGGCCCGCGCAAGCGCCTTGTAGGCCCAGGCCGGCGCCGTCTCGCGGCCGTCGCCGAAGGCCGCCAACGGCACGCGCAGGAGCGCCAGGTCGCCGGCCGCGGTCTCGGCCGACCACATCGCTTCGCCGCGGCCCTGGGCGCGCACCAGCACATTCAGGTGATCGTCGCGCTCCAGGAAAGAGAACTGGTCGATCGGGCTGCCGGAAGTCTTGAGCGCGGTCGGCGCACCACCGTCCAGCGGCAGGCGGAACACCGCAGCCTGGGCGCGTGCCGGCGCGGCCTCCGCACCCGGGACAGGACGGGTACGTCCGCTGGTCCAGACGTAGACCGAAGACTCGGCGACGTGAAAGACCCGACCCGCCGGCCCCAGGACCGCGGTCGCGCGGCAATCCAGCGTGCCGCCGCTCAAGTCGCAGATGGTGACGGTGTGCAGCGCGATGCCGGCACGCGGGTCGAGATCATCGTCGGTGCGATAGACGCTGGTGGCCGGGGCGATGCGGCGAAACTCGGCGCGCTCCGCGTCCGCCTGCCAGCGACGCATGGCCGGAAACTGCGCCAATGCGTCGCCGTGCAGATTCAGATACAGGGGTGAATAGAAGACCAGTTTGCCGCCGACCATGCGGCTGGCATAGTTGCGCGACGAGTAGTAGTCGTTGGAACGCAGGTGCCAGGTACCGCGGTGGGCCAGCGTGCCGGCGCGGTCGATGCGAAAAAGCCCCACTTCGGTGCCGCCGCGCGCGTACGAATAGCCGATGACAACCACGTTGTCGCCGTCGATCAGCATCTCGTCATACCAGGCGCCGGCGGGGTCGATGCCCGGGCCGAAGGCGTCCACCGCAGCCACCGGGCCTGAGGCCGTGCTGCCCAGGCGCACCGTGAAGAGCCGGCCACGGCGCAGGATGACCAGGTGCTCGCCGTGCGCCTTGACGATGCCGCCTTCATCGACGCCGGCGACCTGGTTGTTGGTGACTGATTCATTGCTCGCGGCTGTCTTGGCGTCGGCCATTGCCGCCGGGGCCGCCGGGGCGGCCTGCAGCGCGAGGCTGCCCACGCCGTCAGCCGTGCGGCGCGACTCCATGCGCGGCGGGCGCATGCGATGAAGCCACTCCTTGAGTTCGGCCTCGTCGCGAAACGCGGTCAGGGTGCGAACCGGAGCGGCAGCGGGCGAGTGAAAGCTGGTGAGCAAAAGCGCCAAAGCAAGCGCGCGAACGACGAGATGACCGAATCGCATGGCGGAGTCTCCAGTGCAAAAAGGAAGGACGCCCGCCGGGCCACGCACGGTGCCCCGGCGGGCACGTGCAGCCATGAACGAAGCAAAGGCCGGAAAGGGGTCAGGCGCGGGCGCGCCGGGGCGCCGGCCTGTAAATCACTTGAGGGTCGAGGGCAACCACAGGGCCAGCGCCGGAAACGCGACCAGCGCGACCAGCAGCACGCAATCGGCGGCCAGGAACGGCAGCACACCCCGGTAAATCTTCTGCAGCGGCACCTCGGGGTTCTGGCTTTGCACCACGAACACGGTCAATCCCACCGGCGGGGAGATCAGCCCGACGGTGCACATGACCGTGACGAAGACGCCGAACCAGATGGGGTCGTAGCCCAGGCCCTTGATCACCGGCAGCAGCACCGGCACCGTGATCAGTAGCGTGGACACTTCCTCCAGGAACGTTCCCAGCAGCAGGAAAAGCAGCGCGATGGAGAAGATGATCAGCCACGGCGCCAGGTCGGCCGCCTTGACGGCCCCTGCCAGCGTCGCCGGAAACTGGGTCAGCACGATCAGGCGCGAAAAGATGAACGCGCCGATGACGATGATGAAAAGCATGGCCGAGGTCTGCACGGTCTCGATGCCCGCTGCCCACAGGCCCTTGAGGCTCAAGGTGCGCGTCGCGAAGCCGATCACGATCG
The DNA here is from genome assembly GCA_016790635.1 of Burkholderiales bacterium. Taxonomy (GTDB): domain Bacteria; phylum Pseudomonadota; class Gammaproteobacteria; order Burkholderiales; family JAEUOS01; genus JAEUOS01. Next base: position 32,092 of record JAEUOR010000074.1, read on the forward strand.
CCGCGAACGAGGCGACCGCGGCCGCCTCGGTGGGCGAGAACCAGCCGGCATAGATGCCGACCACCGCCAGCAGGAACAGGAGCGCCAGCTTCCACATGCCGGCGACCGCGCGCAGGCGCGCTGCGAGGGGCTGCGAAGGCGACGCCGGCATGAGGTGCGGCTTGACGCGCGCCAGGATGGCGATGACCAGCACATAGCCGATCGCCAGCAGAATGCCCGGAATCATCGCCGCCGCGAAGAGCTTGGCGATCGATTCCTCGGCCACCAGCGAGTAGATGACCAGGATCAGGGACGGCGGAATCAGGATGCCCAGCGTTCCCGCCGAGGCGACCGCGCCGGTGGCCAGTTCCATGTCGTAGCCGTGGCGGCGCATCTCCGGGATCGCCACCTTGGAAAACGTCGCAGCGGTGGCGATCGAGGAACCGCAGATCGCCGCGAAGGCGCCGCAGGCGCCGATGGTCGCCGCCGCCAGCGCACCGCGCACACCGGAGAAGATCGCGTTGGCCGCCGCGAAGAGTTCGCGCGACATGGTCGCACGTGACGCGACCGCCCCCATGAAGATGAAGAGCGGCACCACGGTAAACGAATAGGCCACGCCCGGGTTGGCACCGGTCAACTCATAAGGCACCGCAGCCAGGGTCTTGAAGGCGACCGCCCAGCCTTGCGCGGCCGCGTAGCCCAGGGTGCCGGTGATCATGAGCGCGATGGCGATCGGCACGCGCAACATCATCAGCACGAGCAGGCCGACGACCGCGGCGATGCCGATCGCACCGATGCTCATGAGGGCTCCGCCGCCTGCTCGGATGCGGACTCGCCTGCCAGGAGCACCAGCGCCGCGACCAGGGTCGCCACGACGATGCCGGCCCAGGCCGGCGCCATGAACCAGATCTTGGGAATCTGCAGATCGGCGCTGGTGTCCCCATACGAGATGATGTCGATGAGCGGCCGCCACATGTGCCAGGACAGGACCGCGAGCGTCAGCAGCGAAAACGCCGCCGCGATGCGGCGCAACACCGTCGACCAGGCCGGCAGCCAGGCGTCGACCAGGTCGACCACGATGTTGCTGCCGCGCGCGAAGACGCCGGGCAGCGCCAGGAAGATCGCCAGGCCCAGCGCCAGTTCCACCATCTCGGTCACGCCGAGGATCGGCTTGTTGACAATCTTGCGCAGCACGACGTCGCTGGTGGTGAAGAGCATCATGGCCAAGAGCGACAGCACCGCCGCGCCGTCCAGAAAGCGCACCATCAGGGCAAGCGCGGCCTTGACCTTCACCGGGACGACCTGCGGCCGGCCAGCCCGCCGGCCGCCGCAGAGGCAGCCGGCCCCGCCGGAGTTGCGATCAAGACCAGAAGCTCTTGGAGGTCTTGGCGTGGCGCTCGGCCAGGGACTTCATCATCGCGAACACCTGCCGCGCCGGCAGGTTGCGCCCCTCCATGGCCTTCAAGGTGTTCTCGGTGACCTGGGCACCGATCGCACGCAGGCGGTCATCCTCGGCCTTGGAGAGCCGGATCGCCTCGCCACCGCCGTCCATGAGCGCCTTCTTGCCGGGCGCGTCGAGCGCGTCCCAATTGCTGCCGATCTCCTTCTCGATGCCGGTCACCGACTCGGTGACCATGCGCTGCAGGTCGGCGGGCAGCTTGTTGAACCACGCCTCGTTGGCGACGATGGCGAAGCTGGCGACAAAGCAGTACATCTCGGTGGTGTGCTTGACGATGCCGCCCAGCTTCCAGGCGATACCGGCGCCGCCATAGTCGGTGAAGGCGCCGTCGAGCGTACCCTTTTGCAATTGCTCGGCCACCTCGGTGGGCGGCACGCCGACCGGGGTCGCGCCCAGTTGCTGGATGAATTCGCGGATCGCCGGCGTGGCAAAGCGCAGGCGCAGTCCCTTGAAGTCGTCGAGCGAGCGCACCGCCTTCTTGGTGGTGTGCACGCTGCCCGGCTGGTGGGTGAAGAGGTACAGCACCTTGGTGCCCCTGTGCTCGGCATCGAGATACTTGGCGCGCAGCTCGGGATCGTTCAAGACCTTGATGCCGATCTCGGCGCTGCCGATCAGGTAGGGCAGGTTGACCAGTTCAGTCAGCGCAAAGCGGCCCGGTGTCGCGCCGTGCAGGATGTAGGCGATCTCGGCGGTGCCGTCGCGCGCGAAGTCGAAATGCTTGGGCGTCGGACCCATTTGCGCACCGGGAAAATGCTTGAACACCAGGCGCCCGTTGGAACGCTTTTCCAGGGCCTCGCCCCACTTGACCAGCCATTGCGACTGGAAGTGCTGCGGGCCGACGAAATTGGCGACCTTGACCTCGAACTTCTCCTGCGAGCGGACGATGGCAGGAAAGCCCGCCAACCCGGCCGAAGCCGCGCTGCCGACCAGGAGGCTGCGACGCTTGATGCTCATGAGATGTCTCCGTTGTGAAAGGCCGTGGCCGAACCGTCATCGGCCTGCCACGCACCCGATGCGGTCGAAGTGTAGCCCAGGCCAGACGCGTGTCAAATCTCGGTTTCCCGAATGCCGCGGTAGATCCAGTCCACCTCGTAATGCAGCGAATCCGGGCTGCGCGGCCGGTAGATGGCGTTGCGCAGGTCGCGCTCGATGCCGCCTGCGTGCAGCACGGACCCGAAGGCACGCGCGGTCAGCACGATGCGCGCGCAGCGCAGGTAGCGCTTTTCCTGGTATTCGAGAAACGCTTGGTGCGGGTCTTGCAGCCGACGCGCCAGGCAATCAGAGAGCACCACCGAGTCCTCGAAGGCCATGCATGCACCTTGCGCCACGTACTGCAGGGTCGGGTGTGCCGCATCGCCCAGGAGGGTCACATTGCCGCGTGTCCAATTGGACACGGGGTGGCGATCGCGCATCATCCAGTTGCGATCCAGGTCGATGAACTCCAGGAAATCGCGCACCCTGGGGTGCGCCTGGGCAAACATGGCGTGCAGTTCCTCGGGCGAGCCGAAGTCTTCCTCGCCGCGCGCGAACGCGGCGCTGCCGAACACCGCGACATTGTTGAGCACGTCCCCGGCGCGCAACCCGTACTGCACCAGATGGATGTTGTGGCCGAACCAGCCGATCACGCTCTTCTCATAGGTGCGGTCGTGCAGACGGTCCATCGGGATGACGCCGCGGTAGGCCAGGAAACCGGTCACCCTCGGCGCACCGTCGCCCACCACGTACTGGCGCGACGGCGACAGCAGTCCTTCGCAGCCGATCAGGCAGCGCCCGGTAAAAGCCGAGCCGTCCTCGCACTCGACCTCCACATGGGTGGTCTTGTCGGCGATGCGCGCCAACCCCCGAGAGGTATGCAGCGTGATGCGCGGATGGCGCTGGCACGCCGCCAGCCAGAAGCCCAAAAGGTCGCGCCGGTGAATCACCACATAAGGGTGCTTGAAGCGCGCGGCAAAGGCGGCGTTCAAGTCGATGCGCGCCCAGGGCTTCATGTCCAGCGCATCCAGGAACACCATCGCCTCCGGAAACACCGCGGTCTTGGCCGCGTCGTCCCAGAGGTCGAATTTCTTCAGGATGCGCGTTGCGTTGGGCCCCAGCTGGATGCCATAGCCGATCTCGGTGAACTCCGCCGCCTTCTCCAGGAGGGTCACCTCGAAGCCACGTTCGGCAAGTGCCAGCGCGCATGAAAGGCCGCCCAGGCCGCCGCCGCTGATGAGGATGTTCTGAGGAGACATGATGCGGCTCGCGCAACGTGGAATCGCCGGATGCGAATACTAGCGCCGCGCGCCACGGCGGGGCTGAACCACCGCGGCGGCTGCGGGTGCAAGCGATGCCCCGTTCACCGCAATTGCCGCGCCCCTTCTGCCCGGTCAGCCGGCACGCATAGAATCGCACTCTCGCCTCATCTTCCGCCACCTCGGACCCAAGCCCATGCCCAATCCCGGTTTTCGCATCCTCCCTTTCGCCAAGGCGCCTTCGCCCAAACTCCTCAAGGCCTTCAAGGGCGTGGTCGTCGCCCACCTTTCCGACAGCATGCAACGCCTGCCCGGCGGTGATGGACTCAATCCCATGCACAAGGGTGGCCAGATGCTGGGGGTGGCGCTCACGGTGCGCGTTGCGCCGGGCGACAACCTGATGGTGCACAAGGCCATCGACATCGCGCGCCCGGGCGACGTGATCGTGGTCGATGCCGGCGGCGACCTGTCGCAGGCCATCATCGGCGAGATCATGAGCACCTCGGCGGCCAAGCGCGGCGTGGCCGGCATGGTCATCGACGGCGCGATCCGCGACTCCGGCGCGCTGGCGCAGGGACGCTTTCCGGTCTACGCCCGCGGCGTCACGCACCGCGGGCCGTACAAGAACGGCCCCGGCGAGATCAACGTGCCCGTCTCCATCGGCGGCATGGTGGTCGCGCCCGGCGACATCATGGTCGGCGACGACGACGGCGTGATCGCGGTGCCGCAGGACATCGCCGAGGCGGTCCTGGCCGCGGCACGCGCCAAGGCGAAGGCGGAGGACGCGCAGCTGGCGACCATCCGCAAGGGCGGCAAGGTCGACCGCAGCTGGGTCGACGCTGCCTTGAAGGCCAAGGGCTGCGAGTTCTAGACGCGCGGCAACGCCACTGCAGCAACGACAGACTTCAGGCCTGCACCACGGTGCCGGCCTGGCGCAGGGATTCGATCCATTCGGCATCGATCCCCGCCTCGCGCAATACCTCGACCGAATGTTCGCCCAGGCGGGGCGCGTGCCGCGCCAGGACCGCGGGCGTGCCCGAAAAGCGCACCGGCGAGCGCATCGCGACGATGCGGCCTTCGCTGGGATGTTCCTGGGTCTGGAACAGGCCAACCGCGGCCAGGTGCGGGTGCGTCGGCAACTCGTCCAGCCGATAGGCCTTGGTGACTGGTATGTCGAGCTCGTCGCAGATGGCCAGGATCTCGGCCTTGGACAGCGACCGCGCCACCGCCTGCAGGTCTGCGTACAGCTCGACGATGCGCGCGTTGCGCTCGTGGCGGTCTTCCAGGTTGTACTTGTTGGCGATGTCCGCGCGGCCCAGGCGCTTGAACAGGGCCTGCCAGTGTGCGGCCGTGTAGGGCAGCAGCGCGACGTGCCCGTCGGACGTCGGCGTCAACTGCCGCCCGCCGGCCAGCAGGCGCGCGTAGCCGGCCGACCCGGCCGGCGGATCGAAGCTGAGCCCGCCCAGGTGCTCGGCCAAGGTGAACGTGGCCATGGTCTCGAGCATCGGCACCTCGACATACTGACCCGCCCCGCCTCGCTCGCGGTGCAGGAGCGCCGCCAGCACCGCGTTGACCACCACCAGCCCCACGGTCTTGTCGGCGATCAGTGACGGGATGAAGTCCGGCACCCCGCCCTTGTAGGTGGGCAGCGCGGCCAGCCCGCAGGCCGCCTGGATGACATCGTCGAACGCCGGGCGTGCCGCGTCCGGCCCGTCCTGGCCGAAGCCGGTGGCGACGCAATAGACCACGCGCGGGTTCACCGCGGCCACCGCCGCGTAGCCCAGCCCCAGGCGCTCGATGGCGGCCACGCGCATGTTGTGCACCACCACGTCCACGCCCTCGGCCACCTGCAGGAGCGCGGCGCGACCCGCGGCGGATTTGAGGTCGATGGCCAGCGAGCGCTTGTTGCGGTTCAGCGCCAGAAAGATGGAACTCATGCCGCGGTGGCGCGAGGTGCCGTTGGCGCGGATCAGGTCGCCTTCCGGCGGTTCGACCTTGATGACCTCCGCGCCATAGTCGCCCAGCCATTGCGTGGCCAGCGGCCCCAGCACGATGGCGGTCAGGTCGAGGACGCGGATGCCGGCGAGAGGGGCGGCCGCGGTCGTGGAAGTAGGAAGCATGTCTGCTCGGATTTGGCGCCGCGCCGGCGCGACTCCGGCAATGTATTGCAGAATGCCGGTCGCGTGTGGCGCATGGTGACGCCTTGCCCCCGCTCATATCGAGAGGAATCCCATGCAAGGCATGAGCATCACCCCGTGCAGCCTGCCGCCCGAATGCGAAACGCTGCGCGCCGAGGTACGCGCGTTCCTGGCCGCAGATCTGGCCGACTTCCCGGTAGAAAAGCGCGTGCGCAACTGGATCGGCGCGGACCCGGAGTTCAGCAAGAGGCTCGGCGCGCGCGGCTGGATCGGCATGACCTGGCCCAAGCGCTACGGCGGCCAGGAGCGCACGGCGCTGGAGCGCTACGTGGTCATGGAGGAACTGCTGGCCGCCGGTGCGCCGGTGGCGGCGCACTGGATCGCCGAGCGCCAGAGTGCGCTGCTCCTGATGCGTCTGTCGCCGGAGATCCTGGCGCCGCGCATCGTGCCGGGCATCGCGCGCGGCGAGACCTACTTTTGCATCGGCATGAGCGAGCCGGACTCGGGCTCCGACCTGGCGTCGGTGCGCACGCGTGCGGTGCGTGACGGCGACGCCTGGGTCATCAACGGCCGCAAGGTGTGGACCTCGGGCGCGCACCGCTCCCAATACATGATCGCGCTCGTGCGCACCGGTGCCGCCGGCGAGCAGCGGCACGCCGGGTTGTCGCAGTTCCTGGTCGACATGCGCACCCCGGGGCTCACGGTGCGGCCGATCGTCAACCAGGTGGGCGAGCACGATTTCAACGAAGTCACGTTCGACGACGTGCGCGTCGGGCACGAGTGCCTGCTGGGCAACGAGGGCGAGGGTTGGGGCCAGGTCAACGCCGAGCTGGCCTTCGAGCGCAGCGGCCCGGAGCGCTACCTCTCCAGCACGCAGCTGTTGCTGGAGATGCTCGATGAGGCGGACGCGGACAACGAACGCCAGGCGGTCGCACTCGGGCGCATCGTCGCGCAGTACGCGAGCCTCCGGCAGATGTCGCTGGGCGTCTCGGGCATGCTCGCGCGCGGCGAAAACCCCATGCTGGCCGCGGCGCTCGTCAAGGACCAGGGGGCGCTGGTGGAACAGGCCATGCCGGACATCGGCCACGACCTCTTCGGCGGTTCGGTGGCGCCGGGTTCCGCGCTCGACACCACGCTCGGCTACACGGCGCGCGCCGTGCCTTCGTTTTCCCTGCGCGGCGGCACGCGCGAAATCATGCGCGGCATCATCGCCCGCGGGCTGGGCTTGCGATGAGCGACAACCTGATCGAGCAGACGGCGACGCGGCTCTTTGCCGATCTCGTCGACCGCGACCTGCTGGCCGCAAGCGAGGCGGGTGAATGGCCGGCGCGCCTGTGGCAGCAGGTCGAGGACAACGGGCTCACGCTGGCGTTGGCGAGCGAAGCCGCCGGCGGCATCGGCGCCACCTGGGCCGAGGCGTACCCGATCCTGCGCGAGATCGGTTACGCGCAGGTGCCGCTGCCGCTGGCGCAGACCATGATTGCCGCGCTGCTCCTGTCGGCTGGCGAGGCAGCGGTGCCGCCCGGGCCGATCGCGCTGATCGAGGACTTGCGCGATGCGCGTCTCGCGGGCGACCGGCTGACGGCGCGCGCAGAGCGCGTGCTGTGGGCCGGCCATGCGGGGCACGTGCTGGCTGCATTGGGCGACGAGTTGCTGCTGCTGGATCTGCAAAGCGGACGCGGGGCGCAGATCGCCCCGGCGCGGCGCAACGCCGCCGGTGAGCCGGAACATGCGCTTGGTTTCGACGGCGCGCCGGTGCTGGCGCGCATGGCCAATCCTTTCCCGGGCTTCGCCGATCCGATTCGCCACCTCGGTGCGCTGGCGACATCGATCGCGATGATCGGCGCGCTGGAATTCGCGCTCGAGCAATCGGTGCAATACGCCAACGACCGCGTGCAGTTCGGCCGGCCGCTGGCCAAGCACCAGGCCATCCAGCATCCGCTGGCGTTGATGGCCGGCGACGTCGCGGCCGCGCGCATGGCCGCGCTGATCGCCGCGAGCGCCGCGCCGGATGCGACACGCCGCGACGCCGGCAGCGCGCCCTTCGACATCGCCGTCGCCAAAGTGCGCGCCGGAGAGGCGGCCACGCGCGCCATCTCGATCGCTCACCAGGTGCACGGCGCGATCGGCTTCACGGTCGAGCATCGCCTCAACTACGCGACGCGACGCCTGATGGCGTGGCGCGCCGCGCACGGCAGCGACGCGTGGTGGGCAGGCCGGCTCGGGCGCGCTGCCATCGGCGCCCGGGCGGCCGGTTTCTGGCCCGCGCTGACGCAGCGCGACTTCGGCGGCAAGCCGCGAGGCTAAAGCGGGCAGGAAAGAAGCGCCGGCCGCTCAGGCCGCCTGGCGTGCCAGGAACTTGAACATGTGCGAGCGCGCCTCGTCATCCATGGTGGTCTTGAAGGCGTGGCGATCCTTGAGGCCGGCCGCGCGCTGCGCCGCCGGGCGCGCGGCAATCTCGTTGTGCCAGCGCTTCAGGTGCGGGAACTTCGCCCACGCGTCGTCGCCCATGATGTAGGGCACCATGCGCGACCAGCCCCACAGCGCCATGTCGACGATGGTGTAGGTGTCTGCCGCCATGAACTTGCGTGTCGCCAGGCGTTCGTTGCAGATGCCGTAGTGACGCTCGGCCTCGTACTGGTAGCGGTTGTGCGCGTAGGGGACCTTCTCGGTGGCGAAATGGCGAAAGTGCACCGCCTGACCCGAGAACGGGCTCACGCCGGTGGCGACGAACATCAGCCAGGACAGCACCTCGCCGCGCTTGTCCGCCGGTCCGCCGAACTTGCCGGTCTTCTCCGACAAATACAGCAGGATTGCGTTGGAGTCGAACACCACCGTGCCGTCGGTGTCGACGATCACCGGCACCTTGGCGTTGGGGTTCATGGACGTGATCTCGGGGCCGAACTGCTCGCCCTTGCGCGTATCGACCGGGTGCGCTTCGTAAGAAATTCCGGCCTCTTCCAGGAATAGCGCTACTTTGGTCGGGTTCGGTGAACCGTTGAAATAAAGCTTGAGCACGTGTGACTCCATGACGATAGGAGGGCGCATCTTATACCCGGCATCTTTCCGCGAACATCCGCGGCCGGCGCGCCGATCCGGCCATACCAGACATGCGCGGCACGACTCGAGGCATGCGCCTTCGTATACTTGCCGGAACGCCCGAGTCGGTGCGACGCAGAATAGGAATCCCCCATCATGGACAACACGCTCCTGGATCGCCTTGCGATCATCGACACCGTGCAGAACTGGGCCGTCTGGCGCGACGCCGGCGACTGGGAACGCTTCAAGACCGTCTGGCACGACGACGGCTGGATGAGCGCAACGTGGTTCCAGGGGCCAGCGCTGGACTTCATCGCCGTAAGTAAGGCGGGCTTCGAAAAAGGAGTCTCGATCCTGCACTTCCTGGGCGGCTCGTCGGTCGACATCGCCGGCATGCGCGCCATCGCCCAGACCAAGATGACCATCAACCAGCGCGCACCGGTCGATGGCGTGCTGGTCGATGTGGTCTGCACCGGCCGCTTCTACGATTTCTTCGAAAAACGCGGCGGCGCGTGGAAGATCGTGCGCCGCCAGCCGATCTACGAAAAGGACCGCATGGACGTGGTCGACCCGGCGGGCAGCCTCAGGCTCGACGCCGAACTCCTGGGCCAGTTCCCGGAGGGCTACCGGCACCTGGCCTATCTGCAGAGCAAAGTCGGCTTCAAGATCAAGCGCGACATGCCGGGCTTGAAGGGCGAGGTCGTGGCGGCCCTCTATGCGCGTGGCGCCAAGTGGCTCGCCGGTGAGGCGGCGTGGGATGCGCCGCCTGTCAAGAGCGGCATCTGATCGGCTGCGCCGCGGGATGCCGCCGGCCCGTCACGCTACGACCAGAGCACCAGTGACCGATCCGGCATGCGGCCGATGAACGAGCCAATGCCGATACGGTCGGTGGATTGCCCCGCCGGACCGCCGGCGACTTCGTGCGGGTTGCGCGCGTTGAAGATCACCACGTCGCCGGCCGTGGGCGCGTAGGTGAAGGTTCTGGCGCCGGCGACCTGGGCGCGCGGCAGGTCGTAGCTTTGCGGGATCTCGCCCGGCGCCACCGTCGGCGTCCAGGGCGCGTTGTAGACCGTGGTCTTCCCGCCTACTGCCAGGCTCTCGGCAAAGAAGTTCCAGCCCAGTTGCGCGTCGATCGCCGCGTTCGAGTACGCGGGTGAATTGAACGGGGCGAAGTCGGCGTGCAGCTTGATGCCCTGCGAGGCGATGCGCACGATGCCGGCGTAGTACTCGCCCAGGCCCGGTTCGCGACCGACGCCGACAGGCGCATCGTAGACCGCGCTCACGCGCTCGATCAGGCGGGCGACCGGATCGAAGGACGCGTCCAGCACGGGCTTGAGCTTGGCGTTGGCGATGACGACATCGCGAAAGTAGTCGGCCTTGGGCCGGTCCCAGCGGTATTCGTATTGCGCCATGCCGATGTAGGCCACCGGCGGCGAGACGCTGTAGTGCTTGATCTCGCCTGATCGGGCCGCGCGCGCGAACGCGGCGCACTCGGCCGGGGTCGCGAAACCGCGGATGCGCACGGCCGGCACGCGGTTCTCCAGGAGCGCGGCGAACGACTCGCGTGTCAGCGGCGCTTCCTCGAGGGTGGTCCAGGTGCCCGCCATGCCGACCTAGAAAGTGATGATCGCGCCGGCAGGACCCGCCGCGCGGGCCCTGCGCGCCGCGCTCCGCGTCAGTTCGCCCGTGCCTGCAGGTTGACGACGCGGCCGACGGTGTCGTTCCAGGATTTCACGCAGTCCGCGCCACAGCGTTTGCCCCACTTGGGCAGCACCGACTCCAAGAGCGGCTTGCGCCGCAAGTCGGTGTCACCTGCGGCGATGGGAATCAGCGCCATCTTTGCCGCCGGGCCCTCGCCGCAGGTGCCGCCGGTGTTGCAGGCCAGGCCGATGTCGTTCTCGCGCTTGTTCTGCTCGAACACCTGGCGCTCGTACTTGGCGAGTTCATTCATGATGAGATTGCGCACCCCGGCGTCCAGCTTGTTCCAGGAGGCCGTGTTGGCGGCCATCATTCCCGAGCCCCAGTTGATCGGCAGCGGGTAAAGGGCGCGCGCGCCTTCGAACCACTTGGCCTTGTAGCCGCCCAGGGTGCCGGTGATTGCGCAGTCGATGACGCCGTTGACCAGCGCCTGCTGCACGTCGCCAAAGGCCATGTTGATGCCGGAGCCGCCGAAGAACTCGATGAAGTCGGCCTGCGATGCGCCGGAGACCCGCACCTTGCGGCCCTTCAGGTCGGCCAGCGACTTCATCTCGTTCTTGCAGTACAGCACCTGTGCCTGGAACGAAGTCAGCGCCAGGACCTTCAGGCCCTGCTTCTCGTAGAACGACTCAAGCGTCGGGCGAAAGCGCGTGGTGACCTCCCAGAATTGCTCCAGGCTGGTCGACACGCCGGCCAGGTCGGTGGCATCGTTGATCGCGTTCTCGCCAGCGAGAAAGCCCAATTGCGTCGCGGCGATGTCGTATAGGCCCTGGCGCAGGAGCTTGAACACCTCCGGCCCCTTCAGGCCCATCTCGTTCCAGGGCTTGATGGTCCCGCTCACCGCGCCGCCGGAGACCTGCGGCATGACCTTGGTCCAGAAGGGCTGCTCGAGCTCCTTGGACTGGGTGGTGATGCCCAGGTTGCCGACGACATTGAGAGTGGTCTTGGGCAGGACCTGCGCCGTGACCCCGAACGACAGGGTCGCGGCAGCCAGGAGGGTGGCGGCTTGTGCAAAGGGGCGCATCGAATTCTCCTTGAAGGTTTCAAGCACGGGACATCATGAAAACAGCACGGACTCTACCGGTTTGCCGCCACCAGCGTCGGCAGCCACAGGGCAAGCTCCGGCCATGCCAGCAATGCCGCGATCAGGAGCAGCATGGCCAGCAGAAAGGGCAGCACGCCAACGACCACGTCGCGAAACGGGCCGCTGCCACGCACCGACTGCACGACGAACAGGTTCATGCCGATCGGCGGAGTGATCAGGGCAGCCTCGATCAGGATCACGAACACCACGCCGAACCACACCGGGCTGTAACCCAGCTGCTTGATGATCGGCACGACGATCGGCGTGGTCGCGATCATGAGGGTCAGGGTCTCGACAAAGCAGCCCAGCACCAGGTAGAGCGCGATGATGGCCAGCATCACCGCGAGCGGCGGCCAGGCGAGCCCCTTGACCGCCTCGGTCGCCAGGTTGGTGAGGCCGATGGTGGACATGACGAAGTTCAGGAAAAACGCCATCAGCACGATCAGCATCACCATCGCGGTGGTGCGCACCGTGCCCTCGAAGGATGCCAGCAGCACCGGCAGCGTCAGGCGTCCGCGCAGCACCACCAGCGCCAGGGCACCCATGACGCCCAGCGCCGAGGCCTCGGTGGGCGTGGCGAAACCGGCGTAGATCGACCCGACCACCAGGAAAAAAAGCAGCAGGGGTGCGATGAGATGCCGCAAGGCGACGAAGCGTTCGCCCCAGGTCGCTGGCGTCGACTTGATCGACAGCCCCGGGCGCAAGAGGCAGATCACCAGCACCATGATCGAGAACAGCACGGCCAGGAGCACGCCCGGGATCAAGGCCGCCAGGTACAGGTCGGACACCGAAGTCTCCGAGAGCGCCCCGTAGATCACCATGTTGATCGACGGCGGGATCAGGATGCCCAGGGTGCCGCCGGCAGCGATGGTTCCCAGGAAGAGCGCCGGATCGTATCCATAGCGCTTCATGTTGGGGATCGCGATCGTGCCGATGGTCGCCGCGGTGGCCACCGAGGAACCCGAGGTGGCGGCGAACAGGGCCGAGGCGGCGACGTTGGTATGCATCAACCCGCCCGGGATGCGCCCGACCCAGCGGTCCAATGCCTCGTACATGGCCTCGGCCACGCCTGAGCGCAGCAGAAGCTCGCCCATCAGGATGAACATGGGCACCGCCACCAGATTGAAGTCCGCGCTGGCGGTCCAGGCGATCTCGCCGACCGCACGCGTGAGCGGGAAGTGCGAATACAGGTTGCCGAGCACGCCGGCCAGCACACCGAGTGCCGCGGCGACGAAAAGGCTCGAGGCGATGAAGACGAGCAGCAGGATCGCGGTCAGCGCCAGCATGCTTCAGCGCTCCGCAGCGGCGTTGGTTGGCGCCGCGACGCGCGCCCCGCTGGCGTTGATCTCCTCGTCCAGAGTCGAGACGCCCAGATCGCGCGTGATCGCCTCGACATCACCGCGCAGCAGTTGCCACAGCGCGATCAACGCGACCACGACGGCCGACACCGCGAACCACGCCAGGCCGAGCAGCCAGATCGACTGCGGCACCGCGATTGCCAGCCCCAGGGTCGAGTTGGTCTTGGCACCGCTGGCGGCGTTCTGCATGACCACCCGGGCGCACCAGTAAAGGAGCGTGCCGGCGATACCCGCCAGGATGGCGACCGACAAGGTATCGAGCAGCGCGCGCACCGGGCGCGGCAGGAAGTTGTAGACCACTTCAATGCGGATGTGCGCCTTGGAGAAGAAGGCGAAGGCGAAGCCAAACGCGGTGGAGATCGCGAACGCGTAGCCGGACAGTTCGAAGCTTTCGAAACGGGTGGACTGGAACAGGCTGCGGAAGATCACATCCAGCGTGACCAGGAACGCGGAGGCCAGGATCAGCGCGCCGCCACCCCAGGCGAACCAGCGCGATACACGTGCAAGAAACCCCTCGGCAACGTTCAAGTCTTGATCCCGGTCAAAGAGACATTGCGCCAAAACGCCGACGCTGCAAGATTCGATATATACAATGAATCGCACTCTTGCGCCAGCGCGCCCGCACGGCACGCGACGCGGCCCGCCATGGGTGGCCCGGCCAGGAGCACGAGCAACAAGGAGACCACGATGACCGATTCCCTGGGATACCGCGCCAAGTTCGCGGTCCTGATTCCCTCGACCAACACCTCGGTGCAGCCCGAGTTCGACGCCATGCGCCCGCCCGGCGTGACCAACCATATCAGCCGCATCGTTATCCCCAACATCGCGCTCAACAACGACGCCGATTTCCAGCGCCTCATCGAACTGATCGCCGCGGCGCAGGACCACGCGGTCGACTCCGCCATGTCCTGCGAACCCGATCGCCTGGTACTGGGCATCTCGGCCGAGACTTTCTGGGACGGGCTCAATGCCAGCCGCAAGCTGAAGGCCGACCTGATGGCCAGGACGGGCCTGCCGGTATCGATGGGGTCGGAAGCCTGCGACGCCGCGCTGGCCCTCTACGGCGCCAAGCGCCTGGCCATCATCACCCCCTACATGCCGGTGGGGGATGCCAACGTGCGGCGCTTTTTCGAGGAGTCGGGCTACGAGGTCAAGCGCATCAAGGGTCTCAAGTGCGAGAGCCCGGTGGCGATCGCCCACGTGCAGGAGGAGACGCTGCGCGACGCGGTGCGCGAACTGGACGGCGACGACGTCGACGTGATCCTGCAGGTCGGCACCAATCTCGCCATGGCGCGCCTGGCCGGCAGCGCCTCGCAATGGGTCGCGCGGCCGGTGATGGCGATCAATACCGCGATCTACTGGCATGCGCTGCGCCAGCACGGCATCACCGATCGCATCAGCGGGTTCGGCCCGCTGCTGGAACGCCACTGACGCATGGCCGCGTGCTAATTTAGCGCCCCTGAGAGCAGGGCCGCGCCGGCAGTCCGCCGACCCCCTGCTCCCGTGTTCAACTTCGATCCGCCCTTTCCGAGAGAACCCTCATGACCAGCCCCGTCATCGACGTCCATACCCACATGCTGTCCAACGAATGGGTCGCAACGCTCGCCCAGCACGGCGCGCCGCGCTATTCGATGAAGGAGGTGCGTGGGGGACTCAAGGCCATCCACCTCGACGGCGCGCCCTTCATGACCCCGGTGCCGGGCATGTTCGACTACGACGCGCGCATCCGCATGATGGACAACGCAGGCATCGATGTTTCGATCATCTCGCTGACCTGCCCGAACGTGTTCTGGGGCGGCGAGGAGATCAGCGCGCGCACCGCGGCGATGATGAACGACACCTTCCGTGACGCGCAGACCCGCTACGCCGGACGCATCCACTGGTTTGCAACCCTGCCCTGGCAGTATCCGGCGCGCGCGGTCGCCGAACTCAAGCGCGCGCACGCCATGGGTGCAGTGGGCGTCATGGTGCTGGCCAACATCGACGGCCGCCACCTGACCGACCCGGACTTCGCCCCGGTGTGGCAGGCCATCGACGATCTCGCGCTGCCAGTGCTGATCCACCCGACCGCGCCGCCCGGGGTGGCCAGCATGGACATGGTGCGCTTCCAGCTCACCGCCTCGATTGGCTTCACCTTCGATACCTCGCTTGCGGTCGCACGGCTCATTTACGACGGCTTCCTGGACCGCTACCCGAACTTGAAGATCATCGCCTCGCACGGCGGCGGCGCCATCCCCTTTCTCATCGGCCGCCTGGACCAGTGCTTCCACAACATCCCCGCGTGCAAGGAGAAGATCGAGCTCGAGCCCTCGGACTACCTGCGCCGCATCTACGTCGACTCGGTGGTCTTTCGCCAGGACGTGCTCGAGATGTGCGTGCGCCAGGTCGGCAGCATGAACGTGTTGTACGGCTCGGACTACCCGCACACCATCGGCGACGTGTACAACACGCTGGCCCAGGTCGACGCCCTGCCCTCGGGCGTGCGCGAGCGCGTGCGCGGCTACAACGCGCAGCGCATCTTCAAGCTGTAGGCGATCCGACCGGGGCACGCCGCGTGGCCGCCGTCCTCGCACCTTCGTTCTCGCTCTTGCCCCTCAAGGGCGACTTCGGCGCCGAGGTGCGCGGCCTTGACATCGCTCAGCCGCCCGATGCGGCGACCGGCGCGGCATTGCGCGAGGCCTTCGGCCGCCACCGCCTGCTCGTCTTCCGCGGCCAGCGCCTGCCGCCGGCGGTGCACATCGCGTTCTCGCGCATCTTCGGCGACCTGGAAATCCACGTCCTCGACGAGTACCACAAGGCCGAGTACCCGGAGATCTTCGAACTCTCCAACATCGGCCCCGACGGCCGGCCCAACGCGGTGCACCCGGACCGCGGCACGCTCTTCTGGCACACCGACGCCTCCTGGCAGGAAGTGCCGGCGCTGGCGACGCTGCTCTACGCCGAAGCCGTGCCGCGTGCAGGAGGGCATACGCTCTTCGCCGACATGATCGGCGCCTACGAGGCCCTGGGCGCAGCCGAGCGCGAGCGCTTCGCGACGCTCGAAGTCGTGCACGACCTCGAGGTTTCGCGCCGCAAGGCCGGCTACCCCGGCATGACCGAAGCGCAGCGCGCACAACGTCCGCCAGTCGTGCAACCGCTGGTGCGCCTGCACGAGGCGACCGGGCGGCGCGCGCTCTACCTGGGCAGCCACGGCCAGAGCATCGTCGGCATGGATGAGGTCGCAGGCCGCGGACTCATCGAGCGCGTCATGGCGCACTGCGTCGAGCCGCGCTTCATCGTCGACCACACCTGGCAACCCGGAGACCTGGTCATGTGGGACAACGGCGCCAGCATGCATCGCGCCACCGAGTACGACACCGCCGTCGAACCGCGGGTCGTGCGCCGAACCGTCGTGCGGGGCAAGCCGGTGCGACGGGGTTGAGCCCATGCTGACCCTCTACAACAACGCCTATTCGACATGCAGCCAGAAGGTGCGCCTCGTCCTGGCCGAGAAGGGTATCGCCTGGGAAGACCGGCAGATCATCTTCAAGAACAACGAACACATCGCGCCTGAGTATCTGCGCCTCAACCCCAACGGCGTGGTGCCGACCCTGGTGCACGACGGACATGTGATCCTCGACTCCTCGGTCATCATGGAGTACCTGGACGAAGTGTTTCCCGAACCGCCGTTGGTGCCGCGCGACGCGCCCGGCCGCGCGCAGATGCGCAAATGGCTGCGCTACTTCGAGGAGGTGGCCACGCCTTCGGTCCGTCCGCCGTCCTTCAACCAGGCCTTCCTGCCGCGCTTCGAACAATTGAGCGACGCCGATTTCGACGCCGCCGCCCAAGCGCGCCCGCTGCGCAAGCACTTCTACAAGCGCATGGGCAAGGGCGGCTTCTCGGATGCCGACCTCACGGTCGCCTACGACGGATTCCGCCAGACGGCCGAGCGCATGGACGCGGCGCTCGAAGGCCAGGCCTGGCTGCTGGCCGGCGATCGGCCATCGGTTGCGGACTGCTGCGTCGCGCCGCTGTACGACCGCATGGACGACCTGGGGCTTGCCGATCTTTGGCGCGGCGCCCCCCACGTCGCGGCCTGGCTGGCGCGCTTTCGCGCGCGGCCGTCTTGGAGCGCCACGTTCTACCCTGGCGCGCGTCTTTCGGATACTCTTGATGCCCTTGGCGCGCGGCGACGCGCACCGGCCGACCTGGTCGCCTGCTGAGGCGGACCTGCACTTCACACGGGGAGACAGCCTTGAAATCCTGGCAATACACCAAAGGCCTGCACGAACTCGGCAACGGCCTCTACGCCTGGCTGCTGCCGGACGGCACCTGGGGCTACAGCAACTCGGGCTTCATCACCGACGCCGGCGAGTCACTCATGGTCGACACGCTGTTCGACCTGAAGCTCACGCGCGAGATGCTCGACGGCCTGAAACGCGCGGTTCCCGCCGCGGCGCACATCGGCACCCTGGTCAATACGCACTCCAACGGCGACCACACCTTCGGCAACCAGCTTCTGGCGGGCAGCCGCATCATCACCAGCAAGGCCTGCGCGCAGGAGATGGCCGACCGGCCACCCGAAGAGCTGGCGCACATGATGACCAATTGGCGCGCCTTGGGCGAGGCCGGCGAGTTCCTGCACGAGACCATGGGCTCGCGCTTCGACTTTTCCGGCATCGTCTACACCGCGCCCACCGAGACCTTCGAAGGCAACCTCACGCTCAAGGTCGGGGCGAAAGAGGTGCGGTTGGTGAGCGTGGGCCCGGCGCATACGCGCGGCGACATCCTCGCCTACGTACCGGCCGATCGCACGGTCTTCACCGGCGACATTCTTTTCAACGGCGGCCACCCGGCCGTGTGGGCGGGGCCGGTGGCCAACTGGATCAAGGCCTGTGACCTGATGCTCTCCTGGGACGTGGATGTGATCGT
The DNA here is from genome assembly GCA_016790635.1 of Burkholderiales bacterium. Taxonomy (GTDB): domain Bacteria; phylum Pseudomonadota; class Gammaproteobacteria; order Burkholderiales; family JAEUOS01; genus JAEUOS01. Next base: position 49,989 of record JAEUOR010000074.1, read on the forward strand.
GCCGGGCCACGGCCCGATCACCGACAAGTCGGCGGTGCGGGCGCTGAAGCATTACCTGGAATACGTGACGATCGAGGCGAGCAAGCGCTTCGCCGCCGGCATGGACGATGTGGCCGCCACGCGCGACATCGCCTGGGACGCGTTTCGCGACTGGACCGACATCGAGCGCATCTTCATCAACGTCAACGCGCTGTATCGCGAGTACAGGAAGGACCCCTCGCCGCCGGATGTGCCGCGCCTCTTCGGCCTCATGTCCGGCTACCACAAGGAACTGGTGGCCAAGGGCATGCACTGCGAATTCTGCGCCGCGCATCGCCACTGACACGGAGCGAGCCATGAAACTGGTCACGTTCGACCTGGCCGGTGCGCGGCACGTCGGCGCGCTATTGCCTGGTGAAACCCGCATCGCCGACTTCACCGCCGGCAGCGACGCGCCATGGTCGCGCGACATGCTGGCCTTGATCGACGGCGGCGAAGTCGCGCTCGCGCAGGCGCGCGCCATGCTCGCCGCGCCGCGCGTGGTGCACGAGCTTGCCTCGGTGCGCCTGCTCGCGCCGTTGCCGGAGCCGCGGCAAATGCGCGACTTCCTTTGTTTCGAGAAGCACCTGCGCCAGGCGCGCACCCAGCGTCACCTGTTCGGTATCACCGGCTATCCCACCGACCCGGCCAAGGTCGACGTGCCGAAGATCTGGTACGAGGAACCGGTGTACTACAAGTGCAACCGCTTCGCGGTGGTGGGGACCGGCCACGACGTGGTCTGCCCGTCGTATTGCAGGATGCTCGACTACGAACTCGAGTTCGGCATCGTGCTCGGCAAGCGCGGCAAGAACATCCGCCGTGAAGACGCACGCTCGCACATCTTCGGCTACACCATCTTCAACGACTTTTCCGCACGCGACCAGCAGATGCGCGAAATGCAGGGCCAGCTGGGCCCGACCAAGGGCAAGGACTTCGATACCGCCAACGTGCTGGGGCCGTGGCTTGTCACCGCCGACGAGATTCCCGACCCGTATGCGCTGACCATGGTCGCGCGCGTCAACGGCGTCGAGTGGTCGCGCGGCTCATCCGGCGAGATGCACCACAAGTTCGAGGACATCCTGGCCCACGTATCCAAGGATGAGACGGTCTATCCCGGCGAATTCATGGGCTCGGGCACGGTCGGCAGCGGCTGCGGCCTGGAGCAGGGGCGCTTTCTGTCCATCGGCGATACCGTGGAACTCGAGATCACGGGCCTGGGCTGCCTGCGAAACCGCGTCGTCGCCAGTACCGCCCACTGAGCAGGCAAGGAACAAGGTACCGGGGAGTCGTCTGCGTCAACGTTTCACGACGCGATTGGCCAGCACCCCGATGCCCTCGACCTCCAGTTCGATCAGGTCCCCGGGCTTGAGGAACCTCATCATCTCGAGCCCGCAGCCGTTGCCGACCGTGCCCGAGCCGAAGAACTCGCCCGGGTAAAGCGTCTCGGATCGCGACGCGTGCGCGATGCAGTCCTCGAACTTCCAGTGCATCTCCGAGGAATTGCCGCCGCCCCAGCGCTCGCCGTTGACGCGCACCTCCATCTTGAGGCGGTAGGGGTCGCCGATCTCGTCGGAGGTGACCACGCAGGGTCCCAGGACGTTGCCGGTATCGAAGTCCTTGCCCTTGCCCGGCCCTAGCTGGCCGCCCATTTCCTGGGTCTGCTCATCACGCGCCGAGATGTCGTTGAAGATGGTGTAGCCGAAGATGTGTTCGCGTGCCCGCTCCTTCGGGATATCGCGGCCGGGCTTGCCGATGAAGCAACCGAACTCGAGCTCGAAGTCGAGCAGATTGGAATAGGCCGGCCACTCGACGTCGGTCCCCGTGCCGACCACGTTGAGGCGGTTCGGGTGGTAGAAGATCGGCCGTTCGTACCAGGTTTGCGGAATCGCGAGCACTCCCTTGGCCTCCATCTCGGCGAGCGCCTTGGCCGGGTCGGGGGCGGATTGCGCGCGCACCCTGCGCGCGGCGTCGAACCCCTGCTTCAAGTGCTTTTCGAAACAAAGGAAATCGCGCATCTGCGGCGGGGCGGGGATGGGCGCCAGCAGCTGCACCTGGCCGCGGTCGAGCACGCAATCGCGCGATCGCGACTTGGACTTCACCAGCTTTGCCGCCGCTTCGAGGGCTTCGTCGCCACCCTCGACGATCGCCAGCACGCTGGCGAACCATTTGGCCGCCTTGCCGTGGCGCGCGCGCTGTGCCGCGCTCAAGTCCAGCACCTTGCGGTCGTTGTCGATCAGCACGCCGGGACGCGCTCTTCCGCGTCCGTTCCGGAACGTCACCAGTTTCATTGCTTTGCTCCCCCTATTCGTTCGGCTAAAGTTACACTCCCGCATCGATTTCGACAATCGCCCAATAGGAGGATGCAGCCATGGTCTGGAAAGTCCGCCGTGTCGTCACCGGTCACAACAAGGAAGGCAAGTCGATCTTTCTCATGGATGGGCTGGCGCCCAATGTCAAGGAGATGGCCACCATCCCCGGACTGGCGCTGACCGACCTGTGGGAGTCCCGCCAGGCACCGGACTCCAACGCCGGCGACCGCGACAACGCGGCGCGCCCGGTGCGCCTCGAGCCGCCCAAAGGCGGCAGCATCCTGCGCATCGTGGAATTCCCGCCGGACTCGGCCTGGCGCTCGACGGTCGATGCCAAGACCAGCTTCGAATCCATCGGCGCAGGGCATGCCAAGGACGCCGGTCACGCCGATCCAATGATGCACACCACCGCGACGGTGGACTACATCATCGTGCTGAAGGGCGAGATCCACGCCGTCATGGAGACCGGCGAGACCCTGCTCAAGGCCGGCGACATCCTGATCCAGCGCGGAACCAACCACTCCTGGAGCGTGCGCGGCAACGAGCCCTGCATCATTGCTGCCGTCCTGATCAGCGCCAAGCCCCTGGGATTGGCGGCCAAGGTCGCGCGCGCCAAGGCGAAGAAAAGGCCCGCCCGTGCAGCGAAAGCACCCGCGAAAAAGGCTGCAGCACGAAAGCCCGCCGCAAAGAAGTCCGCTAGAAAGCCTGCGGCCGCGAAGGGCCCGGCGAAAAAGGCCGCGCCTCGAAAATCCGCGCGCGGCCGCTAAGGCCGGACGCATGAACGTCGCGGTCCTGCTGGCGCGCGCCGCGCTCGCGCACCCGCACGCGCCCGCGCTGGCCCACGGCGAGCGTGTCGTCGCCGACTACGCCGCGGCCTCCGAGCGCATCGCGCGGCTGTCCGGCGGCCTCATCGCGCTGGGGGTCGAGCCGGGCGACCGCGTCGCGCTGGTCATGAAGAATCATCCGGCTTACTGGGAGGCGCTGTTTGCCACCTGGCACGCCGGCCTCACGGCGGTGCCGATCCACTCCAAGCTGCATCCCAAGGAACTCGCCTTCATCTTCGAGAACTGCGGCGCACCTGTGGTCATCGCGAGCGACAACACCCAGAGCGCCTGCGAAGAGGCCGCCGGCATGTGCCCCGGCGTGCGCCATGTGATCGGCATAGAGAGCACGGCCTTTGCGCGCCTGGCTGCCGCGCCGCCGCTGCCGTTGGTGCCGCGCGCGCCGGACGACCTGGCCTGGCTCTTCTATACCAGCGGCACCACCGGGCGGCCCAAGGGCGTGATGCTCTCGCACGCGAACCTCCTGGCCATGACGCTCAACTATTTCAGCGACGTGGATGCCATCGCGCGCGAGGACTGCATCGTCCATGCCGCGCCGATGTCGCACGGCTCGGGCATCTACATCCTGCCGCACGTCGCGCGCGGCGCCTGCAACGTCGTCGCCGAGTCCGGCGGCTTCGATGCGGGCGAGATCTTCCGGCTCTGGCGCCGCCACGGACAGGTCACCATGTTCGCCGCGCCGACCATGGTCAAGCGCCTGACCGAGGCGCGCGAGGACGCCGACCCCGCGGGTTTGAAGACCATCGTCTACGGCGGCGGACCGATGTACGTGGCCGACATCCAGGCCGCGATTCTGCGCTTCGGCCAGCGTTTCGCGCAGATCTACGGCCAGGGCGAGTCGCCGATGACCATCACCGCGAGCGACAAGGCTGTGCATCGCGACAGCGCGCATCCGCGCTACCTGGAGCGGCTCGGCTCGGTCGGCCGCGCCTTCACCGGCGTCGAGGTCATGGTCGCGGGCGAGGATGACCGCGCGCTGCCCTTGGGCGAGATCGGCGAGATCTGCGTGCGCGGCAGCGTCGTCATGCAGGGTTACTGGAAGAACCCGGAGGCCAGCAGCAAGGCGCTCGCCAACGGCTGGCTTCACACCGGAGATGTCGGCGCCCTCGACCACGAAGGTTTCCTCACGCTCAAGGACCGCAGCAAGGACCTGATCATCTCCGGCGGCTCGAACATCTACCCGCGCGAAGTCGAGGAAGCGCTCCTTACCCACCCCGGCGTGGCAGAGGTGTCGGTGGTGGGGCGGGCGCATCCGGAATGGGGCGAGGAAGTCGTAGCCTTCGTCGTGCGCCGGCCGCAGGCGCCGCCCTCCGCGGCCGAACTCGACGACCACGTCGTCGCCAACATCGCGCGCTTCAAGCGTCCCAAGCAATACCGCTTCGTCGACGCGCTGCCCAAGAACGAGACCGGCAAGGTATTGAAGACGGCGCTGCGCAGCCTGTTGTAGGCGTCGGCCGGACCGCCGGCTGCCCGCGGTCGAGTCAACATGGTCCCTGAGGAGAGAAGTCGATGAACGCAAGGCAAGACACCGGCTACGCGCGGCCCGAACTATTGGCCGACACAGCGTGGCTGGCCGCCCACCTGGACGACGCGGACCTGCGCGTCTTCGACTGCACCACCATATTGAAGCCCGACGCCAGCGGCGCCTTGCAGGCCATCTCCGGACGCGCCGATTTCGAGCGCGGCCATATCCCCGGCGCGCGCCACATCGAACTGCAGCAGGACCTCTCGGACAAGGCCAGCCGCTGGCGCTTCACCCTGCCCGGAGCGGCGCAGTTCGCCGCGGCCATGGAAGCCTTGGGCGTCTCCGACGACTCGCGCGTGGTGCTCTACAGCACCGGCAGCTACACGTGGGCCACGCGCGTGTGGTGGATGCTGCGCGTGTTCGGCTTCACGCGCGCCGCGGTGCTTGACGGCGGCTTCGCCAAGTGGATGAAGGAGGGCCGCCCGGTCGCGACCGGTCCGGCACCCGCGGCCGGAAAGAGCGGCAGCTTCACGGCGCGCTTGAATCCCGACATGGTCGTCGATTCCGACGCGGTTCTCGCGGCCAGCAAGGATCCGACGACCATCCTTATCAACGCCCTGTCGCGCGAGTCATTCGAGGGCAGGGGCCCGAACTACTACGGGCGTCCCGGGCGCATTCCCAATAGCGTGTGCGTGCCTGCAGCGACCATGCTGGCTGCCGACCAGACCCTGCTGCCGGCCGGCGAACTGGCCAAGGCGCTAGGCGAGCGCGCGACATCAGGCAGAGGGCGCGTGATCACGTACTGCGGGGGCGGAATCGCCGCCACCGGCAATGCCTTCGCGCTGGCCTTGCTTGGCGTGGACAAGGTCGCGGTGTATGACGCGTCCTTGCAGGAGTGGGCGACCGATCCGGCAATGCCGATGGAGGTGTCGTAAGAATGCGCCAATCCTTGGCTCATCGTCTCCCTAGAACGCCCCCTCCCAAGGCGCAGAGAGACGTGTCGCGGAATGGATCAGGCCAACCATGCTGTAGGTCTGCGGGAAATTTCCCCACAGCTGCCGGCTTACCGGGTCGATGTGCTCGGCGAGCAGGCCAAGCCGGGTGCGGCAGGCGAGCAGGTTCTCGAACAGGCGGCGCGCCTCGTCGCGGCGGCCGAGCGAAGCTAGCGCGTCGATGTACCAGAACGTACACACCAGAAAGGCGTTCTGCGGTGCGCCGAAGTCGTCCTCCCCGGAATAGCGGAAGATGAAGTCGCCCCGCTTGAGTTCGCTTTCGATGGCCGCGACGGTGGCGGCGAAGCGCGGGTCGGTCGGCGCGACGAAACCGAGTTCGGCAATCAGCAACAGGCTGGCATCCAGGCTCTCGCCGCCGAAATCGGCGACGAAGGTGCCGCGCCCGGAATGCCATGCCGCCGCCTCGATGCCGAGCCTTATCTGGCCGGCGTAGGCGCGCCAGTAGCACTCTCGTTCGCCTTGCCCCAGGCGAGCGGCGATGCGCGCCAGACGGTCGCAGGCGACCCAGCACATCAGCGCGGAAAAGGTATGCACCTTCTGCGAGCCGCGCAGTTCCCACAGCCCCGCGTCGGGCTCGCGCCAGACGCGCGCGGCGACCTCGCCCAACGCCTCCAGATGCTCGAACAGGCCCTCGTTCCCCTGGGCCCCCAAGCGGCGATCGAAGAACACGTGCGTGGCCGCGAGGATGGCGGCGCCGTAGACGTCGTTTTGCACCTGCAGATGGGCCTGGTTGCCGATGCGCACCGGGCCCATGCCGCAAAACCCGGGCAGCGCAGGCGCCACATGCTCGGGCATGTCCGGCCTGCCGTTGATGCGATACACGGGTTGCAACGCACCGCCCTTCGCCAGCGCGGCGAGGTTGACGATGTAGCCCAAATAGCGCTCCATGGTGCGGGTGGCGTTGAGCCGGTTGAGCGCGTTGACGGTGAAGTAGGCGTCACGCAGCCAGCAGTAGCGGTAGTCCCAGTTGCGCGCGCTGCCGATGGCCTCGGGGATCGAGGTGGTCGGCGCGGCAATGATGGCGCCGGTGTCGTCGACTGCCGAGAGCTTGAGAGTAATGGCGGCGCGGATCACCGCGTCCTGCCATTCGAAGGGGATCGACAGGTCGCGCACCCAGTCCTGCCAGTAGTCCACGGTGGCTTCACAGAAGCGCCGCGCCACTTCGGACGGCGCGCCCTGCAGTGTCTCGTCGGGGCCGAGCAGGAAGTCAAGTTCGCCGGTGAGTACGAAAGGTGTCTCCTCGAGAACCGCGCAGGTCGAGGCGTTGGTGGTCAGTCGCAAGACGAAGTCGGCGCCGGTGTAGCGCACGTGGTTGCTGCCCCAGGTCCGCGCCGGCACTGCCGCGCCGAGACCGCAGGCGGGTGCCAGGCGCACAGTGACCAGCGGACTGCCGGCGACGCGGCGTAAACGCCGCACCAGCATCATCGGGCAGAACATGCGCCCGAACTGACGAAAGCGCGGCGCGAAGTCAGTCACTTCGATCGCGCCGCCGCGGCTGTCAGTGATTGTTGTCACCAGCACCGCGGTGTTGGGTACGTAGCGCTGCTCGCTCGTGGCAAAGTCGGCGAGTTCAACCGCAAAGAAACCGGCGCCACCACCGGCGGCGTCTCGCGAGCGCAAGAGGGAACAGAACACCGGATCGCCGTCGACGCGCGGAAGGCAGCACCAGGCGATCTCGGCCCGCTCGTCGACAAGCGCGGCGATGCCGGCATTGCCGATCATGCCCAGTTCTAGGCTCCGCTTCATGTATTTCCCGTAGCAGTGATGTTGTCGACCCAGCCGGCAAGCCAGGCGCGCACCGCGGGGGCATCCGCAAGGCGATGACGAGCCTCGCTTCTGCCAGGCCCAACCTTGAGCGAAAGTCCACCCAGCGCATTGACCATGCAGAAACCGTACTCGTCGGTGAGGTCGTCGCCGACAAATACCGGCACGCGGCCGGTGAACGGCGCCTCCTGCATGTAGTCCTCGATGGCGCTGCCCTTGTCATAACCGGTGAGCTTGATCTCGAAGACCATCTTGCCGACCTGCATCTCGTAGACGCCGCCCAGCAGGCGCAGGCCGGCAGCAACCGCATCGCGCGCGGCGCCGGCCGCATGCGGCGCACCGCGCACATGCAGCGCGAGTGAAGCCCCCTTATCCTCGAAGACCACTCCGGGATGACGCGCTGCGAAGGCGGCCAGTCGCGTCACCACCGTGCGCAGCAACTCGCGACGCCCGACGTGCCGATGCACACGCCCGACACCATCGCGCCGCTCGGCGCCATGCTGACCTGCGGCAATGGGCGCCGCCGCTCCGAACAGCCGGTCGAGGTCGGACAGCGCACGCCCACTGATCAACGCCACCGCATCGCCGGCGGCATGGCGCAGAGCGGCCAGCAGCTTGGTGAGAGCCGGATCGACGCGCACCGCGTCCGGGGTGGCGGCAATGTCGAGCAGGGTGCCGTCAACGTCCAGAAAGTAGCACCAGTCGCGAGCATAGGGCGGCAAGGTGTCGGCGGCGCCAGCCGCGACGCACGCGAGCGAGGCCGGCAAGTCGGGGCTATTCATGCCGCCGCCCTCGTCGCTGCACGCGCCTCTATACGCCGACGCGCCCGCATGCGTGCCGCGTCGAGCAGCATGCGCCCGGCCCAGCGGTAGACGTTGAATTCCTGCACCAACGCGCGCATGTTCTTCATGCGCGCGCGCTGCTCTTCGACCGGCATCGCGAGCGCCGCCGCGAGGGCAACGGCACACTGCTCGACGTCGTAGGGGTTGACGATAAGCGCCTCGGTGAGTTCGCGCGCGGCGCCCGCGAACTGCGAGAGCAACAACACGCCTTCGCCATCCTCGCGCGCGGCGATGAATTCCTTGGCCACCAGGTTCATGCCGTCGTGCAGGCTGGAGACAAAGCACAGGTCGCAGGCACGATAGTGGCAGTGCACGCTGGCGGCGTCGTGGTGCTCGACGCGCAGTACGATCGGCTGGTAGCCGACGCTGCCGTAGCGCGCATTGATGCGCGCCGCTTCGGCGCGTACGCGCGCCTCGAACTCCTGGTATTCCTCGATCGAGGAGCGGGACGGTGCGGCGATCTGCACGAAGCCGAAGCGGCCGACCCAGCGCGGCTCGAGCTCGAAGAACCGTTCGACCGCGCGGAAGCGCTCGAGAATGCCCTTGGTGTAGTCGAGGCGGTCGACACCTACGCCGAGCATCACGTCCGGTGCGTAACCAAGCTCGCGGCGGATGGTCTCGCGGCAGACCGCCCGCGACGCAACCTCGGCCAACGCGGACGGCGGCCACTCGATGGAAATCGGGTAGCGGTGTACCTCGGTAACCTCACCGCCGAGACTGATCGAAAACGCATCGCGGTCGACACGCGCCTCGAGATAGCGGTCGACGGTGTCGAAGAAATTGTTGCAATGCACTTGGGTATGAAAGCCCAGGATGGAGGAGCCCAGCATGCCTGAGAGTATCTCCTCGCGCCACGGGCAGATGCCGAATGTCTCGGGATTGGGCCACGGAATGTGCCAGAAGGTGATGATGGTCGCGCGCGGCAATCGCTCGCGAATCATGCGTGGCAGCAGCGCGAAGTGATAGTCCTGCACCAGGACGATCGGATCCTCGGTACGTGCTTCCTGAACTACCACCTCCGCAAAGCGTTCGTTGACGGCGCGATAATGCTCCCAGTCCGGCGCACGGAAGGTCGGACGGGTGTGGGCGATGTGGCACAACGGCCACAAGCCCTCATTGGCAAAGCCGTAGTAGTAGCCGGTCTCTTCTTCCTTCGAAAGCCAGACGCGGCGGATGCGATACGCGGGATTGTCCGGCGGCACCATCACGCGGTCGTGGCGGTCGACGGTGTCGCGGTCTGCGCTGCCACTGCCGTGCGCGATCCAGGTGCCGGAGCAGGCGCGCATCACCGGCTCGAGGGCGGTGACGAGCCCCGAGGCCGGCCGCTGCACCTCGATGACATTGCCGCGCCGCGTGTGGGTGTAGGGTTCCCGATTGGAGACGATCAGCACCTCGTCGCCCTTCAACTCCTGGGTGAGGATATTGCGCAATGCCTCCGCCGTCCATGACATCCGCTCCTCGTCGCGGTATGCGCGCTCGGCCTCGATCTCGCGCAGCAGGAGCTGCAGGTCACGGGCGAAGGGGCGCAGTTCGCGCGACGGACGTGCAACGGTCGTATTGCGCGGGCTCTCTCCGGTGAGTATCGCTCGCAACCCGGCCATCCAGCCACGCCAGGAGAGCTCGGCGATGATCACGGTGATCAGCGAGACCACCGCTGCCAGCCCGACGAAGAAGATATAGACGAAACGCTTGGTGTCGTCGCTGCGGCGTTGCGCAAAGCTCATGTCGTGCACGATCGCGAGGCGGCCGATCTCCTGCGCGTCGACTGCGATCGGCTGCAGGACCACATGTAGCGGCCCGCCGTGATAGGTGAACACGCGCGACCTCGCTTTGCCCAGCTCCGGACCGCCGGTCGCGGGGGAAGGGCAATCGATGTTGTCCGGAAAGGCGGGCGTGCGGTAGGCAAGCCGGCCGCTCGGTTGACAGAAGCCAAGCGCATACAGGCGCTCGTCCTGGCTGACGATGGCGAAATAGCGCTCAACCCGCGTGCGCGAAGCCTCCTGAACCAGGTCGATGACACGCTCGCGCATGGCGTTCGCGATCAGTTCGCCCCGGATGTCGAGGTCGCGCACAAACCATCGCAGGGTCAGCTGGTCGACCAGCGGCACGACCGCCCAGGCGATGGCGGCCAGCGCCATCGCGAGCGGGACAATGAAGCGAAGCGACAAGCGCATGGCGCTTCTCCTGTCGGGCCGCCGGCGCGCTGGTGCGCTCCGGAAGATGCGTTAGCGCCGTGCCGGTGCTGCCGTAAGCAGACGGCGCATCTCGGCCAGGCGGGCCTTGACACGCTTCTGGTTCGCTGCCCCGATGCGAACCATGATGCTGTGACCAGCAGAAGCGTTGCGGAGTTCCGCATCGCGAAATTCGTAGAGCAGCCACGGCCGCGTCGGCTTGTAAGGCCCCTTGACCTCCGCCCGCACCAGCGCAACCGGTGGCGGTGGTTCCGGGGCAGCCAGCAGATGGTCGATGACCTCGACGACGCGATCGTTGAAATAGCGTCCCGGGTAGCCGAGTTCCTCGTAGGAGCGTTGGAATAGCGGGTACAGATGCGCGTAGAGCGCCACAACGCGCGCCGGCTCGACCGCCTCGAGAAGTGCCAGGTAGGGCAAGTAGCGAACCGCGTTTGCGGGATCCAGCGCCTCATGTCCGGGGCGGCCGACCGCGGCAAAGCGCCCGCCCGCGGGATTGACCGGCCACAGTCGCGCAGGCGCGTGTTCGCGCGGCAGGTTGTCGATCGTAGCGGCAACACGGTGCGCGAAGCCGTCGGTCTGCAGCAGGGTCAGTACCAGTTTCTGGCCGAGCAGATTCGTGAGCGCCGTAGCGACATAGGGGTCGATCGCGTCCCCGGCGGGCAGCGCCGCACTGCCGGCCTGATCGATCGGATAACGTATGCCCGGCTCTTGTGCCGGCGCGGCAGTCGCTGGCGCTTGTCGCTGCGGCGCGTCAGGTGGCGCGACCGGCGGCGCAGCACGTCCAAAGAACCACCATGCGGTGCCCAGCGAGAACAATACAGTGAGCAAGGCGCCCAGCCATAGCAACGATCTGTCCCGCATGCTGCCCTCCGCCCTGCAAGCCTTCGGTCCCCATGACCGGACACTCTGCTGATGCGACGCCGCTTTCCAGCCGCCTAAGTCAATCTTTGACGCCCATCAATTTTCGTCACTTGACGAGGCGGGCCTCCGAGATTGGAGCGCTTCAGACATTATCCCCATTGGGTGATCAACCTACCCCGAGTACCGGTCACCTTAGCACGATACCCGCATGTTGCAATCGCACAAATGCGATCAGGCAGACGGGATGTTCAGCGCTTCGGCAATGACGCCGACCGCGGCTGGCCTGGGCAACGGCTGCCCGGCCTGACACGCCCTGTGGCTCGCCAGCGCCTGCCCTCCCTTCCGCCTGGACGAAAAGGGCACATTCCGCGCATCGCGCTCACCCGGCCATGGTCAGGCCACCCGGGATGTATTGTCATCGACTTCAAATGCGATGACCGCGCGACCTCGATATTTCACGATGCGCAGGCCGGAACGAATATCGTCCCGGCGCGTTCCACGGTGGGGAAACGAGGACAAGCCCTCGCAGTACTCGACGATCGCCTCGGTGTAGTGGGCAGCGCCGACGGGCGAGCCGTGCGTCGCGAAGTATTCGTACATCTCAGCGAGATCGTCTTCGGCCTCGGGCGCGAAGGCGACCGAATGGGTCTTCACACCTTTTCAGCTTGCTTGCGATGGGCCGCGGCCAGCCGTTCACGGACTTTCGCCGCCGTCACGCCGCGCGACGGGTCTTTCTTGAGCGCATCGTAAGCCGTTGCGACTCTGCCGCGCAGCCATGACTCGACGGCTTGGTCGCGCGCAAGCAGGGCGCGCAGTCCATCGCGCAGTACTTCACTCTCGGTCGCGTATTCACCGGACGCTACCTTGGCGCGAACGGTGTCCGCCATGTCGTTGGGGAGAGTGATGCTGAATTGCTGGGTTGAACGCATGGTCTGGGCCCCGGATCGCCAATAGGATTAAATCATACGCCTCCTATACATGGAGGAGGGATAGAGGCCGGCGAGGCGAAGGCCACTTCCTCACCCGGCCATGGTGAGGCCGCCCGAGACCGACAACACCTGGCCGGTGATGAAGGCAGCATCATCGCTGGCGAGAAAACAGATCGCGCCGACCACGTCGTCGGGCTGGCCGACGCGGCCGAACGGGATCGCCTTGGTAAGCGCAGCCACCAGCTTGACGCCGGCCTCGCTGTCGCCGGCGAACTCGCGGAAGAGGTTGGTATCGGTCGGCCCGGGGCAGACGACGTTGATGTTGATGCGCTTGCGCGCCATCTCGCGCGCCAAGGTCTTGGAAAACGCGATGACGCCGCCCTTGCAGGCCGAGTAGACGGCCTCGCCGGACGAGCCCACACGCCCCGCGTCGGAAGCGATGTTGACCACCCGCCCGCTGCCGCGCGCGCTCATGCGTTTGAGCACGGCGCGATGCATGTTGAGCGGACCGACCAGATTGACCGCGATGATTCTCTGCCACAGCGCAGGGTCCAGGTCGAGAAAGGGCGCGCCGACGTCCCAGCCGGCGTTGTTGACCAGCACGTCGATCGGTCCCAGCTCGGCCTCGGTCCGGACCACCGCGGCTTCGACCGCGGCCGCATCGGCGATGTCGACCGCGTAGCCCGCGGCCCTGCCGCCGGCCGCGTTGAGCCGTCCGGCCAGCGCGTCGGCAGCCTCGCCCTTCAGGTCATAGACCGCGACCCTGGCGCCCTCGGCAGCGAAGCGCTGGCACACCGCGCCGCCGATGCCGCCGGCGCCGCCGGTAACGATGACCACCTTGTCCCTCAATCCCTGCATGATGTTCTCTCCATGTTGCAGTGCGGCCTCACGCATCGCGCCGCGCTTGCGAAGCGTGGATGAGGCTGGGGCATCACCCCTTGCCGGGTCAGGCAAGGCGACGTATGGCAGCGCCGCAGCTGACATTATCGGCGCCTGCGACGATGAAACGGACTGCTTGCGGCGAATGGATTGTCGCGTCACCGCAGGAGATCCAAGGATGAGCAGCGACCCCGACTTGAGCGCCCTGCGCTTGACTATCGGCACGTGCTCAAGGGGCAACGACATGTCGGATTTACTTACACTCTCCTTCGATTTCGATTGTTAAATTGCTTTTCTCTGGTTTAAATCAGTTATCTACAAACCAGGTACGAAACGTGCTTGCGCAGAGTGTGAAGACTCGAGCGTTTCCCGCCACAAGAAGACAACCAAGGAATAAGCATGAGAACCATCAGCAAGCTACTCGCCACTGCTGTAACTGCATTGGGCTTTGCCAGTGCGGGCAATGCAGCCCTGATCCATGATTACCAGCTCAACGGGACCTTGGCCGATGCGCTGGGCGGACCGAGCCTCGTCCCCATCAACGCCGGCGGCCCCAACGGCACCATCGGCGCAACCGGATTTAGCTTCCCTTTCAACAGTGGCCTGCAGCTTTCGAACGGCCTGCCAAACGGGGGCAACTATTCGATCGAAATGACATTTTCGTTCGATGAAGTTTCTAGCTGGCGCCGCATCATCGATTTCAAGGATCGCGCGACTGACCGAGGCCTCTACGATTACTTCGGCGGAATCCAGTTCTATCCCTTCAGCACGGGCGCAAGCATTTTCACCCCCGGGGGAATGGTGAACATCATCGCCACCCGCGACGGGGGAACAGGTGCATTCAATGTCTACGCAGGCGGACTCAGCATCCTGCCTGGCGGCATTCCTTTGGACGATAGCGTCAACAACGATGCCGTGTTCAGCGCCGCCGGCAACCTCATCAATTTTTTCCGCGACGACTTGGCCGTACCCAATGAAGCGTCTTCAGGCTTTGTCGACATGATCCGCATCTACGACGCGCCGATCACCGCTGTCGAAGCCCGTTGCCTGCAGACCCAGGACCCCGCTGCCTGCGGCATCGTGCTGAACAACAATGTTCCAGAGCCGGGCAGCCTGGCTTTGATCGGGCTCGGCCTGGCGGCGATGGGCGCCGCTCGCCGCCGCAAGGTCTGACGAACAGCAAAGGCGCTCGCAAACGCCCCGCTTCGGCGGGGCGTTTTCTTTCCCGGAGATCAGATCCGCAGATCGAGGACGAGCTGCGGATCCGCCTTGAGTGCCCCGCGCTCGACCTTCAACACCAGGTCGGTCAGGGCAGCGCTGAGCGGCGCCTCCCTGCCGATCGCCCGCGCGGTCGCGACCACGAAGCCGTTCATGAATTCGATCTCGGTGCGGCGACCCTTGCGCATGTCCTGGCCCATCGATGCGACCTGGGTGTCGGAGCGCTTTTGCGACGCCGCGAGCAGGGTCTCTTCCAGCGCAGCAAGCATCTCCGTATCGCCTTCGGCGGCACGCACGAAGCGCTCGGGGTCGAGGCCCACCACCGGTTCGAGGGCGTAGCCGGCCGCCTGGCCGATGCGGATCGCCTCGCCCGCCAGGCGAATCTGGAAACGCCGGTGCGGTTGGGAGCGCGCGACCGCGTTGCCCGACATGCCGGTGGCGGCCGAGAGCCCGTTCTCCATGCAGTTGGCGACCAGCTTGGACCAGCGCTCGCCCCACAGGTTGGCTGTCACCTTGGTGCTGTCGCTGGTCTCGAGCATTTTCGCGACGCGTTCGGCACGCGCGGTGACGCGGCCGTGCGGCTCGCCGACGCGAAACACCGTGTAGTCGCGCCCGCCCTTGGAGACGCCGCGATGCACTTGGCCCGGCGCATGCAGGTCGACCATGATCTTGCTGGCGATGCAGCCCAGGTTGCGCGTCGGCCCGACCACCCGGCCCAGACGCTCATCGTTCATGCAGTTCTGCAGCGACACCGCGACCCCGTCGTGGGCCAGGTAGGGGCGGATCAGTTCGGCGGCCCATTCGGTGTCGTAGGACTTGGGGCAGATGAAGGCGACGTCGATCGGCGCCTCGCGCGCCAGTTGCGGAACATCGCAGACGTGCAGCGCGCGCACCGGGGTGGTGAAAGCCTCCTCCGGCGTGGTGCCGGTGATCGAGACTCCGTGCGCGCGCATGTGCTCGACATGCGCAGGCCAGGCGTCGATCAGGATCGGGGCGAGTCCGGCGCGCGCCATGTGTGCGCCGACATAGGCGCCGACCGCGCCGGCGGCGACGATGGCGATGCGGGGGTTGCTCATGCAATTCCTCTTTCAGGGGCGTCGACAGCGGATGCGACGCCCGGGTGTCGGTCGGGGTCCATCTGGGCCGCGCTGGCCACTGCGGCCCCGCGGCGCCGATTGGATCAGTCGATCTCGGCCACCCCGTTGGACAGCACCACGCGCCCCGGCTTGCATTGTGTCTCATCGAGCAGCGGATGCCCCATGGCGCGGGCACGAAAGCGCACGCACCCGGGCTCGCGCCACAGTTCGGTGCGCAGGGTCTCGCCGGGGTAGACCGGCGCCGAGAAGCGCAACGACAGCGACTTGAGTCTCTCGGGATCGCCGCCGCAACACTCGCGCAGGATCGCCAACCCGGCGATGCCGTAGCTGGCCAGGCCGTGCAGGATCGGGCGCGCAAAGCCGGCCGCGCGCGCCACGGCAGGCTCGGCATGCAGCGGGTTGTAATCGCCGGACAGGCGGTAGATCAGCGCTGCGCGCGGCGAGGTCTCGCAGTCGATGCTCTGCTCCGGATCGGTCTCGGGGGCCGCTGGCAGCGCCGGCGGCGGCGCGTCGCCACCCTTGGGGCCGTTGCCATCGACCTCGGAAAAGCCGCCATCGCCACGCGCAAAGGTGACCTGCCGCACCGTCGCGTACAACACGTCGCTCGCGGCATCGCGCACCTCGCGCTCGGCCACCACCAGCGCGCCGCGCCCGGCGCCCTTGTCGACGAGCGCGGTGATGCGCAGTTTGCCGACGATGGTGGCGGCCGCCGGCAGCGGCCGGTGCAGTTGCACTGCCTGCTCACCGTGCAGCACCTTGACCCAGTCGATGCCCGAATCCGGCTCCTTCATCCAGAAGCCTGGCGAGCCCAGCACCACGGCCATGGTCGGCAGCGCCACCAGGTCCTTCTCGTAGACATGGCGCAGATCGCGTTCGTCGAGCGGATCGCGGCCCAGGCCCAGGCCGAGTGCATAGAGCATGGTATCGCGCGCGGTGTAGCTCTGCACGACATCGGTGAAGCGTCGGTTCTTCAAGGCGTGGTAATCGATCATGTCGCGTTCTCCGGTGGCCGCGCTTGACAGGCACGGAGGGTTGGACTACAAAGTCGGTGTTTGGATATTCGCATCACGTGCGGATATGCGAACAGCGCATTCAACTATAGCGAACTTGCCAACGGCTTCGCAACCGGCACGCCCATTACCCTGGAACGCCCGTCAATATGCGCTTCCATCCGCAAGGGGATGGGCTTAGGTGATCCGTTCGAACTCCTGACAACGATCTGAGGAGACAACATGCGTTACACACCAGCAGCCACACGCCGATTTGCCGCCGCCATCCTGGCGCTTTGCGCCATCCTTCCCGCCACGCCGGCAGTCGGCCAGTCGCTCACCCCGGGCAAGCCGGTACGTCTGATCCTGCCCTACACCCCGGGCGGCCCGGTGGACGTGACCGCACGCATCCTGGCCGAGTCGATACCGGCCGCACTCGGCGTGCCCCTCATCGTCGAGAACCGTCCGGGCGCCAACGGCAAGATCGCCGCCGAGGCCGTGGTGCGCGCCGAGCCCGACGGCCACACCCTGATGTACGGCGGCACGACCCAATACATCAACCTGCCGATCCTCGACAAGACCGTCAACTTCCGGCCGTTCGAGGACTTTCGCATGGTGTCGATCTACACCAACTACGACATCGTCTTCATGGCCGGCGCGGCCACCGGCATCCGCAGCATGCGCGACCTGCTCGCGCGCATGAAGAATCCGGCCGAGGACGTGATCTACGCCTCGATCGCACAACCGCACATGACGCCCACCGGGCTGGCCTACCTGATCTTCGCGCAGATGTACAAGGGCAACGCGCGCCACATTTCCTATCCGGGTCAGGCACCGGGGATGATCGAACTCATGGCTGGACGCGTGCATTTCGCCACCTATACCCTGACCGGCGCGCTGCAACACATCCAGAGCGGCAAGATCGTCGCGCTGGCCACCGCCTCGCCGCAGCGCCTGGCCCAGTTGCCGGACGTGCCGACCATGGCCGAGGCGGGCTTCCCCGAGTTCATGACGGCCAACAACTGGGTGCCCTGGATCGCGATCGCGGCGCCGGCGCGGACCCCGGACGCGATCGTCGACCGGATCAATCGCGCCATCGTGCAGGTCGCCCACACCGATGCCTTCAAGGCCCGGCTTGCGGCCACGGGTCTCAACCTGCAGGCGACCGGCACCGCCGCGCAGGACCAGGCCGCATGGCGCGCCGAGTACGACCGGCTCGGCGCGACCCTCAAGCGTTTCAACATCACCCTGCCCGAGGACAAGTAGCAAGCAGCGCGGCGCCTTGCGCCCCAACCAAAACATGAGCATCGACTTCACCCCCGAGCAACTGCAGATCCGCGACGGTGTCGCCAAGCTGTGCGAGCGTTTCGACGACGCCTACTGGCTCGCGCGCGACGACGATGGCCGCTTCCCCGAGGATTTCTGCCAGGCCATCGCCGACCACGGCTACATGGGCATCGCGATCCCGACGGAGTACGGCGGGTCGGGGCTGGGCATCACCGAGGCCGCGCTCCTGATGCAGGCGATCTCGCAGTCGGGGGCCGGCAACGGCGGTGTCTCTTCGATCTCGATCGGCATCTTCGGCATCAACCCGGTGGTGCGCTTCGGCAGCGAGGAACAGAAGCGGCGCATGCTGCCGCCCCTGATCAAGCGCACCGACATCGCCTGCTTCGGCGTCACCGAGCCCAATACCGGCCTCGATACCACGCGCCTGAAAACCCGCGCCGTCCGCAAGGGCGACCGCTACGTCGTACATGGCCAGAAGATCTGGATCTCCACCGCACAGGTCGCCAACAAGATCCTGCTCATCGCCCGCACCTCCGAGGAAGGCGCGACCGAACGCCCCATCGACGGTCTCTCGCTCTTCTATACCGACATCGACCGCTCGAAGATGGAGATCCGCACCATCGACAAGATGGGCCGCAAGTGCGTCGACTCGAACCAGGTGTTCTTCGACGGACTCGAGATCCCGGTCGAGAACCGCATCGGTGAAGAGGGCCGCGGATTCCGCTACCTGCTGCACGGCATCAACCCGGAGCGCATCCTGATTGCCGCGGGGCTGGTCGGTCTGGGCCGTGCGGCGCTGGACAAGGCGACCCGATATGCCAAGGAGCGCATTGTCTTCGACCGCCCGATCGGCATGAACCAGGCCATCCAGCATCCGCTTGCACAGAGCTGGGCCGAACTGGAGGCGGCCAACCTGATGGCCTTTCGCGCCGCCCAGCTCTACGATCGCGGCGAGGATTGCGGCGCCATGGCCAATGCCGCCAAGTACCTGGCCGGCGAAGCCACCTTCAACGCCTGCAACAACGCCATCCTCACCCACGGCGGCATGGGCTACGCCAAGGAGTACCACGTCGAGCGCTACCTGCGCGAGGCGCTGATCCACCGCCTGGCGCCGATCACCCCGCACCTGATCCTGTGCTTCCTGGCAGAGCGCGTGCTGGGCCTGCCGAAGTCATACTGATGTCGCTACCCCTGTCCGGCCCGCCGCGCCGCGCGTCCCGCGCGGCGCCCAAAGCGAGGAGCGCGACATGAGCGGTCCGCTCGCCGGCGTGCGCGTCATCGACCTGTCCAACATGCTCATGGCGCCCTATGCCACGCAGATCCTGGGCGACATGGGTGCCGACGTGATCAAGGTGGAGGCGCCGGGCGGCGACCCGATCCGCGGCATCGGGCCGTTCCGCAACCCCGGCATGGGCGCCATCTTCCTCAACAGCAACCGCAGCAAGCGCTCGATCGTGCTCGACCTGAAGAGCGCCGCCGGACGCAACGCAGTGCTGGACCTGATCCGCGGCGCCGATGTGCTGGTCTACAACCTGCGGCCGCAGTCGATGGCGCGCCTGGGGCTGGGTTACGAGGAGCTTGTGCGCGACAACCCGCGCCTGATCTACGCGGGCATGTACGGCTTCGGCCAGGATGGCCCCTACGCGGCGCGCCCGGCCTTCGACGACCTGATCCAGGGCGGCGTCGCGATTCCGTCCCTGGCGGCGACTGCCGACGGCGGCGCGCCGCGCTACGCACCGACGGCGATCGTCGACCGCGGCGTCGCGCTGTGGGCAGTCGGCCAGATCAACGCCGCGCTCTTTGCGCGCAGCGTCAGCGGGCACGGCCAGAAGGTCGACATGCCGATGTTCGAGATGATGGCGAGCTTCGTGCTGGGTGATCACATGGCGGGCCAAGCCTTCGACCCGCCGCTCGGCCCGCCGGGCTACGTGCGCATGCTCAACCCGCACCGGCGCCCTTACCGCACAGAGGATGGCCACGTGTGCGCGATGATCTACACCGACCGCCACTGGCGCTCGTTCTTTCGCGCGCTCGGCCGCGAGGCCGAGTTCGACGCCGACCCGCGCTACCGGACCATGACCTCGCGCACCGAGAACATCCACGCCCTGTACGCGGAACTCGACGCGCTCCTGGCGACGCGCAGCACCGCCGAGTGGATGGCGCTTTTCGAGCGTGCCGACGTGCCGGCCATGCCGCTGGCGACACTCGAATCATTGCTCGACGACCCGCACCTCGCTGCGACCGGCTTTTTCCGCATCGAGGAGCACCCGAGCGAAGGGCGCCTGCGCAGCATGGCCTATCCGGGCACGTTTTCCGCGACCCAGCCGGCCGGCACGCGCCCCGTGCCGCGCCTGGGCGAGCATACTGCCGAGGTGCTGCGCGAAATCGGCTACAGCGACGAGCGCATCGCCGCGCTCACCCCCCGCCCGGCCGCAACGGCGGGCAACCAACAGGAGGCATGAACCATGGCAGGGCTCTACTACGAGGAATTCAGGATCGGCATGGAGTTCAAGCATGCGCTGACGCGCACCGTGACCGAGATGGACAACATCATGTTCTGCGCGATGACGCACAATCCGCAGCCGCTGCACCTGGACGAGGAGTACTCCAAGCAGACCGAGTACGGCGCGCGCATCGTCAACAGCCTCTTCACCCTGGGGCTGGTGATCGGCGTGACGGTGGCCGACACGACGCTTGGCACCACGCTGGGCAACCTGGGCATGACCGACATACGCTTCAAGAATCCGGTCTTTCACGGCGACACCATCCGCGCGACCACGCGCATCAAGGACATGCGCGAGAGCAAGTCGCGTCCCGGCGACGGCATCGTCACCTTCGAGCACTTCGGCCACAACCAGCACGGCAAGGAGGTCTGCTACGTGGTGCGCATGGGGCTCATCAAGAAGCGCCCGGCATGATGCTGCGCTCCTGGCTGTTCGTCCCCGGCGACTCCGAGCGCAAGCTGGAGAAGAGCCGCGAGAATCCCGCCGACGCGCTGATCCTGGACCTCGAGGACTCGGTCTCCAAGGATCGCCAGCAGATCGCGCGCGAGATGACCTGCGCCATCCTGAAGGCGCGCACCGACCGCTCGCGCCAGAAGCTCTACGTGCGCATCAACCCGCTGGACACGCCGCTCTCGCTGCCGGACTTGTCCGCGGTGATGCCCGGCGCGCCCGACGGCATCTGCCTGCCCAAGGTGTATTCGGCCAGGGACGTCAACACCCTCGCCAACTATCTGTCGGCGCTGGAGGCGCGCGACGGGCTGCCGATCGGGTCGACCAAGATCCTGTGCGTGGCCACCGAGACGGCGGCGTCGCTGCTCACCTTCCACACCTACCTGGACGGGGTTTCCGATCGCCTCGCCGCGATGACCTGGGGCGGCGAGGACCTGGCCGCCGCCCTCGGCGCCTCCGACAACCGCAATCCGGACACCGGCGGGTACGACGATCCTTACCTGATGGCCAAGTCGCTGTGCCTGGCCACCGCGCGCGCCATCGGCGTGCAGCCGCTGGGCGTGGTCTATGTCGACTACAAGGACTTGGGCGGCCTGGCCGCCGACTGCCTGCGCGACCGCCGCGCGGGCTTCATCGGCAAGATCGCCATCCATCCCGACCAGTCAGCGGTGATCAACCAGGCGTTCACCCCGTCGGCCGAAGAAGTCGCGCACGCACGGCGCGTGGTCGAACTTTTCGAGCAGAACCCGGGCCTGGGCACCGTCGGCCTGGACGGCAAGATGCTCGACATGCCGCACCTGAAGCAGGCGCGCAACCTGCTCGCGCTCGCCGGGCAGGCAGGGCCCCGGTGAAACGCGGCGCGTCGCCGCCGCTTAAGCAAACGTCATCCAACGCACCACAAGGAAAACCAAGCATGAGAAACCCGATGAGCCTGAAAGGCCTGAACATCATCGTCACCGGCGCCGGGCAAGGCATCGGCGAGGCCGTGGCGCGCCTGGTGGCCGATCTCGAAGGCCGCCCCATCCTGATCGACATGAACGCCGAGAAGGTACGCGCGGTCGCCGCCAGCCTGGGCGCGGCCGGCGCCGAGGCCCACGTCGGCTCGGTGGCCGAACCCGGCTTTGTGCAGGCCACGGTGGACGCCGTCGTCACGCGCCACGGCGCCGTGCACGGACTGGTCAACAATGCCGGCATCGTGCGCGCGGCGATGATCCACAAGATGTCGGCCGACACCTGGCAGCAGGTCATCGACGTCAACCTGTCCGGGGTCTTCTACTGCCTGCAGGCGGTGGGCAGGCACATGCTCGACCGCGCCGCGTCGGGCGACAAGAGTCCGGCGTCGATCGTCAACATTTCGTCCGATGCCGGGCGGCGCGGCACCATCGGCCAGATCAACTACGGCGCGGCCAAGTCCGGCGTGCTCGGCATCACCATGAGCGCGGCGCGCGAATGGGCCGCGCAGGGAATCCGCGTGAACTCGATCTGTTTCGGCGTGGTCGAGACCGAGATGACAGAAACCATCCGCTCCGACAAGTTCCGCGACCGCGTCATGTCGCAAGTGCCGATGGGACGCTTCTCGACACCCGAGGAGGTCTCGCAACCGGTCTGCTTCCTGCTCTCCGGCGCCGCCAGCTACATCACCGGCCAGCACCTGTCGGTCAACGGCGGCTATACCATCGCAGTCTGACACTCACAAACAACTGCAAACCAAATGACGACCACCGATTTCGACCGCGTCGCGCTTGATACCGACGGCGCGGTCGCCACCATCCGCCTCAACCATCCCGAGGTCCTGAACGCCACCTCGCGCGCGATGATCGACGGCCTGCACTCCGCCGTGGACGCCATCGAGGCCGCCCGGGGCGCCGTACGCTGCGTGATCCTGACCGGCAGCGGGCGCGCCTTCTGCGCCGGTGCCAACCTGCAGGACCGGCGCGCCGATGCACCCGCGGGACACATGCCCCCGCCGGGCGCGAGCCTGGAGACCGTGTACCACCCGCTGCTGCGCCGCCTGCGCGGACTGCCCTGCCCGATCGTGTCGGCCGTCAACGGCGCCGCCGCCGGCGTCGGCATGAGCCTGGCACTGATGGGCGACCTGATCCTGGCCGCGCGCTCGGCCTACTTCCTGCAGGCCTTCCGGCGCATCGGCCTGGTACCCGACGGCGGCTCGACCTGGCTCCTGCCGCGGCGCATCGGCACCGCGCGTGCGCTGGAACTGTCGCTCCTGGGCGAAAAGCTGCCCGCCGAAACCGCGCTGGCGTGGGGCCTCATCAACCGCGTCTGCGACGACGACAAGCTCATGGACCAGGCGCGCGAGCTGGCCGCCAACCTGGCGGCCGGACCGACGGTGGCCTTGAACCTGACGCGCCAGTTGTACTGGCAAAGCCCGGACAATTCCTTCGAGGATCAGCTGAACATGGAATGCCGCAGCCAGATCGCCGCCGGCCGCACGGACGACAACAAGGAAGGGGTGCAGGCCTTCCTCGAAAAGCGACCGGCGCGTTTTCGCGGCCAGTGAGGCGCGCGGGCGCTGTGCCTGCCTTGCGTTCCAGCTAGCCGGTATCGGCCCTCAGCGCATCCGCATGTCGACCACGAAGGTGACCAGCTGCGGATACGCGGTCAGAAGCGCCACCGTGACGACGTCGGCCAGGAGGAACGGCCAAATGCCGCGAAACACATCGCCCAGCGGAATGTCCGGACGCACGCCATTGACCACGAACGCGCAGAGCCCCACCGGCGGGGTCAAAAGCCCGATGCCGCACAGCTTGACGACGATGATGCCGAACCAGATCGGGTCGTAGCCCAGGCTCTCGACGATCGGGTAGACGATCGGCAGGGTCAGGAGCATCATGCCGATGGCGTCCATGAAACAGCCCAGCACCAGGTAGATTGCGTAGATCGCCAAGAGGATCATGAGCGGGGGCAGTTTGAGGTCGCCGATCCAGCCGGAGAACGTGACCGGCAGGTTGGCGTAGCCCAGGAAGCGCACGAAGATCAGTACGCCCCAGATGACCGTGAAGATCATCACCGTCAGCTTGGCCGTTTCGAGCAGCGCGCCGCGGAACTGGCCCCAGGTCATGCGGTGGCGCCAGGCGAAAAGTAGCGTCGAGAACGCGCCCAGGGCACCAGCCTCGGTCGGCGTCGCCCAGCCGAACAGCATCGCGGTGAAGATGAGGGCAATGACGATCCAGATCGGCGCGGTCGGCGGCAGTGATTCGAAGCGCTGCCCCCAGGTGTAGCCGGTGATCGGCCGCCCGAGCGACGGGTCGAGCTTGCAGCGGATCACGATGATCGCGCAATACACCAGCGCGGAGATGATGCCCGGGACGAAGCCCGCGATCAGGAGATCGCCGATCGACTGCTCGGTGATGATGCCGTAGATCACCAGGAGCGCCGAGGGCGGGATCAGGGAGTCGAGCGTCGAGCCGGCCGCCACCACGCCGGCGGCCAGCCTGCGGTTGTAGCCTGCGCGCAGCATCTCAGGAATGGCCACGCGCGCGAACACCGCCGCAGCGGCCGTGGACGCGCCCGACACTGCCGAGAACGCCGCCACTGCGAAGACGGTGCCGACCGCCAGGCCGCCGGGCAACCAGCCGAACCAGCGCTTGGCCGCCTCGAAGCTGGTGCGCGTCATGCCGGCGTAGTAGGCCAGGTAGCCGATGAGGATGAACATCGGCAGCACCGAGAGTTCGTAACTGGTGCTCTTGGCGAAAGGAATGGTGCCGGCCGCGACCAGCGCCGCGTAGGGATTGCCCATCAGGATGATGAGCCCGACCACGCCGACAAAGGCCGCCGCGTAGGCGATGCGCACGCCCAGCACCGCCAGCAAGAGGAGCGCGACCGCCCCGGCGATGCCGATCTCAAGCGGCGTCATCGCCCCGCCCCCTGTGCAGGAGCCGCACGGGCGTCGGTGTCGGCCAGGCGCAGCGCCTCGTCGATCTCGCGCTGCGCTGCCTGCTCCGCGGTCTCCGGCACCGGCACGGCCAATGGCGCGCGCGCCGGGTTGGCCAGCATGCGCAGGTAACCCCACAGCTGGACAAGTAGGCGCGCCAGCAGGACAGCAAGCATCGCCGGCACGAGCAGCTTGGCCGGCCACAGCGGCAGCTTGATGTCCATCGACGAATCCCCTTTCGACCAGGCGTTGTGGAAGTTGTCCCAGGTGCCGACGATGAGGAGGATCGTGACGACGATGGCCACCAGCGTGGCCAGGGTCTCGAAGGTCCACAGGAGCCGGCCGCGCATCGAGGCGAGCGCCACCTCCATGCGGATGTGGCCGCCGACGCGCTGGCAGTAGGCCAGCCCGAGCAGCCCGTAGAAGGCGGCGATGAACTGCACATAGTCGATGTAGCCGTGGATGGCAAAGCGCGGAATCGCCGGCGTCAGCGCATTGAGTCCGTTGAACAGGCTGCGGCTGACGATCTGCGCGATCCCCATCACCATCACCGCCAGGATGGCGACGGCGGCCAGCAGGTTGAGCAGGTCCTCGAGGCGGCCCAGGCGAGCGTCGACGCGCGCGATCAACGGCGCGTCCGGCGGCGGTGCGGCCACCGGCGCTGCGGACTCGGAGGGGCCGGCCATGCCGGTGGGCCGCGGCCGGCTACTTTTTCTGCGCCTTGGCCGAGGTGTCGAAGATCAGCTGCAGCAACTCCTTGGCGGGAATGCCGCGCGCCGACATCTCTGCCACCCACTTGTCCCATACCGGCTGTGCGCCGGCCTTGCGGAACTCTGCCAGCTCGGCCGGCGTGTAGGTGATGAAATTCAGGCGGCGCTTGAACAGCGGAACGTTCTTCTCGTCGTTTTGCCGGTAAGCGTTGATGAGCGCGTCTCGCACCTGGGTGCGCATGTCCATGATGATCTTCTGGTACTGCGGCGGCAGCTGCGCCCAGGCGTTGCGGTTGAAGAGCGTCGGGCAGGCCACCGTGCCCGGCGCCATGTTGGTCGTGTACCAGTTGCCGATCTCATGGGTCTTGTACGACAGGTGCGCATAGGTGGTCGGAAACGACACCGCGTCGAGCGTGCCGCGTTCAAGCGCGGTGTACACCTCGGTCGGCGGCACCGTGGTCGGTACCGCGCCGATGTTCCGCATCGCGTCGCCCAGGCCGCCCAGGGCGCGCACGCGCATGCCCTTGAAATCGGCCAGGGTCTTGGGCGGCTTGCCCTTGCCGATGAATTCATATTGCGGCAGAAGATTGGCTGAATAGATGTTGGCGTTCCATTTCGCCAGTTCGGCCTGGATCACCGGGTGCGCGTGAAACGCATCATGCACCGCCCACTGGGTCTCGAAGTCCGGGAGCGGCAGGAACGGCAGGTCCAGTGCCGTGTACGCCGGGGTCTTCTCCGGATGGTAGGAACTGCACATCAGGGTCGCCTGCAGGCCGCCCGCATTGAGGATATCGAGCAATTCGCGCTCGCCGCCGAAGGTACCCCAGCCTATCGTGATGGTGAACTTGCCGCCGGTGCGCTCGGCAACGGTCTTGGCCATCAGCTCGATGCCTGCGGTGATGGCGCGCGGCTTGCCCCACGAACCGAATTTCCACTCCACCTTGGGCCCGTCGACGACCTGGCCTATGGCAAACGGGGAGGCGAGTGCCGCCGACAGGCCGGCGATGACGCTGATTCCGATACGCATGGTTGTCTCCTTGTGGTTTGTTGGGCGATGAAATAGGTCGAAAACTATGGAGGACTCTTCCCGCCAGACCGTGCACGCTTGGCCGGTAGCGCCGCCGTTGCACGGACGGCGCCGGGCCGGCCGCCCAGCGCCAGGGTGAGGGCGGAGGCGATGCGCCGCACGTGCTTTTCGTTGGCCTCGCTTCGTGCGCTCATGCGCCGTGACGGGCCGGCGATGAGGACCCCGGCGACCACGGCGCCTTCGGCGCCATAAATAGGCGCGGCGAGTCCGTCCGCGTCGGCGACCCGCTCGCCATGGTTGCGCGCGATGCCTTCGCTGCGCACCCGACGCAACATGGCGCGCAGGCGCGCCGGATCGGTCACTGTTGCAGGCGTGTGGCGTGCCAGCGGCGCAGCGCTGAGAACGGCACGCTGTCGCGCCTCCGGCAGGTGGGCCAGCAATACCTTGCCCAGGGCGGTGCAGTGCAGGTCGCGCCGTTCGCCGACCGAGACCGCGTAGCGGATCGGATTGGTCGCCTCGCACTTGTCGAGGTAAACGACGGCATCGGCATCGGCTGCCATGGCGCCCAGCACCGCGGTCTCACCGCTGACCCGCGAGAGTTCTTCCAGATAAGGGCGCGCGATCTCGGTCAGTTCGCGCCCGGCGACGGCGCGCATGGCCAGCGCGTGGATGCGCGGGCCAACCAGGTAGCGCCCGGCCGGGTCGCGGCGCAGGCAGGATTCAGCCAGCAGTGCGCTGCACAACCCGACCAGGCTGGACTTGGGCGCCGCGGTATGGGCGGACAGTTCCGAGAGCGTCGCCCCCTGCGGATGCGCAACCAGGAATTCGAGGATGGCGACGACGCGCCCGACCGATTGCGGACCGGCGCCGCCTGCGGAAGCACCGCCGCCTTCCGACCTGTCCCTGCCGAGTGTACGCATATTCGAACCGCGTTCGAGAAGACGCATCGTAGGGCGATGCCGCCGGCCTGTCAACGCCTTGGGCCGGCCAGGGAACGATTTTCCCGGGCCGGGCTAACCCCGCTTTCGCGCGTGCTTCGTTCATGGCTGTCACACCCTCCCATCACCCCTTGTGCAAAGGAATTCAACATGCAAGCCCCGTCAAGGATCCGCTCCTCCGCTGCCACGCTCGCCCTGGTGTTCGCCGCACTCGCCGGCTCAGCACCCGGTGCATTCGCGGCTGGCCATCTGGCCCAGGTCATCGTCATCGACCGCGACAGCGGCCGCGTCCTGCCCCTCCACCGGCACGACGGCAGGTTGTGGGTGGAAGGCAGCCCCGGCGCACGCTATGCGATCCGCGTGCACAACCAGAGCCCCGGACGCCTGCTGGCGGTGATGTCGGTCGACGGCGTCAACGTCATCAGCGGCGAGACCGCGCACACCGCGCAGTCCGGCTACGTGCTGTCGCCCTGGGAGCGCTACGACATCGCCGGCTGGCGCCGCAATGCCGCGCAGATCGCGGCCTTTGAATTCACCACCCTGGCCGACTCCTACGCTGCGCGCACCGGGAGGCCGGATCATGTCGGCGTGCTCGGCGTGGCGCTGTTCCGTGAACGCCCGCCGCCGGCAATCCTGCCCGCGCCCCAGCCGGAGATCTCGCATCGCCGCGACGGACCAGGAGCCAACGACAGCGCCCGCAGCGCGGCCGGTGCGCGCGAGCGTGCCGAAGCCGGTCCGGGGCCGGCGCCAGCTGCACCTGCGGCCGAGGCGCCTTCCGGCGAAGCGCGCCGCTCCGCGCCGGCTGCAACCGGCAGCGCCGACGCAATGTCGTCGGCGCAGGCACCGAGCAAGCTCGGCACCGGCCATGGTCAGCGCGAAATCTCGCGCGTGACCTTCACCGACTTTCAGCGCGCCCAGACAAGTCCGAATGAAGTGATCACGATCCACTACGACTCGCGCGAGAACCTGATCGCGCTGGGCGTCATCCGCGTCCCGGCACTGCAGCCGGTGCCGCGCCCTTTTCCAAGCCAGCCGCAGTTCGGCTTTGTGCCGGACCCGCCGCGGCGCTGACGCGCCTCAGGCTTGCAGCGTGAAGAAGAAGGTCGCCCCGGCGCCGGGGCTGCTTTCGACCCAGATGCGCCCGCCGTGCAGTTCGACGACCCCGCGCGCGGTAGCGAGACCGACGCCGGTGCCGGGGTAGTGCGTGGCGCCCGCAAGGCGCGTGAACGGCTGGAAGAGCTTCGGCGCCTCACTCATGTCCAGCCCGATGCCGTTGTCGCGCATCCAGAACACCGGCGGTGTCGCCGTGGCATTGCAGCCGAACCAGACTTGCGGCGCAGCGGCCTTGGAGGCGTATTTGAAGGCGTTGGACAGTAGGTTCTCGATCACCGAGCGCAGCAGGACGGGGTCCGCGACGGCGTTGATGCCAGGCTGGATTTCCAGGCGTGTCGTCGGCGATTGCGCCTGGAGCTCGCGGCCGATCTCGGCAGCCAGGGCCGACAGGTCCACTTCACGCCGGACCGGCTCCGCACTGCGGGTCGACGCCATGGCCAGCATGGCATCCAGAAAGGCGCTCATGCGCGTGCCGCTTTGCATGATGCGCACCAACAGGTCGCGAGCATCGCGGTCGAGGGTCTGTCCGCACTCGTCGAACAGCACCTTGGAATAACCCAGGATCGAGCGCAAGGGCGAGCGCAGGTCGTGGGCGACGGCGCGATTGAACTCTTCCAGCGCCTGGTTGGCTTTGCGCAGCGCGTCAGTCTGCTGGGCGACTTGCAGGGCCACGCTCGCGGTAACGGTTTCGCGCGCGGCATCCAGCGCCTGCTGCTTCTCCGCCAGTTGCTCGATAGCGCGTTGCAACACACGCACGCCATAGTCCAGCCTGCGTACTTCGTCGCCTTCGATCGCGCCCGCATCGGGCGCGATGGCGGTCTCCAGGTTCGCCACCGCGCGCCAGGCATGCTTGCGGAGCTGCGCCGCGATGGTCTCGATGAGTTCGTCGGGGTCCACCGGCTTGACCAGGAAGTCGTCTGCGCCCTGCTTCATCGAAGCGCGCTGCCGCGCCTTCGAGCCGTCGATGGTGAGCATGACGACCGGCACGGCCGCGGTGCGCGGGTCCTGCTGCAGGCTCGCCAGCACATCATCGCCGGTCATGTCGGGCAGGTAATGATCAAGCAGGACCAGGTCGGGGGGGTCGGCCTTGACGCGGGCGAGCGTCGCCGCGCCGCTCTCTTCCGCGCTGACCCGACATCCGGCCTTGCGCAACAGCAGGCTCATGAAGGCGCGCAGGGCCCCGTCGTCGTCGGCGACAAGAATGTGCGTGCTGTCCGGAAGCGAGATCATGGCGGCGGGTTCACCAGAGTCGACGGGAGCGGCCCGCCAGGCACTGGCATGTCAATAGGAACTGTTAAATTTTCCAATGCGGCCTCAAGCCACGCGACGAAGACGCACGGGAATGGCATCATAATCCCTCGATGAGCATTTCGAAAGCGCATCATCGCGATGAAAGACTTCGACTCCCTGTGCGCGCTGGCGCGCTCTGATCCGCGCGCGTTCTTTGAACGCCGCAACCAGTTGATCGAGGACTTCATCCGCGCCAACCCGACGCACGAAACCCTGCTCCGGCAAACCCAGGCACAGATCGACGCCATGCGCGCCTCGGCCGGCGGGCCGCTGCAAGCCCTGCGCGGCCTGTCAGGCATGATGGGCGACCATCTCGAGGCGCTAGGCGGACACCTTGCCCAGTTGCGTTCCGAACTTAAGGCCGTAGCCCAAGCCGTGCCGCCGGCCCGCCCCGCGGGCTAATCGCAGGCGCAACGCCGGCTCCTCCGTTGCAAGCGGGCATGCTTTAATCCCTCGCCGCCGGCGCGCCACCTCAAAGCGCGCCGCCACGAGGAGATTGAAATGTCATTGTTGCGTGCTCTCGCCGGCGCCGTCGCGCTGACACTCGCTGCCGGCGCCGCCGCGCAGGAATTCCCCGTCAAGCCGATCCGCATCGTCGTGCCGTTTGCCACCGGCGGAGTCACCGACACCTCGGCGCGCGCCCTGGCCGACAAGCTCTCGCTGCGCTTCGGGCAGCAGGTGATCGTCGAGAACCGCCCGGGCGCCTCGGGCAACCCGGGCACGGCCTTCGTCGCGCAGGCGGCGCCGGACGGCTACACGCTGCTGCTTGCCTTCGACGGCACGATGGTGATCAACCCGTTCGTGTTCCCCAACATCCCCTTCGACACCGTGCGCGACTTCGCCCCGGTGACCAAGATCGGCGACGCGGCACTCGTCCTGGTGGCGCACCCCTCGGTGCCCGCACGCAATTTCGCGCAGCTCCTAGCCTACTCCAAGGCCAATCCGAACAAGCTCTCGTTCGGCCACTCCGGCACCGGCGGCACCACCCATGTCGCTGGCGAGTTGCTCAAGCAACGCACCGGGCTCGACATGACCCACATTCCGTACAAGAGCGGCGGGCAGGCGGTGCTTGATGCCATCGGCGGCCAGGTGCCGCTGGCCTACGCATCGGTGGCCGGTGCCCACCAGCATGTGAAGTCCGGCAAGCTGATCGGCATCGGCGTGTCGATGCCGCGGCGCGCCACCTCGCTGCCGGACGTGCCGACCCTGATCGAGCAGGGCATCACCGGCTTCGACGTCTCGTCCTGGGTCGGCATCATGGCGCCGGCGAAGACGCCCCGGCCCATCGTCGATCGCCTCAACGCGGCCATTGTCGCGGGGATGAAGGAGCCGGACCTGCGCGAGCGCCTCATCACGCTCGGCGTGGAGCCGGTGGGCAACACGCCGGATCAGTTTTCCGCCGAGATCAAGGCCGACCTGGCACGCTGGCAGAAGGTGGTCGAGGCAGCCCGCATCAAGCTCGACTAGCGAGGCCGCACATGGCGCAGGTCATCGATTTCCCCGACGGCGGCTATCGTTTCGTCAAGGGCGTGTTTCCCTACTCCGCAGGAGTAGCGGCGCAGCCGGGCTTCGCGCTGGAGCGCGTGCGTTTCAAGCGCCACATGCCTCTTGCCGAGGGCTTTGCCGCGATCGCCGCGCACCTCGAATCTCAGGGACGCCCGCTGACCGCATTCGCGGCCTGCGAGCTGCGCTCGCCGGCGCCGTTCAGCGAAGAAGGCTTCGGCGCCTTCAACCGCGTCTACGTCGACACCCTCGTCGCCTGGAATCTCTTTCGCGATTCCGTCAACCCCGTCGCGCGCAGCAACCTGGCGCCGGCGATCAACGCGCCGGCGACGCCCGGGTTCCACGCGTTTTCCTATACCGTGCCGATGCCGGGCGCGCGACCCTCGTTCGTGATTGCCGGCAGCGGCGAGGTGCCCGAAGGCCACGCCAACTACCATGACTACATCGTCGCCCGCGGCGATATCACGCCCGCGGGACTGCTCGCCAAGGCGCGCTGGGTGCTGGGCGAACAGGAGCGGCGACAGGCAGCGCTGGGCTTTGGCTGGCTTGACGTGACGGCGACCCAGGTCTACACCGTGCACGATATCCACGCGATCATGGCCACCGAACTCACGTCGCGCGCCGGCGCCGGCGACATCACCTGGCATTTCGTGCGCCCGCCGGTCGTCGACCTGGATTTCGAGATGGATTGCCGCGGCGTGCTGCGCGAACAGGTGATTTGATCAGGACTGACCGGGATGCCAGACAGGAAACCCCGCCCGCCACGATTCTCGACCCTGCGCTATGCGGTAGACGGCCGCATCGCGCGCATCACGCTCAACCGCCCCGAGCGCCTGAACGCGATCAGCGACGCAATGCCGCGCGAGATCCGCGCCGCCGTCGAAGCCGCCAATGCCGATGAGCGCGTGCACGTGATCGTGCTCGCAGGCGCCGGCAAAGCCTTTTGTGCCGGCTACGACCTGAAGGCCTACGCCGAAGGCGACAAGACCAACGTCTATACCCAGGCGCTGCCGTGGGACCCGACGCTGGACTACAAGTTCATGAAGAAGAACACCGAGGACTTCATGAGCCTGTGGCGGTCCTACAAGCCGACCATTGCGCGCGTGCACGGCTACGCCGCGGCGGGCGGCAGCGACATCGCCACCTGCTGCGACTTCATCGTCATGGAGGACAAGGCGCGCATCGGCTACATGCCGGTACGGGTATGGGGCTGCCCCACGCCGGCCATGTGGGTCTATCGCCTGGGGGCCATGCGCGCCAAGCGCATGATGCTGACCGGCGATCTGATCGACGGCAGGACCGCCTTCGAGTGGGGCCTGGCGACCGATGTCGCGCCACTCGAGGAACTCGACGCCGCGGTGGAACGCCTGGCACAGCGCATCGCCGGGGTGCCCAAGAACCAGCTCATGATGATGAAACTGGTCATCAACCAGGCGGTCGATGCGATGGGCCTGGAGCAGACGCAGATGTTCGCGACCATTTTCGACGGCATCACGCGTCACTCGCCCGAGGGCCTGTGGTTCAAGGCCTACGCCGAGAAATTCGGCTTTCCTGCCGCGGTCGAGTGGCGCGACAGTGGCCGGCCGATCCCCGAGCCGGGGCCGGGCAGAGTTGGCGAGGACTTCATGACTCCGCCGGCCAAAGGCGCGCGCTCGCAATGGTCGCGCGACGTGACGGGAAAACGCGTCAAGGCAGTCAGCGCAAAAGACAAGAAGAAGGCGAAGGGCGCGAAAAAGCGCGCTTGAGCGCGCGTCAGGCCGGCGTCGCCGCGGTCGTGCGCAGCACGATCTTGTCGATCTTGCCGACCGTGGTCTTGGGCAGCGCCGCCACCAGCCTCAGTTCGCCCGGCAGCTTGTAGCGCGTCAGGCGTTCGGCCAGGTACGCCGACAGGTCCGCCTCGAGGGCCGCGGCCGGGGTCGCCGCCGTTCGCGGCACCACGAAGGCGACCAGTCGCTCGCCGCGATACGTATCCGGCGCTCCGACCACCGCCGCCTCGGCGACGCCGGGGTGCGCCAGCAGAGCATTCTCGACTTCGCGCGGGTACACGTTGTAGCCGCCGACGATCACCATGTCCTTCTTGCGGTCGCGGATCGTCAGGTAACCGTCGGCGTCGAATTCACCCAGGTCGCCCGTATAGAGCCAGCCGTCGCGCAGGGCCGCCGCGGTTTCGTCGGCGAGCCCGCGATACCCACACATGATCTGCGGCCCGCGGGCACGGATTTCACCCACCTCGCCTGCCGCCAGGATGCGCGTGCCGGTCTCCACGTCGACCACCTCCACCTGCGTCTGCGGCAATGCGAAGCCCACCGTCCCGACCTTGCGCCGCCCGACCTGCGGGTTGTAGGTGAGGACGGGCCCCGCCTCGCTCTGCCCGTAGCCTTCGCAGATGCCGCAGCCGGTCGCCGCTTCCCAGCGCTCGAGCGTCGCAGCCGACAGGGGCGCCGATCCTGAGTAGCACAGGCGCAGGGAACTCAGGTCCGCGCTTGCAAATGCCGGGCAGGCCATCAGGCCGATGAAAATGGTCGGGCTGCCGGCCAGGAGCGTGATGCGCTCGCGCGCGATCGTGGCGAGCACGTCCTCCGGACGGTAGCGCGGCATGATCACCAGGTGCGAACGGGCGTAGGCCGCCAGGTACAGGCCCATGGACACCGAATACACGTGGAATAGCGGAGTGATCGCCAGCACGCGCTCGGCCTCGGGCAGGGTCGGCAGCAGCGCCTCGCGCTGCGCGACGTTGACCGCCACCGCCGCATGGGTCAGGTCGACCCCCTTGGAGCGCCCGGTGGTGCCGCCGGTGTACTGCAGGGTGGATAGCGACTCCGGCGCGGGCAGGGGCAGCGGGACTGCCGGCGGCGGTGCATCGGACCAGCGCGTGAGGCGCGCGCCCTCTCCCACCACGATGCGATGCGGCACCTCCTGCGCGGCACTCGCCACCACGCCCGCGCAGGCAGCATCGAAAAGCAGCACGCACGGCCGGGCATTGGCGAGGATGGGCGTCAATTCATGCGCGGTGTAAGCCGGGTTGAGCGGCACCACCTGCGCCAGCGCCGCCTGTGCGGCGAAGGTCGCGATCGCGATGTCCAGCGAATTGCCCATCAGGAGGGCGACGCGGCCGCCCTCGGCACCAAGCGCGATCAGTTCGCGCGCCAGCGCATCGACGCACGCCGCGTACTGCCGATAGGTAAGGGTCTCCGCTTCGCAGGAAATCGCCGGCAGGTCGGGCGTGCGCCGTGCCGCATCGGCCAGCGCGTGCAGGACGGTCGGATGCGAGAAGGGAAGCGCGCCTGCGTCAGGCACGCCCGAGTGCGCGATCGAGAAAGCCATGCACCACCCGATGGTATTCCTCGGGCCGCTCGCCCCAGCCGTAGTGCCCGACGCCCTTCATCTCGTGGAACTCTCCCTTTGGCATAATGCCGGCCATCTTCTGCATCACGCGCGACGGGCAGGTCTCGTCCAGTTCGCCGGCGATGCACAGCACCGGCATCTTCAGGCGCGCCGGCACGTCGTCCTCCAGGTACTCGGAGATGGCCTGCACCGCCTTCTGGAACGCCGGGCCCTTCATCATGCGGATGTTGTAGAGCGCGTGGTCGATTTCCGGGCCGGACGCGCCCGGGCCCATCATGGTCTTGAGCAGCGCCGGCGCGTATTCGGCGATCGCCTTGCCCTGGGTGAGCGGCGCCACCCGGGTACGCAGGAACTCGGCCTGCCAGTCAGGGCCGGAGTGGTTGAAAGTGTGCACGGCCGCCGACAGCACCAGCGCGGAGATGCGCCCGGGATTCTGGTCGGCAACCTTTTGCGCGACAAAGCCGCCCATGCTGTGGCCCAGCATCACGGTGCGCTTCGTGCAGGTGGCGTCGATCAGGCGGTTGACCATCTCGGCCATGCCCCGGATGCTGACTGACTTAGGCACCTCCGAGATGCAATAGCCGGGGGCGTCGCAGGCAACCACGCGGTAACCCGCGGCGACGAAACGTTCGATGGTGAAGCGAAAGTACTCCTTGGAGCCGTAGGCCCCGTGCAGCAGGTAAAGGGTGGTGTCTGACTCGCCGCTCACCATGTAGTCGGGAAGCAGGTAGGGTCTCATGGTCGAATCTCCTCGCGTCTGGTGGGCAAATTCGGCAAATACTTGCCGCAGGCAATTGTTGAGTGTGGCGCCTCGCTCATCGAATGTCAATTCTGCAGCGCAGCAAGATTGACAAACTGCCGCGTTTGACATTCAATGCCGCCTGACGCTTGCCTCGGGCAAGCATTGCCAGACAACCAGGAGGTCGCGCCATGCTCGAAGTCGTCAATGAAGTACGCCTCACCATCCGGCCGGACAACGACCATCCCTTCCTGCAGGGTCCGTTCCAGTCCAATGCGCGCGAGTACACCGCCGATACCGACAGCCTCAAGGTGATCGGCGAGATTCCGCGCGACCTCAACGGCATGTTCGTGCGCAACCACCACAACCAGGTCCACGAGCCGCTCGGCACCTATCATCCGTTCGACGGCGACGGCATGCTGCACGCGATGCGCTTCGAGAACGGCCGCGCCGAGTACCGCAACCGTTTCGTGCGCACCACCGGCTTCTACGCCGAGGAGGCGGCCGGGCGTGCGCTGTGGCCCGGCATGCTGGCGCCGGACCTGGGGGCACGGCGCGGCTGGGGCGCGATGGGCGCCATGAAGGACAACGCCGGCACTGACGTCAAGTGTCACGCCGGACGCCTGCTGGCGAGCATGTCGCAGGGCAGCGAACCCTGGCGCCTCGATCCCTACACGCTGGAGACCCTGGGACCGGATGCCAACTGGGCGCGCAAGGTGCCTGACGGGGTCGCCTCGCACTACAAGGTGGACAACTTCACCGGCGAGATGATGTTCTTCAACTATCCCGAGCATCCGCCGTACATGAACTACGGCATCATCGACCGCGACAACCAGCTGGTGCACTACGAGGCCATCGAGCTGCCCGGCGCGCGCTGGCCGCATGATCTGGGCATCACCGAGCACTACACGGTGCTGCACGACCTGCCGTTGTATTTCGATCCCGAGGGCTTGAAGAAGGGACAGCACAAACTGGTCTTCAACCGCGACCAGCCGGCGCGCTTCGGCATCCTGCCACGGCGCGGCAACAACGCCTCGGTGCGCTGGTTCGAGGCCAGGCCCTGCTACATCCTGCACATCACCAATTGCTTCGAGTCGGGCGACGAAGTCATCATGGACGGCTGCATCATGCCGGACTACAAAACCGTGCCGGTCGGCCAGATCACCAACGTCTACGAGCGCATCCGCGCCAACCTGGACAAGCACAACAACCCGACGCGCATGTACCGCTGGCGCTTCAACCTCGCAACCGGACGCACCAGCGAGCAACTGATCGACGACGAGATCACCGAATTCCCGGTGTGCAGCAACGACTACGTCGGCCGCCCCTACCGCTACAGCTACAACGTGCTTTACAAGAAGGGGGATTGGCTGTTCTCGGGTCTGAAGCGCTACGACATGCAGAGCGGCGCCACCGCACGCTTCGAGTATGGCGAGGGCCGCTATGGCAGCGAGCCGCAGGTCGCGCGCGCCTTGAACGCGCGCGCCGAGGATGACGGCTACGTGATCTCGATGGTCGCCGACATGGGGGCCGACAGCTCCGAGATCATGATCCTGCGCGCCGACGATATCGCGGCAGGCCCGGTGGCGCGCATCATCCTGCCGGAGCGCATGGGTATCGGCACCCATGCCTGCTGGGTCGAGGGCGACCGCCTCGACGGCGAGAAGCGCCGCCCTGTCCTCAACTGAAGCTGCCACCAAGGGAACCGCCCCACATGCACACCTTCCGAAGCATCACCGCCTGGCGTCCGCTGCTGGCCGCGCTGTCTCTTCTCGCCGCCGGCGCCGTCCTCGCCCAGGGTTTCCCTGCCCGCCCGGTCCTGCTCATCAACCCCTACGCGGCCGGCGGCTTCGCCGACAACGTCGCGCGCGTGGTGGCCACGGAAGCAGCCAAGGTGCTGGGACAGAACATCGTGGTCGAGAACCGCCCCGGCGCAAGCGGCAAGATCGGGCTGGACGCGGCGCTCAACGCCCCGCCCGACGGCTACACCATCGGGCTCGTCGTGCCCGGTTCACTGTCGCTTTTTCCGGTGACCGACCCGAAGTACGCGAACCTGCACAGCCGCGTGACCCCGATCACCATGGCCGTGCGTGGCTACCTTGCGCTCGCAATCAACCCCGCCGTCGTCCCGGCGCGCAACATCCGCGACTTTGCCGGCTGGCTCAAGGCCAACGAGGGCAAGACTTCCTTCGGCTCGGCCGGACAAGGCACCAGCTTTCACCTGTGGGCCGAAGCTTTCAACATGGCCGCCGGCGTATCGCCGGTGCACGTCCCTTACAAGGGTGAAGCGCCGTCGATTACCGACCTGCTCGGCGGACAGATCCACTATGCGCTGGTGACCGGGGCCGCCAGGCCGCATGTCGAATCGGGCAAGCTCATGGTGCTCGCGGTCACCGGTGCGGAGCGCTGGACCCTGATCTATCCGAACGCGCCGACCTTCAAGGAATCCGGCTTCCCGCAGGTCGAGAGCAGCGGCTGGCTGGGCATCGTCGCGCCGGCCAATGTACCGGCGGATGTCGTCGCGCGCCTCAACGCGGCCTTCGTGCAGGCTCTCAAGTCACCCACGGTCGAGAAGACGCTGACCGCGCAGGGGTACAACATCGTCGCCAGCACGCCGGAGTTCCTCATCAATACCTCCCGGCGCGAGACGCAGGCCCTGGGCGAAGTGATCAAGGCGCGCGGCATCAAGCTCGACTGAGGCCACCGCCCTTTTCGCACCCGCAATTCCATCGTGTCATCCCGGCATCAAGTCTCGACCGTCTTCCTGCGCCTGGGCAAGGCCTATAACGCCGCCACCCAGGCTTTCGAGTCGCTCACCGGCGTCGGCGCGGCGCGCTGGCGCCTGCTCTACCTGATTTACCAGCAGCCGCTGACGAGCCAGAAACATCTCATCCACCAGGTACGCGTCGACCCCGGGTCGATCACCCGGCAGTTGAAGGCCCTCGAAGCGGAGGGGCTGATCGCCCGCAGCGACGACCCGCAGGACACGCGGCTTACCCGGGTGCGCCTGACCAGGAGCGGCCAGTCGCTGGTGCGCCGGGTGATGCGTCAGCGCGCCGGCTTCCTGGCCGGCATGGTGAGCGGTTTGCCACGCAGCGAAGTACACACCTGCCTCAAGGTTCTGGAAGGCATCAGCCGCAACTTGGGCGACGACGAACCCCTGCCGCCGCCGCGCTCAACCGCGCGCACCGCGCCAACTTCCGCAAACAAACGCGCCCCTCGCGCCAGGAAAACCGCATGAATGCCGATCTCGTCTTGGTCCCCGGGCTCAACAACACGCGCGCCGTGTTCGACCGCCTGCTTCCTCACCTGCCTGCAGGCGTACGCGCGCTGCCGGTCGACAATCCGCCGCTGGAGTCGGTCGACGCCATCGCGCAGGCGCTGCTGGCCAGTTTGCCGCAGCGCTTCTGGCTGGCCGGTTTCTCGTTTGGCGGTTACGTGGCGCTGGCAATGCTTGCCGCGGCGCCGCAGCGGGTGCAGGGCCTGGCGATGATCTG
This sequence comes from Burkholderiales bacterium, assembly GCA_016790635.1. GTDB lineage: Bacteria > Pseudomonadota > Gammaproteobacteria > Burkholderiales > JAEUOS01 > JAEUOS01. The sequence continues at coordinate 88,702 of JAEUOR010000074.1, forward strand.
CACCGCGCCGGGCGCGGATTCGCCTGCGGCCGCCGAGCGGCGGCAGGCCTCGCTTGCGCAGGTGGCAGAGGGCCGCTATTTCGAGATGATCGAATCGCAGGCTGCGCTCGCATTCCACCCCGACAGCCTGGCCGATGCCGCCATGATGGCCGAGCGCGCGGCCATGGTGCGTGCCTACGGCCCGGAGCGCTTCGTCGCGCATGTGCGCGCCACGATCGCGCGTCCGGATCGCACGACGCTCCTGGACGGCAAGCGAGCGACGATCGTCATCGGCGGCTCGCACGACAAGGCGTTTCCGCCTGCGGCGCTGGCCTATGCGAATGCCATTCCGGGCTGCCGCCAGGCCACCATCGAAGGTGCCGGACACCTGGTGCCGATGGAACAGCCAGCACAGCTCGCGCGCTGCCTGGGTGAGTGGCTGAGCGAGGGCACCGCGACCTGACAGGCGCGACTGCCGTCCGTCAGCGTCGCCTTGCGGTCGGTCGGCGGGAGTCAGGCGCCGCCGGACGCGCCCTTGCAAGCTGTCGTCGCGCGAGTGCGCCTATTTGCGCGCGCGCGACCGCAGCGGCCTCGCGCAGCCAGGCGCAGAATGCGCTCACTTCCTCGCGATGCCGCGTCTGCGGGTTGATCAGCAGGAAGTGCGGATAGCCCGCCACCTTGAGTCTGCCGAACGGTGCCACCAGGTCGCCTTCGCGCATCAGGTCGGTCACCAGGGGTACGCGCGCGATCGCCACGCCCTGTCCGCGCAGCGCAGCCTGCACCATCTGGTCGAGGTAAGTGAAGCTGACGCTGCTTTTCGGGCGCACCGGCGCCAGGCGATTGGCCGCGAACCAGGCTTCCCAGGTGAGCGCGTCGTTGCTGGCCGCACTATGCTCGAAGCGCAAGAGGACGTGGTCGCGCAGGTCGGCCACCGCGCGTATCGGAAGTCGCTCGAGCAAGGCAGGACTGCATACCGGGAACACCTGGTCGCGAAACAGTTCTTCCGCATCCTGCGGCAGGCGTCGCTGGGCGCCGTGGCGGATCGCGATGTCGCAGCCTTCGTCGACCAGGTCGATGTAGGCGTCGCTGGCGATGATGCGCACATCCACGTCCGGGTGTGCTGCAGAGAATGCGGGCAGGCGCGGCAGCAACCACATCGAAGCGAACGACGCGTAGGTCGTCACGTTGACCGTCTTCACCGCATCACGCGCGCGACTGCGGATGCGCGCCACCGCCGCATCGATACCATCCAATCCATTGCGCACCGCGACCAGCAGCTCGCGACCATCAGGCAGCAAGGCCAGTGACCGCGTACCGCGAGAAAACAGTGCGAACCCCAATTCGCCTTCGAGGGTCTGGATCTGGCGGCTGACGGCGGACTGGGTCAAGTGCAGTTCAGCAGCGGCACGCGAGAAGCCGGACAGGCGCGCCACCGCTTCGAAGCCGCGCAAGCCACCGAGCGATAGCGGGCGCGTGACGCGCCTGGGCTTATTCATGAGGAATAATCATTATTGCCACGCAAAACTCTCGCTTGAACTACGATTCTCACAGTCGCAAAATGGCCCGGTCCGGATCGCTTGCGACTACCATGTTGCGTATTTTTCATGATTTTGCCGCATTATTCCAACCCCGCCGCGCCGCGCGCCGCGTGGATTTGCCGGGCGGCGGCGTGATCGGCTTCAAGTCGCCGGCACGCGTCAAGGTCGAACGTGGAACCCTATGGCTGACCCTGCCGGGTCTGCTCGATGACGTGACGCTGACGTGCGGGCAATCCACCCGTACCGGGCGCGGAGCGGTGTTCGAGGCCCTCGAACCGGCCACCATCACGATCTCGACGTAGCGGCCGGAGGCCACATGCTTGAGCTGCGCCCGACTTGCGAGCACTGCAACCGCAACTTACCGCCGGAGTCGACCGATGCGGTGATCTGCTCCTTTGAGTGCACTTTTTGCCGCGACTGCGCCGACGGGCTGCTGGCCGGTGTCTGCCCGAACTGCGGCGGGGGTTTCAGCGCCCGGCCAATCCGGCCGCGCATCAATCACCGTGGCGACAACTTCCTGGGCAAGTACCCGGCTTCAACGCAGGTCAAACATCGCCCCGCCGATCTGGACACGCATCGCGAGTTCGCGGAGCGAGTAGGCCGCATCCCCGCGCCGCAGCGCTGAACGAGGTCCGTCATGCTGCGCGTCTACGGCGATGTCTTCTCGGGCAACTGCTACAAGGTCAAACTGCTGTTGCATCAACTCGGACTTGAGCATGAGTGGCGCAACATCGATATCCTCAAGCGTGAGTCCCGCACGCCGGAATTCCTCGCCCTGAATTCCAATGGCCGCATCCCGGTGCTGCAAATTGCACCGGATATGCACCTGGCCGAATCCAACGCCATCCTGCAATATCTCGCCAATGATGGCCAAAGCGACCGCTTGTGGCCAGGCGGACGCGCGGATCAGGCACGCGCCCTGCAATGGATGTTCTTCGAGCAATACAGCCATGAACCCTACGTCGCAACGGCGCGATACATCGTTCGCTACCTGGGTCGGCCACCTGAACAAGAGGAACGCCTGCAAGACAAGTTCGGGCCGGGTTACGCCGCACTTTCGGTCATGGAAAAGCACCTGGAGGCGAATGCCTTTTTCGCGGCGGGGCGGTACACCGTCGCCGACATCGCGCTCTACGCCTACACTCACGTGGCCCACGAGGGCGGCTTCGACCTCGCGCGCTTTCCGGCAGTGAACGCCTGGATGGAGCGCGTACGCGGCCAACCGCGACACATCGGGATGGGGTAAGCCTCGGCCGCCCTGCGGGGCCCGGCCTGCCGCACTGACGGGCGAACCTTCAAACGGAGTCAGCGACTCATCCCGGCGTGCGCGCCGGCCGGACCGCAGCCCGTCAGCTCAGTTGCTGCTCCAGCTGGTGCAGCACGCGATAGCAGGGCAGCACCTGCGCCACGCTGGCGTTGGGCTCGCGCTTGCCGCGGATCGCGGCGATGAACTCGCGGTCCTGCAGTTCGATGCCGTTCATCGACACATCGACCTTGGAGACGTCGATCTTCTCGTCCTTGCCGTTGTAGAGGTCGTCGTAGCGCGCGATGTAGGTGCCGGTGTCGCCGATGTAGCGAAAGAAGGTGCCCAGCGGACCGTCGTTGTTGAACGACAGCGAAAGGGTGAGGATGGCGCCGGTCGAGCTCTTCAACTGGATCGACATGTCCATCGCGATGCCGAGGGTCGGGTGGATCGGCCCCTGGATCGCGTTGGCCGCCGTGACCTGCCCGCCGGTCTGGTACTGGAAAAGGTCGACGGTGTGCGCCGCATGGTGCCACAGCAGGTGATCGGTCCACGAGCGCGGCTGGCCCAGCGCGTTCATGTTGGTGCGGCGGAAAAAGTAGGTCTGCACATCCATTTGCTGGATGGCGAACTCGCGCGCGACGATCTTCTTGCGGACCCATTGGTGGCTGGGATTGAAGCGCCGCGTGTGGCCGCACATGGCCGTGAGCCCGGTTTCCTTGGCCAGCGCGACCACGGCCTCGGCGTCCTTCAGGCTGTCAGCCAGGGGAATCTCGACCTGCACGTGCTTGCCTGCCCGCATGCAGGCGATCGCCTGCGCGGCGTGCATCTGCGTCGGGGTGCAGAGGATCACGGCATCGACTTCCTTTATCGCCAGGCTGTCGGCCAACTCGGTCGAGACGTGGGGCACCTTGAACTTGGCGGCGACTTCCTGGGTCTTGGCGAGTTCGCGACCGACGAGCGAAACGACTTCAACCCCGTCGATCTTGGCCAGCCCTTCGAGGTGCTTGATGCCGAATGCGCCGGCTCCGGCGAGTGCGATTTTCATGATGATTCCTTTACCGGTTTTCCAGGATCAGGTGCCCGACCGCCGTGTTCGACGCCGGCACGTGATAGAAGCGATGGCGCACGGTGGGCTTAGGCCCGCCCGCGGCCGCATCGCTCATCGCGCCACGCGCAATGAGCCACATGACCAGTTCGATGCCTTCCGAGCCGGCCTCGCGCACATACTCGATGTGCGGTCGTAGCGCCAGTGCGGCGGGATCAGCGATGAGTTGGTCCAGAAAGCCGTTGTCCCAGGGCGCGTTGATGAGACCGGCGCGCGGACCCTGCAACTGGTGGCTCATTCCGCCCGTGCCCCAGATCTGCACGTTCAGGTCCGCGTCGTAGCTGCGGATCGCCCTGGCGATCGCGCGACCAAGCTGATAGCAGCGATTGCCCGAGGGCACCGGGTACTGCACGACATTGACCGCGAAAGGGATCACCGGGCAGGGCCAGGCCTGCGGCTGCCCGCACATGAGCGAGAGCGGCACGGTGAGGCCGTGGTCGACGTCCATCTTGTTGACGATCGTCAGGTCGAAGTCATCCTGGATCACCGACTGTGCGATGTGGCTGGCCAGGTCCGGGTGGCCGATCACCTTGGGCACCGGGCGCGGACCCCAACCCTCATCCGCGACTGCGTATTCGGCGGCCGTGCCGATGGCGAAGGTCGGGATCATTTCCAGGCTGAACGCGGTCGCGTGGTCGTTGAAGACCAGGAAGATCACGTCCGGCCGGTTGTCCTTCATCCACGCCTTGGAGAACTCGTAGCCCTTGAAGAGCGGCTGCCAGTAGGGCTCATGGGTCTTGCCCAGATCCATGGCCGCGCCGATGGCCGGCACATGCGAGGTATAGACCGATGCGCTGATGTGTGCCATGCGTCGTCTCCTAGAGCAGCCGGCCGGTGCCGCTGCCCTGCGGCTGGCGGTTGGCCTGCGCGTCGCCGTTCTCGCCGACCACGCGATTGCCCTCGGCCGAGCGCCCGCCCTTGATCATCATGTCGCGATACTCCTCCTCGGTCTTGCCGGTCATGCTGCCGGCCATCTGCTGGAAGCTCTTGCCATGGGTGGCGCCCAGCTTGGCCAGGAAATAGATGTTGCCGCCGGCGCGGATGCCGCGATTCAAGTCGGCCGTGAGCACGGCCTGCTTTTGCTCCTCGTCCATGGGCCATTCGTCCACGTAGGCGCGCTGGTCGGCAAGGAAGCGCTTGCGGTTCTCGGCCTTCATGAGCGACATGCAGAACTGGTTCAGCCAATAGCCCTTGCGCGACTGCTCCATGTCGAAGATGGTCGTGCCGGGGACATCGAGGTAAGGTTTATCCAGGGCCATGGCGATCAGCTCCAGTAAAGGCGCATGGGGTTATCGACCAGCAGCTTTTGCTGCAATGCCGGCGTCGGCGCGATGTGCGGTATGAAATCCACCAAGAGGCCGTCGTCGGGCATGTGCTTCTTGAGGTTGGGATGCGGCCAGTCCGTGCCCCACAGTACGCGGTCGGGAAAGGTTTCGACCAGATGGCGCGCGAAAGGCACCACGTCGCGGTAGGCGTTGCGCTCGCCGTTCAAGGCCGCGGGTCCTGTCACCGAGAGGCGTTCGGGGCAGGTCACCTTGGACCAGACGTTGGGATGCTCGCGCATGAACTTGACGAAAAACCCGAACTGCGGACCATCGACCGGCTGCGTGACGTCCGGCGTGCCCATGTGGTCCACCACCACGACGGTCGGCAGCGCGGTGAAGAAGTCCCACAGCTCGGGCAGGTCGGCGGCCTCGAAGTAGATCACCACATGCCAGCCGAGCGGCTTGATGCGACTGGCGATCTCGAGCAGTTCTTCCTTGGGGGTGAAATCGACCAGGCGCTTGACGAAATTGAAGCGCACGCCGCGCACGCCGGCGGCGTCCAGTGCCTGCAATTGCGCGTCGCTGATGTCGCGCCGCACGGTGGCGACGCCGCGCGCGCGTCCGCCCGAGGCCTTGAGCGCATCGACCACTGCGCTGTTGTCGGCCCCGTGGCAGGTCGCCTGGACGATCACGTTGCGCTCGAAACCCAGGTGATCCCGCAGCGCGAAGAGCTGCGCCCTGGAAGCGTCGCAGGGCGTGTACTTGCGCTCAGGGGCGAAGGGAAACTCCGCCCCCGGGCCGAACACATGGCAATGCGCGTCGACGCTGCCGGGGGGCAGGTGGAAGTGCGGCTTGGCCGGACCGGCGTACCAGTCCAGCCAGCCCGGGGTCTTGGTGAATGTCATCCGATGGTTCCGTCTTCGCGGCGCGTCAGTTTCCGCGCACCGTCATTGCAGCTTGGCATTCAGGCGCCCGAACACGCGCCGCGCGTTGCCCTCGTAGATCTTGGCTCGATCCGATGGCGAGAGGCTGGAGGCCTCGATGTAGCGCTTGGTGTCGTCGTACATGAAACCGGACTCGGGATCGACCCCGCGCACCGCGCCGATCATCTCGGAGGCGAAGAGGATGTTGTCCACCGGGATCACCTTGGTAAGAAGGTCGATGCCCGGCTGGTGATACACGCAGGTGTCGAAAAAGATGTTGCCCAGAAGGTGCTCCTTGAGCGGCGGCAGCTTCATGTCCTGCGCCAGGCCGCGAAAGCGCCCCCAGTGGTAGGGTGCCGCGCCGCCGCCATGCGGAATGATGAACTTGAGCCTGGGAAAGCGCTTGAAGATGTCCGAGGTCAGGCACTGCATGAACGCGGTGGTGTCGGCGTTCAGGTAGTGCGCGCCGGTGGTGTGGAAGCAGGCGTTGCAGGAAGTCGAGACGTGGATCATCGCCGGGATGTCGTACTCGATCATCCGCTCGTAGATCGGGAACCACTGCGGATCGCTCAAGGGCGGCGAGGTCCAGTGCCCGCCGGACGGATCCGGATTGAGGTTGATGACCACGAAGCCGTAGTCCTTGACGCAGCGGTCGATCTCGGGGATGCAGGTGGCGGGTGCCGCGCCCGGGGATTGCGGCAGCATGGCCCCGCCGATGAAGCGCTTGGGAAAAAGCTGGTGGATGCGGAAGATCAGTTCGTTGCAGATCGCCGCCCAGGTGGATGAAGTGTTGAAGTCGCCGATGTGATGCGCCATGTAGCTGGCGCGCGGCGAGAAGATGGTGACGTCCGAGCCGCGCTCGTTCATCATCTTCAACTGGTTTTTCTCGATGGTCTCGGAGAGCTCGTCGTCGCTGATCTTGAGGTCGGACGCCTTGGGGCCCAGCGCCGGGTTCGCCAGGTTGGCGATCTGCTTCTGGCGCCAGTCGTCCAGTGCAGGGGGAGAGGTCGTGTAGTGGCCGTGGCAGTCGATGATCATGCGATGCTTTCCGTGTTTCGGCGGTAATACCCGGTGCGGGCGAGGCGACATTATGCCGCCGCCGGTGTGCAACCCTGACGGGAGAGGTTGCGCCCAGTCCCGATTGTGATGCCCCGCACGACTGCCGGAAAGCGGTATCACCGGACTAGCAGAAATGCCAGTCCGGCATAGCCGAGCGCCGGCTGCCCGCCCGGCGTTCAGTCCGGCTTGATCTTGCGCTCGCGGATGATGGCCGAATAGCGCTTGGCATCCTCCGCCATGACCTGCGCAAGTTGCTGCGGGGTCATGGGCGTGGGCTCGGCGCCGATGCCGGTGATCGCGGTACGGACCGCCGGCAGGGTCAGCGCCCGGTTGACCTCGCGATTCACGCGCGCCACCACATCGGCCGGGGTGCCGGCCGGCATGTATACCGAGTGCGTGGTGCCGCCATCAAATCCAGGGAAACCCGATTCGTGGAGGGTCGGCACATCGGGAAACTGCGACGAACGCTGCATCAAGGGCACCGCCAGCATGCGCAGCTTGCCCGAGCGCACGTGCGGAAAGGCAATGCCGGGGTCGAAGGCATAGTCGATCTGCCCGCCCAGCAGGTCCTGCAAGGCCGGAGCCGAACCCCGATACGGAATGTGCACCGAGAACACGCCAGCCTGGGCCTTGAACATCTCGCCCACCACGTGTGGCGACGATCCGTTGCCGGGCGACCCGTAGGACAGGCGCCCGGGGTTGGCCTTGAGGTACGCGACGAACTCCTTCAAGTTCTTGGGCGGCAGATCGGCACGCATGACCAGGAACAGCGCCACCCGCGCGACGGCCGCCACCGGAACCAGGTCGCGATTGGGGTCGAACGGCAGCGGATTGACGAAGGGATTGACCGAGATCACACTGCCGGCGGTCATGAGGATGGTGTGTCCATCGGTGGCCTTGGCAGCCGCCTCGGCGCCGATGGCACCGCCCACGCCGGTGCGTGTTTCGATGACGATGCTCTGGCCCAGTCCCTCCTGCAGCGGCTGGGCAAGGGCGCGGCCCAGCACGTCCGGCGAGGAACCCGGCGGCAGGTTGATGATCATGCGCACCGGCCGGGTCGGCCAGGCCGACTGCGCCAGCGCGGGACGCGCTGCAAACGGCGCCAGAAGCGGCGCTCCGGCAGCGACGAGAAGGCGGCGGCGGCTGAGTAATGTTTTCACAGGAGTCTCGCTGATTTGTTGTGAGCACCGGATTATCCTTGGACTAGCAGCCACGCACACCCAGGCAAACCCTGATGAACCTGAAACAGCTCGAAGTCTTCGTGCATGTCGCCGAACTGGGCAGCTTCACGCGCGCAGCCGAATTCCTGCGCATCGCCCAGCCGGCGCTGTCGCGCCAGGTGCGCGCCCTCGAGGTCGAAGTGCGCCAGCACCTGCTGCTGCGCAATGGCCGCGGGGTGGTCCCCACCGAAGCCGGGCGGCGCCTCCTGGCGCACGCACGCGGCATCCTGCACCAGGTCGAGCGCGCGCGCGAGGACCTGGCCGACACGCGCGGCGCGCCGGTGGGCCATGTCGCGCTGGGCGTCCCCCCCACGGTTGGACGGGTCCTGACCGTGCGCCTGGTCGACGCCTTTCGCGAGCGCTATCCCAAGGCCACGCTCGGCATCAGCGAAGGCCTCACGGTCAACATCGCCGAGTGGCTGGCAGCCGGACGCATCGACGTGGGCCTGCTCTACAACCCCGCGCCGACCCCGGCGCTCGAAACACTTCCCTTGACGGCCGAGCCGCTGTACCTGATCGGCCCGGCCCAAGGCCGCGCCAAGCGCGGTCAGATGGGTGCCGCCGTCGCGCTTAAGGATATCGCCGGCTATCCGCTGATCGTCCCCAGCCGCCCGAATTCCGTGCGCATGCTCATCGAGTCGCGCTTGGCCGAGATCGGCGCGCGCATCGAGGTGGCGCTGGAGATCGACGGCATCCAGGCCATCCTCGACCTGGTCGCGCGTGGCCACGGTTACGCGGTGCTCTCGCTCAACGCGATCGGTGACGACAAGGAGCGTGCCCTGCTGTTGCCACGCCCGATCGTCAAGCCGCGCCTCATGACGCGCCTGGCGATTGCCACGTCGGCGCAGCGCCCGCTCACCCCGCTGGCCGACGCACTGCTCGAGTTGCTGCGCGAAATTGCGCCTGCCGCGTTGGAGCGCAACTGAGGGCGCCCGCGCGTGCCGCCGTCCTTTCATAAAGCCCTTTCGCGCCCCTACGACCGCTTCGCCTAATGGCGGAGGCAGGAGAACGGCTTTCATTTTGGTGCCAATAGTGGCATCATAGTAGAATGGCCTCGGTTGAGAAAATCGTTGAACGAATGCGCGCTCATCCGGCGAACATTGGCTTCGCCGAATTGAGGAAGGTATGTGAGGCCTTCTTTGGTGCGGCGCGACAATCGGGTTCCAGTCACATGATTTACAAGACACCTTGGCCAGGTGATCCCAGAGTGAATATCCAGAATGCGGCGGGCAAGGCCAAGGCCTATCAGGTGCGCCAGGTTTTGCTTGCCATCGACACGCTGCAGCGACAAAAACGAGGTGGAAATGAAGGTTGATCGCTACACCTATCGGGTAACGTGGTCTCCAGAAGACAACGAGCACGTTGGCCTTTGCGCCGAATTCCCTTCACTGAGCTGGCTGGCACCTACCCCGGAGAAGGCGCTTGCGGGTATTCGCAAGACCGTGGCGACGGTCGTCGCCGATCTTGAAAGCAATCGCGAAGAGGTCCCGCCGCCCCTGTCTGAAAGAACCTATAGCGGGCAATTCAAGGTGCGCATCCCGCCTCAGGTGCATCGCGCGTTGGCGCTTCAGGCAGCCGAAGAAGGCGTGAGTCTCAATCGCCTGGCCAGCGCCAAGCTGGCGGCGACGCACTGAAGCGGTTGTCGCGGGACTACCTGTCCGTAGCCCAATCCGCCGCCCGTTCCGCAATCATCGCCACAGGCGCGTTCGTGTTTCCCGACGGTATGGTCGGCATGACCGACGCATCGGCGATGCGCAGCCCGTCCATGCCGCGCAGCTTGAGGCGCGCATCGACCACGGCAAGCGCATCGTCGCCCATGCGACAGGTACCGACCGGGTGATAGACCGAGCCGCCAGCGCGGCGTGCATAGGCGAGCAACTCGTCGTCGCTCGCGCAATTCGCGCCCGGGGCGAGTTCGGACTCGGTGAAGGTCGATAGCGCCGGTTGGTGCAGTATCTGGCGCAGGAGCTTCATGCCGGCGACCAGGGTCGCGCCGTCTGCCGGGTCTTCGAGGTGGCGATAGTGGATCGTCGGCGCCTGGCGCACGTCCGCCGCAGTGGCCATGACCTGACCGCGGCTTCCGGGGTTGAGTATCACCGTGTTGGCCGTATAGCCCGGGAAAGGGTGCAGGACCACGCCGCCGGAATCGCGCCGCGCGACGCTGTAGGTCCAGAACGTGACTTGCAGGTCGGGCGCGGGTGCGTCCGGCGTGCTTTTCATGAACGCGCCCGCGTAGGTGCCGGCGGCGAGCGGGCCGTCGCGATTGACGAGGTACTGCCAAACCATGTGCAGGCGCTGCCAGGGACTTTGCATGAGTTCGTTCATAGTCACGCCGGGCCCGGGCCGGCCGCGCATGACGAGCGGTGCGCGAAAGTGGTTGTGCAGGTTCGCGCCCACCCCGGGCAGATCGAGCAGCACCGGGATGCCCAGGGATTGCAGATGCGCGCCAGGGCCGATGCCGGAGACTTGCAGGAGTTGCGGTGCATTGAAAGTACCAGCGCAGAGGATGGTTTCCTTGCGGGCAAGGACGCGCTTCACGTCGGTTCCCTGGCGATACTCGACGCCGCGCACCCGGCCGGACTCCACGATGAGTCGCGTCGCTAGTGCGTCTATTGCCACAGCGAGGTTGGCGCGTCGGCGCGCCGGCTCCAGGAATGCGCTGGCGGTGCTGTCGCGCCGCCCGGCGCGCGTGGTCATCTGGTAGTAGCCGGCGCCTTCCTGGCTCGGACCATTGAAGTCGTCGTTTCGCGGCAACCCCGCTTGGCCGGCTGCGGCGATGAAGGCATCGGCCAGCGGATGCCGGTGCGGCAGGTCGGAAACATGCCAGGGCCCGTCGGCGCCGTGGTACGTGTCCGCTCCCCGCTGATTGGTCTCGGACTTGCGGAACCAGGGCAGCACCTCCTGCCACGACCAGCCGGGGTTGCCGGCGTCGGCCCAGGAGTCGTAGTCGCGCGGCTGGCCGCGCGTATAGATCATGGCATTGATGAGCCCGCTGCCGCCCAGGCCTCGCCCGGCGGGGGCATCGAGCCGCCGGCCCCCCAGCGCGGCTTCCGGCGCGGTCGTGTAAAGCCAGTTGTAGCGCGGGCTGGACAAGAGGCGCGCAAACCCCACCGGCACATGCACCCAGGGGCTGCGCGCCTCGCCGCCGGCCTCGATCAACAGCACGCGATGCCGCCCGGACTCGGTCAGGCGCGCAGCCAGCACGCAACCCGCAGTGCCGGCGCCGACGACGACAAAATCGAATTCGCCCTCCATTGGGCTATTCTAGAAGTCGCGTCCGCCCTCTCTTGCGAAAGGAATATTTCGATGCCGCGTCGTCTGATCGTTCTGATGCGCCTGGTGCCGGCGCTGCTTCTCGGCATCCTCACGACCATCGCGCCTGTGCGCGCCCAGGACTACCCGGCGCGCCCGGTGCGCATCGTCATTCCCTACCCGCCCGGCGGCGCGTCGGATGTGACCGCGCGCCTGCTGGCGCAAAAGCTCGGCGAATTCTGGGGCCAGCAGGTCATCGCCGACAACCGCCCTGGCGCCAACGGCATCGTCGCCCTCGAACATGTGGCCAAGCAGCCCGCGGACGGCTACACGCTCCTCATGGCCAACCTGGGGCCGAACGCGATCAACCCGGCGGTGTACGCCAAGTTGCCCTACGACCCGATCAAGGACTTCACACCGATCACGTTGACCACCATGGTGCCGCAGGTGCTGGTGGCCGCGCCCAACCTGGAGGCCAGGACCCTGAAGGAAGTGATCGACTTCGCGCGCGCCAACCCGGGCAAGCTCTCCTACGGCAACGGCGGCAACGGCTCGGCCAACCATCTTGGGGTCGAACTCATGGCCGCGCTGGCCGGCGTCAGCTTCACGGCGATCCCCTACAAGGGCGACGCCCCGGCCATGCTCGACACCATGTCGGGCCAACTGGCGATGACGCTGCCGACCGTGGTGGCCGCCACGCCGCACATCCGCGCCGGCAAGCTGCGCGCCCTGGCGGTGAGCACGAGGACGCGCGTGGCCTCGCTGCCCGAGGTGCCGACCATGCAGGAGGCCGGGGTCGCCAACTACGAGTCATCGTCCTGGGGCGGGGTCATGGCGCCGGGCGCGACGCCCTCGCCAATCGTCGCCAAGGTACACGCCGACCTCGTGCGCGCACTGCGCCTGCCCGATATCCAGGAGCGTCTCGGCGGACTGGGAGCGACCGTGTTGGCCCAGGGGCCGGCGGAGTTCACGACCTTCCTAGCTGCCGAAATCCGCAAGTGGGACGGAGTGGCCAAGCGCGCCAATATCCGTCTGGAGTAGCAATGTTCGCAACCAATGACTCGACCGGCAGGATTTTGGTCCCAAAGCCACTTCGGCAAGCCCTTGGCTTCAGCCCTGGGCAAGCGCTGGAAATGCGGATCAGCGATGGTCGCCTCGAGATCGAAATCGCGCCTACTCCGGTGCGATTGGAAAAGCGCGGCAAGGGGGTAGTCGCGGTTCCGGGCACGCCAATGCCCACATTGAGCGCTGAACAAGTTCGCGACACTCTCGAACAGATTCGGCGAAAAAAGCAGCCGACACCAGTCTGGTGATCGCCGCTTTTGCCTCCTCGCACGAACATCACGAGGTCGCCCGCAGAGCACTTGATTCGGGGCTGAACCTGATTGACCACAGCGCGCTCGAGACCTATTCGGTGCTGACTCGAATGCCACCGCCACACCGGACCTCAGGCACGATCGTCCGGGATTTCATGGCGGCGCGGTGCCCCGGCCCGGCGTTGCGCCTGAGTGCAGTTGCTTTTCAGCGCTCCATCCAATACCCCGGCCGACGCCGCTGGTGAGCGACCGCAATCACCTCGACGTGATCCGTCCGCACCCGGTAGACCAGCGAAAACGGAAACCGACGCAGCAAGCGGCGACGCGTGCCTTCCATGTACAGCGGCCACGCTGCGGGAGAATTTGCGATCGATTCGACCGCCTGATCAAGCTCTTTCAGGAAAGCGCCCGCCGCCTGGGGATTGCGTTCTCGATACCAAGCGAACGCGTGACGCGCCTCGACAACGGCTTCGTCTGATAGTCGGACCGAAAGCACCTGCGTCAACTGCCGGCAATCACCTTGCGCGCCTCATCCCAAGGGGTGGTCGGCGCTCCGGCGTCCAGAGCGGCGATACGACGGCGAATCTCCGCGGCCCATTGCGCTTCTGCATCGGCATCGACTGTGGCGTCCAGGCTGTCGATGAGGGAAGCCGCGAGCGCCGCGCGCGCCCCCTCAGGAAGCCGCAGCGCCTCGGCAAACAAGTCATCTGCGAGAGTCGTCATCGCAATTCCCTGATGGAGACCAACGGGAAGCAAATGGTATCACCGCGCCAGCACGAAATCGGCCCATCGTCCTGGGCGGCCGGATACGGATTTGCGATACCGCATGGGACAGGTGCGGCCACTGCCGGCAAACCGCAATTCGCGCCGCGCCGGTTTGGGGCTAAAGTGCGCGTCCGACCAGCGCACGCCTCACCAGACACGCCTTGACCAATCTAGAACGCTTTCTCGCCGCACGCGACCTCCTGCAAGCCTATTCCACCGACTACGAACGCGCGACGCGCGAGTTCGCATGGCCGGAATTGACCGACTTCAACTGGGCGCTGGACTACTTCGACGCGATCGCGGTGGGCAACGATCAGCCGGCGCTGCGCATCCTTGAGGAATCCGGTGCCGAAGCGTCGCTCACCTACGCGGAGCTCTCGACGCGCTCGGCGCAGGTCGCCAACTTCCTGGCCGGCCTGGGCGCGCGCAAGGGCGATCGCATGCTCCTGATGCTGAGCAACGAGATCGCGCTATGGGAGGCGATGCTGGCCGCGATCAAGCTGGGCGTGGTGGTGATCCCGGCCACCCCGCTCCTGTCCGGCGCCGACCTGGCCGACCGCCTGGAGCGTGGCAAGGTCGCGCTGATCCTGACCAACGCCACCGGCGCGAGCAAGATCGACGAACTGTCCGCGGCGGCCTTGGCCGGCATTCGCCGCATCCATGTCGGAGGTGCGCGCGCCGGCTGGACCAACTATGCCGGGGCCTCAGCCGCCGCGACCGCTTTCGCTTCCACCGACCGTCCGCGGCCCGCCGACCCGCTGCTGGAATACTTCACCTCGGGCACGACTTCGCGGCCCAAACTGGTGCGCCACACCCAGGCTAGCTATCCGGTCGGGCATTTGAGCACCCTGTATTGGCTGGGCCTCAAGAAGGGCGACGTGCACTGGACCATCAGTTCGCCCGGCTGGGCCAAGCATGCCTGGAGTTGCGTGTTCGCGCCGCTCAATGCACAGGCGACGATCTTCATCTACAACTACACGCGCTTCAACGGTCCGGCGATCCTGGATGTGCTGGTCAAGAACGGGGTCACCACCCTATGCGCTCCGCCAACCGTGTGGCGCATGCTGATCCAGGAGGACCTGACGCGCTGGCCGGTGCGACTGCGAGAACTGATCTCGGCCGGCGAACCGCTCAACCCGGAAGTCATCGAGCAGGTACGCGCAGCCTGGGACATCACCATCCGCGACGGCTTCGGCCAGACCGAGACCACCGCGATGATCGGCAATTCCCCCGGCCAGGCCTTGAAGCCCGGCTCCATGGGCCGGCCGCTGCCCGGCTATCGCATCGCGCTCTTGGACGTCGACGGCAACCCGGCCGAGGAAGGTGAAATCTCGATCGACCTCAAGGCGCGCCCGCTCTCGCTGATGCAAGGCTACGCGGCGGATGACGCCAAGAATGCGGAAGTCATGCGCGATGGCTACTACCGCACCGGCGATGTCGGCACGCGCGACGCCCAGGGCTACATCACCTATGTCGGTCGCGCTGACGACGTGTTCAAGGCCTCGGGCTACCGCATCAGTCCCTTCGAACTGGAAAGCGCGCTGATCGAGCACCCGGCCGTGGCCGAGGCTGCCGTGGTGCCTTCCCCCGACCCCTTGCGCGGCTTTGTACCCAAGGCCTATGTGATCCTGGCCGCCGGACACGCGCCCGACGCAGCTACCGCCGCCGACATCTTTCGCTTTCTGCGCGAGCGCGTCTCCGGCTACAAGCTGGTGCGGCGCATCGAATTCTCCGACCTGCCCAAGACCATCTCGGGCAAGATCCGCCGGGTCGAACTGCGTGGCCAGGAGAAAGACCGGCCAGCTACGGGCCCGCGCAACCCGAGCGAGTTTCTTGAAGAGGCGTCGCGCCCGGCCTGAAGTGCGACCACGGCGACACTGCATGAGAATCCCCCCAATGGCTGCCCACCGGCAACGCCGGGTCGCCCAGTCGCGATGCGTTCCCAGCGTCCCGGCCCGAAACAACCTATAGCGGGGATTTCAAGGTGCGCGTTTCGCCTCAGGCGCGTCGTGGGTTGATGCTTCAGGCAGCCGGAGAAGGCGCAACCTTCAATCGCTTCGCCAGCGACAAGCTGGCGGGGTCGCACCAGGTGACGTCGGCGAGCAGCCTCTACCCGAGCATTGATCGCTGCCAGCCTGCCTGGCCGACGCGTCTGCTCCGACCGGCAGCCAGCCCGCAGGCCAGAGCCAGTCCCAACAGCCACCCGGTAGCAGGCGCGGGCACCGACGTGGTGGTGCCGGAAAATGAGAACGTCAGCTCATCGACCTGCCCGGTGCTGCGGAAAAGGTTGTAGGACTCGTCCGCGTACAAATGGCCGTCGTCGGTGATCAGTGTGCCCAGGTTCTCGGGGGCCAGCGGATCGCCGGCCGGCGCCAGGGGAAAAGCCGGTGCCGGCTGCCCGGTGCTGGTGAGCAGGTTCACGACAGTGGTGCTGATGGTCATGCTGCCACGCTTGCCAAGGCTGGCGACGGCAAAGAGCTCGACGGGCAGGAAGCGACAGGTGGTGGTATCGACTCCGGTCACCCAGCCGAAACCCGAACCGTAGGCCAGTTTTTTGCCCGAACTCGCAGTTGAGGTGAGGGTGATGTTTTCACCGGCGATGACCGGTGGAAGGACGCCGTTGCCGACCGGCACGCCATCGACCAGGCAGATGATCTTCTCCTTGCCACGCACCCAGCCGTAGCGCGTGGCGCTGCCGATCTTTGTGAGCTGTTCGAAATCCATGTCGAGGTAGTCGCCGCGCACGGCATCGAACAACCAGGTCGATTGGCCGGTCATGAGGAGTGGCAGGGTGCCCGCGCCGGAACTCAGGCTGCCGGTGCCGTGGGTCGTGATCGTGATGTCACTCCCCAGGGTCCCGGCGAGCGTGCCGGAATAGCTCATCGATAACACCATGCCCCCCAGCACGCCGCTCCCCTGGTAACTCCATCCGCTGTCACCGTAGGTGCCGCTCCAGGCAATGCCGCCCGGTCCGGTCAGCGCGTTGCCGTTGGACAGCCCGTCCGGGTTCTCCAGCGCATAGTCGCGCAAGGTCGAAAACACCGAGGTGGTGGTTTCGAGCATCGAATGCAGGGCCATCTCTTGCAGCACCGGCAGCGCGTGCGCGACGCCGGAATGCAGGACGACGGGACACAGTGCGAGGACGCAGACCGGGCGGAATCGCATGGCGCACTCCTTTGGGATGGTCCCACCCCCGCCATTGGCGGGCAGGTGGTGTCTTTGGACCGGGGATATTGTTCTCTGCGCAGCAGCCAATTCTGCAAGCAGGAAATGCGCCGTCAATGCAAGTCGCTGATTATTCAAGGCCTCGCTTTTTTGCGCACCGCATCATGTAAGAATTCCCGTCATGTTCGGTTGCGCGCGCAACGGTTCGCCGATACCGGCTTTACACGAAACGTCGCAACCCTTCGACGTCTTGCACCCGCACCCCGCCGTATTCGAGCTTGAGCAGGCGCGCTTCTTCGAGCACCCGCAAGGCCTGGTTGGCGCGCTGGCGCGACAGTCCGGACAGGAGGCCGATTTCCTCCTGTGAGAGCTGCAGGTCGGCCGTGGTTCCAGGGTAGAGCAGCGGGTTGTACAACTGCGCCAAGGCGCGCGCCACGCGCGCGTCGGGCTCCAGCAGCCGATCGAATTCGACGGTGGCGATGAACTGGCCCAGGCGCTCATTGATCTGCAGCAACAGGAAACGATTGAATCCGATCGAGCGATCGAGGAGCTGCATGAACGTCGCGCGCGGCAGGTAGGCGATGCGCGAATCGCGCAAGGCGACGACATCGTAAAGGCGGGGCTCCGGGTGCTTGATAATCGAGCCTTCACCGAACCAGCCGCCGGTGGGAACTCCCGTGAAGGTGATGGGTTTGCCGTCAGGCGACAGGCTGGACATCTTGACCAGCCCCTCGAGCACACCGATCCAGACATCCGCCGGCTCGCCCTTGCGACACACGTAGGCTCCCGCCGGGACGCGCCGCTCGATGATCGCGGCGAACATGAGCGTGAATTCTTCCGGCTTGAGGCTCTTGGCCCAGGGCGTCGCTCCTATCAGCGTTCTCAGATCGGACATGGCGGAACGTTCGCGGGGGACCGGGGAAAACCCGGGGCCGATTGTCGGGTCAATGACAATGACGAGAGTGCGGAACGCAGTATGATACGCGCCGCCTTCGCCGGCCAAAATTGACAAGACGTCTTGACCGGCCGGTCTAGAATCATGGATTCCGTGCGCAGCGGTCACAAAAAAACGCGCATGGCGAGGTGCCGATACGATCGACGGCGCCCACAGGAGACAAACCGATGAGCAACCTGCCGCCGCTGTCGCTGACGACCTTTCCGCGCCTGCTCAAGCACCACGCCGAGGTGCGCGGCGATCGTCCGGCGATGCGCGAAAAGGATCTGGGCATCTGGCAGACCTGGACCTGGCGCGATGTGCTCGCCGAAGTGCGCCCGCTGGCCTGCGGCTTGGCCGCGCTGGGTGTGAAGCGCGGCGACCGCGTCGCGCTGATCGGCGCCAACCGCCCGCGCATCTACTTTTCGATCGCCGCGGCGCAGTGCCTGGGCGCGATCCCGGTCGGCCTGTACCAGGACGCGGTGGCCGCCGAGATCCTCTACATGTTCCAGAACGCGGAGATCCGCCACGCGATCGTCGAGGATCAGGAGCAGGTCGACAAGATGCTCGAGATCAAGCGCGAGGCACCGCACATCGCGCACATCATCTATGACGACCCGCGCGGCCTCAAGCACTACACCCAGAGCGAACTGATGTCGTTCGAGAAACTGCAGGAGCTCGGACGCGACTACGACGCCAAGCACCCGGGTTTCCTCGACGCAGAGATCGAGAAGGGGACGGCCGAGGAGCCGGCCGCGATGTTCACCACCTCCGGTACCACCGGCAATCCCAAGGGCGTGGTGCACACGCACAGCGCCTTGATCGACCGCGCACGCGTCGCCTGCGCGCTGGAAAACCTGACCGATCGGGAAGAGATCCTGGCTTACCTGCCGCCGGCCTGGATCGGGCAAAACATCTTCTCCTACGCGCAGGCGCTCACCGCCGGCTTTTGCGTCAACTGCCCCGAGGCCGCCGGCACGGTCACTGCCGACATGCGCGAGATCGGCCCGACCTTCTACTTCGCGCCACCGGCGGTGCTGGAACGCCTTTTGACCTCGGTCACGATCCGCATGGAAGACGCCGGCAGCGTCAAGCGCGGCATGTACAAATATTTCATGGACGTCGCCAACAAGGTCGGCGGACGCCTGCTCGACGGCAAGCCGGTGGGCCTGGGCGAGCGCCTCCTCTACTGGCTGGGCGACCTCACCGTCTACGGTCCGCTGCGCAATGCGCTGGGAATGAGCCGGGTACGCGTGGCCTACACCGCTGGTGAAGCCATCGGGCCTGACCTGTTCCGTTTCTACCGGTCGCTGGGCATCAACCTGAAGCAGCTCTACGGCTCGACCGAGACGGCGGTGTACGTGTGCGTGCAACCCAACGGCCAGGTGCGCGCCGACACCGTCGGTCCGCCCGTAGAGGGCGTGGAGATCAAGGTGGCCGGCAACGGCGAACTCCTCATCAAGTCGCCGGGCCTGCTCAAGGAGTACTTCCGCAACCCGGGCGCCACCGCCGAGGTCCTCACCAACGACGGCTGGTACCACACCGGCGACGCCGGCTTTCTCGACGCAGAGGGCCACCTGCGCATCATCGACCGCGCCAAGGATGTCGGCAAGATGGCCGGCGGCGGCATGTTCGCGCCCAAGTACATCGAGAACAAGCTCAAGTTCTTCCCCTTCATCAAGGAGGCGGTGGCCTTCGGCGACCGCCGCGAGCGCGTCTGCGCCTTCGTCAACATCGACATGGAAGCCGTCGGCAACTGGGCCGAGCGACGCGGCATGCCCTACGGTGGCTATGTCGACCTGGCCAGCAACCCGGCGGTCTACGACCTGATCCGCGAATGCGTCGAGAAGGTCAACGCCGACCTGGCACAGGAGGAAAAGCTGGCCGACTCGCAGATCGCCCGTTTCCTGATCCTGCACAAGGAGCTCGACGCCGACGACGGCGAATTGACGCGCACGTCCAAGGTGCGGCGCGGCTTCATCGGCGAAAAATTCGGTGTCCTGGTCGACGCCATGTACTCGGGCAAGTCCGAGCAGTTCATCGAGACCCAGGTCAAGTTCGAGGATGGCCGCACCGGCCAGGTCAGCGCGACCCTGCGCATCGCGGACGCCAAGACCTTCGCTCCCGTCAAGAGGGCCGCGTGATGCAGGAAACCGAAGCAGCCGGAACGCGCCCGGGGCGCAAGATCGGCGACGTGATCCTCGAGGTGCGCAACATCTCGCTCTCGTTCGGCGGCGTCAAGGCCCTCCAGGAGGTGTCCTTCGACGTGCGCGAGCACGAAGTGCGCGCCATCATCGGCCCGAACGGCGCCGGCAAGAGCTCGATGCTCAACTGCATCAACGGCGTCTACCACCCGCAGAAGGGCGAAATCGTCTACAAGGGCCAGGTGCGCGAGGACATGGACACGCACGAAGCCGCCGAGAGAGGCATCGGCCGCACCTTCCAGAACCTGGCGCTCTTCAAGGGCATGAGCGTGCTCGACAACATCATGACCGGGCGCAACCTGCGCATGAAGACCGGGCTGCTCGCTCAGGCCTTCCATCTGGGGCCAGCCCGCGCCGAAGAACTGCGCGAGCGCGAGTTCGTCGAGCATGTCATCGACTTCCTCGAAATCCAGCCGTATCGCAAGACCCCGGTGGGGCGCCTGCCCTACGGATTGCAAAAGCGCGTCGACCTGGGCCGTGCGCTTGCCGCCGAGCCGCAGATGCTGCTCCTGGACGAACCGATGGCCGGCATGAACCTCGAGGAGAAGCAGGACATGTGCCGCTTCGTGCTCGACATCAACGACGAGTTCGGCACCACGGTGGTCTTGATCGAGCACGACATGGGCGTGGTCATGGATATCTCCGACCGCGTGGTCGTGCTCGACTACGGACGCAAGATCGGCGACGGCACGCCGGATGTCGTGCGCAACGACCCCGAGGTGATCAAGGCCTACCTGGGCGTGAGCCACTGAAAGACCGACGGATACCCTACCCATGTCCACCAAGAGCAACAAGCCGGTCGCGATCCTGGGCGTCGTCCTGGTCGGCGGCCTCATCGCACCGCTTTTCATCGGCGCCAATTTCGGTCCCTGGCTGGAAGTCGTCATCGGCGGGCTCATGGCGGGGGTGCTGTACTCCCTGGTCGCGCTGGGCTTCGTCCTGATCTTCAAGGCTTCGGGGGTCTTCAACTTCGCCCAGGGAGCGATGGTCCTTTTCGCCGCGCTGGCGTTGGCCAGGCTGGCCGAGTGGCTGCCCGGCTGGATCGGCATTCCGGCGGGCCTGCCGGCGCTGATATTGGCCTTCGTGCTGGCCACCGGCATCATGATCGTGCTGGCCTGGGTGATCGAGCGCATCGTGCTGCGCCCGCTGGTGGCGCAGGACCCGGTGGCGCTCCTCATGGCGACCCTGGGCGTGACGTTCTTCCTGGACGGGTTCGGCCAGACCATCTGGGGCAGCGACATCTACAAGATTGACCTGGGCATCTCGAAAGACCCGACCATCGTCCTGCAATCGACGTTCGATGGCGGTCTCCTGCTCTCCAAGGAAGACCTGGTCGCGACCGTGATCGCCGCCTTCCTGGTCGTTCTCCTGGCGCTGTTTTTCCAGAAGACCGCGACCGGGCGGGCGCTGCGCGCGGTGGCGGACGACCATCAGGCGGCGCAGTCGATCGGCATCCCCTTGAACCGCATCTGGGTCATCGTCTGGGCCGTCGCCGGATTCGTCGCCCTGGTCGCCGGCATGGTCTGGGGCGCGAAACTCGGCGTGCAATTCTCGATCGCCACGCTGGCCTTGAAGGCGCTGCCGGTGGTCATCCTGGGCGGATTCACCTCGGTACCGGGCGCGATCATCGGCGGGCTCATCATCGGCGTCGGCGAAAAAGTCTCCGAGGTGTTCTTCGCCCCGATCCTGACCAAGGCCTTCGACCTGGCCGGCGGCGGCATCGAGAACTGGTTCGCCTACGTCCTGGCTCTCTTGTTCCTCATGGTGCGCCCCGAAGGCCTCTTCGGTGAGAAGCATATTGACCGCGTATAGCGGCACACATCCATCACCGGCATCGTCACCATGTTCTATCGCGAAAACGGCCAGTTCAAGTCCAGCTATCAAGCCGACCAGCAGATCCTCGGCATCCGCCAGGACCGCTGGTTCATCTACGGGTTGCTCGCCTTCGCGGTGTTCGCCGTCCCCATGCTGGCGTCGGATTACATGTTCCGCGCGATCCTTATCCCCTTCCTGATCGTCGCTCTGGCGGCCATCGGGCTCAACCTCCTGGTCGGCTACTGCGGGCAGATTTCCCTGGGACACGCGGCCTTCATGGCCATCGGCGCCTACGCGGCGTACAACCTCGCGGTGCGACTGCCGTTCCTGAATTTCTTCGTCGTCCTGGTCCTGGCCGGATTGATCGCGGCATTCGTCGGCCTGCTGTTCGGCCTGCCCTCGCTGCAGATCAAGGGCCTGTACCTGGGTGTGGCGACACTGGCGGCGCAGTTCTTCATCGACTGGATGTTCGCGCGCGTCAAGTGGTTCACCAATTACTCGCCGTCGGGATCGGTGTCGACCGCCGCCATCGAGATGTTCGGCTACAAGTTCGACTCACCGACCGAGCGCTACCTCTTGGTCCTCTTCATCGTTGTCCTCTTCACCCTGGCGGCCAAGAACCTGGTGCGCGGCCACATCGGACGATCCTGGATGGCCATGCGCGACATGGACGTGGCCGCCCAAGTGATCGGCATCCGGCCGATGCAGGCCAAGTTGTCGGCCTTTGCGGTCAGCGCGTTCTACGCCGGCATCGCCGGCGCCTTGTGGGGCTTCGTGCACCTGGGTTCGTGGGAGCCGGCCGCGTTCTCGGTCAACTTCTCGCTCAACATCCTGTTCATGATCATCATCGGCGGCATGGGTTCGATCCTGGGCAGTTTCATTGGCGCCGCATTCATCGTGCTGATGCCGATCTTCCTGAACCAGTTTCTGCCGGTGCTGGGCACCCTGGTGGGCTTCACGGTGTCGACCGCGATGGTATCGCACATGGAGTTCATGATCTTCGGCGCCCTGATCGTGTTCTTCCTGATCGTCGAACCGCTGGGCCTGGCGCGCTTGTGGGCGATCGGCAAGGAAAAATTGCGCCTGTGGCCCTTCCCGCACTAGCGCCGATCCCTGCGCGAATGCCCGCGACCCCGAGGGAAACCCTAATATCGCTTCACCCCTGAAAGTGTTCTGCTAGCAACCGCCGGATTTTCTCGATCCGTCCTACTACCGTGAAGGAGACAACATGAAGTTCCGTGCCACCCTACTCGCCGCCGCAGCCATCGCGGCAGCGTCGTCGGCCGCCCTGCTGCCGGCCACCTCTGCGTTCGCGCAGGCCAAGGAGCAGTTCTTTCCGTTGCTCGTCTACCGCACCGGCGCCTACGCCCCCAACGGCGTGCCGTTCGCCAACGGGTTTCAGGATTACCTGAAGCTGGTCAATGCCCGCGACGGCGGCATCGGCGGCGTCAAGATCACCTGGGAAGAATGCGAGACCGGCTACGCCACCGATCGCGGCGTCGAGTGCTACGAACGCCTGAAAGGCAAGGGCCCGACCGGTGCGACCCTGGTGCATCCGCTCTCGACCGGCATCACCTTCGCCCTGACCGACAAGTCGTTCAACGACAAGATTCCGATCATCACCGCCGGCTACGGCCGCGCCGACTCGGTCGACGGCCAGGTCTTCAAGTGGAACTTCCCCTTGGGCGGCACCTACTGGGGCGCGGCCGACATGCTCGTCCAGCACATCGCCAAGAAGGAAGGCGGCTTCGACAAGCTGAAGGGCAAGAAAATCGCGCTGGTCTATCACGATTCGCCCTACGGCAAGGAACCGATCGCGCTGCTCCAGGAACGCGCCCGCATGCACGGCTACGACCTGTCTCTGCTGCCGGTGACCCACCCGGGTGTCGAGCAAAAGGCCACCTGGCTGCAGATCCGCCAGAACCGCCCCGACTATGTGTTCCTGTGGGGCTGGGGCGTGATGAACTCGACCTCGATCAAGGAAGCGGTCGCGGTCGGCTACCCGCGCGACAAGATGTACGGCGTGTGGTGGGCGGGCGCTGAGCCGGATGTGCGCCCCGCGGGAGACGGCGCCAAGGGCTACAACGCTCTGGTCTATCAGTCGCCGGCGGGACAGGGCCGCGTGCACCAGGACATCTTCAAGTTCCTGCACGACAAGAACCAGGGCACCGGCGACCGCAAGGAAGTGGGCGAGGTGCTGTACAACCGCGGCCTGGTGGCGGCAATGGTCTCGGTCGAAGCGGTCAAGCGCGCACAGACCAAGTACGGCAAGAAGCCGCTGCGCGGCGAGGAAGTGCAGTGGGGACTGGAGAACCTGGCACTGGACCAGAAGACCATCGCCGCTTTGGGCTTCACCGGTTTCGCCGAGCCGATCTCGACCTCCTGCGTCGACCATGAGGGCGGCAGCGTCGCCCGCGTCCAGCAGTGGGACGGCACCAAGTGGATCGTCGGTGCCGATCGCTATGTCGCCGACCAGCAGATCATCAAGCCGATGATCAAGGCCTCGGCCTCGAAGTACGCGCAGGAGAAGAAGATCGCCGTGCGCGACTGCGCCAAGGAACTGTCCGGCGGCAAGTGACAGTCAGCCGGCGCCGCCCCTGACCGGGCGGCGCCGGATCGTCGTCACCCCGACAACACAACGACACCATGAGCACTCCCCTCCTCAGCGTCAGCGGCATCGAGGTCATCTACAACCACGTGATCCTGGTGTTGAAGGGCGTGTCTTTCCAGGTCCCGCAAGGCGGCATCGTTGCCCTCCTGGGCGGCAATGGCGCCGGCAAGACCACGACCCTGCGTGCCGTGTCGCGCCTGCTCAAGGGCGAGCGCGGCGAGGTCACCAAGGGCTATATCGAATACAAGGGCGAGCGCATCGACTCGCTCACTCCCTACGATCTGGTGCGCCGCGGCGTGGTGCAGGTCATGGAGGGGCGGCACTGCTTCGCACATCTGTCGGTCGAGGAGAACCTCCTGACTGGTGCCTACACGCGCAAGGTGCCGCGCGCCGAGGTCGAGCGCAGCCTCGAGAAGGTCTACGCCTACTTTCCGCGCCTCAAGGAGCGCCGCAACTCGCAGTCCGGCTACACCTCGGGCGGCGAACAGCAGATGACCGCCATCGGCCGTGCTCTCATGGCCACGCCGACCATGATTCTTCTCGATGAGCCCTCGATGGGCCTGGCGCCGCAGATCGTCGAGGAAATCTTCGAGATCGTCAAGGATCTCAACTCGAAGGAAGGCGTGAGCTTCCTGCTTGCCGAGCAGAACACCACCGTCGCGCTGCGCTACTCGAACTACGGCTACATCCTCGAGAACGGCCGCATCGTCATGGACGGCGAGGCATCTGCCCTGGCCAACAACGAGGACGTCAAGGAGTTCTACCTGGGCGTGTCCTCGGGCGGGCGCAAGAGCTTCCGCGACTCCAAGCACTACAAGCGGCGCAAGCGCTGGCTGGCCTGAGCCGCGTCGCCCGCGCCGTTCATCCCGACGGCACAGCGGCATAATTTCGCCCCCGTCCGCAAGCCGCATCCGCAATCCATGACCACCCATTACGACACGCTGGAGGTGCGCCTGCCGGCCGAACGCGAGGCCGCCCTGCTGCGCGCCCTGCCGGCGCAGATCGCCAACGCGAAGAACCATACCGCCGCCTACGCGCGCCTGCTGGCCGCCGTCGACGCGACGGCGATCACCTCGCGCGCCGCGCTTGCCGGACTGCCGGTGACGCGCAAGTCGCAGTTGAAGGACATGCAGCGCGAGGCGCTGCCCTTCGGCGGCTTCGTCGTTCCCGCGCCGGGCCGGGTGCGCCGCATCTACATGTCGCCGGGCCCGATCTACGAACCCGAGGCGCGTCGCGACGACTACTGGCGCACCGCGCGCGCCATGTTTGCCGCCGGCTTTCGTGCCGGGGACATTCTTTTCAACACCTTTTCCTATCACCTGACGCCGGCTGGCAGCATGATCGAGTCCGGCGCCGCGGCGCTGGGCTGCGCGGTCATCCCCGCCGGGGTCGGCAACACCGAGCAGCAGCTCGAGGCCATCGTCGACCTCTCGCCCTCGGTCTATGTCGGCACCGCGGCCTTCCTGCGCATCCTGGTCGAGAAGTTCGCCGAGATGGGCAAGCCTTTTCCGATCCAGCGCGCCGTCACGGGCGGCGACGCGCTGACGCCCAGCCTGCGCGCCTGGCTCAAGGAGCACGGCCTGAAGAGCGTGCTCAACTTCTACGGCACCGCGGACCTGGGCAGCATCGCCTACGAGTCCGAGGCCATGGAAGGCATGATCCTGGACGAGGAGCTGATCCTTGAGATCGTGCGTCCCGGCACCGGTGACCCGCTGCCCGACGGCGAAGTCGGCGAGGTGGTCATCACGACCCTCAATCCCGACTACCCGCTGATCCGCTTCGCCACCGGCGACCTGTCGGCGGTGCTGCCGGGCATCTCGCCCTGCGGGCGCACCAACACGCGCATCCGTGGCTGGCTGGGCCGTGCAGACCAGACCGCCAAGGTGCGCGGCATGTTCGTGCACCCCGGCCACGTCGCGACGATCCTCAGGAAGCACCCGCAGGTCGCGCGCGCGCGCCTCATCATCGAGGGCGAGATGGCCAACGATCGCATGACGCTCAAGTGCGAGGCGGGTGACTCCGCAGGCCTGGCCGAAGCGATCGCCGCGACCATCCGCGATGTCACCAAGCTGCGCGGCGAGGTGGCCTTCGTCGCCCCGGGGACGCTGCCCAACGACGGCAAGGTCATCGAGGACGCCCGCAAGTACGACTAGGTTCCTGCCGCGCGGGCACCGGCCACCCGCGTTCAGGCGGGGCGGGCGCGCAGCTGAACCACGCCCATGATCAGGGCCGGCACCGCGAACACCACCAGCGGCAGTCGATAGCTGTCGCCGATGTCATGCAGCAGGGAGAATAGCGGCGGATAGAAGACCACGCCGAAGAACATGAGAAAGGTGGTCCCGCCGGAAACCATCGCCGCCATTCCCGGCGGCGCCAGGCGCGCGGTCTCGGAGATGAGCACCCCGTTCCAACCGATCGCTGTGATGCCGTAGAGGGTGCATACCGCCACCACCAGGGCAAACGGCCAGGACTGGCTGAATAGCGAGGTCGCCACTGACGCGAAGGCCATCGCCAATCCCAGATATCCCAACACGCGACCCGGAGCGCGCGTACGGTCGGCGACGAAGCCCCAGAACACCCGCCCGCCGATGCCGCCGCCGTTGCAGAACGCCAGCGCGAGACCAGCCGCGACCAGCGAATAGCCGATGTCCTCGGTCAGATACGCCACCAGGAAGGTGATGCCGGAGATCTGTAGCCCGGCAAACGCCAGCGCGGTGGCGACGTTGCGCACCAGCGCAGGATCGGCGAAGATCAGGCGGAACGGTGTGCGCAGGTGAGCGACACCGAGGCGATGGCCGGCATCGCGATCTGAATCCATGTCACTGCGCCACACCTGTACCAGGAGCGCGGTGCCAGCGCATAGGCCGGCAACCCCGATGGCGGCAACACGCCAGCCGAATGCCAGGGTCAGCGCCGGTACCAGGAGGCCCGCGAGCACCGCGCCAAGAGGCACCCCGGTCTGCTTGATCGAAAACGTCAGCGCCATCAGGTGTGGCGGCATGCTGCGCGACAGGATGTGGGAGGAGGCCGGCGTGATCGGTCCGTAGCCCGCCCCGAGCAGGACCGCGACCGGCGCCAGCCAGGCCACCGGGACCACCGCCAGGAGCAGCATGGCCGTCGCGCACAACAGCAGGCAGAACTGGCAGACCCGGATCGCGCCGAAGCGCAGGATATAGCCGCCAGACACCAAAGCGGCGAAGGAAGCGCCGATGTACATGGCACCGACAAACCAGCCGATCAGGGACGCCGCGAATCCGAGCTCGCGCGCAGCGGCCGGCGTCATGACCGGAACGGCGATGGAAGCGAGCGCCACCAGGGCCTGGATGACCGTGGTGACAACGAGGATCAGGACGACGCGAGTCAAGGCGGGAGGCGGTTGCGATTCCGCGCCCGGAAGGCCACATGCAGGCCGACGAGAGTCGGCAAGCCTGGCAGACGAAACGGACGGGCGGGATGCGAGCGCCGTGCTATTTTATCCGCCATGTCACTGAAGGTCTTCATCACCGGCGCTTCCGGCGGGCTGGGCGCGGAACTGGCGCGCGTCTATGCCGCGCCCGGCGCGGTGATCGGCATCACCGCACGGCGCCGGGCTGAGCTCGAAGTCGTCGCCGCCAGCCTTGACTGCGATTGCGAGATCTATCCCGTCGACGTCACCGATCACGCTGCGCTCGCCGCGGCGGCGGCCGACTTCATCGCGCGCCACGGGGCGCCGGACATCGTCATCGCCAACGCCGGCATCTCGGCCGGGACGCTCACGGAACTGGCCGAGGACCTCGCGCCTTTCGAGCGCATCATGCGGGTCAACGTGGTCGGCCTTTTCGCCACCTTCCAGCCCTTCATCACGGCGATGCGCGCGGCGCGGCGCGGCACCCTGGTCGGCATCGCCAGCGTTGCCGGCATCCGCGGCATCCAGGGGTCGGGCGGTTACAGCGCCTCCAAGGCGGCGGCGATCGCCTATCTCGAGGCGCTGCGCGGCGAAATGAAACCGCACGGCATCGCCGTGGTCTCCATCCTGCCGGGCTATATCCGCACGCCGCTCACGGCAAAAAACCCCTACCCGATGCCGTTCCTGCTCGACGCCGACGAAGCAGCGCGGCGCATTCGCCGGGTCATCGACGCCGGCACCTCCTACGCGGTCGTGCCATGGCAGATGGCGATCGTGGCCAAGATCCTGCGCCTCCTGCCCAACGCCGTCCTCGACCGCGCCTTTGCCGGCAAGGCACGCAAACCGCGCGCCGCCGAGGGCCAGAAAATTTAAATGGGGTCAGACCCCATTTCCTTTCTTGACGCTCAAGGCACACGGCATGCGCCGGCCGGGCCGGGTGCGCGCATCGCCTGCCTGGTGCCGTCGATCACCGAACTGGTGTGCGCACTGGGCCTGACCGACCGACTCGTCGCGCGTACCGGGTTTTGCATCTATCCGCGCGCGGCGCTGGCGGAGGTGCCCAAGGTCGGTGGCACCAAGGACCTGAACATCGCGCGCCTGCGCGAACTGGCGCCGACCCACGCGATCGTCAACATCGACGAGAACCGCAAGCCCGACGCGCAGGAACTCGCGCGCTTCATCCCGCATCTCATCGTCACGCATCCGCAGGGACCCGAGGACAACCCGGTCCTGTACCGGCTCATTGGCGGCATATTCGGAGCGACAGCAGCGGCGGAATCGCTTTGCCGCGACTTCGAGGCTGCCTGGCGTGAGGCGAGCGCCGCATGTGCGGCACTGCCGCGGGAGCGGGTGCTGTACCTGATCTGGAAAGACCCGTGGATGGGCGTGGCGCGCGACACCTACATCAGCCGCACCCTGGCGGCGGTCGGCTGGGATACGCTGCCGGCCCAGGCCGAACGGCGCTACCCGGACCTGACGCTCGACGCACTGCCCGCGGGAACGGCGCGCGTGCTGCTCTCGAGCGAGCCCTACAGTTTCACGGCACGCCACGCCGAGGACCTCGCGCATCGATTCCCTGCAACGTCCGTCAACCTCATCGACGGCGAGATGACCTCGTGGTACGGTCCGCGCGCCATCGCCGGATTCCGCTACCTGGCACGGCTCCGGCAGTCGCTGGCGAACCAAGGCGACGCCCGGGTGTCAAACCCCTGACAGAGCGTGCATCCAAATAGCGCCATCCGGCGTTATGATGCATGTCTGCCCCAGGTTTCGGGAGCCCGCCATGTCCCACCGAACACCCGTTGTTGCCACGCTTTGCGCAGCCGTCGTGCTCCTGACCGCGCCCCATGCCGGCGCAAGCACGGTATTCAAGTGGACCGATGAGCGCGGCGTCGTCAACTACACGACCACCCCCCCGCCGCACGCGCGCGGCGTCTCGACCGTCAACGCCGCGCCGGCGGTGGAAACGCGCACGACCGCAGACGAGGAGGAAGCGCGCTATTGGCGTGAGCGCCGTCAGCGGGAAGCCCTGCGCGAGGTAGAACAAGCGCGCGACCGGCGCGAGCGCCAGGAACTGCAGCAGGCGCAGATGCGCCAGGCCGAGCGCCTGGCCGCCCAGGCCGCGACGCGCGATGACGATGCGCGCCGCGCCTTGCGCGAGCAATGCCTGCGCGAGCGCCGTGTCGATTGCGACAACGCGTCGTCCTGGTCGCCTGGCTACTACACGGGCCCCGTCGTGGTGCGCCGCTTTCCCGCCCAGCCGATCACCAGTGCGGCGCCATTCCCGGTTCCCGGCAACTCTCTTGGTCCGGCGCCGGGAACAATCGCGGGAACGGCCGCGCAGCTGGCGCCGTTTCGACAGGGCGGCAACCTGAATTCCGGCTCCGCCTCGCTGCGCATCCGCTGATCGCCTGGCGGCCCCGAGTGCCGACGGGCAGGGCCGACAGGCACGTCACGCGGTCACCGAGCGCGCAATTCAGCCGCCGCGCACGCACCCCGGCCGACAAGGCATACGCGTCAGCCGACCATGAACGCCGCGGTGCCGGCGGCGATCAATTCACCGGCGTCGTTGGTCAACTCCATGCGCACGCTGCCGACCTTGCTGCCGACGCGCAATACCTGGGCGGTGCCGAAAAAGTGCTCCCCGCGCCCGGGACGGACATAGTCGATGCGCAGGTCGATGGTGCTCATGTGGCGAAAGCGCGCGAGGAGCGCATCCAGCGCGTCATCCGGATGCGCCTTCAGGATCGCCAGCAGAATCGCGTAGCCGGCTGTTGCATCGAGCACCGCGGCGATGACCCCGCCATGCAGGATCTTGCGGATCGGGTGACCGATGAGTTCTGGCCGCATGTCGAAGCGTATGCGCGGCCGCTCGGGGTTGAAGGAAACGATGCGAAAGCCCAGCACCTGGTTGAAGCTGATGCTCTCCTCGAAGAGCTTGCGCAGGGCGGCGCGCAGCGCAGGCGAGAAGGATTGTTCCGCTGCGCTCACCGGCGCCTTCAACGCACCAGCAGCACGGGAACCTTGCAGCCGGCCAGGACCTTGGTCGCCACCGAGCCCAGCACCAGGGTCTTGAAAAGACCCCGCCCATGCGAGCCCATGACGACCATGTCGAACTTGCCCTTGGTGGCGAATTCGGAGATCACGTCGCCGGGGTCGCCGACGCGCCAGGCGTCCGCATAACCGATTCCCGCCTTGTCGAGCAGGCCACGCGCGATCTTGAGGGTTTTCTCGCACTCGTCGCGGTAATAGCTGTCCACCGCCTCGCTGCCCAGATTCCTGGCCACGTGCGGCGGCAGCGGCAGGTGCACTGTCAGCAGGGTGATCTTGGCGTCCCGGCCGAGCATTTCCATGTGCTCGCGCAGGTAGTTGACCGCATGGCGGGTATAGGTGCTGCCGTCGACGGCGACGAGGATTTTCATGCTGTCTCCTTGGGGATGGTGTACCTGCGCTGCGGGGTGCGCAACGATGCAGGTTTCATTGTAGTTTGCCGTCGCCGCAAAGCCTTGCGCAGGATCAACTCGCGTGGCGCGCGCGCCGCTCACCAGCCCATCTGCCGGGCAGCCAGGTCCTTCATGATCTCTTCCGCGCCGCCGCCGATCATCATGACCTTGACCTCGCGATAGATGCGCTCGGCGCGTGAACCGCGCATGAAGCCGGCGCCGCCCAGGATCTGCACGGCCTGGTCGGCGCAGAACTGCATGGCCTGGGTGGTGCAGTTCTTGAGCATGGCCAGTTCCGCGGCGACCGATTCGCCCTGCCCGACCCGATAAGCGCAGTCGTACAGATAGGCGCGCGCGGACTGGATGCGCATCTGCATGTCGACCAGCTTGTGGCGGATCACCTGATGCTCGATGAGCCTCTGCCCGAAGGTGCTGCGTTCGCGCGCCCAGGCAAGCGCATCGTCGAAGGCCGCCTGCGCGTAGCCGACCGCCTGCGCGGCCATGCCCAAGCGTTCCATGTTGAAGTTGGCCATGATGACCTTGAAGCCGCGGCCCTCCTCGCCGATCAGGTTGGTGACAGGCACGCGCACCTCGTCGAAAAAGAGCGCGGCCGTGTCCGAGGACCACCAGCCCGTTTTCTTCAACTCGTTGCGGGTGAAGCCGGGCCGGTCGCGCTCGATCAGAAGGAGCGAGACGCCGGCCGCGCCCGGCCCGCCGGTGCGCACCGCGACCGAGTAATAGTCGGCGCGCATTCCCGAGGTGATGAACATCTTCGCGCCGTTGACGACATACTCGTCGCCGTCGCGCCGCGCGGTCGTCTTGAGCGACGCCACATCCGAGCCGCCCGAGGGTTCCGTGATCGCCAAAGCGCTGATCTTCTCGCCGGCCAGCACCGCGGGAAGCACGCGCGTCTTCATCGCGGCGCTGCCGAACTTCGCGATCGGCGGAGAACCGATGGTGTGCGACATCAGGCTCGCGCACACGCCGCCGCAGCCGCTGGCGGCCAGTTCCTCGGACTGGATGACCTTGTGGAACACATCGGCGGCGAAACCGCCGTACTCCTCGGGGAACCCCAGGCCCAGGATGCCTGCGCGCGCCGCCTTGCCATAGAGTTCGCGCGGAAAGGTGCCTGCCTCGTCCCAGGTGTGCGCGTTGGGCGAGATCTCCTCGCGCACAAAGCGCCGCACCGACTCACGGAACGCCGCGTGTTCCTCGCCGAAGTATGGCCAGGCGCGTTCTTGCGGCTGCATGGCGCGCGCGTCTCAGCGCTTCACGCCGAGGATGCCCATGTGCTTGCAGATGATGCCCAGCATCACCTCGTCGGCGCCGCCGCCGATCGACCCGAGCCGGCCGTCGCGATAGGCGCGCGAGATGTGGTTGTCCCAGGTGAAGCCCATGCCGCCCCAGTATTGCAGCAGCGCGTCGGGTACCGAGCGTCCCAGGCGCCCGGCCATGAGCTTGCACATCGAGGCCAGTTCGGTGACGTCCTCGCCCTTGATGTACTTCTCGGTCGCCATGTAGGTCATGGCGCGCAGCGCCTCGATGTCGGTCTTGACCTCAGCCAGCTTGTACTGCACGACCTGGAAATCGAGCACGGTCTGGTTGAAGAGCTTGCGCTCGCGCACGTAGTCGATGGTCTCCTTCAGGTTGCGCGACAGCCCGCCGATGCCGCGCGCCGCGGCCCACAGGCGCTCCTCCTGGAACTGCATCATCTGGTAGGTGAAGCCCATGCCCTCCTCGCCGATGCGATAGCGCTGCGGCACGCGCACGTCGTCGAAGTGGATGAGCCCCGTGTCGGAGGACATCATGCCGATCTTGCGGATCTTCTTGGCGACGGTGATCCCCTTGGTCTTCATCGGCAGGACGATGAGCGTCTTGTTCTTGTGCGGCGCGCCCTCAGAGGTGTTGGCGAGCAGGCACATCCAGTCGGCCTGCAGCGAATTGGTGATCCACATCTTGCCGCCGTTGATGACGTAGTCGTCGCCGTCCTTCCTGGCGGTGGTCTTGATCGAGGCCACGTCCGACCCGGCGCCGGGCTCCGAGACGCCGATGCAGGCAACGTAGTCGCCGGCGATCGCGGGCCGCAGGAACTCCTCCTTCAACTCGTGCGAGCCGAAGCGCGCCAGGGCCGGCGTGGCCATGTCGGTCTGCACGCCGATGGCCATCGGCACGCCGCCGCAGTTGATGTGCCCCAGGGCCTCGGCCATGACCACGCCATAGGAATAGTCCAACCCGGCGCCGCCGTACTCGGCCGGCTTGGTCAGTCCCAGCATGCCGAGGTCGCCCAGGCCCTTGAAGACCTCGTGTGCGGGAAAGATCTCGGCCGCCTCCCATTCGTCGACGCGCGGGTTGATCTCGCGGTCGATGTAGCGGATCAGGGTGCGGCGGACCTCCTCGTGTTCCTGGGTGAACTGCATGCTGCAAGTCTCCGTCGATGATTGATCAAATAGCGTAGCCCGGGTTCAGGCCCCGTCCACGCCTTTCAGGACCTCTGGAAAGGCCGCCAGATGAAAGCCGTTGAAGGCCGCGGTCTTGCCGCCGTTGCCGACCAGCGGCCAGATGCGCTTGGCGTTGGGCACCGCGCCGTCGATGCGCAAGGCCACGCCGGAGATGAATGCGGCGGCCGGTGAAAGCAGGAACACGATCGCGGCCGAAACCTCGCTCTCGGTGCCGAAGCGCCGCAGCGGAATCTGCCGGGGCCGCTCGCGGATGCTCTTCTTGAACGGTTCGTCGTAAGTGTCCAGCCCGCTCGAGGCGATCAGGCCCGGCGCGACCGCGTTGACGCGCACCGGCGCCCATTCGAGCGCGGCGGTCTCGGTGAAATTGAGGATGCCGCCGCGCGAGGCGCCCGAATGCCCCATGCCCGGCATGCCCATCCAGATGTCGGCCAGCATGTTGACCATCGCCCCGCCATTGGCGGCCATGGTCTGGTTGTAGACCTCGCGGCTCATGAGGAAGCAGCCGGTCAGGTTGTTGCGCACCACCGCGTCCCAGCCCTTGCCCGAGATGTCCTTCAACGGGGCCGGGAACTGGCCGCCGGCGTTGTTGACCAGGCCGTCGATGCGCCCGTGCGCGGCCAGCACGTCGGTGACCGTCTTCCTGACCGCGTCCTCGTCACGGATGTCGCATGAGTGGGTGGTGGCGGTGCCGCCGACCTCCGCGATCTCGCGCGCGACAGCCTCGAGCTTTTCCATCTTGCGGCCGACCAGCGCCACCTTCGCGCCCAGGGCAACCAGCTCGTGTGCGGTGCAGCGGCCAATGCCGGAGCCTCCGCCGGTGACGAGCACCGACTGGCCGGCAAAGAGGCCGGGGCGAAATATGGATTCGTAGGGCATGCTCAATCGGGGGGCAAACGCAGGCGCGAGTCTACCGCAGCGGCCGCGGCCGACTGCGCCAAGGTATTGAAGCGCTTGGCATTTCCGTCCGGGAACTGGCACAATGCCGAGGTGTGCGTCGCAGCATCGCGGCCCCGCCTGTCGGCCGACGATGCGCCTGGCGCGTTGATTGCAGAGTGATTCGGTCGCAACCCTGAATTTCGCATCCGACATGGAGGTTCCGGTGGTACAGATCCTCAAGCTCACTGGCAACGGCGTCCCGCAAGGGTGGCTGAGCGTCGAAGAAGCGGTGCTGCACTACGCCGCCGGCGAGGTGATCTGGGAACTCGGCCAGGAGATCGCAACCCTGCACGGCGGGCACAACGCGATCACCGGTCTGCGCTCGCAGATCACGGTCAATTCCATCATCGGCGTGGCCGGCTTCGGCAAGGTCAATCCCTTCGATGTCGTGCCGCTGCTCACCAACGACAAGCTGTTCCGGCGCGACAAGTTCCACTGCGCCTACTGCGCGGGGCATTTCCATGCCGGGGAGCTCGAGCGCGAGCACATCGTGCCGATCTCGCGTGGTGGCCGCGACACGTGGATGAATGTCGTGTCTTCGTGCCGCCCGTGCAACCAGAAGAAGGGCAACCGCCTGCCGCACGAGATCAACATGCTGCCGGTCTACACGCCCTACGTGCCCAGCCTGTGGGAAGACATGATCCTGCGCAACCGCCGGATCCTCTCCGACCAGATGGAATTTCTGGCGGCGAACCTGCCGCGCGGGTCGCGGCTGACCGGCTGAAGGCACCCTCGATAGCGTCGACGTCATTCCGCGTCGGCGCCGCGATCGAATCCTCGTCGCACCGGCTTTCAATCTGAACCCCTTCGAAGCGGCCGGCGCGATCGCCGGACTCCTCAATCTGTGGCTGCTGCGCCGGCAGGACATCCTTTGCTGGCCGGTCGGCATCGCCTGCGTACTTTGCTTTGCGTGGGTCTTCTACCAGGCGCGCCTGTACTCGGACATGCTGTTGCAGTTCGTCTACATCGCGCTACAGATCTGGGGGTGGTGGTTGTGGACGCGTGCCCCGGTGTCGCGCAGCGTGTCGCACTGGCGCATCGCGCGCTTGAGCGCCAAAGCCTGGTTGGTTACCCTGACCGTGACCGCGGCGGGCGCGGCGGGCCTGGGCGCCCTCATGGCCGCCAACACGCGCGCCGACCTGCCTTATTGGGACGCGACCGCCACCGCGATCAGTCTGGCCGCGCAGGTGCTGCAAGCAAAAAAGGTGCTCGAGTCCTGGCTGGTCTTCATGGCCGGCAACCTGGTCTTCATCGGCATCTACTTGGACAAATCGCTCTACCTCACGGCGGTGCTATTCGTTGTCTCGACTTGCGTGGCGGCAAGCGGATACCGTGCCTGGCACGTCGCGGCTGTGGCAGCGACGCGCCGTCAGCGGCAGATGTAGCTCGACGCGACGCCCGGGCTCGGCCCGGTCAGGACCGGCCTTGCGGGATGCGCGCAGATCGGCAGGCTCAGGCCGCCAGATGCGGCGGTGAGGTCGATACGCTCGGGGGCAATGCCTTTTTCGACCCAGTCGCGCAGGGCGTTGAAAAGTTCGTCGCGCCCGGTGACCGGCTGGGGCAGCGGGACGGCCACAGCGGGCGTGACGGCGCCGGTCGGCCCGATCGAGGCGCTCAGGTTGAAGGCGCCCGAATGGCCGAAACCAGCGATGAAAAACAGGCGGTTGAAGGAGCGCACCTGCTCGACGCCACCCATGCGTTGCGCCAGCCGGTCGAAGTAGTTGAGCGACCCCTGCGGCATGATGAGCTGATCCGACAAGCCGTGATACGACAACACCTTGGCGCCGCGATCGCGCAGCGCGCTCAAATCGACCGCATCGGTGTTGATGTCGGCGTAGGAGGACTGCATCGCCAACCCGCGGTCATGTACCCGCACCAGGTCGGCGTAGCCAAGTTGCTTCCAGCCATCGCCGGCTTGGCCGGTGGCGTTGGTAAACATGCCTTTCTGCACGATCGCGGGATTCTGCAGCGTGAGCCCGGCCAACTGGGTAGCGATCGGGAACGGCGCCCCTTCGCCGGCCAGCGCGGTGAGGTCGGTGCCGCGCGTGAGTCCCCACCACAACTGCCCGCGCTGGGCTGCGAGTGTTCCGCTGCGGCCGTTGTCCTGTGCGGGATCGGGCGCGCCGCCATCGCGCGTCATGCCGTACCAGATGTTGTTCAGCACCTGCGCTTCCTTGAGGCTCAGGCAGGTGGCAAGCGCGCTTGAGCCGCGCACGCCGGCCTCACCCGCGACGCCATTGCACAGTGCGGCCGGAT
Organism: Burkholderiales bacterium; assembly: GCA_016790635.1. Classification (GTDB taxonomy): domain Bacteria; phylum Pseudomonadota; class Gammaproteobacteria; order Burkholderiales; family JAEUOS01; genus JAEUOS01. The sequence continues at coordinate 125,578 of JAEUOR010000074.1, forward strand.
CACGCGCAGGGTTGTAAACGCAGGCGAGCGGATCGTGCAGGAAGCCCCAGTGGGCTTGCGCGCCGCCGCAAGCCCTTAACGCCAGCGCGCTTACCGCGTGCAGCTTGGCGTTGCCGATCGGTTTGCCAAGTTCACGCTGCATCACGACCTGCGGATAAAGCTCGGCTGTGATGAATTTTGTCCAGTTGAAAGCCGGGGCGCCGGCCAGGATGCCGTCGTATTGCTCCGGATATTTCTGCGCAAGCTTGTAGCCCTGCCGACCGCCGGTGGAAAAACCGTCGAAGTAGGCGCGTGCGTGCGCGCGACCGTAATAGGCACGGACCACCGCCTTGGTCTTGAGTGCCTGCTCAAGGAGGCTGCGCTCGGCGAAATCGCGCCACAGCACGGTGTTGACCGAGCCGTCCGGATTCATCGCGAACGAGGCATTGCGCCCCGAGACCGTGCCGCCGTGGCCATGGTCGGTGCCGCTCACCGCATAACCCTTTTGCACCGCGGCCAGGAACATGGGGTTGGCCGCGCCGGTCTGTCCGAGGCGCGTCGTGTCGGCATAGTAGCCACCCGCCCAGCCGCCGCTGCCATAGGCGCGGATGATGTCGTTCCACCGCTCGCGCGCGGGCAGCCACACTTCAATGCCGATCCCCGGCGAGGTGGAGGGCGCACCAGCCGGGCCGGGGTTGCCGGGCCCGACCAGCAGCTTGACGACACACACGTCGGCTGCGGCCTTCGGGTGCGGCGCCGGGGAATTGGCCAGGCGCACCTCCTCGCCGGCCTTGAACCCGTTCACCGCCAGCACCGTGGTCTGCGCATCGATGCGCAGCTGCCCCAGTCCCTGCATGTCGCAGGCCAGGGGTGCGGACGGGGTCTGCGGCCCCGCGCATCCGGCCGCCAGCACGAAGCCGGCGAATGCGCCCGCCAGGATTCCCCTGCCCGTCCAGGTTGCACACCGCTGCATCACCATCCCCTTTTCAGTGTCGGCCCGCCAGCCCGGCGGCGGAGCGGATTGTATGTCGCACGCCTCGAACAAGCCGGCAAACGGGTCCGGGGGTGACCGGGTGACCCGCCGCGCAACGGGCGCGGCGCGCCATCAGTCGGTCGGGTTTGCGGACGCACCCCCGGCATGTCTCAGAAAGTCGATCAGTCGCGAGGTGGCGGCAGGTCGCAGCGGAGCGAGGCGACTCGCCATGACAAGGTGCCGGAGGGCCCAAGGCTCGTCGAGCCGCACCATGCGCAGGCGCCCGCCGCGCGCGTGCGGCGCCGCGATCTCCAGCGGCAGGATCGCAAGACCGAGGCCGGCAGCGACGATGCGGCAGGCCGCATCCATGCTGGACACCTGGATCCGCGAGACCGCCGTGCGGCCAAGCAAGGCGGCCTGGCGGTGCAGCAAGCGGTCCATCAAGCCGCCGGTCGCGACGCCCACCGAGTCCTCGTCGAGCATCTCCGCGAAACGCAGGGAAGGGCGATCGGCCAGATGGTGCCCGGGTGCCATCACCACGCACAGTCGATCCTGGCGGTACGGCGCGGTCTCAAGGCCTGCCAAGGGCGCCTGATCCCACAGCACGCCCAGGTCGGCGGCGCCGTCATGCAGCGCCTGGACAATATCCGGGCTGACACGCTCGTCGACCGACACGCGCAACTCCGGATGCAGCGCGAGAAAACGCGCCAGGTCATCCGGCAGTCTTTCCGCAAGCGCCGACGGACTCGCCAGCAGGCGCACACTGCCCTGGACCCCGTGCGCGAAAGCGCCGAGTTCGGTCCGGGTGCGGTCCAGCGCCGTCAGGATCTCTCGGGCGCGCCCGAGCAGGGCCTGGCCGGCAGCGGTGGACTCCACACCGCGGCGCCGTCGCACCAGGAGCGGCGTCCCGAGATCGGCCTCGAGTGCCGCGATGCGTTTGCTTAGGGCTGACGGCACCATCGCCTCCCGTTCTGCCGCCCGGGCCAGGCTGCCGAGTTCGCACACGGCCACGAACAGGCGCAACGACAAGGGGTCCAGTGGAGATCGCATGACGTTCCCGATTAGAACGTCAACGGTGAAAAAACACCATTAGTTTTTCCATATGGGAATGCTTATAGTCTGCCAATGAAGATCGAATCCAGCATCGTCATCCGCGAGGTCGGCCTGCGCGACGGCTTGCAGAGTATCGACCGGTCCATGCCAACCGCGCACAAGCTGGAGTGGCTGCGGTCCGCCCATGCGGCCGGCGTGCGGGAGATCGAGGTGGGTTCGTTCGTGCCGGCGCGACTGCTGCCGCAACTGGCCGACACCGTCGAACTGGTCGGAGTTGCCCGCTCCCTGCCGGGCCTGACGACTTCCGTGCTGGTGCCCAACCTGAAGGGCGCGCAGGCGGCACTCGACAGCGGGGCCGATGCGATGCTGCTGCCCTTGTCGGCAAGCCAGGCCCACAGCCTGGCCAACCTGCGCAAGTCCCCCGACGAGGTGGTTGGCGAGATCGGCCGCATCCGCGCTGCGCGCGACGCCGCCGGTTCACGCTGCCTGCTCGAGGTAGGCATTTCGACCGCATTCGGCTGCACGATCCAGGGTCCGGTGGAGCCGGCGGAAGTACTGCGCCTGGTCGAGGCAGTGCTCGATGCGGGTGCGGACCGTGTCGGCCTTGCCGACACGGTTGGATATGCCGATCCGCTGCAGGTCACGCGGTTGTTCGAGCGCGCCCGCGCGCTGGCTGGAGAACGCCTCGACTGCGGCCATTTTCATGACACGCGCGGGCTTGGGATGGCCAACGTCATGGCGGCCTGGCAGACGGGCGTGCGTCGCTTCGACGCCTGTCTCGGCGGCATTGGCGGCTGTCCGCACGCGCCGGGTGCCAGCGGCAACGTCGCCACCGAGGACCTGGCGTACCTGTTCGCCAGCATGGGCGTGCCGACCGGCCTTGACCTGGCCGCGCTCCTGGCATTGCGCGCCGCGCTGGCGCGCTGGCTCGATGGCGTGCCGCTCCATGGCAGCATCGCTCGTGCCGGGTTGCCGCGCACGCTGCGACTGGCCGCATGATGGCTCTCTGCATGCGTCGCGATCGTGCCGGGCGGAGGATGCCCCGTTGAACGATCAGGTTTCCTCGCTCTCACCGCCCGCGGCTGCCGCGCCGCAGCCGCTCAAGGGCCTGCGCGTGGTCGAGTTCACCCACATGGTGATGGGCCCGACCTGCGGCATGGTGCTGGCCGACCTCGGCGCGGAAGTGATCAAGGTCGAACCCATCGAAGGCGAAGGCACGCGCCGGCTGCTGGGCGCCGGCGCCGGCTTCTTTCCGATGTTCAACCGCAACAAGTTGAGCATCGGCATCGACCTCAAGCAGGCGGAAGGCGCCGCGATCGCGCAACGCCTCGCTGCCAGCGCAGACGTCGTCGCCGAGAACTTCAAGCCCGGGGCACTCCACAAATTCGGACTCGATTACGCGAGCCTCTCGGCGCGCAACGACCGGCTGATCATGGTCAGCCACAAGGGGTTCCTGCCCGGTCCGTACCAGCACCGCACGGCGCTCGATGAGGTGGTGCAGATGATGGGCGGCCTGGCTTACATGACCGGCCGACCCGGCGATCCGCTGCGCGCCGGCACCAGCGTCAACGACATCATGGGCGGCCTGTTCGGTGCGATCGCCGTGCTCGGTGCCCTGGTGCAGCGCGGCATCACCGGCAAGGGCATGGAAGTGCAGAGCGCGCTGTTCGAGAACAATGTCTTCCTGATGGGACAGCACATGCTGCAGTTCGCGGTGACCGGACAGCACCCGCGCCCGATGCCTGCCCGCGACAATCCGTGGGCCGTGTACGACGTCTTCACGGTGGCCGACGATGAACAGATCTTTCTGGCCGCCGTGAGCGATGCACAGTGGGTTGTGTTCTGCGACGTTCTGGGCTTTGCCGACCTCAAGGCCGACCCGGGGCTGCGCACCAACAATGACCGCGTGCGCGTGCGCCCGCAGCTCCTGGCGACGCTGCGCGAACGACTCAAGCTGCACACTGCCGCGGACTTGGCGGCATTGTTCGAAGCCGCGGGTCTGCCGTTCGCCCCGATCCGGCGCCCTGAAGACCTGCTTGACGACCCGCACCTGCTCGCCACCGGCGGCCTGGCCGACATCGACCTGCCGGATCATGGCGGGCAGGCCAAGTCCACGCTCTTGCCGATCATGCTCGCGGGACAGCGGCTGGGCGTGCGATTGCATCCGCCACGCTTCGGCGCGCACACCGATGCACTTCTGGCCGGCCTGGGTTATGCCCAGGCTGACATCGATCAACTGAAGAAGCGGGCCACCGTTGCCTGAAAACCAAGGGAGACACACCGATGTTGCAGACACGACGCAATTTGATGATCGCCACACTGGCAATGGCAGCGGCAGCCGGCACGAACTTCGCCGCCGCGCAGGACCGGGCAATACGCTTCGTCCTGCCCAATGCCACCGGCTCGGGCGTAGACGCAATTACGCGCGCGGTGCAGCCGGCGCTGGCCAAGGCGCTCGGTCATGCCATCGTCGTGGACAACCAGCCGGGCGCGGGTGGCATCGTCGGACTGCAGGCACTCGCGCGCGCAGCGGCCGACGGCATGACCTTGAGTGTTGTCTCCAACAACGTGGTCATTTTCCCGAGCGTGCTCAAGAGCATGCCGTTTGCGATGCCCGACGATTTCACACCCATCGCGGTGATTGGCTACACGCCGATCGTGCTGGTGGTCAACCCCAAAGTGCAGGCGCGCAACGGGAAGGAGCTGGCGGCTGCGCTCAAGCAGGCCAATGGCAACCTGACTTTCGCCTCGGGCGGCATCGGCACCATCCTGCACCTGGCCAGCGAGATGTTCGTCGACGCCGTCGGCACGAATGCCCGGCACATTCCGTACCGCGGCGTGGGCCCGATGCTGACCGATCTGATCGGCGGCCAGGTGCAGTTCGCCACCGCGGCGCTGCCCAGCGTGCAACAGCACCTGAAAAGCGGCGCGCTGGCCGCCATTGGCGTGGCGACGACCCAGCGCGTCCCGGCTGCGCCCGAGATTCCCACCTTCAAGGAGCAGGGCATCGACTACTACGTCGAGGCCTGGTTCGCGGTGATCGGTCCCAAGGGCCTGTCGGCCGCGGATGTCAATCGCATTCACGCCTCGGTCGTCACGGCGTTCGCCGACCCCGCGGTCGCCGATGTCATGGCCAAGCAGGGCAACGTGATCCAGGTACAGCCGGCCTCCCAGGCGGCCGGATTCTTCCGTAACGAGATGCGGCGTTACGCGGAACTGGTCAAGAAGGCCGGCATCGAGCCGCAGTGACCCGCATCTTCTATCTCTGCGCGGACCCCGCCCTGGTCCGCGCACAGATCAGCGGAGAACGGCTCACGCGGGCGCGCGCCGGGCCGCTGCGCGACGACATTTCCACCGACGAGATCACGCCGATAGGCTCGCTGGTGCACTTCGACGCGACGCTGGGTCGCCACGCACACACCGGCTTTGCGGCCGGCGGCGAACGCCCGATCGGCCGCGATGCCTTGCGCCAGACGGGTGCTGAAGTGCTGGTCGGCGGGCGTCGGTACGGCAAGGGCAGTTCGCGGGAACATAGCCCCCTGGCCGAACTCAGCGCCGGCATCCGTATCGTCGTGGCGGAGAGCTTCGAGCGCATCTATCGACAGAACGCCGACAACCTGGGGCTCCTGACCAGCACGCGCATGGATTTGCTCGAGCGCCTCGAAAGCGGCGGCGCGGTGCGCGAAGACGAGTGGCTGGCCGACCGCGACGCGCAGGCCGCGGACATCCTGCGCGCCGGCGGGCTGTTGCGCTGGCGGCCTGCGACAGCGTCGGTGCCGCCCCACCGGCCGAGCGGGCCGCGTACGCTGTTCCAGAAGATCGTCGACCGGCACCGGACGAGCGCTGGACTGGTGCGCGCCGATTGGCGCTTCGTGCATGAGTACTACACCGGCATGTGCGCGCACCTGCTGGCAAGCAGTCACGGCGAGGACGCCGCACTCAAGGACCCTGGCAGCATCATCTGCTTCGAGGATCACCTGTCATATGCCCATCGCAGCGCCCTGCACGCCGGGGCCGACATGATCCTGGGCGCGCGCAGGCTTTCCGCAGCACACCGGGAGTTCGCGGCCCGCCACGGCCTGATCGACCATGGTCCGCTGGCCGGCGGCGAGGGTTCGCAAGGCATTTCGCACGCCGTGATGGCCGAGCGCTATGCCTGCCCCGGCGGACTGGTCGTCGGTACCGACTCCCATACCCCGCATAGCGGCGCGCTTGGCTGCGTGGCTTTCGGAATCGGCAGCACGGAAATGGTCTACGCCTGGCTCACCGGGGAAGTGCGCATGGGCGAAACCGAATCGCTGCGCATCGAGGTCGAGGGCCAACTTCCGGAAGGCAGCTCGGCCAAGGATCTGGTCCTGCACCTCCTGGCCCGTCCGGAAGTCCGGCAAGGCGCCGGCCTCGGAAGGGTCTTCGAATTTTGCGGCTCGGGCGTGCGCGCCTTGTGCACCGATGAGCGTGCCACGCTGACCAACATGACGGCCGAACTCGGTGGCCTCACCGGAATCGTCGAACCCGACGAGGAGACCCGCCGCTTCATCCGCGAGCGCCGCGGCGAAGAGGCGTCCATCGAACCCTGGATGCACAGCGACCCAGGCGCGGCTTATGCACTGACCCTGAAAGTGGATGCCGCGACTGTGTCACCCTGGGTGGCGCGGCCCGGCGACCCTGGACGCGGCTTGCCGCTCGACGAACTGGAGTCGCGACCCGGCATCGACATCGCCTACGGCGGATCCTGCACGGCCGGCAAACGTGAAGACTTTGTCCAGTACCACGCGGTGCTCGCCTGGGCCGCCGCGCGCGGCCTGCGGGTCGCCGCGGGGTGTGAACTCTTTCTCCAGTTTGGCACGACCGAGGTGCGCGACTGGTGCGAGGCGCAAGGGTGGATGGAAATTTTCCGGTCCGTCGGCGCCGAACTGCTGCTGCCGGCCTGCGGCGCCTGCGCCAATTGCGGTCCTGGCGCCTCCACGCGTGCCGATCAAGTGACCGTCAGCGCGATCAACCGCAATTTTCCGGGTCGCTCGGGACCCGGGCAGGTTTGGCTCGCGAGCCCGGCCACCGTGGCGGCGAGCGCCATCGCCGGGCGGTTGGTGTCGTTCGCGGAATTGCGTACAGCGGCCGCGACTCCTGGATGAACGTGGTGCCGTTCTGCCGGCCGTGCAACCAGATGCAGGGCAACCGCAGCCCATTCGCTGCATAGTCGACAACGCCACAGGAGTCTGGCGGCTACCGGCTGCAGCCGCGAGCTTCTCGAAGCTGCTACGCCGGTCAGAAAACGGAATGTGTGAGCGGCGACGTTCCGTAGCGGACTATGGCTTCGCGATGTGGCTCGCGTGGTTGGCCAGATACCAGTCGGCTACCGCTTCGCGCGTCGGCCACCAGATGTCGTCGAACTGGCGCATGTAACCCAGGAGGTCGCGGAAAAAACGCATGCGGTGCGGATGCCCGGAGACGTGCGGGTGCAGGCCGATGTTCATCATCTTGCCGGTCGCCTCACTCTCGGCGTAGAGCTCGTTGAACTGCGCCTTGAGCATCAGGAGCGCATCCTCGCTGGTCATCGCGCGGCGGTGGAAGAAGGTGAAGTCGTTGATCTCGACCGAGTAGGGCACGTTGACCAGCGGCCCGTGCGCGGTGTGGATCAGGTAGGGCTGGTCGTCGTTCATGTAGTCGCACAGGAATTTCAGCCCCGCCTGGGCGAGTATGTCCGGCGTGTTGGGTGTCGAGCGCAGCGAAGAGGACAGCCAGCCCGGCGCCTTGCGGCCCACCGCTTTCTCGTAGACCTTGAGGGTCTCGGCGATGATGCGCTTCTCGCCCTCGGGGTCGAACATGTACTGCGGCAGCAGTTCGCCCTGCTCGTAGTTGTGCGCGACCAGTTCCCAGCGGCGCGCCTTGACGTGCTCGATGATCTCGCCGCGCTCCAGCGCCGTCTTGGCGTTCATCGTCACCGACAGCGGCACGCCGTGCGCCTCGAAGACGTCGAACATGCGCCAGCAGCCGACCCGCAAACCGTATTCGCGCCAGGTGAAGTTGGGATAGTCGGCGACATTGCCCGGCAGCGGGTCGGGGATGGTCGGCGGTCCGCCGGCGTAGTAGGGCTTGCTTGAATCCTTGAGCAGGTCCCAGTACTCGCAGTTGATGGTGAAGATCACGGCCATGCGCTTGCCGTGCGGCCACTTGAGGGGCTTGCGTTTGACGATCGGTACCCAGTCGTAGTGCGCCATGCGTCGAGTCTTTCGATTTCAGGTCTGGCCAGCCGCGCCCCGATGCGATTTCGACGGAGGCGCCCCGACGGGTGATCCTTTGATCACCCGCGGGCAGCTTACTGCATGCTGCCTGCTCGCGGCAGCCGGAGTCCGGGCCGGCGCTTCTGCCGGCTCAGGGGGTTCCAGCCTCCCAGGCTAGGCCCAGCCGCACCGCGGCTTCACCGAACGAACGGTGAGCGTCGCGTACGTCGAATTCCACGGCATCCATCCCGGCGGCCAACGCGCCTTCCACATTGCGTGCCTGATCGTCGATAAGGATGCATTCGCCAACCGGCAGGACAAGGGCCTCCGCGCACATCCGGTAGGCGCGCGGGTCCGGCTTGAGACAGCCGGTGTAGGTGGCATCGATGATGGCATCGAAACCTGCAAGGCATTCCAGTCGGCTGCGCAATTCCGGCCCATAGAAGAGGTCGAGCTCGTTCGAGAGCACGGCCAGCTTGATGCCTGCCTTGCGGGCAAGGTTGATCAGACGGACGGCCTCGGGGCGCACGATATGTTCCGGCTCGGCGCCGCGCGCGCGCCGGACCAGGGTCTGCATCGCGTCCCACGACTCGCCCATAAGCGCCCCGGTCTCGCGGGTGCGCAGCAGCCAGTAGTCACGCTCGCTGATGAGCCCCGCCTGCATGTCCCGCCACGGCGCATCGGAAGCGGGATCGAAGGGGCCGCGCCAGGTCAGCGTTCCCGGCGGCAGGCCCAGGGCGCGCTCGGTCTGCGGATGCGTCTCGAAGAGCGTGCGGCTGATCACCCCGCCGAAATCCAGCACCAGGGCCCGCGCATGGCTCATCGCGGCACGGCTGCCGGCACGCGACCCTCGGCGACCCAGGCATCGAAGACCTCCAGCGCAGCCGCCGCGAACGCGTCGTCGTTGATGTGGGCATCGAGTTCGCGTACGGAGACATGTGCCGGCGCGACCCGCCGCATCTCCTCCAGGAATGCCGACAGCCCCTGCGGGTCATGGAGTGGCGCGCCTGGCCGGTCCCATTCCTCGATGCCGTGGCGCGGCAGCAGTAGGCAGGTCGGCCCCTTGGCCGCGCCGAGTCGCTCGCCGATCGCGCGCGCGACCTCGCGCCGCATGTCCGGGTCGATGCAGACCGAAGCGATGAGTCGGTTGTGCGCGTGGCTGGGCCGGCCGGCAAAACGCGCCGGCTGCGTGCCCCAGGCCGGGTAGTCGACCATGTCGGTGGCGCCGGGTGCGACCAACTGGGGAATCCCGGCGCTTCCGGCGCCGCTCAGGCGGTCCGGCCCGGCGCTGACGATCGAGCCGCCGAGATGGTTGACCAGTTCCTGCAGGCTGAAGTCCATGACCGCAGCGAAGCGCCCTGCGGCAGCCAGCGACTCGAAGGCGCGGCCGCCCATGCCGGTGGTGTGGAACACCGCCAGTTCGTAGCCACGCTCGGCCAGCGCCGGCGTCAGGCGCACCATGTACTTGAGGGCCGAGGAACCCAGTGACGTCATGCCGACCATCGGGCGCGAGAACGTCGGCGCCACCGCGGCCCGGCAGGCGCCGACAGCAGCGCCGGCAGCTTGTGACAGGGCCGACCTGCACAGGCTGTTCAGACCATAGAGCCCGCCCGCCCACAGCACCATGATCATGTCCGGCGGAATGCGCTGCGGCGGCAAGAGCGGCGAGAACGCGACAGTCGACAGCAGTACCTTCGGCACGCCCAGCGGCAACGCACCGGCCACTTCCAGCGCGAGGTCGGTGCCCATGGTGCCGCCCAGGGCCAGCAGTGCGTCGATGCGCCCTTCGCCCCAGGCCTGCGCTGCCAGCGTTGCCGCACCCTGCGCCATCAACGCCATCGCGGTGTTCTCGTCGCCGCTGTCAGTCACCTCCTGCAGGGTCTTGCCGGCAGCCGCGGCCACCTGGGTATTGGCGATGTCCGGTACCGCTTCCCCGTGGCCCAGGACGCCGACGTCCATGAACACGCTCTGGCCGCCGGCTGCGGCGACGCGCTCGCGCAAGAAGGAGATTTCTGCGCTCTTGGTGTCGGCGGTGCCGACCACGAGTACGCGCGCACTCATGCACGCCCCGCTTCGACGTCGGCGAAAGCCGCCTCCAGTGCGTCAACGAAGAAGTCGACCTCCTCGCGCGTGACGATGAGCGGCGGTGAAATGATCATGTTGGCGCCGGAAATGCGCGTCATGACGCCGCGCTGGTATACCGCGCGCGCCACCCGCTGCGGGATGTCGCTGCTGCGCGGCAGCGGCGTGCGCTTCGCCTTGTCGGCGACCATCTCGATGGCCGCCATCAGGCCGATGCCGCGCACGTCGCCGACCGACACGAAGCGCTCGACGAACCTGCCCAGGCGCTCCTGCATGTGGGCGCCCACGCGCGCCGCGTTGCCCGGCAGATCGTGCGCCTCGACCTCGTCCAGGGTAGCGAGCGCCGCAGCGGCGGCCAGCGGATGCGCGCTGTAGGTGTAGCCGTGGGTAACCGCGCCCCCGCCGGTCACGTCGGCGTCGAAGGCGGCAGCGATGGTCTGCGAGACCGCGGTGGCGCCGAGCGGCACGTAGCCTGAGGAGATGCCCTTGGCCAGGCACCAGATGTCGGCGTTGACGCCCCAGACGCGGGTGCCGAAGAGCTGGCCTGCCCGGCCGAAGCCGGTCACGACCTCGTCGGCGATCAGGAGCACGCCGTGACGGTCGCAGACCTCGCGCACCAGCGGCCAGTAGGACGGCGGCGGCACGATGACCCCGCCCGAGCCCTGCACGGGTTCGGCGATGAACGCCGCGACCGTGTCCGGGCCCTGGAAGACGATTTCGCGCTCCAGCAGGTTGGCGCAAACGCGCGCCAACTCCTCCGGGTCCTGCGAATAGGGATTGCGGTAAAGCCAGGGTGTGTCGACATGAAAGCAGCCCGGCAACAAGGGTTCGTAGGGGCGGCGGAAATTAGTGTTGCCGTTGACACTCATGCCGCCGAAATGCACGCCGTGGTAACCCTGCTTCAGGCTGATGTACTTGATGCGGTCGGCCTTGCCCTTGAGTTTCCAGTACTGGCGTGCGATCTTGAGCGCGCCTTCGACCGCATCCGAACCGCCGTTGCTGAAGAACACCGCGCCGACCTTCTCGGGCGCCATCAGATCGACCAGGCGCCGCGACAGCTCGATCGCGCGCGGATGCGTGGTGCCGCGAAAGACGTTGTAGAAGGGCAATTGATCAAGCTGCGCGACGATGGCATCGCGCACACGGCGGTTGCTGTGCCCCAGGTTGTTGCTCCACAACCCGCCAACGCTGTCGAAAAGCTTGCGTTCATCGACGTCCCAGATCCAGCAGCCTTCGCCGCGGACCACGATGTCGGGACGGGTCTCGCGCATGGCCCGGGGGTGGGCCATCGGATGCCACAGGAAACGGGCGTTGTCTTCCTTGAGCGCGGTGTGATCGGTGGTCATGCGTGGTTCTCCCTGCGGTAGCTCATCATGCGCGTGCGTCAAACATGACGGATGTAATAACCCGGCACCGCCTCCGGCGCCAAGGCAGAGGTACGCGCGATCTCCTCGCGCTTGACCGCGGCGTGATTCGCCACCAGCAGTTCGCCGACGGCTTCGACGAGTGCCGTATCGGCCTCGAGCGCCTCCAGCGCGGCGCCCAGGTCGTCCGGCACGCCGACGGTGGCGTCCATGGTCTCGAAGCAGTCGCCGGTCTCGGCAGGCGGCAGCGCGTAGTTGTTGACCACGCCCAGTCGGGCCGCCTGCAGGACCGCAGCAGTCAGGGTGTAGGGATTGGCGGCGCCGTCCCCCATGCGGTGTTCGAGGCGGGCAGCCGCACCGGTCTCGGCCGAGATCCGCGTGGTGACGCCGCGGTGATCGACGCCCCAGTTGCACCAGTAGCCGGAGAGCGAGGCCGGCTTCAGGCGATCATACGAATTCGCGCAGGGCGCGACGAGCCCGGCGAGACCGCGGTGGTGATGCAGCAAACCGGCGATGCAGCCGCGCGTCAGGGCGTTCAACTTGGCAGGATCGGCGGTTCCGCCGACGATGGCGTTGCCGCCTGCGCCGTCGCGGAGGCTAAAGTTGACATGCACGCCGCTGCCGCCCTTGGCGGCGATGGGCTTGGGCAAGAAGGTGAGGACAATGCCGTGGCGAAACGCCACCTCGCGCGCCATGAGGCGAAACAGGAAAATGTCGTCAACCGCCTTCAAGGCCGTGTCATAGGTCAGGGTGAATTCATACTGCGGCGAATCGAACTCGGTATTCATGCTGTCGATGCGAAAGCCAGCGGCCTCGGCGGTGTTCCAGATGGCGTCGGTAAAGCCGCGCGGATCGGCAAACACGCCGGTTGAATAGACCGCCGCGCCCGGCGTGTCGTAAGGCTTGAGCGTCCCGTCGGGTTCGATCTGGAAGGCGAAGGCCTCGAGCTCGATGCCGACCATCGCCTCGTAGCCGAGCGCGTGCCAGTCGGCAATGGCGCGCTTGAGCGCGCCGCGGCCACACATCGGCAAGGGTGTACCGTCGCTCGCGTGCAGGTCGCCGACAACCATGCGGGTGGCGTTCTCCCAGCCGCCGCGGATTTCCTCGGCCCGATAGATCACTTCCATGTCCGGCAATCCCTCGAGCATCATCGCCCCGGGTGCGGGAATCAGGCCCATGTCGTGGGTCACGCCGAAGGTGCCGCGGCAAAAGCGCGTCGCGCCGTCGCCGATTTTCCAGGCGGGCAGGTACTTGCCGCGCGCCACATTGAGATGGTCGCAGAACAGGACGCGCAGACGGTCTTTTGACACGGATCGACTCCTTGGGGGGCAAAAGCGGTTCAGCGAGGACGCAAGCGCACCGGCAGGCGCTTGATGCCGCCGACAAAGTTCGAACGCAGGAACGCATGCGCGCCGGTCTGTTCGACACCGGCGACCCTGCGCGCGATTTCCTGCAGCATCACCCGCACCTCCAGACGCGCCAGCCACATGCCCAGACAAACATGCGGCCCGCCGCGCCCGAACGCCAGGTGCTTGTTCGGCGTGCGCCGGACATCGACTTCGAACGGACTTTCGAACTGGCGTTCGTCGTGGTTGCCGGACACGAACCAGAGCAAGACCTTGTCGCCGGCCCGCATCGTCCTGCCGTGCAGTTCAAGATCGCGCGTCGCGGTACGGCGGAAGTACATCGCCGGGGACGCCCGGCGGATGAATTCGTCCGGGGCGGTCTCCCAGACCGCGGCTTCGGAGCGGCCGAGATCGTCGAGTACCGCGGGACTGTGTGCGAACGACCGGATCGCCGACGCGAGTGAATAGCGCGTCGTGTCGTTGCCGGCCGCCACCAGGAGGCAGAAGAAATTGAGGAACTCGGTCTCGCTGATGCGGTTGCCGTGCTCGTCAGACGCCAGGATCAGGTGCAGCACTCCCGAGGTGTCGCCGCTCGCCTGTTTCTTCGCCATCATGCGTCGCGCGTAGTCGTACAACTCCGCGCCGGCCGGCGAGCGAAACGGCATGAAGCGATAGGCGTCGGTATCGGCCTGATCGAGAACATGCGCGGTGAAATCGGGGTCGGTGTTGGCGATCAGCGCGTCGCCTTTCTCGACCAACCATTCCAGGTCCTCGTTCGGTGTGCCGAGGATGCGCCCCAGAATGCGCATCGGCAACTGCCGGGCAATGCCCTCGACCGCGTCGAGCTCGCGTCGCGCAATGGCGTCGTCGAGGATGTCGGTGCAAATGGCGCGGATCTGCTCCTCGAAGCCGGCCAGGACAGGCTTGGAGAACGCCTTGGCGACCAGTTTGCGGATGCGGGTGTGCTCCGGCGGGTCGGTTTCCTGGAAGGTGCGGCGCGCGAGGTACTCCTCGTGCGTCTGATCCTCCATGCGGATGCCCTGCGCCGAACTCATCAGCGCCGGATCGCTATTGAGCGCAATGATGTCCTGGTAGCGGGTGATCGACCAGAACCCGCGGCCCGCCGGGTACTCGCACCAGGCCACGGGGTCATGGTCGCGCATACGGCGAAAGGTCAGGTGCGGAGCGCCAGCCACGAAGCTGTCGTGACTGGACAGGTCCGCATGGCCATCGTCGGCGGCGATCTCGTTGGTCATGCTCCGCCTCGCGCCGCACCCTGCTCGAAAAAGGCCACCATCCAGCGGGCAAACAGCGCCGAGTCGACCGGGCGCTCGAGTGAGGCCTGCGCGCGGGCGATGGTCGCAGCGTCCAGATGCGCGTTCAGATGGTCCAGGAGGGCTCGCATGAACTCGCCGGTGATCTCGGGATGGAACTCGGTAGTGAACACATGTCGCCCGATGCAAAATGACCCGATCGGGCAGTGCGCGCTGCCTCCAAGCACGCGCGCCTGCGCCGGCGGCACGATCACTTGTTCATTGTGGGCCGCATGCAGTACCAGCGATTTCTGCGGTGGCTTCATCCAGGATTCGAAGCGCTCGAACACCGTCTCGCCGGTACCCAGCCCCCAGCCGTCACGGTTGGCAGACACCACGCCACCGAGCGCCTTGGCAATCACCTGATGACCGAAGCACAGGCCGACCGTCGGCACACGCGCCGCTTCCAGTTCGACGATGAAGGCTTCCAGGCGCCGAATCCATGGGAGAGGTTCGTTGACCGATGCCGGACTGCCGGTGATAACGTAGCCATCGAATTCGTCCGGCGCGGCCGGAAACTTTCCATCCTTGACGGCGACGGACTCGTAGCGCCAGGCCGGGCGCAATGCGGAGAGCAACGCCGCCACCTTGCGCGCGTCGTCAGGATGACGCCGCGCGAAGTCCGCGTCATCGTTGTTGGCAAGCAGGACGCCGATCTTCATGGAGGGGGAGCATGGACCAAACGGGCAATGGTAGGCATCACAAGCGCAAAGCGCTATCGAAAATGGGCACAATTGCGCGGCGCGACACCGTTGCGCCCGTGCTACATTGATTCCGCATTGGCCACCCGGGCGGTACGTGCCCTGCAAAGCTCCCTTCGTGGCCACGATCGACACCCTTGAGACCCATGCTTCCCGAGACGGCATTGACCGCGCATGAGCCTTCTGCGGGACTGGACGCCGCGTCGGCCGGAGGCACGGCAACAGAAAGCGTCGACGTCGACAGCCACGCCCAAGCGCAGTCCGGTTGGTCTCTGGAGTACGACCAGTTAACTGCCGGCGCCTTCAAAGGACGCTTCGAATGCCTGCAGTTGCCGGGCGTGCGCCTGGTACGGGAATGGTGCAACAGGGGTGTCCGGCAGCGCGGCTCGCTCGATCCCGACAGCTACGGTTTCGCGCTCGCTGCCAAACCCACGCAGGAGTTCCGCTTTCACGGCCGCGCAAGCCAGGGCGACTCGCTGATGGCCGGCTGCAGCGATGAACTCGACATGCTCTGCCCGCCGGATTTCGGACTGATCGCGATGGTCGCCGATGCGCCCTTGGTCGATGTCATGTGGCAGCATACACATGGCTCGCAGGTGCCGGCGTGGTTGCGGGGCCAGGTGGTGACACGGCTTCCTGTCGCGCAGGCAACAAGGCTGCGGGATTTGTACAGCCGGATATTCAATGATGTGGACAAGCCGCCCGCCCGCCTGGACGATCCGGACCGGGCCGTTTACCTGCGCGATAGCGTGCTCGCCTGCTGGCTTGCCGGAATGCCTGCCGACCCCGCCGGCGACACGCCGCCCACCCTTGCCTTGCGCCGGCGCCTGGTGGAGCGCGCCTGCGAGATCGCGCTTGCCGAAAGCGAGGATCCGCTATCGATCCTTGAGTTATGCCGGCGCGTCGGCGCCAGTCGCCGCAAGCTCAGCTATTGCTTTCAGGAAGTCCTCGGCATGAGCCCGGTCGGATATTTGCGCGCGATCCGCCTGAATCGGGTCAGGCGCGATCTTGCGCACGTCGGAGGGCGCCCTAAATCGGTTGGAAATGCGGCTGCACGCTGGGGCTTCTGGCACCTGAGTCAGTTCTCGCTGGACTACAAGCGCCAGTTCGGGGAATTGCCGTCTGCCACCCTGCGAAGGTCACTAACCGCCTGAATGGTCGGACGCTCAGTCTAGGGAGATGCCCAGGGCACGCACCTCGCGCGTCCACTTGGCGACATCGGCGTTGAAAAATTCTCGCAGCGCGGCGCCGTCCAGTGCACGCGCCTCCACCCCCTGCTTGACGAGGGAGTCCTGGGTATCGCGTTGGGCGAGCCATTCGCGCACCGGGCGTGCCAGGGTACCGGCGATGTCGCCCTGGGTCCCGGCGGGCGCGAACAGGCCGAACCAGTTGACGATCTCGTAGCCGGGCAGCACATCGGCCAACGGCGGCAGGTCGGGCAGACCCGCGAAGCGCGCTGCGCTCGTGACCGCGAGCGCGCGCAGCCGGCCCGATTGCACCAGCGGCAGGGTCTCGACCGGCCCCGCGATCATGAACTGCAGGCGTCCGGCGACGAGTTCCTGCACCGCCGCCGCACCGCCCTTGAACGGGACGTGGACCGAATCGACACCGCCTAAGCGATTGAAAAGCGAAGTCGCGATGTGCGCCATGCTGCCATTGCCAGCGGAGCCATAGTTGAGCTTGCCTGCGAAGGCCTTGGCGAACTTGAGAAACGCACTGGCGTCGGCGGCGCCGATCTGCGGGTGGACGACCAGCACACTCGGGCCGGTCGCCACCAGTGCGACAGGCACGAAGTCGCGCAGCGGGTCGTAGCCGAGCTTGGGGTAGAGGCCCGGGGCCAGCGCGAGGGTCGCATTGGTGCCCATGAGGAGCGTATAGCCGTCGGGTGCCGCCTTGGCCACGGCTTCGGATCCGATCGTGCCGCCCGCCCCGGCGCGGTTTTCGACCACGACGCTGCCACTCAAGGCCTTCGACAGGTGCTGGGCCAGCATGCGCGCGAGCACATCGGTACCGCCGCCGGGCGCGAAGGGAACGACGAGGCGCACCGGGCGGTTGGGGTAGGGCTGCGCCTGGGTGCCCGCGGGAAGCGCGAGCGCGACGATCGCGCAAGCGAAGGCAAACCAGCGAGTCGAGCGGATCATGCGGACTCTCCGGGCCTCAAGCCTGACGGTCGTCCACCGCGAGGCGCGCGATCGCGATGCCCGCTTCACCCTTGACCGCGTAGAGCAGGTAGCTCTGCCCGTCCTCCTCGAAGATGGCGGGGTCGCGCAACTGGTGGACTTCGCGGTTGATCGCACCGCGATGCGACGGCGCGACCGGCAGGTTCGCGCCTTCCCAGTCGTGTTCGGCACGCAGGACTTCGACCGCGTTGCCCGCGCGCCACTCGGTCCACGGTCCTGCAAGCCCGACCTCGGACGCATAGATGCGCTCTGGCGCGTCCCCGGCGCGCGTCCAGAAGACGGTCAATCGGTCGCCGCGCTTGAGGAGCGCAGTGTGCCGTTGCGCGGCCTCGAAGAGCGTCGGCCCGCGCTCGAAGTTGGTCAGGCCATCGCGCGAGCGCAGGAGGATGCCCGGCATGGCCAGCGCATAGGTCCAGCCCGCGTGGCGAAAGACGCGAAAGTACGAAGGCCCAAGCAGTTCCTCGCGCGCCGAAAAGCGGATGCCGTCCTCCGACAGCGCGACCCGCGATAGCTGCTTGCGGTAAGTGGCCAGGCCGTGGAAATACATGACGATGCGCCGGTTCTCGTTGTCGACGTGGACATCGGGCGAGGCGATGTGCGCAGTGATGGCATCTTCGTTTGAATCCGGCACGCCGGGCGTGCCCGGCGGGGCGTGGCCGGGCAGCGCCTCCTTGCCCAGGTCGCGCGCGTCGGCGGGCTGCGGGAGATCCTGCGCCGGAAAGCAGGAGTCAGCCAGCGCCAGCGAGCCCGCGCGGTGTGTGCGCCACGGCCCGGCGAGCGCATCGGCATAGGCCAGGCGGATATACGCGCCCTTGTGGTCGGCAAAGTAGAGGTAGTAGCGCCCCAGGGGCGCGGCCACCCAGTCGGGCACGCGGATCAGGGACGGGCCCTGCACGTTGGCGCCCATGCGGTCATCCATGTGCGGGCGGATGATCGGGTTTCCAGGCAGACGGTCGACGCGAAACTTCGGCATGGGGCGGGCCTGGTTGGGATGCGGCAGGAGCCAGGGCAGGCGAAGAGTGACCCGGCAGTATGCCGCATCCGCCGTCGGCGTATCATCCCCTGCCCGAGTCACTGCACGGAGAATGCCGCGATGTCCTGGTTTCGAATCCTCACTGCCGCCGCACTCGCGCTGGCTGCCTGCGCTTCCCACGCCCAGACCCCGGTCAAGGTCCGTTTCACCCTCGACTGGGTGATCCAGGGCCAACACGCGCCCTTCCTCCTGGCGCGCAGCAAGGGTTACTTCGAGAAGGAAGGCGTGGACGTGACCATCGACGTCGGCAACGGCTCGGCCGGCACGGTGCAGCGCCTGGCCTCGGGCGCCTACGACATGGGCTTTGCCGACATTTCGACCTTGATCGAGTTCATGGGCAACAACCCGGCGCTGCCGCGCGTGCAGGCGGTCTACATGATTCACGAGCGCAATCCGAACGCCCTCTTCGCGATGAAGAAGTCGGGCATCACCAAGCCCTCGGACTTGAAAGGCAAGAAGATCAGCGGACCGGTGTTTTCATCCACCCGCAAGACCTGGCCGCTGTTTGCGCGCGCCGCCGGGCTCAACGTGGCCGACGCGACGTGGCAGAACGTCGCGCCCGACATGGTTGAACAGGTGGTGGTGCGCGGCGATGTCGAGGTCGGCTCCGGCTTTCCGACCCAAATGCAGATCTACAACCGCCTGGGCGTGAAGACCGAAGACATGGTCATGATCAAGTACGCCGACCACGGCGTCGACCTGTACGGCAACGCGGTCATGGCCAGCGGGCGCTTCATGAGCGAGCAGCCCGCTGCCGTGGCGGCGGTGCTGCGCGCGTTGAATCGCGCGCTCAAGGACACCATCGCCGATCCGGCCAGCGCGGTCAAGTCAGTGATCCAGCGCAACCCGGTGCTGCAGGAGTCGGACGAACTGGAGAAACTCAGGCTGGTCATGGAATTCATCGACACGCCCAATACCCGCGCCGAGGGCCTGGGCGCCATCCGCAAGCTGCGCCTGGACAACCAGGTCGATGACATCATGCTGGCCTTCGGCATGAAGACCAAGCCCTCGCCGGACCTCATCTTCAACTCCGGTTTCCTGCCGGCCGGCGCCGAGCGGCGCTATCGCTGATCCTCTTCGCGCGCAACGCCGCGCCGCCTGTCAGCGCGACATTGCGCGGCCCACCACCAAACCCGGGAGAACACCGCCATGCAGAACCTGAAAACCACCCTCGCCGCAGTGGCCCTGGGACTTGCCAGCATGGCGGCCAGCGCGCAGGACAAGGTCGTCTATCACCTCGACTCCGGCATCGCGCAGGCCACCAAGGGGCTGCGCAACATGCGCAATCACCTGGACGTCGACCCCAAGGCGCGCATCGTCGCGGTGGCGCACGCCGAGGGCGTGGACTTTCTGCTGGAAGGCGCGAAGACCACCAACAACCAGGAATTCGCCGCGCTGGTGGCGGACCTGTCGTCGCGCGGCGTGAAGTTCGAGATCTGCGAGATCACGCTCAGGAATCGCAATCTCAAGCGCGAGCAGTTCATCCTCGGACCCGAATTCACGCCCTCCGGCGTGGTGCGCATCGCCAACCTGCAGGCACGCGAGCAATTCGCCTACATCAAACCCTAGGGCATTGGCCCGCGCTCAGGCCGGCACCATCTCGCTCTTGAGCAGCGCGTAACCGCGCTTGGCCTTGCTGCGCGGCTCGGGCTTGATCTTGAGATCGCGCATGAGCAGGTGCGCCAGGTACTCCAGCTCGCGCTGGTGGCCGGCCTTGAGCTCGATCTCGATCTCGCTGATGCGGTCCGTGCGCTCGCCGGCCACGATCTGGCCGTTGTCAAACGCGATCTCGGCGATGAAATCCGGCGCATAGCGCGGAAACGGCCGCACCGTCCAGGCCTCGCGCACGAATTCGGCGCGAAAGATCGGTTGCAGCAGATCGGGGTCGCCGATGTCTTCCAGGACATCCGCAAGAGGTGTATCGCGAAGCCGGCGCAGCTCCAGCGCCTGGCCTGCCACCGGCATCTCCCACTCGCGCCGGATGGCCACGCCGTTGTCCCGGTCGCCCGAAGCCTTCAGGGTCTGCAACCACTGCTGGCCCTGGCGGCGCAGGCGCAGGGCCATCTTGCGACGCCGGAGGTCGAAATCCTCGGTGTCGAAATAGATGTTGACCAGTTTGTGGCGAAACGGCCGGGCGTCGGGCGCCGGGTGCGAAAGCGCGGGGTGCTTGAGCAGCGCCTTGGCGTGATGAGCACCGCAGGCGAGTTTGATTTCGATTTCCGTCGAGGCTGCCATGACTTCCCGAAAACGCGCGTTTCGCCATTCTCCCTCAAAAGCCGCGCGCCGTGCATGACAATTTGGTTACACGCCGCAAATTCGTGTGCCTCACCCCGCTGCGGCTATGATCGCGTCATGCCAAATGCCTCCCCTGCCCCCGTGACCACGCCCGTCACCGCCGTCCCGACCGCACGCGCGGCGGTGCGCGCGCTGTCCAACTCCAAGATCCGCGAGGTCGCCAACGCCGGCATGGGCCGCGCGGGGGTCCTGCCGTTCTGGTTCGGCGAGCCTGACCAGGTGACGCCGGAATTCATCCGCCAGGCGGCGATCGATTCGATCAACGCCGGCGAGACCTTCTACAACCAGAATTTCGGCATCCCGCCGCTGCGCGAGGCGCTGGCCGACTACACGACCCGGCTGCACGGTGCGACCACGCCGGACTCGATCGCGGTCACCAGTTCCGGAATGAGCGCGCTCATGCACGTCTTCCAGGCTCTCATCGGCCCGGGCGACCGGGTCGTCGCCGTCACGCCCTTGTGGCCCAACCTGATCGAAGGGCCGCGCGTCCTGGGCGCGGAAGTGCTGCGGGTCGGGCTGGATTTCGACGCCAGGCGGGGATTCCATCTGGACCTGGACCGCCTGCTCGAGGCCCTTACGCCGGCCACGCGCATGCTGATCGTCAATTCGCCCGGCAACCCCACCGGCTTCACGCTCGGGCGCGAGGAGCAGACCGCCATCCTCGCGCACTGCCGGCGCCACGGCATCTGGATCCTGGCCGACGATGCGTACGAGCGCATCGTCTTCGAAGGCCAAGGCGCGGCGGCGCCCTCGTTCCTGGACCTGGCCCACCGCGACGAGCGCGTGGTCAGCGCCAACACCTTCTCCAAGTCCTGGCTCATGACCGGCTGGCGCCTGGGCTGGGTGACCGGACCGGCCGGCCTGATCGAGGACATCGGCAAGCTCATCGAGTACAACACCTCGTGCGCGCCGACCTTCGTGCAGCGCGCCGGCGTGGTCGCGGTGCGCGACGGCGAGGCCACCACGCGCGGCTTCGTCGCGCGCCTGAAGCACGCGCGCGACCGCCTGCACGCGCAGCTGGCCGGCATCGACGGCATCGAGGCCGTGGCACCGGCGGGCGCCATGTACGCGTTCTTTCGCGTCGCAGGCGTGACCGACACCCTGGCGCTGTGCAAGCGCCTGGTGGCGGAGCAAGGGCTGGGGCTGGCGCCGGGCATCGCCTTCGGGCCGGAGTCCGAGGGCTTCGTGCGCTGGTGCTTCGCCGCCTCGGATGCCAATCTGGACGAGGGCGTGGCGCGCCTGAAGCGCGGGCTGGCGCGATGAGCACGGCGGCCACCAAGTCGGCGCCGATCGACTTCTACTTCGACTTCATCTCGCCCTTCGGTTATTTCGCGTCGCTACGCATCGACGCGCTCGCCGCCCGACACGGCCGCGAGGTCGAGTGGCACTCGATGCTCCTGGGCGTCTCGGTGCTCAAGGTGATGGGCAGCAAGCCGCTCTTGAGCGTGCCGCTGAAGGGCGACTATCTGCGCCGCGACGTGGCACGCTACAAGCGGCGCCATGGCCTGGTGCTGGCGCGCAAATCCGACGACCCGATGATGGACTCGCGCTGGTGCGGCCGCGCCTTCCATTGGGTCAAGGCGCACCTGCCCGGGCGCGAGAAGGCGCTCGCCCGCGCGCTGTACCACGCCTACTGGGTCGAAGGCCGGGATCTCGGCACGCCGCAGGCTGCCGCCGCGGCGGCAGCGGCCGCCGGCTTCGACGCGGCCCTGCTCGAGGAGGAGATCCGCAGCGATGACACCGGCCGCCTGCTGCGCAGCGCGGTCGAGGAGTCGATGAAGCGCGGCGTGTTCGGCTCGCCCACCTTTGTCGTCGACGGCGAACTCTTCTGGGGGGTGGACACGCTGCCGACCGTGGAGGACTGGCTCACGCGCGGCGGCTGGTGATCGGTCGGTTCACGTGACGGAGCCGGCCGACGCCGTCCGCGCGCGGCAGCGCGCCGATCAATCCTGGCCGCCCCTATGACCGCTTGAGGCGCCAGGGGGTCGCGATCGCCCCCAGCCGTCGCACGATTTCGGCGTTGAGCTCCGCTTCGCCGTGCGCGCCGGCCGTCTCGATTTCCACGCGCAGCACGCCGGCGTCATCGATGCAGCGCGCGCGCAGCGTGGCGCCGGCGACGCTCTCAAGGAGTTCGGAAAAGCGCGTCTCGATGGCGATGCGCCGGAGGTCCGGCTTGTAGACCTTGCCGACGGCGGTGACCGGCATGCTGTCGATGATCGTGACGCGCTTGGGAACGGCGGGGCGCTCGGCGACATGCGGCGCAACCTCGGCCAGGATCTGTGCGGCGGAGATGTTCGCGCCGGGCTTCAGGGCGACGAACGCGCAGGCCACCTCGCCCGCATGCGCATCCGGCTCGCCGACGACCGCGCACATCGATACCGCCGGGTGGGCGAGAAAGGCCTCCTCGACCATGCCCGGGTCGATGTTGTGCGAACCGCGGATGATCACGTCCTTGGCGCGCCCGGTCACATGGATGCAGCCCGCGCCGTCGATGTGCCCCAGGTCGCCGGAGATGAGCCAGCCGCCCTCGAAGACGCCGGCGTTGCGCCGCGCGTCGGTATAGCCCGGGCTCACGTGCGGCCCGGAGAGCGCGATGACACCGGTCTCGCCCGGGGCGCAGGGCGCACCGAGGTCGGCGCTGCCGGCAGCCAGGCGAAAGGCGCGACAGTCGCTGTAGGGCAGGCGCAAGCCGGTCGAGCCGGGAACGCGCGGCGCGTGCAGCGGCTCGATGCTCACCAGCCCCGCGCATTCGGTCATGCCGAGGATGTTGCGCACCGGGATGGCAAGCGCGTCCTCGAAGCGTGCCGCCAGCTCGGTCGGCAGCGGTGAACCGCCGGTGTAGGCGACCCGCACCGCGGCGCCGGCGGCGCCGCGGTGCGGCAGGTTCGTGAGCTGCGCGAGGATGGTCGGCACGCAGGCCAGCGCAGTCACGCCGAACTCGTCGCACCAGTGCCAGTAGTTGGCCACGAAGTCGGCGCTGCGCATGCCGGTCAAGGTCGGCAGGATTTGCCGCGCGCCGACCGCGAAGCAGGCCAACCCGTAGACGAAGGCACCGGCGACATGAAACAGCGGAAAGCCGTTGATCTCGACGGTACGCTCGTCGAAGTCGTAATAGCGCGGCGCGAACCAGCTGGTGTGCACCTGGTTGCCATGCGTGTGCAGCGCCAGCTTGGGCGCGCCGGTGGTGCCGCCGGTGTGATAGCAGGCGGCAATGCGCGCACGGTCCAGCCGCGCGTCGAAGTCGAGCGTGTCGGATCGACCCGCCAGCAGGTCCTGGAACACCGGCGCGCCGGCCGCCACGGCGTCCACGCGGATCTGCAGGACCGGCAGCCCGGTCAGGCCCGCCAGCGCCGCCGCCTTGGACCAGATGTCGAGCTCGTCGTTGGGACCCAGCGCGACGATGACCCGCGCCCCGGCGACCCTGACCAGCGCGGCGATGTGCTCGGGATTGAGCATGTGGTTGATGGGGCAGGCGCGCCCGGCGACCGCGGCCCCCCACAGGGCAAAGTGCGCCTCCGGGATGTTGGGCGCCAGGATCGCGACCGCGTCGTCCGCGCCGACCCCCATGGAGCGGAACAGGTTGGCCGCGCGGCACACCTGCGCCAGGAGCTCCGCGTAAGTCACATCACGCCGCGCGGAGCCCGGCTGGCCGGAGGCGAGAAAGGTGAGCGCGATGCGCCCGCCAAAGAGCGCTGCGGACCGCTCGAGGATCATGAAGGTGCTGCTGACCGGCACGACCTCGTCATAGGGCCGCGACTCGAGCGCGACGATGTCGGCCAGCGAACGGATCGGAACGGCCGGCATGCCGTGTTCTCCCATGACTTGGCGCGGCGATTCTAGCCGTGCCAATCGACTATATTGATCGCCACCCGGAACTCGTCATGGCCATCACCTTCACCTGCAAGGCATCCGCGGACGTCACCATGCTCGACGCCCACGTGCAGAGCCTGTTTGCGATCCTTGAACGCGATCTTGCGCCGCGCGGCGTCATCACGGCGGCGCAGGCGCCGCTGGCGCTGCGCCGCATCCGCGCGGCGCTCGACGCGCGCGGCAAGGAGAGCGAACCCGACGCCGCGCTGGAACCCGACGCGGCGCGCGACTTCGTGCCGCTGGCCACGCGCCTGTGGCCGTTCATGCAAATGCTCGAGCGCGCGGGCGCCCAGGGCGCGGACATTCTCTGGGGCGTCTGAACCGGCTGCGGGTCGGATGAGGCGATGCGGTGGCGTTGCGGTTCGGCGCAGCGCGAACGGTGGCTCCAGTCGAATCCGCCAAGTTGGGGTATGGTTGATTCATGTCGTCATTCTCTGCCTCGCGCAAGCGTTTCCTGGGCCGGCTCGCCGCGGCTGTGGGACTGCTTGGCGCCGCTCCCAGGACCTTGGCGCAAGGCGCCGTTGCCCAAACCGCGGCGTCCGGCGCACTCGCGGCCGGCGAGCCCAGTCGCACGGCGCGCGGCGCCGCACTCCTGCGCGCGGCACACCAGGTGTACGACCGGCCGCTGGTCTTCGACGATCCGCTGGCACTGTCCGTCGTCGGTGCGTCGGCCGAGGCGGAGCTGCGCGCCGATGCCTGGCGCGGTCGCGGCAGCAGCGCGTTGCGCGCGCTGGTCGTGTTGCGCAGCCGCCATGCCGAGGATGCCCTCGCCGCGGCCCACGCGCGGGGCATACGACAGGCCCTGGTTCTCGGCGCCGGTCTCGACACATTCGGCTGCCGCAATCCCTACGCACCGTCGCTCAAGGTGTACGAGGTGGACCATCCGGCGACGCAGGCCTGGAAGCGCGCGCGCCTCGCCGAGAGCGGCATCGCGGTGCCGCCCGCCCTCACGTTCGCGCCCGTCGATTTCGAGCGCCAGACCTTGGGCGCTGCGCTGGCACAGGCGGGTTTTCGCGCTGACCAGCCGACCTTCGTCACCCTGCTTGGCGTCGTCGTGTATCTGACGCGCGATGCGGCGTTCGAGACCCTGAAGTTCGTCGCCTCGCTGCCGGCCAAGAGCGAGATCGTCTTCGACTACGGCGTGACCGAAGCGTCGCTCAGCCCCGCGGAAGCAGCGGCGCGCCGGGCGGCGGCAGCGCGCGTCGCTGCGATCGGCGAACCCTGGATCACCTGGTTCGACCCGCCGTTGCTGGCGCAGCAACTGCGCTCGCTCGGTTTTTCAGGCGTCGACGACCTCGACCCGGACGCGGCCAATGCCCGCTACTTCGCCGGGCGCAACGACGCCCTGGCCGTCTCGCGCGGCTCGCACATCATGCGCGCCAGGGTTTGATTGCCGGGCTGCGGGCATTTTTTTAAGGCGCCTGAGCGACGCAGCGCAAGCCGCCTGGCCGGGTGGATGCGCGCATGCGCCCGGCAATCGGCGCATGCAGATCGCTACGGCAGTTCGTTGCGCCCGTGGCGCGCGTACCCTGGGCGCTGGCTCAGCAACGCATAGTAGGCCGCAACGGCGGCCAACTGCGGCCGCTCGAACGGCGTCATGTACCACCGATGCACCGAAAGTCCGAGCGGAACATCGGCCAGCGTGAACACAGGCCCGGTCACATAGGCCCCCGTGCGAGCAAGCGTCGTGTCGAGGATGACCATATGCCTGTTCCAGCTGGCGAGGCTGTCCCCGATGGCCAGCCGGTCCTGGTGCACCGGACTCTTGCGGACCAGGCCCATGAACGCGTAGCGCCAGGCGTTGTTGAGTTCCGTGGCCTGCCAGTCCATCCACTGCTCGACCCGTGCCCGCTCGGCGGGAAGTGCGGGCAACAGGTCCTGCCGGCCGAAGCGGGCGGCCAAGTACCTGCAGATGGTGTTGGATTCGCTGAGGATCAATCCGTCGTGTTCAAGCACCGGAACCAGCGCGTTCGGATTGAGGGCGAGAAAGGCAGGAGACTTGAGCGGAAGGGCTGCCGTGCCCCACTCTTCATGTTCGTAGGTGGCTTCCAGCTCGGCCAAGGTCCACAACACCTTGCGAACGTTGATTGAGGATGAGCGGCCGAGGAGCTTGATCATGGGAGCGAAAGGCGAAGGCGGCGGGTGCGTCGATGCCACCCTTTCCGCTGCGACCGCGCGGGGTGGCTGCGAGCGGACACCCGATGGTATCGCGGGCGCAACTAGGTAGCGAAGGCGGGCCGACGCCGGATTCCCCGA
Source organism: Burkholderiales bacterium (assembly GCA_016790635.1). Lineage (GTDB taxonomy): Bacteria > Pseudomonadota > Gammaproteobacteria > Burkholderiales > JAEUOS01 > JAEUOS01. The sequence continues at coordinate 152,244 of JAEUOR010000074.1, forward strand.
CATTCACTTGCGGGCCAGGGTGATCCGCGCTTGCCGCACCTGGCCTGCGCAACCCTTGCCCAAATCGTGAAGTCGCCGACCAAAGGAACGATGCTTGACGATGGACGCGCTCCCCCTGTCGTGAGACGATCCTGCCTGGGAGGTTTCAAGCATGCAGCAAATCGGCAAGTTCCAGCTGGAAAAGCAGCTTGGGCGCGGAGCGTCGGGCACCGTACACCTGGCGCGCGACACCTTTTCGGGGGAAGTCGTCGCGCTCAAGGTGCTGGACCCGGAATCGATCAATCACCCGAAGATCGGCAAGCGCTTGACCGCGCAGTTCATGAACGAGGCCTCGCTGGCCGGCAAGCTGGCGCACCCGCACATCGCCACGATCATCGAAGCCTCGGTGACCGACGACTACGCCTACATCGCGATCGAGTACGTGGCGGGCGGCGACCTGACGCGCTTCACCCGGCCCGACAACCTGCTCTCCCCGGAGGAACTGACCCAGATCGCGTTCAAGTCCTGCGGCGCGCTCGACTACGCGTATCGCCAGGGCATCGTGCATCGCGACCTCAAGCCCGCCAACCTGCTGATGGTGGGCCCCGGCAACATCAAGATCGGCGACTTCGGCGCCGCCTACCTGTTCCACGCGCAGACGACGCAGATCACCAACATCGGCTCGCCCACCTACATGTCGCCCGAGCAGATCCGGGGCGACGAACTGGGTTACAGCAGCGACATGTTTTCATTGGGCACGGTGCTGTACCAGTTGCTGACGGGGCAGCGGCCGTTTTACTCGAACACGCTGGCCGGCGCCGCCGCCAAGACGCTTACCGAGTCGCCGGCCGTGCCAAGCTCACTGCGCGAAGGCATCAACCGCGAGATGGACGACATCATCCTCCGGATGCTGGCGAAGACGCAGGCGGAGCGCTACCCGTCATGGGCCGATCTGGCCCTCGACATCGCCAAGGTTGGCCGCTTCTCACGCTTTCAGAGCGCGGTGCCGGACAGCGAGAAATTCGTCGCGCTCAAGGCGGTGCGCCTGCTCGGCCACCTTGACGACCCCGAACTGTGGGAGCTGGTCTACGCCGGCAAGTGGTCCTGGCTGCCGGCACGCACCCTCATCACGCAGGAAGGGGAGAGCGGCAGCAGCCTGTTCTTCCTCGGCCGCGGACAGGCCAAGGTCACCAAGCAGGGCCGACTGCTCAACGTGCTCGACGCCGGCGAGTGCGTCGGCGACATGTCGTACATCAAGGACGGCACCATCCCCCGGCAGGCGTCGGTGGAATCGCTGACTGAGGTACTGCTGGTCGAGTTCGAGAAAGCGACCCTCGACAAGGTCAGCGTGAAATGCCGCTACCAGCTTGCGCTGGCGCTGATGGATTCGCTGGTCGAGCGGCTTGCCCTGGGGGACGAGCGGCTGGTGCAGGCGGGGTAACCCGGGTTTGTCGCTGTGCTGTTCCGCTGCGTGCGGACCGCGCCGGTCGCAATTGGGACCGACCTCTATTGACTGAGAACTCGTCGCAACGCGCTTGTTGAATCGCTTGCGTCGGGTTCGCCCCACGTGCTCAGTCATAGCCGCGCCCGTCCTTGTGCTTGAAGACCCAACCTCCGTGGACACGCTCGGCCAACAGATCCTCGTCCGGGTAGACGACCGCGTCGCCTGGTGTCCGGTCCCCGACCTCGAGGTACACGGCGTCCGCTCCTGACTTGTTCATCAGGCGGTGGGCATTCCCGCTGCCGGCCTTGAATCCCGCGCACATGCCGGCCTGCAACTCGGTCTCGCCGTCGTCGGTGTGAAGGATCAGCGTCCCGGACAAGACGAACACGAACTCGTCCTGCGTGGCATGGGCATGGCGAAGCGAAGAGACGGCGCCCGGCGCAACCACTGTGATGTTGACGCCGAAGTTGGTGAGGCCAAACAGATCGCCCAAAGGTCTTTTGGTGCGACCGGCCATCAGGGAGCGGAACGGCTCGGGGTAGTAGGACGGCCTGGTGCGCGGCGGGACATCGAGAGCTTGAACGGCAACACATTTGGAGGACATGGCTTGAACGGGGAGTGAGAGAGAACTTCAGGAATCATCCGCGGCAGCACGGGTTCGCGCAGCCGCACCAGGGGAGCGCGCTGTCACCACGCGCCGCAAAAGGCCAGCAACTGGGCAAACCCGAACTGCAGCGAATCGGTTTGATAAGCGAGAAATCCCGGCACCACCAGCGCTCCCAGGAGCATCAACGCGAGCGCTCGCGCGCCGACTCGGCCATGCGGGCTGCGCTGTCTGGTCATGCGGGTGCGGCGGCCATGCGCGGCTGCACCGACCGGTCGTCTATGGGCAGGTTGAGCAATACGGAAGCGAAACCCAACGCGATGGATATCAGCCACATCCATGCATAGGATTGAGCGGCGTCGTAGACGACCCCGCCCAGCCATGCGCCGAAAAAGCCGCCGACCTGATGCCCGAGAAATACCAGGCCAAACAGGGTGGCGAGGTATTGCACGCCGAAGATCTGCGCGACCACGCCGGTCGTCAGAGGCACAGTGCCCAGCCAGGTAATGCCCATGACCATGGCGAACAGATAGGCCGAGGCCGGGCTGAGTGGCAAGGCGACGAAGACGATCATGGCGAGGGTACGCAGCGCATACACGGCCGACAGCAGGTATTTGCGGCGGTACAGATCGCCGAGCCTGCCGCAGAAGTAGGTGCCGACGGCGTTGCTCAACGCGATCAACGCGATGACGTTGACGCCGACCGCAGTTTCGAACCCTGCATCGCGGAAATAGGCCGGCAGATGAATCCCCAGAAAGGAAAGCTGGAACCCGCAGCTGATGAACCCGAGGTTCAGCAGCCAGAAGCCGCGATGGGCAAGCGCCGCGCGCACCACGACACCCATGGCTTGCGCGGGCACGCCGGGCGAGTTGGCGCGCGCTCGTTCCGAGCGGTCGTCGACCAGCAGGCCGGCCAGCGCGCAGAGCAGGATCACGCATGCGAGCGCCTGCAAGGCGCCGACCCAGCCGAAGGCGACGATGCTCCATTGCCCGGCCGGAACCAGTATGAATTGGACGAACCCGCCGGCCGCTCCGGCGATGCCTTGCGCCCAGCCGCGCCGGTTCTCCGGAAACATTCTCGCCAGGCCGGCATTGACCGTAGCGAAGGTCGTGGCGGACAGCGCCGCGCCCAGCACGATACCGACCCCGGCCGCCAGCCATCCCGGCGTGGGGGCGGTCGCCTCGAAGATCAGGCCCAGCGCGTAGGCGACACAGCCCGAGGCGATGACCCTGGCGGTGCCGAACCGATCGGCGATCATTCCAGTGACCGGTTGCAGCAAGCCCCAGACCAGCGTCTGCAAACCCACGGCGAACGCAAACGCCTCGCGGCCCCAGCCCCGCTCGGCCAGCATCGGCAGCATGAAGAGGCCCTGGATGTGGCGCGTACCCATGGCCATTCCCAGGACGAGTCCGCCCGCAAGCAAAATCATCCAGGTTGCCGGAAAGTGCCGCTTTTCATGCATGGCGCGTTCCGCGCAGCGGGGCCTGGTTGCGGAGCGAAAGCACGCGCCGGCGCGCCATGCAAGTGTGCCGCCCGGTCATGCGTAGACCACCAGGCATCGGACCTCGATGCTCTCGCGCGGCGGCGCCTCCGCCGGGGCCGCGGGATGGTCGAACGCCGCATGCGGCGTGAAGCGCGCGACGCCGCCAAGCTGCGCGTCGTATTGCTTGAACACCAGGGCTTCGTGGCGATCCATGGCTGAGAAGTAGGACCAGCGATGCGCAGGCGAAAACGTGGCGAGGTAAATTTCACCGGTACGTTGCGGATAGCGCACTTCGCTTGCCACCAGATCCCGGGCCACCACGCTGCGCGCGTCGCAAACCGCCAACGGGGTATCGAGTATCGGTCCCTTGATGGAACGCCAGATGTTCACGATGGCGTAGCGTCCGACGCGGGCCGCCCGCGCCCGGTCGTTCAGCACCAATTCCAGGCGCGTGCGCCCCGAGGCTTCGGTGTAGTCGTTGTGAATGCGGCCGTTGGCGGCCGGACGGCCGTCGGCGCCGCGGCGCCCGAAGCTCAGTGGAGCACGATTGGCCTCGCTCTTGCGCAGCAGATGATCGAAGACGTAGGCTTCACTTGCACCGGTGACCGCGAGGGCCAGTTCGGCACATTCGGCGTAGTAGTCGGCTTTGACCGCGTCTTCGTCCGTGAAGTCTGCCACGCTCGACGGCGCGTCCCGCAGTTCGAACCCTTCGCGATCGACGTTGGGGACACCGACCGCATCACGGCCATCCCGGATCGGGACCGTGCGCAGCTCGTACTCGGCACTCTCCCAGGGCAGGCCGGGAGGCGGTTGGAAAGCATAGCTGACGGGGCGATCCTGACCGGGCCGCAGATAGTTGAGGCCGGCGTAGACCGGCGTGCGCTGTCGCGCGCTTGTCAGCGACGAGGCCGCATCAGCCTTCACGAGCGTGTCCGGTTCGATCGACGCGTTCACGCAGCTTGCCCCACTCATCGCCCGGTCCCGCCGGTGCGGAAGGTCGGGACCGGACGATCGGGAAGCCCGTCGTAGCGCGGGAGGGCATCGGAGATCTCGTGCCACGGTGCCTTGCTGCCGACGAAGACATGGCAGATCGGCCGCGCACCCGGATCGTCGTCGAGCACGCCGAGCGCGAGGCCCATGACACGGGGGTTGTCGTCAAACCTCGTCAACAAATTGGACCCGCAGACCGAGCAGAAGCCGCGGTGTTGGCCGGCCGAAGACTCGAAATAGCGGACCAGCTGCTCGCCGCGGGTCCAGCGAAAGTCCGCCGCACGCACCTTCCCACGCGCCCGGAACGCCGAACCGTGCGCCTTGCGGCACATGGAACAATGGCAGTACAAAAGATCGATGACGGTACCGTCGATCTCGAATGCGACACCCTGACAAAGACAGCTTCCTTTCAGCATGCGTACTCCTGAATGATTGCGGCGGGGGACGCGGGAGACCCAGTCGAGCGGTACGGGTCTTGTATCGCGCAGTCGATTTGAAGCGATAGCGGGGCGCGGTTCAAACGACATTTCCGTCGTGTTCGCATGCGCCGAACGCATGTCGCGGGTCCGAAGCATGGTTCCCGCGGACCGACGTTGTCACCGGACACCTGGCGCACCTTGCGGCATGGAACTCCGCGTCGCAGCCCAGAACACGAACGCCAACAGGCTCACTCCGGCGCCGGCAATGCATACGCCGCTCCAGCCGCTCCGCGCATACACAAACGTCGAAACGATCGCGCCAGCGCCACAGCCAATGGAATAGAAGATCATGTAGCCGGCCGTCAGCCGGCTCTGGGCCTCAGGCCGCTGGCGCCCGATCAGCGATTGACTCGACACGTGTACGGCCTGCAGGCCAAAGTCGATCAGTACGACCCCGACGACCAGCCCCCAAAGCGAGTGCGGCAGCATCGCGGTCGGCAGCCACGACAAAAGCATGATGCCCAACGCGACGCCGGTCGTGCGCTCCGCGCGACCACGATCCGCCTGCCTGCCTGCGCCTGCCGCCCCCAGGGCACCCGCCGCTCCGGCAAGACCGAACAGGCCGATCTCGGTGAGGGAAAGCGAATGCGGCGGCGCCGACAGCGCCAGCGCCAGCGAATTGAGCAGGATGTTGATGGCGGCAAAGATCAGCATCGCCAGCACAGCGCGGACCCGCAGCGCCGGTTCTTCGGCGAACAGCCTGAACACCGAACCGATCAGGTGCGTATAGCGCACGCGCGCCGGCGTCGACTGGTCGCGCGGCATGGCGCGCAATAGCAGCAGCGCGATGCCGAAGGTGACACACGCTGACGTCAGGTAGACCGTGCGCCACCCGGCCAGGTCTGACAACGCCCCGGCGACGGTGCGCGCCAGCAGGATGCCGATCACGATTCCGCTCGTGACGAGCCCTACCACCCGACCGCGCTCGTCCGGGTGCGCGGCTACCGCGGCATGGGCGACCATGACTTGCGTCACCACCGCCAGCGCGCCCACCATCGCCATCGCGACCAGCAGGAAGGCAGCACTGGGCGCAAGCGCGGCCGCGGCCAATGCCAACGCCGATAGGGCCGATTGACCGGCGATGAGCTTGCGGCGATCGAGCAGATCACCCAGGGGCACGATCAGCAGCAAGCCCAGGCCGTAGCCGACCTGGGTCACGGTGATGATCATGCCCACCGAAGCGTGGCTGAAGCCGAATTCATCGGCCATGACCTCGAGCAGCGGCTGCGCGTAGTAGACATTGGCGACAGCCAGTCCGCATGCGAGCGCGAAGATGAGCGCGGTGCCCCGCGGGAAGCCTGGTCGGCCGGTCATGTCAGCCCGCTTCGGCGCGCTTCGGGGCCGGGTTCCTCAAACGCTGGGCGAAGAACGCGAGTATCTCGTCGCGCGCCTCGAGGGTCGGTTGACCGGCTTCATCGATCAGATGTACGGTGACGACACTGTGCGGGGTCGCCACGTGCCTGGCGAAGAACGACGGTACCTCGGGGTTGGCCGCGCTGTCCGGCAGTACGCGCCCGACGAAGCGGGAGCCCAGCGCCTCGGTGTACGCGGCAAAGCGCTGCGCGCGGCAATACTTGTCGCCCGCGAAGCGGTACGCCAGGACCGTGAGGTTCTCCTGTTCGAGTCGTCGCCTGACGACGCGGGTCTCTTCAGGTGAGATCTCGATCCCGGCCGGATCGTTGAGCGGCAGCGAAGGCTGGGACAGGACCGGGGCAAGCACAGCCGGCTCCAGCATCATCGAGAGCGCGAAGTTTCCTGTCCAGCACATGCCGATGGCGCCGACGCCGGGGCCACCGCATTCCCGATGCGCGAGGCGCGCCAGCGCGCGCAGCCAACCGGTCACCGGACTCGACTGGTTGGATGTGAAGGCACGAAACTCGGCGCTGACGCAGGCGCGCTGGAATATCGCTGCGCCTTCGTCAGCGTCAGGTACCGCGCCGTCGCGTCCGAACAAGGACGGCATGTAGACCGTGAATCCGGCTTCGGCCACCCAGCGTGCGAAACGCGCCACGTGGGGGCTGATGCCCGGCATTTCGGTCATGACGACGACCGCCGGCCCGCTCCCCATGACATGCACCGTTTTGGTCACGTCGTCGAGTGTGATGCTGCGGGAGGCGAAATCGCCCAGATCGTCGTCTACGTCAAGTTTGCGTTGCTTCATTTCCTTGGGTTCCCGGTCAATGTCCTGTCCGGCGCTGCGTTTGGCGCACGGCGCGCACGGGACCTAGGTATAGCGCGACGCGATATCGGCGACAAACGACTTGTCGGACCGTTTCACATTCCTGCTGCGAATGTGAAGCTTCCGCAATCTCGATTGAGCGCCGGCGCCGCGGGCTCTACGCTGCAGCCCTCACCAAGCCTGTCGACATCGACCGAGTTTGAACCCGCACCGCCAACGGCCCGTCGCCAAGTCCTGTGCTTCAATTGGTTTGACCCGGTTCGCGAAGAATCCCCGCATGTCGTTACCCCTGGTTCGACTCACGAGCATGGATCTGCTCCGCGGATTCGTCGCCGTCGGCCGACGCATGAGCATCACGCTCGCCGCCGAAGACCTGTGCCTGACCCAATCGGCGGTGAGTCGCCAGGTGCATGCACTGGAGGAACAACTGGGGGTGAAGCTGCTGGTGCGTTCGCACCGGGCCATCTCGTTCACGCTCGAAGGCGAGCGCCTGTTTCGCAGCGCGGACGGCGCGATTCAACAGCTACAGGACGTTCTTGGCGAGGTGCGCAAGAACGGCGTCCAGCGCCCTGTCACGATTGCCGCGAGCATCGGCGTGACTGGATTGTGGTTGCTACCGCGCTTGGGACAGATCCAGAAGCGCCACCCGGGTATCGATATCCGCGTTTCGGCAAGCAATCGAATCTCCGACATGCGCAATGAGGGCATTGACCTGGCGATCCGCTATACCACTCCCGGGCTGGTGCCTGCGGATGCCCTGCGACTGTTCGGCGAATCCCTGGCGCCGGTGGCCCATCCATCATTGGGACTGGACGCACTGCGCTCCGCAAAGGATCTGGCGCGATACACCTTGCTCGACTTTGAGGAACCCAGACACCCGTGGCTTGGATGGAACGGCTGGATGAAGGACAAGGGTTGGGGCGGCGCAAAACTGTCCGGTGTACTCCGCTTCAACCAGTACGATCAGGTCATCCAGGCCGCTCTGGCAGGACAGGGCGTCGCGCTGGGCCGGCTGGAGCTGATCCTCCCGTTGCTTGAGCAAGGGCAACTGGTACAACTCGATACCCCGCTGGCCTCTTCGTCAAAAGGACGCTCAGGGCACGCCTATTGGCTGATTCACGCCGACGAGAAGCCGCGCGAGGCTGTCCGCAAGATCGCGCGATGGATCGAATCCGAAGCACGGCAGATCGGTATCTGAACGCGCACATCATGCGCATCGACGGCATGGCGCTCCAGTCGAGCGGCCCGTGAAGCGCTGATCGCCATTGGTTCAGTGTGTACGAGCCCATTCGATTGCGTCTTCCAGCCTGTCGTCGCCCCAGAAGAGTTCGGTCCCGACCGTGAAGGACGGCGCGCCGAAGATACCGAGCGACTTGGCGCGTTCGGTATGTTGCCTCAGCTGACCCTTCACTTGGGCCGTCTGGGCGCGCGATACGACTTCTTCTGGCGACTGGCCCAAGGCGGCGAGTGTGGTCCCGATGTTTTCTTCCGTCCCGATCAATACGTTCTTGGTCCAATGGAGGGCGAAGACCCGCTCTGTGAAAGCGCGGCACCACCCTTCCTCTGCGGCGATGCACGCGATACGGGCAGTGGCCAGCGAGTTGACGGGATAGGTCGACGGTCTGGCGTACGGGACGCCGTGTCGACGCGCCCTTCGCTCGATATCTCGCCACATGTAGGCCGTCTTGCTGGGATACGGAAGAAATGGTCCCTGGTTCATTCCAAGATCCGCCATGATGGGCATGACGAAAAACGGTTGCCAGCGAACCTCGACCCCGGCTTCTGCCGCGAGCGCTCCGATTCGCGCCACCGATAGGTAGGTGTACGTGCTGCCATACTCGATCCAGAAGTCGATGGGTTGCATGGTGTTGTGCTTCCAGGTGCCTACGTTTGCCTTCCGCCACGCGCTCCCGCGCGTCGGTTGCGAGGCATGGCTACGGAGCTAGTAAAAGGTTCGTGCGGCATTCGCAATGATGTATGCGCCGAGCAGCAGCAACGCGACGAAGAACACCGTACGAAACCGCTGCTCGGAAAGCCGCTTGCGGAGAAACTGCCCTGCCACCATGCCAATGATCGCCGGCACCACGGCGCTGGCGGACACGATCGTCTGCTCGGCGTTCAGTATCCTGGACTGCTGCAAAGCCAGGCCCAAAGCCACAGTCGAGGCAGTGAACAGCATGCCCATCGCTTGAATCAGGACATCCCGGGAAAGCCCGATGGCCTGCAGGAACATCACGCCCGGCACCACGAACGACCCAGTCATTCCCGTGAGGACGCCATTGGCCGACCCGATCAAGGGCCCCGCCCATGCCTCGTGGCGAACGGGGATCGCCAACCTGATGCCTCCGAGGTTCACCACGGCGTACGTGACAAGCAGCACGCCGAGGAGCGCCGTCAGCAATGAAGGATTCAGGCGCGTCAGCGCCAACACCCCGATCCATACCGTGATCGTAGCCATCAGCAGGAACGGCCAGAGGCGGGCGAGAATGACCCTTGCGTTGCCGCCTACCGCCGACTGCCAGAGGTTCGTGACAAACGAGGGCACGAGCAACAAGGCCATCGCGGTCGGAAGATCCAGCGCAACAGTCAGCAGCGCCAAGCTGACGGTGGGCAGGCCCAGGCCGATGACGCCCTTCACGGCGCCCGCGAGCAAGAAAGTTCCCGCGACGAGAAGCAGTGTGGATGTTTCAAACATGTCGCCATGCCTCCGTTTGGCCAGTCGCCGGCTGCATTGCTGCAGGGCGTCCACGCCCGGCCGCGCCTGGCCCTTGTCAATTCTTCCAGATACGCCGCATCCGTGCCCGCCGGGCTGCGGCATGCTGCTAGGGCGCCTTGGTCGGGAGTTCGGGGAATTGCGGTAGTTCATCAGTGATATCGTGCCATGGCGCCTTGCTCGCTGCGAACACGTGCAACTTTGGCTTCCTGCCCGGATCGTCGTCCAGTGCGCCGAATGGCAGCCCGTAGACGGTGCGATCAAAATCAAAGCGGCTGAGCAGGGGCGACCCGCACACGCGGCAGAATCCTCGGTGGTTGCCTTGAGAGGATTCGTAGTACGTGACCAACGCCTCGCCTTGCACCCAACGAAAATCCGCTGCGTTCACGCTTGCGCGGGTCCGAAATGCAGCTCCGTGCGCCTTTCGGCACATCGAGCAATGACAGTTCAATACGCCCCGCAGCGGCCCGTTGATCTCGTACCGCACTCCGCCGCAAAGACAGCTGCCGCGCAACATTCACGCCTCCTTACAGTCAACATCACCGACCTGCGCGGCTCGATCTGCAGAGGGCTTGATTCGCCCCATGGTGCGAACTACCGCCGAGCATGACCGGCCCACCGCAGCAGCGCCCAAAGCCGCCGTCGCGGGTCCGTGATGATGCGCTGGTTAGAGCGCATCCTTTCCATTCTGTGCGTACCGGGCAAGCCATTCGACTTGGATGGCCGTATCCGGCACCTTGATGCCTCGGCCACGGCTGATGCGGGTGAACACCTCAGCCTCGGGCACGCCGAGATTGACGAGTACGCACCCTGCGATGAGCCCGGACCGGCCGATGCCTGCACGACAATGAATAGCGACGGCTTCTCCGCGGAGAAGGTCGGATTCAATGGACCGGACCAGCCGCGCAACCTCAAGCAGCGAGTCCGGGACACCCCGATCAGGGATGGGAAATGACGTAAAGCTCAGGCCATTCTCCTCGCACAGCCCAGCTTCTTCCGCAAGACCAAGTTCGTTTGCTTCGCGGGGCTCGAGCAAGGAAACGATTCGGTCTACTCCGTTCTGCCGGAAAGACCTAATTTCATCGCGCAACCAATAATCACCGCGGGGGCGCGGCATGACGGCCAGCCGAACTCCGTCAAGCTCTGGTACCCAGTAGATCTCGGCACGCACGATCTGCTGCGCTCTAGCGGCCCGCATAACCCGCCGCCGCGACACGCAGCGGCGCGGGTACCCAACAGCCCAGCTGTTGGGCGGTCGGGTTGATGCGATGGTTAGGCTTCACCCCGGCTCCACTCCGCATGCGAGATGACGTAAAGGCAGTGTCGGCGCAGAGGACTGCCCTCCGGTATGCCCGGATGATCAAAGTCTCGGCCCGTGTTGCGCATGCCGATGCGCTCCATGACGGCGCGAGACGGCAAGTTCGTGAGCGAGGTAAACGACACGATTTCGGCGATGCCAAGCTGGCCAAAGCCCACAGACAAAGACGCCTTGGCGCCCTCGGTGGCGTAGCCTTTGCCCCAGAACCGGCGTGCCAGGCGCCAGCCGACCTCGACGCACGGGGAGAACGGCAGTTGCCGGCGAGGCACCGACAAGCCGACGAACCCGATGAACTCGCCTGATCCTTTGAGCTCGACGGCCCAGTTGCTCCAGCCGCGCTCTTCGAACTGAGTGCGCCAAGCGGTTACGGTCGCTCGTGTTTGAGCCTCGGTCGCTCTAGCCGGGAAGTACCGCATGACTTCGAGATCAGCGTTCAAGGTGATGAATGGAGCGATGTGGCGCTCTTGCCACGCGACGAGTCTGAGGCGCTCGGTTTCGAACTCGATGATGGCCGGCACTTGCGGTGGTCTGTGAAGCCAAACGACTGTGTTGAGCAGCCGAACATCAGCAAGCGAAGCGCCGCGGGTGGACGGTCTGCTCCACCACACGGTTAGGCTTCGCGATGCTCAAGCGGTGTACTGCTTGACGTTGAACCCCTCAGTCTCTTCCGGTGGCTGAAAAAAAGATGAAATATGCATGAAGTCTTCCTCGGTCAAGTGATGAGAACCCGGAGGACGCTCGACATTTCGCCTCGCGATCCGCTCCAAACACACTACATCCGGAGTGTTCACAAAATGTAGTACATGATCAACCGAGGCCTGCTCGAACAGTGAACGAAACCAGCGGCGGCCTGCTTTCGTATTGGCTTGGAAATCCAGCACAACAGATTGACCAGACCTCAGAAGGTCAACGACGAGCGGGCCAACAACAGCCTTGAGCTTCTTTGAGACGCGAATGTAGTCATCAAAGGTCTTCATCTCGTCACCGTAAAGCTCCAAGAGCCAGACGTCTTCGGACAGTAGTATCAAACTGCGATCCTGCGCGAGACCAGCGGCAACCGTCGTCTTGCCGGCACCCGCCTTGCCGCAGAAGAAATGCAGAGTCGCGGTTCTTTCCATTGCGTCGCGCCGGCGTTGTTTGCGAAGCCTAACTTTGTTTTCGGTCGACAGGCGTGTCTCCAAAGCTTGGCGCGCTGTCTCCGCAACTTGGGCGGTGCGATTGGCCTGAAAGGCGCACTGGCATTGGGTTCCCGACGAATGCTGCCGTTGTCGGCCGCATTTAACAAATCGGCAAAAGCGGCGCTTGGGCTCACACACTTTTTTATACGTTTCCCCTGCCAGATGCAAGTGCCGCCCATGCCGCGCGTCGCACGCGCCCGGTCACTCCCCGAAGCACCGACGCCGTGCGGCAGCAGGAATGCTGCCTTTCGCCAGGTCGTCCGAACCGCCGCGTGGTTCCTGGAAACGGCTTAGAGGGCGGACAGAGTGAGGGCGCGGCCGAACCGAATCAGGGCTTGTCGCCACCGGGTGACGGGACAAGAGACGGTGCGCCCTGCGCGTAAACGTTCGGATTGTGACGCTCCATGAAGACCTGCGGGTTCTTCAGGGGGGTAAAGCCGACCTTGGCGTACAGCCCGTGCGCATCGGAAGTTGCAAGCAGCCACCGGCGCAATCCCTGAAGGTCGGGGTGGGACGTGACGCACTGCATGAGCCATTTGGACCAGCCCTGCCCGCGATACTCCGGCAGCACGAACACGTCTGCGACATAGGCGAATGTGGCGCGGTCGCTGATGACGCGGACAAAGCCGATCTGCCTGCCCTGATGCAGGAGCGTGAATCCGAGCGCGCCCTCGAGCGACCTGGCGACGGTCTCGCGGGAAATGCCTTTGGCCCAGTACGACTGGGCAAGGAAACCGTGAATGACCTCTAGATCCTGGCGTTGCGGGTCGCACGTGACGACGAATTCGCCTTTGGTCCATTCCATCTCTGCCCCTTCCCTATGTTGATCACGGACGCGACCCGCCGCAGGCCTCACTCGATGAAACCTGCACTTATCGCGCCAGGTCGACTACGCTACGCTGCCGGTCACCCCGCCGGCGCGGCGACGCGCCAAACGCGCCGCCGATCTCGTCGGCCGCGCTCTTGAGGCGGGCAAGGTGCCGCGCCACGACTTCGTCGACGCTCATGGCATCGCGCAGCCACACGCAGTTCAAGCACGCGATCAGCTTGCGGCGCGCGAAGACAGGCACCGCGATCGCCGCCTGCGGATGACTCTCGTCGCCCGCCGGTCCGATCGACCGCACGTCGCGAATCGAGTAGCCGCGCGCGATCGTCGCGGCGACCTCGCGTTCCACCGCGGGGCGTTGCGCCGGCGTCGCCAGTGCCCGGATCAGGTCTTCCCGCTCGGCCCGCGGGCAAAAGGCTAGATGCGCGCGCCCCATGGCCGAACGCAGCATCTCGGGCCGGTACTGCATGATCCTGCGGTTGACCTGCAGGTCCTGCCGCGTTTCGTTGCTGTCCAGGGTGCGCATTGCGTCCCCGTCGCGCACCGCCACATCCGACGGCCAGGGAACGTCGCGCTTGAGGGCACGCAGGACCGGCGCGGCCGCATGCGTGAGCTCGACCACGTGCCGCCAATGCGCGTCGAGCCGGTAGTCGACAGGCCGGGCAAGGAAGGCGCCGTCGGCGCCGCGGCGCATGACCAGCCCCGCCTCCTGCAACGTCTTGAGCACGCGCAAAAGCGAAGCCTTGGCGATTCCGGTGGCACCGTGCAGGTCGTGCAGCGTCGAGGCCGGCCGCCCTTGCACCAGCGCAAGCACATCGAGCCCGCGGCGCAGGCTGGCGACGGACTTCACGGCGGACTCGTTGGCTCGCATTCGGCTCGGCAACCATGCAGACGCCGCCAGTGTTGCACGATTTCATCGGGTGAAACGCGCGCTTGTCGCGCCGCGTCGCGCCGCCTATTCTTGGGCTGCTTGATGCCAGCGAGGAGAATGCAATGACAAACGAGTCGGCGAGCGTCAGCGCCGCCTGGCCACGCGCGGATTTCGCGCGGGTGCCCTACGAGGTATTCACCAGCGACCAGATATACGCGCGCGAGAACGAACGCATTTTTCGCGGCCCGGTGTGGAACTACCTTTGCCACGAAATCGAACTGCCGCGCCCCGGCGACTATGTGACCAACTGGGTCGGCGAGGCGCACGTCATCGCGGCGCGTGACCGCGACGGCTCCATCCACGCCTTCGAGAACTCGTGCGCGCACCGCGGCGCGCGGCTTGTCAGCGCGGTGCGCGGCACGCTGGAGCAGTTCACCTGTCCCTACCACCTGTGGTCGTACTCGCTTGCGGGCGAGCTGACCGGCGTCACCTTCCTGCGCGGCGTGGCCGGCAAGGGCGGCATGCCGGGCGACTTCGACAAGAAGGACCACGGCCTCACGCGGCTGCGGGTGGCGCGCTACGGAGGCCTGGTCTTCGGCAGTTACTCGGAGGACGCGCCTCCCATCGCCGACTACCTGGGCGCGCATGCCTGCGAACAGATCCAGCGCCTCCTGGTGCAGCGGAAGCCTCAGGTGCTGGGCTATCTGCGCCAGCGCATCCCGGGCAACTGGAAGCTCTACAACGAAAACGTGCGCGATCCGTACCACGGCTCGCTGCTGCACCAGTTCCAGGTCTCGTTCGGCCTGCAGCAGCCGACCATGCGCGGCGGCATCAAGCTCGACGCCGATCTCAAGAACACCTGGAACCACTCGATCGTCACCGAACAGGACCGGGCCAGCCAGAAGGTGGTGGCCGACGCTTATGCCGGCACCGGCAAGTTCAATCCGGACTTGCAGATGGCCGATCCGGCGCTGACCCGCGTGCCGCTCGATCTGGGCGACAACATCAAGACCACCATCCTGTCCTTGTTCCCGACGCTGGTGGTGGCGCAGGTCGACAACACCTACGCGATCCGCCACCTGCGGCCCAAGGGGCCGGGCCTGGTGGAACTGCACATCACCTATCTGGGGTTCGAGTCCGACACTCCCGAGCAGACCCACGACAAGCTGCTCACGGTCAACTTCATCGGCCCGGCCGGCTACATTTCGCTCGAAGACGGCGAGGCGCTGCGCCTGGTGCAGGAAGGCATCAAGCATCGCCAGCCCGGCGGCCACGAAGTCCTGGAGATGGGCGGCGTGGGCCCGATCCAGGATACCGACTACCTCTCGCAGGAAATCTCGATCCGCGGCTTCTGGTCCTTCTACCATCGCGTCATGCAGTTGCCCCCGATCGCCACCGGCGGAGGCGCGCCATGAACGACTGGGCACTTACGGCGCGCTGCCAGGCGTTCATGTATGAATACGCCGCCAGCCTGGACGAAGAACGCTTCGAGGACTGGGTCGCGCTTTTCGACGCGCAAGGCTGCGTCTACGAAGTTTTGTCGCGCGAGAATCGCGATCTCGGCCTGCCGGCGCCGATCATGGGTTGCTACACCCACGGCATGGTGCGGGACCGCGTGGCCATGCTGGCCAAGGGCGTGCTCACCTACCGGCACGACCGGCTGCTGCGCCAGGTCAGCAACCTGCGCGTACGGCCTGCGGGCGAACTGCTGCGCATCGACGCCGGCCTCGTCGTCTACCGGTCTGATGAGGAAGGCGTCTCCTCGCTCTACATGGTTGCGCGCTACGAGGTCGACGTTGCCGACCAAGGCGCACGGTTCGCCATCCGCCGCATGGCGGTGGTGGTCGACTCCTTCGGCATCGACACCATGCTGGCAGTGCCGCTTTGAGCGCACAGGGACGATAGACTGCGCGACCACCGAAGGGAGTCCCGCCGATGTCCGACAGCTTCAAGTCCACACCCCGCACGCGCGTCAAGCGCCTGCACCAGCGCGCACGCTACGACCGCGCGAGTGTCCATGCGATCCTCGACGCGGGCTTTGTCTGCCATGTCGGCTACGTGATCGACGGGCAGCCCTTCGTCACGCCGACCGCCTACTGGCGCGAGGGCGACACGGTCTACTGGCACGGCTCGTCCAAGTCGCGCGCGCTGATGGCGGTGGAAGAAGGCGCGCCGGTCTGCCTGACCGTATCGATGATCGACGGACTCGTGGTGGCGCGCTCGGGATTTCACAAGTCCGTCAACTATCGCTCGGTGATGGCCTTCGGCAAGCCGCACAAGGTCACCGACCCGGCAGAGAAGCTGGCCAAGATGGAGGCCTTTGTGGAGCGCATCTATCCCGGCCGCTGGAAAGACCTGCGGCCGGTCACGCGCCAGGAACTGAAAGCCACGACCATCCTCGGGCTCGATCTCGAGGAGGTGGTCGCGAAGGTGCGCACCGGCGGACCGGTGGACGACGAGCCCGACTACGCGCTGCCCATCTGGGCCGGGGTGATCCCGATCCGGCAGGTACTGGGCAAGCCGGTGGATGACGGACGGCTCGCGCCAGGCGCTGGCAAGCCGCCCAGGGTCACCCTGTAGGACCGGCCCGCGACTAGCGCGGCGCCAGCACGAGCTGGGTTTGGATCACCACTGCGCAAAGCTTGCCCTCGGCGTTGGTGATCGAGGTCTGCCAGACCATGGTGCTGCGCCCGCGATGCAAGGCCACGCTCTCGCCCTTGACGACGCTACCGACCTTGGCGCCGGCGATGAACTTGGTGCTCGAGTCGGTCGTCGTCGTGCCGTGGCCGGCCGGCAGGTTGATGAAGGTGCCGACCGCGCCCAGCGTGTCGGCAAAGGCCATCGCCGCGCCACCGTGCATGATGTTGCCGGCGGTACAGAGGTCCGGGCGAACCAGCATTTCGGCCACCACCTTTTCAGGCGCGAGCGCGATCAGCTTGATGCCCATGAGGCCGGGCAAGAGCGGCTCGAGCCGAGCTTGCACTGCCGCAAGGTCATGCATGGGGCGCGTCTCCTTTTCCGCCTTACGCCCGATGCAGCGCGCAGAGCTTGTTGCCGTCGGGATCGCGCACATAGGCCAGGTTCAGCGCGCCGGCCGGACCCTGGCGCGGTCCCGGCGGATCCTCGATCGACTTGCCGCCATGCGCCACCGCGGTGTCGTGAAACTTGCGCACCTGCTCCAGCGAAGTGCACTTGAAGCCGATCGTGCCACCATTGGCGGCGCTGGCGGGTTGGCCGTCAATGGGCTCGCTGACGCAGAACGTTCCGCCGTCATGCCGATAGAAGAGCCGCGTCTGGCCGGTCTTGTTCACGTTTCGCATCGGCTCGCCCGCACCGAGCACGCCAAGGACCGCGTCGTAGAAGCGCTTGGAGCGCTCGATGTCGTTGGTTCCTACCATCAAGTGACTGAACACTGAATTTCTCCTTGGGGCAGTGGTGAAAGCGCGCCGCCGTCACCCCCGGGTCCGCGGCACGTCGGGCATGCGGCGTCAGCCCGATGAAGGGGTCAGATTACACAAGCGCGGCGCAACAAGCTGCGGCCGTCCGCACGGTCATTGGCCGCGCCGCATGCGCCGCACCACCCAGGGCGCGACGATCAGGAGCGCGGTGATCGCCAGGAACGTCGCCGAGATCGGCTGGGTCACGAACACGCTGGCATCGCCCTGCGCGATCTGCAGGGCGCGGCGAAATTGCGTCTCGGCCAGGGGCCCCAGGATCAGCCCGATCACCGCCGGACCGACCGGGATGTCGAAGCGTCGCATCACGAATCCGAGCAGACCGAAGATGTAGAGCATCAGCAGGTCGACCCAGGACTGGTGCATGCTGTAGGCCCCCAGGGTTGCGAAGACCAGGATGGCCGCGTAGAGGATGTCGCGCGGGATGGACAGCACGCGCACCCACAGGCCGATCAGGGGCAGGTTGAGGATGAGCAGGATGACGTTGCCGACATAGAGGCTCGCGATCAGGCCCCACACCAGCGCCGCCTGCGACTCGAAGAGCAGCGGCCCGGGCTGGATGCCGTAGTTCTGGAACGCGCCCAGGAGGATCGCGGCGGTCGCCGAGGTCGGGATGCCCAGGGTCAGGAGCGGCACCAGCACGCCGGTCGCGGCGGCGTTGTTGGCCGCCTCGGGCCCTGCCACGCCTTCGATGGCGCCGCGACCGAATTCCTCGGGATGCTTGGAGAGTTTTTTCTCAGTCGCATACGACAGGAAGGTCGGGATCTCGGAGCCGCCCGCCGGGATGGTGCCGAACGGAAAGCCGATCGCCGTCGCGCGCAGCCACGCCGGCCACGAGCGCGACCATTCGTCACGGTTCATCATCACGCGCCCGCGCACGGCCTCGAGCGACTCGGTCAGGCGGCTGCGGTAGGCGGCCACATAGAGTGCCTCGCCGACGGCGAAAAGCCCCACGGCCAAGACGACCACGTCGACCCCGTCCAACAGTTCAGGGACGCCGAAGGCGAAGCGCGGTTGCCCGGTCTGGCTGTCGATGCCGGCCAGGCCCAGCAGCAGCCCCAGGAACAGGCTGGTCAACCCCCGCACCGTGGACGAACCGAGCACGGCCGCGACGGTGACAAAGGCAAAGATCATGAGCGCGAAGTACTCGGCCGGGCCGAACTTGAGCGCGACGGTCACCACCAGCGGCGCCAGGAGCGTGAGGAGTACCGTGGCGATGCTGCCGGCGACAAACGATCCGATCGCAGAGGTCGCCAGGGCCGGCCCCGCGCGCCCGGCCTTGGCCATGCGGTTGCCTTCGAGCGCCGTGGCGATCGAGGCCGACTCGCCCGGCGTGTTGAGCAGGATGGTCGTCGTCGACCCGCCGAACATGGCGCCGTAGTAGATGCCGGCGAACATGATGAGCGCACCGGTCGGGTCGAGCTTGGCCGTCAGCGGCAGAAGCATCGCCACGGTGAGCGCCGGGCCGACGCCGGGCAGGACGCCGACGAAGGTGCCGAGCGTCACGCCGATCAGCCCCCACAGCAGGTTGGCCGGCTGCAGGGCGACGCCAAAGCCGGCGATGAGCGCGTTGAACGCTTCCATCTTTAAGTGCCGGCCGCGCCCAGCAGCGGCAGCAGCCAGCCCGCCGGCAGGTTGACGTTCAGGAGCTTGACGAAAAAGAGGAAGACCGCCAGCGAGATCACGAGGCCCAGCGCGAGGTCGCGCGCGGTGCGCCGGCTGCCGAAGCCGCGCGCAACCCCCGCGAAGAGCGCCACGCCGGCGATGACGAAGCCGGCATGACCGATGAGCGCCATATGGGCAAAGAGGCCCGCGCTGACCCAGCCGAACCCGCTTGCGTGGAAGGCATGCTCGCCGCGCGCCTCTGGATCATCGGGAACGGCCTGGCGCCAGCCGCCGGACAGGGCCTCGAAAAGCAGCCAGGCCCCCAGGACCAGGAGCCCGCCGGAGATGACCGAGGGCACGAAATTGGGTCCGATGCCCGCGTAGCCGCCCTCGCCGGAGAGCCCTTTGGTGATCACGACCGCGCCAACCCCCAGGGCGAGCACCCCGAGGGACAGCGCGATTTCGGCGGCCGAACGGCGCACGGTCCTGGCCTGGCGCTTACTTCTTGAGTCCCAGCGACTCGATGATCGCGCCCACGCGCTTGGTGTCTTCCTCGAGGAATTTGCGGTAATCGTCACCGCCCAGGAACACAGGCGTCCAGCCCATCTTGTCCAGGGTGCCCTTCCAG
The DNA here is from genome assembly GCA_016790635.1 of Burkholderiales bacterium. Lineage (GTDB taxonomy): Bacteria > Pseudomonadota > Gammaproteobacteria > Burkholderiales > JAEUOS01 > JAEUOS01. The sequence continues at coordinate 171,996 of JAEUOR010000074.1, forward strand.
GCCGGCGTCTCGGTCGTCTCCTTCACCAGCTTGATCAGGGCGTCGCGCTGCGCCGGAGTGATGCCCGGCGCGCCGAAGATGCCACGCCAATTGCCCAGTTCCACGTCGATGCCCTGCTCCTTGAGCGAGGGCATGGCGTCTATCCTGGCCGGCGAGGACTGCGCCAGGGCGCGCATCTTGCCGGCCTTGACCTGCTCGGCGAATTCGCCGATGCCCGACACCCCGGCCGAGACATGCCCGCCCAGGATGGCCGAGATCGCCTCGCCGCCGCCCTTGAAGGGAACGTAGTTGATCTTGGCCGGGTCGACGCCGACGGCCTTGGCAATCAGCCCGACCAGGATGTGGTCGGTGCCCCCGGCCGAACCGCCGCCCCAGGACACCTTGCCCGGGTTCTCCTTGAATGCCTTGACCAGGTCGCCCATGGTCTTGAAGGGCGAGTTCGCGGGGACGACGATGATCTCCCACTCGCTGGTAAGCCGCGCGATGGGCGTCACCTGGGTGAGATTCACCGGCGACTTGCCGAGGATGATGCCGCCGACCATGACCATGCCGCCGATCATGACCGCATTGGGGTCGCCCTTGGAGGCATTGACGAACTGCGCCAGGCCGATGGTGCCGGCCGCGCCACCCTTGTTGTCGAACTGCACGCCGGAGACGAGTTTTGCGGACTGCATCGCGGCCGCCAGGTTGCGTCCGGTCTGGTCCCAGCCGCCGCCGGGATTGGCCGGGATCATCATCTTGAGGCTGGGCTGGGCCAGCGCGGTGGCGGCGACGAGCGCGCCCGCCAGGACGCAGGCCTGGCCCGCGCGTTTGAGAAGCTGCATGGTGGACTCCCTGGTTTGAATAAGCGGCGCCGCTTCGATGCGCGCCCTGCCCTTTCGCGGACCCGCGAATTTACCACCTGCGTTGTTCAATGGAATGCGAACCGGCGTGGGGCCGGGACGCGTGCATGATGCGGCGAGCGCCATGCCGCCGCCAAATCGTCAAGGTCCGACGCCGCGCCGGATGCGTGCCAGGGTCTGCTGCAGGATGCGCGCGTCGTTGCTGGCCCGATGGCGCGTGAAGTTGAGTTCGGCGGCCACCTGCGCCTTGACCTCGGCCCAGCGCCCGGCTTCCGCATCGGTCAGGAGCTTGCGCAAGGATTCGACGCGAAAGCGCATCGGCACCTCCGCGGCATCGAAGAGCTTGCACAGCCAGGCGTAGTCGTTGCCCCAGGCATCGCTGTAGGCGGTGGTGCCTTCCAGCAGCGCGTTGACGTTCGCCGCCACCTCCGGCAATGGCTTGCCGTGCGCGGCGAGGATCGGCTGGGTGATGCCATGCACCGATTCCGCCCGCGCATCCCAGTGGGTCCAGCCGGGGTCGGGCGTCAGCAGGGAACAGTAGGCCTGGCCGTTGGCCGTGACCAGTCCGACCTCGATGGGGTGGCTGCGCCCGCCCAGCCCCGAGGCCTCCAGGTCGATGAATGCGGGGACGTCCATGGGCGCGGGTAAACTCGAATGCCTCGTCACGCGTTGAGCGCAAGTGTTTCTCTTGGACCGCAGCCGCGGTGCGGGCGAGTCGCAGGCACCACGCGCCGCTGCCGCTGCATGCGCTGTCAGCAGCCACGCATCCTAACCGGATTCGAACTCACCCCCGGACATGGCAGTCGGCAAAGGTTACGAACTCTTCGCGATTCCGCGCAACAAGAGTGAACTCGACGAAGCGGTCAAGCGCTCGCGCAAGCGCCTGACGCGCACCGCCGCAGTCGCCTCGGCGGCATCGGTCATCCCGCTGCCCGGGCTCGACATCGCGGTCGACGCCGGCGCGCTGATCAAGCTCATCCCCGAGATCAACCGCGAGTTCGGACTCACCCCGGAACAGATCGAGCAACTCTCGCCGAACAAGCAATTGATCGTCTACAAGGCAATCGTCGCCGTCGGCGGTGCAATGATCGGCAAGCTCATCACGCGCGAACTGGTCATCGAGGCCTTGAAGGCCGTCGGCATTCGCCTGACGGTCAAGCAGGCCGCCAAGTACGTGCCTCTCGCCGGGCAGGCGCTTTCGGTCGCCATCGGCTTCACCGCGATGCAGTATGTGGGCCGTCAGCACATCCGCGAATGCGTACGCGTGGTCGAACTGGTGCGGAAAATCTAAGAAAGGGCCACGATCGCAGGCGCGGCACTGCCGCCGCGCCCTGGCAGTGCGTCGCACCTGGCGACGCGGGTGCGCGACGAATGGGCGAAAAAAAACGGGCCTTGCGGCCCGCTTTTCGAGAAAAAACGAAGAATTACTTCTTCGCGTCTTTCTTCATGTCTTTCTTTTCTTCTTTCTTGGCGTCAGCCTTCTTGTCTTGAGCGACGACGCTGGTGGTGGCGGTGACAGCGAACGCGCCGGCGATGATGAGAGCGAGCAGCTTTTGCATGGTTTCTCCTCAGAAGTGGAAAGATTGCGGAAAACTCCGCTGTTTCAGCATTTGGGCAAATTGAACCCGGGCGGAGTCTAGCAAAAAACGCGGCCCGCGGGAATGGGTTGACAGGATCGAAATTTCCTTAATTTTCATACTCTTTGGCACGATATCGCAGTCCGCCACGCAAGTTGGCGACGACTGTTACAATTGAGTCTTCTGTACGGGAGCATCGGCGCCCTTGCTGCGACGCAGCGAATTGCGGCGTTCCCCTCCCGCCCCGCGCGTGAAATCGCGCCGCCGCCCTCCCGCATCCGGGTCGGGCCCACCCACCCGAAGAGAACCATGTCCTTTCAGAATCTCGGCTTGTCCGAGCCCATCCTGCGCGCGGTGCGCGAGCAGGGCTACAACGAAGCCACGCCCATCCAGCGTCAGGCGATCCCCGCCGTCCTGGCAGGCGGCGACATCCTGGCCGGCGCGCAGACCGGCACCGGCAAGACCGCCGGCTTCACCCTGCCCATCCTGCAACGTCTTTCCTCCGACATCCGTCCAAGTTCGCCGTTCACGCGCCGCGCGCCGCGCACCCTGATCCTCACCCCGACCCGCGAGCTGGCCGCGCAGGTCGAGGAATCCGTGCGCACGTATGGCAAGTACGTCAGGCTTGCCTCGACGGTCGTCTACGGCGGGGTCGGCATCAACCCGCAGATCGCTGCCTTGAAGCGCGGGGTCGACATCCTGGTCGCGACCCCGGGGCGCCTGCTCGACCTGCACGAACAGCGCGCGGCCGACCTGTCGAAGATCGAGATCCTGGTGCTGGACGAAGCCGACCGCATGCTCGACATGGGCTTCATCCACGACATCCGGCGCATCCTGGCGCTCTTGCCGAAAAAGCGCCAGAACCTGCTCTTCTCGGCCACGTTCTCCGACGAGATCCGCGCACTGGCCGACTCCTTGCTCAACAAGCCGGCCTCGATCGAGGTCGCGCGCCGCAACGCCACCGTGGACATCATCGAGCAGACCGTGCACCCGGTCGACCGCAACCGCAAGACCGAGTTGCTCACCAAGCTGATCCGCGACGGCAACTGGTTCCAGGTGCTGGTGTTCACGCGCACCAAGCACGGCGCCAATCGCTTAGCCGAGAGCCTCGACGCCAAGGGCATCCCCTCGCTCGCGATCCACGGCAACAAGAGCCAGGGGGCGCGCACGCGCGCCCTGTCGGAATTCAAGTCGGCCAAGCTGCAGGTGCTGGTCGCGACCGACATCGCCGCGCGCGGCATCGACATCGACGAACTGCCGCATGTGGTCAATTTCGACCTGCCCAACATCCCGGAAGACTACGTGCATCGCATCGGCCGCACCGGCCGTGCCGGCGCCGGCGGGTCCGCGGTGTCGCTGGTGTGCATCGACGAGCGCGTTTTCCTGCGCGACATCGAGCGCCTGATCAAGCGCGAAATTCCGCGCGTGGTCGTGCCCGGCTTCGAGCCGGATCCGAACGCCCGCCCCGAGCCGATCCAGACCGGCTCGCGCGGCTCGAACCGGCCGCCGTCGCGCGGAACCGGGCGCGGCGGCAACCCCGCGCGCAGCGGGTCCGGCAACGGCTCCGGCGCGGCCGGTTCCGCGCCGCACGGCAAGCCTCCCGCCCGCGGCGGCGCGCCGCAGGGTCAACGCGCCCAGCCGGCACGCCCGGGCCCGCTGCATCGCAGCGGCGGTCGCGGCCGATAATCGGGATCACGCCGCCAGGAGATGACGATGGCCAAGGAAAAGATTGCCCTGATCACCGCCGCCGGGTCGGGAATGGGCGCGGCAATCGCGCGCCGCCTGGCTGCGGACGGCTGGCAGGTGGCCGTCATGTCTTCGTCCGGCAAGGGCGAGGCCCTGGGTCGCGAACTGGGCGGACTGGGCTTCACGGGATCGACCACCGACGCGGACGCGCTGGAACGCTTTGTCGCTGCCGCGCTGGAACGCTTCGGTCGCATCGACGCGGTCGTCAACAGCGCCGGCCACCCGCCCAAGGGCGAGTTGCTCGACATCACCGACGCGCAGTGGCATGCCGGCATGGACGTGGCCTACCTCAACGTGGTGCGCATGGCGCGCCTGGTGACACCGGCGCTGCGCCAGGCCGGCGGCGGCGCGATCATCAATATCTCGACCTTCGCGGCCTTCGAGCCCGACCTCCTGTTCCCGGTCTCGGGGCCGCTGCGCGCTGCGCTCGGCAGTTTCGCCAAGCTGTACTCGGATCGCTACGCGGCCGACAACATCCGCATGAACAACATCCTGCCGGGCTACATCGACAGCCTGCCCGAGAAGGAAGAGCGCCGCGCGAAAATCCCGCTCAAGCGCTACGGCAAGACTGCGGAAATCGCCGGCACGGCCGCGTTCCTGCTCTCGCCGGACGCCGCCTACATCGCCGGACAGAACCTGCGCGTCGACGGCGGCATCACGCGCGCGGTCTAGAAGCGCGCGGCAAACGCGCTGACCCTGCCGCTTGACGCCGCGGGGCGCGCCAGGGCGTGGCAGCGCTCAGTTGCTCGCGGCGTTGCCGCGTCCGACGATGCGCGGCAGCGCCGCGTCCAGCACATCCTTCCTGAGCGGCTTGGCGATGAAGGCAAACGCCCCCAGCATCACCGCGTTGGCCAGGTCGGCCTGGCCCTTCTTTTCCGACACCAGCACGATGCGCGTCGCGGCATAGGCGGCATCGATGCGCAGCGCCTCCATGGTGCGGAAGGCGTCCAGGCGCGGCATCTCGGTATCGATGACCATGACGTGCGGCTTTTGCGCAGCGCCCAGGGACGCGCGCATCGCGTCGCGGTCGGCAGCGATCGACACCGTCAACCCTGCGCGCCCGAAGAGCAGTTCGAGAATGCGGTTTTGCGGCGCCAGATGTCCGGCGATGAGGGCGCGTGCCCTGGCCGGCAACGCCTGTTCCGCCGTCGGGTAGACATAAAACCCGGTGCTCTCGAGCTCCTTGAAGGCCGGCACCGACTCGATCACCGCCATGCGGCCCGTGACTTTCAGGCGCTGGGTGACCTCCGGGGCCGGCGCGGCGCCGGCGGTCTGCGCCAGGTCGGCGAGGATGTCCCCGATCAAGGCATCCGCGGCCGGATCGGGCAGCACCTCGCGCATCAGGTTGCCCGGCATTTCGGTGGTGAGCCCGAAAGCCATCTCGTCGATCGGCACCTGCCCGGCGTGGGCAATCAGTCCCTGGCGCAGGAGTTCGGCGGTCCACAAGACCAGGTCCTCGACGTCCAGGTGACTCATCTCGCGCGCCAGGGCGGCTGCGTCGCGCTTGCCGTCGATCAGGCGCAGCAGGCGTCGAAAGCCGGTCGAGAGTGGCACTCCCGGGTCGTTCAAGGCGAGCACGCCGGTGCGCGTGCGTTCGTAGATGGTCGGCTTCATTGGCGCGCGAAAAACGGAGGCGCGGGCCTCCTGCCGCGATTCTACGGCGCCCGGTCGGGTCGCAAAATGAGGGCTTGCGCGATAATTCCGCCTCCATCATTGATGCTCGTGGCAAGCGCCGCGACCACGGAGAACTTCATGTCGCGCCGTTCGATCCGCAGTCTCTTGACCATCGCGCTGGTCCTCGCCCTGGCTGCCTGCAAGGACAGCCCCGCTCCCGCAACGCCGGCGACGCCGGCGAAGTCCTCGGCGCCGGCGTCACCGGCCGCTCCCGCTGCAGCGCCCGCTGCGGGAGGCAACCTCCTCGAGCAGGCCGCCCGAGGCAACGGGTTCACCGTCGGCAGCATGATGGCCGCCAAGACCATCTACGTCTTCTTCGACCCGCAATGCCCGCACTGCGGCCACCTGTGGGAAGCGGCCATGCCGCTGGCCAACCAGTTGCGCATGGTGTGGATCCCGGTCGCATTCATCGGCGCCAAGTCCGCGCCGCAGGGTGCTGCCCTGCTGGCGGCGCAGGACCCGATGACCGCCATGACCGCTCACGAGAAAAGCCTCCTGGCCAAGCAGGGCGGCTTGATTCCGCCGGACAACCTCCCGGCCGAGCTCGCCGCCAAGGTCAAGGCCAATACCGAATTGTGGAAGCAACTGGGCGGCGAGTCGGTGCCGTTCACCATCTTCAAGAAGCCCGGCAGCGAAGAGGTCGGCAAGTTCGCCGGCGCGCTCGACACCGAGAACCTGAAACGCCTGCTTGGCCTGTGAACCGCAGGCGGCAGCCGCTTTCCGGCTAGAGCACGACCTCGATCAGGTAAGGCGCCGCGGCCGCCAGGCCGCGGCGCATCTGCGCCGCCAGTTCATCCAGCGTGGTGGCCTGCCCGGCCTCGACGCCCATGCCGCGCGCCAGTGAACGCCAGTCGAGGTCCGGTCGATCCAGGGTGAGCATGTCGGTCGCGCGCTGTCCGGGCGCGCCGGCGCCGACGCTGGCCAGTTCGCCTTTCAGGATGTTGTAGCTGCGATTGGCAAACACCAGCACCGTGACCGGCAGGTTCTCGCGCGCCATGGTCCACAAGGCCTGCAGGGTGTACATGCCGCTGCCGTCGCCTTCCAGCGCGATGACCTTGCGACCGCCTCCGGCGATGGCCGCGCCGGTCGCAGCGGGCAGCGCGAACCCGATCGAGCCGCCCATGACGGTCAGCCAGCCATGCGGCCTGGCGTGGGTGGTCAGCGCGGCAAAACCGCGCCCGGTCGAGACCGATTCGTCGACCACGATGCCGTCCTCGGGAATGAGCGCGCCCAATACCGCGGCGATGCCTTCCTGTGTGAGCTTGCCGCTCGGCAGTCCGGGCGGATCGAGCCGCGCCACATGTGCCGGCGCGACCCCGTGCGCGCCAAGCTCGGCAGCCAGCGCCTCGAGTGCGCCGACGATGTCTTCCTCCACGCCGGCCAGGCGCGTGAAGACGCAGTCGGCAGGCGCCTGCAGGCTCGGCTTGTCCGGATAGGCGAAAAAGCTCACCGGCGGACGCCCGCCCGCCAGCACGACAGAGCGCAGGTCGGCCAGGGACTTGACCGCCAGGTCGACCACGTAGGGAACCCGTTGCGTGATCACGCGGCCGGCGCCGCGATCGTAGCGCGGGCAGTTGTATTCCGAGAGCAGGCGGCAGCCGGTCGCCGCGGCGATGCGTCCGGCCCAGGCCAGCGCCTCTTCATGCACCCCGATGCCGCCCAGGAGCAGCGCAGCACCGGGGACCTTGAGCGCGGCGGCCGCGGCGCGCACGGCATCCGGCGCCACCTGCGCGCGCGGCGCCGGTGCACGTGCGACCGAGGGGGCGTCGGCCGCGTTCCATGCGGTGTCGGCGGGCAGGACCAGCGTGGCGATCTGGCCGGGCGCGGTGCGCGCGGCCTCGACGGCACGGGCGCCGTCGGCAGCGACATCGCGCGCGTTCCAGCTCGTGCGCACCCAGTGCGACATCGGCCGCGCGATGCCCTCGATGTCGGCGGTCAGCGGCGCGTCGTGGCGGATGTGGTGTGCCGCGTGCTCGCCGACGATGTTGACGATGCCCGAGCGCGCCTTTTTCGCGTTGTGCAGGTTGGCCAGGCCGTTGCCCAGACCGGGCCCCAGGTGCAGGAGGGTTGCGGCCGGTTTGCCGGCGATGCGCCAGTAGCCGTCGGCCGCGCCGGTCACTACGCCTTCGAAGAGCCCCAGCACGCAGCGCATGCCCGCGACATGGTCGAGCGCGGCGACAAAATGCATCTCGGAGGTGCCGGGATTGGCAAAGCAGACGTCCACATCACTGGCGATCAGGGTGCGGACCAAGGATTCGGCGCCGTTCATCAATGTCCTTCGCGAAAGTATTGCGGGTAGGCAGCGGTGCTTCAGGCGCGCCGCGTCAGGATTACGGCCAGTTCGCCGATGCCCATCGGGTGGGCGACGCGCCCATAGGGCGGCTTGGGCCAGTCCCAGTGCGTCGCGTCGAACAGGGCGCGCATGGCGTGGATGTCGCAATGATACGGCGGACCTTCGACAAAGCCCTCGGCAGCGCCCTTGCGCGCGCCCTGCATGAAGAGGGCGAAGAGCCGCCCGCCCGGCCTGATCCAGGCGTGGAGTTGCTGCGCGTAGGCGAACCAATGGTCCGGATGCAGCGCGCACAGGCAGGTTTGCTCGTAGACCGCATCCAGGGGCTGGGCCGGACGCCAGGCCAGGACATCGGCGGTGACGACCTCGGCGTGACGACCGGCGGCCGCCAGCGCCGCCTGCGTGCGCGTCACTGCCGCCTGGGCGTAGTCCAGCGCGGTCACCGCGAAGCCGCGCGCGGCAAGTGCGACGACCTCGTGCCCGGAACCGCAACCCGGCACGGCGATGCGGCAGGGCGCGAGGCTGCCGTCGGCAAGCCAGGCTTCCAACTGCGGGCTGGGCGCGCCGCGATCCCACGGCGTCGTGCCCTGGTTGAACTTGTCCTGCCAGAATTCGCGTGTCGGGCCTGCCATGCGCGAATGATGCCACGCGGCGCCGGCCGGACCGTGCTGGGATCAGAGCACCAGCGTCGCGCGCAGCAGGGTCGCGTCGGCGGGGTTGGTCTCGCAGATGAAGCCGCGCCGCTCGAAAAAAGCGCGGGCCTTGCGGTTTATCGCCAGCACGTCGCCGTACAGGTGCGAAATGCCGGCGCCGCGTGCCGCCCGTTCCAGCGCATCCATCAGCTTCGCGCCGACGCCGCTGCCTTGCCACTGGTCGTCGACCGCCACCGCGAATTCGGCACCGCCGGCATCATCGGCCACGACGTAGCGGGCCTCGCCGATCTGCACTTCGCAATCGTCGTCGACGGTTTCTGCGATCAGCCCGAGATGGCGCGTGTAGTCGACCTGGGTCAGGTAGGTTGCCATGGACTGGCTCAATTCCGGGAAACCGGCGAAGAAACGTGCGTAGCGCGATTCCGGCGACAACTGGCGCACGAAGGAACGCGCCATGGCCTGGTCCTGCGGCAGCACCGGGCGCAGCGTGATGCTGCGCCCGTCGGCCAGCGTCACCCGGTCGATGAGGTGCGCCGGGTAACGGTGGATGACATAGGTGAGAGCCTCGGGGGCGAGCATGTCGACCTCCTTGTCCGTACTCAAACGGCGGTGGCGGACTCCTCGATGTCGATTTCGGCATCTTCGAGTCCGTAGATCAGGGTCAGACCATCGGTGGCGCTGGCGTGGACCTGCCCGGGCGCGAGAACGATGTCATTGACGTCCTCATCCTGGGTGATCCAGACCGCGCCCCGGCGACAGGCCACGCGCGCGCCGCGCGAATGCGGCAGGCGCACCATCTGCCGCCGGCCGAGGTGCAGGGTGAGGTGGGGGGTGTCGATGTGCATGGCAGATCCTTTCTCTATGTATGCGCTATATTCATGGCTTGCGCAATGGCCCAGTCATCGCCCGGGATCGTTCAAATCGGGTGACAACAGGACATAGAGTGCGCCTTCCCGCAGCGCAGCACCAACGATATCTACGCATGCCAGGCATGCGTTACAGGAATGCCTGAAAACCTTCGCCGCTTGCCGCCGCTGGACCTGATCAAGGGCTTTGATGCTGCGGCGCGTCACGCCAACATCACCCAGGCGGCGGCCGAGCTGTTCCTCACCCAATCGGCGGTCAGCCGCCAGATCAAGGCGCTGGAAGAACATCTGGGCGTGACGCTCTTTCACCGCCGTGCGCGCGGGCTGGCGCTGACCGCACGCGGCGAGCGCTATCACGCCGCGGTGACCGAAGCGCTCAAGCTGTTGCGCGCGGCAGCCGACCAAGTGCGGGGCGAGCCGCAGACCCTCACGGTCACCACCACGCCGGGCATCGCTTCGCTATGGCTGATCCCCCGCCTGGCCGAATTCGCGCGCCGACATCGCGACATCGACGTCCGTATCTCCGCCAACTATGAGGCAGTGGACCTGGAGCACAAGAACATCGATTTCGCGATCCGCTACGGCTCGACCAAACCGCCCGAGGGCATCTGGCTCTTCGGCGAGCGCCTACGGCCGGTCTGCAGCCCGGCATTGCTCAACGACCCGAAGCGTCCGCTTGATCGCCCGGAAGACCTGCGCCACCATGTGTTGCTGCACCTGGAAAACCTGGCCAACGGCGCGCCTTGGGGCGACTGGAGCATCTGGTTTCGCTCCCTCGGCATGGCAGACGTCGAACCCGCTGGACTGCTGCGCTTCGAGCGATACGACGAGGTGATCGCCGCAGCCATCGCCGGCCAGGGCGTCGCGCCGGGCGCCTTTCCGCTGCTGCGCCGACAGGTGCGCGAAGGACGGCTGGTAACGCCCTTCAAGGGATCGATCGCCTCGCCGCGTGGTTACTATCTGCTCGCCGCAGCCGCTTCGCGGGAGCGCCCAGCTGCGCGTGATTTCGCCGCCTGGGTGCTGCGCGAGGCCGGACGCCACAAACCTTCGGCCGAAGACCCGGTCGCGACGCAATCCGAGGAAGCGAGCGGCCCGACGGGCGACGCACCTCTCAGCTGAGCGGCAACATCACATGCGCGCGGTAGGCAGGCCGCGCTTCGAGGCGCGCAGCCCAGGCCTCCAGATGCGGGTGCGAGCCGCGCACGATCGGCAACGCGCGCCAGCGGAAGGTGAAACACCCAACCGGGATGTCGCCCATGCTGAAGGCCTCTCCCGCCACGAATGGCTGCCGCGCCAGGTGGGCGTCCAGGAGCGCCATGATCTCTTCCATCTTCTGCCGGTCCGACTCGATCGCCTTCAGGTCGCGCTTCTCCGCCGGAGTGCGGATCAGCCCCCAGAAAAGCGGTGTCATGACCGGATGCATCGTGGTGGTGGCCCAGTCCATCCAGCGGTCCGCCGCGGCCGCGGTCCGCGGATCCGCAGGCCACAGCGTCCCTTCAGCGTGGCGGCGCGCGAGATAGCGCACGATGGCATTCGACTCCCACAGCACAAAACCGCCGTCGTCGATGACCGGAACGCGGCCGTTGGGATTCATCGCCCGGTACCAGGGCTCGTTGACCTTGCCGTAAGCCAGCCCCGCGTCGATGCGCTCATGCGCCAGGCCCAGTTCGCCCACCGCCCACATGACTTTTTGCACGTTGACCGACGTGGTGCGGCCCCAGACTTTCAACATGGCATTTCCTTCGCTCCTGACATGTGCAGAGTGCGACCGCGTGAACTCGCGGCCAAGGCCGTCACTTGAGCGGCAGCGCGCCGGTGACGCGCTTGAACTTGCCATTTTGCACCTGGGTCATGACCGCCGTCTTCGACCCGACGCGTTGGTCGGGGCCGAAGGTCAGTGGCGGGCTGCCGAATATGTTCTGCCAGTTGCGGATGTTCTCCGAGGCCTTGATGAACTTGTCCACGGTCACGTCCTTGCCCGCATTCTCCAGCGCCAGCGCGGTCAGCTTCTGCATGTCGTAGGTCATGGCCGCGGCGACATCCGGCTTGGCGTTGAAGCGTTTCTCGTAACGCACCATCCAGGCCTTGACCGCCGGCGGCTCGTTGTCGAAATCGAAGGGCACGTACTGACACAGGGCGAACAGCCCCTCGACCGCCTCGCGCCCCAGGTCGGCGACCGCCTGGCTGCATCCGGCCTGGGTGACCATGAAGTCGGGACGCCAGCCGAGCTTGCGTGCCTCGCCCATGACCGCGACGGTCTCGCGCACCACCGTGCCCAGCACGACGACATCCGGATTGCCCTGGCGCACCCGCGTCACCTGCGAAGAAAACACGGTGTCGCCGCGCTTGTAGCTGGCCTCGGCCACGACTTCCATGCCCGACGGCTTGGCCTGCGCGATCACGGCGTCGCGGATTTCCTTGCCGAAATCGTCGTCCTGGTAAATGATCGCGACGCGCTTCTTGCCGCGCGTGGCGAAGTGGCGCACGCCGGCCTTGGTCGATTCGTCGTAGGGCGTGGCCAACGAGAACTTGAGCTTGTGGAAAGGCTCGTACATGCTGCGCGACGGCGATCCAGGATACATGTGCGGAACGCCGGCCTCCAGCACCGCCGGCATCTGCGCCAGCACCACCGGGGTGCCGAGCACGCCGATCATGGCGAAGACGCGTTCCTGCTGCAAAAGCTTTTGCGTCGCCAGCACGCCGCGCTTGGGGTCGTAACCGTTGTCCTCGACGATGAGCTTGATCTTGCGCCCGTGCACGCCGCCATCGGCATTGATCTCCTCGACCGCCATCAGGTGGCCGTTACGCTGCGGCACGCCCCAGAAGGTGATCGGTCCGGACAGATCGACGTGCGTGCCGAGGCGGATCTCATCCTTGGTCACGCCTTGCGGCGCCTGCGCGAATGCGCCTGCGGTCGCCAAGGTCGTGATGAAGACAACAGCGGCTTTTCTCATGACGGGTCTCCCGTTGGTGTTGGTCGAGGTCCTGGCGCACCTGGCTGCGCCAGGTGCGGCTTCTCTCCAAGGTGCGATTTTGCCGCGCCCGGCAATGCCTGCATAGCGGCGCCTTCAATCGCCACGATACATCGCCTCGATCATGTCGGCGTACTTCTGGCTCACGAACCTGCGCCTGAGCTTCAAGGTCGGTGTCATCTCTTCGTCCTCTGCGGTCAGGAGCACGTCGATCAGCGCAAACTTCTTGATGCCCTCGACCGCCGACAATCCGTCGTTGACCCGCGTGACCTCTGCATCGATGAGTTCACGCACTGCGGGCAAACGGGTCAAGCTCGCATAGTCGGTATAGGCGACGCGCCGGTCGGCGACATATTCGGCGACGTTGTCGTGGTCGATCATGATGAGACAGGTGAGGAACTTGCGCGCGTCGCCGATGACCACCGCATCGGTGATGTAGGGGCTGAACTTGAGCTTGTTCTCGATCTCCGAGGGCGTGATGTTCTTGCCGCCCGAGGTGATCATGATGTCGCTCTTGCGGTCGGTGATCGAGAGATTGCCCTCGTCATCCATCCTGCCGACGTCGCCCGTGTGCAGCCAGCCGTCGGCCAGAGCCTCCGCGGTCTTGCCGGGCTGGTTTCGATAACCCGGAAACACCCCGGGGCTCGCGATCAGGATCTCGCCGTCGTCGGCGATGCGCAACTCCACCCCGCGCACCGCGCGCCCGACGCTGCCCGGCGCCGCGCCGCGCGTCACGGTGGCAATGCCGCCGCATTCGGTCTGCCCGTAGAGTTCGATCATCGACAGGTCCAGCGCTCCATACCAGCGGATCACCTCGGGCGCGATCGGCGCCGCGCCGCTGCCCGCCAGCCGACAGCGCGACAGGCCCAGCATGCGGCGCACGTTGTCCAGCGCCACCCAGCCGGCGATGCGCCGCGCCGCGGCCAGCGGCAGCGGCAGCGGCCGGCCGGCCAGACGCCGTTCCGCCACGGCGGTGCCGATGCGCATGGCCCAGTCGTGCACCAGTCGCTGCAATGGGGTCGCATCCTTTTGCGCAAGCGTTGCCAGGGAGTACAGTTTTTCCCAGATGCGCGGTACCGCGAGGAACACCGTGGGCTGCACCTCGCGCAGGTTCTCCAGCACCGCGTCCGGGCTCTCGGCGAAATTGACCACGCCCGGATAGGCCAGCGGGCGCAGCGCGGTCATGAGGCGCTCGGCCACATGGCACAGCGGCAGGAAGGCCAGGGTTTCATCCGTCGCCTCGGTGGGCGCGACGTCCTGCCATGCCCACAGCTGAAAAGCCAGGTTGCGATGGGTGAGGCGCGCACCCTTGGGCGGGCCGGTGGTGCCTGAGGTGTAGACCAGGATCGCGTCGTCCCCGGGCCGGGCGATGCCTGCGAGGCGCGCGGCGAGCCCGGGTTCGGCGGCCAGGCGCGCGCGCCCGCGTTCCATCAGCGCGTCCAGGCTCGACACCCGCGCATCTTCCAGATCCGCCAGCCCGTCCATGTCCATGACCACGATGTGACGCACATGCGGCAGCGCCGGCAGGTCCAGCAACTTGTCCAGTTGCTGGTCGTCCTCGACGATCGCGATGACGGCGGCGCTGTCGTTCAGGATGTAGCCGACCTGCTCGGTCGAAGCGGTCGGGTACAGGCCCAGCGCGACACCGCCCGCGCCCTGCGTCCCCAGGTCGGCATACAGCCATTCATGGCGCGTCTCGGCCAGGATCGCAACCCGGTCGCCCGCGGCCAGCCCCAGGTCGAAGAGCCCGGCGGCCACGGCAGCGGCGCGCTCCCCGTATTCGCGCCAGGTGACCGACTGCCAGATGCCGTAGTCCTTGTACATCAGCGCCACCGCGTCGCCACGCCGCGCCACCGCATGCGCGAACAGCGCCGGCACGGTGCATTGACTCCAGTCGGCGGGCAGGTCTAGCGCCATTGCTTGCGCCTTTTCCAGCGCCGCTCGCCGCGCGGCCCCGCCGCCTCCTGCGCACCCTGCCCCAGGTAGAACTCGCGAACGTCGCGGTTTTCAGCCAGCTCGCGCGCGCTGCCGGAGAGGACCACGCGGCCCAGTTCCAGCACCGTCGCGGAAGTCGCCAGCGCCAGCGCCTGGCGCGCGTTCTGCTCGACCAACAGGATGGTGAGCCCGCGTTCGAGATTAAGCCGGCGGATCACGTCGAAGATTTCGCTCACCAGGAGCGGCGCCAGGCCCAGCGAAGGTTCATCCAGGAGCAGCAGGCGCGGTCGCGCCATCAGAGCGCGGCCGATGGCCAGCATCTGCTGCTCGCCGCCGGACAGGTTGCCCGCGTGCTGGGCGGCGCGTTCGGCCAGGCGCGGGAAGGTCTGATAGACGAAGGCCAGATCGGCGGCGATGGCGTCGCGATCGCGACGCAGGTAGGCGCCCATGGCCAGGTTGTCGCGTACGCTCAGGTGGCGGAACACCTCGCGTCCTTCCGGAACGTGGATGACCCCGCTCCTGGCCACCTCCCAACTGTGGCGCCCGGTGATGTCGTGGCCGTCGAAGCGCACACTGCCCGCCTTCGGTTCGAGCGCCCCGCCCAGGGTCTTGAGCAGCGTGGTCTTGCCGGCGCCGTTGGCGCCCAGAACCGCAACGATCGCGCCTTGCTCGACATTGAGCGAAACCCCGCGCAAGGCCGGCACCGGGCCGTACCAGGTCTCCAGGTTCGCCGCTTCAAGCAGGGGCATGTGCGGCGCTCCCCAGATACGCTTCCTGCACCGCGACGCTGGCACGCACCTCCGCGGGCGTCCCCTCGGCCAGGCGTCGCCCCGCAGCCAGTGCCAAAACGCGGTCCGCCACGGCCGCCACCAGCTCCATGTCGTGCTCGATCAAGACCACGGTGACGCCCAGACGATCGCGGATGTCGCGAATCCAGAACGACAGGTCGCGCCTCTCCTCGGGATTCAAGCCCGACGAGGGTTCGTCCAGCAGCAGGAGGCGCGGGTCCAGCGCCAGGGCGCGGCCCAGCTCGACCACCTTCTTGACGCCGTAGGACAATCCTTGCACCGGCAGGTCGCGGTAGCGCTCGATCTCCAGGAAGCGGATCACCTCCTCGGCGCGGCGCCGGTCGGCGCGCCGCTCGTTGCGCACCTCCCGGGTGAACAATGCCTGTTGCCAGAGGCGCACGCGGCTGTGGCGATAACGCCCCATCATGAGGTTGTCTAGCACGCTGGCGCGCTCGAAGAGGCGCAGGTTCTGGAAGGTGCGCGCCAGGCCCAGGCGTGCCACCTGGTGCGGCGGCAGGCGCGTGATGTCGCGCCCGTCGAAGACCACCCGCCCCGAGTCGGGCGTGTAGGCGCGGCTCACCAAGTTGAAGACACTGGTCTTGCCGGCGCCGTTGGGCCCGATGATGGCGAACACCGCGCCTTCCTCGACTTCGAACGACAAGCTGTCGACCGCGCGCACGCCGCCGAAGGCGAGCGCGAGTTGATCGACTTCAAGCAGGGCCATGGATCACCACGTCTCGGAGCGCGCGTAGGCGCGCGTGCGCTTGAGCGAGCCCTTGCGATACCAGGGGAAGCGCGTGCAGTAATGCTTCAACTTGAACCACAGGCCCGCCAGGCCCTGCGGCTCGAAGAGGATGAAGAGCAACAGCACCAGCGCGTAGATGGCCGACTGCAGCCCGGTCTGTCCCGCCAGCGCGGCCGGCAGAGCGTCCTTGACGAACGATATCGCCTGCGGCAGGACGATGATGAAGACGGCGCCGAACAGGATGCCGTGCAGGGTGCCGATGCCGCCGACGAAGATCACCACCAGCAGTTCGACCGACAAGCCGATGCCGAACTGGTCGGGGCTGATGAAGCGGATCGCCTGCGCGTACAGCGCGCCGCCCAAGCCGGTCAGCGCCGCCGACAGCGAAAAAGCGACCAGCTTCACGCGCGCCACCGGCACGCCCAGGCTCTGCGCGGCAATCGACGATTCGCGCACGGCGACGAATGCCTGGCCGATCGGCGAGCGCAGCAGGTTGCGCACCAGCAGCATGGCCAGCACCGCGACGATGAGCACGACGAAGTACAGGCGGGTTCCGGAATCGATGGCCAATCCGAACACGCTCGGCCGCGGCACGTTGAGCCCCGAGGCCCCGCGGGTCACTGCGTCCCAGCGCGCGATCACCTCCTCAATGATGAAAGCGAAAGCCAGGGTCGCGATCGCCAGGTACATGCCGGACAGGCGCAGCGCCGGCAGCCCCACCACCAACCCGCTGGCGGCAGCGATGAGAGCGGCGGCAGGCAGGGCCAGGACGAAGGGCAGGCCGAGGCCTTGCAGCACGGCGCAGGCATAGGCGCCGATGGCCATGAAGGCCGCATGGCCCAGCGATAACTGCCCGGTGTAGCCGGTCAGGAGCGCGAGCCCCAGGCCGGCGACGCAGAAGATGCCGACAAAAGTCGCCTGCGAAACCAGGTAGGGCGGCGCGATGAAGGGCAGGCCCAGGAGCGCGAGCGCGAGCAGCGCGTACCAGAAGCGCGCCAGCGGCCGCGGCAGCAGGTCGAGGTCGTGGTCGTAGTCGGTCTTCTTGACGAAATGCATGGCGACTACACGCGTTCCTTGAGCGACACGCCGAACAATCCCTGAGGACGCAGCATCAGCACGAGGAGCAGGACCACGTAGGCTGAGACCGCCTTGAAGCCTTCGGGCAGGTACAGGCCGGCGAACTCCTCGACCACGCCGATGATGAGCCCACCGATGAGCGCCCCGGGAATGCTGCCGAAGCCCCCAAGCACCGCCGCCGGAAACGCCTTGAGTCCGATGAAGCCGACATTGGCATGCACGAAGGCGATCGGCGCGAGCAGCACCCCGGCAACCGCGGCCACACCAGCCGCCAGACCCCAGATGAGCGAGAACATGCCGTGCACGGGAATGCCCAGCGTGCCCGCGGCGAACTGGTTCTGCGACACCGCCTGCAAGGCCACGCCGACCCGGCTGTAACGAAAGAACAGGTACAGGAGCCCCACCAGCACGAGCGTGGCCAGGATCACCGAGATACTCTCCATGGACACGACCACGCCGCCGAATTCGACCACCCGGCCGCGAAACGGCGTCTCCAGCGTGTAGGTCTGCGTGCCCCAGGCGGGCACCATGCTCGCCACCGAGCGGAGCAGGATGCCGATGGCGAAGGTCGCCAGCACGATGGTGAAGACCGGCTCGCCAATCATGCGCTTCAGGACCGCATGGTTGATGAAAGCACCCAGAAGCGCCGTGGCAACGAAGGCCAGCGGCAGCGCCTGCCACCACGAAAGGCCCAAGGCGGTCATGCAGGTGAGCGCGACAAAGCCGCCGATCATCATCAGTTCGCCCTGCGCGAAGCTGACCACCTCGGTGGCCTTGTAGATCAGGACAAAGCCCAGTGCCACCAGCCCGTAGATGCAGCCGATGGCCACGCCGTTGATCAGGGCCTGCAGGAACATTGCGCTTGAGAGCGGTGCGAGCGGGCTACGCGGCGTGCATGAAGCCCTTGCGGCGCAGCCAGTCCACCACGCGACCGGCCGCTTCGGCGACCTTGTCCTTTTGCCCGAAAAAGTAGTGGTTGGCGCCGCGGATCAGGTGTCGCTCGCGATCGTCATGGCGCACCGCGTCCCAGAAACGCTGCACATGGTGCGGCGTGCAACCGTCATCGGCGCCGCATTCGAGCATCAGGACCGGCACCGAGACGCGCGCGAGCGCCGCCACGCCGTCGGCATTGCTGTGATCGAGGCTCCATTGCGACAGCCAGGAACGCAGGGTGCAAAAGCGCGCCAGCCCGGCCGGACCATCGTTGACCAGGCGCGGATCGCCCATGAAGCACCCCGGTGACTTGCGCTCGTTGGGATCGATGCTGCCATCCAGCCAGCGCGGGTCGGCCATGGTGCCGTGCACGACGAAGCAGCGCTCGAAAGACGGCCCTTCGCGGCGCCGGCCGGCGTCCAGCTCGGCCAGCGCCCAGTCCGAGATGCGTCGGTTGCGCGCCACCTGCGCAGCGCGAAACCGGGCCAGGTACTCCGCGGAATAGGGGGCGCGATGCGGGTTGGCGGGATCGTAGAGGTTGAGTTCCGGGTCGCGCTCGAAGGGTCGCGACTCGTCCATGATCGAAGGGTCGATCCATTCGGTGAGCGTGCTTGCCCGCCCGCCGTGCGCGGCCATCATCATCACGCCATCGGCGCGCTCAAGGTTCGCCTGGGTAAGGTCGGGCGGATCGCCGGCCGGGGTGGTGCGCATGCTGGGTGACTCGGCCTCGGCCTGATAAAACGCCGACAGGGCGCCGCCGCCGCTCCATCCCAGGAGGACCACGCGCTCGTAGCCCAGCTTCTCTTTCGCGTGACGCACGCAGGCGCCCAGGTCGAGCACGACCTTTTCCATGATCAGCGCCGAATCGTTGCGCGGGTAGCGGCTGTTGCAGCAGATCACCGGTACACCGGCGCGCGCGAGGGCCGCGGGCAGCGGCAGGTACTGGGTGCCGCCGATGGGGTGCATCGAGATGACCACGGTGCCGCCGGAAACACCCTGCGGTTTCAGATGTTGGGATTCCAGCACCACCATGCCGGTCTGGCCGGCGTAGGTTTCCTTGTAAAGCGCGCGCTCCTCGAAGGCGACCAGATAGGGTTCGCGCTGGTAGGCGAACTCGGTCGGTTGTGCCATCTTCTCTCTCCCCTGGTGTCGTCCTGCTCTTCTTGTTGTTCTGTTCTTGACTTTCAGCGCTCGCTGCCTCGCGTCCGCGAGGCGCTCAGGCCGACTTGTCGGCGACCTTGAGAGGACCGACCGGCTTCAGTCTGGCGGCCTTGCGCTCACGGGTCTCCTCCGACCAGGCGCGAATACGTTCGCGCGCGGCGGCTTTCTCATCGGCCATGATGGCTTCGTGCTGCGGCACGCGCCAGGTCAGTTCCACCTGCACCCCATTGGGGTCGTAAAAGTAGATCGACTGGCAAAAGTGATGGTCCAGCGGCCCCAGGCAAGTGACCCCGGCTTCACGAATGCGCGCCTGGAAAGCCAGCAGGTCCTCGCGCGAATCGACTGCCATCGCGAAGTGCTGATCGAAACCCCACTTCCTGTCGAACTGCTTCGGGTCGTCCAGGTGGTCCGGCGCATCGAAGAAGGCGACGAAATCGCCGCCGGTCATGCGAAAGAACAAGTGCATGTAGCGCTCGTGCGCATTGGTGCCCGACACTTCGTCCAAGGCCAGCGCGGCGGTCAGTTCCAGTCCGAGCACATCTTCATAGAAGCGGCGCGTCTCCTCGGCGTCGCGGCAGCGAAACGCGAGGTGGTGCACGCTGGAAACCGCCGGCGGCTTGCCGGCAACAGGGTGGTATTGGCGAATCATGGTCGATCCCTCCTGCGCAATGGCCGAAGCAGTTTGCCACGAAGCCACGCCGCGTGAGGCCAATCGATTTTTCCCGGCCTCGATCAATCCCAGGCACGCGGCGTGCGCCCGCGCGCGGCGAGGCGCTCGCCTGCCAGCGCCAGGGTCGCCGGTGCGGCCTTGGATGCGTGACCGCTGTCGAAAGGCGGTTGCGGGTCGTACTCGATGGCCAGTTGCACTGCCTTGGCGTCCTCCGTCCCGGCCAGATCGGCCAAGAGCGCAAGCCCCAGGTCGATGCCGGCCGAGACACCGGCGGCAGTGACGATGCGCCCCGAACGCACGATGCGCTCATCTGCCCGCGCTTGGGCGCCGAATTTGGCCAGCGAACCCATCACGGCCCAGTGCGTGGTCGCCGCCTGCCCCTGCAACAACCCCGCCGCGCCCAGCACCAGCGCTCCCGAACAGACCGAGGTCGTGAAGCGCGTGTGCGGGTGCACGGCGATCAGCCACTCGCGCAGCGTCGCGTCCTTCATCGCGTGCCCGGTATTGGCAGAGGACCCGGGGACGACCACCACATCCGGCCGCGGCGTCTCGGCAAAGGTATGCGTGGCACCCAGCGTGAAGGCGCCATGATCGGTCACAACCGGCCCGGCGCGCTTCCACACCAGGCGCACTTCGCAACCGGGCGCGCTGTTGAACACCTCGTACGGCCCGACCGCGTCCAGCGCCGTGAGGCCGGGATAGACGACGATGGCGATCTGCATGACCGGGCTACGCGCCGGGTCGGCGCGCAGCCTCTGTCGTCGCGTTCAAGCCTCGTGCATCCACGCCGCGTGCTTGGGCGCGCGCTTGGTGCGCGACCACTCTTCGAGCATTTCCCACTTGACTGCCGTGGCGCGGGCGTTCTGCTCCGCGGTGCCGATGTCGCAGGCCAGCTCCAGGCGGTGGCCATTGCAGTCGAAGAAGTAGATCGACTTGAAGAGCGTGTGGTTGGTCGGCCCGACCACGTCGATGCCGGCCGCCTCCAGGCGCGCCTTGGCGGAAAGCAGGGTGTCCAGGCTATCGACTTTGAAGGCGATATGCTGCACCCAGGTCGGCGTGTTCTCGTCGCGGCCCATCGGCGGCGAATTGGGGAGTTCGAAGAACGCCAGCACGTTGCCGTTGCCGGCATCCAGGAAGATGTGCATGTACGGGTCCGGCGCCTTGGTCGAGGGCACGTGGTCCTCGGCGAAGGCGAGCGTAAAGTCCATGTCGAGGTGCTTGCGATACCACTCGACGGTCTGTTTGGCGTCGATGCAGCGATAAGCCACGTGGTGAAAGCGTTCGATTTTCATGTGCCCTCCGGGGCGGCGCCCTGCGCCTTTGGCGAAAAGTGAAACGATACCACCGTGCCTGGCGACGTGCTGCCTGGCCTTACACTGGTGAATCGACAGGAGGAATCGCGCATGGCCCTGTTTTCCCAGCATCACCTGAACCCTTCGGTGAAAAAGCGCGAAGTCTTCGGCTGGGCGATGTACGACTTCGCCAATTCGGGCTACACGACGGTGGTGCTGACGGCGGTGTTCTCGGCCTATTTTGCCGGCGTGGTCACGCAAAAGGCCGCCTGGGGTGCCTTTGCCTGGACAGCCGCGCTGTCGGTCTCTTACGCGATCGTCATGTTGACCATGCCCAGCCTGGGCGCGTTGGCCGACCTGCGCGCATCCAAGAAGCGCTTTCTGGCCGTCACCACGCTGGCCTGCGTGGTCACGACCGCCGGTTTGTCCCTGGCAGGCCCGGGCGATGTAGCGCTGGCTATCGTGCTCATCATCCTCTCCAACACGTTCTTCAGCTATGGCGAATCGCTGACCGCGGCTTTCCTGCCCGAACTGGCGCGGCGCGATTCGCTGGGTACGGTTTCGGGCTGGGGCTGGAGCTTCGGCTACTTTGGCGGCATGCTGGCGCTGGGCCTGTCGCTGGCCTACGTGCTCTCCGCGCAAGCCAAGGGCGTGCCCGCAGCGCAGTTCGTGCCGGTGACCATGCTCATCACGGCGGTCCTCTATGCCGTGGCCGCGGTTTTCACGTTCACGCTCCTGCGCGAGCGCGCCCTGCCGGCAGCCGCCGCGTCGGGCGAGTCGGGCTTCGCCGCATCGCTCAGGCAACTCAAGGCGACGCTGGCCGAGACGCGCCGTTACCGCGACTTCGGCTGGCTCCTGGCAGCGGCAGTGTTCTACCAGGGCGGCGTGGCGGTCGCCATCACGCTGGCGGCGATCTACGCCGAACAGGTGATCGGCTTCCAGCCGGCCGAGACCATGGTGCTGATCTTTGTTCTCAACGTCGCAGCCGCCATCGGCGCGTTCGCGTTCGGCTTCTGGCAGGACGCGATCGGGCACAAGCGTGCGCTCGCGGTGACGCTTGTCGGCTGGATCGCCACCTGCATCATCGCGGCGATCACCACGACCAAGGGTGGCTTCTGGTGGGCCGCAGCGATCGCCGGGGCCTGCATGGGTTCATCGCAATCAGCCGGCCGCGCCATGGCCGGCATGTTCGCGCCGGCCAGGCAACTGGGCGAGTTCTATGGACTCTGGACCTTCGCCACCCGTCTGGCGGCGGTGATCGGCCCGCTGACCTACGGAGCGATCACCTGGGCCACCGGCGGCAACCAGCGCATCGCGATTCTTTCCACGGCGCTGCTTTTCGTCGTCGGGTTGGTGCTGCTGCTGCCGATCGACGTGGCGCGCGGGCGCGCGGCGGCAGAAGCAAAACCAGGTGCGGCGGACTGAGGACTACGTCTGTTCCGGCGTCAAAGCTTGGCCTGCAAAAAGCGCAGCAGCCGCGGCGCCAGGTACCCCGAATGGCTGCCTGGCTCCTCGATCGGTTCGGCGCACCAGAAGTGCGGCGCGCCGTTCACCACCACCGGACGTGCGTAGAAGCGCGCCTGCTTGAGCGCTTCGAGGAAGGCCTCGCTCTGGCTCTTGCAATCGACGATGTCGTCATGCGTGCCCCAGGCGACGAGAAACGCGGTGGTGTTGTCGCGCCCGGACACATAGGACAAGGGTGACGCATCGAAATAGGCGCGCTTGTCGTCGATCGCGCTGACGCCCAGATGCGTCTCGGTGATCGGGTCGCGGGTGCGCGCCAGGAGGTCGTGGCGCCACTGCTGGAACAGGTCCAGCACCGCGTAGACCGGAACCGCGACCTTGACGCGGGTGGACAGCGCGCCGTGCGGATCACCGGCGTTGCCGTCCTTGAAGGCCGGATGGTCGCCGGCCAAGGCCACCATGGCAATCAGGTGCCCGCCTGCGGAATCCCCCATCAGCGCGATGCGCTCGGGGTCGATGCCCAGCGATTGCGCGTTGCCGCGCGCCCACTGTACCGCAGCGCGGATGTCGTGGAATGCCTCGGGGAAGGATTTTTTCCCCGGCGCGGAAAGCCGGTAGAGGGGCGCGAAAACCGCGTAGCCGCGCGCGGCGAGCCAGGCGCCCCAGTACTGGTAGTTGTCGGCATTGCGCGTATGCCAGGCGCCGCCGTGCACGCCGATCAATAGCGGCGCGCGCGTAGCGCCCTTGGGCAGCCACAGGTGGCCGGTCAATTTCTCTCCGCCGTGGACTGCGTACTCGACGTCGCGGCGCAACTCAAACGTGTCACTCATGCTTCATGCTCCTTGGGAATGGACCGGCAGGTAGCGCACCGCCAGCACGCCCTTGATCGCGCCCAGCTCGTCGATGACGGCGGTGGGTACGGCGCTGTCCACGTCCACCAGCGTGTAGGCCATCTCGCCCCGCGACTTGTTGAGCATGTTGTGAATGTTGAGCCCGGCGCGCGCCATGGCGGTGGAAATCTGCCCCAGCATGTTGGGTACGTTGGCATTGGCGATCGCCACCCGATATGGCGCCTCGCGCGGCATCGCGGTGTCGGGGAAGTTGACCGCGTTCCTGGTGTTGCCGTCCTCGAGGTAGTCGCGCAGCTGGTCGGCCACCATGGCCGCGCAGTTGTCCTCGGCCTCTTTGGTCGAAGCGCCCAGGTGGGGCAGCGCCACCACCTGGCGATGCCCGCGCAGCTGCGGGCTCGGGAAGTCGCACACGTAGGACTTGAGGCGGTGTGACGCGAGCGCCCCCAGCACGGCGGCCTCGTCGACGATGGCCTCACGCGAGAAGTTGAGCAGGATCGCGCCTGCGCGCATGTGCTCGATGTTGGATGCCCCGATCAATCCGCGCGTGGCCGCCACCAGGGGCACGTGCAGGCTCACGAAGTGCGCGCCCTTCAACACCTCGTCGATGCTGTGCGCCTTTTTCACCTGGGACGGCAGGCTCCAGGCGGCGTCCACGGTGATTTCCGGGTCGTAGCCCAGCACGTGCATGCCCAGCTTGATGGCGGCATCGGCCACCAGGCAACCGATGCGCCCCAGTCCGATCACGCCCAGGGTGTGGCCGGCCAGTTCGAACCCGGCGAATTCCTTCTTGCCGTCCTCGACCTGGCGCTCGAACTCCTCCCCCGTGCCGGCCAGGGCGTCGGTGAAGCGCAGCGCCGGGGCCAGGTTGCGCGAGGCCATCAGCATGCCGGCCAGGACCAATTCCTTGACCGCATTGGCATTCGCGCCGGGAGCGTTGAATACCGGCACGCCGCGCTCCGAGAGCGCCTTGACCGGGATGTTGTTGGTGCCCGCGCCGGCACGGCCCACGGCCTTGACCGAGGCCGGGATGGCCATGGCGTGCATGTCCTGCGAGCGCACCATGATCGCGTCCGGGTCGGCGAGCGCCTTGCCGGTCACGTAGCGCTCGGCGGGCAGGCGCTTCAAGCCCGCCGCCGAGATCTGGTTCAAGAGCTGGATCTTGAAGGGCCTATCCATGGCGCTTCTCGAAATCGCGCATCAGCGCCACCAGGGCCTCGACACCGGCAAGCGGCATGGCGTTGTAGATCGAGGCGCGCATGCCGCCCACCGAGCGATGGCCCTTCAGCTGCGCCATGCCGGCCGCCTCGGCGGCCTTGAGAAAGGGCGCGTCGAGCTTGTCGTCCTTGAGCGTGAAAACCACGTTCATGCGTGAACGGTCGCCCTTGGCCACCTTGTTCTGATACAGGCCGCTCGCATCGATGCAGTCGTAGAGCAGCTTGGCCTTGGCGATATTGCGCGCTTCCATGGCAGCCAGGCCACCGCCCTTCTTGAGCCACTGGAACACCAGCCCGGCCATGTAGATCGGATAGGTCGAAGGCGTGTTGTACATGGACTCGGCCTCCGACTGCGCCTTGTAGTCGAACACCCAGGGGGTGGTCGGCAAGGCCTGGCCGATCAGGTCCTCGCGCACGATCACCACCGTCAAGCCGGCAATGCCCATGTTCTTTTGCGCGCCGCCATAGATGAGGCCGAACTTGGACACATCCACCGGACGCGAGAGGATGTGCGAGGACATGTCGGACACCAGCGGCAGGTCGCCGGTCTCCGGGGTCCATTGGTATTCCAGTCCGCCGATGGTCTCGTTGCTGCAGATGTGCACATAGGCCGAATCCTTCGACAGGCGCCATTCGCTCTGCGCCGGGATCGCGGTGAAGCCGGTGGCCTTGCCCGAAGCGGCGATGTTGACGGTGCAGTACTTCTGCGCTTCCTTGATCGACTTCTTGGACCAGTCGCCGCTGTCGATGTAATCCGCCACCGTGCGACCACGCAGCAGGTTCATGGGCACGATGGCGTTCTGCGCCAGCGCGCCGCCCTGCAGGAACAGCACCTTGTAGTTGGCGGGGATCGCCATCAGTTCGCGCAGGTCGGCCTCGGCCGCGGCAGCGATGGAGATGAACTCCTTGCCGCGATGGCTCATTTCCATGACCGACATGCCGCTGCCGCGCCAGTCGAGCAGTTCGTCAGCGGCCTGGCGCAGCACCTCCTCGGGCAGGGTGGCGGGGCCGGCGGAAAAGTTGAAGACTCGGGTCATTGTTGTCTTGCCGACGACAAAGGGGCGCGCCGGATGTGGAAAACTTGCCATTCTAAGGAAAGCGCACCCATGGGCCCCCACCTCACGCTGGAAGACGGCCGCGTTCCGGTCAAGCTGTGGACACGCGACATCGAGGATGCGGCGCTGCGTCAATTGCGCAACGTCGCGACGCTCCCCATCGTGCACGGTCACGTCGCCGCGATGCCCGACGTGCACGCGGGCATCGGCGCGACCGTGGGCTCGGTGATCCCGACGCGCGGCGCGATCATCCCGGCCGCCGTGGGCGTGGACATCGGCTGCGGCATGAACGCGGTGCGCCTGTCGCTCACGGCCCGGGAGCTGCCGGAGCGGCTCTCGCGCCTCCGTGGCGCGATCGAGGATGCGGTGCCGGTCGGATTCGCGCAGCACGAGGTGAGCGTGGCGCAGGACTCGCGCAGCGCCGGCACGACGCGCAAGCTGGGCGCGCGCCTCGCCACCATCGCCAAGCGCCACCCGGCGCTGGCGAAGATGCAGCGCAAGTTCGATGACACATGGCACTTGCAACTGGGCAGCCTGGGCGGCGGCAACCACTTCATCGAACTGTGCCTGGACACCGAGGAGCGCGTCTGGGTCATGCTGCACTCCGGCTCGCGCGGCATCGGCAATGTCATGGGACGCTACTTCATCGAGGCAGCCAGGCGCGAGGCGCAACGCCTCAAGGTCAACCTGCCGGACCGCGACCTCGCCTGGTTCGCCGAGGGCACTGCCTGGTTCGACGACTATGTCGAGGCGGTGGGGTGGGCGCAGGACTACGCATTGCAGAACCGCGCCGAGATGATGCGCCTGGTGCTCGAGGCGCTGGAACGCGCGCTGCCACCCAAGGTCACACCGTGGCACGTGACCGACGAAGCGATCAACTGCCACCACAACTACGTGGCGCGCGAACAGCATTTCGGCGCCGATCTGTACGTGACCCGCAAGGGCGCCATCAGCGCGCGCGAACGCGAACTTGGCATCATCCCGGGCAGCATGGGCGCGCGCTCCTATATCGTGCGCGGCCTGGGCAATCCCGAGTCGCTATGCAGCTGCGCGCACGGCGCCGGCCGGCGCATGAGCCGCACAGAGGCACGGCGCCGCTTCAACGAGCGCGACCTGGTCGCGCAGACCGCCGGCGTCGAATGCCGCAAGGACGGCGGTGTGATCGACGAGATCCCCGGCGCTTACAAGGACATCGACGTGGTGATGGATCAGCAGCGCGATCTGGTCGAGGTCGTGCATACCTTGAAGCAGTTCGTTTGCGTCAAGGGGTGACGGTTGGAACACGTGTACGGCGGCAGTCCGTCTGTCGGCCGCAACGAGTGTTAGCCTACTGACTCCGACTCATCCGAGACAAGGCAACCCATGGGCATGCTCATCGACGGCAAATGGAGCGACGCCGACCAGGCGCCGCAGAGCGGGCGCTTCGTGCGCCCGGAGTCCCGCTTTCGCGACCGCGTCAGCGCCGACGGTTCCACGCGCTTTGCGGCCGAGCCCGGTCGCTACCACCTGTACGTCGCCTACTCGTGCCCCTGGGCGCACCGCGCCATCATCTTCCGCGCCTTGAAGGGCCTGGAGGACATGGTCTCGATGTCGGTCGCGCTGCCCAATGACCGCAGCCACGGCTGGCGCTTCGGCAACGGCTTTCCCGGCGCGACCGCCGATGAGGTCAACGGCTTCGAATACCTGCACCAAGCCTACACGGCGGCGGATGCAGGCTACACGGGCAAGGTGACCGTGCCGACCCTGTGGGACACGAAGACCCGCACCATCGTCAACAACGAGTCCTCCGAGATCATCCGCATGTTCAATTCGGCCTTTGACGCCCTGGGGGCGCGGCCGCTGGACCTGTACCCGCACGAACTGCGCGGCGAGATCGACGCGATCAACGAGATCGTCTATCGCGACTTGAACAACGGCGTCTACCGCGCTGGATTCGCATCCAGCCAGGACGCCTACGACGAGGCCGTGACCCGCGTATTCGGCTGCCTGGACATGCTGGAGCGGCGCCTGGCCGGACAACGCTACTTGTGCGGCGAGGCGCAGACCGAGGCCGACTGGCGGCTCTTCGTGACCCTGGTGCGCTTTGACGCGGCCTATCACCACGTCTTCAAGTGCTCGGTGCGCCCGCTGTCGTCGTACCCGAATCTGGATGCGTACCTGTGCGACCTGTACCAGGTGCCGGGTGTCGCGCCCACCGTGCGCCTCGATCACATCGTCACGGGTTACTACAGCAACGCGCGCGCCAATCCCAATGGCATCATCCCGGCGCTGCCGGCGCTCGATTTCAACCGCCCGCATGGTCGCGCCGCGCTGGGGCGCGCACGCGACAGGGCATGACGAAAGGCAAGGCATGAATCTCCATCTGGACGGCAAGGTCGCAATCGTTACCGGCGGCTCGCAAGGTATCGGCCGCGCGACCGCGGCGACGCTGGCGGCCGAAGGCGCGAGCGTGGTCATCGCCGCGCGCGGACGCGAACGGCTGGAAGAAGTGGCGGGCGCGATCCGCGCCGCCGGCGGCAAAGTGGCGCACGTCGTGGCGGACGTGTCGCAGGCCGCCGACTGTGAACGCATCGTCGCCGCGGCGGTGCGGGAGTTCGGCCGCCTGGACATCCTCATCAACAACGCCGGCACCTCGGCCACCGGCGAGTTCCAGTCGGTCACCGACGCGGCCTGGCAGGCCGACTTCGACCTCAAGCTATTCGGCGCGATACGCCTGGCGCGCCTGGCGATCCCGCACATGCAAAAGCAGGGCGGCGGACGCATCGTCAACCTGACCAACATCGGTGCCAAGCAGCCGCGCGCCAAGAGCATGCCCACCACCGTGACACGCGCCGCCGGGCTGGCCTTCACCAAGGCACTGTCGAAGGAGTTCGCGCCGCACAACATATTGGTCAATACCGTGTGCATCGGCCTGATCCGCGCCGGCCAGCACGAATCCAAGGCGGCCAAGGCGGGCAAGGACGTCGAGGAGGTCTACGCCGGCATGGGCCGCGACATTCCGCTCGGGCGCGTCGGCCGCGCCGAAGAGGTAGCCAACGTAATCGCATTCCTCGCCTCCGAGGCCGCCAGTTACGTGACCGGCACCAGCATCAACCTGGATGGCGGCACCTCCGGGGTCTTGTAGCGGAACTGACCGCTACAGCTCCCTAGTCCCCCCGATGCACACCGACCATCCCCTGGTTGACGCGGCCCGCCGCTTCGTGGCCGATTGCGTGGCCCCGCGCCTTGACGCCGGTGACCCTCCCTGGCTGGATGGCGCGCTGGCGCGTTCGGCGGCCGGGTTCGGCCTCCTGGGAATCACCGTGCCAGCGGCATTTGGCGGCGCGGACGCCGGTTTCATGGCCAAGGCGCGTGTCTCTGAAGAGCTCTCCCGCGCTGATTTCGGCCTGGCCATGGCGCTCATCAACTCGCACAACGTCGCCGACAACCTGGCGCGCAACGCCGACCCGGAAGTCGCGCGTCGCTATGTGAGTGAAATCGTCGCCGGGCGCCTGGCGGCGTGTACCGCGCTCACAGAGCCAGGAGCCGGATCGGACTTCGCGTCCATCACCACCACCGCGCGCCAGGACGGGGGCGAATGGGTCCTGGACGGCACCAAGGCCTGGATCATCAATGCCACCCGCAGCGGCGTCGTCATCCTGTACGCGCAGACGCAGCCCGGCAGCGGCGCAGCCGGGATCGCCAGCTTTGTCGTCGATGCGTCGCGCGCGGGCTTTGTGCGCGAGGCACCGCTGACGCGCGCCCTGCCGGCGCTGGGCACCGGCGCGTTCCGCCTTGTGGGCTATCGTGCATCGGCAAACGAGATGCTTGTGCCACCGGGCCAGGCATTTAAGCGGGCGCTCACTTCAATCAATGGCGCCCGCATCTATGTGGCGGCGATGTGCTGCGGCATGGTCGGCGCGGCGCTTGATGTGGCCATCGCGTACGGCGGTGCGCGGCACAGCTTCGGCAAGCCGCTCCTGGCGCACCAGGCGTGGCGCCATGCGCTCGCCGATGCGGCCGTCGAGTTGGAGGCCGCACGTCTGCTTGTTTACGACGCAGCGCGACGGCTCGAAAATGGCGAGGACGTGCAGGGCGGCGCCGCACGTGCCAAGGTGTTCGCCACCGGCATGGCGCAGCGCCAGCTCACTGCCCTGCTGCACGCCATGGGGGCGGCCGGGCTGTCCGACCGCCACCCGTTCCTGCGCCATCTCGAGTCGGCCCAGGCCGCCGCCTTCACCGATGGCTCGACCGAAATGCTCAAGGAGCGCATCGCCCGCGAATTCGGGAGCCAGGCATGAGCCTGCCCCCGCCCGCGCTGGATCGACCCGCGCTGATCGTGGTCGACATGCAGAATGACTTCGTGCGCAGGGGCGCGCCGCTGGAGGTGCCGGATGCACGCCTGACCCTTCCGACGCACCAGCGCCTGATTGCAGCCTTTCGCGCCGTGCCCGCGCCGGTGCTCTACACGCGCTTCATCGCCACGCCCGAGCCCAGCCTCCTCTGGAACTGGTCGCCGCAGTGCGCACCGCCGACCTCGATGTGCCGCCCTGGCGTGCGGCGACGCTACGACGACGTGCAAGGCGAACGCGATGCGGCGGATGTCGTCGATGAGATCGCACCGCAGCCCGGCGACACCCTCATCGACAAGTACGGCTACGGCGCGTTCCACGGCACGCGCCTGTCCGACACCCTGCGCCAGCGCGGCGTGCGCACGCTCATCATTACCGGTACGGTCACGCAAATCTGCGTCGAAGAGACCGCGCGCGAGGCCTTCCATCACGGCTTCGAGACCATCGTTGTCGCCGACGCCGTCTCGTCATTCGCGCCGGACCTGCACGCAGCCACGCTCAAGAATTTCGCGATGAAGTTCGGCTGGGTCGAGAATGCCGATGATGTCCTTTTGCGACTGCGAACAATCGGCGCCTGACCCACTGCGGACACGACACCTGCCACCAGGAACGGGAGACCACGACATGACCAGAACCGCATTGCAACGCTTCTGCGCCTTCCTGTACTTCGCCCTCGCCGCATCGTTCGCGGTGGCCCAAAACGCCCCCGAGCGCCGCGAGGCGACCTGGATCGCCAAGGACTTCCGCTTTCACACCGGCGAGGTCATGGCGGAATTGAAACTGCACTACACGACGCTGGGCAACCCCGCCAATCCTGCCGTGCTGATCCTGCATGGCACGACCGGCTCAGGCAGTGGACTCCTCTCGCCCGCATTCGGCAACGAGCTTTTCGGCCCCGGACAGCCGCTCGACGCTTCCCGCTATTTCGTGATCCTGCCCGACGCCATCGGCCACGGGCGCTCGAGCAAACCCTCCGACGGGCTGCGCGCCAAGTTCCCGCGCTACAACTACGACGACATGGTCGTCGCACAGCATCGCCTGGTCACCGAGGGCCTGGGGGTCAAGCACTTGCGCCTGGTGCTGGGCAACTCGATGGGCGGCATGCATGTCTGGCAATGGGGCGTCAAATTCCCGGACATGATGGATGTGCTGGTGCCGATGGCCTCGATGCCCACCGAGATGTCCGGGCGCAACTGGATCATGCGGCGCCTGATCATCGACTCGATCCGCAACGATCCGGAGTGGAACGGCGGCAACTATAGCCAGCAGCCCAGAAGCGCGGCGTTTGCCTCGGTCTTCTATGGCCTGGCAACCAACGGTGGCGACGAGCGGCTCTTCAAGGCCGCTCCGACCCGCGAACGTGCCGATGCCCTGCTCGACGCACGCCTCAAGGCGCGCTTCACGGCCGACGCCAACGACACGCTTTACCACTGGGATTCCTCGCGCGACTACAACCCAGCGCCGCAATTGGAGCGGATTCGCGCGACCGTGCTGGCGATCAACTCGGCGGACGACGAGCGCAATCCACCGGAACTGGGCGTCATGGATCGGGAACTGAAGCGCATCCGCGATGCGCGCCTGCTGCTGATCCCCGGCAGCGCGGACACCTTCGGCCACGGCACGACTGGCAATGCGCGCTTCTGGAAGGCGCAGGTCGAAGAGCTGCTGCGAAACGCGCCGCGCCGCGCGCCCTGAAGTCCGCCGCCCGGCGCCGCTGCGCGCCAATCCGGGACCGCCTTGAGTACGATCAAGGTTGTCAATGGGTTTGCCCGTAGAATTTGTCGGTTTCGCCCCCCGACCGACCTGCCCGGACTTAATGCCATGCCAAATTCGACCGCCAAGATCGTCTACACACTCACCGACGAGGCGCCGCGCCTCGCCACCTATTCGCTGCTGCCGATACTGCGCACCTTCGCCAGACCTGCCGGGGTCGAGTTCGTCGAGTGCGACATCGCGGTCTCGGCGCGCATCCTGGGCGAATTCTCCGATTACCTGACGCCCGAGCAGCGCATCCCGGACAACCTGGCCGAACTTGGCAAGCTGACCTTGAAGCCCGAGGCCAACATCATCAAGCTGCCCAACATCAGCGCGCCGGTCGGTCAGCTGACCGCGGCGATCAAGGAACTGCAGAGCAAGGGATACAAGGTGCCGGACTATCCCGAGAACCCGCAGACCGAAGCCGACAAGAAGATCCGCCAGCGCTACTCGAAGATCCTGGGCAGCGCGGTCAACCCGGTGCTGCGCGAGGGCAACTCGGACCGCCGCGCGCCGCTCGCAGTCAAGCGCTATGCGCAAAAGAACCCGCATTCGATGGCAGAGTGGAATCCGGCTTCGCGCACCCACGTCTCGCACATGCACGCCGGCGACTTCTACCATGGCGAAAAGTCGATGACCCTGTCGCACGCCAGCGACGTGCGCATGGACCTGGTGACCAAGAGCGGCAAGACCATCGTGCTGCGCCCGTCGGTGCCCCTGCTGGAGGGCGAGGTCATCGACAGCATGTACATGAGCAAGAAGGCCTTGTGCGATTTCTTCGAGCGCGAGATCGAGCACTGCAAGAAGAACGACCTGCTTTTCTCGCTGCACGTCAAGGCGACCATGATGAAGGTCTCGCACCCGATCGTGTTCGGCCACGCGGTGCGCGTGTTCTACAAGGATGTGTTCGCCAAGCACGGCAAGGTGTTCGCTGAACTCGGTGTCAACGTCAACAACGGTTTTGCCAACGTGCTGGAGAAGATCAAGACCCTGCCGGACGCAAAGCGCGCTGAGATCGAAGCCGACATCAAGGCCTGCGAAGCGGCGCGTCCGCGCCTGGCGATGGTCGATTCGGCCAAGGGTATCTCCAACCTCTTCAACCCCAATGACGTGATCGTCGACGCCTCGATGCCGGCCATGATCCGCGCCGGCGGCATGATGTGGGGCCCGGACGGCAAGATGTACGAGACCAAGGCGGTGATCCCGGAGTCGACCTTCGCGCGCATCTACCAGGAGGTCATCAATTTCTGCAAGACCAATGGCGCGTTCAACCCGCGGACCATGGGCACCGTTCCCAATGTCGGCCTCATGGCGCAGCAGGCGGAGGAATACGGTTCGCACGACAAGACCTTCGAGATTCCCGAGGACGGCGTGGCGCGCATCGTCGACAACCACGACGGCCACGTGCTCATGGAGCAGAACGTCGAGGCCGGCGACATCTGGCGCATGTGCCAGACCAAGGACGCCGCCATCCGCGACTGGGTCAAGCTCGCCGTCACGCGCGCGCGCCAATCCAACACCCCGGCCGTGTTCTGGCTGGACGAGTACCGCCCGCACGAGAACGAACTGATCAAGAAGGTGCGTCGCTACTTGAAGGATCACGACACCACGGGGCTGGACATCCAGATCATGTCGCAGGTGCGCTCGATGCGCTTTTCGCTCGAGCGCGTGATCCGCGGCAAGGACACGATCTCGGTCACCGGCAACATCCTGCGCGACTACCTGACCGACCTGTTCCCCATCATGGAACTGGGCACCAGCGCCAAGATGCTCTCGATCGTGCCGCTCATGGCGGGCGGCGCGATGTTCGAGACCGGCGCGGGCGGCTCGGCGCCCAAGCACGTGCAGCAGTTGATGGAAGAGAACCACCTGCGCTGGGACTCGCTGGGCGAGTTCCTCGCCATCGCCTCCTCCTTGGAGGACGTCGGGTTCAAGACAGGCAACAAGAAGGCCATGGTGCTGGCCAAGACCCTCGACGAAGCCACCGGCAAGCTGCTCGACAACAACAAGGGGCCGTCCCCCAAGGCGGGGCAGCTGGACAACCGCGGCAGCCACTTCTACCTGGCCATGTACTGGGCGCAGGCGCTGGCGGCGCAGAGCGAGGACGCGGACCTCAAGAAGCACTTCACGCCGCTGGCCAAGACGCTGACCGAGAACGAGGCCAAGATCGTGGCCGAGCTGAACGCGGTGCAGGGCAAGCCGGCCGACATCGGCGGCTACTACGTCTCCGACCCGGTCAAGGCCGGCGCCGTGATGCGCCCGAGCGCGACGCTCAACGCCGCGCTGGCATGAGGGCGGCGTGCAGGCGCCGCCCTCCGCAACCCTCGAGCATTTTGACGTCCTGATCGTCGGCGCCGGCCTGTCCGGCATCGGCGCGGCGGTGCACCTGACGCGGGAGTGCCGCGGCCGGAGTTTTGCGATTTTCGAGGGCCGCGCTGCCAGCGGCGGCACCTGGGACCTGTTTCGCTATCCGGGCATCCGCTCGGACTCGGACATGTACACGCTGGGCTACATCTTCAAGCCGTGGAAGGAAGCCAAGGCCATCGCCGACGGGCCTTCGATCCTGAGCTACATCCGCGAGACCGCCGCCGAGTACGGCATCGATTCGCGCATCCGCTACCGGCATCGCGTCAAGCGCGCCGCCTGGTCGACTGCCGAGGCGCGCTGGACGGTCGACGCCGAGCGGGGCGACGGCAGCATCGTGCGCGTGACCTGCGGCTTTCTGTTCATGTGCGCCGGGTACTACCGCTATGAATCGGGTTACACGCCGGAATTCCCCGGGCGTGAGCGTTTCGGCGGACGCATCGTCCATCCGCAGTTGTGGCCCGAGGACATCGACTACAAGGGCAAGCGCGTGGTCGTGATCGGCAGCGGTGCCACCGCCGTCACCTTGGTCCCAGAACTGGCGCGTGACGCAGCGCATGTGACCATGCTGCAGCGTTCCCCCACCTACGTGGTGGCGCGGCCGTCGGTCGATGCGATCGCCACGCGCTTGAAGCGCCTCTTGCCGCTCAAGGCCGCCTACTGGCTGACGCGCTGGAAGAACGTGCTTTTCGGCATGTACATCTTCAACTTGTGCCGCAAGAAGCCGCGCCTGGCCAAGGCCGGCATCATCCAGCGGGTGCGCGAGGCGCTCGGACCCGGCTTCGACGTCGAGCGTCACTTCACGCCGCGCTACGACCCCTGGACCCAGCGCATGTGCCTGGTGCCGGACGCCGACCTCTTCGAGTCCTTGAAGAGCGGGCGCGCGTCGGTGGTCACCGACACCATCGAAACTTTTACGGAGCGCGGCATCCGCCTGGATTCCGGTGACGAGCTGGCGGCCGACCTGATCGTCACCGCGACCGGGCTGGAACTCAACGTCCTTGGAGGCCTCTCGGTCAGCGTCGACGGACGGGACGTGGACTTCTCCAAGCTGATGGCCTACAAGGGCATGATGTACGAGGGCGTGCCCAACCTCGCCTCCGCGTCCGGCTATACCAACGCCTCGTGGACGCTCAAGGCCGACCTCACCTGCGACTACGTCTGCCGCCTCATCAACCACATGCAAAAGACCGGGGCGCGCATCTGCACCCCGCGCCAGCATGACCCCGATGTTGCGCCCATGCCGTGGGTGGACTTCTCGTCCGGTTACTTCCAGCGCGCCATGGAGCGCCTGCCCAAGCAAGGCTCCAGGTTGCCCTGGCGCCTGCACCAGAATTACATCAAGGACATCTTCCTGTTGCGCTTCGGCAAGGTCGATGACGCAACGCTGGTGTTTTCGCGCGACTGAGGATCGCCCGGTGCGAGGGACGCCGTTGCACTGACAGTCACCTGGCCAAAATGAAGAGTCGGCAGTCGAATCTGACGGTGCGTGAAGTGGCGCCCGGCCGCATCCTGGCCTGGCTCGCGCTCGGCTGGCGCGACCTGACACGCGCGCCGGCCGCCAGCCTGGCGCACGGCCTTGCCATCGCCGGATTCGGCGCCTTCCTGGCCTGGTTCGCGTATGACCGTTTCTGGCTCCTGGCCGGCGCGTTCTCGGGATTCCTGGTCGTCGCCCCCCTGGTCGCCACCGGCCTTTACGCGCTCAGTCGCGCGCTGGAGCGCGGCGAAACAGCCGACTTTGCGCTCCTGGCCCGCACCTGGACGCGCTGGGGTGCCAACCGCCGCAGCGACCCGGCGAGTTACTGGTGCCTGGTGCGTTTCGGGCTGCTGCTGGCCCTTGCGGGTACGGGGTGGGTACTGGTCTCGGCCGCCTTCGTCACGCTCGCGGCGCCCCTGCCGGTGGATTCCCCGCTCGACTTCGTGCGCCACGTCGTCCTCTCGCGCGACAGCCTGGCATTCGAGGCCTGGCTGGTGCTGGGTGGCGCGCTGGCGGCGCCGATGTTCGCCTCGAGCGTGATCTCGATGCCATTGCTGCTGGACCGCCACGTGAACGCGCTCGACGCCGTCCTGGCGAGCTGGCGCGTCGTGCTCGCCAACCCGGGCGTCATGGCGCTGTGGGCCGGCACGCTGATGCTGATCACGCTCCTGGGGTTCGCGACCTTGCTTGCGGGGCTGATCCTGGCCATCCCGCTCCTGGGCCACGCCAGCTGGCACGCCTATCGCGATCTGGTCGATGCCACCGGCCTGCCGGAGCGCATCGCCCCCGAGGCGCGTGCCTGATGTTCGGCTACACCGAAGCGCAGATCTCGTGGTTCGGCCTCACCTTCGGGGTGGGCGCCTTCATGATCTACATGGTCTTCATCATCGCCCAGCTGGCCTGGGAGAGCAAGGCGGGCAAGTTCGGAACCTTCGTGCTCTTCCTCGCCCTGGGCCTGGGGTTCACCGGCTTCATCGCCAAGCAGGTGCTGCAATGGCTGCTGGAGAAATAGCTCGACGACAAGCGGATTGCGGTCCCGGCCTCGATAACCCGGCGCTCAGGCGAGCGGGTCACGCAGACCCGCCGGCCCGTCAGTCCTGAAAGTCTTGGCAAGAAAGTCCACGAACGATCTGGTCTTGGGGGTCAGCCCGGCGCGCGTGGCAAAAACCACCGACAGTTCGAGCGCTGGCCCGGCCCAGTCAGGGAGCACCGCGACCAGACGCCCGCGGGCGAGGTCGTCTTGCACCAGGGCCTCGGGGAGCTTGGCGATGCCCATTCCGGCGCGCGCGGCCTCAATGACAAAGGCCGGGTCGGAGGAAGCAAGTGTCGGCTGCAGCATCAGATCTAGCGAGTGCGGGGGGAACGACAGTCGCCACATTGCGCGACCCTCGTTCTGCTCCTCGCGCAGGACCAGCGTCGCGTGGCGCGCCAGCTCCTTCGGACTGGCCGGTGTGCCGCGACGCCCCACATAGGCCGGAGACGCATACAGTCGCCTGGTCAGGTGGCCGAGTGACCGGGCGGAGTAGCGGAGCGAAGGAAGCGGGCCGACAAAGATCGAAACATCCACCCCGCCCGCGACCGGGCTTTCGCCGATTTCGAGAGTACGCACTTCGACGCGGACTTCCGGATGGACCGCAAGATAGCGCGGCAGGGCGGGCGCAAGGAAGCGGGAGCCGAACAGCGCAGGTACCGCAACGACCAGCTTCCCGCGCGGCGCGGCGAGAAGCCTTTGCACGACGGCCTCCGCGGACTCCGCCTCGCTGCGGATGCGCGCGCAATGCTCGAGCACCAAGCGCCCCGCCTCGGTCAAGGACACGCTGCGAGTCGTACGCTCGAGCAGCCGCGCGCCGATCTGCGCCTCGAGGGCCGCGATGTACCGGCTGACGGTCGCTTTCGGCAAGCCCAGTTCGCGCCCGGCGGCGACAAATCCCCCGTGACGCGCGACCGCCTCGAACAACAGCAGGAAATTCAGGTCGACGAGCCGCATGGTGAACGATTGTTCCACGCGTGGAACGATATGTCTCGGGCGCGGACTCTTGTCAACGCGCGAGCCCGTCTCAATCTTCGCACACGCCGGCGGTACGCGCGATGCGCCGCCGCCGTTTCCGACGAACCCCAACTCAGGAGAATCGAAATGCTCAAGAAACTGCTTGGTGCCATCGCGATCGGTGTCGCCGCAACCGCCACTCCCGTGCTTGCCGATGGACTGCGCACCGACGAAGCATCGAACCCGACGACCTCGGAAATCGAAAAGGCCAATCCGGCCCCGTCGGACGGTTCCGCGGAGCGCGATGCCGAAAAATCCGGCGAAGCAACCAAGTAGGTTGTCCATAAGACGCGGGCGCTCGCATCACCCGCCGGCAAAGGAGCGACTGCTCGTTGCCGAAGGATCATCATCTGACACGATCCAGTTCTCGGCGCACGTTGACCACCAGGGAACGGCCGTCGGATTACAGGCATCGACTCGCGTGCGCGAGCCCTGCCCGGGGTGAGCGATGCCGCGCGAGCGCGGCTATTGCGACGCGCGCTCGATCCACCGCCGGCTGCTACAAACTGCGTATCTCGACCTTGCGCCAGATGATCGGCCCGCCAGGGGCGCCGCCGACACCCGCGCCGTATTGCAGCGCGAACGGCCCCTGCGCAAACGCGCCATGCGTCATGTCGACCACGCGCACCCCGTTCAACGTGACGACAATGCGGTTGCCGCGCGCGACGATGTCGAAGGTGTTCCAGCGCCCGCCCGCCAGCGGCATCGGATGGTCGATAGGAGCGAAGCCGACGATCGCCCCGGTGCCGTACGTAGGATCGGGGCGCTCGTCCCAGATGTTGATCTCGTAGGAATTGTTGGCGCCGATCTGGGCGGGGTTGGCTGCACGGATGAAGATGCCGGAGTTGGTCGTGCGCTCGGCCCAGAACTCGGCGCGCAGCCGGAAGTCCTTGTAGGAATTCTTGGAGACCAGGAAACCGCCCTTGCCACTGTCGGCGACGATCGCCCCGCCGCCGGCCCGCCAGTTGGCGTCGCCCAGGCGGTTCCAGTTTTCCAGCCCCTTGTCGCCGTCGATCAGGACAGTCCAGCCCGCATCGGGACCGGGCCGACTGACGCAGGCGGTGAGTGCGGCGACCGCAAGAAGCAGGGTGATGGCCTTGCACAAGTTCCGGATCATCGTTTCCTCCTTTGGTTTTAGGTATGAAGACGGAGACCGATTATGTACCTTGAGGAGGCCGAGCGCCTGCGCTGACGCAATGGCGCGCATCCGGTCGCGCCCGAAGCGGGCAAGGAAAGCTTTTTCGACAAACTCAACCCGCCTGCGGCCGGCGATCGCCAGCCATCCTGGCCGCCTACATGCTGCGCCGATACTGCCCGCCCACCTCGAAGAGCGCATTGGTGATCTGCCCCAGCGAGCACACGCGCGCCGCGTCCATCAGCACCGCGAAGACGTTGCCGTTGTCGATCACCGCCTGCTGCAGTTTCTTGAGCATCGCCGGCGCCACATCCTTGTGACGGGCGTGGAAGTCACCCAGGCGCTGCAGCTGCGACTGCTTTTCTTCCTCGGTCGAGCGGATCAGTTCGATGGTCTGCGGAATGCTCTCGCCTGACGGATTGCGAAAGGTGTTGACGCCGATGATCGGGTAGGAGCCGTCGTGCTTCTTGTGCTCGTAATGCATCGACTGTTCCTGGATCTGCCCGCGCTGGAAGCCGGTCTCCATTGCGCCCAGCACGCCGCCGCGCTCGGAGATGGCTTCGAACTCCTTGAGCACGGCCTCCTCGACCAGGTCGGTCAGCTCCTCGATGATGAAGCTGCCCTGGTTGGGATTCTCATTCTTGCCGATGCCCCACTCGCGGTTGATGATGAGCTGGATGGCCATCGCGCGACGCACGCTCTCCTCGGTGGGCGTGGTGATGGCCTCGTCGTAGGCGTTGGTGTGCAGGCTGTTGGTGTTGTCGTAGGTCGAGATCAGCGCCTGCAGCGTGGTGCGGATGTCGTTGAAGGCGATCTCCTGCGCGTGCAGGCTGCGCCCGGACGTCTGAGAGTGGAACTTGAGCTTCTGGCTGCGTTCGTTGCCGCCGTACTTGTTTTTGATGGTGGTGGCCCAGATGCGCCGCGCCACCCGCCCGATGACCGCGTACTCGGGGTCCATGCCGTAGG
Source organism: Burkholderiales bacterium (assembly GCA_016790635.1). GTDB lineage: Bacteria > Pseudomonadota > Gammaproteobacteria > Burkholderiales > JAEUOS01 > JAEUOS01. The sequence continues at coordinate 211,876 of JAEUOR010000074.1, forward strand.
AGAAGAAGAACGACAGGTTGGGCGCGAAGTCGTCGATGTGCATGCCGCGCGCGAGATAGGCCTCGACGAAGGTAAAGCCGTTGGAAAGGGTCAGCGCCAGCTGCGAGATCGGGTTCGCGCCGGCCTCGGCAATGTGATAACCCGAGATCGACACCGAGTAGAAGTTGCGCACCTTGTGGCGCACGAAGTACTCCTGGATGTCGCCCATCACCTTCAGGCTGAACTCGGTGGAGAAGATGCAGGTGTTCTGCCCCTGGTCCTCTTTCAGGATGTCGGCCTGCACCGTGCCGCGCACGTTCTCCAGCACCCAGGCCCGCACCTTGGCGGTCTCGTCCATGGTCGGCTCGCGGCCGTTGTCGGCCTTGAACTGCTCCAGCTTCTGGTCGATCGCGGTGTTCATGAAGAACGCCAGGATGGTCGGCGCCGGGCCGTTGATGGTCATCGACACGCTGGTGTTTGGCGAGGTCAGGTCGAAACCGCCGTAGAGCACCTTCATGTCGTCCAGGGTCGCGATCGAGACGCCGGAATTGCCGACCTTGCCGTAGATGTCCGGGCGCAGGTCAGGATCGTTGCCGTAGAGGGTGACCGAGTCGAACGCTGTCGAAAGGCGCTTGGCCGGCATGTCCTTGGAGACGTGGTGAAAGCGCCGGTTGGTGCGGAACGGGTCGCCTTCGCCGGCGAACATGCGGGTGGGGTCCTCGTTCTCGCGCTTGAACGCAAACACCCCGGCGGTGAACGGAAACGAACCCGGCACGTTCTCGAGCATCAGCCAGCGCAGGCGCTCGCCGTGGTCCTCGAAGCGCGGCAGTGAAACCTTGCGCACCTTGGTGCCCGACAGCGAGGTCGAGGTCAGCGCGGTGCGCACTTCGCGGTCGCGGATTTTCACGACGTATTCGTCGCCGGCGTAGGCGCTCTGCATGTCGTCCCACTGCGCAAGCAACTTCTTCGCGTCCGGGTCCAGACGCGCCTCGCGCGCGGCAGAAAGGGCCGCCAGGCTCGCCACCTCCTCGCCGCATTCGCTGCGCAGGGTCGCATGGGCGAAGGACAGGGCCTGCGCCGCGCGCGCCAGCTGTGCTTGCGCCTTGACGTTGGCATGGTAGCCGCGCACGGTGTCGGCGATCTCTGCCAGGTAGCGCACCCGCGACGGCGGCACCACCGGGGTCTGGTTGGTCGAGGCGCGCACGCCCACGGCCGGCAGCACACCGGCCGCCAGCTTCAAGCCACGCTCGGCCAGCTTCGGCGCGATGCCATGGTACAGCGCGGTCACCCCATCGTCATTGAAACGGCTGGCCATGGTGCCGTAGACCGGCATGTCCTCGGGCGACCTGCCGAAGAGCTCGCGGTTGCGCTGATACTGCTTGCGCACATCACGCAGCGCGTCGGCTGCCCCCTTGCGGTCGAATTTGTTAATGGCGACGAAGTCGGCGAAATCGAGCATGTCGATCTTTTCCAGCTGCGAAGCCGCACCGAATTCCGGCGTCATCACGTACAGCGACAGATCGACCAGCGGCACGATGGCCGCGTCGCCCTGGCCGATGCCCGAGGTCTCCACCAGGATCAGGTCGAACCCCGCCACCTTGCACGCGGCAATGACGTCCGGCAGCGCCTGCGATATCTCGCTGCCCGCGTCGCGCGTGGCCAGCGAGCGCATGAAGATGTTCGGGTGGCTGATCGCGTTCATTCGGATGCGATCACCCAGCAGCGCGCCGCCGGACTTGCGCCGCGACGGATCGATCGAGATCACCGCGATCGAGAGCCGGTCCGACTGGTCCAAGCGAAAGCGGCGGATAAGTTCATCGGTAAGCGAGGACTTGCCCGCACCGCCGGTGCCGGTGATGCCCAGGGTCGGCGTCGCGATGGCCTTGGCTGCGTCCCGCATCGCATCGCGCAAGGTCGCGTCGGCACGGCCGTTCTCCAGGGCCGTGATGATCTGCGCCAATGCGCGGCGCGCCTCGGGTGACCGGCCGCGCAGGGCATCCAGCGACTGCGGCGCGTAGGTCGACAGGTCCACGTCGCAACGCCCCAGCATGTCCCAGATCATGCCGATCAGCCCCAGCTTCTGGCCGTCCTCGGGCGAGTAGATGCGCGTGACGCCGTAGGCCTCGAGTTCGCGGATCTCGTCCGGCACGATCACTCCGCCGCCGCCGGCGAAGACCTTGATGTGCGCCCCGCCGCGCGCGCGCAGCAAGTCGATCATGTACTTGAAGTACTCGACATGACCTCCCTGGTAGGACGACATCGCGATGCCCTGCACGTCCTCCTGCACCGCGGCGGTGACGACCTCGTCGACGGAGCGGTTGTGGCCCAGGTGGATCACCTCCGCACCCTGCGCCTGCAGGATGCGGCGCATGATGTTGATCGACGCGTCGTGGCCGTCGAAGAGGGATGCGGCGGTGACGAAGCGCACTTTGTGCTTGAGGCGCGGCGTATCGAGCTGCTTCTGGACGGAGAGGTCGGTCATGGCGATCTCGGGTGATGACCCGCGTGGTGCGGGCTGGCATTGTAGGGCGGGCAGTGGCGGGCGCGCCCGCGGCCGACCGCAATGGCGATCGGCGGGGAAAGCAAGGCTACTTGACGTTTACGTAAACGTCAACTGAATGATGCTGCTTCTGGCACCTCCACGTCGCAGGCCGCGGGGCCGGCGGCCCGCTTTGACCCTGACCGCCGACAGCGCCTATGATTGCGCTACGACCACAACCGCCCGAGCAACCCCCATGACCCACGACTTCCGCATGTCCAGTCCGGCCCAGGATCAGCTGATGCACGGGCGCGTGGCCCGTTACGCCGACCTGGTGCCGCTGCCGGTGCAACGCGACGCCTCGATCCCGCTGCCGGCCTTGGACCTGATCTACGCCCGCAAGCTGCTGCCGGTCATCGGCCTGGTCGGCGGCGGCGACACGCCGATTTCGTCTTCCGCGCCGGTACAGGGCGCCGCGGGCATCACCATGACCTACGCCGCGTGTCCGCCGGGACAGGGGCCGGGACTGCACACCCACAAGGCCACCTACGAGACCTTCATCGTCATGCAGGGCGAGTTCGAGATCACCTGGGGCGATGCCGGCGAGTACCGCACGGTGCTCAAGGAGAAGGACGTGGTCTCGATCCCGCCGGGCATCAGCCGCGCATTCCGCAACGTCGGCAGCACCGAGGCGGTGCTGCTGGTGGTGATCTCCGGCGGCGAGAACAACATGGCCGACATCCACCTGCCGGCCAAGCAGGTCGATGCGCTCAAGGCGACCTCGCCCGAACTGCTCGAGCGGGTGGTCAGCGCGGGCATGACCTACGACAAGACGACGGCCTGATGTAGTCGCGCGCGGCAGCGCAGCGCGCAACGGCCGGCTTCGCTGCCGCGCGCGACGCGGTCGCGTTTCCCGAAAGCGGATGTACCGGAGAATTGCCAGGATGGCGATTCTCCGGGATTGACGCGCGCCCGATCCGGGCGTAGCATTCATCTAAACAGTGATTAAAACAGTGTTCAAGCGCGTCCCTGCGCACCCCATCGGCCCCCGCAGACCATGGATGATCCCAGCGCCCGCATCCTCGAATCGGCAACCCGGCATTTCGCCGATCATGGTTTCGAGGACGCCTCGGTCCGCGCAATTGCCGGCGCGGCCAAGGTCAACCCGGCGCTGATCAACTACTACTTCCGTTCCAAGGATGATCTGTATCGGGAGGTCGTCGTGCATTCGGTACAGCGTCTGGCCGAAGCGCGCCTGCAGACCCTCGACCGCCTGGAGGCCGACGCCAAGGGCGCGCCCATTCCCGTCGAGGTGTTGATCGCGGCGACCGCCGGACCGATTTTCGCCGAGAGCCAGGACCCGGGCGCCGACCGGCGCGCCTATATCCGCTTCCTGGCGCGGCTCTTCACGCACCCGGGGCCGGCGACGATCGAGGTTGTGTTCGGCGGCCTGACCGAGTTGCGCTCGCGTGTCTTCGAGGCCTTGCGCCGCTCGCTGCCGCACGTGCCGCGCCGCGAACTGGCGTGGCGCTACCTGTTCCTGTCCGGCTCGGTGCATTTCACCGCCGCGCAAATCGGCTACGTCGAGGTGATTTCCGGCGGCGAGTGCGATTCCACCGACCTGGACGGCGCCTTGCCCCTGTTCATCCGCGCGCAGGCCGCGATGCTGTCTGCCCCGGCAGCGAGCGCCGGCGATCGCCGCCTGGCACGCAAGTACCAACGCCCGCCCGATCCGACGTTGAGCGCGACTGCAAAAGCGTCGGACGCCCCCCCCACCAGTCGGCGCCGACGCGCCAACTGAACCAAAAAGCGCCCGAGGTAGACGTCATCCTGGTCCCATCGCAGCTTTCGAGCATGCCGGCGGCCTTGGGGCGCATTGCCAGGCTTTTCGAATTCGCGCAGTCAAACAGAAACGCCCGAAAGGAGCCGCACCCATGACCCACCATATCCACACCCCCAGCCGCGAAGAAATGGACGCGCGCCTGGCGCGATTCGCCGCCTTGCAGCCAATGACCACCGCCAAAGACCTGGCCTGGGTGCCGCAAGGTGCCATGGATGTCGTCTTCGCACGCAAGATCATGCCCGTCATGCTCGACGACGGCGACAAGCTTTTCGGCCGGAGCGCGCCCATCATGGGCGCCGCCGGAACCACCATGTTCATCTCGATCATGCCGCCCGGCCAGGGCCCGTGCCTGCATTCGCATACCACGACTTACGAGACCTTCATGGTGCTCGAGGGCAGCATCGAATACGACATCGGCGAGCCGTTGGCTCATCGCTACCAGCTCGAAAAATGGGACACGCTCTCGGTGCCGCCCAGCATATACCGGGCCTTTCGCAATGTCGGCGAGACTGACGCAGTGCAGCTCACCGTCATCAGTGGTCTGGTCGCGGGCAAGGATGCGGTCTCGATGCCGCAATCGGTCGATGACCAGCTCAAGCGCGAGTTCGGCGAGAAGGTCGCCGACGCGTTTCGCAAGCTCGTGCCGATCGATCCGAAATAGACCCCGGTCCCAAAGCCTTCGCGTCGCGCCTTCGCCCGGACCGAGAGCCCCACCCCACACAGGAGATTGCCATGAAAACCGTGCAGATGACCCAGGAAGAAGTCGCCACTCGCACCGCCCGCTTCGACAAGTTGCAGGCGATGTCAACCTTGAAGGACAACCCGATCGTGCCGCAGGCCGCCAAGGACATCTTCCTGGCGCGCAAGATCATGCCCATCGTGCTGGAGCAGACGCAAAACGCCTTCGGCAACGCCGCGGCGATCTTTGGCGCCGCCGGATTGACCATGAACATCTCGGTGTGTCCGCCCGGGCAGGGGCCGGGGTTGCATGCGCATCACAAGACCTATGAAACCTTTTTCGTCCTGAAGGGCAGCTTCGAGTTCTATGTCAACGACGATGGCGGCCAGAAGGTAACGCTCAACCAGTGGGACACCTTCTCGGTGCCGCCTGGGGTGTGCCGCGGCTTTCGCAACACCGCCGCCGAGGACAGCGTGCTCCTGACCGTGATCACCGGTGGCGTGCACGACCGCAATGACATCAGCCTGCCGCCGTCGATCGGCCAGGCCATCGACGCCTATGGCCCCGGTGTGCTGGACGAGGTAAAGAAGATCGGCCTGACCTTCGATGCCGGGGTCGAGACCGCGGCTTGAGGCCGGTTGATCATGACCATTCTCATCGATGGCAACTGCGACGCGCGCTTCGCGCCGGTACGCGCCGCGCTCGCGGCCAACCTGGCCGCCGGTGACGAGGTCGGTTGCGCGGTCAGCGTGACCGTGGATGGCGAGACCGTCGTCGACCTGTGGGGCGGCTACCGCGACCGCGCGCGCACCCTGCCTTGGCAGCGCCACACCATCACCGACATGAAATCGGTCGGAAAGTCGATCTTCGCGTTGACCGTGCTGCGACTGGTGGGACAGGGCCGTATCGGACTGGACCGCCCGGTGGCCGACTATTGGCAGGCCTTCGCCGCAGCGGGCAAGGAAGGCATCACGGTGCGCACTTTGCTCGCTCACCTCGCCGGACTGCCTTTTCCGGATGCAGCGCCGTTCGGCTCGCTCTACGCACCGGGCGTGGTCGAAGCCGCGCTGGCGGCGCAAGCGCCCGAGTGGCCGCCGGGCACCCAACCCTGCTATCACTCGTTCACCTACCCGCCGCTCATGATGGCATTGATCCGCCATGCCAGCGGGAGGAGTGCGCATGAGGTGCAGCGCGACGAAATCGCCACCCCGCTTGACGCTGAGTACTGGCTGGGCCTGGAAGATCACCAGTTCGCGCTGTGTGCCGACTTCATCGAGACTCCGGGCACGCCCAGCCTGGAAGGCATGAAGCGCAACCAGGCATCTCCCTTGTACCGCGCCTGGCGCGCCCTGCCCCGCGACGAGGACTACAACTCACCGGAGTGGCGCCGCTACGGTGCACACGGCAACGCGCGGGGCATGGCGCGCATCTACGCTGCTCTGGCCTGCGGCGGCACGCTTGACGGCTACGAGGTCGTCGACGCGGCGGTGCTCAGGGAGGCTACCCGTTGCGCCTGGGACGCCACCGAGTTCATGACCAAGCGGCACTTCCGCATGGGCCTGGGGTTCATGCTGTCCTGCCCTCCGTTTCCCATCGGCGCCGATCGTCACGACTGTCCCAATAATTTCGGCCACCCCGGCGTCGGTGGGGCGGTCGGATTTGCCGACCCGGACCGGCGCATGAGCTTTGCCTACTGCCCCAACCGCATGTTGCCGGTGGCCGACGCCGGCCCCTATGCGACCGCGTTGATTGATGCGGTCTACCAATGCCTCCAATGACCCGTCCGCCGAATCACCTCACCAGGCCCAGGACCATGACATCCCTCACCCGCCTTATCCTAGGCACCTTGATTTCGGCAGCCTGCGCAAGCGCCCTTGCGCAAAGCTGGCCGTCGCGTCCATTGCGCATCATCACGCCCTTTGCCGCCGGTGGCGCCACCGATATCTTCGCGCGCGGCCTGGCGCAGGCCTTGCAAGGCCCACTGGGCCAGCCGGTGGTCGTGGACAATCGCCCGGGCGGAAATTTCGCAATCGGCACCGAAGCGGCCGCCAAGGCCGAGCCCGACGGCCACACGATTTTCACCGTGACCAGCTCGCATGCGGTACTCGAGGCGCTGGGGGTCAATCGCGACAAGTACCAATTGATGCGCGACTTCGCGCCTGTGGCAGCGTTGAACCAGACCACCTGCGTACTGGTGGTCAATCCGGCCGTGTCGGCAACGTCGGTGCGTGAACTGGTGGCGCTGGCCAAGGCACGGCCGGGCCAGCTCAACTATTCCTCGACCGGCAGCGGCGGCATGCTGCACCTGGCGGGCGAACTCTTCAAGTCCTTGAGCGGCACCGACATGACCCATGTGCCCTACAAGACTGGCGGCACCGCGCGCGTGGACCTGATGAGCGGGCGCGTGCAGCTGATGTTTGACACCCTGACCGACGCGCAGGCCAACCTGCGTTCCGGCAAGCTGCGCGCGCTGGCCACCTGCGGCGCGAAACGCTCACCGCTCTTTCCTGACCTGCCGACCATCGCCGAAGCCGGCGTGCCCGGTTACGAGTTGCCGGTCTTGATCGGCATCATGGTTCCCAAGGCCACGCCGCGCCCGACGATCGAGCGCCTGAGCCAGGAGATCAGCCGCGCGGTGCTCTTGCCGGAGCTGCGCGACGCCTGGGCGCGCATGGGAAGCGAATCGACGGTCATGGCACCCGACGAGCTCGGCCGCGCGCTGGAAGGCGAGATCGTCAAATGGGGAAACCTGATCCGGACGGCCAGGATCGCGCTCGACCAATAGCGTCGGATAGCCCCGGGACGCGCCGGACGATCCGGCGCCGCAGCGCAGCATCCATCCGAGTCGCAGCGGCCTCCAAATGCCGCTAACATCCCGCCTCGGGAGGAGTTCCATGTCAGAGACCAAGAAGTTTCGCGTCGCCATCGCGGCCGACCGTTGCCAGGGGCACAATCGTTGCTGCCTGGTGGCTCCTGAACTGTTCGAGTCCGACGACGACGGCAATGCCCGCGTCATCGGTGACGGCAGTGTTGCCGAGGCCCAGTTGCCCAAGGCCAAGTTGGCGGTGGCCAACTGCCCTGAGCACGCCGTGCGCCTGACCGGCGCCTGAACCGAGGAGGCCGAACAGATGGACAGCCGCCCGCCAGTCAACGACTGGACGATCGATTTCGATCACTTCGATCCCCGATGGACGGAGAACCCCTATCCGATCTGGGATGAACTGCGACAGAAGTGCCCGGTCGCGACCTCCCAACGCTTCCAGGACGGCGCCTACTTCCCGTCGACCTACGCCGACGTGCATGCGATCGCGTACGACAGCGAGCACTTTTCCTCGCGCCGCGTGATCGTGCGCGAGCAGAAGCTGCCGCTGATCCCCGGCCCGCCGATCACCTCTGACCCGCCCGAGCACACCCCGGCGAGGAAACTGCTCCTGCCGGCGTTCTCGCCCAAGGAGATCGCCAAATTGGAGCCGCAGGCGCGCGCGGTGTGCAATTCGCTGATCGACGCCATCGGTGATCGCAGCGAATGCGACGCGGCCACCGAGTACTCGCAGCACATCCCGGTGCGCCTGATCGCGCACATGCTGGGCGTCGACCAGAGCAATGGCGACCTGTTTCGCGACTGGATTTACCGCTCGCTGATCGAAGGCGTGCGCAACCCGGCCGCGGCGATGGCCGCGATGCACGAACAGAATGCATTCTTCAAGCAGCAGGTCGAACTGCGCCGTGCCAACCCGGGCGACGACCTGGTCTCCTTCCTGATCAAGGCCGAGTTCAACGGGGCGCCGCTCACCGAACCGCACATCCTGGGCACGCTGCGCCTGCTGCTCATCGCCGGCATCGACACGACCTGGAGCGGCATCGGCGCCTCGCTCTGGCACCTGGCCACGCATCCCGAGGATCGCCGGCGCCTGGTGGCCGACCCGTCCCTCATCCCCACGGCGATCGAGGAGTTCCTGCGCGCCTATTCGCCGGTGACCATGGCACGCGAGGTGGTCAAGGAAACCACGCTCTCCGGCTGCCCGTTCAAGCCCCTGGGCCAGGTGCTGTTGTCTTTCCCGGCGGCCAATCGCGATCCGGCGCGCTTTGCCGATGCCGACCGTGTCTTGATCGACCGCGCCGAGAATCCGCACGCGGCCTTCGGGCTGGGGCGGCATCGCTGCCTGGGCTCCAACCTGGCGCGCCTGGAAATGACCGTCGCGGTCGAGGAGTGGTTGAAGCGCTTTCCGGACTTCGAGGAGACGCGCGGCAAGAAGACCACATGGTCGGAAGGCACGGTGCGCGGCCCGCGCTCGCTGCCGGTGACCATTCTCAAGCGCGCGTAGCGAGCGTGCGCGCGGCGAAGAGACCGCCGTCGCCCTGCGCGGTGCGCCTTGCATCTTTGACGGACCCTGACACGGGCTGCCGCATACGGCTGGCGCTTGCCTCCGGAAGGGATTGATGCCCTTGCGGCCCGCGCCTCAACCATCCTTGCATGAATGGAGATGAACCCATGACCGAACCTCGCTTCGGCGGCAGCATCGGGCGCACCGTCGCCGAGTCCACGCCCTGGTGGCCCGTCGAGCCGCGCCCCCCCTCGGGCGCACCCAATGTCGTGGTGGTGGTCTTCGACGACGTGGGTTTCGCGCAGTTCGCCAATTTCGGCTCGACGCTTGCCACGCCCAACCTGGACCGCCTGGCCGCCGGCGGCCTGCGCTTCACCAATTTCCACACCACGGCCTTGTGTTCGCCCACGCGCGCCTGCATGCTGACCGGGCGCAACCACCACGCGGTGGGCATGCGCGCGATCTCCAATTTCGACACCGGCTTTCCCAACATGCGCGGGGCGATTCCCAAGTCGGCCGCGACCTTGGCCGAGATCCTGCGCGCGACCGGCTACGGCACCTACATGGTCGGCAAGTGGCATCTGGCGCCCATGCACGAGACCGGGCCCGCCGGGCCCTTCCACAACTGGCCGCTGGCGCGCGGCTTCGACCGCTTCTACGGATTCCTGCAAGGCGAGACCGACCAGTTCCGACCCGAACTGGTGCATGACCAGCACTACATCGACCCGCCCGCCACCCCGGAGGCGGGCTATCACGTCACCGAAGACCTGGTTGACCACGCCATCGGTTACGCGCGCGACCACGTTTCGGCTGCGCCGGACCGTCCGTTCTTCACCTACCTGGCCTTCGGCGCCTGCCACGCGCCGCACCAGGCGCCGCAGGCCTACCTGGAAAAGTACCGCGGCCGTTTCGATGAAGGCTGGGATGTGTTCCGCGAACGCTGGTTCGCGCGCCAGAAGGAAATCGGCGTGGTGCCGCCGGACACGACCCTGCCGCCGCGCAACCCGGGAGTGAAGCCATGGGTCGAACTCAGCGACGACGAGCGCGCCTTCGCCGCTCGCCTGATGGAAGCCTTCGCTGCGTTCCTGGAACACACCGATCACCACCTGGGCCGCTACATCGATGCCCTCGCCGCGCTGGGACAGCTGGACAACACGCTCTTCATCGCCATGTCGGACAACGGCGCCAGCCAGGAAGGCGGGCCGACCGGGGTGCTCGACGAGATGCGCTATTTCAACGGGCTTGCCGAAGACGTGGCCGCGGCCGTGAAGCGCCTGGACACCATCGGCGGGCCGGACAGCCATACCAACTATCCGTGGGGCTGGGCCATGGCGGGCAACACGCCGCTCAAGCGCTACAAGCAGAACACCCATGCCGGCGGCGTGCGTGACCCCTTCATCGTGCACTGGCCGGCGCGCATCAGGGACCGAGGCGGCATCCGCCGCCAGTTCCATCACGTCTCCGACATCACGCCCACGCTCCTGGAGCTGATCGGCGTCGAAGCGCCCGCGCAGGTGGCCGGCGTCACCCAGCAGCCGATGACCGGCACCTCGATGGCCTACGCATTCGCCGACGACGCGGCCGGCGTGCCGACCAAAAAGCAGACCCAGTACTTCGAGATGTTCGGCCACCGCGGCATCTGGCACGCCGGCTGGAAGGCAGTGTGCTACCACCGGCCCGATGCCGACTATGACACCGAGACCTGGGAGCTCTATCACGCCGATGCCGACGCCTCGGAAGCGCATGACCTGGCGGCGCAACACCCCGAGCGCCTGCGCTCCTTGATCGACCTGTGGTGGGTCGAGGCCGGCCGCAACGGCGTGCTGCCGCTCGACGACCGGCGTGGCGGCGCGCTCTTCAAGACCGCGCAGTTTCGCGGCAACACCGCGCGGCGCACACGCTTCGTCTACCACCCGCCGCTGTCACGCCACTCGGCGGACGTTGCGCCGCCTACCGGTAACCGACCCTTTGTGGTCACCGCCGAATGCACGCTGACCGGCAGCAACGGCGCCATCGTCGCGCGCGGCAGTGCCAACGGCGGCTACGTGCTCTTTGTCAAGGACGGTCACCTGGTGTTCGACTACAACTTCTTTCACACCCATACCCAGGTGCGCTCCACGCGCCCCCTGCCCAAGGGGCCGTGCACGGCCGGCGTGCGGGTGGAGCGCGAAGGCCGCAGCGGCACCGCGATCCTCATGATCGACGGGCAGGATTGCGGCAGCGTGGCGATTCCGGAAATGGCGGTCATGGTCTCCTCGACCGGCATGGACATCGGCCGCTCGATCGCGCCGGTGTGCCACGACTACGCGCCGCCGTTCGTCTTCGAGGGCGTACTCGGTCGCGTCACCTTCGAAGTGGCGGCCTCGCGCGCGCCGCAGGCCAGGAAGGAAGCGCTCGCCACGGAGCGCGTCACCCAGGGGCTGCAGTAAGCCGCCGTCGCCGCGAAGCAGCTTGCAGCCGAGCGCGCTTGCGCAATCTATCGCAGGCCTTGGCTGCGAGGTGTTGAGGGCGCCACCCTTGAGTCCGGACGCAAGTCCAGGCCCAAAGCCTTGTGCGCCAGTTTCAAAAACGCCTTGCGCTCCACGCGTGACAACTCACCGAGGATGTCCGCCTGCAGCGCCTCCACCACGGGACGGCTGGCGGCCAGCATTTTCCTGCCTGTGGAGGTCAGGGTCAGTCGCCGCGCGCGGCGATCCATTTCGCTCACGGCGCGCTCCACCAACCCCTTGCTTTCCAGCCTTTCGATGACCCCGCCGATGGTGGCACGGTCGAAGCCAATGGTGGCGGCCAGGCCGGCCTGATCGATACCGGGCGTGTCGGCGATGGCGTCAAGCGCCGCGAACTGCACCGAGGTCATGTCGAAGCCGGCGGCCTGGGTCCTGGCCTGGAAGACCTGGGTCGATTGCTGATGCAGCCGCCGGATCAGGTGTCCGGCCATTTCAGTCCTGTCCATTCGGTCTCCCCGACGAACGCCGCGCTGCCGGCCAACCGGGCGTCGATTCCGGCACGCTTGACAATTATAGTATGTATACATATCATAAGCAAGCTTACTTAATCGCTCATCACCAGCCCGCCTCGCTGCGGGCAAGAGGAAACGTCATGCAATACCACGTGAACGGCTTCAACCCGGGCGACCCGGACGTCTTTCCCGCGGCGCCCAACCCCTGGCGTTCAGGCGATGCACTGCCGCAGACGGTGGACGTGCTCATCGCCGGCTCCGGGCCGGCCGGCCTGTGCCTCGCGGCTCAGCTGGCGGGCGTGCCGCAGATCCGCACCATGCTGGTCGAGCCCAAGCTGGGGCCGATGGAAAAGGGCCAGGCCGACGGCATCAGCGTGCGCTCGATGGAGATGTTCCAGGCTTTCGGGTTCGGCGAGAAGGTGATGCGCGAGGCGGTCTGGATCAACGAAACCACGTTCTGGGCGGCTGGCGCTCAGGGCTCCCTCGATCGCGTCGCGCGCGTGCAGGACGTGCCCGACGGCATTTCAGAAATGCCGCATGTATTGCTGAACCAGGCTCGTGTGCACGACATGTTCCTGGACATCATGCGCCGCGCGCCCTCGCGCCTGGTGCCGGACCATGGGCTCAAGGTCATTGACCTGGCGATCGACCCCGCCGCGGCAGAGTACCCGGTGACCGTCACGCTCGAACACACCGCACCGGGTCGCGAAGGCCGGACGAGCACGCTGCGCGCCAACTACGTGATCGGCTGTGACGGCGCGCGCTCGAACGTGCGACGTGCGATCGGCGGCGAACTGCACGGCGACGCGGCGCACCAGGCCTGGGGCGTGATGGACGTGCTGGCCGTCACCGACTTCCCGGACTGGCGCATGAAGTCATTCGTGCGCTCCAGGGACGACGGCATCCTGATGGTGCTGCCGCGCGAAGGCGGTCATCTGGTGCGCCTGTATGTCGAACTTGACGCCCTGGGCGAGGACGAACGTGTCGCCGAGCGCGGCATGGGAGCGCAAGACATCATCGCCCAGGCGCAGCGCATCTTCCGGCCTTTTTCACTCGACGTGAAGGACGTGGTGTGGTGGTCGATCTACGAGATCGGCCATCGCCTCACCGACAAGTTCGACGATGTGCCCGAGGCGGAGGTGGCAACGCGCGCCCCGCGCGTCATGCTGGCCGGTGATGCCTGCCACACCCACAGTCCCAAGGCCGGGCAGGGCATGAACGTGTCGATGGGCGACACCTTCAACCTGGGCTGGAAACTGATATCGGTGTTGACCGGGCGCGCCGATTCGGCGCTCTTGCACACGTACTCCGGCGAGCGGCGCGCCGCTGCCAAGGGCCTGGTCGAGTTCGACCACAAGTGGGCGCGCGTGGTCGGAGGCAGCGCGGGTGAAGACATGGAGTTCGACCCCGCCACGGCCGGCCTGCCGGTGGTGGCGCGCGCCTTCATCAACAACCTGCCGTTCACCTGCGGGCTCACCATCCAGTACGAGCCCGGCCGGCTGACCGGTGCCGCCACCCACCAGCACCTGGCCACGGGCTTCGACATCGGCAAGCGCTTCCATTCCGCACCGGTGGTGCGCCTGGCCGACGCCAAGCCCATGCATCTGGGACATTGCATCGATGCCGATGCGCGCTTCCGGCTATTCATCTTCGCACCCGCAGGCGATGCCGGCGGCGCAGGCGGCGCGGTCGCGGCGTTGTGCGACTGGCTGGAGCGTGACCCTGCTTCGCCGCGCGTGCGCCACACCGCACCGGGGGAAGATCCGGATGCGGTGATCGACACGCGCGCGGTGTTCCAGCAGTCGTTTCGCGACCTCGACTACGCCGCCATGCCTTCGTTGCTGCGTCCGCGTGTGGGACGCCATGGCCTTTGCGACTATGAGAAGGTGTTTTGCGCCGACCTGAAAAGCGGCAACGACATCTTCGCCATGCGCGGCATCGACCGCACGGCCGGCTGCGTGGTCGTCGTGCGTCCTGATCAGTACGTGGGGCACATCCTGCCGCTCGACGCGCGCGCGGCGTTGTCCGGTTATTTCGCCGGCATTCTGCGCAAGCGGTCCTGAAGGCAGATCGGCTGCCCGTCGAGGCGACAACGAAAATCGAAGAGTCGGGTCGTTCCCACGAGCGCCGAAAGAAATGACGACGGCCGTGCCCCGCAGACACCCCGATGTCTCAGGTCAGGCGTCGCTCCAAAAACCTTCATGCGCCTTGGCCGCCTCCTCTTCCAGGCACGGCCCCACCACTTCGACACGGCGCTGCCCACGCGCAAACACCTCCCGACAAGGCAGGGAAAACGTCGGGTTCTCCGGGTGGCTGCCGGTCAGTTCCAGCAGGCGGTGCTCCGACAAGGCATACACCACGCGCCCGATGCCGCACCAGTAGATGGCTCCGGCGCACATCGCGCAGGGCTCCGCGCTCGAGTAGAGAGTCGACCCGGCCAGGGTCTGGGTACTGGCGATGCGCGCGGCCATCTGCGCGGCGCGCAATTCGGCGTGTTGCGTCGGGTCGCCTTCAGGCGGCAAGCTGTTGTTGCCGGCCTCGGCAAGAATCTTGCCGTCGGGCGCGACCACCAGCGCGGCGAAAGGGTGTTTGCCTGCCTGACGGGATGCCAGGGACCGAGCAATCGCGCGCTCAAGAAATGTCCGGTCGGTCAGGTCGTTTTCAGACATGGTCGCCTTCGAAAAAAAGCGGTACCTCCGCTGTATGCAGGGCATACTATAGTGGCGCAGTTCGATTGACATGACTTGCTCGGAGACCCTATGAAAGGCATCGTATTCACCGGCAGCCGCACCCTGGCCATGCAGGACTTCCCAGACCCCACGCCCGGCCCGGACGATGTGGTCATGCGCATGAAGGCTTCGGGCATGTGCGGCAGCGACCTCAAGTTCTATCGCTCCGCCCCGGGCGAAGCGCAGCGCGCGTTGGGTCTGGGCGACACCGAACCCAAGATCGCCGGTCACGAACCCTGTGGCGAAGTCGTGGCCGTCGGTGCGAACGTCAGCGCCCGCCAGGCCTGGCTGGGCCAGCGCGCCATGGTGCACCACTACCGCGGCTGCGGTGTCTGCCCGCACTGCTCGACGGGCTGGATGCAGCTTTGTGTCGATGGTGTGGCCGAGGTCTACGGTGTCACCGGCCACGGCGGCCACGCCCAGTACATCAAGGTGCCGGCCAAGACCCTGGTCACGCTGCGCGATGAACTGTCGTATGAGACCGGCGCCGCGATCGCCTGCGGCACCGGCACCGCCTGGGGTGCGCTCAAGCGCCTGGAACTCACCGGCGACCAGACCCTCGCCGTCTTCGGCCAGGGCCCGGTCGGGCTCTCGGCCACCCAGCTCGCCGCCGCCATGGGCGCGCGCGTCATCGCGCTGGACGTGAGCCCGCAGCGCCTGGCGCGCGCCAAGGAGTTCGGTGCGGCCGAAGTCATCAATCCGGCACAGGTCGATGTCCTCAAAGCCATCAAGGAACTGACCCACGGCCTGGGAGCGCACGCGTCCATCGATGCGAGCTCCTCACCGCAGGCGCGTCGCCAGGCCGTGCAGTGCGTGCGCACCTGGGGCAAGGCCTGCTTTGTCGGCGAAGGCGGCAACGTGGATCTCGATGTCAGCCCCGACCTGCTGCGCCGCCAGGTCACGCTGATCGGCTCGTGGACCTTTTCCACCCACGGTCAGAAGGAGTGCAACGATTTCGTTGCGGATCGCGGCATCGATGTCGATCGGCTGTTCACCCACCGCTGGAACCTGGAGCAGGCCGACGAGGCCTACAAGCTGTTTGATCAGCAAACCGAGGGCAAGGGAGTGTTTCTGATGAATTGAATCGGTCGGGCGAGACGTACGCCCGCGGCGGTGACCCAGATGAAACGCGGTGATCATGGACGATCCGCATAAACTCCTGTCTGCTATCGCACCGCCGGCCTCCGGGAACCTCGTCTTGCTCAATCGTCGCCGTTTCATCCAGGTCTTGGCGTCCGGCGCGTCTGCGCCGGCGTTGCCGGCGCTATCCCAGTCGACCGGGCGTGTCTATCGTGTGGGATGGCTCGCCGGTTCCAGCGAAATGCTCAAGGAGCCGCAAGCGCTGGCGTTCGAGCAGCGCTTGCGCGAGCTCGGGTTTGTCGAGGGACGCAACCTCGCCATCGAACGTCGCCATATCAGCGGTCGCCTCGAGGAACTTCCCGCGGCAGCTGCCGAGCTCGCCAAACTCAATTGCGATGCCCTTTTCTGCAGCGGCGCCGAAGCCTATCTGACCGCGCTCACAAAAGCCAGCCGCAACACGCCGATCGTCGTGGTGGCGGTCGACTTCGATCCGGTCGCCACCGGCTACGTCGCAAGCCTGGCGCGGCCGGGTGGCCGCGTCACGGGCATCACGGCGATCCAGTCCGAGCTGCCCGCGAAGCGGCTCGAGATCCTGGGTGAATTGCTGCCGCGCATGACCCGGGTGGCGGCCCTCAACAATGAACAGACGGCGGCGCAACTTGAGGTGGTGCAAAGCGCCGCAAAACGTCTGGGCTTGACGGTGCATGTGGCGGACCTGAAGCGGCCGCCATTCGACTACGCGGCGGCGTTCGCAGGGATAGTGCGCGCCAAGGCCGAGGCTCTCATCGTGCTCGGCTCGGGTCTCTGGGTTCCCGCGCGGCCGCAAATCATCCGCCACGCGCTTGATGCACGCTTGCCAACCATGTTCCACCAGGCTCAATGGGTCGAGTCCGGCGGTCTCATGTCCTACGGTTTCAACTTCCCCTCGATGTGGCGCCGGGGAGCGGAAATGCTGGTCAATATCCTGCGTGGCGCCGCACCCGCCACCACGCCCATGGAACAGCCGACCACCTTTGAGATGGTCATCAATGCCAAGTTGGTCAAGGCGCTCGGCATCAAGGTTCCCCCGACGATCCTGGCGCGCGCCGATCGGGTGGTCGAGTAGGTAGCAATACTTCCGCGCCGCGGCGTGGACCTCTTCGGACGGCACAAGCCGCGCCCTGCCTGCCCGAACGTGAGCAACTCGTTACCTGCGTACCGCCGAAGGCGGCGCGGCTGCGGTGATTCAGTGTTCTACCAGCATGGCGCCGCACGGAAACTGAAATCACGTGCGACCACTGACACACCACCGCCCGCGCTCATCCCAGCGAGGCCAGCCTCGCCAGATGATGATCCGCATCGCCAAAACGTTGCGCGATGTTGGTCAGCCGACGGAAGGTATGCGAGACCTTCATTTCCTCGGTCATCCCCATCCCGCCGTGCAGTTGCACCGACTCCTGGCTGACATGCCGGGCGGCGTCGGCGATGCGCACCTTGGCCATGGAAGCGGCGCGCATGCGTTCCTTCGGGTCGGTGGCCTGGTCGACGCGGCAGGCGGCCAGGACGGCCATGGAGCGCGCCTGCTCGCAGGAAATCACCATGTCGACCATGCGGTGCTGCAGGACCTGGAACGCGCCGATGGGCATGCCGAACTGCTTGCGCGTCTTCAGGTACTCGAGGGTCGCGTCGCAGGCGTACTTCATCGCGCCGACGGCGTCCGCGCATAACAGCGCGGTGGCAAAGTCGAGCGCCTCGTCGATGGCCTCCTGGGCGCCGCCTTCGCTGCCCAGCAGGGCGTCGGCGCCGACTTTCACGCCGGCGAATTTGATGTCGCCGGCACGCGCGCCGTCGACGGTGCGATAGGCGTTGATGCTGACCCCGGGCGCACCGCGCTCGACCACGAAGAGGCCTGCGCCCTTGTCGGTTGCCGCCGAGACGACCAGGGAGGTCGCCAGCGGCGCCCCGACGACCACGACCTTCTCGCCGTCGAGCTTCCAGCCGGCGCCGTCGCGGACCGCGCGGACCGCCTTGGGCGCGCTGGCATAACGACGACCACGCTCGAGGTACGCAAAGCTCATGACGGCGGTGCCGTCGATCACGCCCGGCAGGACCGCGGCCTTTTGCGCGTCGCTGCCGGTCCTGGCGACGAGGCGCCCGGCGAGCCCGAGGGTGTCAATCAAGGGTTCGACGACCAGGGCCTCACCGCAGGCCTCCATCGCGGCCATCAGGTCGACCGCGCCGCCGCCGAAGCCGCCGTCGGACTCGGCGAACGGGATCGCAGTGACGCCCAGTTCGGCGAAGGTCGCCCAGGCCTTGGCGTCGACCCCGGCCGACGAGCCGATGGCGGCCTTGCGCGCTTCGAAGTCGTATTCATTGGCGAGGAACTTGGCAAGCGAGTCGGAGAGCTGCTGCTGCTCTTCGGTGATTTCAAAATCCATGACGTGATCCTTTTTTCTAGAGGCCCAGCGTCATCTTGGCGATGATGTTGCGCTGGATCTCGTTGGAACCTGCGTAGATGCTGGTCTTGCGATAGTTGAAGTAGCGCGGCGAGTAGCGCGAAACCACCGGGTCGACGGCGCCGCCGTCCACGCCCGCAAAGGGCTGCGCCTGCGGGCCGACGGCCTGCATCATGAGTTCGGTGATGGCCTGCTGTATCTCGGTGCCGCGGATCTTGAGCATCGACACGTCCGCTCCCGGCGGTACGCCGGTCTTGCGCATCTTGTCCAGGAAGCGCATGGCGGTCAGCTCCAGCGCGGTGAGCTCGATCTCGACGCGCGTGACCCGGTCGCGAAAACGCGCGTCGTCCATGAGGGAGCCGCCGTCGCGCTCTTCGCGCGCCGCGACAGCCTTGAGCGAGGCGAGCTCGCGGCGCGATGCGCCGACGCTGGCGCTGCCCATGCGCTCATGGCCGAGCAGGTACTTTGCAACCGACCAGCCCTTGTTTTCCTCGTAGACCAGGTTGGACACCGGCACCTTGACGTCGTCGAAAAAGATCTCGTTGACTTCGTGGCCGCCGTCCATGAGGATCAGCGGACGCACGGTGATGCCCGGGGTCTTCATGTCCATCAGCAGGAAGCTGATGCCCTCCTGGCGCTTCTCGACGGTCGGGTCGGTACGCACGAGGCAGAAGATCCAGTCGCCGTAGTGGCCCAGCGTGGTCCAGATCTTCTGGCCGTTGACGACGTAGTGGTCGCCGCGGCGCACCGCGCTGGTCTTCAGTGCCGCCAGGTCGGAGCCCGCACCGGGTTCCGAATAGCCCTGCACCCAGAAGTCCTCGCCATCGCGGATGCGCGGCAGGAAGCGCTCCTTCTGCGCCGGCGTGCCGAACTTGAACAGCACCGAGGCGCACATGACCGGGCCGAAGGGCGGCAGCATCGGCGCTCCGGCCAGGCCGAACTCCTCTTCATACAGATAGCGCTGGGTGATGTTCCAGCCCGTGCCGCCCCACTCCTTCGGCCAGTGCGGGACCGACCAGCCGCGCGCGGCCAGGATCTTGTGCCAGCGGATGTAGTCCTCGCGCGAAAGATGGCGGTAGGTGGTGACCTTGTCGCGGATATCGGCGGGCAGGTTGGCATTGAGCCAGGCGCGCACGTCATCGCGAAAGGCGAGCTCTTCGGTCGAGTAGGTGAGGTCCATTGCTTGTCCTGATGGTTCGCGGCATCTCCGCCGAGCGCGTACTCTACAAGAGCCAACGTTGCCGGTGGCTCGGGTTCCCTGGCTTGACCCTGCCGCCACGCGAGGGCTAGAATTTGTCCGGACATCTTTTCAGCCGCCGGTTTCGCGGCTGTGCCTGGCAATCTCGCGTCGCGCCACTACCCTTCACCCTCACCGCCCTGCAAATGAGCAACCCTTCCTGGACCTGGCCCGACGGTGCCCGCCTGGCGCTGTCGGTGGTCGTCAACGTCGAAGAGGGCGCCGAGGCATCGATCGCGCGCGGCGACCGCGGGCCTGAACCGGTCGACGAACTGGGCATCATGCTCAAGCGCCCGGTGCGCAACTACGGCAACGAGAGCAACTACCAGTACGGCATCAAGGCCGGCGCGCCGCGCGTCATGAAGCTCCTGGACAAGCACGGCGTGCGCGCCACCTTCACCGCCGCCGCGGTGGCCCTGGAGGCCGCGCCGGACCTGACGCGGGCGATCGTCGCCGGCGGGCACGAGGTGTGCTCGCACGGCTACCGCTGGGTGCACCAGTACCACATGGACGAAGCGGCCGAACGCGACTTCATCCGCAAGGCCGTTGCCTCGATCAAGGCCACCACCGGCGCCGCACCGGCCGGCTGGCTGTCGCGCTACCTCTTCACGGCCAACACCCGTCGCCTCCTGCTCGAGGAGGGCTTCACGTACCACATGGACGATTTCTCGGACGATCAGCCGTTCTGGGACTCAGTCGAGACGGCGCAGGGCAGGAAGCCGATGGTCATCGTCCCCTACGCGCTGGATTCCAACGACATGAAGTTCTGGACCGACCCGGCGCTCTCGCCCGATGCCTGGCTCAAGTACGCGATCGACTCCTTCGAGTGGCTGTATGAAGAAGGCCGCGACGCGCCGCGCATGATGTCCTTTGGCGTGCACCTGCGCATCGTCGGCAGGCCGGGTCGCATCGGCGCATTCGACCGCTTCCTGGCCCATGTGAGCGCACGGCCCGGCGTCTGGATCACCACGCGCAAGGCGATCGCAGAACATTTCGCCAGGCAGGTTCCCGCGCCGGCCTGACGGCGCACCTACCACCGGCCTGACGGCGCAACCCCCATTTTTCGGAGCAAGCAATGACGGTACCTACCCCCGCGCGCGTCGTACGCGAAACCGACCCCGAGGTCGAAGCCGCCCTCCTGGAACAGATCGACCGCTGGCTCAGGAAGGATGTCGAACCGCACGTCATGAAGATGGAGCATGACGACATCTACCCGCATGACATGGTCGCGCAGATGAAGGCCTTCGGCCTTTTCGGCGCGGTCATCGACCCGCAGTACGGCGGCATGGGCCTCTCCGCCTCGACCTATGCGCGCATCGTCACGCGCATTTCGGAGGTGTGGATGTCGCTGACCGGCATCTTCAACTCCCACCTGATGATGGCGACCTTAGTCGAGAAGTACGGCAACGACGAGCAGAAGCAGCGCCTCCTGCCGCGCATGGTCACCGGCGAGCTGCGCGGCGGACTCGGATTGACCGAACCGGATGCCGGCACCGACCTGTCGGCGCTGAAACTCAAGGCCGAGCGCCAGGGCGACCACTACGTCGTCAACGGCACCAAGACCTGGATCTCCAATGGCATCGAGGGCAGCGCCTTCGCGGTGCTGGCGCGCACCTCGGCCAGCGCGGACAACCCGCGCCGCGGCCTGTCGATGTTCATCATGGAGAAGGGCCCCGGATTCAGGCACTCGAAAAAACTGGAGAAACTCGGCTACAAGGGAATCGATTCGGCAGAACTGGTGTTCGAGAACTACCGCGTGCCGGCGGCCAACCGCCTGTCCGACGAGGGCCATGGCTTCTATCTTGCCGCCGGCGGGCTGGAACTGGGGCGCATCAACGTCGCTGCGCGCGGTGTTGGCATCGCCAATGCGGCGCTCAAGGAATCGGTCAAGTATTCGCAGATGCGCAAGACCTTCGGCAAGCCGATCTGCGAGCATCAGGCCATCCAGTTGAAGCTGGGCGAGATGGCCACCCGCTGCGAAGCCGCAAGGCTCCTGGTCGAGCAGGCCGCCCGCGCCTACGACCGCGGCCAGCGCTGCGACATGGAGGCCGGCATGGCCAAGTACTTCGCTTCCGAATCGGCGGTCGAGAACGCGCTGGAGTCCATGCGCATCCACGGCGGCTACGGCTATTCGACCGAGTTCCCGGTCGAGCGACTGCTGCGCGACGCCCCGCTCATGTGCATCGGCGAAGGCACCAACGAAATGCAGCGCATCATCATCGCGCGCCAGCTGATCGAGCGTAACCGCATCTGACTCGCCCGCTTCGGCGCACTCCCGTTCCGCTCACGAACAACCTGTCGGTCAAGGCAATGAAACTCGCAGGCGTCAAGGTCGTCGAACTTTCGCAATTCCTGCCCGGTCCGCACCTGACCATGATGATGGCCGATCATGGCGCCGAGGTCATCAAGGTCGAGCCCTTTTCCGGCGAGCCTGCGCGCGAACTGGGCCTCTTCGAAGGCGGGCAGTCGGTGTGGTACCGCAACACGCACCGCGGCAAGAAGAGCCTCCGGCTCAATCTCAAGGACGCGCGCGGACGGGACATCCTCCTGCGCCTGTGTGAAAACGCCGATGTGCTCGTCGAATCGTTTCGCCCGGGCGTGGTCGACCGCCTCGGCATCGGCTACGACGCCGTGGCCGCGCGCGCGCCGCAGATCATCTACGCCTCGCTGTCCGCATTCGGCCAGAAGGGTCGTTATCGCGACCGGCCGGCGCACGACATGGCCATGCAGGCCATGGCCGGCCTCCTGGACTTCAACCGCGGCCGCGACGGCAAGCCCGCCAACCCCGCGATTCCTGCAGCCGACCTGACCGGTTCCTTGATGGCCTTGTCCGGCATCCTCATGGCCCTGTTGCGGCAACGCCAGACCGGCCGCGGCGACTACCTGGACATCTCCATGCACGACTGCCTGCTGGCGTGGACGCCCAACGTCGCCGGCCCGGTGTTCGCGGAAAACCGCGACCATGTGGTCACGCATGCGCGCAACTGGGGCGGCGCGGCCTTCTACATGATCTACGACACCGCCGACGGCAAGGAAGTCGTGCTGGCCGGCATCGAGCACAAGTTCTGCGAGAACTTTCTCAACAAGGCCGGCCGGCCCGACTTGATCCCCTTGACCCACGAGCCGCCCGGGCCGGTGCAGGAGCCGGTCAAGGCCTTCCTGCGCGAATGGTTCGGCGCACGGACGCAGGCGCAGGCACTGGAGTGGCTGGCGGACGTCGATGTCTGCTATGCACCGCTGCGCACCCTGAAGCAAAGCATGGATGACCCGAACACGAGCGAGCGCGGCATGTTGCTCAAGGACCCCCAGGGCAACCATCACCTGGGCGTGCCGATCAAGTTTCGCCACGAGCCGGCCGCACCGCGTCTGCGCGCGCCGGAATTGGGCGAGCATGCGCTGGAGGTATTGCAGGGTATCGGCATCGCCGCCGAGGAGGCACGGCAACTCGCCGCCGCTGGTGTCGTGTAGTCTCGGCGCGATGAAACCAGCTCCCCGCGCAATCGAACCCGCCGCGCTCGACCTTCGCGAATTCATCCGCGCCGGCGACCTGATCGTCGTCGCGCAAGGACCCGCGGAGCCGACCACGCTCACGCGCGCGCTTCTTCGCCAGATCGAGAAGATCGGCCCGGTCACCGTCTTCCTGGGTGTAACCATGGCCGACACCTTCGGTCCGGATGCGCCGGCCGAACTGCGCTTCATGGCCTATGGCGGGGTCGGGCGCAACGCGGCGTTGGCGCGCGCCGGGCGTCTCACGGTCGTGCCCTGTCACTACTCGCAGTTGCCGGCTCTTTTCGCTTCCGGCGGACTCAAGGCCGACGTGGTGCTGTCGCACGCGGCGCGCCTGGCCGATGGCAGCAGCTTCACCCTCGGCGCCACCTTCGACGGCTATGTCAGCGCTGCGGCGCGCGGCGCACGCAGCGTGCTGCTGGAAGTCAGCCCGGCCAGTCCGCGCATCGCCGGGGGCGAACTCGATGCCGACATCCGCATCGATGCAGTCATCCCCACGGACGCGCCGCTCGTCAGCGTGGGGCCGGCGGCGGCCGGCGCGGCCGAGATGCGCATCGCCACCCACGTGGCGGGGCTGGTGGAGGACGGTGCGACGCTGCAAATGGGCATCGGCGCGCTGCCGGACGCGATCCTCACCGCACTCAAGTCGCACCGGCGCTTGGGGATGCACTCCGGGCTCTTCACCGAGACGGCGATGGAATTGGTCGATGCCGGCGCGCTGGACAACTCGATGAAGCCTTTCGATACCGGCGTGTCGACCGTCGGCATGCTGGCTGGCAGCACGGACTTTTATCGGCGCATCGACGGCGACGCGCGCCTCTACCTGCGCCCTGCGACCGTGACGCACGGCATCACCACGCTGGCGCAATTGCCCAGGTTCACCAGCCTCAATTCAGCGATCGAGGTCGATCTGACCGGCCAGGTGAATGCAGAAGTCGCCGGCGGCGCCTACATCGGCGGGTTTGGCGGACAGCTGGATTTCGTGCGCGGCGCGGCGGCGTCGCCGGGCGGAATCTCGATCATCGCGCTCCCGTCGACGACACGCGGTGACAGCGTGAGCCGCATCGCACGCACGCTCTCCGGACCGGTGACCACCCCCTCGGCGGATGTCGACTGCGTTGTCACCGAATGGGGCGTTGCGCGCCTGAAAGGCGTACCGTTCGACGAACGCAGGAAGCGCCTGGTGGCGATCGCCCACCCGAAGTTCAGGGACGAGTTGTCGCGCTGACGCGCCCTCTTCGAGGAGGCAGGAAGCATGAAACCGCGCGGCGTGCACCTGGTTGGCAGCGTGCCTCTGGCCGATCGTGCCGCCGTGTTCGGCTGCGTCTGCGAACATCTGGGGGAACATATCAAGCGCCTCCCCGACGGCGAGACCGGCACGCGCACCAACTGGATCGCCTGGCAGGGCGCGGTGTTCGAAGGCATGGACACGCTCGTCGCCGAGGAGGCGGCACAGGGTTACATACGTCGCCCCAGGTTCCGCATCCGGCCGGGCGTCGATCCGACGAGCATCGCTTTCCCGCCGCTGGGCTATGCGCGCGAGGCGCTCGCGTCCTACGCCGAATTCGCGCGCGGCAAGGCGGATGGCCGCATCCCCGCGCACATGAAGTTCCTGGTGTGTCTGCCGACACCCCTGGCGCCGCTGCACTCCTATGTGGCCGCCGAATCGATGGCCGCGCTGGAAGCGCCGTATGAGCGTGCGCTCCTGGCCGAACTGTCCGCCATCGTCGCAGCGATCCCCGCGCGCGAGTTGGCCATCCAGTGGGACACCGCGATCGAGTTCGCGATCCTCGAGGGCGTGATGCCGACCTTCTACGCGTCACCGGAAGAGGACATCCTCGCACGCCTGGTGCGCTGGGGCGACGCCGTGCCCGCCGCGGTCGAGATGGGATTTCACCTCTGCTACGGCGACTCCGGGCACAGGCATTTCAAGGAGCCCGACGATACCGGCAAGCTGGTCATGGTGGCCAACCACCTGGCGACGAAGCTTGCGCGCCGGCTCGACTGGCTGCACCTGCCGGTGCCGCGCGCACGCGACGATGACGCCTACTACGCGCCTTTGGCCGGTTTGCACCTCGCCAGCGAGACCGAGCTCTACCTGGGACTGGTGCACCGCACCGACGGCGCCACCGGGACGACAAGGCGCATCGCGGCCGCGTCACGTGTCGTGCCGCGCTTCGGCATCGCCGCCGAGTGCGGGCTGGGGCGGCGCGATCCGGCCACGATCGCGGCGTTTCTCGCGCTGCACGCCGCGCTGGCCGACCCGCGGGCCTGATTCCGCCGGGCGGCGGGCTCGGCTACACTGCGACGCCCCGAGCACTCAATACCGAACCTGCCATGCCCAAGTCCTACGACCACTACACCTCGCTTGCCGTCAATCGCCACCCCGAAGGCGTGCTGGAAGTCGTCATGGGCGGCGCCAAGGTGGCGCAGGGAAAACTGGGCACCGCCGATCACGCCGGACACAAGGAACTGGCGACCATCTGGCGCGACATCTCCGACGACCCGGATGCGCGTGTCGCCATATTGCGCGGTGCAGGCAAGGGCTTCTCGGCCGGCGGCGATTTCGGCCTGGTCACCGACATGGCCAATGATTTCAAGACCCGCACCCGCGTGTGGAAGGAAGCGCGCGATCTGGTCTACAACGTCATCAACTGCGACAAGCCGATCGTCTCGGCCATGCATGGCGCCGCGGTCGGCGCGGGCCTGGTCGCGGGGCTCCTGGCCGACATCCCGATCGCGGCCAAGAACGCGCGCATCGTCGATGGCCACACCCGCCTGGGCGTCGCCGCCGGCGATCACGCGGCGATCATCTGGCCGCTCCTGTGCGGCATGGCCAAGGCCAAGTACTACCTGATGCTGTGCGAGCCGATGTCGGGCGAAGAGGCCGAGCGCCTGGGGCTGGTCGCGCTGGCGGTGGAAGAGGATCAGCTGGTTGCGCGCGCCTTCGAGGTCGCCAACCGCCTCGCACGCGGTTCGCAGACCGCGATCCGCTGGACCAAGTACTCGCTCAACAACTGGCTGCGCATGATGGGCCCGACCTTCGATTCCTCGCTGGCGCTGGAATTCATGGGTTTTGCCGGGCCGGACGTGCACGAGGGCGTGGCCAGCCACAAGGAGCGCCGCGCGCCCAAGTTCGACCCGGACTGCCCGATCTGAATCGACACTGGCGGCTCGATGAGCGAGTACTACGAGTATTTCGAATACCAGCGCCACGCGCCGCGACGCCCTGCGCTTGACGAGGCCGGCCGCGAAGCGGCGACGCACCGCGTCGCGATTGCCGGCGGCGGCCCGGTCGGCCTTGCCCTGGCACTGGGGTTGGCCAACCATGGCATCGCCTCGGTGGTGCTGGAAGCCGACGATAGCGTCTCGCACGGCAGTCGGGCGGCGTGCATCTCGCGTCGTACCCAGGAAATTCTCGAACGCCTGGGGGTGGTGCGGCCGGTGCTGGAACGCGCGCTGCCCTGGACGGCGGGCACCAGCTACTACCGCGAGACGCCGGTATATCGGCTGGAAATGCCGATGGACGCGCGCCAGAAGTACTACCCGATGGTGAACCTCGAGCAGTGCTACTTCGAGCAGGACCTGGTCGATGCCATCGCGCGACGCAATGATGGCCTGATCGACCTGCGCTGGCAGAGCCGCATCGCCGGCTTCGACAACGACGAGGACGGCGTGACCCTGCGCGTCTCGACTCCGGCGGGTGACTATACGACCCGTGCGGACTGGCTCGTCGCCTGCGACGGCGCGAAGAGCGTAGTGCGCCAACAGCTCGGCCTGCGCTTCACGGGATCGCAATACGAAGGCACTTACATCATCGTCGATATCCACCTGCAAAGCGCCTACCCGACCGAGCGCCGCGCCTGGTTCGATCCGCCCTCCAACCCGGGCTCGACCATCCTCATGCACAAGCAGCCGGGCGACATCTGGCGCGTCGACTACCAGCTGCGCGACGACGAAGACCCGGTCGAGGCGGTCAAGCCCGAGCAGGTGCTGCCGCGCGTCAAGGCGCACCTCGACTGGATCGGCGAGAGCGCATCCTGGCAGCCGGTGTGGATCTCGGCCTACAAGGCCAACTGCCTGACCCTCGAGCGCTACGACCATGGACGCGTGCTCTTCGCCGGCGATGCGGCGCACCTGGTACCGATATTCGGCGTGCGCGGGCTCAACTCCGGAGTGGACGACACGCACAACCTGGCCTGGAAGCTGGCGCTGGTGGCGCGCGGCGTGGCCGGCGCGGGCCTCTTGCGCAGTTACTCCGAGGAACGCGTCTTCGCCGCGCGCGAGAACATGCGCCATGCCTCCAAGAGCACCGAGTTCATGGCGCCGCCCTCGCATGCGTTCAAGCTCATGCGCGAAGCCGCTCTGGGGCTGGCGGTGGCCGATCCGTTTTTCGCGACCCTCGTCAACCCGCGCCAGACCTCCAGCATCACCTACCCGACCTCACCTCTGGCACTGGAAGATGTCGATGCCTTCGTCGCCGGCCCGCCGCCGGGCGCGGTGCTTGCCGAGTGTCCGATCGAGCGCGACGGTCTGCCCGCCCACCTCACCGATCTCCTGGGCGCGCGCTTCACACTGTTGTCCTTGTGCGACGCACGGCCCGATTGCGACGCGCGAGGCCTGACCGTGCCCCTGGCGCAGGTGTGGATCGCGCCCGCGCGCAATGCACTGGCAAATGCCTGGGATCGCAGCGGGCAATTGTTTCCCCTCTACGGTGCGCTGCCGCAAGCGCACTACCTGATCCGCCCCGATGGCCACGTGCTGGCGCGCTGGCACGCGCTCGATGCGGGTCGTATTTCCGCCGCCATCGCCGGTGCACTGGAAGGTTGACACCATGCTCACGCCCGAGGAGCTCGACGAGACCTACACCCACGCCTGCCAGACCATGACCGGACTGGGCGCCGACAAGACCGAACTGTTCCTGGCGCGCCTGTGCCTTCTGCTCATGAAGGAGGTCGGCAGCGCCGCACCCATCCTCTGCGCGATCGACGCCACCGCACGCAGTGTGCGCGAAGGCTGATCGGCCGCGCGTACAATCGATGCAGTCCGTCCCGAGGTAGCAGGAAGCAAAGTGACAACAACGACCGACCCGTTCGAGTTCGTCAAGAGCCTTTGGGGCCAGATGGGCGTGCCCGGCTTTCCCGCCGCCGCCCCCGGCGCGCCGCCCATGCCGACCTTTTCCCCCGAGGATCTGGAGCGCCGCGTGGCCGAGCTGCGCCAGGTGCGCCAATGGCTGGAAATGAACCTGGGCGTGCTCAACATGCAGATCAACGCGTTGGAAATGCAGGCAGCCACGCTGCGCGGCCTGAAAGCCACGCCAGGCGCCGACATCGTCGCGCGCGCGGCCGAGGCGATGCGTCAGGCCGCGGAAGGCTTAATGCCCTCTGGCGCCGCGACCGGGCAAGCGAGTGCGACAAGCGCAGAATCCGCTGCCGCCAAGGCCGCTGCCGCGGCGGCCGCCCCCTGGGCAGACCCGGCTGGTTGGGTGCAGTCCCTGCAAGGCGAGTTCGTCAAGAACATGCAGGCGATGGCGCCCCCGGTCGCCACGCCGTCCCGTCAGGCCGGACCGGCCAAGAGCACGCGCAAGCGCGCGCGTCCGTGAGCCTCGCCTGGCAGGCAGGTCACGCTGGCGACGCCGACTGGAAAGTCGCCACCGACCGCGCTCTTTCCGCGATCGAGCCCGGCGGCACGCTGGGCTTCCTGTATCTGACCGAAGCGTACGCGGCACATGCCGGGGCGATCCTCGCCCGGGCGCGCGAGCACACCGGCATCAAGGACTGGACCGGTTCGGTCGGCATCGGCGTGTGCGCCACGGGCGTCGAGTATTTCGACGAGCCGGGACTCACGATCCTGACCGGTTCGCTGCAGCCCGGCGCACATGCGGTCTTCTCCGGCAACCGGCGCGCACCACGCCTGGGCGACAAGTCGCAAAGTGGTGCGGATGCGGCCTTCTTCGCCGTCGTGCACGCTGACCCGGCAACACCGGATATCGATGAACTGATCGTCGACATGGCCGGCAAGGTGTCCAGCGGCTACCTGGCCGGCGGGCTGTCGTCCTCGCGCGGCTCAACATTGCAGATCGCCAACGAGGTCGTCAGCGGCGGGATTTCCGGCGTGGTGCTGTCCTCGGAGGTCGCGGTGGCGACGCGCCTGACCCAGGGTTGTGCGCCGCTGGGGCCGCGTCACATCGTCACGCGCTCGGATCGCAACGTCATCGCCACGCTCGACGACCGGCCGGCGCTGGACGTGATGCTGGCCGACCTGGGCTGCACTCTGGACGGGCTGCGCGCCGCGGCGCGCGATACCTTTGTCGGACTGGTGGTGGCAGGCGCCGAGGCCTCGGGCGGCGGCGAGGACTATCTGGTACGCAACCTGATCGGCATCGACCCGCAAAAGCGCCTGGTCGCCATCGGCGACGTCCCGACGGTCGGCTCGACCCTGATGTTCTGCCGGCGCGACCTGGCTTCAGCCCGCGACGACCTGGTGCGCATGATCTATGACCTGAAGGACGGGCTGACCGCACCGCCGCGCGCGGCGCTGTACCATGCCTGTGTCGGTCGTGGCGCCAGCATGTTCGGTGCCAAGGGGGTGGAACTCGCCCTGCTGCGAGAACATCTGGGTGATGTGCCACTGGCAGGCTTCTATGCCAACGGCGAGATCGCGCGCAATCGTCTGTACGGGTACACGGGGGTGCTGACGGTCTTCAAGTGAGGTCCGCTGCATCCGGAAACACGTACGAAGCGTAAGGAATTCACGGCTCGGAACGACCAAACCGGGTACATCTGCCCAAAGAGCCCGCACCCGGGGAAACAAGCAGCACAACGGAGCACAACAAAATGCACGCCACGCTGGAACGTCTAGAGGACACCACCTTCCCGTCGATAGACCGGCGCGCGGTGTCGACCCTGCAGGTCAACCTGGGCTACAAGTGCAACCAGTCCTGCCTGCATTGCCACGTCAACGCCGGGCCGACGCGCACCGAGATGATGGACCGCGCCACCATCGACTCCGTGCTGGCCTACCTTGAGGCGCGTCGTGTCGGCACGCTGGATGTAACCGGCGGGGCGCCCGAACTCAACCCGGATTTCCGTTACTTGGTCAAACGCGCGCGCGCGCTGGGGGTCAAGGTCATGGACCGCTGCAACCTGACCATCCTCTCCGAACCCGGGCAGGAGGACCTGGCCGAGTTCCTGGCCGCGAACGCGGTCGAGATCGTCGCGTCTCTTCCCTGCTACACCGAGGAACTGGTCGATCGCCAGCGCGGCAGCGGGGTCTACGCGCGCTCGATCGACGGAATCCGGCGCTTGAACGAACTCGGCTACGCCAAGCCGGGGACAGGCCTCGTCCTGAACCTGGTCTACAACCCGCAGGGGCCCTCGCTACCTCCGCCGCAAGAGGCGCTCGAGGCAGACTACAAGCGTATCCTGGGTGATGGGTTCGGCATCGTCTTCAACCGGCTCTATACCCTGGCCAACATGCCGATCCAGCGCTTCGGCTCGACGCTGATCTCCAAGGGCCAGTTCAACCAGTACATGGACCTTTTGCGCTCGGCACACCGTGAACAGAACCTGGACGAGGTCATGTGCCGCTCGCTCGTCTCGGTGGACTGGCGCGGTTACCTCTACGATTGCGACTTCAACCAGATGTTGGGCCTGCCGCTGGAGGTTGCCGGCCGCAGGCGCACGCACTTGAGCGAAGTGCTCGGCACCGATCTGGACGGCAATGCCATCGTGGTGCGCGAACATTGCTACGGCTGCACCGCCGGGCAGGGCAGTTCCTGCGGCGGGGCGCTGGCCTGAGCCAGGCGGCACCGACGTGTCCATCGACGCCACCGCAAAGCCCGGGCGCACCTGCCCGCTGGCCTACCGCTACGGTGCCGCCGCGCTCGATCGGGTGCCGGACCTGCTGGCGGACTCGCTGTATGTCGTTGGCGGCATGTACGGCAACCCTTTTGCGCTCGATGCGCTGGACCGCCTGCTCGCGCGCGAGCCCGGCGCGCAGGCGGTTTTCAACGGCGATTTCAACTGGTTCGACATCGACGACACAGGTTTCACGCGCGTCAATCGCGCGGTATTGCGCCACCACGCGCTGCGCGGCAATGTCGAGACCGAACTGCTGGCCGACGACGCCGCCGCCGGCTGCGGCTGCGGCTATCCTGATCACGTCGGTGATGCGGATGTCGCCCGCTCCAATGCCATCATGTCCGTCCTGGCGGCCACGGCAAGGCGCCAACGAGAACTGAGCGAATCGCTGGCTGCGCTGCCGATGCATCTTGTCGCGCAGGTCGGCGATGTGCGTGTCGGCATCGTGCACGGCGATGCCGACAGCCTGGCCGGCTGGAGTTTTGGTGAAGAGTCGATCGATGCGGCCACGGTGCGCGCCATGTTCGACGCCGCGCGCGTGCGCGTCTTCGCCTCCAGCCACACCTGCCTGCCGGTAGCGCAAGTGTTCGACGCGGCCGCCGGGCGGTCGGTGCTGATCAACAACGGCGCGGCAGGCATGCCCAATTTCGCCGGCACCGACTTCGGTGTCATCACGCGTATCGCCGTGTCGCCGGCGCCGCCGTGGGCAGGCGCCCTGTACGGCACCCGCGTCGACGGCATCTTCATCGACGCGTTGCCGCTCCACTACGACAGCGCGGCGTGGCTCAAGCACTTCGACCACCTGTGGCCCGCCGGATCACCGGCGGCGCTATCCTATCGCCGCCGCATCGTCGCGGGGCCCGGTTACGCGTTCGCCAGGGCGCCGCGCGCGGGCATCGACGTATATCCGGCTTCGAGCGCTGCTTCATGCCGCGTGCCGCTGGCGGCATAGACACCGCGTAGCCCTGGCAGCATTGCGTGCCAGGGCGCGAAAAGGGTTCCCATGAAAGTCGGAAAACTCGCTGTCCTCGTCGCAATCGCCATTGCCGTGGGCGCCTTTTTCGCGCTCGGCGGCCAGCGGTACCTGACCTTCGAGGCGATCAAGGCGCAGCAAGCCTCGCTGGCCGCCCAGTACGCGGCCCACCAGGGGGCGACCATCGCGGCCTTCTTTGCCGTCTATGTGCTCGTCACCGCGCTGTCGCTCCCCGGCGCGGCGCTCATGACGCTGGTGGCCGGGGCGATCTTCGGTCTGGTCGTCGGCACCATCGTGGTCTCGTTCGCCTCGTCGGTCGGCGCGACGCTGGCCTTCCTGGCCAGTCGCTTCCTGTTGCGCGACTGGGTGCAGGCCAAGTTCGGCGCACGCCTGGCCGGCATCAACCAGGGGGTCGCCAAAGAGGGCGGGTTTTATCTCTTCACACTGCGCCTGATTCCGGCCGTGCCGTTTTTCGTGATCAACCTGGCGATGGGCCTGACGCCCATGCGCACCTGGGTCTTCTATCTCGTGAGCCAGATCGGCATGCTGGCCGGCACCATCGTCTACGTCAACGCCGGCACCCAGTTGGCCGCCATCAGTTCGTTGAAAGGCATTCTCTCGCCCGGCCTCATCGGCGCCTTTGTGCTCCTGGGCATCTTTCCCTTGATCGCCAAGAAGATCGTCGATGCGGTCAAGGCCAGGAAGGTCTACGCCAAGTGGGCCGATCGCCGGCCGGCCAGCTACGACCGCAACGTGGTGGTCATCGGCGCGGGCTCCGGCGGGCTGGTGACAGCCTATATCGCGGCCGCGGTCAAGGCCAAGGTGACACTGGTGGAAAAGCACAAGATGGGTGGAGACTGCCTGAACTTCGGCTGCGTGCCCTCCAAGGCACTGATCCGTTCGGCCAAATTTCTCTCGCACGTCAAGCGCGCCCGCGAGTTCGGCATGCAGGGCGCCGATGCGCAATTCGATTTCGCCGACGTGATGGAGCGCGTGCAAAAGATCGTCACCGCGATCGAGCCGCACGACTCCGTCGAGCGCTACACCGGACTGGGCGTCGACGTCGTGCAGGGAGAAGCGAGGATCGTCTCGCCCTGGCAGGTCGAGGTCAAGACAGCCGACGGCAAGACCAGCACGCTCAGCACCCGCAGCATCGTAATCGCCGCGGGCGCGCGTCCGCTGGTGCCGCCGATACCGGGATTGAAGGACATGAACCCGCTCACTTCCGACACGGTGTGGAACATCCGCACCCTGCCGCGGCGACTGCTGGTCCTGGGCGGCGGGCCGATCGGCTCCGAACTCACGCAGTCCTTCGCGCGCTTCGGCGCGGAAGTGACCCAGGTCGAGATGGCGCCGCGCATCATGCTGCGCGAGGACCCGGAAGTCTCCGAGATGGTCATGCGCCAGTTCCGCGCCGAGGGCATCCGGGTGCTGGTCAACCACAAGGCGAAGGAATTCCGCGTCGAGAACGGCGAGAAAACCCTCATTGCGGAACATCAGGGCGCCGACGTCCGGATCGTCTTCGACGAGATGATCTGCGCGCTCGGACGCACGCCGAACGTCACCGGCTACGGCCTCGAGGAACTCGGCATCCCGACCACGCGCACCCGCACCGTCGAGACCAACGAGTACCTGGAGACCCTGTACCCGAACATCTATGCCTGCGGGGATGTCGCCGGGCCCTACCAGTTCACCCACACGGCAGCGCACCAGGCCTGGTATGCCGCGGTCAACGCGCTCTTCGGCACCTTCAAGAAGTACAAGGCCGACTACTCGGTCATTCCCTGGGCCACGTTCACCGAGCCGGAAGTCGCGCGCGTGGGCTTGAACGAGCTCGAGGCGAAAGAGAAGGGCATCGCCTATACCGCACACGTCTACGGCATCGACGATCTCGACCGTGCCATTGCCGACAGCGAGGCGCACGGCATCGTCAAGGTGCTGACCGCACCGGGGTCGGACCGCATCCTCGGCGTCACGATCGCCGGCGAGCACGCCGGCGACCTGATCGCCGAGTACGTTGCCGCAATGAAGCACGGCCTGGGTCTCAACAAGATTCTTGGCACCATCCACATCTACCCCACGCTCG
Source organism: Burkholderiales bacterium (assembly GCA_016790635.1). GTDB lineage: Bacteria > Pseudomonadota > Gammaproteobacteria > Burkholderiales > JAEUOS01 > JAEUOS01. Next base: position 246,049 of record JAEUOR010000074.1, read on the forward strand.
CGGAAGCCAACAAGTACGCTGCGGGCGTCTGGAAGCGCAGCACCGTGACGATGGGCCAGCACGCCTTCCTCGACGCCTTCCAGACCTGGCGCCGCGGCGCCGGCGGCCTGGGCGCGGTACTGGGCAAACTCGCGGGCATGGGCGGCGACAAGCGCCCGGCCTACACCCCTGAACAACACTGAATCTCACCTGATCGGGCCTGACGCCATTTGCCCCGGAGGATTTATGCACCGACTCGCCACCTTTCTGCTCGCGCTGCTGCTGGCACCTGGCGCCTGGGCGCAATTCGATCACTCCCACAAGGCCTGGGATGCGCTCCTCAAGAAGCATGTCGTCGTGCAGGAGCAGGGCAAAGTGAGCAAGGTCCGCTACGGCGGCTTCAAGGCCGACGAGGCGGCGCTCAAGGCCTATACCGACAGCCTCTCCAAGGTGTCGGAGGCCGACTTTCGCGCCTGGTCCAAGGCGCAGCAGATGGCCTTCCTGATCAACGCCTACAACGCCTTCACGGTCGTCAAGATCCTGCAGCGCTATCCCAACCTCAAGTCGATCCGCGACTTCGGCAACGTGATCGGCAATCCGTGGAAGGACAAGTTCTTCACGCTCTTGGGCCGGGAAAGCTTCCTGGACGAGGTCGAGCACGTGATCCTGCGCAAGCCTGGCGTCTACGACGAACCGCGCGTGCACTACGCGGTCAATTGCGCCTCGATCGGTTGCCCGATGCTGCGCGAGGAGTCCTTCGTGGCGGAGCGCCTGGATGCCCAGCTCGAGGAACAGGCGCGGCGCTTCCTGTCGGACCGGTCGCGCAACCGCTTCGCCGGCGGCACGCTCGAAGTCTCCAAGATCTTCGACTGGTTCAAGGTCGACTGGCAGAGCAACTACAAGGGCATCGGCAAGGATGGAGCGCCTATCGCCTCGCGCGAGGCGTACTTCGCGCGCTACGCCAGCCTGCTTGCCGACAAGCCTGACGAACAGAAGCTGATCGCGGATGGCAAGGCGCCGATCAGGTTCCTCGACTACGACTGGGCCTTGAACGACGCGAAGTAGCGTCCGTGCGCCTGTCCATCGTCGTGCCGGCGCTGGACGAGGCTGCCGGCATCGCCGCAGCGCTCGCGGCGCTTGCCCCCTTGCGCGAGCAGGGCGCGGAAGTCGTGGTGGCCGACGGCGGCAGCAGCGACGCGACCGCGGCGATCGCCCGCCCGCTTTGCGATCGGGTCATCGTGGCGCCGCGCGGGCGCGCCTTGCAGATGAACGCGGGCGCGGCAGCAGCCCGCGGCGACGTGCTCCTGTTCCTGCATGCCGACACGCGCCTGCCGGGCAACGCTGCGGAGGCGATCGGCCGCGCGACACGCGCCGGCGGCTTTGCCTGGGGCCGCTTCGATGTCGTGCTCGACAGCCCGCGCCCCATGCTCAAGGTCGTGGCCCGGATGATGAACCTGCGCTCGCGCGCGACCGGGATCGCTACCGGCGACCAGGGCATGTTCATGACCCGCGCCGCCTTTGCCGCCGCAGGCGGCTTCGCGCCGATCGCGCTCATGGAGGACATCGCGATGTCGCACACGCTGAAGCGACTGGCGCGCCCGGCCTGCCTGCGCGAACGCGTGCTCACATCGGCTCGGCGCTGGGAGACGCGCGGCGTGTGGCGCACCATCGCCCTCATGTGGTATCTGCGCCTGGCCTATGCGCTGGGCGCTGACCCGGCGGCGCTTGCGCGACGCTATCGCTGAAGCCTCCTGCTAGCATGGCGGCGTGAAAAAGCTGGTGCTCATCGGCAGTGGTCTGGCGCACGCGGAAGTGCTGCGCGGCTACGCACTGGCGCCCCCGGTCAACGCCGCGGTCACCTGGGTCGAACCGACCAGTTCGGTCGTCCACACCGACATGTTGCCCGGACTCATCGCCGGCCACTATGCGCACACGCAGTGCCACGTCGATCTCAAGCGCCTGGCCGGACGGGCGCGCATCGAGGTCTGCGAGGACCGGGTCGCGGCAATCGACACCGCGCGGCGGCGCGTGATCACGCGCGGCGGCCGCGAGTTCGAATACGACTTCGTGTCCCTGGATGTCGCCGCCGGCATGCCGGTTGCGGAAGTACCGGGACTGCGCGAGTTCGGCCTCCTGGCGCGCCCCGCCGAGCTCCTCATGCAAGGCTGGGAGCGCATCATCGAACTGGCGCGCGAAGGCGCTCTTGCCAAGCTGACCATGGTCGGCGGCGAAACCGCCGCGGTCGAGATGTTGCTGGCGATGCAGTTTCGCCTGCGCCGCGAACTGCCGCGCGAACGCTTCGACGCCTGCGGATTTTCCATCGTCACCGAGGCCGCACGCCTGCTGGCGTCGCAACCCGAGACCTTGTCGATCGCGGTAGAGCGCGTCTGCGCCGAACGCGGAGTCAGCATCCTGCGTGGCGCCCCTGCCATCGCGCTGGAACGCGACAGCGTCATTCTGGGCAATGGCGCGCGCTTAAGGAGCGACGTGACGGTCTGGGCCAGCGGCGCCCGCCCGCCGTCCTGGCCGGCCGCCAGCGGACTGGCGACGGACGCGCAAGGACTCCTCTGCACCGACGAACGCATGCGCTCGACGGCGGACAAACGCATCTTCGCTTCAGGCGAAACCGCAAGCTCGGCCGCTCAGCCAAGCCCGCGTTCCGGTGGCGAGGCGCTGCGCCAGGGGACGGCCCTCTTCGCCGCCTTGACGCGCGCACTGGCGGGTGAAGTGCCGGATGCCTGGACGCCCGACCCGTCACCGACGACCTACGTCGGTCTGGGCGGGCGTGAAGCGTTTGCGTTACGTGGCGGTCAGGTGCGCCTCGCGCCGCGCTGGCTGCTGTGGCGCTTCAAGGACTGGACCGACCGCCGCCCCCTGCGCCTCTACCGTGGCTGACTTTCGCGGCCGGCGCGCCAGACGAGCGCGCGATTGTTAGACGGCATGGCGCGATCCTCGACGAGCCGCAACCCGCAGCCGCGCGCCAGGGTATCGACCGCCTCGAAGTCACGGATGCCCTGGTGCGCGCCGCGCGCCTTGAGCCACAGGTCGAACTCGGCATTGCTGTCGCTGGTGAAGCGGCCACCGTAGTTGAATGGGCCATAGACCACCAGCAGTGCCTGGTCGCTCAAAATCGCCGGCAATGCGCTGAAGAAGGCTTCGACTTCCTGCCAGGCCATGATGTGCAGGGTGTTGGCGGTAAAGACCGCGTCAAAGCGCGCCGCAGGCCAGACGCCATTCACATCGAGCACCAGCGGCGCCGGCGTGTTGCCGAGAGCGGCATCGTCAAGCCACAGGCGGATGCCGGCCAGGTGCTCCGCGCGCTCGCTGCATTGCCAGGTCAGGTGCGGCAGAGCGGCCGCGAAATGCACCGCGTGCTGGCCGGTGCCGCTGCCGACCTCGAGCACACGCCGCACCGCGCCGAAGTGATCGCGCAGCACCGCAAGGATCGGGTCGCGATTGCGCTCGCACGCAGGTGCGTGGGGCTTCGCCGAAGGCGTTGGAGTGTCCATCCGTTTCGATCGCGGCTTCCGGCAGGTCGTCCAGTGGCACGGACCCTACAGGTCGTAGTCCACGATCAGCGGCGCATGGTCGGAAAAGCGCGTGTCCTTGTACACGCTTGCGCGCCTGGCCTTGGCGGCAATGCCGGGCGTGGCGATCTGGTAATCGAGGCGCCAGCCGACGTTCTTCTCGTAGGCCGCGCCGCGATTGCTCCACCAGGTGTAAGCGGATTCGCCGGCTTCCGGGTAGAGCTTGCGATAGACATCGACAAAGCCGACCTCGTCGAACACCTTGGTGAGCCAGGCGCGCTCCTCGGGCAGGAAGCCGGAATTCTTCTGGTTGGACTTCCAGTTCTTCAGGTCGATCTCGCGGTGCGCGATGTTGAAGTCGCCGCACAGGACGACCTCGCGACCCGACTTCTTGAGCTTCTTCAGGTGCGGCAGGAACAGGTCGAGAAAACGGAACTTGGCGGCCTGGCGTTCCTCGCCGGATGACCCGGAGGGCTGATACACCGAGATCACCGAGTGGGTCGCGAAGTCGGCGCGCACGTAGCGCCCCTCGGCGTCGAATTCGCGCGCGCCGAAGCCGACCGCGACCCGGGCGGGCTTGGCGCGGCTGTACAGCCCGACGCCGCTATAGCCCTTTTTCTCGGCATAGTGGAAATGACCGTGCATGCGGCCCGCGCCCTTGCCGGGCCGCAGGAATGCGTCGGTCATGTCGGGCTCCTGCGCCTTGAGTTCCTGCACGCACAGGACGTCAGCCTTCTGTCGGGGCAGCCACTCGAAGCAGCCTTTTTTCGCCGCCGAGCGGATGCCGTTCAAGTTGAGTGAGATAATCTTGTGCATCACATCCGGTGTGGTTTGGCCCGATCTTGTCCCAGTTGAGCCTGCGTCAGGACTTCATCCGCTTTTGCCTGGACGCCAGGGTATTGACCTTCGGCGAATTCCGCACCAAGGCGGGCCGTCCGTCCCCTTACTTCTTCAACGCCGGCTCGTTCGATCATGGCACGGCCCTGGGCGAACTGGCGCGATTCTATGCGAAGACCATTCTCGCTTCGGGGCTGGAATTCGACATGCTGTTCGGCCCGGCCTACAAGGGCATCACCCTGGCTTCGGCGACCTCGGTCGCCTTGGCCGCGCTCGGTCGTGACGTGCCTTTTGCCTACAACCGCAAGGAAGCCAAGGACCATGGCGAGGGCGGGGTCATCGTCGGGCGCCGGCTGGCCGGTCGGGTGCTCATCATCGACGACGTGATCTCGGCCGGCACCTCGGTGCGCGAGTCGGTGGGCTTCATCCGGGCCGCCGGAGCCAGCGTCGCGGGCGTGGTGATTGCCCTGGATCGAATGGAACGCGGGGTTGGCGAGCTCTCGGCCGTACAGGAAGTCAACCGCGACTATTCCGTGCCCGTTTTAAGCATTGCCAGCTTGACCGACCTGCTGGGCTATCTGGATGACTGCGGTGATCCCGCGTTGCTACAATTCAGGCCGGCTGTCGCTGCCTATCGATCGGCTTACGGTGTTGCGGAGGTAGTCTCGTGATGCATCGTGCCCCCCTGTGTCTCCTGGTCGGCGCCGCGATCGCGTTCGCCTCGGGCGGCGCGTCGGCGCAGGCGCGCATCTACACCTGCAAGGATGCCAGCGGCAAGACCATCACCTCCGATCGTCCGCTGCCCGAATGCCAAGGGCGCGAGGGCCGCGTGCTGTCCGGGCAGGGTGCGACGATCAAGAAGATCGATGCGCCGCTGACCCCCGAGCAGATCGCCGCGAAAGAACTCGAAGAGAAGAAAAAGGCCGAGGCCGAGGAGCGCCGCCGCGAGCAGGTGCGCAAGGACAAGGCGCTCTTGTCGACCTACGCCAACCTGGAAGACCTCGAGGTCAAGCGCCAGCGCGCGCTGGCCCAGGTGGAACGCGAGGCACGCGAGTCCGAGCGGCGCATCTCGGTCCTCGAGCGCCAGGCCAGCGAAAACCGCTCCGAGGCCGACTTTTACAAGAAAAAGGCCCTGCCAGGCGATCTCAAGCGCCGCCTGGACGAAAACGAGGCCGCACTGCGCGGCGAGAAGCTGCTCTTCGCCTCCAAGAAGGACGAGGTCAACCTCGTCAACGCCAAGTTCGACGAGGACAAGAAGCGTTACATCGAGTTGACCGTCGGCGGCGGCACGGCGGCAGCCCCGGCGGACCGCACGACCAGGAAGCAGTAGCTGCTCGCCGCGCAACGCGGCGACGCGCCGTCAGCCTTCCAGCTTGCGCTTGAGAAGGTCGGTGACGGCGACCGGGTTGGCCTTGCCGCGTGTCGCCTTCATGGCCTGTCCCACCAGCGCGTTGAACGCGCGTTCCTTGCCGGCCCGGTATTCCTCGACTGAGCGCGCATTGGCTGCGATGACCGCATCGACGATCGCTTCCAAGGCTCCCGCGTCCGAAATCTGCGTCAGGCCCTTGGCGGCAATGATCGCATCGACCTCCCCGCCGGATTCCCACAGGTCGGCGAAGACCTCCTTGGCCGCCTTGCCCGAAATCGTGCCATCGCCGATGCGCGCGACCAGTCGGGCCAGCGTCGCGGGCGCGACCGGGCTCGCGCCGGGCTCGAGTCCGGCCTCGTTGAGGCGACCCAGCAGTTCTCCGGTGACCCAGTTGGCCAGGCTCTTGGCTTCGCCGCCGGCAACCAGCGCGGCCTCGAAGTACTCGGCCAAGGCGCGGCTGCCGGTGAGCGTCGCGCAATCGTAGTCCGACAGGCCCAGGTCGGTCGCGAAGCGCGTGCGCTTGACCTGCGGCAACTCCGGCATGCCGGCGCGCACCCGCGCGATGTCCTCCGCGGAAATGGCCAGCGGCAGCAGGTCGGGGTCCGGGAAGTAGCGATAGTCCATCGCGTCTTCCTTGCTGCGCATGGAGCGCGTCTCGTCCCTGTCCGGGTCGTAGAGGCGGGTTTCCTGCACCACCTTGCCGCCGCCTTCGATCAACTCGATCTGACGGTCGATCTCGAACTCGATGGCGCGCTCCAGGAACCGGAACGAATTGAGGTTCTTGATTTCGCAGCGGGTGCCGAGTTTCTGTTCGCCGCTGCGGCGCACCGACACGTTGGCGTCGCAGCGGAACGAACCCTCCTGCATGTTGCCGTCGCACACACCCAGCCACACGACCAGCGCGTGCAAGGCCCGCGCATACGCCGATGCCTCGGCGGACGAGCGCATGTCCGGCTCGGTGACGATCTCGAGCAGCGGCGTGCCGGCGCGATTCAGATCGATGCCCGACATGCCATGATAGTCCTCGTGCAGGGACTTCCCGGCGTCCTCTTCCAGGTGCGCGCGCGTCAAGCGCACGAACTTCTCGGCGCCGTCCACCTTGATCGCCAGGCCGCCGCCGGACACCACCGGTATCTCGAACTGGCTGATCTGGTAGCCCTTGGGCAGGTCCGGGTAGAAGTAGTTCTTGCGCGCGAACACCGAGCGCGGCGCGATCGCGGCACCCACCGCCAAGCCGAAACAGATCGCATGCTCCACGGCACGGGCGTTGAGGACAGGGAGCACGCCGGGCAGCGCCAGGTCGACCGCGCTGGCCTGCGCATTGGGCGCGGCGCCGAAGCGCGTCGACGCCCCGGAAAAAATCTTTGACTGGGTCGCCAGCTGGGCGTGCGTCTCCAGCCCGATCACGACCTCCCAACCTGCGCGGCTCATCGCTCCCCTTCTTCCCCGCCCTTCAAGTATCCGGGCATGAGGTCGGGACGCAGCACATAGATCTGGTGGCGCACCAGCATCACTTCGGCCATCGCCGCGCCGATCTTGGCGACCTGCTCGGCGGGCATGCCGGTACCGTCGCGCATGTCGCGCGCGGCCGCGTCGAGGAGCCGCGCCGCCTCGATCAGCTTGCCGTGGATGTCGTCGAGTTTCGCCATCAGTCGATCCCCCGCGGCAGGCGGGCGTGCCAGTCGGTCGCCAGCTGGAACTGGTGCGCCGCGCCCAGGAGGCGCGCCTCGTCGAAATGGTTGGCCATGAGCTGCAGCCCGACCGGGCGACCGCCGGTGCCGAATCCGCACGGCAGGCTCATGCAGGGCAATCCGGCCAGGGACCCCGGAATGGTGTAGAGGTCCGAGAGGTACATCGCGACCGGGTCAGCCGCCTTCTCGCCATAGTTGAAGGCGACGCTGGTCGTGACCGGCCCGGCGATCAGGTCGCACTCCTTGAAAGCGCGCGAGAACTCGTCGGCGATCAGCCGGCGCACCTTTTGCGCCTTCAGGTAGTACGCGTCGTAATAGCCATGCGACAGGACGTAGGTGCCGATCAGGATGCGCCGCCGTGGCTCCGGCCCGAATCCCTGGGCGCGCGACTTCTTGATCATGTCGATCAGGTCCGAGTACTCCCGCGCGCGGTGCCCGTAGCGCACCCCGTCGAAGCGCGACAGGTTGCTCGAGCATTCCGCCGGCGCCACCACGTAGTACACCGGGATGCCGAGTTCCGCATTGGGGAGCGAGATGTCGATCAGCCGCGCGCCCATGCGCTGGTACTCGGCCAGCGCCGCGCGCACCGGCGCCTCGACGTCGCTCTTCAGCCCGCCGCCGAAAAATTCGCGCGGCACCCCGATGGTCAATCCCTTCACCGAGCGGCCAAGCTCGCGCGTGTAGTCCTCGCCGGCACGATCGATGCTCGTCGAATCACGCGCATCGAAGCCCAGCATGGCGTTGAAGATCAGCGCGGCATCTTCGGCGGTCTGGGTCATGAGGCCGGCCTGGTCCAGACTGGAGGCAAAGGCGATCAGCCCGAAGCGCGAGGCGCGCCCGTAGGTCGGCTTGATGCCGGTGATGCCCGTGAAGGCGGCGGGTTCGCGGATCGACCCGCCGGTATCGGTGGCGGTCGCGGCCGGCGCGAGTCGCGCCGCGACCGCTGCGGCCGATCCGCCGGAGCTTCCGCCGGGTACCGCCGCGCTGTCCCATGGGTTGCCGACATTGCCGTAGGCGCTGTTTTCGTTCGACGAACCCATCGCGAATTCGTCGCAGTTGAGCTTGCCGAGCGTCACCATGCCGGCCCGCGCCATGTTCTCGACGATGCCGGCGTCGAACGGACTCATGTATCCCTCGAGCATCTTCGAGGAGGCCGTGGACGCGAAGTCGCGCGTCACGAACACGTCCTTGTGCGCGACCGGCACGCCGGTCAAGGGCGTGACCTCGCCGCGCGCGCGCGCGGCATCGGCCGCGGCTGCCTGTGCCAGGGTGACCTCGGGACGCACATCCAGAAACGCGTTGAGTCCGCGCTGCTTCTCGATGCGCCCAAGGTAGAGCTTTGCCAGTTCGACGGCCGACACCTCGCGCGCTGCGAGCGCGCGCGACCATTGGGCAACGCCGCGTTCGTACATGTCTACTCGATCACGCGCGGAACGAGGAACAAGCCGTCTTCAGCGGCCGGCGCATTCCTGAGCGCGGCCTCGCGCAGGTCGGTCTCGGTGACCTGGTCCGGTCGCAGGCGCTGTGTGCCGCCCAGGGGATGCGACATGGGTTCGATGCCATCGGTGTCGACCTTCTCGATGCGCTCGATCATGCCGAAGATGTCGTTCAACTGCGCCAGCGTCGCGCGTGCCTCTTCAGGGGTGATGTCGATGCGCGCCAGATGGGCGATGCGGTCGACATCCTCGAGTGTCAGGGCCATTGGGGGTGCGGCGCGGGTGCGTGACGAAACGAAAAGAAGGAGCTTGGCGGAGCGTGCCTGCCGCGGGCAGGCCCGCTTCGGCGGCTTGTGCACGGCAATCCAAACAAACTTTGTCGCAAGCGCTCAAGCGACCTGCAAAAAGCGGGGTAACACGTTGGATTATAAGGTAGAATCCTTGATTGCCCGAATGCGCAACCAGCGCGTTTGGAGGCCATCGAAAGCGAGTCAATGTTCGGTTTTTTGCGCAGTTATTTCTCCAACGACCTGGCCATCGACCTGGGCACCGCGAACACGTTGATCTACGTGCGCGGCAAGGGCATCGTCCTGGATGAACCCTCGGTGGTGGCGATTCGCCAGGAAGGCGGGCCGTCGGGCAAGAAGACCATCCAGGCAGTCGGCAAGGAAGCCAAGCTCATGCTCGGCAAGACGCCGGGCAACATCACCGCCATCCGCCCGATGAAAGACGGCGTCATCGCCGACTTCACCGTCACCGAGCAGATGTTGAAGCAGTTCATCAAGAAGGTGCACGAGTCGCGCCTCCTCTCGCCGTCGCCGCGCATCATCATCTGCGTCCCCTGCGGCTCGACCCAGGTCGAGCGCCGCGCGATTCGCGAGTCGGCCTTGGGCGCCGGCGCTTCGCAGGTGTACCTGATCGAGGAGCCGATGGCAGCGGCCATTGGCGCGGAAATGCCGGTCTCGGACGCAACCGGATCGATGGTGGTCGACATCGGCGGCGGCACCACCGAGGTCGGCGTGATCTCCCTGGGCGGCATGGTCTACTCGGGCAGCGTGCGCGTTGGCGGCGACAAGTTCGACGAAGCCATCATCAACTACATCCGTCGAAACTACGGCATGCTGATCGGCGAGACCACCGCCGAGAGCATCAAGAAGCACATCGGTTCGGCGTTTCCCGGCTCGGAAGTCAAGGAGATGGAAGTCAAGGGGCGCAACCTGGCCGAAGGCATCCCGCGCTCCTTCACCATCTCCTCCAACGAAATCCTCGAGGCGCTCACCGACCCGCTCAATTCCATCGTCTCGGCGGTCAAGTCGGCGCTGGAACAGACCCCGCCGGAACTGGGCGCCGACATTGCCGAAAAGGGCATGGTGCTGACCGGCGGCGGCGCGCTGCTGCGCGATCTGGACCGCCTGCTCATGGAAGAGACCGGGCTGCCGGTCATCGTCGCGGAAGATCCGCTCACCTGCGTGGTGCGCGGGTCGGGCATCGCGCTCGAGCGCATGGAAAAGCTGGGCTCCATCTTCACCAACGATTGAGCCGGGCCGGCAGACATGCCGCCCACGACGCCGTAAATGGAGTACGCGCCACCGCCGTTTTTCAAGCAGGGTCCTTCGGCGCTGGCGCGGCTCGGCGCGTTCGCCTTGCTATCCCTGATCCTCCTCATCGCCGACGCGCGCTTTCGCCTTCTCGAGCAGGCGCGCTTCGCCTTCGCGACGGTGCTCTACCCGCTGCAACGCGCGGCGCGCGCGCCCGGTGACGCAGCCTCCGGCCTGGGGGGCTACCTGGAAGCCCAGCGCGGGCTGCTCGAGGCGCGCGACCGGCTCGAACGCGAACGCCTCGATACTGCCCGCGGGGTGATCCGCAACGCGCAACTCGAAAGCGAGAACGCCAATCTGCGTTCGCTGCTGGCGATGCGCGAGCGCGTCGCCGCGACCTCGGTCGCCGCCGAGATGCTGTACGACGCGCGCGACCCCTTCACGCGCAAGGTCATCATCGACAAGGGCACGGCACAGGGCATCGCGGCCGGCCAGGTGGTCATCGACGCCGCCGGCGTCATGGGGCAGGTGACGCGCGTGTTCCCGATGCTCGCCGAGGTTTCGCTATTGACCGACCGCGACCAGGCGATTCCCGTGCAGGTGGTGCGCAACGGCCTGCGCGCGGTGGCCTATGGCATTCCCGGCGGACCCGACGGCGGCGCGCTGGAACTGCGTTTCCTGGCCACCAACGCAGACGTGCGCGAGGGCGACATGCTGGTCACCTCGGGACTGGACGGCGTGTACCTGCCTGGCCTGCCGGTGGCGCGCGTGGCGCGCGTCGAACGCGAAGCCGGCTACGCGTTCGCGCGCATCATCTGCAAACCCGCCGCCGGAGTCGACCGCCATGGACATGTGCTGGTGCTGACCGCAGCCAAGCCACCGGCCCCACCGCCGGCGGTCGAGGAAGAGGTCAAGCCAGCCAAGGGCAAGCGCAAGAAACTGCGCAGCGAGGAACCCGGCCGCGGCGCCGAAGCCGCGGCGCCCGCATCCGGCACCGCCCCGGCAGCATCCGGCGCGTCCAAACCGCCGTCCCCGTCCACCAAGCCCTGATCCGCACACCCCATGCCCGCGCCGCGCCAACCGGAACAGTACCTGCTGCTGCCGGTCAACCCCTGGTTCATCGGCTTCACCCTGGTCGCTTCGCTGATGCTCAATCTGCTGCCCTTGCCGCGCAGCGGCTGGGCATTGGCCATGCCCGACTGGGTTGCCCTGACCCTGGTGTTCTGGAGCATCCACCAGCCGCGCCGCGTCGGCTTGACCGTGGCGTGGTTCCTGGGGCTTATCACCGACGTCAACGACGCCAGCCTGCTGGGCGAGCACGCGCTGGCCTATTCGATCCTGTCCTATTCGGCCATCACCATGCACCGGCGCGTGCTGTGGTTCGGCCAATCGGGCCAGGTATTGCATGTGCTGCCGCTGTTTCTGGCCGCCCAGTTGGTCGTGCTGCTGGTACGTCTGGCGGCTGGCGGCACCTTCCCGGGCATCCTGTACTTCTCCTCATCGCTGGTGGCGACGCTTCTGTGGCCGCTCGTTACCTTCATCTACCTGGCGCCGCAGCGTGCGCCGGTGGAAAAGGACGAGAACCGGCCCATCTGAGGCGCTCCGGCCAGGATCAAGTAGAAAACGGCCGCCGCAGCCTGGCGATGCGCCTCTCTACTTGAAGTCGGCCACCATCTGCTCGGCCACCGTGCTCGCTTCCGCGCTGGCGGCGCACACTTCCGCATAGCTCGCGAACGGCGGCGGCGGTTGGATGCCTTCGTCGCGCAGATTGTCGTTGCGAAAGGTCATGTTCAGCGCCGCGAACATGCCGTAGAGCTTGAGCGCGCGCAGCATGATGCGCGGACTGCAGGGCCCCAGGCGCTCGCGGAAGGTGCCGATCAGGGCGTCGAGTCCCTCGGCGGGAATGCGTTCGTAAACCGCCGCGCGCGGCTCGGTGCCGCGTCCGCGCGCCATCGCGCTGTCGAGTTCACGAAACGTCGATGCCATGTCCGGGCCGGCAGAGAGGTGATAGAAGTCGTGCTTGAGCGTCGGCCGAGTGGCGATCTCGATGAGCGTGCGCGCCGTCCAGTCCACCGGCACCACGTCGATGCGGTCGTCCAGCGCGATCATGAACTTCTCGAGCAGCTGCACGCTGCGAAACACCCAGTAGATGCTGGCCGAGGGCCGCGTGCCCAGCCGCGTGTGGCCGACCACGATGGTCGGCCGGGCGCGCACCAGCGGCAGGTGCGGCAACTCCCTCTGCAGCTTCTCTTCGATGGCGATCTTGGTGCCGGTATAGGGCACCAGATGGTGCGCGTCGGGCGCCGGCGGCCAGTCCTCGGGCACCGGTCGCGGGGCGTCGGGGCCGACGCACATCGCCGTGCCGACATGCACGAAGCGCGACAGTCGCGCGACTTCCGCCAAGCGCGCGATGAAGCGGAACGAACCCTCGACATTGATCTCCCACAATCGCGGGTGGTTGCCGAAGGTCGCCAGCGCGCCATTGTTGATCACGTGGGTCACGCCGGATAGATCAGCACGCTCGAAGATGGTGTCAGGATCCGCCAGGTCGCCCAGCACGATCTGGCGCGGGTGCAGGCGCTTCACCAGCTCGGGGGCCACCTCGAAGCGCGCCAAGGTCTCGCGCAGGCGCACCTGCGCGCTCGCCAGGTCGGCGGCACGCACCATGAAGCGCGCGGCGTCCCAGGTCGGCGTGGCGGCCAATTCGGCCAGGACGGCCCCTCCCAGGAAACCGGTGGCACCTGTGACCAGAAGTTGCATCGCGGAATCGGTCCTCGTCGGCCCCAAGGCAAAGGCGGCGGATTATAAGGATGAGTGGGCGCAATGGTCCTTGCGGGAGGCGGAGGGGCCAATGCCCCAGAGTTAGAATTCGGCCATCACACACGAGGCTGTAGCGCGAGGCAAGAACCTTGTTTTTCCGCAGGAACGCCGCCCGACGCCTGTTTCGCAGCCGCGCCGCGCCCAGCCCGCCCGGCGAGAACGCCGCGGAGTTCAAGAACGCCGACGCCGAAATCCGCGCATTTCGCGTGCGCCTGGGCGTCGCCGCCGGTGCGGTGATGCTCGCTTTCGGCATTCTCTTCGCGCGCTTCGTGTTGCTGCAGGTGGTCAAGCACGACGAGTACCAGGCCGCCGCCGAGGACAACCGCATCTCCGTCTTGCCCGTGGTGCCCAATCGCGGCCTGATCCTCGACCGCAACGGCATGGTGCTGGCGCGCAACTACTCCGCCTACACGCTGGAGATCACGCCCTCCAAGGTGCGCGACCTGGACGAGACCGTCAACGCGCTGGCCGGCATCGTGGAGATCCAGGCGCGCGACCGGCGCCGCTTCCAGAAATTGCTGGCCGAGTCCAAGACCTTCGACTCGCTGCCGATCCGCACCCGCCTGTCGGACGAGGAGGTGGCGCGCTTCGCCGCCAACCGCTGGCGCTTCAAGGGCGTGGAGATCAAGGCGCGCCTGTTCCGTCAGTACCCGCAAGGCGAGGTGGCCGCGCACGTGGTCGGCTATATCGGCCGCATCAGCGAAAAGGACAAGGACACGCTCGAGGAACGCGGCTGGTCGGCCAACTACAAGGGTTCCGAGCACATCGGCAAGATCGGCATCGAGCAGTCCTACGAGCGGGAACTGCACGGCACGACCGGCTCCGAGCAGGTCGAGGTCGATGCCGGCGGGCGGGCGGTGCGCACGCTCTCGCGCGTCGCGCCGGTCTCCGGCAACAACATCACGCTCACCATCGACATCGAACTGCAGAGAATCGCCGAGGCAGCGCTGGGCGACCGCAAGGGCGCGGTAGTGGCAATCGAACCATCGACCGGCGAGGTGATCGCCTTCGTCAGCCGACCCGCCTTCGACCCCAACCTCTTTGTCGACGGCATCGACAGCGTCAACTGGGACGCACTCAACACCTCGCCCGACAAGCCCTTGCTCAACCGGCCGCTGCGCGGCATCTATCCGCCGGGCTCGACCTTCAAGCCCTTCATGGCCATGGCTGCGCTGATCTCGGGCAAGCGCACCCCCACCCAGACCATCAGCGACCCGGGCTACTTCATGTTCGGCGGGCACCGCTTCCGCGACAGCAAGCCCGGCGGCCACGGCACGGTCGACATGGTCAAGTCCATCGTCGTCTCCTCCGATACCTACTACTACATGCTGGCCAACGACATGGGCATCGACCTCATGGCCAAGCACCTGGCGCCGTTCGGCTTTGGTTCCCTGACCGGGATCGACATCGAGGGCGAGTTGCCGGGCATCCTGCCTTCCACAGCCTGGAAAGCCAGGCGCTTCCGGCGGCCCGAGCAGCAGAAGTGGTACGCCGGCGAGACCATCTCCGCAGGCATCGGCCAGGGCTACAACTCCTACACCCCGCTGCAGTTGGCGCATGCCACCGCGGTGCTGGCGGCAGACGGCCTGGTGAAGACGCCGCGCCTGGTGCGCCGCATCCAGGACGCCAAGACCGGGCGCTTTCGCTCAGCCGAACCGCGCGAGACCGGCAAGCCGGCGACACTCGACCTGAATCCGGAACATCTGGCCGTGGTCAAGCGCGGCCTGGAAGGCGTGCCGATCGCCGGCACGTCTGCGCGCGCATTCGCCGGCGCAGGCTACAGCAGCGCCGGCAAGACCGGCACCGCGCAGGTCTACTCGCTGCGCGGCGAAACCTACGATGCCAAGCGCGTCGCCGCGCATCTGCGCGACCACTCCTGGTACATGGCGTACGCGCCTGCGGACCGGCCCAAGGTGGCGCTGGCCGTGCTGGTGGAGAACGGCGGGTTCGGATCGCAGTCCGCCGCGCCGATCGCACGCATCGTTTTCGACTACGTGATTGCCGGCAAGCGTCCGGTCGTGCCTGGCCAGGCGCCCTTCATCGGCAAGCCCAACGCCGAGTTTGAAGATGAACCGGAGTAGGCGCTGGCTGACCCTCGCGTTCGGACACTTCGATCCGGTGTTGTGCGCGATCGTGGCGACGCTGGTCGCCATGGGCCTCGTCGTGCAGTTCTCGGCCACCTACGAGACTCCCGGCCGCTTCTACGACCAGTTGCGCAACATCGGCATCGGGCTCGGCGTGCTGTGGGTGGCCTCGCGCGTCCCGCCACAGACCCTGATGCGCGCCGCGGTCCCGGCCTACGCGCTGGGAGTCTTGCTCCTGGTCGCGGTGTTCCTGTTCGGCCTGACCCGCAAGGGCGCGACCCGCTGGCTGGACATCGGCCCGACCACCATCCAGCCTTCAGAGATCATGAAGATCGCCATGCCGCTGATGATCGCCTGGTACTTCCACAAGCATGAATCGATGCTGCGGGTGCGCGACTTCTTCGCCGCTGCCGTGCTCCTCGCCGTCCCTGTGCTTCTGATCGCCAAGCAGCCCGACCTCGGCACGGCGCTCCTGGTCTTCGCCGCCGGCATGTTCGTGATCTTCTTCGCGGGATTGTCGTGGCGCCTCATCATTCCGGTGGTGGTGGCCGGAACCGCCGCATTCGGCACGCTCATCTATCACGAGGAGGCGGCGTGCGCACCGGAGGTCGCCTGGCCGGGCATCAAGGAATACCAGCGCCAGCGCGTCTGCACGCTGCTCGACCCGTCGACCGATCCGCTGGGCAAGGGCTTCCACACCATCCAGTCGACCATCGCGGTCGGCTCCGGGGGAATCACCGGCAAGGGTTGGCTCAGGGGAACGCAGACCCACCTGGAGTTCATTCCCGAGCGCCACACCGACTTCATCTTCGCGGTCTACGCCGAGGAATTCGGCTTGATCGGCAACGCCATGCTGCTCCTGGCCTACCTGGCGCTCCTGGGACGCGGCCTGATGATCGCGGCCAACGCGCCGACCGTGTTCACGCGCCTCCTGGCGGCGGCGATCTCGATGATCCTGTTTACCTATGCGTTCGTCAACATCGGCATGGTGAGCGGTATCCTGCCCGTGGTAGGCGTCCCCCTGCCATTCGTCAGCTACGGCGGCACCGCGCTGGTGACGCTGTTCCTGGGCATCGGTATCCTCATGAGCATCCAGAAACACCGAAAATTGGTGCAGACGTGAGCCCCATCGACCCGCCGCTGGATTTCGTCAATCACGTGCTTGCACAGTCACCTGCGGCGCGCATGCGCCTGGCCACGCACGCCGGCGCGGTGTTGCGCATCGACGCAGCCCCGTTCGCCTTCAACCTGCGCGTCGCCGCCGACGGCAGCGTCGCGCGCGAGCCTGATGGATCCCCAGGCGACCTCGTGCTGCGCATCGCGCCGTCCTCGCTGCCGCTTTTCCTGACCGACGCCAGCGCCGCCCGCAAGAGCGTGCGCATCGAAGGTGACGCCGGGCTGGCCGCCAGCGTCGATGCGGCGCTGCGCGAGGCGCGCTGGGACATCGAGGAAGACTTGAGCCGCGTCATCGGCGACGTCGCGGCGCATCACGTGGGCCGCACCGCGCACGCCCTCGCGCACTGGGCCGCGCAGACTGCCAGGAGTCTCGGCACGAGCACGGCATCGTTCCTGACCGACGAGGAACCCCTGCTCGCGCGGCGCGACGAAGTGGAGCGGCTGCGCGACGACATCGCGCGCGCGCGCGACGATGTCGAACGCCTGGAAAAGCGCATCGCTGCGCTCTGCATCGAGGAGAGGTCATGACCGGACTTGCACTGCAGATCATGCGCGCGGCATGGGTCGCCGCGCTCGCCGCCACGCTCGCGCTCCCGGTCGCGGCGCAGACGCCACCCTGGCCCGCGCGCCCGGTACGCATCGTCGTGCCCTTCCCGCCGGGCGGTCCGACCGACGTGGTGGGGCGCATGGTGGCAGGCAAGCTCTCCGAGGGGTTTGGCACCCCGTTCGTGGTCGAGAATCGCCCCGGTGCCGGCGGCACGGTCGGTTCCGAAGCGGTCGCACAGTCGGCCGCCGATGGCTACACGCTCCTCTATGGCAGCACCAGCACGCTGGCCATGGCCCCGAGCCTGTACCGCAAACTCGGCTACGACCCGCGTACTTCCTTCGCACCGGTCGGCCTGGTGTCGGTCGGGCCGCTCCTGATCGCGGTCAACGCGCAGGTGCCGGCAGCGACGCTGGCGCAGTTGATCGCGCTGGCGCGCGAAAAGCCCGGCGCTCTCAACTACGCTTCCGCAGGCAACGCGACGCCGCCGCACCTGGCGGCGGAGCTCTTCAAGAGCATGGCTGGCGTCGACCTGGTGCACATCCCCTACAAGGGCGGTGCGCCGGCGCTGACCGCGGTGGCCAGTGGCGAGGCGCAGGTGATCTTCGAGGGCATCGTGACCCTGGCGCCGCAGATCCGTTCCGGGCGGCTGCGTGCGCTCGCCGTCACCGCCGCGGCGCGCGATCCGGCGCTGCCGGAAGTGCCGACCGTGGCCGAAGCCGGCCTGGCGGCATTCCAGGTGCAGTTCTGGAGCGGGCTGGTGGCCCCTGCGGGGACGCCACCCGAGATCGTCGAGCGGTTGGGCGGCGCGCTGCGCCGCGCGCTCGCCGGCGTCGAGATGCGCGAGACACTGACGCGCCAGGGACTCAACCCTGCCCCCAGCGCGCCGGCCGAGTTCGCGCGCTTCATCGACGCGGAGATCACGCGCTGGGAACGCGCCGTCAAGGCCTCCGGGGCACGAATCGATTGAAAAAGATACTCATCGCCGGCGCAGGCATCGGCGGCCTCGCTGCGGCGCTGGCGCTGATCCGGCGCGGCTTTGCGGTCGCCGTCTTCGAGCAGGCGCGCGAATTGCGCGAGGTCGGCGCCGGCCTGCAGCTATCCCCGAACGGCAATCGCGCCCTGTACGCACTGGGCGTGGGCGACGCGCTGGCGCGCCTTTCCTGCGCGGCCGACGGCAAGGAAATCCGGCTCTGGAACAGCGGCGAGACCTGGAAGCTCTTTGACCTGGGTGCGGTCGCGGTGGCCAACTACGGCTACCCCTACTTCACGGTCTGGCGCCCGGATCTGCTCGCGGTACTGGCCGATGCGATACGCGCGGCGCAACCCGACGCGCTGCACCTTGGCGTGCAGTGCCGCGGTTTCACCCAGGACGACGCCGGCGTCGTCCTCGCCACCGCGGACGGGCCGGTTGAAGGCGATGCCCTGATCGGCGCCGACGGCGTGCACTCGGCGATCCGCCAGGGGCTCTTCGGCGCGGATCGGCCGCAGTTCACCGGCCTCATGGCCTGGCGCGGCGTGATTCCGATGGCGCGCCTGCCTGCGCACTTGAAGCGCATGGTCGGCACCAACTGGGTCGGCCCGGGCGGGCACATCGTGCACTACCCCCTGCGCGGCGGAACGCTGATGAATTTCGTCGGCGTGCGCGAGCGCCCCGACTGGACCGTGGAGTCATGGAGCGTGGCCGGCGAGACAAGCGAGTGCCTGGACGACTTCAGCGGCTGGCACGAAGACATTCAGACCATGATCCGTGCCATCGACGTGCCCTACAAGTGGGCACTCATGCATCGCCCGCCGCTTGCGCGCTGGAGCGTCGGGCGCGTCTCGCTCCTGGGCGATGCCTGCCACTCGACCCTGCCGTTCCTGGCGCAGGGCGCGGTGATGGCCATCGAGGACGGCTACATCCTCGCGCGCGCGCTGGCCGGCGAAGCCGACGTGGCGACCGCGCTGGCGCGCTACGAACATGCGCGGCACGCGCGCACCACGCGCATGGTCGAAGGTTCCGCCGCCAACGCGCAGCGCTTTCACAATCCGGAACTCGCGCACGCGGCTGGCGCACGCGCCTACGTGGAACGCGAGTGGACCGAGGCGCGCGTCAGGGAGCGCTACGAGTGGTTGTTCACCTACGACGTAGAAGCCGTGCCGCTCTGATGCGCGCGCGCCGCGCCCGCAGACCCGCTCAACTCATCGAAGCGCCATGGGTCGGTCAGAGCGACATGGCGCAGGCGTTCCTCCACGCGGCGCGGGTTGACCGCGCGGCGCCACACGACCATCCAGGCAAGCAGGCTCACGAACCAGAGAAGGGTGAACGCGGCGAGGATCAACATGGCAGCGACCGGGGCGACGGTGGACACCGGGTTATCGGCAAGCGCGCGCCGATTCTTTAAAGCAGGGTTCCGGATCAGCCCTGCCAGGCAGCCCACAGCATCGTAATCCCGGCCGCCAGCATGAGAGCATCCATCAGCCAGCGGAACTGGGCGGGATCAAGCCGCAGCACCAGGCGCTTGGCCAGGAAGGACCCCGCCATGAGGGTCGTGCCGACGAGGAGTCCCTTGACGACGGCGGGCCAGGGCAGCGCGCCGAAGCCGCGAAACGCCGCCGCCTTGGCCGCATACACCGCCAGCGAAGCCGCCGCCTCGGTGCCGATGTAGGCTCCCTTGACCAGGCCATAGGCCAGGAAGAAGGGGGTGTTGATCGGTCCGGTCGAGACGACGATGCCGGTCAGGTAACCCAGCAGGGCGCCGACCACGGCCATGTGCGCAAGCCGCAGGCGGAAGTTGCGCCCGGCAAGCCAGTGGCGCGCCGGAATCATGGCCAGGAAGAACACGCCCAGAACGGCCTCGACCGCGTGCGGCGGCAGGGCGACGAGGGTGGCCGCACCCAGGGCGGCTGCGGGCACCCCGCTGGCGGCGTACGCGCCGGTAACTCGCCAGTCGATTTCGCGCCACCACGCCAGGACCCGGGAAAAATTGGCCATCAGCCCGGCCACCGCCATGATCGGCACCGCTTCAAGCGGGCCGAACACGACCACCAGCACCGGCATGAGCATGATCGACGAGCCGAAGCCGACAACGCCGCTGATGGTGCCGGCGGTCAGACCCACGGCGAGGATGACCAGATAGTCCAAGGGTATGTACCGATACAGGGTGGGCGAGAGTCTAGTCGCTGCTACCATTGGCCTTTGCCCGGCGAGAAGACGGCATGAAGCTCTACATCGGCAATCGCAATTACTCATCCTGGTCCATGCGCGCCGGCGTGCTGCTGGCGCAGGCCGGCATCCCCCACGAGGCCGTGGTGCTGCGCTTCGACGCCTTCACCGCCGAGTCGCAGTTCAAGCGCGAACTTGCGCGCATCAGCCCGGCGGGTCGGGTACCGGTCCTGATCGACGGCGATCTGGCGGTGTGGGACACGCTGGCGATCGCCGAGTACGTGGCAGAGAAGTTCCCCGACCGCGCGCTCTGGCCGACGGACCGCGCGGCACGCGCCCGCGCGCGCAGTGTCTGCGCCGAGATGCATGCGGGCTTCACGGCGCTGCGCGGTGCCTGTCCGATGAACATCGAAGCCTGGCTGCCGGACGCCGGTGCGCTCATTTGGCGTGACAACGCCGCCGTGCGCGCCGATGTCACGCGCATCGTCGAGATGTGGTCGGGCCTGCTGCGTTCCTCCGGCGGCCCGCTCCTGTTCGGCGAGTTTTCGATCGCCGATGCCTACTACGCGCCGGTGTGCATGCGCCTGGCCACCTACGCGCTGCCGGTGCCGGCGCTGATCGGCGAATATGTCGAGCGTGTCAAGGCGCTGCCCGGCGTCGCGGCGTGGATCGCCGCCGCGCTCGAAGAACGGGATTTTCTCGATTTCGAGGAGCCGTACCGGCTCAAGCGATGACGCCGGCGGATTTCTTCGGGCCAGACAACGACTGGTCGACGACGACGGTTGTCGAGTGGCTGTTCGGCCCCGGCCACCTGGAACGCGACGCGATGAAGTTCGTCGCAGGCCTGGCGCATGCGCTTGACCAGGCTGGCGCCCCGATCGACCGCATCGTCATCACCAGTCGCACGCTGCATCCGCAATGGGCCGGCTGGAACGTGCGCTGGAGCCGGCGCGACGGGGCCTCGCGCGCCAGCGTCGAACACGGCACCGCTTCCACGGACGCCTACATCGGCAGCCCGATCCAGCACGTCGTCGAACAAAGGCGCAGCTTCCGCCTGCGCGTCACGCCCGATTTCGTCGAGGGCGAGCACTCGCTGGTGCGCGACCTGCGCATGGGCGGCATCGTCGATTACGTTGCCTGCCCGATGTTCTATGCCAACGGCTGGGTAGGTGTGTTGACCCTGTCAACGACCCGGGGACACGGATTCACAGACGCGGACCTGGCGCGTTTCGAGGCGCTGGCGCGCGTGCTCACCCCCTTCATGGAGATCATCTCGATACGCCGTGGCGTGCTCGGCATCCTTGATACCTTCGTCGGACCACGCATCGCCGAGCGCATCTACACCGGCCAGGTCAAGCGCGGCGATGGCGACCGCATCGACGCCGCGTTCTGGTACTCCGACCTGCGCGGCTTTACCCAGCTCTCCGAGACCCTGCCGACGGCCGACCTCCTGCACCTGTTGAACGACTACTTCGAGTTCTGCGCGGCCGCGGCCGCTTCGCGCGGCGGCGAGATACTGCAGTTCATCGGCGACGCGATCCTGATCGTCTTCGAGGTCGGCGCCGACGGCGACCGGGCCGCGGTCTGCGAGGCGGCACTGGATGCGGCCGTCGATGCCTTCGATTCCATCGCGGTGGTCAACCACCGGCGTCACCGCGCCGGCCAGGCCGAGATCCGCTTCGGTCTCGGGCTGCACGTGGGCACGGTGACGCACGCCAACGTCGGCGCGCCCGACCGGCTGGCCTTCAATGTCGTCGGGCCGGCCGTCAACATGACCGCGCGCATCCAGGGCATGACCAAGGAGATCGGCGTGCCGCTCCTGGTATCGGGCGAGTTCGCCGGTCTCGTCAGGCGCCCACTAAAGAGCGTCGGCCGGCACGACCTGCGCGGCGTGGCGCGCGAGCAGGAACTGTTCACACCGGTGGAATAGCCTCACCCCTTCCAGGTGAAGGGAAACATCTGCTGGCGCAGAAAGCCCTCGGGCATGTAGTCGCCCAATACGCCGTATTTCTCGGGAAAGCGGCGCTCCGACTTGACCGCTGTGCCGAACAGGTAATCAAGGAACGCGAAGTGGGCGGCGTAGTTGCGGTCCAGCGCCTCGCGCTCGGAGCTGTGGTGCCAGTGATGGAAGTCAGGCGTCACCAGCAGGTACTTGAGCGGGGCGCGGCCGAACGCGGCGGGCAGCTTGACGTTCGCGTGGTTGAACACTGCCTGGAAGCCGACGATGATGATGTAGATGTCCATGACCTCCTTGGAGAAACCCAGCACGTAGATCACGCCCAGCACCGCCACGCGCGTGACCACCACCTCCAGGAGATGCAGGCGTGAACCGGCCATCCAGTCCATATATTCGGCGCTGTGATGGACGGCATGGAATCGCCACAGGAAGGGCACCTCATGATAGGCACGATGGGTCCAGTACTGGACCAGGTCGGCCGCCAAGAGGATCAGCACCAGTTCGACGCCGAACGGCAGCCCCGCGATCCAGGCTTGCAGCGCTGGCCAGGCAGCCCAGCCGAACAGGCGGTGCACCAGGAAATTGACTGTCAGCAGCACCAGGCCGACGATGAAGTGATTGACCACGAAATGCGTGAAGTCTGTCTGCCAGCCGGGGCGGAACACCGGCTGCCGGTAGATTGGAAAAAGCTTCTCGATCAGGATGAAGATCATGGTCGAGCCGAGCAGGTCCAGGATGAACCAGTCCAGCCCGATATAGGGCGTGTGGTCGGGAAAGTCGCCCACCGGCACCTGGTGTCCGCCCAGCGCCCAGGTCAGCGCGATGAGCGCGAGTGCGATGCTACTCAAGCTGCGGCTGCGCCGGCGCAAAAGGTTGGCCATCGCCAGCCCGCCGGCGACCAGCATGGCGATGAGCATGACCTGCCGCAGCATGTCCACCGAGTACTGCTGACGCAACTCCGGCGTGGTCAGGTACTCCGGGAAGTGGAACGCCAACACGCCCAGAAAGCACAGCACCGCCAGCGAGAATGCAATCACCCCGCTGACCATGCCACGGCCGCGCGGCAATTCGCCGGATTGCGCCAGCAACTCGGTCAGGCGCGGTTCGGGTTCATGTTGTGACACGAGGCCTCCGGGATCGGGAGTCGGACCTACGGTGCGCGATGGCAAGCTGACGCCGCCGCCGGGCCGGTATATTCCCATGCGTTGATCGGTACGGCACGCCCGGGCCGGCTGACCCCGCCTACGCCCGACGCAACGCCTTGCATCCTACAATCGCCCAACCCTCCGCGTTCGTCGGCATCCTGATCCTTGGTCTGGGCGCGGCGCTCGGTCCGTTCGATTTCGCGGTCAATGTCGCCTTCCCGGCCATCAGCGTCGCGTTCAAGCTCGGCACCGGCGGCATTCGCTGGGTCGCGATCGTCTATGTGCTCACCTACGGCTGCCTGCTCCTGGCTTGCGGCAGGCTCGGCGACGCCGTCGGCCACCGCCGCGTGTTCCAGGCCGGGCTCGGCATCGCGGCGGTGGCTTTTGCGTTGTGCGCCCTGGCGCCGACCTACGCGTGGCTTCTGGCAGCGCGCGTAATGCAGGGCGTGGCTGTCGCCCTGATCCTGGCCAGCGGGCCGGCGCTGGCGACCGGTCTCGTCGACGAAGCGCGACGCACCTGGGCGCTGGGTGTTTACGCCAGCGTCGCGGGCGCGGCCGGCGTCGTTGCGCCGTTGATCGGCGGGGCAAGCATCGCCCTCATGGGCTGGTCCGGGGTGTACTGGTTTCGCGTGCCCATCGCGCTCTTCACGCTCTTGTGCCTGCACCGGGTACCTCACCAGCAGCGGACGGCCGCGATCCGCTTCAACGCCGGCGGTGCGCTGCTCCTCGCGGCGGCGATTGCACTCGCCCTGATCGCGCCGACCCTGCTCGACGTCCATCTCGCCGCGGCTGCAATGGCCGTGCTGGCAGGACTGGCGCTCGCTATCGCGGCTGCGCGCCAGCGCCGCGCAGGCGAACGCCCGCTGATCGCGCGCGCCATCCTGACCGATCCCCGTTTTTATCTGCCCAACGTCGGCAGCGTGACCATTCACCTGACCTCGTTCTCGATTCCGCTGACCGCACCGTACTACTTCGCCCGGGTCGCCGGATTCGATGCGCCGGGCATCGGCGCGATCCTCGCGGTCTGGGCTGTGGGCGCCTTGGCGACATCGCTTGCTGCTGCGCGGCTGGTCGCAGCGCTGGGGGTGCGCCGCGCCGCGTTCGCCGCCGGCATCCTCATGACCGCGGGGCTCGCCATGATGACGCTGTGGACGGTGGAGCCCCGTCCCGGCCTCATGATCGCGACCCTGGTCATCCATGGCCTGGGCATCGGCCTGTTCCAGGTCGCCTACACCGATCTGGTCGTGGCCGCCCTGCCGCGCCAGGATCGCGGCGTGGCCGGCGGCCTGTCCAACCTCACGCGCACCGTGGGGCTGGTCATCGGCGCAGCCGCATTCAGCGCGATCCTGCGCGAGGTCGAAGCTGATCAGGCCGCCGCCGGCGCATCCCCGATCGATGCATTCCAGGCCGGGTTCCACGCGGTGTTTCTGGCGGCAGCTGCAATCTGTGGCGCGTTTTTCTTGGTCACGGCCTGGGTGCGGGGGGTCTGGTTCGAGCGACCGGCACGCTAGCGCGTCAAAAAAATCCGCGCACGCAAACTCAAGTTTCCGGCGCGCCTGCCGTAGTGAGGGCACGAATGCGGAAATTGCCTCCGCGACGACGACTTTCAGGACCGCCATGCCCGCAGACTCCACCCCGCGCACAAGCGTCGATTGCAGCTTCCGGTCCGTTCCCGCAACCATGGCGCTGCGCCGTCCGGGAGCGGACGTAGCCGCGGCAGTGACGACCCTTCTCGTCACCGCCCTGATGTACGGCGTCTTCACGAACCTGCGGGTACCGAGCGGCACGGCCGCGATCCGCCCGGCGGCACTCGCGCCGATCTCGGCGGCGGTGGCCGCCGACCCGCGTCCGGCGCGCGCGGGTTTCGACAGCGTTTCGGCCGCGGTGTACGAGAACCATCGGCAGGGACAGGCGCTGGTCGCCCACTGGGCGCGCACCCTGGCCCAGCGCGACCCGAACGCCCATGTCGCCCTCTACTCGTCATCGTTTCGCGCCGGCGACGGGTCGACGCGACCTGTGTGGGAGTCCAACCGCCGCAAGTCCGTACTGTTTGCCGAGCGCATTCCGCAAAGCGTGCGCGACCTGCGTATCGAACATGTCAGCCCCGAACGTCTGGTCGCGCACTTCGTGTTCGGCGACCATGCCGATGCGCAGCGCGTAAGCCTGGTGCTGGTGCGCGAAGGAGCCAGCTGGCGCATCGCCGCGGAGACCACGGAAACGCCCGCCACGCAGGCCGGATAGCCGGTCGCGCGCGCCAGCGCGCGGTTCGCCATCGTACAGGGTTGTTCCGACCAACCCGGGCGAACTCACGCATTCGAGCGACAATCCTTTGGTCTCCCCCTGCGCGAAGCCCACATGAACGAGGAACTCTCACCATCGCCCGCACGCGAACCCGGCCGCGACCCTCTCACCCAGGACCCGCGCCTGTGGCGCGATGACGGCTGGACCGCGCGCGTGATCAAGAACATCGATGACGAAGGCTGGGCGGTGGAAATGATCAAGGACGGCGAGCCCGAGCCCGCGCTGACGGGGCCGTGGACCATGGGGCGCGACAAGAAAAATCCCAAGCCGCTCGACGCCACGGCGTTCGCGACGCTGGTCAAGACCGCCTCCGAAGTGCTGGCGCGACACGAGCAGCATCGTCACGCCATGCTGCACAAGTCGATCGAGGTGGAAGTCGGTGGCGCGCGGATTACCGTGAAACTCGACATCGACGCCGATGACGACGATCCCCGTGCGCGCTTGTCGGCATGCGACGCGGCAGGCACGGAGTTGGCCGGCGTGTCGGTGGCTTCGAACTTCAAGCTGACGCGAACGAGCGCGGCCGCCTGGGCGGAAGGCGGCTTCCGCAAGCCAGGTTGAAAAAGTGGGCGGGCGAGCGACTCCAGGGGTTCACGGAAGGCTTGAGTCGCGGCCTGCGCCGCTCACGACTGGCTCGATGCCAGGAGATCGTCGCCGGTACCGGACACCAATGACGGCCGCCCGACGATCAGCGGATCGACCGGGCCGATGGCGGACAGGTCGCGCCGGGTGTAAGGCAGGCGATTGAGCAGGAAGCGCAGCGCGTTCAGGCGCGCGCGCTTCTTGCAGATCGACTTGATCACCGTCCACGGCGCGTCGGAGGTGTCGCAGTGGAGGAACATGCTTTCTTTGGCGCGCGTGTAGTCGTCCCACTTGTCCAGCGACGCCATGTCCACCGGGGAGAGCTTCCACTGCTTGAGCGGGTGGGTCTGGCGTTCCTTGAAGCGACGGCGCTGCTCGTCCTGGCTGACCGAGAACCAGAACTTGAACAGATGCACCCCGGAGCGCGCGAGCTGGCGCTCGAACTCGGGGGTCTGGCGCAGGAATTCCTCGTACTCGGCGTCGCTGCAAAAACCCATGACGCGCTCGACGCCGGCGCGGTTGTACCAGCTGCGGTCGAAGAGCACGATCTCGCCGCGGGTCGGCAGATGGGTGATGTAACGCTGGAAGTACCACTGCCCGCGCTCGCTTTCGCTGGGTTTCTCCAGCGCCACCACGCGCGCGCCGCGCGGGTTCAGGTGTTCCATGAAGCGCTTGATGGTGCCGCCCTTGCCGGCCGCGTCGCGTCCCTCGAAAAGGACGACCACGCGCTGGCCGGTCTCCTTGACCCAGGCCTGCAGCTTGAGCAACTCCACCTGCAGCCGGTACTTCTGCTTTTCGTAGCTCTTGCGCGACATAAGGTTCTTGTACGGATAGCCACCCTCGCGCCAGCCCGGAGCGAGTTCGGTGTCGGGGTCGACGCCCTCCGGTTGCGTCTCATCGGCCTGGAACAGCGCCCGGCGCAGTGCGCGTACTTCGTCAGGCGATGCGCCGGCGACGATTGCCTGCAGGCGACGCATGGTTTCGCTCGCATCACCCGCGCCGCGCGCAGGGTCGAGCAGGTCGGCGACGACCATGCGCTGCACGGTCTGGGTATTGCTGACGCGCCGCGCGACCCGGTCGGACTCGGCGTTGCGGGGCCGCGCCAGAACATCGCCGCTCGCAACCGGACGCGGCGCGCCGCGGGTGCGACGCTTGCCGGCGACTGCCGCGACTTGAGAACGGGAGGTGGTAGCGGACCGGGATGGTTTGGCCATGACGAACGGGAGAATGGTGTTGAGGGAACCAATGAATATGCGCGCTCGAGCCCGCGTCGAGTTGACAGGGATCAAGTCCGGGCCACGCGAGCCATGTCGCCATGCCTGAGGCCGCAGGCGAGCGCGTCGGCGGGCGGCCACGCGCGCCGCTCCGTGGCAAGATGGCGTACCGCTTCCCGCGATGGGGACCCAAGCATGAGCAGATCCGCAACCATGTCCTTCGACGCCCCGCAAGGCGACGTGCGTGTCGTCCACGAAGGAGGCAGCCGAGGGTACTGGCAGCCGGTACCGGCCAACGGCTATGCCGAAGTCCTGATCGACAGCAGCGAACTCCAGTCGGTGCACCCGTTCTCGATCGGGCGCCAGCTGGTGCCGCCCGGTGCCCGCGTTCGCCTGCACGCCCACGACCGCGCCGAGGAGGTGTTCTACATCCTCAAGGGCAGCGGCACGATCGAGATCGACGGCCAGGCGCATCGCGTCGCGCCGGGATCGACCGTGTTCTTCGGCCACAACCGGCAGCACACCATCATCAACGACGGCGACGAGGACCTGCAGTGGGTGTGGTTTTTTCTGCCCGGCGGGCTGGAGGAATTCTTCGCGCGCATCGGCCGCCCGCGTGCCGCGGGCGAACCTGCACCCGCGCCGTTTCCGCGCCCCGCCGACGTCGCGACCATCGAACGCGCGACCGTGTTCGCCGACCTGTCCGCCAAACCCTGAGCCGCGAGACGCCCATGCGCCTGAAGGACAAGACCGCAGTCATCACCGGGGCAGCTGCCGGCATCGGCCGCGCCACAGCCGCTCTCTTCGTGCGCGAAGGCGCGCGCGTGATCGTGGCCGACCAGAACTTCGAGGCGGCGCAAAAGACCTGCGACGAACTCGGCCAGGCCACCTCGCCTTTCGCCTGCGACGTCTCGGTCGCGGCCCAATGCGAGCTGCTGATGCGCGCGGCCGAGGCTCGCTTCGGCCGGCTGGACATCCTCATCAACAACGCCGGCTTCGGCGCCCTGGGCAACGTCGTCACCACCGACGAGGCGGTGCTCGACCGCATTCTCGCGGTCAACGTCAAGGGCGTGTTCCTGTGCTCCAAGTACGCCGTGCCGCTCATGAAAAAAGGCGGCGGCGGGGTGATCGTCAACACCGCTTCCAACACCGCGAGCATCGGCCTCAAGGATCGCGCCGCCTACGTCGCCTCCAAGGGCGCGGTGGCGGCGCTGACCCGCTCGATGGCGCTGGACCACGTGGCCGACAACATCCGCGTCAACTGCGTCGCGCCGGGCGTGACCATGTCGTCCTACTTCGACAAGATGCTGCGCGAAGTGCCCGACCCGGCCGAGTTTCGCCGCGTGCTCGACGCGCGCCAGCCGATGCGCCGCACCGGAAAGCCCGAGGAAATCGCCTACGCGTTCCTGTATCTCGCCAGCAGCGAATCGTCGTTCGCGACGGGGTCGATGCTGACAGTGGATGGCGGCGCGACCGCGGAGTAGCAAGGATCCTGGAGTTCAGGCAGCGACTTTTCCCAGCTGGCGCCTACAGCCACACAGGCTTTCCAGTCGTCCCTGCTTGCGCGCAGCATCGCGCGCGGCGGCTACACGCGCGAGGAAGCACAACGCCTGTTCGGCGTCGCGCTCAAGGCACCAGCGCGTGGCATTCAGCCTGCCTTGCGCTCCATCGGACAGGTCGACAGTCCCAGCAGCGGATAAAACGGGCAGAACTTCAGCGCGCCGGTCAGGACCGGCACCACGCCGATCCATCCCCACACCCCGATCTGCCCGGCCAGCGTCAGGCCGATCAGCGCCAGCCCGGCGACGATGCGCAGCGCACGATCGATACCACCCACATTTGCTTTCATGATTGCCCCTTTCATCGGCGTTGACAAAACGAGGCCATTGTCGGCCACGCGCAACGCGCCGTCGGTGACCACGGTCACACAGAGGCAGGAGGCTCGCCTGCGGCCACCGCGCGCAACGCCGTCGCATCGGTGATGCGTATGTGCTCGCGCCCGCTCTCCACGTAACCGGCGCGCGCGAAGCGGGCGATGAGCCGCGAGACGATCTCGCGGCTGGTGCCGAGACGCTGCGCCAGCTCGGCGTGGCTGGCGCCGATCTCACGACCGTGGCCAAGCAGCATTTCCGCCAGGCGCCGGTCGACGCGATGAAACGCCACCGCTTCAACCAGTTCGCACAGGTCCGCCATCCGTTCTGCGAAGGTGCCGAAGACGAAGCGGCGCACCTCGGCCTCGGCGGTGGCCGCCATGAAGGCCTCTTGTCCGAGCAGCACCAATCGGGTGTCGAGATAGGTTTCACCGAACGCCGATAACGGCCGGCCGCTTTGCAGGCAGCCGGCGGAGACGATGCACATCTCGCCGGGCGTAACGCGATACAACTCCAGCATGCGCCCGTCCGCGGTGCCGCGCGCGACGCGCACCCCGCCCTCGAGTATCAATGGAAACCCCTGGCAGGGATTGCCGGTGTCGAACACTCGCATGCCAGCCGCAATCCGTGTCACCGTGAGCGGCACGGCTGCGCGCGGACCGCTGAAAAAAGCGGAAAGACCCGGGTACAGACGCGCGATCGCCACGCGCGGATCGTCATGCGCGGTACGGGACATCCTGTGCGGGCTCTCCTTCGCCGCAGCGCGTTTGCGCCTCGGTGCGTTGCGGCATCACACGCGCCGGGTCGAGACGTATAGATTCTCTTGCCAAAAGCTAGTTCTTCGCTTTTGGCGAAGAACATCATACCGCTGCCGGGTTGTGTCGGTATCGGGGTCGCGACTTGAATTCAAACCTGCGAAAACGCGCGGGCGGCTGGGCGACCGCTTCCGCAACAAGCCGGCAGGCTTTTCCATCAGGAAAGCCTGGTTGCGCAATCCGTCAGCCCGATCGCCTGGGCGAGTAAGCTTGCATCCGACCGAATTCGAAAGGGCATTGACCGATGAACATTCACGACATCCGCGCCGAGCGCATCGACTCCGGCGGCGCCAGCATCGACATCGCGCGCCTCATCGGCCGCGGCCTGCCGCCGGCCGGCGAGTCGCCGCAGGCCGCACTCGCCGGGCGCTTCCAGGCCTATGCCAATTTCGTGCGTACCTTCGACTTCAAGCCCGGCGACCGCCTGGTGTTCCTGACCGACCAGGGCCTGGATCCGCGCGTGGTCTCGGCCATCTCCGGGCTGGCGGCCGCGCAGGGCGTCAAGGCCACCGAGGTCAAGGTGCCGTCGACCAACATGATGGAGATTCCGGATGCGGTCAAACCCATCCTCGAGCAGGCTACTTTTGTTGTCTCGACCTGGTTCTGCTCGGTGTGGCACCCCTACTGCATCGGCTTGCGGCGCAACCAGGGGCAGCGCTGGATCAAGATCACGTTCTTTCGCAACCTGGACCTGCTGGAGACCCCGCAGGCGCGCTTTCCGACCGAACTGGTCGGTGAACTGATCCGCGCCACGGCGGCGCGCTTTCCGCGCGGGCAAGATGTGACGCTCACCTTCGGCGACCGGCGCGGGACGGATGCGACCATCGGGCTTACCGCGCGCATGGTCGACGGCAACCTTTCCACTACGCGCTGGAAGGGCGAGATGATGGCGACCTCGCCCGGCGCCTACGTGCACTACCTGCCTACCCACGGCCCCAATCTCTATGAGCCCGGGCCGATGCTGGACGATCCCACGCAGCATCGCAGCGTGCCGGTCAACGGCTGGGTCTACCCGCAATGGGCGGTCGGCTTCGAGCGGCCGTTCGCCGAGCGCATCGGCGTGCGCTTCGAGATGAACGCGGTGGTGGAAGTGACCGGCGCCTCGCCCGAGGCCGCCATCCTGCGCGACATGCTCCTGGGCGGCCACCTGATCGAACTGGGCTGCGGCTTCAATCCCAAGTGGCCGCGCCACCTCATCTATCCGGCCGGGTCCAACTCGCCCGGCGTGCTGCACTTCGGCATCGATCTCACCAAGCCCTCGGACTACATCAAGAAGAAGATGCCGCACTGGGAGGAGCCGCCGGTGCACATGGACCTGGTGACTTTTGATTCGACGGTGGATGCGGGTGGCAAACGGCTCATCACCGACGGCTTCCTGGAAGCGCTGCGCGACCCCGGCGTGGTGGCGATGGCCGGACGCTACGGCGACCCGGTCGACCTGCTCGAAGGCTGGCCCGAGTAGCCAGGGGCGCGCGGCCATGGCGCTGTACCTGGGACCGCGCGAGCTGGAGCGTCTGTTCGGCGAAGGCATCGTCACGCCGGGCGACTGCGTCGAGGCGGTGGCCGCGTCGTTTCGTGAACACGGTACGGGATCGAGCGAGCAGCTGCCGCGGCACATCCTGTGGGCGGACCCCGATCACGCCACGCCGCGCGACCGCGCGCTCAAGCTTTCGGCCTCGATGATGCGCGACTCGCGGGTCTTCGGTGCCTCGGTCTACTCGACCCACTACAAACCGGGTGAGGTCGAGATGTGGAACCTGGTGTTCGACGGCGAAGACGGGCGCATGGCCGGCGTGATTCACGGCAAGGCCTTGAGCCTGTGGAAGACAGCGGCGACCGCGGCGGTCGCCACGCAGGCGCTGGCACGCCAGGAGGCTGCGAGGGTCGCTCTCATCGGCAGCGGGCGCTACGCGCTGGCGCAACTGACCTGCCTGGCCGCGGTCAGAGACGTCGCCGCCGTGCGCTGCCATAGCCGCGATCCTGCCCGCCTGGCGGCGTTTGTCGAGCGTGCCGGCGCGGCGCTGCCGGGTGTGTCGGTCACGCCGGAAACCTCGGCGCGCGCCGCGGTCGCCGACGCGGACATCGTGACCACCATCACCACCTCGCCGACCCCGGTACTCGAAGGCGCGTGGGTGGCTGCGGGAACACACGTCAACGCCATGGGCCAGCACGCGCCGCATGCGCGCGAGGTCGATAGCGCGCTGGTCCGGGGCGCGCGGGTGGTGGTCGACACATTGGAGCAGGCGCTGATCGAGAAAGGCGAACTGCTGATCCCGCTGGCTGAGGGGTCGATCACGCGCGAGCACATCGCCGCGGAACTCGGCGCGGTCGTCGCCGGCCGCGTGCCCGGGCGCAGCTCCGCCGCCGAGACCACGCTCTTTTGTTCCGGCGGCACGGCGCTGGAGTACATGGCGCTGGCGCGCATGGTGATCGAGCGGGCACGCCAGGCCGGCATCGGCCGCGATCTGGAACAATGAGCCCGACAAAGAGGAGGCACCGCATGCTTGCATTGCTCCGCTTGACCTGCGCCGCGCTGCTCGCGCTTGGCGGGAACGTCGTTGCGCAGGACTACCCGAATAGACCGGTGCGCCTGATCGTGCCGCAACCGCCCGGCGGCCCATCGGACATCGTCGCAAGACTGGTCGCGCAGCGCCTCTCCGAGCGCCTGGGACAGCCCTTCGTGGTCGAGAACCGGCCCGGCGCGGGCAGCAACATCGGCACCGAGATGGTCGCGCGCGCGCCCAAGGACGGCTACACCATCGGGCTTGCAACCGTGCAACACATCGTCAACCCCTTCCTGTTCGCTTCGCTGCCCTTCGACGCGGTGCGCGACTTCGCGCCGATCACGCTCATCAGCAAGGCGCATATCGTGCTGGTCGTGAACCCGGATACCCCGGCGCAGAACCTGCGCGAGCTCATCGCGCTGGCGCGCGCGCGCCCCGGCAGCATCAGCTGGGCCTCGGCCGGCAACGGCAGCACTTCCCATCTCGCGGTCGAGCTATTCAAGACCGCGGCCCAGGTCGATGTCGTACACGTGCCCTACAAGGGCACGCAGCCGGCACTGACCGACGTGCTGGGCGGTCGCGTGCCGGTCATGTTCGACGGTGTCATCACCTCGCTGCCCCACCTGCGCGCAGGCAAGCTGCGTGCCGTCGCGGTGGCCAGCCTCACCCGTTCGCCGCTCCTGCCCGATACACCGACCATGACCGAGGCCGGGCTTGCCGGCTTCGAGGCCGTCGGTCTGGCCGCCTTCATGGCGCCCGCCGGCTCGCCGACGGAAGCGATCGCCCGGCTGCAGCGCGAGACCTCCGCCGCGGTCAACGCGCCCGAGCTGCGCGACCGCCTGGTGGCGATGGGACTGGAAGTGGTGGCCAACACGCCGGCCGAGTTCGGCGAGTACCTGCGCACCGAATCGGCCAAGTGGGGCAAGCTGATCCGCGACGCGAAGATTCGCGCGGAATAGGCACGCCGCCATGCTTGTCTCCTGCGTCGCCTACGAATCCGGCCACCGCCTGTCCGACATCGCGCCGGATGCGATCGGCGCGACCCTCAAGGTACCCGGGCGCTTCGTCTGGGTGGGCCTGAAGAATCCAGGGCCGGGTGAGCTGGCCGCCATGCAGCACGAGTTCGATCTGCACGAGCTGGCGGTAGAAGATGCCCGCCACGGCCATCAGCGCCCCAAGGTCGAGGAGTACGGCGACTCACTGTTCGCGGTGCTGCACATGGTCGAGGTCAAGGACGGCGAACTTGAGGTCGGTGAACTCAACGTCTTTGCCGGCAGCAACTACGTGCTTTCGGTCAGGAGCCGCGCTGAAAAGGGCTTCACCGACGTTCGCGCACGCTGCGAGCGCGAGCCGCACCTCCTGGTGCACGGCGCCGGGTTCGTGCTCTACGCGCTGATGGATTCGGTCGTGGACCGCTACTTTCCCATCCTCGACATGCTCGAGACCGAGCTCGAGAAGCTCGAGGAACGCATGTTCGCCGGGCGCGCGGCGCGCGCCAACATCGAGGACATGTACGCGTTGAAACAGAAGCTGATGGTCCTGAAACATGCCGTCGGTCCGCTCTACGACGCGGTCGGCAAGCTCTACGGCGGGCGCGTGCCCAAGGTGTGCAGCGGCACGCAGGAGTATTTCCGCGACGTGGTCGATCACCTCTCGCGCCTCAACCAGGGCATCGACTCCTTGCGCGAGATGGTGACCACGGCGCTCTCGGTCAACCTGTCGCTCATCGCCGTGCAGGAGAGCGAGACCATGAAACGCCTGGCGTCTTACGCGTCGCTGATCGCAGCGCCGACCATGATCGCCGGCATCTACGGCATGAACTTCGAGCACATGCCGGAACTGAAATGGATGTTCGGTTACCCGGCGGCCATCGGCCTCATGGTGGCCATCGACGTGTACCTGTTCCGGCGTTTTCGCAAGGCCGGCTGGGTGTAGCCACCGGGAGGCCCTGGCATGGAGACCCTGATCGTTCTCGTGGCGTTTGCCGCGGTCATCGCCGTGTTCGTGCTGCTCGCGCGCCGCAACCGCACGGCGATCACCCCGGGGGCGCGCACACCGGCCTCGGGCCGTCGTGCCGAGGCCATGTTCAAGGCCATGTTCCCGGACTTGCAACCCTGGTTTCACCCGGCCAAGGTGGCCGAGTTCGTCGCCCGCCACCGCACGCGCGCGAACCCGCCGCCGCCGGTATGGAGAAGGCCGGCGGGATTTGCCGTCGACGAAGCGCGCTTTGAACTCAGCGGCGATCGCGAGCGTGTGCGCCTGATCGGCCCGGGCGACGCGGAAGCCGCCGCGTTCGAGTTCCAGCGCCAACCCAAGGGCGGGATCGTACGCGTAGGACAGGGCAAGTTCACCATCGACATCGGCCGGCGCCACCACGTGCGCTACTGGCACCCCGAGCGCGAATTCAAGTGGAACGATCGCGGCGAGTGGGAGTTTCTCACCCGGGTGGCGGAGCGACCGATCGAAGCCGACGAGCGCGGCACCCGCTTCTCCGACAACGACACTTCCTCCGGTTCGTCGACCACGGCGCGCGTGGCGACCGCGGCGGGCGCGGCGGCGATCGTGGCCGGCGGTGCGGGCGCGTTTGCGGGCGGTGGCGCTTCCGACGGCTGGGAGGCGGCACAGCCGGCCGACGGCAACGGCGCCGATACGGGTTCGGACAGCGGCGGCTCGACCGCCTATTGACGCGCTCGTGATCGACATCGCGCGACCGCTGGCAGGCCTCTTGCCGGTGGACGATCTGCGCGAGCCGCTGCGCGCGATCATCGCCTCGCTCGCGCCCGGCGGCGCCGAGCGCATCGTGCTCGACTGGCTGGGCGCGGAAGCCGCGCTGGGTCGCAGGTGCGAGCTGGCCGTGGTGCACGCGCGGCGCATCGCGCTGGCGCCGCCACCGGGAGTCACGCTGCTCGCGCGCGGCAACGAATCGCCGCAGACCTTCCTGCGCGCAGTCGCCGCGCGCTGGCAGGGCGCGCACGCGCCGATCTCGGCGCACCTCATCAGCGACGCACAGCTGGCCCTGTTCTGGGAGGCGGGACTCGCGACTGTCCCGGTGGTGCACAACATGCCGCAGGGCTGGCGCAACGATCCGGCACACTGGCGCGCGCCCGCGGTGCCGCAGGCAATCGCGTGTGCGGGCGCGGTCGGCGAGGCCATGCGCGCGCACGGCTGCCGCGTGCCGGTCGTCGTGCTGCGCCATCGTCCGGCGGTCGCGCCCGCGGCTTTCGATGCAACCGAGCGCGCGCGCATTCGCGCCGCCCTGGGCATCGTGCCGACGACGCTCATGGTGCTTGCCGTCGGTGCGTTCAAGCCGCAAAAGGACTATCCGCGCGCCGTGCGCGTCTGCGCCGCCGCCAAGGCGCGGCGCGCGCTGACGCTGGTGATCGCAGGCGGCGCCGCGGACAGTGCCGGGCTCGCCCAACTGGAGGCAAGCGTCGATGTCGCCATGAATCTGGGCTTCGAGGATCACCTGCGCCTGCCCGGCTTCGTGATCCCGATCGCACCCTATCTGTCCGCCGCCGACGTGCTGCTCAACGTGAGCGCGTTCGAGGGGCTTTCAATGGCGGTGCGCGAGGCGCTCGCGGCCGGCCTGCCGGTCATCGCCACGACCGTCGGCGGCCAGCAGGAGATCGTCGCGCCGGGCCTGCACCTGGTGCCGGCCGATGCCGGCGACGATGTCATCGCCGCGCTCCTGGCGGGCCTGCCGGTACGCGCGCGCCCGGCCGCCGCGCCCGAGAACGCCGCGCCGCACGCCGCGCGCGCCTGGTCGCTGCCACTGGCCTGGCGGTCCGCGAGATGCGAATCCATCGACACCCTTTTCGTCACCGCCAATCTCAACGCCGGCGGCGCGCAGCGCTCGCTGGTCAACCTTGCCGGCGGCATCGGGACGCGGCAACGCATTGCGGTCGCGGTGTGCGGGGAAAGCACGCAGGAGGACTTCGCGCGGCAGCTGGCACACGCCGGCGTCGCGGCATTCCGGCCCGCCGAGACGCGCGACCCGCTGGCGCTGGCTGAATCGCTCATCGCCTGGGCGACGGCGCACGGCGTGCGCGCCATGGTGTTCTGGAACGCGGATGCGCGCCTGAAGCTGGCCCTGGCCCGCTTTGCGCCTGCCGCACTGCGCCTGATCGACGTCAGCCCGGGCGCGTACGCTTTCGAGGAACTTGCGGCCGCCGCATCCTGGGCAGAGGCTATCGACAGCAGCACCGGGCTCTATGCGGATCGCCTCGATGTCCTGGTGCACAAGTACCAGGGCGCGACCACGGCATGGCAAGCCCGCAATACTGTGGTGATCCCCAACGGCGTGGCGCTGCGCGCTGCCCGGTCGGGATTGCCGGTGACGCCGCGGTTCATCGTCAGCGGCCGCATCGCCTCGTCCAAGCGCATCGAGGTCATCCTCGAGGCATTCGCCGGGCTCGCCACCGGCCTTCCACAAGCCGAACTGCACGTCGTCGGCCATGCCGAGGAGCGCGATGCCAGCTACGCATCCACGCTGGCCCGGCGTGCCGAAGGCCTGCGCGCGGTCTGGCGCGGCGCCTGCCCGGAACTGGAGTTCCTCGGTGAGTCGTGGACTGCGGCCGTGGTGCTGGGCACGCACCAGGGCTCGCCCAACGCCGTGCTCGAGGCCATGGCCGCAGGCATTCCGGTGATCGCCAACGCCAGCGGCGGCACCGGCGAGATCGTGATCGATGGCGCCAACGGCTGGCTTCTGCCCGAGCACTGCACGGCTGACGAACTGCGCGACGCCATGCGGGAAGCCGCCCGCGAGGCGGCGCTCAATTGCCGCCTTGGCGCCGCGGCGCGTGACTTTGTCGCGCGCCGCCACGCGCTGCCGCGCATGGTCGATGCCTACATGGCGCTGCTGGGCGGCGCAATGCCGGTCACCGGGGACCCAAGCCAAGCGCCGCCGCGCAAGGATTGCCCGCCTCAGGCGACGCGCACGTGGTCGAAGTACTCGAAAAACGCCGCCACCTCGGTGACCCCGGGCACGGCCCTGGCGTCGCCATCCGCTGCGGCTTGTGCGAGGCTGCGTCGCCCGGTGTAGAGGTCGGCCCAGGCGGCAAGCGTCGTGTCCAGGTGCAGCGCCGCACCCTCCAGCGGCCCATCGATGAAGCGCGCCACGCCGCACTTGATGTGCAATGCGCACACCGCGTCACGGTCGGTGAATCGCACCTGCAAGGCCACGTCGGCATGCGCCGCGCGCTCCGGATCGAGTTGCACGCGCAGCGCGCGCACAAAACGCGGCGGCGGCGCGTTCATGACCTGAAAGCGGTTGGCGCGCCACGCGCTCGCGACCATCGGGTCGGGGCCGCCCTCCAGGGTGCGCGCTTCGGTCAGGCACACGCTGCGGGTATTGGCCGCCGGCGTCGCTTGCGCCAGGCCGCGCAGGGCGCGTGCCTTGAGCGAGCGCGCCGACGCATCGCCCTCATCGGCGCGCATCAAGTAGGTGGCGAGCTGGATCGCCCACGACCACTCGCCTTGGTCGGCTGCCTCGACAGCCTGCGCGTACATCGCCTGCGCGCCGCCGAACCCGGCCAGCATGCGGCGCGCCTCCTCGTCCGGCGGCAGGGGATGCAGGCGCGCACAATCCATGTCGAACCAGCCGAGCACGCCGGTGTGGATGGCACGCACATGAAACGCGGCTTCGCCATAGTGCGGCCGTACCCAGGGGCTCTCTGCCAGATGCTTCGGCAGGCGCACACGGGCGACGATCTCCTCCATCGGCAGGCCGGCGTTGATGCCGCGCACGGTCTGGTCCCAGAGGAACTGGATGCTGTCACGGTAGTCGGCCAGTGCCTCGCGCACGCGCGCGCGGCCGCTGATGGGCGGACCGTGCGCACCGACCAGATGCTCGGGGTCCATGCCGCGAATGCGGTCAAGACCGTCGATCAAGCCCAGCGGGTCGCGGTAGGCCTCGCCGCGCAGGGTGTAGATGTTGAACAGCGCCGGCCACAGGTGGTTGTTGACCACCGCGTCGTGCTCCGGCAAATGGATGATCACGGTGTCGTCGGAGTCCGACGGCGCCGGGACGAAATGCACCGTCGTCCCGGCGATGCGCACGGTGCATTCCTCGTGCACGATGTGATCGGGCGGGACATGACGCCGCGTGGTCGGCCGGTCGCGATGAAAAAAAGTGAGCCCGATGCCCTGGTTGGGCATCGCATCCGGGCCGTCGTCGGGCAGGTAATAGCTGAACTGCACGCGCGCGCGGCGCGTGTAGGCCGGCCCCACCTCGGTAGCGGTGTCGGTCATGATGCGCGCCATGCTCGCGTGGCCCCAGATTTCCAGAGGCTCCTTCTGGCGCGCCTGCCAGGACGGCGTGCCGTGCGCGTAGTGCGAGTGCGAGTACAGCACCGCGCGCACCGGCTTGGTCAGCGCGCCGGCGAAGGCGTCGATGTGCTCCTGGGCCTCCTCCAGCCCCTCGCCGGTGTCCACCACCAGCATGCCCTCGGGCGCGTCGATCAGGATCGCGTTGGACATGCCGTGGCCGACGGCGGTCCAGATCGAGGGCCCGGACCGATACAAGCGCTTTTCCAGCCGGCGTGTTTGTTCGATCAGCGCGGCGTTGGCGATCTCGCCCTTCGGGCCGGTGGCGATGGCTTCACCCGCGTAAAGGGCCGCGCTGGAAATTGACGACATGAGATAGCTCCTGCGGGCTCGCTAGGTGCCGGGCGCTGCCGGACGGTCACGTGCATGTTAGAACAGGTCGAGCGGGACCTGCTGCGTCCGTGTGGCGCGGGCTGCGCGGCGCGGACCTCAGCCCCACACCCGCCGTGCCACCTCATTGATGAGATCGAGCTTCCTCCACTGCTCATCCATCGACAGCCGATTGCCCGAGATCCCGGACGCAAACCCGCATTGCGGGCTGAGCGCCAGCTGCTCCAGGTCAATGTAGCGCGCGGCGTCATCGATGCGATGCATCAGGTGATCGGCCGACTCGAGCTCGCCCGACTTGGTCGTGACCAGTCCCAACACCACGGTGGCACCGCCGCGCGGCACGAAGCGCAGGGGCTCGAATCCGCCGGCGCGCTCGCTGTCGTACTCCAGCAGCAGGCGATCGAAGCGCAGTTCGTTGAACAGTACCTCCGCGATGCCGTCGTAGGCGCCTTCGCGGTGCCACATCGACGCACGGTTGCCGCGGCAGATGTGCAGGCCGAAACAGGCGCGCCCGGCGTGGGCGGCGATGACGGCGTTGGACGCCGCGATGGCACGGCGCAGGTTGGCCAGCGGGTCCTCGCCGCGGGCGGCGATGCGCGCCAGGGTGGAGGCATCGACGTAACCGGTGTAGCTGGGTTCGTCCAACTGCACGTAGGCGCAACCCGCGTCGATCAACTCGCCGACCATGCGCGACTGGATCGCCACCACATCGGCCAAAAAGGCGCCGCTGTCGGCATAGTGCGGCGCCGAACGCGCGATATCGCACATCTGCGCAACCCGGTCCGGGCCCATCAGCATCGCCTTGGCCGGGGCTTTTGTGATCGGCTGCAGGAAGCGGAATTCGCGCAACGGGAAGTTGTCGACGAGCCGCAGTCTTGCCGTTGCCGGCACCTTGAACGACTCGACCGCATCGCGGCCGCGCGACAACGGCGCCTCATCGACTTCGGCCAGGGAGGGGTTGCGCACAAAGCCCTGCCACGAGCCTTGCCACAGGTCCCAGCCAGCCACCTCCGAGAAACTCACTTGCCAATTGAGACGCCGGTACTCGCCGTCGGTGACGAATGCCAGACCGTGCGCCTCCTGCTCGCGCACCACCTGGCGGATCGCCGCATCCTGCGCGCGAGCCAATGCAGTGTCATCCAGGCGCCCGCGCCCGCGGTCCAGAAACGCCGCGACCAGAGAAGCCGGGCGCAAGAGGCTGCCGACCTGGTCGGTGCGGACGCGGGTGAGCGGATGAGTCATTGGAGCGCTTGCAGGGGAGGCGCGGAAGGTGCGATTTTGCGGCCAGTATCGCTGCGCCGCGGGGTGCGCAATGCTTGACGCCGGTCAAGCGCGCGGCCTGCGATGCGGTCATGATGTTACCGGCAGGACGTACCAGGCGGGCAGACCGGCGCTTGGCACTTCTCGCGTATGCTTTTTCGACTTGGAAGAGGGCAAGATGACAGCCGAACAAGGCGCACCCGGCGCGAGCACCGGGCACCTGGATCTGGGGCGGGTTCAACGGCTGGTGGCCGACCTGGAAACCGAACTCGCTCGTGCGAGCCCGGACGAACCGGGCGTCGCCGACCTGCGCGAGGAAGTCCTGACCCTCAAGAGCCTCATCGAGTCGCCGCGACCGCGTCATCACTGGGTGGCCGACGGCCTGCAGGCGGTGCGCGAGGCGGCGCAGGCG
Source organism: Burkholderiales bacterium (assembly GCA_016790635.1). GTDB lineage: Bacteria > Pseudomonadota > Gammaproteobacteria > Burkholderiales > JAEUOS01 > JAEUOS01. The sequence continues at coordinate 286,913 of JAEUOR010000074.1, forward strand.
GTGCGCGGCGAGGTCGTGCGCGAAGGCGTCTACCTGACTGAAATCGGCCGCATCCTCGGGCTGTAGGGCCCGCCTCGCCCCGTGGCCGGGCGAGCGCTATGGATCAGGGGGAAATGTTGAATAACGCACACGTGGCCGGATCAACCCCACCCTTGAATGCCAACGCCCTGACCTCCAAATTGCCAGCCACGGAGAAGACTTTCGAAAAGCCTGCGCCCTGCAAGGCGTTTTCGAGCGACTTCTGTGTAAACCCCGTCTTGTGGGCAAAAAACTCCTGGCCACTGCGCTCGATTTCGACGCTGTAGCCGTACAAGACATCCAGAACCATAATCGGCCCGGCCGGTGACTCGTAAAGCACGTCATCGATATCCAGGTCCTGCTCGATGGTGGCCCGCATCACCGCATGGATGTCCGGCACGCGGATGTCAGCGAATCCTCGATCCTTGAGAACATGCAGAAAGCCGGCCAGGACCTTGCGCACATCATGCCGGTAGTAGTGCTCCAGGTTGTGTGCACAATAAACCGCGTCGAACTGGCCGGCGTCCAGCGTCGTGAGCCGCCGCGCGTCACACACGATGTCGGGCGAACCCCGCGAGTCGATGTCGAGCAACAGATGCTCGAACTGCGCATACTCGGGAGGGAGCGCGATGGCCTTGCTGTTGCCTCCCACGTTCAGAACCTTCTTCAATTCCGCTCCTTTCCAGGCGCCTGAATCAATCTACTGCAACGCCTCACGATCGGGCTTCGAGTCGACTTTCCGCCATCCTAGCGCTTGACCACGAGCCCCTGCCCGGTGGGCAGAGGCATCACACGATACTTGCGGGAGTCGAACCAGGGATCTTCGGCAAGTTTCTGTCCGCGATACACGCCGGCCCATTCGTAGTCGTCGAGGATGAGGATTCCGCCAGGAACCATGCGGTCAAACAAAACTTCCAGTGCCGCGATCTCGGCGGGCGCCTGATTCAGGTCGATGTGCAGGTAGGCGATGCGTTCCGGACAGCCGCTGGCGAAGACTTCGGGAATCAGGCCGCGCATGATCCTGACATTAGGGTACCCGGCAAACTTGGCGAGCACTCGCTCGTAGAGTCCCTGGCCATGTTCAGGCATCGGATGGTTCAGCATCGACGTGTCGTGTTCGAAGACGTCGTAGCCCCAGAAGGTCTTGGAAAATGCGGGGCCGCCGAGGAAATCGACCACGGTCTTGATGCCAACCCCGGTATAAGCGCCACACTCGACGAAATCACCTTCGAGCTGCGCGCAATGGTAGGCCGCGCACGCCAGAATATAGCGTCGCCAAACAATCGCCTGATCAGACGAACTCTCCGCATTGGCCTGCCAGGCCGCGACGAAAGGAGCGTCATCAAGCATCGACAGATTGCGCGACCAGGTGAGAAGATTGTCGGAGAAATGCCAACCGCTGTTGAGTGACTCGGTAAGGGTGCGTACGGACTGCGTCACACTTGATTGGTTCTGGGTGCCCCAGAACACGGGCAGGAAAAAGTTCGGGACGCGATCGGCGTCGGGCTTGCTGCGCGCCGGCAGCGTCAGCACTGGTGCATCCGAGCGGGTCGACGCCGATGCGGATCGACTTCGACCACCCACAAGGTTGCGCAGCGTTCGCAGGAGCATGATGGATTCCGGTGGCGGCGGGGAAGAATCGCGGCTACTGGGGCCGCATGGGTATTGTGGCATCGCCCGCCACGAACCCCGAGTCGACTGCGCAGGTCGGTACGTTGCACCGGTAAAGCAGCCTAGCCGCATAGAATCGGCGCATGCACATTGTCGTCGTGGGTACCGGCATCGTCGGCGTATCAGCCGGGGCCTGGCTGCTGCGCGACGGTCATCGCGTCACCTTCGTCGCACCCGACGCGCCCGGCGAGGCTTGCTCGTTTGGCAACGCGGGGTCGCTGTCGCCCTCGGCCTGCCTGCCGGTCGGCATGCCGGGCATGTGGAAGCAGGTCCCGGGCTGGTTGATGGATGCGGCCGGGCCGCTTACCATCCGCCCGGCGTACGCACCACGCGTCGCGGCGTGGTTGCTGCGCTTTCTCAAGCACTCCAGAGCGCACGAGGTCGAACGAATCGCGCGCGCCCTGCGTGGCCTGCTTGCGCCCATCTTCGATGCCTATGCGCCGCTGCTCGAACATGCCGGTGCGCAGGCACTGGTGCGCAGAAGCGGCTGCCTGTACGTCTACGCATCAAAGGAGTCCGCCGCGCGCTGGCGATGGGGCATGGACCTGCGTCGCAGCATGGGCGTGGACATGCGCGAGATCGGCCGCGAGGAACTGGAAGCGCTGGAGCCTGACTTGAAGGGACGCTTTCGCTTCGGCCTCCTCGCGCCTGAGAACGGTTCGACCCTCGACCCCGCGCAGCTGGTCAAGGCCTTGCATGCCCAGGCCATCACGGATGGAGCCGCCGATGTGCGCGCGCGCGCCGTCGGTTTCGAGCGACGCGGCGATGCCGTCGCCGCAGTGCGCTTGGCGGATGGCCGGACATTGGCGTGCGATGGCGTGGTCGTCGCAGCCGGCGCCTGGTCCAGAACCCTCGCGGCGCAACTCGGCGCGCGCGTTCCGCTGGAAACCCAGCGTGGCTATCACGTGACTGTGCAAAGCAGCAACCTCAAGCTCGCTCACACGGTGTTCGCCTCGGAATACAACCTGATGGTCAATCCCATGGCGATGGGCCTGCGCCTGGCCGGAAGTGTGGAATTCGCCGGCCTCGCGGCGCCACCCGACATGCGCCGCGCCGATGTGCTGCTCGCCAAGGGCCGCGAGATGTTCCCGCACCTGGATGCCTCGCGCACTTCGCAGTGGATGGGTCATCGGCCCTGCCTGCCCGACAGCCTGCCGGTGATCGGCCGCGCACCGCGCATCGCCAACGCATGGCTGGCTTTCGGCCATGGTCATATCGGCATGTGTGGCGGCGCGACCACCGGGCGCGAGATCGCGCACCTGGTGGCGGGACGCCAACCTCAGGTGGACCTGAGCCCGTTCAGCGCCGAGCGGTTTTAGGCATGGCAGGCGTCGCCCTGGTGACCACGCGCGGATTCGGCGACGTGCTGGAACTCGGCCGACAGAATCGCGTTGACTTGTACGCGGCGCACATCGGGCCCTCGCCCTGGGCTACGTTGATCCCGCCCGCGCGACGCTTCGAAATCGGCGGGCGCATGGACGCGCGCGGCACCGAGTGCGAAGCATTTGATGCGGAGGAAGTCACCCGCGTCGTTGCGTCCTTGCGCGCGCTGGACCCGCCGCCCGCGGCCATCGTCGTGTCCCTGCTGTTCGCACGCCGCAATCCAGCGCACGAAATTGCCTGTGCGCAGGCGATCGAGGCTGCACTGCCGGGTCTGTCGGTCCATTGTTCACATGCAAGCGGAGCAGGGACCACCGGCGGGGAGTTCGAAGCCGCTCGCGCGACGATGTCAGCCGCGGGCGTCGACCCGCCCGCCACAAGCATCAGCGATGATTCGGCGGGAGCGGACCCCTTCGACACCGAACTGGTCGCGATCGGCGACGCAATGCAGGCGCGCCTGGTCGACGCGGCCGTGTCCTCGGTGGTCCGCGAAGCGATGGACTGTGCTGCCGCGCTATTCCTGCCCGATGGTCGCCTTCTCGGGCAGGCCAACTCGCTGCCGCTGCTCCTGGGCAGCCTGGAGCCGGCTACCCGCGGCATCCTCGCCTGCTATCCCGCCGATGCGATGCAATCAGGCGAGGCCTATCTCTGCAACGACCCATGGCATGGCGGCACGCATCTGCCCGACTTCACGCTCGTCGCACCCGTGGTGGTCGATGGCCGCGTGCGCGCGCTGGTCGCGACCATGCTGCATCAGCAGGACGTGGGCGGCATCAGCCCCGGATCGCTGCCCACTGACGCGACCTCGATCCATCAGGAAGGCATGCGCCTGCCGCCCCTGAGGCTGTACCAGGGTGGCGCCGTCGACCCGGCGCTCTTGCGCATGCTGTGCACCAACAGCCGCTTGCCGGAGCAACTCGCCGGCGACCTCGCCGCGCAGTGGGCGGCGTTGCGGCTAGGCATGGAACGTTTGGCTGAAGTCATCGACAGGCTAGGCACAGGGTTCGAAGCCCGGGCGCAGGCGTCGTTGCAACGCGCCGAAGCGGCGACCCGAAGCGCGCTTGCCGCGGCACCCGACGGCGAAGTCACCTTCGAGGATGCTCTCGATGGTGACGGCGTCGATGACGCCCCGGTACGCGTCGTGGTGAAACTCGTCAAGCGCGGCGACGCGCTGACCATCGACCTGACCGGCTGTGCACCGCAAACCCGCGGACCGGTCAACGCCGCGCCTGGCGCGGTGTGGGCGGCCGTCAGCTACTTCGCACGCGCCCTGGCGCCCGCGGCGGCGAGCAACAACGGCTGCACGCAGCCGCTCACCCTGCTGACACGGCCCCACAGCATCGTCGCACCGGCCTTTCCCGCGGCGTTGAACGCGCGCACCAACCTGGTCAAACTCCTGGCCAACGCACTCCTGGGCGCATGGGCGCAACTGCATCCGCAAGCCGCGCCGGCACCCAACGCCGGGGTCGCGGTGGTGCTCTCGCTGGCCGGGGTACGCGCGGACGGCAGCGCGTGGGCCTTCACCGAGATCATCGCGTCGGCCGCAGGTGGCGCGCCCTGGGGTGCGGGCGGCTCCGGCGTATCGACCGACGTGGGCAACGCGCGCAACACGCCGGCCGAGACCATCGAGGCGCAGGCCCCGCTGCGAGTACTGAAGGTGGCAATCCGCCGCGGCTCGGGCGGCGCGGGACAGAATCGCGGCGGCGATGGCGTAGTGCGCGCGTATCGGCTGCTCGAAGGAATAGCTTCGATCAGCTATCGCGGCGAGCGCCATCGCACGCAGGCACGCGGCGCCGCCGGCGGGCACCCCGGTGCGTCCGGCAGCGCGCGCATCGAGCGAATCGACGGCAGCATCGAGATGCTGCAGGCCAAGGCACGCACGCAGTGGCGAGCCGGCGAAGTCCTGGTGATCGAGACAGCCGGGGGCGGCGGCTGGGGTACGCCCAAGCTGGCCGAAGGCTCGGCTGCCTGAGCCAGATGGTCGCAATCGATATCGATCAGTGGCTGGCGGAAGTTGGGCAAGGCGACCGGCCGGCCGGGTTGCTCTAGACTCCAGAGTCCCCGCGCCGCGTCCGGCGCCATGTCTCGCCCGCCATGTCCACGACTCCATCCCCCGCCCTGCCGCGCCGGCGCGCGCTGGCGATGCTGGCCGCCATCGCTGCCCTGCCGGTCCGTGCGCAAAGTGGCGCCTATCCGCAACGCCCGGTACGCCTCGTCGTGCCCTTCCCTCCGGGCGGCAGCACCGATCTTCTCGCGCGCCGCATCGCCGAGCGCCTTGCCAAGACCTGGGGCCAGCCGGTGGTGGTGGAAAACCGCGCCGGTGCCGGTGGCACCACCGGCGCGGACTTCGTCGCCAAATCCGCACCGGACGGACATACCCTCCTCATGGGCGTGACCGGCAGCAACGCCATCGCCGCGAGCCTCTTTCCCAAGCTGCCCTACGACCCGATCAAGGACTTCACACCCGTCACTCAGGTCGTCAGTGCACCGCTGGTGCTGTCAGTGACTCCGGGAGCCGGCATGCGCGGCGTGCGTGACTACGTGGCTGCGGCGCGCGCGCGGCCGATCACCCACGCGTCGCCGGGCAACGGCACATCGATGCACTTGGTCGGCGAGATGTTCGCACTGGCCACCGGCGTCAAGCTCACCCACGTGCCCTACAAGGGCAGCGCACCGGCCATGAACGACCTCCTCGCCGGCACGGTCAACTCCATGTTCGGCGACGTCCTGGTGCTGCTGCCGCAGATCCGCGCCGGCAAGGTCCTGCCACTGGCGGTGAGTTCGGCGCGGCGCCATCCGCTGCTGCCGGAGGTGCCAACCTTCGCCGAAGCGGGTACCGGCGCCGATGCCATTGCCGGGTTGGCCGGATTCGAGGCCGCCTCGTGGCAAGGGCTCTTCGCGCCTGCGGGCACCGCGCCCGACGTCGTCGCCGCCATCAGTGCAGAAGTCGGACGCATCCTGGAGACGCCGGAGTTGCGCGAGTTTTTCGGTGGCCAGGGATTCATCGTCGGCGGCAGCACGCCCGCCGAGTTTCGCGCATTGGTGGGCGCCGAGGTGCCCAAATGGGGTCGTGTGGTTCGAGCGGCCAACGTCGTGGCGGAATAGTCGACCTTTCCCTTTACCGAGCTTTCCATGAACATCCAGGCCCTGACCTTCGACACCGGCGGCACCATCCTCGACTGGCACGGTGGCATCTGCGGCGCACTCGCGCGCGCCGGCGCCGCGCATGGCCTGACCGCGGACTGGCACGAGGTGACCAACGAATACCGGCGCCGCTCGCTCAAGACCATCGTCGGGCAGGTACACCCGGCGTTCAACTTCGACGACGTGCACCGCCGCGTGCTCGACGAAGTCCTCGCGCATTTCAAGCTGGATGCGATCACCGCGACCGAACGCGACGCCATCTGGCGCACCTGGCATGCGCTCGATGCCTGGCCGGGTTTCGCCGACGCGCTGGCGCTTCTCAAGCGCAAGTACGTGGTCGCGTCCTTCACGCTTCTGACCACGTCGCTGGTGATCGATGTTTCGCGCAAGAACGACTTCATCTGGGACGCGATCATCTCCTGCGAGATGATCGGACACTACAAGACCCGCCCCGAGGCCTACGCCACCGCGGCGAAGTGGCTGCAGCTGCCGCCGGCCAACATCCTGATGGTCGCGTGCCACAACTTCGACCTGGACGCCGCGCGCGCCAGCGGCTACAAGACCGCCTTCGTGCGCCGGCCCGACGAATGGGGCCCAGGCGGCCCGCCCGACCCGACGCCGAATCCGGCGTGCGACATCGTTGTCGACGATTTTGCGGAGCTGGCCGCGGCGCTTGCGGCCTAGGAGGCCGCGCGGCCCGATGGACGCGCGGCCCCTGGCGATCAAGCCTTGCCGTAGGTCTTCAGGAACATCTCGTGCAGGTGTCCCCCGGCCGTGCACGGGGTGTAACGCCACGGGTTGCCCGGGCCCGTGGTGCCGGGTAGCGCCTCGATGTGCGCCTCGTAGTCCGGGGAGTAGAAAAACGGGATCGAATAGCGCGCCCGCTCGCTCTGGCGGTTGATGACGCGGTGCGGGTTGCTTTTGTAGCGATCGTTGGTCCAGCGCGGAATCAGGTCGCCCAGGTTGACCACGTAGGACCCGGCCATGGGCGTCGCATCGACCCACGCGCCATCGGGGGTCTGTACCTGCAGGCCGCCGCAGTCGTCCTGCGCCAGGGTCGTGACGCCACCCCAGTCGGTGTGCGCGCCGACGCCGAAGAGGTCAGCCGGCGCCGCCTGCGGGTGCGGCGGGTAGCGCAACAGGCGCAGGGTGATCATGGGGTCGGTCAGCATCGGCTCGAAATGATCGGCACTCAGGCCAAGATGTTCGGCCATCAGGCCCATGATGCGCCGGCATAGTGCATCGTGCACCGCAATGTACCCAAGCATGGTGTCACGAAAGCCCGGGATGTCCGGCCAGAAACTGATCCCGTAGCTGTCGTAGCCCTTGGCCACGTAGGGATGGTCCGGCGGATGATCGATGCCGCAGTAGAAACTTTCCTTCTGGTCAGGCTTCGCATTCGGGTCCAGGGTCTGTATGCCGAGCGGCTCGTAGCCGCGCCGGCAGGTCGACTTGTCCAAATGCATGGACAGCTTAGCGTCCTCGGGCAGCGCGAACAGGCGCTCGGCCATGCCATACATGCGCTCAAGCAGCGCAGGGTCGTGACCGTGACCGACCACGTAGAAAAAGCCGGCCGTCTCGCAAGCCGCGCCGATTGCCGCAACCTGGCGCGCGCGCGGCGCGCCCAGGTCGATGACAGGTATGGACGCAAAGGGCATGTCGGCGGCTCGTCAGGGCCGCTTGATCGTGCGCTCGCCGCGCGGCGGCAGGAAGCTGCCGTTCCAGACGTCGGCCACCGTCAGCGGCACCTTGATGTCAAGTGCCGCGCTCACCTCGGCGATGGTGGCGCGAATGCGCTCTTCGGTGGCGCCGCCGTAGCCGTCGCGCAGCGTGGCGGGCGTGATCATCGAGCCCTCGGTGATCATGCGCAGGCGCTTGAGTTCCAGGGCTTCATCGGCCAGCGGTTCGCGCACCTTGATGGCCCGAGCCCCTTCAACCGGGTTGTGGATCGAATCCAGCCAGCCGCGCACGGTGGCGCGCACGAAGCCGCGCACCGCGTTGGGATTGTCGCGGATCACGCGCGGGTTGAAGACGATCGCGTTGCCGTAGGTCTGCACACCGAAGTCGCTGAACTTCATGACGGTCAGGTCGTTGGGGTTGACGCCCTTGCCTTCCAGGTTGATGAGGCCGGTGAAAAAGAAGAACGCCACGCCATCGGCATCGCCCTTGATGAAGGCATGGTCGCCGACGGCCGGGTCCATGGACTGCCACTGGATGCCCTTGGGGTCGGTCTTGGTCGCCGCGGCGAAGATCGGAAACAACTTGCGCGAGGCGTTGAAAGGCTGCGCGACGATCTTCTTGCCGGCCAGGTCGGCAGGGCGGGCGATGCCGGAGTTCTTGCGCACGATGATCGAGTTCGGATTGGCGTCGTACTGGATCATGGTCGCGGTCAGGCGCCGGTCCGGGTTGGCGGCGTTGAACTCGACCAAGGTGGCGATATCGGCCGAAGCGGCATCGTAGGCGCCCCCGGCGACCGCGGCGATGGCCCCGGCCGAACCATTGCCGGTGTCGATGGTCACGTCCAGGCCTTCGGCCTTGTAATAGCCCTTTTGTTGTGCCAGCAGGAAGCCGGCGCCCGAGGCTTCGACGCGCCACCCCAGGTTGAACTTGAGCGCGGTCTGGGCCGCGGCGGCACCGGCACCCAGGCCCAGGGCGAGTCCGACGGCTGCGACGGCGAAAAAGCGGGAAAACAGGGAGGGCGACATGGGGAATCTCTCCTTTACGTTGGATGACGTTCTCAAATTAGCGAAACTCGTGCCACCGACAAGTGGGGATTACCCATGGTTGCGCTCTCCGTAGCGCAGAAACCGGCTACCAGCCAATGCCCCGGAAAAACGCGCGCATCTCGTCGACCAGTTCGCGCGGATGTTCCAGCGCGGCGAAATGTCCGCCGCGCGCCATCACGCTCCAACGCTGGATGTTGAAGACCCGCTCGGCCGCCTCGCGTGGCGGGCGCGGGATCTCGCGCGGGAACGCGCAGTAGCCGGTCGGTACCTCGACGCGCCCCTCGACCGGCCAGCGGCCATGCAGGCGCGCGTAATACGGCCAGAAGGACGCGCGGCCCGCGATCGCCAACGAACGACTCAAGCGCGATGGATCGGGGAATGTCGTGCTGCAGCTCAAGAGCGCCTGGCGCAACGGCACTACGCATATCAGGATGACGCCGCTGGAATTCATGCAGCGCCTGGCGGCGCT
>JAEUOR010000023.1 GCA_016790635.1 Burkholderiales bacterium
GGCCATGCGCGAAGACCTGGGCTGGAACTACGTGCAGGCGGGGTTCCTCAACACCGCCAACGGCGTGGGTTACCTGATCGGCGCCGTGTTGACGCGCCTTGTCATCGTGCGCACGGGCAACCGCGTGCTCTTCATCGGCGGAGTTGCGCTTACCGCTCTGGCGGTGCTGGCGACCGGGTTCGCGCGCGGGATCGAATGGCTGGCCTTCTGGCGCATCGCCTGCGGCATCTTCGGCGCGGCGGCGTTCGTTGCCGGCGGCGCGCTGTCGGGCAACATCCTGCCGCACCTGCCCGCGCGCGCGCCGGTCACCATCGCCATCTACTTCGGTGGCGGCGGCGTCGGCTTTCTCTTGTGCGGTGTACCGCTGCCGCTGCTGTTGGAAGCCGCAGGCGCCGCGGCCTGGCCGCGCACCTGGATGTGGATGGGCGCGGCCGGACTGATCCTGACCCTCTTTTGTGCCTGGGCAGCATTGCGCATCGAGGAACCGGGCGCCGCCCCGGCCGGCGGCCACGCCCCGCACACGCTCGCGCCCCTGGCCGCCGGACTGGCCGCGTACTTCATGTTCGGCCTGGGTTACATCGGCTACATGACCTTCGTGATCGCCTGGATGCGCGACCTGGGGCAGGGCACGGTAGCGGTGATCGCGGTGTGGACGACCTTCGGCGTGGCGAGCCTGGCCGGCCCCTGGGTGTGGGGCCGCGCGCTGGCGCGATGGACGCCGGGACGCATGCTGGCCGGCGCCATGGCCATGCTGGCGGCCGGCACGCTCGTCCCACTGCTGGCCAATAGCCTCATCGCATTGATGTTGTCGGCAGCGCTTTTCGGCGCCTCGATGTGGAACGTACCGGGGTCCGTGACCGCGCTCTCCAAGCGCGCCCTGCCCATGCACGCCTGGGGCGCGGCGGTCGCCACTTTCACCATCGTGTTCTCGGTCGGGCAGATCGCCGGGCCGGTCTTGGCCGGCGCCCTGGCAGACTTGAGCGGATCGCTCAAGTCCGCGCTGCTGGTATCCGCCGCGATCCTGGCTACAGGCTCTGTGATTGCACTCGCGCAGCGCGACGTCGTGCACCGTTGATTACACTGACCACAACGCAACCCACACAAGGCCCGCCATGGACATGTTCCGCCAACTGCTGGATAGCTTCAGCGCCTGCGTGCAGGCCAACGACGGCCAGGGCCTGGGCAGGCTCTTCACTACCGACGGCGTCTACGACGACTATTTCTTCGGCCCGCACCAGGGCCGCGAGTCCATCGGCGCCATGCTGGCGCGCTTTCATGAAGGCGGGCAAAACTTCATCTGGGACTTCCGCGAACCGCTCTGCGACGGTCGCACCGGCTACGCGCGCTACGACTTTTCCTACGACTCCAGGGTCGAAGGTTCGGCGGGCAAGCGCATTCGCTTCGAGGGCATGAGCCGCTTCTTGCTCAAGGACGGATTGATCGAGCACTACGCCGAGGTGTTTGACCGTGGCGTGGCGTTCGTGCAGCTGGGCTTTGCGCCGGGGAAGGTGGCGCGGTTGCTGGAGAAGTACGGCCAGAAGGGCAGTTGAGGCGCTGCGCGCCGCAGCCGCTCATTGGGCTGCGACGGCGCGCCGGTCGAAATCGACATCCTTGATTCGCAGGCGCATCCCTTCCATGAACCGCATGCCCGTGCCGTAGAGCAGCCGCGCGATCAGGGCCGGCACCCCGTCCAGGTGGGCGAGCACCCCGGCGACTTCGTCCTTTGTGAGCACCGCAGGAATGCGCCGCGACCGCGCAGGGCGCTTGACGCCATCCAGCCAGGGAAGCTCCGTACCGATGACCTCCCGATACAGAAACAGAAGGGCGCTCAACGCCTGGTTGTGGGTGGACGCGGAAACGTGGCGCTCGGTCGCAAGCATGGACAAGAAAGCCTCGACCTCGCGAGCGCCCATCTGCGCCGGGTGGCGCAGCCCATGCCAGCGCACAAAAAACCGCACCCAATACAGGTAGACTTTTTCCGTGCTCAACCTATAGTGCATGTACCGGATGCGCTCGCGCAACTGGTCCAGGAGGCGCTTGGAGTGGAGCGGCGGCCTGTCGGGTTTCATGGCGGACTTTAATACTGTTTTTTTATACAGTATACTGCCGGAGGTTCTTGTGTCAAGCCGCTTTTGGAGGGGTTGCGTGTCCAGCTTATACCGCAGGCGCCAGATTAATCCGCAGGTTTTGCGGTGTACATTACGTTAGACCGCATCCAAGGCACGCCATGGCTGAAGGCCCATCCCACGAGCAGCGAGAGCACGATCTCACGATGCATGTATTTTCGATCTCCGCCGCCATGGTCGGGGTATGCCTTACAGCAATCGGGATACTAAGGTTGG
>JAEUOR010000041.1 GCA_016790635.1 Burkholderiales bacterium
AACTTGATCATGAGTTCGCATGCTTGATCTCCTTCAACCGTGATTCCGCAATCTCCAACTCCCGCAAGGGGGTCTTGCTGGTCTTTTTCACGAAGCTGTGGAGCATGACGATGCGCCTACCAACGATGGTGCAAAAGAACACTCTTGCAATGCCTTCAGCTCCTTTGAGGCGAAGCTCGAACAGGCCGCTCCCGAAAGCTTTGGTATGTGGCTCGCCGAGGTTAGGCCCCAGTGCGACCATTCGGCGTGTGAGCACGATGTATCGGGCAGCCAAGGTATCGGGCAGTTCGAGGATTTCTTCCTGCACCGATTCGCTGTAATAGGTGATCGAGTAGTCCACTGACTGACAATAACAAAAATGTTATTTTCGTGCAAGTGCTTTAACTCGTAACGCCCAACGGTGGAGGCGAGGCGGGGCCAATAGCCACGCCCGGCGCATCTTCGCCGCCACCCGCATGCGACTGGTGGAAGGTCTGCGTCTGCGCGTCAAAGACATCGACTTCGAGCATCGCGCCGTTCAGCCGGTTTCTTGGCCCCGCAGCGACTCGCGGCCTGTGCATCGGCCATGTCGATGTGCAACTGCCGCATGCCCATGGGGGCCGGCAGGTAAAATCCGCGCTTCGCCCTTCGGCCCCGCCGCTGCACCGCGTCAGCCTTCACCTGGATGGCGGCGCGACGCGCCATTTCCCGACCGCATGACTTCGCCGGCACCGCGGCCCGCCCCTGAACTCGACAGCATGCGCCTGTACCGGCGCCTGCTGGGCTATGTCGCGCCCTATCGCGCCGTCTTCGCGCTCGGCATCCTGGGCATGGCGCTGGCGGCCTTGACCGAGCCGCTCTTTCCAGCGCTCATGAAGCCGATGCTCAACGACGGCTTCGGCGCCAAGGGCGGTGCGGCGATCGCGTGGATACCGCTGGCGCTGATCGGCATCTTCCTCCTGCGCGGGATCATCACCTTTCTCACTTCCTACACGCTGGCGTGGGTGTCCAACCGCATCCTGATGGACATGCGCGACGCGATGTTCGAGCGCCTGGTGCGCCTGCCGACGACGTTCTTCAACAACCAGGCCTCGGGGACGCTGATCTCGCGCGTGGCTTTCGATGTCAACAACGTGACCAGCGCGGCGACCACGGTGTTGACGGTGCTGGTGCGCGATTCGCTCACCATCGTTGGCCTCTTGGCGTGGATGCTCTACGAGAACTGGCGCCTGACGCTGATTGCGATCGCGATCGTGCCGATCTCGGCCTTCATCGTTCGCCTCTTCGCCGGGCGCCTGCGGCGCATGAGTCGCGAGGCGCAGAAGAGCATGGGCGCCATCACCCACGTGCTGGGCGAGACCATCGATGCGCACAAGGTGGTCAAGGTGCATGGCGGCGAGAAGTACGAGGCCGAGCGCTTTCACGCCGCCAACGCGGCGCTGCGCGGCTTCAACATGCGCCAGACCATCGCCGCGTCCGCAACCGTGCCGATCACGCAGCTGGTGGGGGCGATCGCGCTGGCGATCGTGGTGGCCATCGCGCTGGTGCAGTCCACCCAGGACCAGACGACCGTCGGCGGCTTCGTCTCCTTCATCACCGCCATGCTCATGCTGCTGGCGCCGCTCAAGCACCTGGCGGACGTCAACGCGCCCTTGCAGCGCGGGCTGGCGGCGGCGGAGTCGGTCTTCACCATCCTCGATGAAGCGCCGGAGGATGACCGCGGCACGCAGACGCTGGCACGCGCGCGCGGCGCGCTGTCGTTTCGCGACGTGAGTTTCCAGTATGCGGGAACCGAACGGCAGGCGCTGGCACGGGCGACCCTCGAGATCGCCCCCGGTGAGACCGTCGCGCTGGTCGGCCCCTCGGGCGGCGGCAAGACCACGCTGGCCAACCTGATCCCGCGCTTCTATCACCCGCAGACCGGGCGCATTCTCCTGGATGGCATCGACCTGGAGGACCTGAAGCTCGCGTCGCTGCGCGAGAACCTGGCGCTGGTGTCGCAGGACGTGGTGCTGTTCAACGACACGGTGGCCGCCAACATCGCCTACGGGTCCAAACGAGACGCGCCGCGCGAGGACATCGAGCGCGCCGCCGCGGCGGCGCACGCCACCGGCTTCATCAGCGAACTGCCGCAGGGCATGGACACCCTGATCGGCGAGGACGGGGTGCGCCTGTCCGGCGGGCAGCGCCAGCGCCTGGCCATCGCGCGTGCGCTGCTCAAGGACGCGCCGGTGCTGATCCTGGACGAGGCCACCTCGGCCCTGGACTCGGAGTCAGAGCGCGCGGTGCAGGCCGCGCTCGATGTCCTGATGAAGAACCGCACCACGCTGGTCATCGCGCACCGCCTGTCGACGATCGAGAACGCGGATCGGATCGTCGTGCTCGATCATGGGCGCATCGTCGAGTCGGGCACGCACGCGGCCCTGTTGGCCGCCGACGGGCTGTACGCCAACCTGTACCGCATCCAGTACGCGACCGAGGGTCGCGCGGACGACGCCGCGCCGTGACCGTGCCTGCCGCGCGTCTTGCCATCCTGCATACCGAGAGTTCGTGCGGCTGGGGCGGCCAGGAGATCCGCATCCTGGCCGAGATCGAAGGCATGGCCGCGCGCGGGCACAGCCTGCGCCTGGCCTGCCCGCGCGACGCGCGCATTTTCGAGGAGGCGCGGCGCCGCGGCATCGCCGTTGACGCGCTGCCGATCGAAAAAAAGCGCCTGCCGGGCGCCTGGGCGATGCGCTCGTGGCTGTCCGCGCATCCGGCCGATGTCATCAACACCCACAGTTCCACCGACAGCTGGCTCGCGGCGCTGGCCTGCGCGACGCTCAAGGGCGCGCCCGCGCTGGTGCGCACGCGCCACATTTCGGCCGCCGTGCCCAAAAACGCTGCCACGCGCTGGCTGTACCAGTCGGCCACGCGCACCATCGTCACCACCGGCAATTCGCTCAAGGAGCAGCTGGTGCGCGACAACGGCTTCGATGCAGCGCGCATCGTCTCGGTGCCGACGGGCATCGACCTGACGCGCTTCGTCCCCGCTGCATCGGTCGACGCACGCCGCGCGCTGCGTGAACGCCTGGGCCTGCCGGCGGCGCCACTTCTCATCGGCATCGTCGCGACGCTGCGCAGCTGGAAGGGGCATCGCTACCTGATCGACGCGCTGGCGGACCTGCCCGAGGCGCACCTGGTGATCGTGGGCGACGGGCCGCAACGCGCGGCGCTCGAGGAGCGTGCCGCCGCGGCGCGCTTGAGTGGGCGCGTGACCTTCGCCGGCAACCAGGCCGATGTGGTGCCCTGGCTGCAGTGCCTGGATGTGTTCGCCCTGCCTTCCTACGCCAACGAAGGCGTGCCGCAGGCCATCCTGCAGGCCGGCGCCTGCGCGCTGCCGATGGTGACCACCGATGCCGGCGCGATCGGCGAAGTCGCGCGTGACGGTGACACCGCGCTCATCGTGGCAAAGGAAGATGCCGCCGCGCTGGCGTGCGCGATCACGCGCCTGACCGCGGACGCAACGCTGGCGCGGGCCATCGGCGAGCGCGCCGCCGCACTGGTGCATGCGCGCCACGGCAGCGCCGCCATGGTCGACGCGATGGAGGCGGTGTTCATGCAGGCCGCCGGGCGATGAGCCGTCTGGCGACACGCGCGCACGTCGTGCCGCGCGCCCTCTTGCGCCTGGGTCGGCGCGCGCGCCCGACGCGCATCGAACGCATCCTCGTCGCGCACCACCTGCTCTTGGGCGACACGCTCATGCTGGGCGCCCTGCTGGCACGCCTGCGTCGCCAGCACCCGCGTGCCGATATCGTCTTCACCGTTCCACCGGCCTGCCTGCCGCTCTATGCCGCGCGCCCGTGGGGAATCGAGGCGATCGCCTTCGATCCGCGCCGGCCCGGCGATGCGCGCGCGGTCACGCGTCGCGGCCCCTTCGACCTGGCCTACGTGCCGGGTGACAACCGTCACGCCCTGCTGGCGCGTGCCGCCGGTGCGCGCTGGGTCGTCGCGTTCGAGCGCGACACACCGGGCTGGAAGAACCGCCTCATCGACGAACTGATCCCCTGGCCCGACCGCCCGACCCATCTGGCCGACCTGTTCGCCCGCCTGGCCGGCGAGGGCGACGAGGTCTTCAACGTTGAGGACTGGCGCGCGCCACCGCATGCGCCCTTCGCATTGCCTGCCCCACCCTACGTGGTGCTGCACGTCGGCGCCGGGTCGCCGCTGCGGCACTGGGAACCGCAACGCTGGCGCGCACTGGCCGAGCATCTGCGCCAACGTGCCGCGCCGCTCAAGGTGGTGTGGTCGGCCGGCCCGGGCGAAGAAGGCCTGGTCACCGCGATCGATCCGCAGCAGCGCCACCCGTCCCTGGCGGGCCAACTGGACCTGGCGCAACTGTGGCATCTGCTGGCCGGAGCGAGCCTCCTCGTCGCCCCGGACACTGGCGTGGTGCATCTGGCGCGCATCACCGGCACACCGACGCTGTGCCTCTTTGGCCCCGGGTCGGACGTGCTCTTCGGCGCCAGCCGCTTCTGGCGCGCGCACCGCTTCGAGGCCGTCATCGCGGCGGATTTTCCGTGCCGCGACCAGCGCACCCTCTTCAAGCGCGAGATCGCCTGGGTGCGCCGCTGCCAGCGTGGCACAGACCGATGCGCGGCGCCGGCCTGCATGGACGCGCTGGGCGTCGATACCGCGATCGCGGCCTGCGAACGCCTGCTCGCGCCCTGAGCATGCGCTGCCACGTCGTCAACCTGCAAGAGCACCTGCTGGGCGCGGAGGTTTACACGATCTTTTTCGTGCGCGCCCTCCTCGCCAACGATTGCCAGGCGACGCTCTTCGTGCACCCGCGGGCGCGTCACTGGGGCGCCCTTGAGGCACTCGGCGCAGAGATTGAACCGGTCGCGTCGGACACCGCGATCGCAGAGCGCCTGCCGCCACGCGCGTGGCTCCTGACCCACGCGCCGGTCAGCGACGCGTTCGTCAGCGCGGTCCTGCCACGACATCTCCTGACCGGCTTTTGCCACATGCCGCTCGCGGGCCGGCGCGCCGGCGCGCTGGCACGCTATCACCGCGTCTACGCCGTCTCGCGCCACGTGCTCGCGACCCTGCCGGGCGCCGGCATCGCAGACGCCTACCCCGAGCCGCTGTACGGCGTGGCCGAGTTCGAGCGTTTCGACGCCGCGCGGCCGGACACGCTGCGCGCCGGCCTCCTCTACTCGTGGGACCGGCGCAAGTGGCGCGACCGCGCGCTCTCTTGGTTCGACCCGCTGCGCTTCGCGCTGCGTCCGGCGGCGCCTTTCGCGCGCGCGGGGTCGCCGACGCTCGGCGTGGTCTCGGCGATCGGCCCGATCAAGCAGTTCGACCGCCTCTTCGCCCACATCGCGCCGGCGATCGCGGCGCTGCCGGAGGCGCGACTGGAAATCTTCGGCAACGGCGGCTATCGTTCGGTCACCGACTTCAAGCGCGCGCTGGCGCCGCTCGGCGAGCGCGCCCGCTTCTGGGGACGCGTACAGCACCCGGAAGTCATCTACCCGCAACTCGACTTCCTCCTTTCCGGGCTGCCGGAAAAGGAGGCGCTGGGCCTTAACCTGATCGAGGCGCAAACCCTCGGCACCCCGGTGCTGGCGGTGCGTGCACCGCCCTTCACCGAGACGGTCGCCGACGGTGAGACCGGCTACCTGTACCGCGACCCGCGCGAGGACGGCGGCGCCGATTTCGCCGCGGTGCTCGCACGCGCTGTGGCCGCGCCGCGCCTGGATGCGCGCCGCGCGCAGGCGCACCTGGCGCGCTTTTCGCAGCCAAGCTTCAACACCCGCGTCGCCGCGCTCATCGAGGACGCGCGTACGCGACTGTAAACTCGCCTGCACCTGCCTTGCCGCACGCCACCTGGAGCACGCCATGACACTGCCGATCAGCCGCTATCCCGTCCCGGAACTCAAGGACCTGCCCGAGGACATCCGCGTGCGCATCCTCGAGACCCAGGAAAAGGCCGGCTTCGTGCCCAACGTGTTCCTGACCCTGGCGCACCGGCCGGCCGAGTGGCGCGCATTCTTCGCCTATCACGACGCGCTGATGCTGAAGGAGGACGGCGGTCTTTCCAAAGGCGACCGCGAGATGATCGTGGTCGCCGTCTCGGGACGCAACCAGTGCCTGTACTGCGTGGTCGCGCACGGCGCGCTGTTGCGCATCTACGAAAAGAAGCCGCTGGTGGCCGACCAGGTCGCGACCAACCATCTCAAGGCCGACATCACGCCGCGCCAGCGCGCGATGTGCGACTTCGCAATCAGGGTCGCCTTCGAATCCGCGCGCATCGACGCGGAGGACTTCGCCGCCCTGCACGCGCACGGCTTCACCGACGAGGACATCTGGGACATCGGCGCCATCGCGGCCTTTTTCGGCCTCTCCAACCGCATGGCCAACCTCACCGCGATGCGGCCCAACGACGAGTTCTACCTGATGGGGCGCGTGCCGCGCGTCAAGTCCTGAAGCGCCCGCACCTCAAGCGCGCCCGGCGCGCCACAGCATGCCGAGGGCGAGCAGGACGAACATCACCGAGGGCGTCACCGCCGAGAGAAACGGCGGCCAGGTGTTGATCGTCCCCAGATGGGCGAAAAGGCTGTTGAGAAGGTGAAAGACCAGCCCCAGCATGATGCCGGCAAAGATCTTGAAGGACACTCCGCCCGCACGCACCTGCAGGTAGGCGAAGGGCAGCGCCAGCACCATCATGACCAGCACGGCCAGGGGGTAGATGAGCTTTTTCCACAGCGCGATGTCGTAGCGCTCGGTCTTCTGCTTGTTGTCGGCCAGGTGCCGCGTGTACTGGTATAGCGTCACGATCGACATCTTGTCGGGCTGCACGAGAAGCACGCCCAGGATGTCCGGGTTGAGTTCGGAGGTCCATACGTACTCGGGCACGGTCTCGATGCGTGCCGGCCGGTCGCCGGCGGCCATGAGCGTGCGCGTCACGCCGGTCAGGCGCCAGCTGTTGGGCGGCAGGTATTCGCCGCGCTCGGCAAAACTGATCGAGAGGAGCCGGTAGTCGCGATCGAATTCGTAGATGCGCACACCCGACAGGCTGGTGTCGGGCTTGACCTCGCGCACATTCAGAAAGCGCAGGTCGTCCTTGACCCACAGGCCGGAGCGGAACTCCTGCGCGATCACCGAGGTCAGCGCCTTCAGCCGCATGGCCTGGCCGGCGCGTTCCGCCGGCGGCGCGACGAACTCGCCCAGCAGGAACGTGATGAGCACGAACAGGAGGCCGGCGCGCAGGATCGTGCCGACCGCGCGCCGCGTCGAGAGGCCGGAGACGCGCATGACCGTGATCTCGGAGTGCGCGGCCAGTTGCGCCAGCGCATACACCGCGCCGATCAGCGCGGCGATCGGCATGAGCTCGTAGATGTTGCCCGGGATGGAGAGCAGCACGAAGATCGCGGCGTGCCCCAGCCGGTAGTCGCCCTTGCCGATGTCCGCAAGTTCGTTGACCAGGTCGAAGAACGCGAACAGCCCCAGGAAGGCCAGCAGCACCAGCCAGGTCGCGGCGCGGATCTCGCGCGCCAGGTAGCGGCCGAGCACCTTCATGTGCGCACCAGGGAGCGCAGGATGGAACCGACCGCCAGGCGCCGCCAGAAGAGGATGAGGAGCAGCGCGGCCATCGCCACGTGCACCAGCCACCAGGCCGAGTGAAAGCCCACGCGGCCCTGCGCCACCCAGGCCTGGGTGATGCTGATGCAGTTGCTGTAGAAAAGGTAGACCAGGAAGGCGAAGATCAGGTTGACCGAACGTCCCGCGCGCGGATTGACGAAGGCCAGCGGAATCGCGAGCAGCGCCAGGGTGAGGGTCGACAGCGGCACGCCGATGCGCCACAGGAACTCGCCCTTGTTCGGGTTGGTGCGATCGGCCAGGAGTTGCGCGGTGGCAAGCTGCTTGGGGCTCGACTCGGGCGCGGCACCGCGCCCGCTCTGCTCGACGCGCACCGAGTAGCGCTCGAACTCCATGATCTTGAAGTCGAGCTTGCCCGGTTCACCCTCGTAGCGCCGGCCGTCCTGCATGACCATGAACTTGTCGCCGTTCTCGGCGATCTGTATCGAGCCACGCTTGCTGACGATGACCCCCATGCGCCCCTGCTGCAGCGCGCTGACGAAGACGTTCTGCACGCTCGTCGCGTCGCCGGCGACGTTCTCGACAAAGAACACGCGCTCGCCGCTGCCCGACTCCCTGAAGGTCCCGGGAGCGATGCGCGCGGCGTCGTCACGTGCGGAGAGCTGCGCCTTGTAGCGCTCGGACTCGCGTACCGCCCACGGCGAGACCAGGAAGCTCAGTGCCGAGATGATGATCAGGAAAGGCAGCGTGAAGACCAGCACCGGCCGGATCCACGCGGTCAGCGGCTGGCCGCTGGCGAACCAGACCACCATTTCCGAATCGCGGTACTGGCGCGAAATCGCCAGCAGCACCGACAGGAACACCGTCAGCGACAGCAACACCGGAAGATAGCTCAAGGCCGAGAAACCCAGGAGCGGAAACACCGCCTCGGAGGCCAGTCGCCCGGTCGCGGCGTTGCCCAGGAGGCGGATCGACTGGGTGGTCGCCAGCACCGTGAACAGCGTGACGAACACCGCCCCGGCGACCTGGTTGAACTCGCGCCGCAGCGCGCGGCTGAAGATCATCGAAATTTGCGCGAAACGGGTGAAATTTGGATATTCCGCGAAAAGCGCGTCATAATCACAAGCTATTTCACCGACCCAGCGTCTGGGGAGCCCATGGAATTTAGCATAAAGAGCGGCAGTCCCGAAAAGCAGCGCAGCGCCTGCATCGTCGTCGGCGTGTTCGAGCCGCGCAAGCTCTCGTCGGCGGCGGAACGGCTCGATGCCGCCAGCAAGGGCTACATTTCCGACATCGTGCGGCGCGGCGACATGGAAGGCAAGTCCGGCCGCACCTTGCTCCTGCACAATGTGCCCGGCATCCTGGCCGACCGCGTGCTGCTGGTCGGGCTGGGTCGCGAAAAGGACTTTCGCGAACGCGAGTACCGCGAGGCCGTGCGCGCCGCGGTCAAGACCCTGGACGAGACCGGCGCCTTCGAAGGCACGATCTACCTGACCGAAGTTGCGCTCAGGCGGCGCGACATCGCCTGGCGGGTGCGCCAGGCCGCGATGGTCAGCGCCGAGACGGTCTACCGCTTCGACGCGATGAAAAGCAAGAAGGACGAGGTGCGCCGCCCCCTGCGCAAGCTGACCCTGATGGTCGAGCGGCGCAACGAGTTGCCCGCCGCCGAAAAGGCCATGCACGAAGGCGAGGCCGTGGGCAGCGGCGTCGCGCTGGCGCGTGACCTGGGCAACCTGCCGGGCAACGTGTGCACCCCGACCTACCTGGCCGAACGCGCAAAGACGCTGGCGAGCGAAACCGGGCTGGAATGCGAGGTGCTCGAACGCGCGCGTTGCGAGGAACTCGGCATGGGCTCCTTCCTGTCGGTCGCCAACGGTTCGCGCCAGCCGCCCAAGTTCATCGTTTTCCATCACCGCGGCGGCCGGCCGGACGAAAAGCCTGTCGTGCTCGTCGGCAAGGGCATCACCTTCGACACCGGCGGCATTTCGCTCAAGCCGGGCGAGGGCATGGACGAGATGAAGTTCGACATGTGCGGCGCGGCCTCCGTCTTCGGCGCCTTCAAGGCCATCGCGGCGCTCAAGCTGCCGCTCAACGTCGTGGGTCTGGTCCCGGCAACCGAGAACATGCCCGGCGGCGCGGCCACCAAGCCCGGCGATATCGTCACGACCATGTCGGGCCAGACCGTGGAGATCCTCAATACGGACGCCGAGGGTCGCCTGATCCTGTGCGACGCCCTGACCTACGCCGAGCGCTACAACCCGGCTGCGGTGATCGACATCGCTACCTTGACCGGCGCCTGCGTGATCGCTTTGGGGCACGTCGCTGCCGGCCTGTACAGCAACAGCGACCCGCTGGCGCGCGAGGTGCTGGCCGCGGGCGAATCGGCGCACGACCGCGCCTGGCACATGCCGTTGTGGGACGACTACCAGGAGCAGCTCAAGTCCAACTTCGCCGACATGGCCAACATCGGCGGCCGGCCGGCCGGCAGCGTGACCGCTGCCTGCTTCCTGTCGCGCTACGCCAAGAAGTTCGACTGGGCCCACCTGGACATCGCCGGCGTCGCGTGGAAGTCCGGGGCGGCCAAAGGAGCGACCGGGCGACCCGTGCCGCTCCTGGTGCAATTCCTGCTCGGACGCGCCGGCGCCTGAGTCGGTGGACCGGCGACCTGCGCGGCCATGACCGAGATCAGCTTTTACTTCAATGCGCCGGACAAGCTCGCCGTCGCGCGGCGCCTGGCGCAGAAGGCCTCCACCAGCGGCAAGCGCCTCCTGATCTACTCGCGCGATGCGCACACCTTGAAGAGCCTCGATGCGCTCATGTGGACGAGCCCGCCGACCGGGTTCCTGCCGCACTGCCAGGCCGGCGCGGCGCATGCGGATGAAACGCCGGTGTTGCTCTCGGCCGACCCCGAGGCCTTGCCGCACCACGAGATCCTCATGAACCTGGACCTTGAACGTCCGCCGCTCTTCAGCCGCTTTGATCGCCTGCTCGAGATCGTCGCGCGCGACGACATGGAGGACCGCGCGCGGGCACGCGAACGGGCGCGCTTTTACCGCGACCGCGGCTATCGCGTCGACAACATCGACCTGGCTGCACGCGCATGAGCGATCGCGCCCTGCCGTGTCAGGCCGGCGCCGAGCGGCGCGCTGCCCCCCTGCCGCCAGGTTTGCCTGTCCAGAGATGAAGGACGACCGGATGAATCAGGACCCGCGCGAGGACGACGGCATTCCGGTATTGACCGAGGTTGTCGCCCCGACCGAACTGCCGGCCGGCGTGGCTGCAGTCGACCCAGAGGATGCGGCCGGACCGGATTCGCAGCTTCTCTTCCCGGAACTCGAAGTGTCGCCTGAGGCGGCCGCGGCCTTCGCTGCGGACATCGAGGCGCGCGTCCTCAAGCGCATTACCGGCGCCATCGATGCGCTTCTGGCCGAGCGCCTGGCTGCGGTCATGCCCGAGGTGGTCGACGCTGCCGTCGCCGGTGTACGCGCGGGCCTCGAGGCTGCCATCAGCGACAGCGTGCGCGACGCCGTCACGCAGGCGGTGGCCGAGGAAATCGAGGCCGCGACGCGGCGCTGAGAGCCCAAGGCAGGCGCAAGCTCAAGCTGCGCCCAAGCGCCGCACGTTGCATCGAGGACGATTCGCTTCAGGACGACTCGCGCCGGTCCTGCAATGCATGGGCGATGGTGCCGGGATCGACGTACTCGAGTTCGCCGCCCACCGGCACCCCGCGCGCGAGGCGCGTCACCCGCACCCCGGGCGCGCGCGCCTTGACAGCCTCGGCGATGAAGTGCGCCGTCGCTTCACCTTCATGGGTGAAGTTGGTCGCCAGCACGACCTCAGCAATTCCGCCCGCGCATACGCGCGCCATGAGGCGTTCGAAGCCGACCTCCGCCGGACCGACACCATCGAGCGGCGAAATGCGTCCCATCAGCACGAAGTAAAGGCCCTTGTAGGCATGCGTCTGCTCCATCATCGCCAGGTCGGCCGGAGTCTCGACCACGCATAGCGTCGTGCCGTCGCGACGGCCGTCGCGACCTGCGGAGCAGAGTTCGCACAGCTCATCCTCGGTGAAGGTATTGCACATCTGGCAACGCCGGATGCGCGCCGCAGCGGCATCAAGCGAACGCGCCAGGCGCCCGGCGCCGTCGCGCTCGTGCTGCAGCAGATGGAAGGCCATGCGCTGCGCCGACTTCGGCCCGACGCCCGGCAGGACGCGCAGGGCATCGATCAGTTCGGCCAGCGCCGAGGGCGGCTTCATGAATGCCGGCGCACGTCACGGCCGACGAAGCGGGACCGCACGCCGCCCGGCAATCGCAATCCGATTGCGTCTGCAAACTCAATGTGTCGGATAATCCTGCGCTTTCGCATCGCCCCACCGTGCCGTGACCCTCGCTTTCATTATCGCTGCAACCGCTGCCGGCGGCGTCCTGTCGGTCCTCTTCGCCGCACTCATCGCCTTCCAGGCGCTGGGCAGCCTGCTGCCGCGCCTGGTGAGCTTTTCGGCTGGCGCGCTCCTGGGAGCCGCTTTCCTTGACCTGCTGCCGCACGCCTTCAGTTCGGGCATGGACCCGCACACGTTGTTCGCGACACTCCTGGGCGGCGTGCTGGCGTTCTTTCTCCTTGAAAAGTTCGCCCTGTGGCGACACAGCCATCACCATGAACACGATGGCCACGACCACGAGCATGGCTTCGACGCCCACGAGGCACGGGGAAGCGGGCTCCTGATCTTAGTCGGCGATTCGCTGCACAATTTCGCCGACGGCATCCTCATAGCCGCGGCCTTCCTGGCCGACCCGTGGCTGGGCCTCATGACCACCGTGGCGGTCATCGCCCACGAAGTGCCGCAGGAGGCCGGCGACTTCATCGTGCTGGTCAACGCGGGCTATTCGCGCCTGCGGGCACTGGTCTACAACGGCGTGGCCAGCCTGGCCTCGGTCATCGGCGGCGTGCTCGGCTACTTTGCCTTGGACGCTGCCTCGCACCTGGTGCCGTTCGTGGTCGTGCTGGCGGCGGCCAGTTTCATCTACATCGCGGTGGCGGACCTGATCCCCTGGATGCACCGGCGCTCGAAGACCGAGTCTTCAGGCTGGCAGATACTCATGGTCAGCGCAGGCGTCGGGTTGATCGCAGTGACGCACCACCTGGCTCACTGAAAAAGAAAACGGCGCCCGCGGGCGCCGTTTGAACCATTGCCGGGGAAATCAGGCTTTCGGGCGCCTGCGCATCGCGACAATGCCTGCCATGGCAAATCCGAACAACGCCAATGAGCCAGGTTCCGGCACTCCGCCACCACCGCCACCGCCCTGGGTCTCACCGACCACCTTGAGAAGCTTCATGCCGTCGACGAACTGGCCGGACCCCGTATCCGTCGAGAACGGTCCCGTGCCGCCGGGGTTGGCCAGGGGGTTGTACGCACCTACCATCCAGTAGGAAGAAAAGATGTTGTTGCTTCCGACCCCGCCCGACCGGTTAGAGGCACTGGAGAGAAGGCTGGTCGTGTTGTCGGTCTGGGAACCAACATCGGAGTAGTTGCCTACCAAGGTCCAGCCATTTGAAAGCAACTGGGTCCAGGTCAGGTTGCTGGAAAGGCTGGTCAAAGGATTGCCGCCGCCGGTATAGGCCAGAACCGACATGTCGGAGTCGTGCATGGCCGACGAGCAGGTGGACGCACCGACCGTTCCGCAGTTGTCGGTGGCGTTCCAGCCGATCTGCAGGCTGGTGAGATTGGTGGCCTTGCCGAAGCTCAGGAGCGCCATTTCGAAGCGCTGATGGTTATCGACCGCGTGCTCGCCATTGGCGCCTTCGTTGGCATCGCAGCCGCTCACAGTTCCGCAGGCATCCAGGTTGATGATGCCCAGACCGCTCCCACCGTAATTCTGGATGCCGCTGGTCAATCCGCTGCCGTTGATGTTGGCCGTGCGGGTTTGCAGCTGGACGCCTTGCGCGTTGGCCGCGACCGAATTGTCCGCCCCTTGCGTGTTCGCGTAGGCGGTCACACCCAGGGTGGCGGTGCCCCCGGCGCTGGTCCCCGAAATGTTGGCGGAACCGATATTCCAGCTATTGCCGCTGAAGACGCTCCCGGTTGCCCCGCCGTCGACCCCGCCAGCCAGGGTCCAGGTAACCGCAGCGAGGCTCTGACCCGAAGCGAGAATGGCAAAGGCAGCGACCGCGACTTTGATCTGGTTTTTCATGGGTTAAGTCCTGATTCCGTTTGCAACAAAGTAAGCAAGGTTGGGGCCAGAAATAAAAACTATTTTATTTTCAATTACTTATATATGTACACCTATATCGGGCGCGTTCAAGTGTAAGAAGTTTCGACACTTCTAAAGACCCAGCTCCCGCTTCAGGCTCGTGACCTCTGCGGTGATCTCCAGCCGCGCCGGGGAGTTCAAGGCGCTGGCAAGCTCGGTCTTCGCCTCATCGCGCCGGCCGATCCGGGTGAGCGCGAAGGCCAGGTGAAAGCGGATTTCCGGATTGTCCGGGCTCCTCAAGCGCGCCTCGCGCAGGTAGCGCAAGCCCGCCTCGGTCTGGCCCTTTTGCACCAGGATCCAGCCGAGAGTGTCGGCAAACGACGGGTTGGCCGGCGCCAACTTGACCGCACGCTCCGCAGCGGACTGCGCACCTGCATCGCCCAGGCGCAGGAGCAGATTGGCGAAATTGTTGAGCATCACCGCGTTGTCCGGCTCGGCCGCCAGGGCACGGGTGTACGACAGGCGCGCGGCCTGCAGCTGTCCGGCGCGAAACTGGGTTTCCGCCAAGGTGCGCAGCCCGACCTGGTCCTTGGGAAACTTCTTGACCCACTCGTCCAGGAACGCGGCCGCCTTGGCCACGTCGCCTGAGGCGATCAAGGCGTTGGCCAGGTTGAGCGCATTGCCGGTGGTTTCCTGGCGCGACAGCGCGGTCCGGTACGCGGCGATGGCCGCCGGGTACTGGTTGCGCGAAAGCGCGATGCCACCGGCCACCTGCGCGGTTTCGACGCGGTTGGGATGCCGCGTCGCCAGTTGCCTGGCCGCCGCATCGACGCCGGCGGCGTTGCGTCGCCGCAATTCGACATCGACCAGAAGCACCAGCGCCTGCACGTCGTCCGGCCGACCCTGCAGGGCTTTCTGCACGCTGTACGCCGCGCCTTCCGGGTTGCCGGCGGCAAGCTGCAGGCGGCCGATCGAAGTCTGCAGGTCGGGGTCGAACTCGGCAAACCGGGTGGCGCCGTGCAACACGCTCTTCGCACTGCCGTGATCGCCGATCGCGATGTACGTGCGCGCAAGCACGATCTGCACACCGATAGCGTCGGGAAACTTGGACGCCATCTCCTTGGCAGCGGCGAGGGCGTCATCAAACTTGCCCTGATTGGTCAGGAGGTCGATCAGCGCCATCCCGGCGCGCGTGTCGCGACGCTGCGATTCCATCGCCTTGCGGAATTGACGCGCCGCCAGGTCCGGCTTGCCGGCACGCTGCTCGAGCAGGCCCAGTTCGAAGAGGGCGTCGACATCGCCATCGCGCTTTGCCAGGATTTCACTCAGGCGCTGGCGAGCAGGGTCGAAGCGGCCCTCGCCGACATCGAGCTTGACCAGATTCAACACCGCAGGACGGAATGCGGGGTCGCGGGCAAGCGCCTGCGCGTACGCGGCACGCGCACCGGCGCGGTCACCGGTCGCGCCTTTGATCGTGCCAAGGAAGTTGACGGCAGTCAGGTTGGCCGGATCGGCCTTGACCATCGCTTCGGCCGTCGCCAGCGCGCGCTTGGCCTCGCCGCGCCGCATGTAGAGCATGGCCAGTGCCGTTCCGGCATCAGCGTCGCCGGGACTGGATGCAAACACTTTTTCCAGGTTGGCCTGGCCGAGTTCGTCGCGCCCCAGACCAATTTGACTGAAGCCGAGCGAGCGCACCACATCGGTGGTGTTCAGGCGCGCCGAGGCACGTTCGAGGAAGCTGGTCGCCAGCGCATAGCGGCGCTGCCCCATGTACATTGTTCCCAGCTGATAAAGGACTTGCGGGTCGTCCGGCAGCGCTTTTTGCAGCGCCTCCAGGAGCGGCAGTGCGCGCGCGTAGTCGCGCCGCTGTACGTGGATGGATGCCAGGAGCTTGCGTGCCGGCAGGTGGCGCGGATTGCGTTGCACGATCACTTCGAGGTAGTCGCGCGCCTTTTGCGCGTTGCCCAGCGCATGGTGCGCGAGCGCTGCGACCATGCCCAGCTGCTCGCGTCCGCTGACCCATCCCGGCGGCATCGAGTCGATCACGTGGGCAGCCTCGGTCAGAGAGGTCTTGACCGCGACCGCATCGCCCTTTTTCGAACCGAGCAGCGCACGCAGGTAGGCGGCGCGCGGCTCGTCGGGCGCGTTCTTGACGAGGGCTGCAAGGTCCTTTTCCGCATCGGCATCGCGCTTCATGTCGATCAGGAGCGCGGCGCGCGCCACGCGTGCATCGGTATGCCGGCTATCGATGTCGAGCGCCTTGCTGTAGGCGGCCAGCGCCCCGGCCACGTCAAGCGCCTCGTGCAGTACCGATGCGTGCATGTTCCATGCCGATGCGTTGTTCGGGGCCAGTTGGATGGCACGGGCAGCGAGCTGACGCGCCTGATCGCGTTGCCCGGTGCCCAGGAGCGTAGGCACCTCCTCGATCAGGGGAACGGCCGACCCCGGGTCGAGGATGCGCGCCTCCTGGAAAGCCTGCGCGGCGGCGCGCGTGTTGCCCATCTCGAAATACGCCGTGCCGCGCACCGCGTGCACCGCGACCTGGGCATCGCGCGACAGTCCGGCGGGCAGGATGCGGTTGATCACCATCTCCGGGCGCCCCAGGGCGAGGTAGATACGCGCCAGGGGAATGACCACCTCGGCGCGGTTGACCCCCTGCTTGAGCGCTTCGTCGAAAGCGGCTTCGGCCGCCTTGTACTCGCTGTTGCGCATCAGCGCCCTGGCCAAGAGCAGGTGGGCCGCAAGGTTGCGGTTGTCCTCCTTGAGCGCGTTTTTCAGCTGGATGATGGCGGCTTCGAGTTCATCTTTCTCGAAACGCTTGAGCGCGTCTTCGTAGTAGCGCGCTGCCTTCTCCGGAGTCGCCTGCACGGTGCTGCCCGCACCCATGAGGACGACCGCTGCGGCCCATACGCGCGCGACAGCCCACCCGGAAAGCCGGGCGACTGGGGGGGCGGGCTGGTCTACGTTACGGGCCATGACAGAGGCGGAATACTAGAGGAAACGCGCCCTCCGGCCACGCCTGAGAAGACAGGTTTTGTTGAACTTTGTTTACCGTTGCCCGGCGGAACCTAAGATAATGCGCCGACCGGCGCTTTTCCGTCGCGCCGACCTTCGCCATGACCGAGTCCACCGACCGAAAATTCGGCAATTTTGCCGATTTCTACCCCTATTACCTGTCCGAACACGCCAACCGGACTTGCCGGCGCCTGCATTTCGCCGGATCGACCTGCGCGCTGGCGTGCCTGGCAACGTTCGCCGCGACCGGGCGTCCCGGCTGGCTGATGGCTGCGATCGTCAGCGGCTATGCCTTTGCGTGGGTCGGGCACTTCTTCTTCGAGAAGAACCGCCCCGCGACCTTCAAGTACCCGTTCTACTCCTTGGCCGGCGACTGGGTCATGTACTGGCAGACCCTGACCGGCCGCATCCGGTTCTGAACCCGGCTCCTGACCTGGACGCGCCCGTTGCGGGCGGACTGCGCTTCGACCTGATCGCAAGCGACGGCAGCGCACGCGCCGGCGTCGTCAACCTCAACCATGGCGCGGTACCCACGCCGGTCTTCATGCCGGTGGGCACCTACGGCACGGTCAAGGCCATGAGCCCGGAAGAACTGGCCGGCATGGACACGCGCATCGTCCTGGGCAACACCTTCCACCTGTGGCTGCGTCCGGGGTTGGACGTCGTCGGCGCGCACGGCGGCCTGCATCGCTTCATGGGGTGGAATCGATCCATCCTCACCGACTCCGGCGGGTTCCAGGTATGGAGCCTGGGCAAGCTGCGCAAGATCGGCGAGGAAGGCGTGCGTTTCGCCTCGCCGATCAACGGCGACCGCCTCTTCCTGACGCCGGAGGAATCGATGCGCATCCAGAGCGTGCTCGATTCGGACATCGTCATGGCCTTCGACGAATGCACCCCCTACGCCATCGACGGCCGCCCGGCCCGCGAGGACGAGGCGCGCGCGTCGATGGAACTCTCGATGCGCTGGGCGCGCCGCTCGAGAAACGAGTTCGACGCGCGGCAAAACCGCAACGCGCTCTTCGGTATCGTCCAGGGCGGCATGTTCGAGCACCTGCGCGATGAATCCATCGCCGCGCTGGCCGACATTGGCTTTGCCGGCATCGCCATCGGCGGACTGTCGGTCGGCGAACCCAAGGAGGACATGCTGCGCATCCTTGCCCACACCGCGCCGCGCCTGCCGACGGAAAAGCCGCGTTACCTGATGGGCGTGGGCACGCCGGAGGACCTGGTCGCCGGCGTCGCGGCCGGCATCGACATGTTCGATTGCGTCATGCCGACCCGCAACGCGCGCAATGGCCACCTTTTCACCCGCTATGGCGAC
>JAEUOR010000054.1 GCA_016790635.1 Burkholderiales bacterium
TCCGGCGCGGTCGAATTCGACGACCGCGAAGGACCGGTGCGCGAGCGCATGGTGGCGGTCAACCGCGGCTGGCAGGGCGAGATGAAGATCGCGGCCGCGCAGGCAATCGCGGTCGGCCACCTGCGCGAAGACTGCGACCCCGAACAACTCGTATTCGAGCTCTACGGTGTCATGCTCGCGTTGCATCATGACGCTCGGCTGCTGCGCGATGCGCGCGCAGTCGCGCGCGCGCGCGCGGCGTTTCGCCGCCTCATCGCCGACTATGCCCATCCGGCGCATGGTTCGGACCGTATCGCTGCCTAGGGCGCAATCGCCCCTCACAACCCCACCGAGACCCTGCCATGGCCCAGTACACCGCACCCTTGCGCGACATGCAGTTCGTCATGCACGAACTCCTGGATGTCACGTCCACCTACAAGGACATGCCCGCGCATGCCGAAACCTCGCGCGACACCATCGACCAGGTGCTGGAAGAGGCCGGCAAGTTCTGCGCCGAGGTGCTCTTTCCTACCAACCAGGTCGGCGACCGCGAAGGCTGCAAGCTCGACCCGGCCACGCATGAGGTGAAGACGCCAACCGGTTTCAAGGAGGCCTACGCCAAGTTCGTCGAAGGCGGCTGGCCGGCGCTGTCCTGCGACCCGCAGTATGGCGGCCAGGGCCTGCCGCACGTGGTGCAGACCGCATTCCAGGACATGATGAATTCGGCCAACCAGGCCTGGGCCATGTATCCGGGGCTCTCGCACGGCGCCTACAACGCGCTGCACCGCCACGGCACCGAGGCGCAGAAGTCGCTGGTCCTGCCCAAGCTGGTCTCGGGCGAGTGGACCGGCACCATGTGCCTGACCGAGCCGCACTGCGGCACCGACCTGGGCCTCCTGCGCTCGAAGGCGGAGCCGGTCGGCGATGGCACCTACCGCATCACCGGCGGCAAGATCTTCATCTCCTCCGGCGAACACGACCTCGCCGCCAACATCGTGCACCTGGTGCTGGCGCGCCTGCCCGATGCGCCGGCCGGCACGCGCGGCATTTCGCTCTTCCTGGTGCCCAAGTTCCTCTACAACGCCGATGGCTCTCTGGGCGCACGCAATGCGATCACCTGCGGGGCGATCGAGCACAAGATGGGCATCCACGGCAACTCGACCTGCCAGATGAACCTGGACGGCGCCATCGGCACCCTGGTCGGCGAACCCAACAAGGGCTTGAACGCGATGTTCGTCATGATGAACGGCGCGCGTCTCGGCGTGGGCATGCAGTCCCTCGGGCTCATGGAAGTGGCCTACCAATCCTCGGCCGCCTATGCGCGCGACCGCCTGCAGATGCGCTCGCTCTCCGGGCCCAAGGCGCCGGACAAGCCGGCCGACCCGATCATCGTCCACCCGGATGTGCGGCGCATGCTCTTCACGCAGCGCGCCTATCTCGAGGGTTCGCGCGCCTTCGCGTACTGGATCTCGCTGCAGGCCGACATCGCCCACTACGCCGAGGATGAGGACGAGCGCAAGGAAGCCGAGGACATGCTCGCGCTGCTCACCCCCATCATCAAGGCCTTCATCACCGACGCCGGCTTCGAGTGCACCAACCTTGGCCTGCAGGTCTTCGGCGGGCACGGCTTCATCTCCGAGTGGGGCATGGAGCAATTCGTGCGCGACGCGCGCATCAACATGATCTACGAGGGCACCAACGGCATCCAGTCGCTGGACCTGCTCGGGCGCAAGGTGCTGGGCGACGGCGGCGCGAAGCTCAAGAAGTTCGGCCAGATGATCGAGCAGTTCGCCGGCGAACACGCGGCCAATCCGGCGATGAAGGAGTTCCTGGAACCGCTGGAGGACATCGGCGGCAAGGTGACCGATGCTTCGATGTTCGTCGGCATGGCCGGCATGAAAAATCCGGACGAAGTCGGCGCCGCATCGGTCGACTACCTGCGCCTGGTCGGGCACATGGTCTACGCCTACTTCTGGTCGCGCATGGCGCAGGTGGCGTTGCCCAAGGCCGAGTCCGACCCGTTCTACAAGGCCAAGGTCGCGACCGCGCGTTTCTATTTCCAGCGTTTGCTGCCGGAGGCCGAGATGCTGGCCAAGCGCATCAAGGCCGGTTCCAAGGGGCTGCTTTCCCTCGAGGCCGAAGCGTTTTAGGGAGCGCTCGAAAGTGGACACCTACTTTCGAGCGGTTTGATTAGCGTCGAATCGCCGGCGGAGCCGGACGATTCGACGAGGAAAATTCAAGGAAAAGTCGATGAGCAACTATCACGTTCGGAAGGTCGCGGTTCTCGGGGCCGGTGTCATGGGAGCGCAGATCGCGGCGCACCTCACCAATGCGCGGGTGCCGGCGGTGCTGTTCGACCTGCCGGCCAAGGAAGGGCCGAAGAACGGGATCGTTCTAAAGGCCATCGAGGCGCTGAAGAAGCAGAACCCGGCGCCACTGGGCGTGCCGGCGCTGGGCGACCTGATCGAGGCGGCCAACTACGACGACGACCTGGCGAAGCTTGCCGAGTGCGACCTCATCATCGAGGCCATCGCCGAGCGCATCGAATGGAAGCACGACCTGTATCGCAAAATCGCGCCGCATGTCGCCGCGGGCGCGACGCTGGCTTCCAACACCTCGGGCATCCCGATCGGCAAGCTGGCCGAGGCGCTGCCCGCGGAACTGAAGACGCGCTTTTGCGGCGTGCACTTCTTCAACCCGCCGCGCTACATGCACTTGGTCGAGCTGATCGCGATCCCGCAGACGGCGCCCTCCATCATGGACAACCTGGAGGGCTTCCTCACCTCCACGCTGGGCAAGGGTGTCCTGCGCGCCAACGACACACCCAACTTCATCGCCAACCGGGTCGGCACCGCGGGCATGGCGATGACGCTCTACAACGCCGAGCGCCTCGGGCTCACCTTCGACGTGGTCGATGACCTGACCGGCGCCAAGATCGGCCGCGCCAAGTCGGCCACTTTCGGCACCGCCGACGTCGTGGGCTTGGACACCATGGCCAACGTGATCAACACGTTGAAAAACACCCTGCAGGCCGACCCCTGGCACAAGTACTTCGATCATCCGGCCTGGCTCAAGACCCTGCTTGAAAAAGGCGCGCTGGGGCGCAAGACCAAGGGCGGTGTCTTCAAAAAGGTCGGCAAGGACATATTGATGTTCGACCCCAAGACCGGCGAGTACGTGCCGGGCAAGGCCAAGGCGGCGGTCGAGGTCGACAAGATCCTGAAGAAAAAGGACCTGAGCGAACGACTCAAACTCCTGCGCGAATCGGCGCACCCGCAGGCGCAGTTCCTGTGGGGCATGTACCGCGACTCGTTCCATTACATCGCCGTGCACTTGGCCGAGATCGCCGACACCGCGCGCGACGTCGACTTCGCGATGCGCTGGGGCTTCGCCAACAAGATGGGCCCCTTCGAACTGTGGCAATCGGCCGGCTGGGCCGAGGTGGCGGGCTGGATCCGCGACGACATCGCCGCGGGCAAGACGCTCACCAACGTGCCGCTGCCGGGTTGGGTGTTCGATCTCAAGTCCGGCGTGCACACTTCTGAAGGCTCGTGGTCGGCCAAGGAAAACCGCTTCAAGCCGCCCTCATCTCACCCTGTCTACGCGCGCCAGGCCTTCCGCGCCTCCGTCCTGGGCAGCAACGCGGCGTCGGCCGCGACCGGCGGCACCACCGTCTTCGAGGACGAAGGCGTGCGCCTGTGGCACTTAAGCGACGGCGTCCTGATCGTCTCGTTCAAGTCCAAGCTCAACGTGCTGGGGCCGTTGCAGATCGGCGGGCTGCACCGCGCCCTGGACATCGCCGCCAGCGACTTCCAGGCCGTGGTCATCTACCAGAGCGGCGCGACCGAAGGCGGCGCGTTCTCGGCCGGCGCCGACCTGCAATCCATGCAGCCCATGATCCAGGAGCACGGCCTTGCGATCGTCGAGCCGGAGATCAGGAAGCTGCAGTCGGCCTTCATGCGCATGAAGTACTCGCCGGTGCCGGTGGTGGCGGCGGTGGCCGGGCTCGCGCTCGGTGGCGGCAACGAACTGCAGATGCACGCCGCCAAACGCGTCGCGGCACTGGAGAGCTACATCGGCCTGGTGGAGGTCGGCGTGGGCCTGATCCCGGCCGGCGGCGGCTTGAAGGAAGCAGCGCTGCAGGGCGCGCTGGCGGCGCAGGCCGCGGGTTCGACCAATTACCTGGACTTCATCAAGGGCCGCTTCCAGACCATCGCGACGGCGGGCGTGGCGCGCAGCGCCATCGAAGCGCGCGCGATGGGCTATCTGCAGCCGAACGACACCATCGTCTTCAACCTGTATGAACTGCTGCACGTGGCGCGCAAGGAAGCGCTCGCGCTGGCAGAGGCGGGCTACCGTGCGCCGCTTGCGGCCAAGTTCCCGGTCGCCGGGCGCGCCGGCATCGCCACCATCAAGGCATCGCTGGTGGGCATGCGTGACGGCGGCTTCATCAGCGAATACGACATGCTGCTGGGCGAACGCGTCGCCACCGCGGTCTGCGGCGGCGACATCGAGGCCGGCAGCCTGGTCGATGAAGAGTGGATCCTTCGCATCGAGCGCCAGGGATTCATGGCCTCACTCGAAGACGAGCGCACCCAGGAACGCATCTACGCGATGCTGACCACCGGCAAGCCCTTGCGCAACTGAAGCGCCCGCCCCTTTTTCGGAGAACATCAAGATGAAACAAGTCCAGGACGCCTACATCGTCGCCGCCGCGCGCACCCCGATCGGCAAGGCACCGCGCGGCATGTTCCGCAACACCCGCCCGGATGACCTGTTGGTCACGGCGATTCGCGCCGCGATGGCGCAGGCGCCGGGCCTCGATCCGGCCGCCATCGAGGACGCCATCATCGGCTGCGCCATCCCCGAGGCGCAGCAGGGGCTCAACGTCGCGCGCATCGCCGTGCTGCTGGCGGGCCTGCCGCAGTCGGTGGGCGGGGTCACCGTCAACCGCTTCTGCGCCTCCGGGCTCACCACCATTGCGATGGCGGCCGACCGCATCCGCGTCGGCGAGGCCGACGTCATGCTGGCCGGCGGCTGCGAGTCGATGAGCATGGTGCCGATGATGGGCAACACGCCGTCGATGAACAGCCGCATCTTCGAGGACGAGAACATCGGCATCGCCTACGGCATGGGCCTCACCGCCGAGAAAGTGGCCCAGCAGTGGAAGATTTCGCGCGAGGCGCAGGACGCCTTCTCGGTCGAATCGCATCGCCGCGCGGTGGCCGCCACCGCGGCCGGGCACTTCAAGGCCGAGATCGCGCCGGTGACCGTGACCGAGAAGACGCCCGACTTGGCCAGCGGCGAAGTCGCAACGCGATCGAAGACCGTGGCCGTCGACGAAGGCCCGCGCGCCGACACCTCGCTCGAGGGCCTGTCCAAGCTGCGCACCGTGTTCGCGACGCCCAGGACACCCGCGGGCGAGCCGACCGGGATGGGGTCGGTCACCGCCGGCAACAGCTCGCAGACTTCCGACGGCGCCGGCGCCGTGCTGCTGGTCTCCGAGAAGGCCTTGAAACAGTTCAACCTGACGCCGCTAGCACGCTTCGTGTCGTTTGCCATCAAGGGGGTCGACCCGAAGATCATGGGCATCGGCCCGAAAGAGGCCATTCCCCTGGCATTGCGCCACGCCGGTCTGAAGCAGGACGACATCGGCTGGATCGAGTTGAACGAAGCCTTCGCCGCGCAGGCGCTGGCGGTCATCGGCGACCTGGGGCTCAACACGGCGGTCGTCAACCCCAACGGTGGCGCGATCGCGCTCGGCCACCCGCTGGGCGCGACCGGCGCGATGCGGGCCGCGACCGCGATCCACGGCGCCAAGCGCACCGGCGCCAAGTACAGCATGGTCAGCATGTGCGTGGGCACCGGCATGGGCGCGGCCGGCATCTTCCAGACCCTTTGACGCGGCGCACGATGCGGCATCACGCACGGCCGATGGCCGCCCGCGCATGACCTTCGAGGGACAGGAATCATGGAAGCGCGCAATCCGAAGTACCGCGAATTCGTCGAGATGGGCTTCGCACGCGCGGGTTTCTCGAGCGGAAACGGCATTCGCCTGCTCGATTGCGGACCCGGCTGGGTGATGGCCGAGGTCAAGCTCGAGGCCAGGCACATGCAGCAGATGGGCGTCGCGCACGGGGGCCTCGTCGCCACGCTGGCCGATCACGCAGCCGGAGGCGCCGCTGCGACCCTGCTGCCTGCGGAAGAAATCGGCGTGACCGCCGAGATCAAGCTTTCCTACCTGCGCCCGGCACGCGGCGAGCGCCTCGAATGCCGGGCGGCTGTCATCAAGCCCGGGCGCGCGGTTTGCTTCGTCGAGGCGGAGGTCTTCGCCATCCAGGACGGCAAGCGCGAACTCGTCGCCAAGGCTTCGGCCACCATGGCTGTGGTGTTGATCAACTGAACGCACGCCGCACACAAGGCTCGACCACGATGAGCGATTTCAAACCGCGCCTGAGCGCCGAACAGTTCAACACGCGCAACCTCGGGCATCTTTCGCATACCCTGGGAATTCGCTTTGTTTCGATGGACGGGGATGGCGCGCGCGCCGAACTGCCGGTGGCCACGTCGGTCATGGCGCCCAACGGCTTTCTGCACGCCGGCGCGGTCGTATCGCTGGCGGACTCGGCCTGCGGCCTGGGCTGCGTCGCGCACCTGCCGGAGGGCGCTTCAGGGTTCACGACCATCGAATTGAAGAGCAACCATCTGGGCACGGCACGCGAGGGTGTGGTGGAGGTGTTGGCCAGGCCCGTTCACCTCGGGCGCACCACCCAGGTGTGGGACGCAACGGTGACGCACCGCGAGACCGGCAAGACCATCGCGCTCTTTCGCTGCACGCAGATGATCCTGTGGCCCAAATGAGCGCTCCGCAACCCCTTGCACTCATCGCCGCCGACGGCCAGAAGCTAGGCGCCCACCGCTTCGCACCTGCCGGTGAGACCAGGGCAGCGATCGTGATCGGCCCGGCCATGGGCGTGCCGGCCAGCTTCTACCATCGCTTCGCGGCTTTCCTGGCCGAGCGCGGCTATGCGGTCACGACTTTCGATTACCGCGGCATCGGCGCATCGCTTGACGCGCCCCTGCGCGGCCACCCGGCCACCCTCACCGATTGGTTCTCGCTCGACTATCCCGCGGCGATCGCCTCGGCCCGCGCCGCCCTGCACGGCGGCCCGCTCTACCTCCTCGGACACAGCCTCGGCGGGCAGATTCCCGGCCTGCTGCCGGACTTGGCCGGCATCGACGGCATGCTCTCGATCGCCACCGGCAGCGGCTATTGGCGCGAGACCGCGCCGCCGATCCGCAACAAGTATCCGCTGCTGGCCTACCTCATCGGCCCGCTGGCCATGGGCGTGGCCGGTTACTTTCCCGGCAAGCGCCTGCGCATCATCGACGACGTGCCCGCCAGCGCGATGCGCCAGTGGGTATCCTGGTGCAAGCACCGGGAGTACTGCGCCGGTATCGAGCCCGACGCCAAGGCGCGCTTTGCGCGCGCCTCGTTCCCGGTCCACACCGTGTCGTTCACCGACGACGAATTCATGACCGAGCGCAGCACCGAAGCCATGCTCGCCCACTATGTCGCGGCACCGCGCCGCCACACGCGCGTGCTGCCCGCGCAGTGGAACGAAAAGCGCATCGGGCATTTCGGCTTCTTTCGCAAGGAAATGGCCGCGCACTGGCCGCGTGCCGTGCAGTATCTCGACGAACTGCCCGCCACGGGCGCATGGAGAAAAGCCGCATGAGCATACTTGTCTCGACCCAGGACGCGATCATGACGATCGAATTCGATCGCGCCGACAAGAAGAACGCGATCACCGCCGCGATGTACCAGACCATGGCCGACGCGCTGGCCGCGGCCGAGAAGGACAGCGCCGTGCGCGCAATCCTGATCCAGGGCAAGCCGGAGGTCTTCACCGCCGGCAACGACCTGTCCGACTTCATGAACAATCCGCCCTCGGGCAGCAACACGCCGGTGTTCCAGTTCCTGACCAACATCTCGCATGCAAGCAAGCCGATCGTCGCAGCGGCGGCCGGGGCCGCCGTCGGTATCGGCACGACCATGCTGCTGCACTGCGACCTGGTGTACGCGGCCGAGAGCGCGAAGTTCAGCATGCCCTTCGCGTCCCTCGGATTGTGTCCGGAAGCTGCCTCCAGCCTCCTCCTGCCGGCGCTGGCGGGCTACCAGCGCGCGGCCGAGAAGCTGCTTCTGGGTGAGCCTTTCCCGGCGGCCGAGGCGCAGCAGATGGGCCTGGTCAATCGCGTGCTGCCGGTTGGCGAACTGCAGTCCTACGCGCGCGCGCGTGCGCTGGCGCTGGCGGCGCAGCCCGCCTCTTCGCTGCGCGTGACCAAGGCGCTCATGAAGGGCGTGTCGTTGGAACGCATGGAAGCGCAGATGGCGCGCGAGGGCGGGGAGTTTCGCCGCATGCTTGGCTCTCCGGAAGCCAAGGAGGCGTTCAGCGCGTTCTTCGAGCGCCGCAAGCCGGACTTCAGCCGCTTCGCCTGAGCGGCGCGGCGCCGAGGCATCCCCCTGCCGGCCGCGCGCGCATGAAGGACATCGCGCTGGCGCTGGCCTTCGCGCCCGTCGCGCCGCTCATGCTGTGGCAGGGGAGGCGCGTGCGGCGCGTCACGCCGGTGCTGCCGGCGGCAGCAGGGCCGCAGAGCGGCAGCATCGGTGGCGCGCACGGCGCGCAGCTCAAGTTGCTCGTCTTCGGCGAATCGACCGCCGCCGGCGTCGGCGCCCGGCACCACGAGGAGGCCCTGGCCGGCCACCTCGCGTCAGCGATTTCGGGACGCACGAGCGGCAAGGTCGACTGGAGCGTCTGCGCTCTTTCCGGCGCCACGGTCAAGACTGCGCATGAGAGCCTGCTTGCAAACGTGCCGAACTCACCGCACGACCTGATCGTGCTGGTCTTCGGGGTCAACGACACGCTGGAACACACCCGCCCGGCGCGCTTTGCCGCACGGATGACGGACCTGATCGCCGATCTGCGCGCGCGCGTAGGCAAAGCGCCCGTCCTTCTCGCCGCGCCGCCGCCGATGGAACGCTTCCCCGCCCTGCCGCATCCCCTGGCCGCCTACCTGGGCGCCCGTGCGGCACTGTTGAGGCGCGCGCTTGGCGCACTGTCCCTGCCAGCGGTGGCGCAGGTCGAGGTGCGCATCCCGATCACCCCGGACCTCTTCGCGCGCGACCTTTTCCATCCGTCGGCGCGCGGCTACAGCGTCTGGGCTGAAGCGCTCGCCACGGCGGCATTCGCACACCACCCTCTTCTGGCAAGGCCATAAAAGCCTGCCGGTGATACCCTTCTGCGCATGTTCGAGCGCCTGCGAATCGCGCTGGGCCACGTGCCCGCTTCAACTCCTGCGCCCGATGTGGACCCGCTTGGTGTCGAACGCGGCCTGATCGCTGGCGGGCAGGGCGCATTGGCTCGTGCGTCGCTGGAGGCACGCCTCGCCCGCCTGCCGCATGATGCCGACACGCACGCGCTGCTGGGCTGCGTCCTGCTTGAAGCCGGCGATGCCGGCGCCGCACTCGTGCATCTGCGTCGCGCCATCGCAACGCAACCCCATCAGGTCGACGCGCTCAACGGCTTGGGGCTCTTGTTCAGCGACGATCACGCGGCCGCTGTCGGCTGGCTGCGCCTGGCGATGGCCGCGCGGCCGGACAACCGCGCGACGCGCTACAACCTGGCGCAGCAATTGTTCTTCACCGGCGAGTTCGCTGAAGGATTCGAGCTCTTTTCGGTGCGCCATCGACTGCACCACGGCCGTGACAACCCGCTCGACCCCATGCCCTTGTGGAACGGCGAGTCGCTCGCCGGCCGGCATGTTTTTGTCTGGTG
This sequence comes from Burkholderiales bacterium, assembly GCA_016790635.1. Taxonomy (GTDB): domain Bacteria; phylum Pseudomonadota; class Gammaproteobacteria; order Burkholderiales; family JAEUOS01; genus JAEUOS01. Next base: position 9,816 of record JAEUOR010000054.1, read on the forward strand.
CGACTGGGGCGGGTTCGGCGACCACCTGCAGTTCGTGTCCTACCTGGCGACCCTGCTCGAACGCGCGCGTCCCGCGCGCCTGACGCTGGGCGCGCAGCCGCCCTTGCAGCGCCTCTTTGCCGGGCTGACGGCCGTCGATCGAGTGATCGGGCCGGGCCAGGCGCCCGAGGCCGATGTACATTGCCCGCTCTTCGACCTGCCGCGTCACTTTGGCGCGCCCCTGATCGCCGCATCTCCCTGGCTGCGCGCCCCGGAGTCGTCGGCCCAGGACTGGCGGCAGCGCCTCAAGGCCGCCGGCGCAGGCAACGCCAAGCGCCTGGTGGGCCTGGCCTGGACCACCGGCTCGGCCGAGCCGGAGCGCGCGGTCAAGAATGTGCCACCGCGCGCGCTCGGTCCGCTGGGCGCTCTGACCAGAAACGGCGTTAGCCTGGTCAGCCTCAACCCGGGCGCGCCGGACGCAGCTGCGGTGTCCCGGCGCATTCCGCTCATCGACCTGACTGCTGACGTCTGCGACTTCGCCGATACCGCAGCCATCATCGACGGACTCGACGCCGTGCTCGCCATCGACACTGCGGTCGCGCATCTGGCGGCCGCGATGGGCAAGCCGGTCTGGCTGCTGCTGCGCCCGGCCGGCAGCATCTTCCTCACCGCACGGGACGGGCACACGCCTTGGTACCCGTCGATGCGCATCATCGTGCCGCAGCAGGAAGGCGCCTGGGAGGAAGCCGTCGCCCGGGCGGTCGAGTCGCTCGCCGCCACGCTGGACGCGGCCGACACGCAAGACCCGAGTTCGCTACACTCCCGCGATTCCTGAACACCGCCCGCCCAAGGCCGCATGCTCAAACTCAATATCAACGGCACCGATCGCAACGTCGATGCGGCGCCCGATACCCCGCTCCTGTGGGTGCTGCGCGACCATCTCGACCTGACCGGCACCAAATACGGCTGCGGCGTGGCCGCCTGCGGCACGTGCACGGTCATCGTCGATGGCGCCGCGGTGCGTTCCTGCGCCGTACCGGCAGCCGCGGTCGCGGGCAAGAAGGTGCGTACCGTCGAAGGTCTCGCGGCGACATCGCTCACCCGACTGCAGCAGGCCTGGATCCGTCACCAGGTGCCGCAGTGCGGCTACTGCCAGTCCGGCATGCTCATGGCAGCCACGGCCCTGCTCGAAAAGACGCCCCAGCCCAGCGATGACGACATCGATCGGGCCATGACCAACATCTGCCGCTGCGGCACTTACCAGCGCGTGCGCCGCGCCATCAAGGACGCCGCCGGCATGACCACTCCCGTGGCCGCATCCGGCGCCGCGCCCGCGCCGGCCGGCCTGACCCTGAGCACCACGCTCTCCACTCCGGCAGGTGCGAAATGAAACGCCGCACCTTCCTTCTGACCGGGGCCGGCGTCGCCGGCGCGCTCGTGGTCGGCTGGGCCGTCACCCCGCCCAAGCCAAGGCTCGTGCCCGAGTCGGCGCGCCTGCCGCTCGGACGCGGCGATGTGGCCTTGAATGGCTGGGTCACCATCTCGCCGGAGGGAACCATCACCGTCGCGGTGCCGCGTGCGGAGATGGGCCAGGGCATCTACACCGCCCTGCCGATGCTCCTGGCCGAGGAACTCGGCGCGGACTGGTCGCAGGTGCAGGCCATCCAGGCGCCCGTCGATCGCATCTATGGCAATGTCGCGCTGCTCATCGACGGCCTGCCCCTGCATCCGGACGACCAGGGACGCGTCGTCAGCGCCTCCGAATGGATCATGCGCAAGGTCGGACGCGAGCTGGGCCTCATGGTCACCGGCGGATCGACGAGCGTTCGCGACGCCTGGCAGCCCATGCGCGTGGCCGGAGCGTCGGCGCGCGAAATGCTGGTGGCCGCCGCCGCGGCGCGCTTTCGCGCCCCGCCGTCGGAATGCCGCGTCGAACGCGGCTGGGTGCACCACCCCTCGGGAAAAAAGGCCAGCTTCGGTGAACTGGCCGCCGCGGCCGCCAAGCTCACGCCCAATCGCGTTCCCCAGCTCAAGGACCCCAAGGATTTCACGCTCATCGGCAAGTCCCTGCCGCGCACCGACGTGCCGGCCAAGGTCACGGGCGAAGCCGATTTCGGCACCGACGTGCGCCCCGAGGGACTGCTCTACGCGGCCATCCGCATGGCGCCGGTCTTCGGCGCGCACTGGAGCAAGTTCGTCGTCAACGGTGCGGACACCCAGCCCGGGGTCAAGTCCATCGTGCCCGTCGTCAACCAGGCCGCCGGCGCTCCGGTAGGCATCGCAGTCGTCGCCAACGGCTGGTGGCAGGCCAAGCGCGCCGCCGACCTCCTCGACATCACCTGGGAGGCGCATCGCAATTCGAGCCTGGACAGCGCCGGCATCATGGCCAGCTTCCGCGCCGCGCTCGACGGCGGCAAGGCCCACACCTACCGCAGCCAGGGCGGACTGGCGGCGGGCTTCGACCGCGCAGCGCGCACCTTCGAGGCCGAGTACAGCGTTCCCTATCTCGCACATGCGACCATGGAACCGCAGAATTGCACGGCCCAGGTGCGCGATGGCAAGGTCGACATCTGGTTGCCGACCCAGGCGCCCACCTTGGCGCGCTGGATCGCCGGCAAGGTGGCAGGTGTCGCCAGCCACGACGTCACGGTGCACTCGACCTTCCTCGGCGGCGGCTTCGGCCGGCGCGCCGAACTCGACCTGGTGGTACAGGCCGTCGAGATCGCCAAGACCACCGGCGGTCGTCCGGTACAGTTGATGTGGAGCCGCGAGGAGGACATGGCGCACGACATGTACCGGCCCGCGGCATTGGCGCGCCTGAAAGCCGGCATCGACGGCGCCGGCAACATCGTCGCCTGGCAGCAGTCCATTGCCAGTGGTTCGGTCACCCATTCCCTGGTCGGGCGCCTCGGTTTCACCCCGATGGGACCCGACAAGACCAGCGCCGAGGGCGCGGCCGACGTGCCCTACGAATTCGCGACCCATCGCGTCGAGCATGCGCTGGTGAAGAACGCGGTGCCGCTCGGTTTCTGGCGCTCGGTGGGGCATTCGCAGAATGCCTTTTTCGGCGAGACCTTCATGGATGAAGTCGCTGCGGCCGCGGGCAAGGACCCGCTGGCCCTGCGGCGCTCGCTGCTGGCCAAGCACCCGCGCCAGCTTGCGGTCCTGAATCTGGCCGCCGAGCGCGCCGGCTGGGACAAGCCGCCGCCGGCAGGCATGGCACGCGGCATCGCCCTGCACCAGTCCTTCGGCGCGATCGTCGCGCAGGTGGCGGAGGTGAGCGTGGTCAAGACCGAGCGCGGCTCCATGCCGCGCGTGCACCGCGTGGTCTGCGCGATCGACTGCGGCACGGTCGTCAACCCCGACATCGTCGCCGCGCAGATGGAATCAAGCGTGGTCTTCGGCCTGACCGCGGCGCTGTTCGGCGCGATCACCATCAAGGGTGGCGCGGTCGAGCAAAAGAACTTTCCCGACTACGAAATGCTGCGCCTGGGAGCAGCGCCGGTGGTGGAGACGCACATCGTGCCCTCGGCCGCCGCGCCGGGCGGCGTCGGCGAGCCGGGCACGCCGCCGATCGCGCCGGCGGTCGCCAACGCCCTGTTCAAGCTCACCGGCCGGCCGGTGAGAAGCCTGCCGATCAAGCTCGGCTGATGCGCAGCATCCGGACCGGCAAACGCTCGACCGACCGCCAGCGGTAGCCGATCCGGCTGCGTGCCGCGCGTTTCTTGCGTCGCGTGCACCCTGCGTAAAGTGGTGAAAAAACACGAGGAGACTAGGATGGTCAAAAGACTCGCGGCTCTGGTTGTAGCCGCCGCAACGCTGGCGGCCGCGCCGGCCACCGCACGCGTGACCCGCATCGTCATCGACGAGGTGCGCCCGTTCGTCGAGCCGGCGGGCAGCGGCGCCGGCGCCATCGCCTACGAGCAGATCGCCGGGCGTGCCTTTGGTGAGCTTGACCCGGCGCACCCGGGCAACGCGATCATCCAGGACATCGGGCTGGCCAAGGACGCCGACGGCAAGGTCCGCTATGTCGCGACTTTCCTGCTGGTCAAGCCGCGCGACATGCGCCAGGCCAGCGGCCTCCTCTGGCACGACGTACCCAACCGCGGCCGCGTGTTCCCGATGGCGCCGCAGGAGCGGCGCTTCGGCGACGTCATGCTCGCATCCGCCTGGCAGGGCGACAACGCCGGCGCCACCGCGGTGCGCGAGACGGCGTCGGTTGCGGGCATGCAGTGGCTCAAGGTGCCGGTGGCGCGCGGTCCCGACGGCACGCCGGTCACCGGCAAGGTGTTCGCGCGCATCGTCAACCGCTCGGGCCCCGGTTCCCAGCCGCTCATCGTGCAGACCAATCCTGTGCCTTACAAGCCGATCGACCTGCGCCCCGCGGCGTCTCTGCTGACCTCGCGGGGCGGCGAGGACCAGAACGGCCGCGTCACCGACGAGGTGGTTGTCGCCGATGCCGACTGGCGCTGGGCGCGCTGCGACGCCGCCAACCCGTTCCCCGGTGTTCCCGACCCCACGCAGATCTGCCTGCGCTACGGCTTCGATCCCGCGCGCCTGTATCAGGTGGTCTACACGGCCGCCGACCCGCCTGTTCTGGGCATCGGCTTCGCCGCCTGGCGCGACGTGGCGGCATTCTTCAAGCGCGCCGCGGCGGACGAGCATGGCACCCCCAACCCGCTGGCGGGCGCGATCCGGCACAGCATCACGCGCGGCATCTCCCAGTCCGGCAACTACCTGCGCGGCTGGCTGCACCTGGGGTTCAACCGCGACGAGGCCGGCCGCATGGTGCACGACGGCCTGTGGCCGATCATCGCCGGGCGCCGCATCGCGCTCAACTTCCGCTGGGCCCAGCCCGACGGCGTGCTCGAGCTCTACCAGGCCGGCAGCGAGGGCCCGCAGTGGTGGCTGCCCCACCCCGACCCGGTGCGCGGCCTGCCCGCCGCCGGTATCCTCGACCGCTGCCTGGCCACCGACACCTGCCCGAAGATCATCGAGCACTTCGGCTCGGCCGAGGTGTGGGCGTTGAAGCTCACCCCCGAATGGGTCGGCACCGACGCGCGCGCCGACCTGCCGCTGCCGGACTTTGTGCGGCGCTACTACATCGCCAGCAGCAACCATAACGGCGGCGCCGGCGGCTTCGACACCAGCCTGCCGGGGGTCGGCCTGCCCACGTCGGGCCCCGCCTGCCCCGGCAACAACTTCGGCACCGGCGTGCTGCCGGCCAATCCGGTGCCACACACGCAGACCGTCAACGCGCTGCGCGTGCACTTCCGCGACTGGATCATGAAAGGCACGGTGCCGCCGCCCTCGCGCTATCCGCGGCTGGCCGACGGCAACCTTGCGCCGGCGCACAAGGCCGCGCTCGGATTCCCTACGCTGCCGGGGCTGCGTCCGACCATCCCCGAACCCGACTTCATCATGCCGGTGCACGACTACGACTGGGGGCCCGAATTCAATGCGCTGGACGGCTCCGGCGTGCCGTCGCTGGCGCCGCCGCGCATCCGCCGGGTGCTGCAGATGGTTGCGCCGAAAGTCGACGCCGACGGCAACGAGCAGGGCGGCGTGCCGGTGGTGCTGCTCGACGCGCCGCTGGGCACCTACCTGGGCTGGAACGTCACCGCCGGCGGCGCGCGGCCGTTCCATCAGGGACAGATCTGCAACTACGTGGCCGGCATGATCCCGTTCGCGCGCACCGCGGCCGAGCGCCGCGCCGCCGGCGACCCGCGCCCCTCGCTCGAGGAGCGCTACGGCACGCACGCCGGCTATGTCGCCGCGGTGCGCAAGGCGGCGGCGCACGCTGTCGGCGAGCGCTTCCTCCTGCCCGAGGACGCCGACGCCCTGATCCGGGCCGCAGAGGCCAGCCGGGTGCTGCGATGAGCGCCTAGGAGCCTCGCAATTCAGGGCGATTCAGGATCGAATCGTCATCGCGAGCGGGAAACCATCGCCGGACAACGCGTGAATAACGCCTACCGGGATGGCGATACCGTCGCGAATCAGTGGAAAATCTGGTTTGAAATTCCTATACGCCTGAGGGCTTCGACGTTTTTCGGTGCCGCGAACATTCGGCTAATCTGTCCGGCAAAACGCGTCTCGTGCAAGGCGACATGGCTCGCGAGGCGCGACTACGGAGACCCTAGCTTGCATCCCCACATACACGCCCGCAGCACGCCCACCAAGACCGCCTTCGTCATGGCCGGCAGCGGTGCGTCCATGACCTACCGCGAACTCGAGGACGCCTCCAACCGCTTTGCGCAATTGCTGCGCGCGCGCGGGCTTAAACCCGGCGACCACATCGCGATCCTGCTCGAAAACCATCCGCGCTATTTCGAGCTGTGCTTCGGCGCGCATCGCGCCGGCATCATCTACACCGCGATGAGCACGCGCCTGACCGTGGGTGAAGCGGCCTACATCGTCGAGAACTGCGAGGCGCGCCTGATCGTGACCTCGCGCGCGATGGCCGACTTGGCCGCGCAACTGTTGCCGCAGACCCCGGGCGTAACCACGCGCCTCATGCTGGACGGCGCCGCGCCGGGGCACGAGCCCTACGAGGCCGCGGTCGCCGCCATGCCGGCCGAACGCATCAGTGATGAGACCGCGGGCGGCGACATGCTGTATTCCTCCGGCACCACCGGCCGGCCCAAGGGCGTGTGGGCGCCGCCGGACGCGCCGCAGATCGACGCGACCGGCCCGCTCATCAACGTCTGTCAGAACCTGTACCGCATGGGCGCCGACACGATCTACCTGTCGCCCGCGCCGCTGTACCACGCCGCGCCCCTGCGCTGGTGCCTGACCACCATGCGCCTGGGTGGCACCTGCGTGGTCATGGAGCATTTCGACGCGGAACAATATCTGCACCTCATCGAGAAGCACCGCGTCACGCACACGCAGCTGGTGCCGACCATGTTCGTGCGCATGCTCAAGCTGCCTCCGGAGGCGCGTCGGCGCCACGCCCTGTCCTCGCTGCGCGTCGCCATCCACGCGGCGGCGCCCTGCCCGATCCCGGTCAAGCGCGAAATCATCGAATGGTGGGGCCCGGTGGTGTGGGAGTACTACGCCGGCACCGAGGGCAACGGCATGACCATGGTCGGCGCCGAGGAATGGATGAAGCGCCCTGGCACGGTCGGGCGCGCGGTCATCGGCAAGCTCAAGGTCTGCGACGACGACGGCGCAGAAGTGCCGGCCGGCACGCCCGGCACCATCTACTTTGCCGAGGGGCGGCCCTTCAACTATCACAACGACCCGGACAAGACTGCCTCATCCACGCACCGCCTGGGCTGGACCACGCTGGGCGACGTGGGCTATGTGGACGGCGACGGTTTTCTCTTCCTCACCGACCGCAAGGCGCACATGATCATCTCCGGCGGGGTCAACGTCTACCCGCAGGAAGCCGAGAACCTGCTGATCACCCACCCCGCGGTGCTCGATTGCGCCGTCATCGGCGTGCCTGATGACGACCTGGGCGAGGCGGTCAAGGCAGTGGTGCAGCCGCGCGACATGAGCCTGGTCGAAGGCGACAAGGCGGGCACGCTGGAAGCCGAGCTGATCGCGTTTTGCCGCGCCAGCCTGTCGCCGATCAAGTGCCCGAAGTCGATCGATTTCGCCGCCGAACTGCCGCGCCACCCGACCGGCAAGCTCTACAAACGCCTGTTGCGCGACCGCTACTGGGAAGGCCGGGCCAACAAGCTCGTCTGAGCCGAACGCCATGTTCGCCGGCAAATTCACCACCGCCACGCCCGACCGGCCGGTTTTCGTCATGGCCGGGAGCGGCGAGTCCGTCTCGTACCGCGAGTTCGACCGGCGCGGCAACCGCATCGCGCATCTTTTGCGCAGGCACGGCCTGGCCCGCCTGGACCACTTTGCGATGCTGATGGAGAACACGCCGCGCTTCCTCGAGGTATGCGGGGCGGGCGAGCGCGCTGGCCTCTACTACACCTGCATCAACTCCTACCTGACGCCGGGCGAGGTGGCGTACGTCGCCGACAACTGCGAGGCCAAGGCTTTTTTCACCACCATCGAGAAGCTGCCGATCGCCAAGGCGGCGCTGGCACAATGCCCGCGCGTGACGCTGCGCGTGGTGGTCGACGGGCCATCGCAGGACGGTTTCGTCAACCTTGATGAAGCCGTGGCCGGCCTCCCGGACACGCCGATCGCCGACGAGTCGCTCGGCACACCGATGCTGTATTCCTCCGGCACCACGGGGCGCCCCAAGGGCATCCTGCGACCGCTGCCGCAACAGCCGCCTGCGCAGCAGCTGCCGCTGTTCGACTTCTTGATCAAGCTGTGGCGCTATCGTGAAGGCATCACCTATCTTTCGCCGGCGCCGCTGTATCACTCGGCGCCCCTGGGAGCGGTGGCGCTGACCATCCGTGTCGGCGGCACGGCGATCATCATGGAGCGCTTCGACCCCGAGCACTACCTGCAACTGATCGAGAAGCATCGCGTCACCCACACCCAGCTGGTGCCGACCATGTTCTCGCGCATGCTGAAGCTGCCCGCCTCGGTGCGCAGCAAGTACGACCTGTCGTCGCTGGAGGTCGCGATCCACGCCGCCGCACCCTGCCCGGTGCAGGTCAAGGAGGCGATGATCGACTGGTGGGGCCCGATCATCCACGAGTACTACGGCGCCACCGAAGGCATGGGCTTCACCGCCTGCGATACCCCCGAGTGGCTCGCGCACAAGGGCACGGTCGGGCGCGTGCTCATGGGCGACCTGCATGTGCTCGACGAATCCATGCAGCCCTGCCCGCGCGGCAGCCCCGGCACGCTCTGGTTCAAGAGCGGCAGCCCGTTCGTCTATTTCAACGATCCCGAGCGCACCGCGGCCAGCCGCTCGGAAGACGGAACCATGAGCACGGTCGGCGACGTCGGCTATCTTGACGACGACGGCTACCTGCACCTGACCGACCGCGCCACCTTCATGATCATCTCCGGCGGCATGAACATCTACCCGCAGGAATGCGAGAACCTGCTCATCACCCACCCCAAGGTGATGGACGCGGCCGTCTTCGGCGTCCCCGACGACGACTTGGGGGAGGTCGTCAAGGCGGTGGTGCAGGCCGTGCCCGGGACGACCGCCGGCCCGGCACTCGAAGCCGAGCTGATCGCCTTTTGCAAAGACCAACTAGCCTCGATCAAGTGCCCGCGCTCGGTCGACTTCGCCGACGAGCTGCCGCGACTACCCACCGGCAAACTCTACAAGCGCGTGCTGCGCGACCGCTATTGGGCCGGCCACAAGACCAGGATCGTATGACAAACCCCACCACTTTTCTGACCTGGCACATCGGCCAGGTCAAGGTCACGCGCATTGTCGAACTGGAGATGCTGGGAGGCACGCGCTTCATCCTGCCCGACGCCACGCGCGAAGCGGTCGTCGGCATCGACTGGCTGAAGCCCCATTTCATGAACGATGAAGGGCGCCTGAAAATGAGCGTGCACGCGCTGGTGGTCGAGACCCCGGCCCGGCGCATCGTCGTCGATACCTGCCTGGGCAACGACAAGCAAGGGCGCTCGGTGCCGCACTGGAATCGCCTGCAGACACCGTTTCTCGCCGACCTGGCCGCTGCCGGCTACGCGCGCGAATCCATCGACACGGTGCTGTGCACCCACCTGCACATCGACCACGTCGGCTGGAACACCATGCTGGTCGACGGCCGCTGGGTGCCGACGTTCCCGAACGCGCGCTACCTCGTGGCGCGTGCCGAGTACGAACACTGGCAAACCCGCACCGATGCCGAACAGGCGCAGATCTTCGCCGACTCGGTGCAGCCCATCTTCGATGCGGGCCTGGTCGACCTGGTCGACACCAACCACAAAGTCTCTGACGAAGTGCGCCTGATACCCACCCACGGTCACACCTTGGGTCACGTGAGCATCGCCATCGAATCCGCCGGTGCGCGCGCGCTCATCACCGGCGACTTCGTGCACCACCCCTGCCAGATGGCGCGGCCGCAGTGGGGCTCGGCGGTCGATCACGACCCGGCGGCCGCACGCGCGACCCGCGAAAAGCAGTTCGCTGCTTTGGCGGGCGTCCCGACCCTGGTCATCGGCACGCACTTCGCCGCGCCGACCGCAGGACACGTGGTGCGCGATGGCGACGTGTTTCGATTCGTCGTGTAGCGATTCGAACTGCGCTATGCTTCATGGCCCAGCTTGAGTCGGGGATTGTGATGCCCGAAGCGACCACTGAACTCCGCGGGCCGGCGACCTGGGTTCGCGCCACTGTCGGCGACCCGTCGCTGCCCCTCACCCCCGCGATGCGCGCCGAGCTCGCAGCAGCAGTCAGGAAGCTCGCCGCTGCCGGGCACGCAAACGCGACGGGTCTGGACCGCGCCAGTTTCGCGCTGCCGATGCTGGACCCGCTCCTCGCCCGCGCCCGGGAGGAGGTGAAGTCCGGCCGCGGTTTTGTCCTCCTGAGCGGCCTGCCGCTTGAAGACCTGTCGCTGGAGGAATTCACCGCCTGCGTCTGGGCCATCGGCACGCGCTTCGGTCATGCGCTGTCGCAGAACGCGCAGGGACAGTTGATCACCAGCGTGATTGACGCCAGCGGCGAGGATGCAACGCCGCGCATGTACCGCAGCAACCTGGAACTGCGCCTGCACAGCGACATCACCGCCATGATCGCGCTGGCCTGCTGGCAGCCGGCGGCCACCGGCGGCCTGTCCTATCTGGCCTCGGCGGGTGCCATCCACAACACCATCCTCAACACCCGGGCCGAGCTTCTCGCACCGCTGTACCGCGGCTATCACTACCATCGCCTGGGCGAGGAAGCACCGGGCGAGGAGCCGACCACGCCTTATCGTGTGCCTGTGTTCACCCTACGCTCGGGTCAGCTGTCCTGCCGCTATCAGCGCGCCGGCATCGCCGGCGGGCACAAGGCGCGCGGCGTGCCGCTGACCGATACCGACATCGCCGCTCTCGATGCCTTCGACGCGGCGGCGCGCGCGCCGGAGAACCGCATCGAATTCGGGATGCAGCGCGGCGACATGCTGATCGTCAACAACTACGCGGTGCTGCACGCGCGCACCGGTTTCACACAGTTTCCAGAACCTGAACGGGCGCGCCGCCTGGTACGCCTGTGGCTGGACGAAGCGGGTTTTCGCGACGTGCCGCCCGAGTTCAACCTGATGCGCGACGGCAACGGCGTGCCGCCGCAGCCCGGGCGCGAATGCACTTACGATTTCAAGGCCCTGTACGCCGACGATCCGCGCGCCTCCGGCGGCGTGCCCAAACTCGAGACCGCGTGACACCATGACCCAACGACGCAACCTCCTCAAGGCCGCCGGCGTGCTGGCGCTGCCGGCACTGCCCTACTCCGGCGCGACCCGTGCGCAAGGCGCGTATCCCAACCGCCCGGTGCGCCTGGTGGTGCCCTTCGGCGCCGGCGGCGCTACCGACATCATCGCCCGCCTGGTCTCGCAAAAGCTCACCGAGCTGTGGGGCCAAAGTGTCGTGGTCGACTACAAGCCCGGCGCCGGCACGGTGCTGGGCACCGACTTCGTCGCCAAGTCCGCGCCTGACGGCTATACCCTGGGCATGGTCATCACCGCGCACGTGATCAATCCGAGCCTCCGGCCGACCATGCCTTACGACACGCTCCGGGATTTGTCCGGTGTATCGCTGGTGGCAATCTCGCACATCCTGCTCGCGGCCACCCCGGGCCTGGAAGCGAACAACCTGCGCGAACTGATCGCGCTGGCGAAGTCTCGCCCGCTCTCCTACGCCACGCCCGGCACCGGCACCGCGATGCACCTGGCCGGCGAACTGTTCAAGACCCAGACCGGGCTGGACCTGACCCATGTACCGTACCGGGGCGGCGCGGCCGCCTACCCGGACGTGATTGCCGGACGCGTGCCGCTGATCTTCGATCCCATGTTCGCGAGCATGGGCCACGTGCGCGCCGGCAAATTGAAGGCCATCGCCATCACCTCGGCCGAGCGCGCGGCCAGCAACCCGGAGATCGGCACCTTCGCCGAGGCCGTGCCCGGCTTCGACGTGAAGAGCATTTCCGGCATCGTCGCGCCGTCCGCCACGCCGCGCGAAATCGTGCGCAAGGTGAGCGCGGACGTCGGCCGCGTGCTGGCCATGGCAGACGTGAAGAGCCGTATGGCGGAAGTCGGCATGGAGCCCTCCCCGGCCACGCCCGAGGCCTTTGACGCCTTCATTCGCCGCGAAATCGAGCGCTGGGCGCCGGTGGTCCGGGCTTCGGGGGCGAAGGCGGCGGATTGAAGGGAAGGCCGGGAAACCGAACCAGTCGCGGACCGATATCCACGCGGACCTATTCGACGACCACGCCGGCCGCCTTGATCAGGTCACGCCACATGACGTATTCGGCGCGGATGTCGGCGGCGAAAGATGCCGGGGTGGTGGGCACGGGGTCGAGACCGAGCTTGGCCAGCCGATCGAGGAAACCTGGGTCCTTCATCAGTTTCTGCATTTCCCCGGCGAGCCGGTTGGTGATGGGCGCACCCAGTCCCGCCGGTGCCACCAGCCCGTTCCATGTCGTGGCCTTGAATCCGGGGTAGATCTCGGCGATCGCCGGCACGTTGGGCAACTGGGCATTGCGCCGTTCGCTGGTGATGCCGAGCAGCCTGACCTTGCCAGCAGCGGCCTGCTGCAGGAGTTCGGACGGGCTGCCCGCATACATCTGCACCTGCCCCGAGATGGTGTCGGCAAGCGCGGGCGCGCCACCCTTGTAGGCGACGTGCACCATGTCCATGCCGGCGCGATTGAGAAACAGCAACGCCGCGAGGTGGGTCAGGCTGCCGGTGCCGCCCGAGCCGTAGTTGAGCTTGCCCGCGCGGGCCTTGACGTGTTCGACGAACTCCCGCAGGTCCTTCACCGGCAGCGAGGGGTTGACGGCGATGACGAAACCGTTGGCGGCGACGTTGGCGATCGCGGTGAAGTCCTTGAGCGGGTCGTAGTTGACCTTCTGCGTCAGCGGCACCGGACCGAATTGCGACAACGCTGCCATGAAGAGGATGTACCCATCCGGCTGCGACTTGGCGACGAAATCCGCCGCAGTCGCACCCCCGGCGCCAGGGCGGTTCTCGACGACGAACTGCTGCCCCAACGCGGCGCCCAGACGCTCGGCGGTAACGCGCGCAATGGTATCGGTATTGCCGCCGGGCGCGTAGGGGACGACGATGCGCACGGGACGCTGCGGCCACTCCTGGGCGATGGCCGGCAAGGCCGCGGCGAGGAGGCTGGCAAGGAAGATGCGGATGAAATGAGACATTGAGAACTCCATGGACGAAAGCGGTTCGCGTGGCGCGGCAACCTGCGCGCGGCCGGGTCAGTCCTTCCGACCAGACTTTTCCTTGACCACCGCCGACGGCGGCGGCACCACGAAACGCGCGAAGCGCCACTGGTCGAAAGATTCGATGTTGCGTTCCCACACCCTGGACTGGTGCGGCTCGCCGGGGGCGATCTGTTGCATGTCGCAATAGATCTCGACGTTGTTGCCGTCCGGATCCTTGAACACCAGGAAGCAGTTCTCGCCGGGGCCGTGCTTGCCGATGCCACGCACGATCTCGACGCCGCGCGCCCGCAGCACTTCGACCGCTTCCTCCATGTCGTCGACGCTGTCGACCAGGTACGAGAAGTGCTCCATCCCGGGGCGGGAGTAGCGCGGCAGGTCGTCGATGTCCGGCGAGTCTTTCGGGATCTGGGCGAGCGCCAGGTCGTGGTGGTCGCTGCCCGCGCGCAGAAAGCACATCTGGTCGCTGATCCAGTCCGATACCGTCAGGCCGAGGACCTCGGTATAGAACGCGACCGACTTGTGGATGTCGCGCACTGCCAGCACCAGGTGCCCCAGCTTGCGCGGTTTGATGGCTCTTGGTTTCATCATCATCGTTCCCTTGCGTGCGGCGCCGGCGTCACTGCGCCGCCACCCGGTTTTCGATGCTGCCGATGCCCTCGATCGCCGCGCGCATCACGTCGCCCGGCTTCAGGAAGACGCCGCGTCCCATGCCCACGCCCGTGGGTGTGCCGGTAGCGATCAGGTCGCCCGGCTTCAGGGTCAGAATGTGCGAAAGATAGGCGATCTGCTCGGCAACGCTGAAGATCATCTCGCCGGTTGAGCCGTCCTGCATGCGCTCGCCGTTGACGTCCAGGGTCATGCGCATCGCCTGCGGGTCGCCCAGGCAGTCGCGCGGCACCAGCCAGGGCCCCATCGGCCCGAACGTGTCGAAGCTCTTCCCGCGGAACCAGTCGTGCGAGAACGGGTAGTCGCTGCGCCGAGTCATGTCGCGCGAGGTGACGTCGTTGAAGACGACGTAACCGGCGATGTGCGAGTAGGCGTCGGCGACGGCGACATGCCTGCCGCCGCGCCCGATCACCACGCCCAGCTCGACTTCCCAATCGAGGCGCTCCACTTCGCGCGGCTTGATGACTTCCGCGCCGGGATCGGCCACCGAGGTGTCGGCCTTGATGAATATGTAGGGCGAGCTCTCGGTGCGCGGCGCGAGCTTGGTGCCCATTTCACGCGCATGCTCGTGGTAGTTGGAGGCGGTGGCGAATATGCGCGAGGGACGGTAGGGCGCGCACAGGCGATAACTGCCAGCGGCAAGCGGCGTCAGTGCGCCTCTGGCGACCGCGTCGGCCACCGCGGCGGCGCCGTGCGCGGCGGCAGGACCGGCGGTGTCCCAGTTGCCGATCGTGTCCGCGACGCGGGTGCCGAGCATGCGCGATGCGCCGCCGGTGGCGGCCTCCGCCTGTTGGGCGTCGTACAGCGAGGTGTCGAGCACCCAGGCCGCTCGCTTGCGGCCGTCGTGGGTCTCGTAGGTTGCCATTGCAAACCAGGGCATTGCGCAATCTCCAAAGGGCTAGCCGGCATCAGGCATTGCTTGCCGCAGCGTTCGCGCGGCGGACCTGACCGAGGTCACTACGGGTGCTGCGAGAACGCTCGTTTTCGAGTTTATGTATACATGTTGACTTTTGTGTATGCACATAATATTATAAAAAACACACGAGGTCAACACTTGTGCATTTGAGCTACCGGGCCTAAGCGTGGCGTGGCCGGCGACCAGGAGAAGTTCATCGCCGGATGGCCGCAACATGCAACGGCCTGCCTTCCTAGTGGAGCCAGACAATGTCAGGAAAGCTTCGACATATCGCCATTTCCGTGCCCGACCCATGGGCGGTGGCGCCGTTCTACGAGCAGTCGTTCGGCATGACGCGCCTGGGCGAGACCGACTCGTCGCTGGCGCGCGGTGTCTACTTGAGCGACGGATGCATCACCCTTGCGCTCCTCAACTTCAAGGACGATGAGCACGCCGGCCCGCTGGGGCGTCGCCACGTCGGCTTGCATCACATCGGCTTCTGGGTCGACGAGATCGGACAGGCGACCAAGGACGTGGCAGCCGCCGGCGGCAAGTACTTCCTGGGCGAGGTGCCCGTCAAGGGAAACACCTTCTACGAGGTGAAGTACTTCGATCCGAACGGCGTGATGATCGACATTACCGACAAGGGCTGGGGCGGCGCCTTGAAGGATGTGGCCGCCGTCGGCAGCGCGACCGCGCCGCCGCTGCGCCATCCCGACCTCAAGGCGAACCGCAGCTACGAGATCTGACAGGGCCCGGCGTTAGGCGCATTGGCCGCACCAGCGCGCGCCGCGGGCCCGAGGACTTGAGAGCCGACACCAAATTCAACCACCGCGCGTGCCCCGGATCGGCCGGTCGCCGCGTGCAACCAGGAATACAAAGCATGGCCAAACTTCGACACATCGCAATCTCAGTTCCCGATCCCGAGGCCGCCGCCGCCTTCTTCGAGAAGGCCTTCGGCATGTGGCGCGCCGGCGACGCGCAGCGCGGGGTATACGTCACCGACGGCGTGATCAACGTGGCGCTGCTCAACTTCAAAGACGAGCCGGTGCCAGGCGGATTTCCCAAAGGCTACGCCGGCATCATCCATTTCGGCATGTGGGTCGACGACCTGGACGCCGATGGCGCGAAGATCGCCGCAGCCGGCGGCACCTACCTGACCGGCCGCAAGGAAACCAACCCGAACGTCTATTACGAGGTCAAGTACAAGACGCCGGACAATATCGTGTTCGACATCACCGAGACAGGCTGGAAGGGCGCGGCGAAGAACGTCGTGCCCGCGGCCGACTGATAGCGGCGTCCGCGCCCATGGAACCGGCTTTGCCGCGCGCCCGTCTGCTCGCGCTAATCCCGCTCCCGCGCGCCGCGGCAGCGGCCATCGGCGAGCGGCACGACCTGTGCGCCCTGCCCGGCGCATCCGCCGAGGAGGCGATCGCGCGTTTTGGCGGCGCGGGCATCCGCGCCGTGGTCACCAACGGCTCGACCGGGATTTCCGCCGCGCAGATGGAACGCCTGCCCGACCTCGAGATCGTTTGCGCATTCGGCGCCGGCTACGAGAACGTCGACGTCGCCGCCGCGCGCGCGCGCGGCATCGTCGTCACCTACGCGCCCGGCGCCAACGACGCCACCGTCGCCGACCATGCGCTCGGCCTGATGCTCGCGCTCGCGCGCGGCTACCCGGAACTCGACGCCGCCGTGCGCCGCGGCGAGTGGCACAAGGCGCGCGGCGAGCGCGCCACCTTGAACGGCGCGCGCGCCGGCATCATCGGGCTCGGGCGCATCGGAGCGCGCATCGCCTCGCGCGCAGCGGCCTTCGACATGTCGGTCTCGTACTGCACGAGAACACCGCGGCCGGACGTGCCGTGGCGTCACTGCCCGAGCGTCGCCCTGCTTGCGCGCGAAAGCGATTTCCTCATCGCCGCATGTCCCGGCGGCGCGGGCACCCGCCACCTCGTCGACACGGGCGTGCTGGCCGCGCTGGGGCCCGCCGGCTACTTCGTCAACATCTCGCGTGGCAGCGTGGTCGACACCGCGGCGCTGGTGGCGGCGCTGCAGAGCGGCGGCATCGCTGGCGCCGGGCTCGACGTCTTCGAGGGCGAGCCGGACATTCCCGCGGCATTGCTCGAATGCCGCAACACCGTGTTCACGCCGCACATCGCCGGCCGCTCGCCGGCGGCGATCGCGACGCAGACCAATATGCTGTTAGCCGGCCTGGATGCGCATCTGCGTGGAGCGGTCGTGCCATGCCGGATCCAGTGATGCCTGCACGTCACCCACACTGCTGCCCGAACCCGCACCCACCACATCGACCATGACCACCATTGCTTCGAGAATCGTCAATGCCCTGGCCGGCGACATCATCAACGGAGTCCTCTCTCCGGGACACCGCCTCGAGGAAAAGGCGCTGGCCGAGCGCTTCGCCGTCTCGCGCACGCCGGTGCGCGAAGCCCTGCGCGAGATGGGTGCGCGCGGCCTCATCGATCTTGTGCCGCGCCGCGGCGGCGTGGTCGCCAACATCGGCATGAGCGAGTTGTCCGACATGCTCGAGGCCGAATGCGAAGTCGAATCGTTGTGCGCGCAGCTCGCGGCCCAGCGCATGGGGATGGTGGAGAAAAAGCGGCTCGAAAGCCTGCATCAGCAGATCGAGGCGCATGTGCGTGACGGTGCGCTGGCGCAATACCTGGACCTGAACAAGAAGTTCCACGATCTGATCTGCACCGGCACCCGCAACCGCACCATCGCAGAGTTGGTGCGCGGGTTGCGCGACCGGCTGGCACCCTTCCGCCAGGCCCAGGAAGGCACCGAAAGGCGCCTGGAAGTGGCGCAGGAGGAGCATGCCGCGGTGGTCGAGGCGATCCTGACCTCCGACGGCTCCGCTGCCTATGCGGCGATGCGCAACCACAACGCGAGGCTGAGCACCCGAGTGCTCGATCGCCTGCGCGAGGCGCGACTCGATCGGGCGGCGCCCGGCCACGAGCAGCGGACCGCGTCCTCGGCGAGGATGGATTCGCACACCGGCTGATGGGATTAATGAAAGGTCGAGCATGCAGACCAAGGCGAGGGACAAGAAGTCGGGCGGAAAGATCGTGCGCACGTTCACCGTCAACGGCAGGCGCCGGCGCGTCACGGCATTTCCGGATCAGCCGCTCCTGTGGGTGCTGCGCGAGAAGCTGGGCCTGACCGGAACCAAATTCGGCTGCGGCATCGCCGCCTGCGGCGCATGTATGGTGCACATCGATGGTCGGCTGGCGTATTCCTGCCAGCGCCGCTTCGATACCCTCGGAGGTCGGGCGGTGACCACCATCGAGGGCTTGTCCGAGGATGCCAGCCACCCGCTGCAAAAGGCCTGGGTCGCGGAACAGGCGCCGCAATGCGGCTATTGCCAATCCGGCCAGATCATGCGCGCTGCGGCGCTGCTCAAGGAGACCCCCAAGCCGGATCGCAAGCAGATCGTGCAGGCGATGTCCTCCAACCTATGTCGCTGCGCATCCTACGATCGCATCGTCGCGGCGATTGAACGCGTCGTCGCCGGTGGCAGATCATGAGCCCCCGCGCGCCCGCCCCGACCCGGTCCGCCGTCGGGCCCGAAGCCCCGGCGCGGCGGCGCTTCATGCGCACCGCGCCTGGCATCGCGCTGGCTTTCCGCGTCGCGCCCGGCCTGCTCCTGGCGATGGGCGATGCCCGCGCCGCGGGGGACGACGGTCTGACCGCGAACGCCTGGGTGCACATCACTCCGCGCGGAACCATCCTGATCCAGTGCCCAACCTCGGAGATGGGGCAGGGCATCATGACCTCGCTGCCCCTGCTCGTGGCCGAGGAACTCGACGCACGCTGGCAGGACGTGCGCGTCGTGCAGGCGGGCGCGTCGCCTGCGTTCCTCAACCCGGTTCACTTCCGCACCCAGGGCGTGGGCGGCAGTCGCAGCATGCGCGGCTACTGGCTGCCGATGCGCTTGGCCGGCGCGCAGGCGCGACGCGTCCTGCTGGCCAACGCTGCGGAGCATTGGTCGGTGCCGGTCGCCGAACTGGTCACCGCCGACGGCAGGGTCAGCCACGCAGCGACCGCGCGATCGATGGGCTACGGCCAGATCGCCGCCTTCGCGCGGGTTCCCGCCGGACTGGCTCTCGTCACCGAAGCCGAGCTCAAGCCACGCTCGGCGTGGCGCCTGATCGGCCGCGACCAGGCGCGCGTCGACGTGCCGGCCAAGGTCAACGGCACGGCGATATACGGCATCGACGTCCGGCTTGACGGCATGCTGCATGCGTCCATCCTGCGCCCGCCGGTGGCGACGTTTCCGCATCCGCAATTCGCCCCCGACATCGGCATCGCGCCCCGAGTCATCGACGATCGCGGCGCGCTGGCCATCGACGGCGTCCTCAAGATCATCCCCCTCGCGCACGGCGTCGCGGTGGTCGCGGACGACTACTGGGCCAGCGTGCTGGGCAAGCGCGCGCTCAAGGTCGAATGGCAGCACGGGCACCGCGCCGAGAGCTACGACAGCGAAAAGGTGCTGGAGGAATTCGCTGCGATCGCGCGCGACCCCGCGCGTCGCGGCCAGCTCCGCGAAACGGGCAAGGGTGACGAAGCATTCGCGATGGCCGCGTCGATCATGGCGTCCGAATTCGCAAGCGAGCACGCCTACCACGCGGCGATGGAGCCGCAGAACGCGACCGCCTGGGTGCGGGGCGACGCAGTCGATCTATGGACGCCGACCCAGGGGCAGCTGTGGGCGCAAGAGGTGGCGGCCAAGGCGGCCGGCACCGTCCCGGCCAAAGTGCGCGTGCACACCATGCTTCTGGGTGGCGGCTTCGGCCTCAAGACCGAGCAGTTGGTCAACGAGGAGGCGGTGCTGCTGTCGAAAGCCATGCAGCGGCCGGTCAAGGTGACCTGGAACCGCGAGGACGATATGCAGAACGGCGCCTACCGGCCGGCCACCGCACAACGCCTGGAAGCGGCGTTGTCCGCCGATGGCCGCATCGCCGCCTGGCGCATGCGACTGGTGGCCGATTCGGTGACCCTGCGCGCGCGCAAGCAGTCATGGGAGCAGACTCGCGCCTACGACGTGGTGGTCATGTCGGGCGCGACATCGTCCTACACCATCCCCCACAAACGCCACGAATACATCCACGAAGCGCGCGGCATCGCGGCGGGCTATCTCAACGCCAACGGCGCCGGTTTCACGGTATTCGCGGTCGAGTCCTTTGTCGATGAAATCGCCGCCAAGCTGGGCCAGGACCCGCTTGCGTTCCGGCTCGGCATGTCGAGCAACCCGCGCGCCAGGCAGGTGCTTGAAGGCGTGGCGGAAATGGCCGATTGGCGGCGCAAGCGGCCCGGTCGCGGCCTTGGCGTCGCGTACTACGACGGCGGCGAGTGGAACTGCCCTTGTGCACAGGTGGCGGAGGTCTCGGTTGATCGCTTGAACGGGGCGATCACCGTACACAAGCTCTGGGCGGCGATAGAGCCGGGCATCGCGGTACAACCCGCGCACCTGATCCAGCAGGCACGCACCGGCATCGTCTACGGCGTGGGGCTGGCGCTGCGCGAACGCATCACCATCAAGGCGGGCGTGGTGCAGGAAGCCAACTTCAACGACTATCAGGTCACGCGCGCCCACGAGATGCCGGACATCGAGGTCCGCATCGTGGGCGGCTCCAACAGCGTGTCGGGCGGCGGGCAGATCGGCGTGGCGCCGGTGGCCCCGGCGATCGCCAATGCCGTTGCCGCATTGACCGGAGTTCGGCTGCGCCGGCTGCCGATGTTGGCTGGTCGCGTGAAGGCGGCGCTGCAGGCGTAGCAGGATTTGGGAAGATTCTGCAGGCACTGTCCAGCGCGGAACAGGCGCATCCCCCCTACGCCCTGCTCGGCGCATCCGCGCCCCCCTGCCGCGGTCGCATCGCTAGCGATGCCGCTCCTTGAGCCCCGCATTCACGCGTGCAAGCGTGGCACGCGCCAGGGGGTCGAGCACGGACTGCGGATACGGCGAGACGCTGCTGACATTGATCTCGCACAGCACATAGGTGTCGCCGCCGTTCGCGTCTTTGGGCCCGAGCAGGAAGTCGCAGTCCCACAGCACCGGCAGATCCTCGGTTGCGAGACCGAACAATTGTTTCAACTGCGGCAGCCACTCCGATTCGAGCTGCCGCTTGAGCGCCTGGAACTCCGGCTTGTCCGGCGGGAAATAGAGTCGCGTCGAGGTGGCGGGAAAAGCATCGCGCGGCGCGCCCGGCGGCGCGGGACAAAGCGCGTTGACAGCCTGGTGGCCGAAGCCTTCCACCTTGTCGTGCACCAGGTAACAACGGATCATCCCTTCGGGCAGGCGTGACTGCCACGGCTGATCGATCATGCGCCCGTTGCCCTTGAAGTAGCCGGTACATCGTTCGACAAAGGCGTCGAGCGCGAGCACCTCTTCGGGGCTGCCGCGCGGCGCTTCGCGCACGCGCACCTGGCGGAGGGTCACGCCGCCCCCGCTGGGCGCATTGCCGCCCGCGACAGGCTCGACTTTCCAGATACCCTGCCCGCTGTGGCCGCGAAACTGCTTGAGCACACGCGTCTCACCGGCCGCATGATGGGCTTGCAACGCGGCACGCAGCGCCTGCGGCGTGGCGTGCGCCCGCGTGCCCGGTGCGCTCCACGAGAGCGACTGCGTATCGGCCAGCACCTGCTTGGTGCCGATCTTCATGATCACGTCGGGATGGGTGCTGACGTAAACGCCGGCCCCTGCAACCTCTCGCAGCAGTGCGTCCAGGTGCGCGCGGTCGTGCCCGGCCTCGATCGGATTGACCCAGACCAGGGCGGCGTGCATTTGCAGCAGATCTCTTCGCACCTGGTCCCGAAAATCGTCGTGATAGACGACTGGCACGCCGGTGAGGCCGACGGCAGCCAGCGCGGGAAAGAGCGTGGGGACCTTGCTGTTTTCCGGCGTTGCGTCGCGGCGGCGCTCCGCGTCACCGTGATAAATCACAGCGACCCGAAAAGGACCGTCCGAAGAAGGTGCGGAAGAGGGGATTTTCGCGGTGTCCATGGTTGCTCCGGTACAGGCAACGCAGAACTTGGGCAGTTGGACACCGCCGATGCACCGGGAGTCTGCGCGATTCCCGAACCCGCATCGTAGCCGATCGTGCGTCGCGACACAATCGACATCGCGAATCTTCACTTCCCCGTCTCCGACCCGGCGCGGTTAGAGTGTCGGCATCCCCGGTTCGCCCGCTTCGGTCATGACCCAAAAATACGACGCCGTCCTCTTCGACCTGCTCACCGCTCTCATCGATTCCTGGGCCGTGTGGAACCGCGCAGCCGGGTCGGAAGAAGCGGGCCGTCGATGGCGTGCCGAGTACCTGAAGCTCACCTACGGCTGCGGCGCCTATCGCCCCTACGAAACGCTCGTGGCCGAGGCGGCCGAATCGGTCGGCCTGGGGACTGCCTATGCCGACCGGCTGGAAGCGGCATGGAACGACCTGCAGGCCTGGCCCGGGGTCGATGCGACGCTGGCCCAACTGAAGCAGCGGCATCGCCTGGGCATCGTCACCAATTGCTCCGAGCGCCTGGGTCGCGCCGCCGCGGCTCGGGTCAACGTGCCCTTCGACGTCGTGGTCACCTCGGAGCGCGCCGGCTTCTACAAGCCCGACCCACGGCCCTATCGCCTGGCGCTGAACGAACTCGGACTGCCCGCAAGCCGGGTGCTGTTCGTCGCCGGCTCGGGCTTCGACTTGATCGGCACTGCCAGGGTCGGCCTGGACACCTACTGGCACAACCGCGTGGGTCTGATGCCCCCGCCCGGAGCGCCGCGTCCCTTGCGGGAGTCACCCGACATCACCGGGGTGCTCGACCTGGTCTGAACACCAACAGCTGCATCGATCACGCCGCGCGGGTCGCGTGCGCTGTCACCATCTCCAGCACCCGCGCGCCGTCTTCGCCGACGATCTCGCTCTTGACCACCGCGAAGCTGCGTCCGGCATGAAGGGGTGCGGACCGACAGGTGAGGTGCGCGCCGCGGCCCGGGCTGATGAACCATGCGGAAAGGTTGGACAGAACGGTATGTCGCGGCGCCGCAGCCATGGCAGTGTGCGCGGCCAGGCCCAGCAGGATGCCGCCCTGTACGTGACCAACACGGTTGGCCATGTGTGGCCCGGGCGCGACCCGGCAGGTCGCCCCGTCGTCGTCGGCCGCGGGAGTGATGTCCCAGAAACGCCGCAGGAAATTTGCTGCGCCGTCGTTGAGCACGGTCTCGCAGCGCGCGAGGATGCGTGCTTCGCGTTCGTCGAGGTCTGCGGGCATCAGTACCGGCGCATCGGTGCGTCCGGTGCTCTGCCAGGGTAGTGGCGCCAGGGAGCGCGTACCGGGCGGTGGCGGCAGGCGCACAAAGGCGGCGTTGCCATGGCAGACGGTCTGCCCGTCCATGGTCGCGGTGGCGCTGGACAATAGTTGACCCACTGCGTCGCCTTGGGTCTGACCCGCAAAGCGGCTTTTCACCTCGAAATCGCCCTCAAGGGGAGCGCCGGTGAACTGCGCATAGAGCTGCGCAGTGGCGATGCGCTCGCCGGGCCGGATGAACAGGCGCGTCGCGGTGCCAAGCGCCGCGTCCAGTGTCATGAGGGCTGCGGTCAGTTCCATGCGACCACGCCCGTCGTCGCAATGCGCGCCGTAGGGGATCACGACCCGTGCGTCTTCGCGGCCGATGTGCGGCCACCTCGTGTCGAGGAAGTGCCCGGTGAAAGACAGTCCCGGGTTGCGGTCGGTCGCGATGCCCGCCAGAACGCGGGCGCGGATCGCTTCGGTCGGGTTCAGTCGTCCGCCTTGAATCCAGAGGCCTTGATGACCGCGCCCCAGCGCTCGTAGTCGGCCTTGAACAGGGCCGCGAACGCTTCCGGCGTCGTGCCGGTAGGCTCGACGCCCATGTTGCGCATGCGTTCGGCGGTCGCCGGCGCCTTGATGGCGGCGACGATGGCCGCGTTGAGGCGCCGCACCAGGTCCGGCGCCATGCCTGGCGGGCCGACCATCGCGTACCAGGCACCGCCCTCGATGTTGTAGCCCTGCTCGCGCAAGGTCGGTACGTCGGGCAGGACCGGGGAGCGGCGGGCCGACGACACCGCGATGGCGCGCAGCTTGCCGGCCTTGACCTGATTGGAAATATCAGCCGAGGTCGTCGACAGCAGGTTGACCTCGCCGCCGATGGTCGCAGTGACGGCCGGCGCCGTTCCCTTGTAGGGAATGTGGGTCATCTCGATGCCGGCATACTTGGCGAACATGAGGGTGAAGAAGTGCGGCAGCGAGCCCGCGGCGGCGGACGCGAAGTCGCCGCGGCGCGGCTCCTTCTTCACCAGCGCCACGTAGTCTCTGAGCGTCGACGCCGGGACGTTGGGTCCCAGGGCAAAGGCGATATCGAAGGTCGAGATCTGCGTGATCGGGGTGAAGTCGGTCAGCGGATTGAAGTCCGCGGCCTTGACCGAATGCGGCTGCAGCATGGTGCCGAAGGGCGTCATCAGCAACGTGGTGCCGTCCGGCGGCGCGGCCTTGACCAGCTTGGCCGCCGCCAGCCCGCCGCCACCGGGCCGGTTCTCGACCACGATCGGACGGTCGAATCCGGCGCGCATGCCCTCGGCCAGCGCGCGTGTCATGGTGTCGGAGGTTGCGCCGGGCGGAAAGCCGACGATGAGCTTGAGGGGCGCCTGCGCCGCGACCACCGCTGGCAAGGCGGCGGCGAAGAGCGCGGCGGCAAGGCTGGCCAGCGGACGGGCAAATGCCATGACGATGTCCTGAAGAGGTGACGACCGAAAGCGCAATCGTAGTCCATCCGGCCCGGTTCGTCGCGCCATGGCGCATTTCGTCGCGCCGGCACGCACTTCGTCGCATGGCGCTGGCCGCCGGCGCTCCTGCCGGCCAGACTGCGCTCCATCGCAATGTTTCCCGGAGATCCGCATGGCTGCCACCTTCACCCCCGCCATTCTTGCCCACACCGGCGCGGCCCTGGCCGCACTGGGCGTCGGCGCCCTGGTTTTCTTGGGCCGCAAGGGCGACGCGCGACATCGGCTGGTGGGACGCATCTGGGTCGCGCTGATGCTTGTCACCGCGATTTCGAGCTTCTGGATCAAGGGCAGCGGCTCGTTCTCGTGGATCCACGGACTATCGATCTTCACGCTCTTCGCACTGGCCGGCGGTGTGTTTTTCGCAGCCACCGGCCGTATCGCTGCCCACCGCAAGACCATGGCGAACCTGTACGTCGGCGCGCTGGTCATCAGCGGGCTTTTCACACTGCTGCCGCAACGCCTGCTTGGACGCATGCTGTGGTCCTCGCTTGGCCTGGCCTGAAAGGTGTCGTCATGAAACTGCTTCTCCTGCTCGTCGCCCTGCCGCGCAGCTATCAGCTCGCGCTCGCCGCCGCGTTCGCCCTGGTCATTGCGCTGCGCCTCGCGAGCCTGGTCGGCCTGGCCAGTTCGTTCGGCCTGGCCATGCTCGCGGTTTTCGCGGTGTTCCAGATCGCGATCATCAAGGGCCACATCCCCTTCAACTACGGCTGAGCGCTGGTTTAAGCTTCACGGCAATGAAGACGCTTCCGATGAACGCTGCGCCGCGCCTGTCGGTCGGCAACATGCTCATCGCCGTGCTCGTGCTCAACAGTGCGATCGCGGTGACGCTGCATGCGTTCGGCCCCGACCCGCTGCTGCACAACATGGTGTTCAGCCATTGCATCGGCCTTTTCACCTACGCGCTGATCGACGGCCCGCGGCGGCGCCTGTGGCCGGTGGGCGCGCCGCGGCTGGTTCCCATGATCGCGCTGGTCATCGTCGCCGCCACGATGGCCTGGGTCCTGGGCAGCATGTTGGGCGGCTGGATCCTGGGCATCCCCGGGCAGCCGTTCGCGCTCCGCAGCCACGTCGGCATCGGCTTCATCGTGCTGACCATCGCCGCCGGATTTGCGGGCACGTACTATTTCTGGACGCGCGAACAAGTCGCCGCCGCTGAAAAGCTGGCGACCGAGGCACGCCTGAAACTGCTGACCGCACAGATCGAGCCGCACTTTTTGTTCAACACGCTCGCCAACCTGCAGGCGTTGATCGATGTCGACCCGGCGCGCGCGCAGCAGATGCTCGCCCACCTCGACCGCTACCTGCGCGCTAGCCTCGCCGCCACGCGCTCGGGTGAGACCAGGCTTGCCGACGAGTTCGCCCTGGCACGCGCCTATCTCGAGATCATCGCGGTGCGCATGGGACCGCGCCTGGCCTTCGACCTCGACCTGCCGGCTGAACTTGGCCGTGTGCACCTGCCGCCCATGCTCCTGCAACCGCTGATCGAAAACGCGATCCGCCACGGCCTGGAGCCCAAGGTCGCCGGCGGCCATGTGCGCATCGCGGCGCGTCGCGAGGCCGCCGCGCTGGTGGTGACGGTCGAAGACGACGGCCTGGGGCTGGGCCGACACGCCGCCGACACCCCGGTTACAGCGTCCGGCATCGGCCTCGCCAACGTGCGCGAACGCCTGGCGGCCGCCTTCGGAAAGCAAGCTGCTCTGGTATTGGAGTCGCAGGGCAGCGGCACCCGCGCGACCCTGCGCCTGCCCGTGCCGACATGAATCCGCGCGCCATCCTCGCCGAGGACGAGCCCCTCCTGGCGCAAGGCATGCAGGCAGCGCTCAAGCGCGCCTGGCCGGAACTCTCGATCGTCGGCATCGCACCCAACGGCCTTGACGCCCTCGCGCTGATCGAACGCGAACGCCCCGACGTGGCTTTCCTGGACATCCGCATGCCTGGCCTGACCGGCCTGGAGGTCGCAGGCGAACTCGCCGAACGACTCGACCCCGATGCGCGGGCGCCGCTCCTGGTGTTCGTCACCGCCTACGACGAGTTCGCGCTCAAGGCCTTCGAGCTGGCCGCGATCGACTACCTGTTGAAACCGGTCGACCCGGCGCGACTGGAGCGATGCGTGGCGCGCCTGCAAAGCCAGCTCGCCACGCCCGAAGGAGACATGGCCGCGCTGGCCCTGCGCCTGGGTCGTCTGATCGCCGCACCCACGGCCGCGCCGCAAGCCGTCCTCAAGCACATCCGCGCGGGCAGCGGCAACACCGTGCGCATGGTGCCGGTCGACGAAGTCTCGGTGTTTCGATCCGACGAAAAGTACACCGCGGTCCTGACTGCCGATGCCGAATACCTGATCCGCACCCCGTTGAAGGAATTGCTGTTGCAGTTGCCCGCCGAACGCTTTCGCCAGGTGCACCGCAGTGCGGTGGTCAACCTCGATCACGTCGAATCCGCGCTGCGCGACGAAGCCGGACGCGTCAGCCTGAAGATGCGCGGTCGCGCGGAAACCGTGGCGGTGAGCCGGGTATTCGCCGAGCAATTCCGGCAAATGTGAGGAGCGAGCAAGGACAGCGTGGCCACCCGCCGCATCCTCCTGCGGCGACTCGAAAACGATCAGGCAGCAAGCTCGGCGGGGGTCGTTAGGGCCTGTCCCGTCGGTCGCAGAAACGCCCCCTGGCGCTTGAGTGCCGCCTGCAATGTTGCGATGTCGACCGCGCGCGGTTCGACTCCGGCTGCAACCGCGAGCGCCGCGGCGGCGCCGGCCGCCTGCCCTGTGATCCAGCACTGCGGGATCTCGCGCATGAAGCCGTGCGAGTTGCGATCGCAGGAGATATGCCGACCGCAGGCCAGCAGCCCATCCAGGCGCAGCGGCACCAGCGCGCCATAGGGAATCGAGATGTTGGGGAATTTGGGCGACACCGCCGGCGACACGCCGATCTCGTCCGCGTGCGGCACCCCGCGCGGCCAGTCGGCGCGCAGCACCGCGCCCGTGCCCTTCAGGCGCCGTGTGTGACGCACGCCGAGTTGCGGCGCGGAGAGCATGAGGTAGGCGTTCTCGAAACCCGGCGCGTGGCGGCGGTAGTAGGCCAGGTGCGCGTCCATGGCGCGGTGCGAGCGGACTTCCACGCGGGTCATGTCGTCCACGTCCAGGCCGGAATAGCCGGACTGGCGCGGCCCCATGAAAAGGGCGATGTCGTCACGCCACGAGACGAAGGGACGCTCGAAGAGCGTCAGTTCGGCGCGACCGCGCTCCATGAAGGCAGCGCAGGCTTGCGGCTCGCCAGAGCGAAACGCGATCCACTTCTTCATGTCCACGCCGCCGAAGAGCCAGGCGGTGTTCATGCAGTGGTGGATGTCGCCTTCCTCGATGTCGTCCTCGAAGTCCGCGCCGGCACGCGCAAAAAGGTCGCCGTCTCCCGTGGCATCCACCACAACCTTGGCCATCAGGGCCATGCGGCCCTCCTTGGACTCGAAGGTCACGCCGCGCACGGCACCGCCTTCGACGATGGGCAGACAGGCCCAGGCGTGATACGCGAGCGCGACCTTGCTCTCGAGCAGGATCTCCTGTGACAGGAGCTTGAGCCGTTCGGGGTCGATGGTCGGCGACCAGGTCACGACCCCATGGTAGGCGGCGGTGCGCTGCGCCCAGTGCGCGGCGCGCGCCGGGTCGCGCGAACCCCACTCGGAGGGGTCGGGCCCGGCGATGGCATCTGCTGGCAGGCGGTTCATGAGTTCCTCGGCGAAACCGCGGATCACGAGTTCCCCCTGCCAGTCGGTCATGCGGTCGATCCAGATCACCAGGCCGCCGGTGGAAAGCCCGCCCAGGTGGTTGTAGCGCTCCAGCAGCACCACGCTGGCGCCCTCGCGCGCCGCCGCGGCGGCGGCCGCCGTGCCCGAGGGCCCGCCGCCGACCACCAGCACGTCGCAGCGGCGATAGATGGGCAGGTCGCGTCCGGCCTCGTGCCAGCTACCCAGGTCCTCGCGCACGGGGCGCTCGCCGTCCTTCTCGTCGAAGATGTCCGAGTTGAGGATGCGCTCGTCGCTGATCTCCACCTTTCTCACGGCTGTTCCCCCACGGACATGGCGCGGTCGATCTTAGCCGAGGCGGCCGGGCAGTGCGCGGATCGCCTCGACGTTGCTCCACGAGAAGCATTTCTCGGCGGCGTCGCGCCAAGGCAGCCAGGCATAGGCCAGGTGCTCGGTCAACGCCGGCACCACGGGCGCGGGTATGGTCAGGCCCAGCACGTGCTCGGTGTTGTGCGTCACTCCGGGCGCATAGCGGCTCACCCAGCGCTTGTAGATCTCGTAGCGATTGACCTGTTGCCAGTCGACCAGGCGATGCCCGGGCGCACCCGCGTCGATGCCGGTCTCCTCGGCCACCTCGCGCGCCGCAGCGTCGAAGAGCGGCTCGTCCTCGCGATCCAGGCTGCCGGTCACGCTCTGCCAGAATCCGGGAGCGTTCTTGCGCTCAAGAATCAACACCTCCAACTGCGGCGTGTGGATCACCACCAGCACCGAGATCGGGATCTTGTACACCGGATCGGCCCGCCCGCTCACGCTGATGCGGGCCGGCTATGCGGCCGCCTGCCCGCCCGCAAGTAGCACCATGTCGATCATGGCCGCATTGTTGCCGCGCTCGCGCGCCTCCTGGTAGCGCGAGGCGGTGTAAGCGGCCATCGCCACGCCGCGGTCGGGAAACTCCATGATCGTCAGGTGCGGCGGAGTCCAGTTGCCCGCCATCGTGGTCGGTTCGTCGGTCAGCACCAGGTAGCGGCCCTGGTGTTCGCGCATGGCGCTATGAATCTGCACGCGATAGTCTTCGAACGCCGCGCGGTTGACGATGCGCATGTCGGACACCGCGTAGACCGGAGAAGGGTACTCGCGCACGTAGCGCGACGCGGCAATGCCGTCGGCGACGACGATGTCGAACATGGCCATGTTGACCAGTTCGTCACGCATCTCGCCGAACTCGCGCGTGGCGAACATGGCGTCGACGTTTTCGCGCGCAGAAAACTCGACCAGCATCATGCGTTGCGGGTGCCAGCCGCCCTGGACCACCTCCGGCTCCTGCCCGTGCGCCAGGTAGACGCCGCCATGCGCCTCGATGAATGCGCGGATGGGCGCACGAGCGAGGTCGAACTTCTGCCGGTTGACGACCCGGACATCGGCGATCAGATAGGCTGACAAGTGATGAGCAGTCGAAGAAACGTGCTGCCGCCTTGGTTCACGGCCGACTAGGGTAACCCATCACGGCGCGCCATGACATTGTTCTATAACTTGCCCGTCACTCTGAGTGATACCCCTGGGCCCGCGCGGCTTACGCCGCGCCAGCGGGCCTGGGATTGCGCAGGCGAATATGCAATTCGCGCAGTTGCCGCTCGTCGACCTCGGACGGCGCCTCGGTCAGGAGACACTGGGCGCGCTGGGTCTTGGGGAAGGCGATCACGTCGCGGATCGACTCGGCGCCGGTCATCATGGTCACCAGCCGGTCCAGGCCGAAGGCGATGCCGCCGTGCGGCGGCGCGCCATACTTGAGGGCATCGAGCAGGAAGCCGAACTTGGCCTCGGCTTCCTCGGCACCGATGCCCAGGGCGGCGAAAACCTTGCTCTGCACTTCCGCGCGGTGGATGCGCACCGACCCGCCGCCCATCTCCCAGCCGTTCAGCACCAGGTCGTAGGCCTTGGCGATGGCGCGCCCGGGATCGCCGGCCAGATGCTCCTCGTGGCCATCCTTGGGCGCGGTGAACGGATGATGCATCGCGTTCCAGCGCTTCGCATCGTCGTCATACTCGAACATCGGGAAATCGACCACCCAGAGAGGTTTCCATGCCTCTCCTGACACATGCCCTTTTTCATGACCGATGCGGGCACGCAGCGCGCCCAATGCATCGTTGACGACCTTGGCACGGTCGGCGCCGAAGAACACCAGGTCACCCGACTTGGCGCCGGTGCGCTCGATGATCGTGGCCAATGCAACCGGCGAGAGGTTCTTGACGATCGGCGACTGCAGGCCGGTCTCGTCCAAGCGCGTGACATCGTTGACCTTGATGTAGGCCAGGCCCTTGGCCCCGTAGATCTTGACGAACTCGGTATAGGCGTCGATCTCGCCACGCGTCAAGGCCGCGCCGCCCGGGATCAGAAGGCCGGCGACCCGACCGCCGGCAGAATTGGCGGGGCCGCTGAAGACCTTGAACGCGACCTCCTTCATGACGTCGGTGAGTTCGGTGAACTTGAGCGTCACGCGCAGATCGGGTTTGTCCGAGCCGTACAAGGCGATCGCTTCGGCGTATGGGAGTTCCTGCAGCGCGGGCAGGTCCACGCCAATGGCTTCCTTGAAAACCGAGCGGAACATGCCCTCGAAGATCGCGCGGATCTCCTCCTCGCTGAGAAACGAGGTCTCGCAGTCGATCTGGGTGAATTCCGGCTGGCGGTCAGCGCGCAGGTCCTCGTCGCGAAAGCACTTGGTGATCTGGTAATAGCGGTCGTAGCCCGACACCATGAGCATCTGCTTGAACAGTTGCGGCGATTGCGGCAGCGCGAAGAACATGCCGTCATGCACGCGCGAGGGCACCAGGTAGTCGCGCGCGCCCTCGGGCGTGGAGCGCGTCAGCATCGGCGTCTCGATGTCCACGAAGCCCTGCGCGTCCAGGTAGCGGCGAACCGCCATGGCCACTTTGTAGCGCAGCAGCAGGTTCTTCTGCATGGCCGGGCGCCGCAGGTCCAGCACGCGATGCTCCAGGCGCACAGTCTCGCTGATGCCCGTGTCATCCATCTGGAACGGCGGCGGCAACGCGCCGTTGAGCACTTCCAGTTCGTGTGCCACCACCTCGATCTCGCCCGATGCAAGCTTGGGGTTGACCAGCGCCGCGTCGCGGCGCACGACGCGGCCGACGACCTTGAGCACGTACTCGCTGCGCACCGATTCGGCCAGCCGGAACATCGCCTCACGCCCGGGGTTGCACACCACCTGCACGATGCCGGCGCGGTCGCGCAGGTCGATGAAGATCACCCCACCATGATCGCGGCGGGTGTTGACCCAGCCCATGAGCGTGACGGTGGTGTCGAGATGGGCCGCATTGATGTTGCCGCAGTAGTCGGTGCGCATGGGAATTCCGCTATTTGCCGCCGGGCGCGACCACGCCCATCGAGACGATGTACTTGAGGGCCGCATCCACGCTCATCGACAGCTCGACGACATCGCGCTTGGGCAGCATGAGGAAAAAACCCGAGGTCGGGTTGGGCGTGGTCGGCACGTAGATGCTCACATGCTCGCCCGGCAGATGCTCGGCTACCCCCGGCCCCGGTGTACCGGTGAGAAAGCCGATGGTCCATGAGCCGTTGCGCGGGTACTGCACCAGCACCGCCTTGCGAAACGCCTGCCCGCTGGGCGAGAGGATGGTGTCCGAGACCTGCTTGACGCTCGAATAGATGGTGCGAACGATGGGGATGCGGGCCAGCAGCAGTTCCCACCAGCGCACCAGGCGTTCGCCGACGAAGTTGGCCACCAGGACGCCGGTGCCGAAGACCAGCAGCAGCACCGCGACCACGCCGACGCCGGGAATGTGATGTTGCTGGATGACATCCGGGATCGCCCAGCCAGGCAGCACGCCATCCAGGGACGTGATCAGAAAGCGGATCACCCAGATGGTGACCGCCAATGGCAACCAGACCAGGAGGCCGGCGACGAAATAGCGACGTATCGAAAAGCGTTGCACGATCTTCAGGCGGCTTTGCTGTCGCCGCTTGCCGCCGGCGCCGGAGTGCTCGGTTTGGCAGCGTCGCCGCTCTTGGCATCAGACTTGGCGTCGGACTTGGAGGTGTCGCCGCCCTCTGTGGCGCCGCCGCCGTCGCCCTTCGTGTCGCTCTTGGCGCCCTCCTTGGAGGTCGCACCGTCGGTCGACTTTTTCGCGTCCTTCTTGCCGTTGTCGCGAAAATCGGTCACGTACCAGCCGCCGCCCTTCAGCTGGAAGCCAGCCGCGGTAAGCTGCTTGCGAAAGTTCTTCGATCCGCAGCTCGGGCACGTGTCGATGAGCGGGTCGGAAATCTTCTGCAGGAAATCCTGCGCATGCCCGCAGTCATCGCAGGCGTAGGCATAGATCGGCATGGTCGGTCCAGAGACAGGATTGGGCAGGACGCGGACAGGGCGGATTGCGCGCGCCAGACCGCGAAAAACCCTAGATTTTACCGTATGCGCGCGGTCTGCCGCCCAAGGTCCTGCTGGCGGGCAGGCCGAGGGCCTCGGGATCGTAGAATGGCTGTCCATCGCGCGCATTGATCGTCCCGGTGTCCAGACCACATTGCCGCCTGTGCGCGGCGCCGCTGGAGTTGAGTTTCGTCGACCTGGGTGTCTCGCCTTTGTGCCAGACCCATGTCGAGCCCGATCGTCTCGACGCACCCGAGATCTTTCATCCCCTCCACGCACGGCTGTGCGGGCAGTGCCTGCTCGTGCAGGTACCGCACCAGGTGTCGCCGCAGGAACTGTTCGGCGACTACGCCTATTTTTCGTCATACTCGGACAGCTGGCTGGCGCACGCACGGGACTATGTCGCGGCCGCAGTCGAGCGCCTGGGCCTGAATGCCGGCTCGCACGTGGTCGAAATCGCCAGCAACGATGGCTACCTGCTGCGCGAGTTCGTGGCGCGCGGCATCCCCTGCCTGGGTGTCGAGCCGGCCGCCAACGTGGCGCGCGAAGCGATTGCGCGCGGCGTGCCGACCGCGGTGCGCTTTTTTTCGCAGGCCGTCGCGCAGTCGCTCGTGCGCGAACACGGCGCGGCCGACCTGATCGTCGCCAACAACGTGCTGGCCCATGTGCCGGACCCGAACGACTTCGTGGCCGGGCTTGCCATCCTCCTCAAGCCCGGCGGGGTGGCGACACTGGAGTTCCCGCATCTGCTCCGCCTGATGCGCGAAAACCAGTTCGACACCATTTATCACGAGCACTTTTCGTACTTTTCGCTACGTGTCGCGCAAACCTTGTTCGAACGCCACGGGCTCGCGATCGTCGATGTCGACGAACTGCCGACCCATGGCGGTTCGCTGCGCGTCCATGCACGCCACCGCGCCGCAGCCGCCCCCCCCTCCGCGAACGTGACGCACGTGCTGGCGGCCGAATCCGCCGCCGGACTGGATCGCCCCGGTGGCTACGCCGGATTTGCCGAGCAGGTCCATGAGACCAAGCGCGCACTGCTCAGCTTCCTGATCGACGCACGCCGCGCGGGCAAGCGCGTCGCGGGCTACGGCGCGCCCGGCAAGGGCAACACGCTGCTCAACTTCTGTGGCATTCGCACCGACCTCCTCGAGTACACCGTCGATCGCAGTCCGCACAAGCAGGGGCGCTACACCCCGGGAACCCGCATCCCGATCCGTCCTCCGGAGACCATCTTCGCCACGCGGCCGGACTACGTCCTGATCCTGCCGTGGAACCTGGCCAGCGAGATCACCGCGCAGATGCAGGGCATACGCGAGTGGGGCGGGCGTTTCGTGGTGCCCATCCCCACGCTCACCGTACTATGATCGTGCCCGGCTTCCCGACCGACGCCGCCGCGCCGGCCGGCAAGCCCAACCACTGCGCATCGTGAACATCCTCGTCACCGGGTCGGAAGGCTACATCGGCACGCGCCTGACGGCCTGGCTGATGGCGCACGGCCACAGCGTGCGTGGCCTGGATACCGGCTACTACCGCGACGGCACCCTGTACCTCGACCCGCTGGCCATGCCGGCAGCGCCGCCGACGGTCTACAAGGACCTGCGTAACCTGACGCCCGGCGACTTCGCAGGCGTTGAGGCGGTCGTGCACCTGGCCGAACTCTCCAATGACCCGCTGGGCGAGCTCAATCCCGAGATCACCTATCGCATCAACCACCGGGGATCGGTCGACATCGCGCGCGCCGCGCGCGCCGCCGGCGTTGCGCGCCTGGTCTACGCCTCCTCGTGCAGTGTCTACGGGGTGGCCGCCGGCGACCTGGTCGACGAGTCCTCGCCGCTTGACCCACAAACCGCCTACGCGCGCTGCAAGACCTTGGTCGAGCGCGACCTGGCGCCGATGGCCGATGACAGCTTTTGCGTGACCTTCCTGCGCAACGCCACCGCTTACGGGCCGTCGCCGCGCATGCGTTTCGACATCGTCTTGAACGACCTGTGCGCGCTGGCCTGGACGGGCCGGCACATCGCGATGCAGAGCGACGGCAGTCCGTGGCGGCCGTTGGTTCATGTCGAGGACATCTGCGAGGCCGTACGGTGCGTCCTGGACGCGCCGGCAGCGGCGGTCAACGGCGAAGTCTTCAACGTCGGCAACACGCAGGAGAATTACCGTGTGCGCGAGCTTGCCGAAATCGTCGCCGCGGTCTTCCCCGGCTGCACGGTGAGCGCGGGACCCGCGCGCGGCGACAACCGCAGCTACCGCGTCTCCTTCGACAAGATCGCCGCATGCCTGCCCGGGTATCGCACCCGCTGGACCGCGCGCCGCGGCGCCGAGGAATTCCTGCGCCTGTTCACGCGCATCGCGCTGGCAGAGGACGCCTACCGCTTCCGTGCCTTCACGCGCCTCAAGCAGTTGCAGCACCTGCTGCGCACCCGCCAGGTGGACGACGACCTGGCCTGGACGCGCGCATGAAATTCGTCGCCACCGCCATCGACGGCGCCTTTCTGGTCGAACCCGAGGCGCACGCCGACGCACGCGGCTCGTTCGCGCGCCTGTGGTGTAGCGAGGAATTTTCGGCGCACGGAATCGACATCGGGATCGCACAGGCGAGCCGGTCGTGGAATCCGCGCGCAGGAACGCTGCGCGGCATGCACTTCCAGCGTCTGCCGTCGCGCGAAGCCAAGCTGGTGCGCTGCGAGCGCGGGCGCATCTTCGATGCGATCATCGATCTGCGCCCGCATTCGCCGACCTTCATGGCGCACTTGGCGCTTGAACTCGATGCCATTACGGGCGCGGCGATCTACGTGCCAGCAGGCTGCGCGCACGGCTTCCTGACCCTCGAGGACGACTGTGCCGTCCACTACATGATGTCAGAGGGGCAGCAAGCGCAACTGGCCAGCGGCGTGCGCTACGACGACCCGGCGTTCGGCATCACCTGGCCGCGGCCGGTCGCATGCATCCACGAGCGCGACCGCAGCTACCCCGACTTCGATCCGCAGGCCTGCCGCGACTCCTGGCGCCGGACAGAGGAACCGAATCCATGATCTCCCTTCTCGACGCGCGCCCCGTGCGGCGCTTGCTGTGCCTGGGCGCGCATTGCGACGATATCGAGATCGGCGCAGGCGGGACCGTGCTGCGCTTGGTCGAAGGAAACCCGGCGATTGAGATCGTCTGGGTTGTCGTGGCCGGCGCCGATGCGGCGCGTGCCGAGGAGGCGCGCCGCGCCGCAGCCGTCTTCACCGCCGGCGCCGCCCGCGTCGACGTACGCATCCTGCCGTTCCCCGAGTCTTACCTCCCCTGGCAGGGGGCGGCGGTCAAGCAGGCTTTCGAGGACATCCGCAAGACCTGCGATCCGGACCTGATCCTCACGCATCACGACGACGACCGGCACCAGGACCACCGCCTGGTCGCGGAACTGACCTGGAACACCTGGCGCGACCACGCGATACTCGAGTATGAAATCCCGAAATGGGACGGCGACCTCGGCCGGCCCAACGTCTTCGTGCCCTTGACCGGCGCGCAGTGCGCACGCAAGGTGGGAACGATTCTCGCGAATTTCCCATCGCAGACGTCGCGTGCCTGGTTCGACGCCGACGTGTTCAACGCGCTGCTGCGCCTGCGCGGCGTCGAGTGCAACGCGCCGGAGCGCCATGCCGAGGCATTCCATGCGCGCAAGCTGGTCCTCTGAACGTACCCCGATCAGACTCGCGCAGGGTTGCCCGAACTCCGTTCGCAAGCATCCGCTTGACCGCGCAGGCTGCTAGCGTCCGCGCCAGACTTTCCACGGCGTCTCGCCACGCGCCTCCATGTCATCGAAGGCGCGCTTGTCCTTGAAGGTGTCCATCGCGGCCCAGAAGCCCTCGTGGCGGTAGGCCATGAGTTGCCGTGCGGCGATGAGCCGCGCAAACGGCGCGGCGACCAGGTCTTCGCCTGCGCCGATGTAATCGAAGATCTCTTGCCGCAAGGCGAAGAATCCGCCGTTGACCCAGACACCGGAGTCGCGCGCCGCGTGCATGGCTGCCACGAGACCGTCGTCGCCGGGCGTCACGGTGTGGAAACTGTGTTGTGGTCGAACGCAAGCCAGGCTGGCGACGCACCCTTCACGTCGAAACCGCTCGAGGCAAACATCGAGCGGCAGGTCCGCCAGCCCATCGCTGTAATTGGCCAGAAAGCAGGCCTCGCCGACCAGGTGCTCGCGAACGGCGACGAGGCGTTCGCCGATCGAGGCCTCGACCCCGGTGTCGACGCAGGTGATGGTCCAGTCGGCGACATCGCTGCCTGCTTCCTTCAGCGGATCACGGTATTCGGCGAAATAGCGGCGAATCTGCTCGCCCCGGTATCCCAGGCAGAGGATGAAGTCGGTGTGGCCGAAGTGGGCGTAGTACTTCATGAGGTGCCACAGGATCGGCCGCTCGCCGATCGCGACCATGGGCTTGGGGATGGTCTCGGAATGCTCGCGCAGCCGCGTGCCCAGCCCGCCGCAGAAAAGGACGACCTTCATGTGCGCAATGCCCCGGCGGTCTCCTCGATGAGACCGTGGGCGATGAGCGTGGCGGCAGCCGCCTCGATCTCCGTGACCGGAAGCCCTGCGCGCTCGGCGATGTCCGTCAGACCGTGCCTGCCGTCGGCGAGGTTCAAGACCCAGAGGATTGCCGCTTCGAGGCGGTCGCGCCGCACT
The DNA here is from genome assembly GCA_016790635.1 of Burkholderiales bacterium. Taxonomy (GTDB): domain Bacteria; phylum Pseudomonadota; class Gammaproteobacteria; order Burkholderiales; family JAEUOS01; genus JAEUOS01. The sequence continues at coordinate 47,223 of JAEUOR010000054.1, forward strand.
TCGCCGCCGAGCGCGCGGTAAAGGCCACGCCGACCGAGTTGCGGCTCGCCGTACGGCGACCGGTTGACGAAAAAGCGTTCGCCCTCGAGCGCGGCAAAGATGTCGCGGCAGGCCGCCAGCGAAGCGGCGAGGTGATCCGGAGAAACCAGCGAAAGGTCGTCGGCCGAGGTGTGGTACTCGGGAAAGGTGCCGGCGGGGCTGCGCGACAGTCTCCCGACCGGCAGGTCGAACCCCGGCGAGCAATACTGTCTTTCGTCGTACCCGTCGGGAGAGAAGGGCAGGATGCGATGCGGTCCGTGCGCGCGCAGCACGCGCGCCGCGGCGCCGTCGATCGCGCTGTCGCCGCGTCGGCTGCGCTTGTAGGTGAGCGGACCGGCATCCCCAAGGCAACTGAGCACGAGGCCATGGCGTATGCGCGGCAGGATGGCGGCATTGCGCGACAGCCAGGCGATCGCGCCGATGGTCCCCGGGACAAAGACGAAACGGTAGGTGTAGCGCCGCGGCCGGCTGCCGACTTCGCGAGCGAGGTGGGCGGCGACGGCCACACCCGACAGGTTGTCGTTGGCCAGTGAGGGATGACAAATGTGGCAGGAGACGAAGATCTCCTCGTCGGTCGCACCACGCACGAGCGCCTCGCCATAGACCAGTTCGCCGGGCGTGAGCGTGGCATCGATGCAGACCTCGTAGTCGCCCTCGGGCAGTGCCTCCAGGGCGCGCTGGCTCAGGCAAAAGCCCCAGTCCTCCTTGTAGTACGAGGTTCGGTAGGGAATCCAGTCCGGCTGTCCGGGCAGGGTATGAAGATGCGGCCGCAATTCGGCCAAGGACATGCGCCGGCGCACCGGCACGCTGTAGCCGACCACGTGCAGGTTGGAACGCCGGAAATCGACCACCCGCCGGCCGTGGCGGTCAGCGATCCAGGCATCGCGAATGTTCCATTCCGGCGGAATCGTCCAGTCGAGAACCGGCGTGCCGGACGGCAGCGCGTGGGTCGCCAGCGGGACGATGCGCCCAAGGCGCGCCAGGGTCTCGCGCACACCGTCGCCGGTAATGCTGCGGCACAGGGGATAGAGCTCGGCGACCAGATCGTGCAGTTCGCGGCCTGGCGCTCTGGCCTCGGAATGTGCGAACGCGACGCCGCCCGCAGGCAGCGCAGTCGCCTCTGGAATGTTGTCGGCCTCGGGCATGGCTACCCAGCGTAGCACGGACAGCGGCACTCGGCACGCTAATATGATTCGGCTTTCCCCGTCACGCGCCAGTCACGCGCTTCTTGCTCCCCATGCCGCTGCCACCGCCTGCAAACCGCGCTCAGGCGTGCACTCGCACGCGACTCTCGGGCGGCCCTGCTGCACCCGCCTGGGCCATTGCCGTCTTCGCGCACAACGAAGCCGGCCGTGTCGGACGCGCGCTTGCGAGCATCGCCACGGCCGCCGGCGGCCGCCCGGTCGAGATTTTCGTGCTCGATAACGGCAGCAGCGACGCCACCGCGGACGAGGTACGCGCCTGCGCGGCCAGCGTGCCGCACCTGAACCTGATCGAGATCGCACTGGGCGACAAGGCCAATGCCTGGAACCTCTTTGTTCATGAGTTCGCCGTACGCGATGGCGGCAGCGTTTTCGACCTGTGCTTTTTCATGGACGCCGACGTGACCCTGGAGCCCGACGCCATGGACGTGCTCGCCTTCACGCTCGAGGAAATGCCCGGCGCGCTGGCCGCCGGCGGCATGCCTGCCAACGGCCGCGACCGCGACGCCTGGCGCGCGCGCATGGTCGCCAACGGCATGCTGGCCGGCAATTTCTACTGCCTGCGCGGCAGTTTCGTGTCCGGCCTGCGGGCACAAGGGGTGCGCCTGCCCATCGGTCTCATCGGCGAGGACTTCCTGGTCTCCTGGCTGGTGGCGCAGCGCATCGGCGCGCCGGATGTGCAACCCGATGGATCAGCGGAGCGGCTCATCCCCGGTGCGCCCGCGGGCGTGCGCATTCTTGCCGGGGCGCCGTCCCCATGCGCGTTCCATCAGGCGGCCCAATTCCGCTTTCGATCCCTCTCGCCATGGCGACCGGGCGACATCCGCACCTACCTGCGCCGCAAGTGGCGCTATACCTTGCGCGCCTTGCAGTTCCAGATGCTGACGATGCAACTCGCACGCTTCGGCGTGGCCGCCATGCCTGCAGACATGGACGAGCTATACCGCGACGCGCCACTCCCATCGCGCCTCCAATGGGCCGGTATCGACACCTTGATGCGCACGGTTGCGGTGCTGCGCATTCGCGCGCGGCGCAGGCGCGCCCAGGCGGCCCTTGAAGGCCAGCGCTGAACGGCGCCCTCCGGGACGACCGCCTAGAACGGGATATCGTCGTCCATGTCGTCGAAGCCGCCGGCCGGCTGCTTCTTGGCCGGCGCCGGCCTGGACCCGCCGCCCGAAGGTGCCCCGCCGGAGGCGCGTCCGCCGCCACCTTCATCCATTGGCGCGCCGCCCATGCCCTCGCGACTGCCCAGCATCTGCATCTCGTTGGCGACGATCTCGGTGGTGTACCTGTCCTGACCGTCCTTGTCCTGCCACTTGCGGGTGCGCAGGCGCCCCTCGACGTAGATCGGGCGTCCCTTCTTCAGGTATTCACCGGCGATCTCGGCCAGGCGCCCGTTGAAGATGATGCGGTGCCACTCGGTCTCTTCCTTCTTCTCGCCGGTGGCCTTGTCCTTCCACTGGCGACTGGTGGCGATGGTCACGTTGGCGAAAGCGTCGCCCGAGGGCGCATAGCGCACTTCGGGGTCTTTGCCGAGGTTGCCGACCAGGATGACTTTATTGACTGAGGCCATGCTTGAGTTCTCCTTCCACACGTGTCGCGCTACCCGGCATGACCGGCTCGCGCATCGAAAAAGCGGCGATGAACCAGAGGAACATCATCGCCGCGCCAAAGAGAAACACTGACTCGGTGCCTGTATACTTTACCAGTATTCCGCCCAAAATGCCGCCGCTGGCCAACCCCAGGGACTGGGTCGTATTGTAGACGCCGAGCGCCGCCCCCTTGGCCGCCGGCGGCGCCCGCCGCGACACCAAGGTCGGCAGCATGGCCTCGAGGATGTTGAAGCACACGAAGAACAGCAGCAGGAGCACCACCAGGACCCAGAAATGCCGCACGCCCGCCACCAGCCCCATTTGCACCGCGCCCATCGCCAGCACCGCCCCCAGGAGCACCGTGCGGCTCTGCCCGCGCCGCTCGCCCCACAGCACCGGCGGCATCATGAAGGCGAGCGACACCAGCACCACCGGCAGATAGACCATCCAGTGCTCGCCCACCGGCAGCTGGCCGGATGTTGTCAGCGCCACCGGAATGACCACGAAGATCGCCATCTGCACCAGGTGCAGCGAAAAGATGCCAAGGTTCAGGCGCAGGAGTTCGCCATCCAGCACAACACTGAGAAAGCGCGGGCGCGCAGCCATAGGCACTGCCGGCGGGGGCGCCGGAACGACCCACAGCGCGACGCCGACGGCCGCCAGGGCCAGCGCGCCGGTGAGATTGAAAATGCCATCCATGCCGATGGCCGCGTACAGCGGCGGCGCGCCGATGAGCGACAAGGCGAACGTGAGCACGATCGACGCGCCGATCATGGCCATGGCCTTGCTGCGCTGCGAATCACGCGTCAGGTCGGCCAGGAGAGCCGAGACGACCGCGGAAATCGCTCCGGCGCCTTGCAGCGCGCGCCCGATCACGGCCTGCAGCAGGTCACCGGGCATCGCGGCCAGGAAACTCCCGGCCGCGAACAGCAGCAAGCCGAAGACGATCACCGGCTTGCGGCCGAAACGATCCGAGGCCATGCCGAAGGGGATCTGCAACAACCCCTGGGTGAGGCCGTAGGCGCCCAGCACCCAGCCCACCAGCGCCGGATCGTAACCCGGCAGCGTCCGGGCGTGGATCGCGAACACCGGCAGGATCAGAAACAGCCCCAGCATGCGCAGCGCGAACAGCGACGAGAGCGACAGCGCCGCGCGGATTTCGAGGGGGGACACGGGGTATTGCAGAGGGGAAACTGCGATCCGCTATAGTAGCAGGTTGGTTTTTTCGAACGCCGATTCTCACAACGCTTAAGCGCACGACAAGTCCGATGGCCGACATCCGCATCCGCGGCGCACGCACGCACAACCTCAAGAACGTCAATCTCGACCTGCCGCGCGACCGGCTGATCGTGATCACCGGGCTGTCGGGTTCGGGCAAGAGTTCGCTGGCTTTCGACACCCTCTATGCCGAGGGCCAGCGCCGTTACGTCGAATCCCTGTCGGCCTACGCGCGGCAGTTCCTGCAGCTCATGGAAAAGCCCGACGTCGACCTGATCGAGGGGCTGTCGCCGGCAATTTCCATCGAGCAAAAGGCCACCAGCCACAACCCGCGCTCCACCGTGGGTACGGTGACGGAAATTCACGACTACCTGCGCCTGCTCTATGCGCGGGTCGGCACGCCGCACTGCCCGGAACATCAATTGCCGCTGGCTTCCCAGTCGGTCGCGCAGATGGTCGACCACGTGCTCGCGCTGCCGGCCGAGACGCGCGTGGCCATCCTGGCGCCGGTGGTCGCCGAACGCAAGGGCGAGTTCGCCGACCTGATCGACGACATGCGCTCGCAGGGCTTCGTGCGCCTGCGCGTGGACGGCAAGATGGTCGAGATCGACGCAGTGCCCGCGCTCAAGAAGACCCACAAGCACTCCATCGACGTGGTGGTCGATCGGGTCAAGGTGGACCCGGCGTTGAAGCAGCGCCTGGCCGAGTCCTTCGAGACCTCGCTGCGCATCGCCGAAGGCCGCGCGCTGGCCCTCGAACTCGACACGGGCAAGGAGCACCTGTTCTCGGCCAAGTTCTCCTGCCCCACCTGCGGCTATTCGATCGCCGAGCTGGAACCGCGCCTGTTCTCGTTCAACAACCCGATGGGGGCGTGCCCGACCTGCGACGGCCTGGGCGTGATCCAGTTTTTCGACCCAAAGCGGGTGGTCGCGTTTCCGCACCTGTCCTTGGCGTCCGGTGCGATCAAGGGCTGGGACCGTCGCAACCAGTTCTACTACCAGATGCTGCAGTCTCTGGCCGCCTACTACGAGTTCGAACTCGAGGTGCCTTTCGAGAAGATGGCGCAAAAGACCCAGGACCTGATCCTCAAGGGTTCGGGCAAGGAAAAGATCCCCTTTCACTACATCAACGACCGCGGCCGCACCGTGGTGCGCGAGCACGCCTTCGAGGGCGTGATCCCCAACCTGGAACGGCGCTACAAGGAGACCGACTCCACGGTGGTGCGCGAGGAACTGGCCAAGTACATCAGCAACAAGACCTGCCCGGACTGCGGCGGCAGCCGCCTGCGCGAGGAAGCGCGCAACGTCCGCGTCGGCGGCGAGACCATCTACAGCGTGTCGGGCAAGCCGCTCAAGGAAGGCCTGGAGTTCTTCAGGGGCCTAGCGCTGGGGGGCGCCCGCGCGCAGATCGCCGACAAGATCGTCAAGGAGATCGCCGCGCGCATGACCTTCCTGAACGACGTCGGGCTGGAATACCTGTCGCTGGACCGCTCGGCCGAGACCCTCTCCGGCGGCGAGGCGCAGCGCATCCGCCTGGCCTCGCAGATCGGCTCGGGCCTGACCGGGGTCATGTACGTGCTGGACGAGCCCTCGATCGGCCTGCACCAGCGCGACAACGATCGCCTGCTCAAGACATTGAAGCACCTGCGCGACCTGGGCAACACCGTGATCGTGGTCGAGCACGACGAGGACGCGATCCTCTCCGCCGACCACGTCATCGACATCGGCCCCGGCGCCGGGGTGCACGGCGGCGCGATCGTCGCCCAGGGCACGCCGCAGGAGATCATCGCCGCGCCCGACAGCCTGACCGGCGCGTTCCTCTCCGGCCGGCGCGAAATCCGCACCCCGGCCAAGCGCGTCAAGCCGGACGCGAAAAAGATGCTCAAGGTCGTCGGCGCACGCGGCAACAACCTGAAGGACGTGACCCTCGATTTGCCGGTGGGCCTCATCACCTGCGTGACCGGGGTGTCGGGCTCCGGCAAGTCCACGCTCATCAACGACACCCTGTACCACCAGGTCGCGCACCACCTGTACGCCTCCTCGACCCCGGCGGCCGAGCACGACCGCATCGCCGGGCTGGAGCACTTCGACAAGGTCATCGCGGTCGACCAGAGCCCGATCGGGCGCACGCCGCGCTCCAACCCGGCCACCTACACGGGCTTGTTCACGCCGATCCGCGAACTGTTCGCGCAGGCGCCGACCTCGCGCGAGCGCGGCTACGAGCCGGGGCGCTTTTCCTTCAACGTCAAAGGCGGACGCTGCGAGGCCTGCCAGGGTGACGGCGTCATCAAGGTCGAGATGCACTTCCTGCCTGACGTCTACGTCCCCTGCGACGTCTGCCACGGCAAACGCTACAACCGCGAGACGCTCGAAGTCCAGTACAAGGGACGCAACATCACCGAGGTCCTCGACATGACCGTCGAGGACGCCTACGAGTTCTTCAAGGCCGTGCCGGTCGTGGCGCGCAAGCTCCACACCCTCCTGGACGTCGGCCTGGGCTACATCAAGCTGGGCCAGTCGGCCACCACGTTGTCCGGCGGCGAGGCGCAGCGCGTCAAGCTGTCGCTGGAGCTCTCCAAACGCGACACCGGCCGCACCCTCTACATCCTGGACGAGCCGACCACCGGCCTGCACTTCCAGGACATCGACCTCCTCCTGACCGTGCTGCACAAGCTGCGCGACGGCGGCAATACGATCGTCATCATCGAGCACAACCTGGACGTGATCAAGACCGCCGACTGGATCGTCGACCTGGGGCCCGAGGGCGGCGACGGCGGCGGGCGCATCATCGCCACCGGTACGCCGGAGGAGGTGGCGCAGGCCAAGGGCAGCTATACCGGGCGCTATCTGGCACCGCTTTTCAAGCAGAAGAAAAAAGCGGCGTAGGATGACGGCCCGCCTGCGGCATCGACGCAGGCGGGCCTCATCCGACCGCCATCGTGACTCCCGCCAGCTCGAACACCCCCGGCTTTCGCATCGTCGACCGCTTGGGCCAAAAGCCGCAGCCCGACACCGCGGCTGAGATCGCCGCAGGCCTTTTGTCGGAACCGGCGTCGATCAGCCCCAAGTATTTCTACGACGCGCTGGGCTGCCGCCTCTTCCAGGCCATTTGCGAACTGCCGGAGTACTACGTCACCCGCACCGAGGCAGCCATCTTCGAGGCGCACCGCGGCGAGATCGCGCGCGTCGCCGGCACGCGTCGCCAGCTGGTGGACCTGGGCGCGGGCGACTGCCACAAGGCTTCCTGCTGGTTCCCGGCGCTCGACCCCTGCCGCTATGTGGCGGTGGATGTCGCGCGCGGCATCGTCGAGGCGGCGCTGGCCGAATTCGCTGCCGAGATGCCCGGCACCGAGTTCATCGGGGTCATCGACGACTTTTCGCGCACCCTGGACTTGGGCGGCGTGCTGGGGCCCGAGGCGACGACCTTCTTCTACCCCGGCTCCTCGATCGGCAATTTCACGCCCGACGAAGCCACGCATTTCCTGGCGCAGGTGCGCAAGCATTGCGACGCCCCCGGCAGCGGGCTATTGATCGGCGTCGACCTGGTCAAGGACCTAGAGACCCTCGAGCGCGCCTACGACGACGCCACCGGCGTCACCGCGGCCTTCAACAAGAACGTGCTCAACCACGTCAATCGGCTGGCCGGCACCGGGTTCGACCCGGGAATGTTTGGTCATGTCGCGCTTTTCAACACCGTGGATTCGCGCATCGAGATGCACCTTGAGGCTGCCGCCGACTGCGCCGTCACCGTGGCGGGCCGGTCGCGCCGCTTCGCGCGCGGCGAACGCATTCACACAGAGAACTCGTACAAGTACACGCCGGCGTCTTTCGCAGCCCTGCTTAAGCGCGCCGGGTTCGGCACGATTTCGCGCTGGACCGACGCGCGCGGCTGGTTTGGCGTGTTTTTTGGCGCGCCGTGAAAGGCGCGCGGCCGCATCTTCTTGTCACTGTCCCGGTACGAATCGCCCAAGGCGGCGGCGCGACTACACTAAGCATACCGACCTTCCAGCCGAGGAGATGTCCATGTCCCTTCCTGCCCTGTTGCGCGCCGGCCTCGTCCTGGCCTGCGCGTTGATACTGCAAGCCTGCGGCACCCCTTACGCCACGGTCAAGAACCCGCGCGGACAGGATGTCATGCTGCTGGGCTACGACCCGGTCGCCTATTTCACGGCCGGTACGCCTACGCGCGGCAACAAGGACATCACCTCGACCCTGCCCGACCGCACCTACTACTTCGCCAACGCCGAGAACAAGCGCGCCTTCGACGCCAACCCGGCCCGCTACGAGCCGCAGTACGGCGGCTTCTGCTCCTCCGGCGCGGCCTACGCCATCAAGCTGGGCAGCGACCCGACCGCGTGGGAGATCTACCAGGGCAGGCTCTTCATCTTCGGCGACATCCTCGGGCACGAGGCCTGGAAGCTGGACCGCGACTGGAACATCAAGCATGCCGACCAGGTCTGGCCGGGCATGCGCGAGGCAGGCTGGCGCGGCCAGTCGCTCTCGAGCTATGCCAGCAAGGTGCCCTGGTACAAGTCGGGGCAGGACATTCGCGCCGAGTACGCGAAGAAGTATCCCGGCAAGCCCTGGCCCGCCTACGACGTGGGCAGCATGTCGCAGAATCTGTTCTCCAAGCAGCCGGGCTGGCGCGCCGCGGAAGGCCACAGCCAGCCGGCATTGGGCTATCCGGACTGACGCAGCCATGCTCGAACGCCTGGCCGAACTGGTCAACGACGACCCGGCGATCACGCGCTGGGGCCGGCACCTCGATGCCAGCTTCATGGTCGAGGTCGGCAGCGACCAGTACCTGATCACGGTGCGCGCCGGCCGGGTCGAGGCAGTCGTCAAGGGCCCGCTGGTGCAGCGCGCCTGGCGCTTTGCGATCCGCGCCCGTGCCGAAGCGTGGGCCAGGTTCTGGGAAAAGGTGCCTGCGCCGGGCTGGCATGACCTCTTCGCGCTGCTACGGCGCGGCGAGGTCGCCTTCGAGGGCGACCAGCGCGTGCTGATGTCGCACCTTCTCTACCTCAAGCTCCTCCTGGCCGCGCCGCGCAAGGTGGCGGCATGAGCAAGACATGCAAGGCAGGGTAGCCCGGTGACCGCACGCATCGAGTCCGTCACCGGCCGCTACGCCCACATCGACCTGGACGGCCGCGCGCACCGCGTCTATTTCGAGGAAGCCGGCGCCGGCATTCCGCTGCTGTGCCTGCACACCGCCGGTTCGGACGGCCGCCAGTTTCGCGCCGTCCTCAACGACCCGGCGATCACGCGTCACTTTCGCGTCGTCGCCTTCGACATGCCCTGGCACGGCAAGTCCTCGCCGCCGGAAGGCTGGGAAAAAGAGGACTACCGCCTCACCACGGCCGCCTACACCCAGTTCATCATGACCTTCGCGCGTGAACTGGGGCTCGAGCGCCCGGTCATCATGGGCTGCTCGATCGGCGGGCGCATCGTCCTCGACCTTGCGCTCACGCATCCGCGCGAGATCCGCGCCCTGATCGGCCTGCAATCGGCCGCCTACGTTGAGCGCTACTACGAATCAGCCTGGCTCAACCACGCCGAGGTGCACGGCGGCCAGGCCTGCGGCGCGATCGCCTACGGCCTCATGTCGCCCAGGAGCCCTGACGCCCATCGCTGGGAAACCGTGTGGCACTACATGCAGGGCGGCCCGGGCGTCTTCACCGGCGACCTCTTCTTCTACCAGGTCGAAGGCGACATCCGCGCACGCATCGGCGCGATCGACACCAAGGTGTGCCCGCTCTACATGCTGACCGGCGAGTACGACTACTCGGCCTCGCCCAAGGACACCGAAGCGGCCGCCGCGCGCATCCCCGGCGCCAAGGTCACGATCATGCAAGGTCTGGGGCACTTTCCGATGAGCGAGAACCCGGAGGCGTTTTTGGGCTACTTGAGGCCAGTGCTCGACGAGGTTCGTGCAACGCCACAGCCAGCTGTATAACTCCGACGGCTCCGGAGAAGCCCAGTTGATGAATTGATTGTGTCGACTAGTGGAGCGGTCTTTAGGGCAGCCCATATCAGATCGAGCGGCGCCGCCAAAGGCAATCCCAGCCTTGCCACGATATTGGATGTGGTGCGCGCGCTGGGTTGCAGTTTCAGGTCGGACCGGGTGCTGCGGCTGGCGCGAAGCCGAGTACGACGTAAGCGAGCTTCATCAACCCCAGACGCAGCGCGAAACAAACTTTTGGCAACCTCGCTTGCGTGATGCAGGCCTGGCCTCCCGGAGTAACTCTAGGTCACCCTGCCAGAATCGCCGCCGCGCAATTCGGCCCTGTTGCAACAGCCCGCTTTAGTGATCAGCCCGTACATCAGCGCGGCCATCGACAACAAGGTGGGAGGATAGCCGAGTGCGTAATCGAGGAGTTTGCGGTTTGGCGTTTTGGGGGGTTGCGGTTTCACGCCACACCAGAGGTTCTACGCGCGCTGGGATGAAGGATGTCTGTCGACGAACCTCGACACCGCACCGAAAAGAGCGCGCCATATCTAGACGTCTTGCTCGGCCAACGCGCGACTGAGTCACGAGACTCGCTGATCCGGTACTCGCGAGGATTCGATTGGCTGAACAAGTAGCCCTAGCGTGCATGTGAGCAAGTCGGGCGTCCGGGTCGCCTATGCCAACCAAAAGGCATTCGCTTCGCGCACGAAACAGATCTACTTCAAAGCCCCAAAAAACCAGGCCACGCCCTTCTTCGCTGAAGGAGTTGCTCCAACCCTTTGTTTTAAAGAAAGAAATAGGAACGTGAATCGGAATTTCTTGACACAACGTTTTCGTTGTGTTGAAATCGTCCCATGATACCCGCCCACCAAATTAGTGGACTTCTCCCTCATGGGATTCATATGGCCACGTGGCACGAGCTCGCAGCCCTGTATGGGACTACGGGCCACCGGCGGTCGCTGCTGAGACTGATGCACCTAGCGCTTACGAATCTGAAGGCTGCACATTGTTCGCGCGCCTACATCGACGGGAGTTTTGTAACCACAAAACCCAATCCGTCCGACTACGACATGTGCTGGTCGATAGCAGGCGTAGACCCGACGTTGCTGGATCCTGTCCTTTTGAATTTCGATCCAGGACGCGCGGCGATGCGCGCCAAGTATGGTGGAGATATCTTTCCTGCGGATTTCCAGGAATCGACCACTGGTAAAACCTTCCTTGACTTCTTTCAAGTCGATAAATTGAGTGGAAGCCCCAAAGGCATTATCGAACTTGATGTCAGAGGCTTAGCATGATTAAGAACGAATGGCAGTACCGCCTCTCGAAAAGTCACGCGGCGCAGTTTCGTTCAGCCTTGGAGGCCATTCAACGACAGGGGCCTCCTACTTCGATCCATCCTCTGTTGTGGAAGGCTCAAATAGAGGCGATTGCGAGTCAGTACGATGACTTGCAGACGGAGATTCAAGAGTACGAGAAACTACTCGTTGACAGACCTTTCTCGATCATCGCCGACAATTTGGAAGACCTGCCTCGCGCGCTCATAAAAGCGCGTATTGCACTTGACCTTAGTCAAAAGCAACTTGCCGAGCGAATGGGCCTAAAAGAACAACAAATTCAACGTTACGAAGCAACCAACTACGCAAGTGCGACGCTCGCACGACTGAATGAAGCAGCCACCGCACTGGGCGTTCGTATTTCAGAGCGGGTTCTTTTGCCGCAAGTCAAACCCACTAAGTCCGCCTTGTTCGAGCGGATGCATGAGATTGGCATTGATGACGAATTCCTTGTCAAGAAATTGCTACCGACTGATGTATCTAATGAACTAGAAGATGCAGTCGGCGAAGAGGAGTCAGTCGCGGCGCTCAGGGCCGCCAATGTAGTTGCGCGCATTTACGGATGGGGTGCCGATGAACTATTTGGAGTAGATCTCCTTACTCTCCCCAATGAAGCGCTAGCAACTGCTCGATTCAAGCTCCCCGCAAATGCCCAAGGAAAACGCCTGGGGGCATATGTTGTCTACGCCCACTACTTGGCGATGGTTATCGCCAATTCGTTTAAGGGTCAACCGGCGAAATCTCCCGCTCTTGACCCAGCCGCAGTACATCAATCGTTGATCGAGAGGGACCCGAATATTGGACTTCGCTCAGTACTTGAATACTTGTGGGATAGTGATATTCCTGTATTGCCGCTCCAAGATGCAGGAGCGTTTCACGGCGCCTGTTGGCGTATCGCAGGAAGAAATGTCATTGTTGTTAAGCAACGCTCCCACTTCACTAGTCGTTGGGAGTTCGACTTACTACATGAATTACATCATGCTGGGCAGGACCCGGAAGAGGCCTCTCATAGCTGGATCGAGGAAGCGGAACTAACCTCTGCCAGACGCACGTCTGCCGAAGAACAACGAGCAAATCGATTTGCTGCAGATGTACTTTTAAATCAAAGAGCCGAGGATTTGGTGAGTATGTGCGTCAAGCAAGCGAAAGGCAATCTCCGAAATTTAAAGGGCGCTGTCGTTGACGTCGCTAACGCCGCAGGAGTGCGAATTGATCAACTTGCAAACTACCTTGCCTATCGTCTTTCCTTACAAAAGGAAAATTGGTGGGGAGCCGCGACCAATTTGCAGCAAGAAATGGGCGATCCTTTTCTGATCGCGAGAGATGTATTCCTAGAGCGATTTGATTTCTCACGCGTCGACGAACTCAGCAAGAAGATACTTCTTCGTTCGCTAATGCCAGAGGTAGGCCGACAATGAGTTCTCCAGCAGAATCTTCTCCAGGGCTTGCACCACTGAAGATAACTTGTACTTCAGCCGATTGTGACAACGATTTGCACTGTTTCAAGTTCTTGAGACGAACCATGTCTCCTGCTGAGAAAGGGGCATGCCGGTACTGCAAGGTTCAGCTTGTGGATTGGGACAAGATGCGCACCCGCTCCCTAAACGACCTTGACCAGAAGTTTCGTGCGCTCCAGAGTGAAATGATCCGGCATCATTTTTGGCACAAAGACATTGATGAAGCTGCATTGCTACATGCGAGACGGAAAGGTCTTGACCGTTTGCGCGAGGCAGCGACAACTCGACTCCAGAATTCTGTAGGCCCCGCGCAACCTCCTCGCGATGGTCAACAAACACCCATGCAGGGAAACATTCTTTACTACGCGCAACACGCCACGGCCAGTTGCTGCAGAACGTGCATGGAGTATTGGCATGGAATCCCGAAAGGAAGGAGTCTCTCGGACGATGAAGTTGAGTACTTTGTAGAACTGGCCATTCGGTATGTCGCGATGCGGATGCCACTACTACCCGCCGCCCCAGAGAAAATTCCGAGGAGGAGGTATGCGAAACCTCGTGGAAGTTTCTAACGTCGGGAAGCACGTTGCCAAAAGTTCGATAGACACCGCACTTGCGGCGGAGAAGTATCGCGCAAGAGTAATAAATGTAGAGCGCCGACAACTTCTAATTTCTCGAATCGCAGGTTCTCAGCAAGTGGGCGATCTAATGATCCCGCCCAACTGCGAGGGTTTGGGGCGAGTTCGCCATTTCAAACGGGCAACCTCGCCCGGATGGCCATCAAACCCGCTACCTATAGATCCTGCGTGCATATCGTTGGGGATCCCTTTCCAGGAAGTCTTGACGGCACAAGTGTTTCAGAACGCCGCTTGCGCGTGGCGATGTTGGTATTGCTTTGTACCGTACGCACTTCTCGCGGGCGACGAGAAGCGGGGGGCGTGGTCAACAGCAGAAGAGCTCGTTGACCTCTACATGAAAGAAGTAAACCGCCCATCGGTAGTGGATCTCAGTGGCGGCTCCCCGGATCTCACCCCTGAGTGGGTGGTGTGGACGATGAATGCGCTTCAAGAGAGAGGGCTTGTCAACCAGGTCTACCTCTGGTCAGACGACAACCTAAGCACTGACTATCTTTGGACAATGCTAAGCGCCCGAGAGTTAGACGTTCTTCGCAGCTACAGGTCATACGGTCGAGTAGCTTGCTTCAAGGGCTTTGATGAATCGTCGTTCGCATTCAACACACATGCTAGACCCCAAGCGTTTGGCCTGCAGTTTGATCGGTTCAAGCGGCTACTTGATCTAGAAATTGACCTGTATGCATATGTAACACTAACTTCCCCTGACATTGCATCAATTTCTGCGGGGGTACCGGCATTCCTTGATCGACTTCAGGAGATACACGAAAACCTTCCTCTTAGAACTATTCCCTTGCGCATTTCGACTTTCAGTCCCGTAACGGCCAGGATGACCGCTGAGCGCACAGCGTCTCTGTGTGGACAAGAGCAAGCCATTAAAGCTTGGAACCATGAGATTGAGCGTAGATTCTCGAGCGATATGCGTCAACGCCGTGTAACTGAGGTTCGGTTTGATCATGTCGCAAGATGAGAGGTTCTGCGCCTGGATTGATTCAAGCGTCACCGAGTGCTTGCATGATGGCATCGTGGATTTTCAGGAGCTTGTAGCCAGGCTGCCGAGCATTTATCCAACCTCAATTATTGACTCACTAGCGCGCATCAAGCGCGTCGAACGCGGAAATCTTCGAGTCACCGCCGGTGCCTTAATTGACTCGTCCAAATCAAAGAGGTTTGACACGGTGATCGAGAGCGCCGGTATGCGCAAACTCTTACCACCCCACCCTCTCGACTTTGAATGGAGATTTTCCGAAGCGTCGAGCTCAAAGCTATTGGCATTCGCAAAAGGACTGTCTTCCAGCCCGGCCCGTGTAGCACTTGTCGCGACCCCCTCAGTTGCGATCCATTCGGATGTCGTCACGTCTGGATGCGCCTTTGCATATTTCGGCAAGGATGTAGCGCGGATTCGCTCCGTGGCGCTCGATTCATCTATCAAAGAGTGGCACCATGTAGATCTTTCCAAACGTCCCACCACTTACGGGTCGTTCGATGCTGTAATCATGGATCCTCCTTGGTACTCGGAATACGTCTATCGCTTCCTGTGGTTTGCGTCGTCGATTCTTGAATTGGGCGGGCACCTTTTGCTTTCTCTGCCCGGCGCCGGTACTCGCGCCAGCGTGGTTGAGGACATGCACCTCTACAAAGGTTGGTGGGAGAGTCTTGGTTTCATTCATGCACGGTCCGAAACGCAATCCATCCCGTACAACACGCCATTTTTCGAATACAACGCGCTACTGGCTGCTGGCGTCGCTAATTTCTCCAGCACTTGGAGACGCGGAGACTTGATCCATCTGCAGCGGACACAAAGACATTCAAATCCGTGGCCGGGGGATGTTTGCCACACACAATGGGTTGAATTCGCGATCGACAAAGTGCGGATTCGAATTGATCCACATGCATCATGCACTGGGCGCTCTCCACGGCTCGTGCCTCTCTTGGCGGGAGATGTGCTCCCGTCCGTAAGTCGGCGGCACCCGCTGAGATCAAAGGCTTGTGTTTGGACGTCTGGTAACCGGATCTTTGATTGTGAAGCGCCCATGGAGCTGGCGGCGGCACTTGGGAAAGCGGCAAATTACTCTAGCGAGTTGAATTCACTAGCGCTTGCATCTCTCCAAAGCAAAGGCGCTGAACTAGGCGATTTGAAGAGCCAACTTGAACGTCTTGTAGAAATCGAAACCAATGAAATTCTTAGCTACCAAGGGCAGGCTCGCGAAACTGCTTCTTGAACTGGAACAGCAGCTGCAGAGCGATCCTTTTTGGAAAGCGTATATCGCTGAAAAGATTTCAATTACGGAGACAGACACCTCATTGCATGTTGGCGTCTTTCAGGAGCCATTTTTGCAGTGGATTCTGGAGGGGAAGAAAACAGTCGAATCTCGCTTTTCCGTGAATCGGGTCGCGCCGTTTGGTGAGGTTCGCGAAGGCGACGTAGTTCTTCTGAAAGTGACGGGTGGCCCAATTGTTGGGATTTGTAGGACGAATGCAACCTGGAGTTATCGTCTCGATGCGAAAACTCTTTTTCAAATTAAGCAACAGTTCTCGGAATTAATTGGAGCTACGGATGATCAGTTTTGGGTTGATCGGCAAAGCGCTCGGTTTGTTACCCTCATGTCGATTGACAAGGTTCGGAAAGTTTTTCCTTTGAAGTATGCGAAGAGTGACAAGCGTGGATGGGTTGTTGAAAAGCCGCGTTTTTCGCAACACGCCTTAGATCTATGAAATTCCTCGCCATCTGCTTTTCTGGTCGAATTGGGAGCGGTAAATCTACGCTTACCGCGCGGATGTCTGAGATGCTGGGTTGGCCGCGAGCTAGTTTCGGAGACTATGTTCGGTCAGTGGCGATTAGCAGAAATTCGAATGTAGATTCGCGTTTGGTGCTAGCCAACTTGGGAGGTCAGCTCATCGATGAGCTTGGATGGAACGAGTTTTGTGCTCGAGTTCTTTCTTCAGCAGGATGGGTGAGCCCTGGCAACATCCTTATTGATGGGATTCGCCACGTTGAAGCTATTTGCACACTGAGGCGGCTTTGCCTACCGGCATCGCTATTTCACATTCATATTGACTTGAGTGATGAAATGGCGAAGACCCGGCAGATAGGTAAAGGGGTACTTGAATTGTCTGGAGGAGAGCGACATTCGACGGAAATTCAGGTGAGGACGAGTCTTGCAGAGATTGCAGACTTGAAGCTACCTGCGACCATAATGCTCGAAGAACAGGTTCGCCAAGTATCAGATTTTCTTAAGGCGCTCTGAAGAGATGATCCCAAATGGAGCGGTACGGGAATCACGCCACTACCTGATGGTAAATTTTCTTCGGATGATTCGCCTGCGCTGACCTGCCCCCCTTTGGCCGTACCACGGTGAATTCCGAAAGTCCGTCAATCCGGGAGAATGACGGACATGAAAAAGAGCAGATACAGCGAAGAGCAGATCATCGGGTTCATCAAGCAGGTCGAAGCCGGTATGGCGGT
>JAEUOR010000062.1 GCA_016790635.1 Burkholderiales bacterium
TCTGTTGCCCGGCTCGTCCCCAGCCGCTGGTATCCGATTCTGTTGCCCGGTTCGGTCCGAACCGCGTTCTATTTGAATAACCTTAGGCCGTGAGGCTTATCGGTTACGCAGCCAGAGCGAGTGCTTCGTTATCGTTAGCACCTATTGGTTTTGAGCCTTTAACGGGTTACTCAGCCCGGAAGAAAACATCGTCTTTGAACACACGTCGATCCTGGTTCGGCCCCGTCAGAAACCCGCGTGCCCACTTCGACGTGCGCGGGTTTGTGGTGGAGCCGCCGGGTACTGCCCCCGGGTCCGCTGTGTCTATTCCACGACACCATTTATCCTCATAGCCGGCCGAAACCGGCACCCCCTATATAGGAAGCCCGCCCGTGCATGGAAAGAGCGCGGGCGGGCCAATCGTCCCATTATAAGCGCAAAGGCCTTATTTCTTTCGCAATTCGTCGCGAATTTCGGTGAGCAGATCGACTTCGCTCGGCCCCGCCGGGGCGTCGGCGCCCTTGCGGACGGCCCGGTTGACCGTGCGCACGAGCAGGAAGATGACGAACGCCAGGATCAGGAAGTTGATGACCGCGGTGATGAAGGCGCCATAGCCGATCATCGCGACGCCGGCCTTCTTGAGCGCAGCATAATCGGTCGCCGCGATCCCATCGGGCAGGCTGCCAAGCAGGATGAACTTGCTCGAAAAATCGACCCCGCCAAAGATCCAGCCGACCAGCGGCATGATCATGTCCTCGGTCAGCGAGCCGGTGATCGTGGCGAACGCGCCGCCGATGATGACGCCGACCGCCAGGTCGATGACATTGCCGCGCGCGATAAATTCCTTGAATTCGCTCAACATCTTGTTGGTCCCCAGATGGTGGATATTGCCGCACGAACGTGCCGTGCCGATTGCGCAAAGGCAAGCGACATCCTATTATGTGTATTGTTGCGGCAAAACGCCGCGCGAGGGAGCATTGATGACCATGACCTATCGTTCCGCCCGTTGGCTGATTGTCCCGGTTGCCGCACTGTCGCTGTCCGCCTGCGGCATCAACAGCGTTCCCACCAAGGAAGAAGCCGCAAAGGCCAAGTGGGCCAATGTCGAAGCCGCCTATCAGCGGCGCGCCGACCTGATCCCCAACCTCGTCGAAACCGCGAAGGGTGCGGCGAAAATCGAACAGTCCACGCTTGAGGGCGTCATTCAGGCGCGTGCGTCCGCAACGCAAGTCAAACTCAGCACCGACGACCTGGAAGACCCCGCGAAAGTGCAGGCCTTCCAGCAGGCTCAGGGCAACGTATCGAGCGCGTTGGGACGCCTGCTCGTCACTGTCGAACAATATCCCGAACTCAAGAGCCAGGCGCAGTTCGCCGACCTGATGACCCAGCTCGAAGGGACCGAGAACCGGATCAACGTGACGATCCAGGACTATAATGCGTCGGTCCAGGACTATAACACCACGATCCGCACCTTCCCCGACATCATCGGCGCCAAGATCGTCCATGGCGCAAAGCCGATGACGCCATACAAAGCGATCAGCCCGAACGCGAACCAGGCGCCGAAGGTCGATTTCGGTCAATAGCATGCGCCAAGCCGTCCTTGCCGCTCCGCTCGCGATCCTGCTGGTCGCGGGCGGATGCAAGGCGGCGCCGGAGCCTGCCGCCGGACGGGAAACCGCGGCGTGCGACGGCGTCCCGGAATTGGCGATGGTCGGCCGCATAACCGATGCGGCAGACATATTGACTGCCGAAGAGGAGGCGCGCTTGTCCGAGCGACTCGCCCGTTACGAACAGCGGACGAAGCACCAGATGGTCGTCGCGACCATTCCCGGCCTGCACGGCGCGCGCATAGACAATTTCGGAACCTGTCTCGGCAATCGCTGGGGAATCGGGCGCAAGGAGCAGGACGACGGAATACTGATCCTCATCGCACCCAACGACAGGCAGATGCGCATCGCGACGGGAAGCGGGATGGAAAAAATGTTGACCGACGACGCAGCCCTGGCGGTGGTCCACCAGATGACGCCGCACTTCAAATCGCTCGATTATGCCGACGGCCTGTCGACGGGCATCGAAGCCATCGCCGCACAAACCGGAGATTCGCAATGAGATCGCTCCTGCTTGGCTGGGCGCTCGGCCTTTCGCTGCTGGCGGCGCCGGCAACGGCGCAGACCTTTCCCAAGCTCACCGGCCGTGTCGTCGATCAGGCGGACATCATTCCGCCGACCGAGGAAGCCAATCTCAATATCCAGCTCGAACAGTTGGAAAAGACGACGGGCCACCAACTCGTCGTCGCGACGGTCGACAGCCTGGATGGCAACGACATTGCGGATTACGGCTACAGGCTGGGCCGCGAGTGGAAGATCGGCAACGCCGAAAAGGACGATGGCGTCGTCTTCCTGATCGCCCCGAACGAGCGGCGGATGAACATCTCGGTAGGCTATGGGCTTGAGCCCGTCCTGACCGACGCCTTGTCTGGTCGTATCATCCGCGACATCGTCACGCCCAAATTCAAGGCGGGTGATATGCCCGGCGGGATCCAGGATGGCGTCAATGCGATCGCGCAGCAGATCCAGCTCCCGCCCGAGGAGGCCACCGCGCGCGCTGCCGCCGCCGACAAGGCCGAACGCGACCGCGCCGACGATGGCGACATCGGCGGGCTGATCTTCATTGGTTTCATCATCTTTTTCTTCTTCATCCTGCCGATGCTTTCGGCTTTCGGGCGGCGCGGAAAAAGGCATCGGCGCAATCGTCCGTGGGGCGGTGCCCCCATCATCATCTGGGGCGACGACGACTGGGGCGGCGGCGGTGGCAGCAGCGGCGGCTCCTCATGGGGCGGCGGCGGTTCAAGCTGGGGTGGCGGCGGCGGCTTTTCGGGCGGCGGCGGCAGCTTCGGCGGCGGCGGCGCCTCGGGCGGCTGGTAGGGGAGCAGGGCCATGAAAGTCAGTCACGTCAGCGAAGCCGACCACGATATCGTCACCAACGCCGTCGCGGCAGCCGAACAGGATACGAGCGGCGAGATCGTCACCGTCATCGCGGCACAGTCGAACGATTATGACGATGTCGCGCTCGTCTGGGCGAGTGTAGTGGCCTTTCTGGCGATGTCGGTGGTCGCGTTGTTTCCCGATTTCTACCAGGGTCTCTATTACCGCATCAGCGGCGGATGGGGACACGAACTTACCGCCAATCAATGGCTTGGAACCGTGATCGCGTTCGGCGTGCTGAAGTGGATCGGTGTTTGGCTGATTTTGCTGTGGCGGCCGGTACGCCTGTGGCTGACCCCCCGCGCCATTCTGGCGGGCCGCGTCCGCGCCCGCGCGATCGACCTGTTCAAGGTCGGCACCGAGGCCAAGACGCTCGGCCGGACCGGCGTACTGCTCTATGTCAGCCTGCGCGAGCATCGCGCCGATATCGTCGCCGATGAAGCCATCGCGGCAAAGGTCGCGCCAGAGGTCTGGGGTGACGCGATGGCGGCACTGATCGACCTCGTCCGCAAGGGCAGGCCGGGTGAAGGCATGGCGGAAGCGGTGCGCCAGATGGGCGTCGTCCTCGCCGAACATTTCCCGCGCGGCAGCGAGAATCCGAATGAACTGCCGGACCGCCTGATCGAACTTTAGGCCGGGTGGCATGACCGCGCGAGCCGCCGGAAACGCCGCCCCTCCCACCCCGCACTCCCAACGATGCAGGACAGCCCATGACTCACCCCTCCCCCGACACACCCGTCGAAACGCGCTGGGAAGGCCGCTTCCTGACGGTCAGGCAGCAGGGATCATGGGAATATGTCTCGCGCTCGCGCGGCATTCACGCCGCGGTGATCCTTGCGATCGACGACGCCGCCGACGGACGTCATGTCATTCTGGTCGAACAATATCGCGTGCCGCTCAAGGTCCGGTGCGTCGAGCTACCCGCGGGGCTGGTCGGCGACGATGTCTCGCATGAGCCGGCCGAAATCGCGGCGCAGCGCGAACTGGAGGAGGAAACCGGATATCGCGCCGCGGACTGGCGCACGGTCGGCGAATTCTACAGCTCGCCGGGGATGGTCAGTGAGAGTTTCACCCTGCTGGTGGCAACGGGCCTGACGAAGGTTGGCGAAGGCGGCGGCGTGGATAGCGAGGACATCATGGTCCACCGAATCCCGCTGGACGCGATCGAGGATTTCGTCGCGGCGAAGCGCGCCGAAGGCTGCGGCATCGACGTTCGTATCGCGATGCTGCTGACGGGTGGCTTGCTGGCGACAAGGGGCGAAGATCGCGCGCCCCAACTTTAGAATTATCCGATCCGGCGCGGCATTTCGCGTTCAGTCGCAGCTATCGCCCGAACCGCCGCCATGTCCGCAGTCCGATCCGTCCCACGACGATGCATCGGGGCTTGCGTCGCCGAAGCCGAACAGGTGGCCCAGCAAAACCGCGCCCGCGACGACAAGAACGATCCGCAGGATTTCGCCCAGATGAGATCCGACATATTCCGTCATGACCCCTCACTATCCCGAAACCCTTAATTATCTCGGCAGGTCGCCCGCGAACGGGAGAGATGGGCGTCAGCGCGCGCCGAAGCGCCAGCGGAGCAGCGGGCGGGCCAGCAGCAGCCCGGCCAGGAAGCCGCCGACATGCGCCCAGATCGCGACCGCGCCGAAACCGCCGCCACCCGCGAACCCGAGCAGCAGCTGGAGCCCGATCCACGCGACCGCCAGCCAGATGGCCCGCACCCAGTGCGCAGGGATCGGTCCAAGCGCCGACGTCTGCGTGCGACTGAAGATCAGCGCATAGACAGCGAGGACGGCCGAGATCGCCCCGCTGGCGCCGATCATCGGGATCATCGATGCGGGGTCGGCCGCCCATTGCGCCAGCGCCCCGGCATAGGCCCCCGCCAGCAACAGAGCCGCCATCGCCTTGCCGCCGAGCGGCGCCTCGAGCTGACGGCCGATGAACAGCAGCATGATCATGTTGAAGGTCAGGTGGAGCCAACCGCCATGCAGAAACGCCGATGTCAGCGGCGTCAGGAACGCCGGCACCATCGTTCCGGGCGGCGCGACGACCTCGGTCGCGAAACGCGCAGGAATGAAACCCGCGCGCATGATCGCCTCGCTTTGGAATCCCGTGATGAAAAGCAGGATGAAGACGACGACGCAGGCAAGCGCATAGCCCGTGATCAGCGGCGCTTCCTGCGGCTTCATCGCCCCGTTCCGTTTCCTGACATCGGTGCTCAGACGAACTCGATCTTGGTCACCAGATAATATTTGTCACCCGCAGGCACGGTAACTTCGATCTCGTCATCGACGCGGCGACCGATCAGCGCACGACCAAGCGGTGAGTTATAGCTGATCCGGCCATCCTTGGCATCTGCCTCGGCCTGGCCGACGATCTGATACTTGACCGGCTTGTCGTCCTCGTCGGCGAGCGTGACAGTCGCGCCAAACACGATGCGGTCACCCGATAGAGCCGTCGGATCGATGATCTGCGCCCGCGACAGGCGATCCTCAAGGTCGCCGATCGAGGCTTCGACCTGACCCTGACGCTCCTTCGCGGCGTGATATTCGGCATTTTCCGAAAGGTCGCCATGCGCGCGCGCTTCCTCGATCGCGTCAACGATAAGGGGGCGTTCGGCTTTGAGATTCGCGAGCTGGGCGCTCAGCTTCTCATAGCCTTCCTGCAGCATCGGAACCTTTTCAACGCTTGCCATTGTCCAGTTATCCTTCGTCAATAATCCACCGCCAGCGAAACTTCGCCGGGGCGGCTGCGCCGCTTTTCCGTAATGTCGGGGAGGTGGAGCGGTCCCTCAATAATAGTCTTGAAGCGGCTTCACTTCAAGACTGTGCGCGCGCAGCGCTCCGATCGCCTGCGTGGCCGCCTCGCTTGCCGCGGCGGTCGTGTAATAGGCGATGTCCGCCGCCAGCGCCGAAGCGCGGATCGACTGCGAATCCTGCAGGCTCTGCCACCCTTCGGTCGTGTTGAAGATCAACTGCACGTCGCCGTCCTTGATCCGATCGACAATGTGCGGCCTTCCCTCGGCCACCTTGTTGACGCGCTCGACCTCGATCCCCTGCTCGGCGAGATAATCGGCCGTGCCGCCCGTCGCGATGACTTTCCAGCCCCACGCGCGCAATTGCCGCACCGGATCCAGGATGCGCGGCTTGTCGCTATCCTTGACCGACACGAACAGGCGGCCGTCCGTGGGCAAGCGGTCGCCGGCACCGAGCTGTGCCTTGGCAAAGGCAAGGTTGAAATTGCTATCGATTCCCATGACTTCGCCCGTCGACTTCATCTCCGGACTCAATACGGGGTCGGTGCCCGGGAAGCGCGCGAAGGGAAATACCGCTTCCTTCACCGCGACATGCGCGATGTCGCGGTTGATATTCGGCAGGTCGGCCAGCTTCTCGCCCGCCATCACCCGCGCCGCGATCTTGGCGATCGGCGACCCCACGGCCTTCGCGACAAAGGGCACCGTGCGGCTGGCACGCGGATTGACCTCGATCAGATAGACGACGCCGTCCTGCACGGCGAACTGGATGTTCATCAGGCCAAGGACGCCCAGCGCACGCGCGAGTGCTTCGGTCTGCCGCTCGATCTCGGCGATCACGTCGGCCGGCAGGCTGTAGGGCGGGATCGAACAGGCGCTGTCGCCCGAATGGACGCCGGCTTCCTCGATATGCTGGAGCACGCCCGCGACGACCACATCCGTGCCGTCACACAGCGCATCGACATCGACTTCGATCGCATCGCGCAGATAACGGTCGATCAGGACCGGCGAATCGCCCGAGACCTGCACCGCAGTCTCGATGTAGTTTTCAAGCTGCGCCTGATCGTCAACGATCTCCATCGCGCGGCCGCCCAGCACATAGGAGGGGCGCGTCAGCACCGGATAACCGATGCGCGCCGCGACGGCGACCGCCTCTTCGCGGCTGCGCGCAATGCCGTTTTCAGGCTGCTTCAGGCCGAGCTTGTTGACGAGCGCAGCAAAGCGCTCGCGATCTTCGGCAAGGTCGATCGCATCGGGCGAGGTGCCGAGGATCGGGATGCCCGCATCGGCCAGCGCCTGCGCCAGCTTGAGCGGGGTCTGGCCGCCGAACTGGACGATCACGCCGGCAAGCTCGCCCTTCGACATTTCGACGTGCAGTATCTCCAGCACGTCCTCGGCCGTCAGCGGCTCGAAATAGAGGCGATCCGACGTGTCATAGTCGGTCGACACCGTTTCCGGATTGCAATTGATCATGATCGTTTCATAGCCCGCCTCTTCCAGCGCGAAGCAGGCGTGGCAGCAGCAATAGTCGAACTCGATCCCCTGCCCGATGCGGTTCGGACCGCCGCCGAGGATGACGACCTTCTTGCGATCCGACGGGTTCGCTTCATTTTCGGGCTCGCCGAAGGTGGGGGCTTCATAGGTCGAATAAAGATAGGGCGTTTGCGCCTGGAATTCGGCGGCACAGGTGTCGATCGTCTTGAACACCGGACGGACGCCGAGCCGATGGCGCAGATCACGCACTTCGGCCTCGGTCACGCCGCCGGTCATCGCCTTCACCGCCTCATGGATCAGCCCGCTGCCGCGCGCGGTCGCGCGGCGCGTGCCGGGGTGGAGATTCGCAGACTGAAGCGCCAGATAAGCGAGCCGCTTGTCCGAAAAGCCCATCGCCTTCAGCCCCCGCAGCCCTTCGGCATCGCGCGGCAGGCCGTTCGCCATGACTTCATTCTCGGCTTCGACGATCTCGGCGATGCGTTCGAGGAACCACATGTCATACCCCGCAATGCGGTTGATCTCGGTCAGCGGCAGCCCCTCGCGCATCGCCTGCGCGGCGTTGAGCAGCCGGTCGGGGGTACGCTTCGCCAGCTCGCTCTTGAGCTGCTCATGGCTCGCGCCGACGAGACGGTCGACGAAGTTGAAGCCCGAAAGCCCCGTCTCCAGCCCGCGAAGCGCCTTTTGCAGGCTTTCGTGGATCGTGCGACCGATCGCCATCACCTCGCCGACCGACTTCATCGCGGTCGACAGAGTCGCCTCGGCGCCCTTGAATTTCTCGAACGCGAAGCGCGGAATCTTGGTGACGACATAGTCGATCGTCGGTTCGAACGACGCCGGGGTGACGCCGGTGATGTCGTTCATGATCTCGTCGAGCGTGTAGCCGACCGCCAGCTTTGCCGCGACCTTGGCGATCGGGAAGCCTGTCGCCTTCGACGCGAGCGCCGACGAGCGCGACACGCGCGGGTTCATCTCGATCACGATCAGGCGGCCGTCCTTCGGATTGACCGCGAACTGCACGTTCGAACCACCTGTTTCGACGCCGATTTCACGCAGCACCGCGATGCTCGCGTTGCGCATGATCTGATATTCCTTGTCGGTCAGCGTCAGCGCCGGCGCGACGGTGATGCTGTCGCCGGTGTGGACACCCATCGGATCGACATTCTCGATCGAGCAGATGATGATGCAATTGTCCTTGCGGTCGCGCACCACCTCCATCTCGAACTCCTTCCAGCCGAGGAGCGATTCCTCGATCAGGACTTCGGTGGTGGGCGAGGCGATCAGGCCGCCGCGGACGATATGCTCGAACTCCTCGCGATTATACGCGATGCCGCCGCCGGTGCCGCCGAGCGTGAACGACGGACGGATGATCGACGGCAGGCCGGTGCGATCGAGAACCTTCAACGCCTCGTCGAGCGTGTGCGCGACGCCCGAGCGTGCGCTTTCCAGCCCGATCTTGTCCATCGCGTCGCGGAACTTCTGTCGGTCCTCGGCCTTGTCGATCGCCTCGGCATCGGCGCCGATCATCTCGACGCCATATTTCGCCAGCGTGCCGTCCTGCGCGAGCGCGAGCGCGGTGTTGAGCGCGGTCTGCCCGCCCATCGTCGGCAGCACCGCGTCGGGGCGCTCCTTCGCAATGATCTTCGCGACGATCTCGGGCGTGATCGGTTCGACATAGGTCGCGTCGGCTAGGTCGGGATCGGTCATGATCGTCGCCGGGTTGGAGTTGACGAGGACAATACGATAGCCCTCCTCCTTCAGCGCCTTGATCGCCTGCGTCCCCGAATAGTCGAACTCGCACGCCTGACCGATAACGATCGGGCCGGCGCCGATGACGAGGATGGATTGGATGTCAGTTCTTTTGGGCATTATTCATTTGTCCGAATTTGTCGGGGGAGCTGCTGAAGCGAACGGTGTAGGACCAGTCGGAGCATCGGATATTGGAGAGGACGGCCAAGGCGCAAACATCGCGGGCACGTTCGAGTGCGAGCCTATCCGAGCCTTCAACCGGTTGATGCCATTCAACCGCCCCGGTTACGCCACCAACCTCGGCGATCCCGGTGATTTTGAGATCATCTCGCAATGCCTCAAAGAACGACCTGAGCACAAAGGGATCGGGAGCCGCGAACCTCAAGCTGGTTTCGCTCCATATATATTTTGCGCCCAAACGGGCCAGATCACTCTCAGAACCCAAAACCTCCTTTGAGAAAAGCAGCTTGGATTGATCCCGAGCGACCATCACATTGGCCTGCATGAACTCTTCGGGCTTCAACGAAGAAAATTCCCCGATGCCTCCAACAGGCATATCGACAATAGTTACCCCGGAGGATTTGAAGGCGGCCAGCGCTGCGGGCGTTGGTGAAGCGATCAAGAGGTCGATTGACGTCCCATCGAACCTTATTCCCATCATATCCAGAGAATGATCGAGACCCATCGTGATCAAAGCAGTTTTAGCGGGCTCCAGCATCAACTGTGCGACCCCGGCGAACGGCTTTTCGTCCCATCCCGCTATCTTCTTCGGATAACGCAACACAACGAACTTCTTATCACCGTATACCTCAGGTTGGGCCGCGATAAGCATCGGGGAAATGGCATAGAAGACGCGGCTTGGCGTTGTGCGAACCGCGAACTTCAATTTACTGTTCATGAGCAATGAGGTCATCGGCGCGGGGGCCGACGGCTTGCTCGAGACCGTCTCGTTCAAAACGCGAATTTGAGGTTGTTCTGATTGGCCACTTGCCGCCGCCGGCAAAGCGATTGCAAGCAGCCCCGAGCTCAGCAAGAAACGCCTCACTTCAACCCGCCCACGAACTTCTCGAACAGATAGAAGCTGTCCTGCGGCCCCGGGCTCGCCTCGGGGTGATACTGCACGCTGAACGCATTCTTCCCCGTGATCGCGATGCCGCAGTTCGATCCGTCGAACAGGCTCTTGTGCGTTTCGACCACGCCCTTCGGAAGCGTCGCGGCGTCGACCGCGAAGCCGTGATTCATGCTGGTGATCTCGACCACGCCATCTTCGGCCCGCTGCACCGGATGGTTCGCGCCGCGATGCCCCTGATGCATCTTCATGGTTCTGGCGCCCGCCGCGATGCCAAGCATCTGGTGGCCGAGGCAAATGCCAAAGATCGGCACGTCGCGTTCAAGCAATCCCTGGATCACCGGCACCGCATAGTCGCCGGTCGCGGCGGGGTCGCCGGGGCCGTTCGACAGGAACACGCCCGCGGGGCGCAGTGCCATGATCTCGTCGAGGCTGGTCTTCGCGGGCACCACGGTCACGCGCGCGCCGGCCTTCACCAGATTGCGGAAGATATTGTCCTTCGCGCCATAATCGACCGCGACGACGTGGGGCTTTTCTTCTCCCCTCCCGCTTGCGGGAGGGGTCGGGGGAGGGGCTGTTTCGGTCGAGGCGGAGGTCGACAGGCCCTCCCCTAACCCCTCCCGCAAGCGGGAGGGGGACTGGTAGCCCTGCCCAAGCACCCACGTGCCCGCATTCCACTCGCCCGTATCCGTCCGGCTGACCGCCTTAGCCAGGTCCATGCCCTCAAGCCCCGCCCAGCCGCGCGCCATGGCGAGCAGCTCGTCGATGTCGAACTTGCCGTCGGGGCTGTGCGCGATCACTCCGTTCGGGGCGCCCGCATCGCGGATGCGGCGTGTCAGCGCGCGCGTGTCGATACCCGCGAGCCCGATCACGCCCTGTTCGGTCATCCATTCGGGCAAGGTCTGCACGCTACGGAAGTTGCTCGGCTGGGTGGGCAGTTCGCGGGTGATCGCGCCGACCGCGCCATGGACGCCGCGCTCCATATCCTCCGGGTTCGCGCCGACATTGCCGATGTGCGGGAAGGTGAAGGTGACGACCTGTCCCGCATAGCTCGGGTCGGTCAGGATTTCCTGATAGCCCGTCATCGACGTGTTGAAACAAATCTCGCCCACCGCGGCCCCGGCGGCGCCATAGCCCACGCCCCACAGGATCGTGCCATCGGCAAGGACGAGGACGCCAGTCGCTCCAGAAGGCGCGGCGAAAGCTTTGGCTGGTGCCATTTAAACTGCTCCGGACGGGGGGCTAAACGGCCGACCAAGTAGGCGGCAAAAAAGTGATTCACAAGCTATCGGATTTGGAATCTTGCCGCTAGAGATGCTTCTTTCCGAAATTGCAGCGCAAGAGGGACACGCATGATTCGCGATGACATCAAGGCTGCGCAGGTCGCCGCGATGAAAGCCGGCGACAAGGCGCGTTTGGGCACCATCCGGCTGATGCTGGCCAAGATCAAGGACAAGGACATCGAGCTGCGCACCGGCACCGCGCCGGCCGACGACGATGTCCTCGTCACCGACGTTCTGCAGAAAATGGTCAAGCAGCGCCGCGAATCGATCACCATGTACGAACAGGGCGGCCGCCAGGAACTCGCCGACATCGAGGCCGCCGAAGTGGTCGTGATCGAGGACTTCCTGCCCGCGCAGCTCAGCGACGACGATGCGATGGCCGCGATCAAGGCGATCGTGAGCGAACTTGGCGCGACGAGCCTGAAGGACATGGGCAAGGTGATGGCGGCGGTGAAGGACCGGCTCGGCAGCCAGCTCGACATGAGCAAGGCGAGCGGGTGGGTGAAAGCGGCGCTGAGCTGAGAAATTCTCCCCTCCCGCTTGCGGGAGGGGTCGGGGGAGGGCCTGTTGGACAAAGGCTACAAGCGGCCGACTGCACGCTCCCGTGAATTACGCCTCAACGCCACACCTGCGGAACGGGCGCTCTGGGTTCAGCTGAGCGCACGAAAGATTTCGGGAGTTCGCTTCAATCGGCAATTTCCCATCGGCCCGTTCATTTGCGATTTCGTCTCGCGATCGGCCAAACTCATCATCGAAGTCGATGGCGGGCAACACGCGGTTGATATAGAAAAAGACCAATCGCGCACGGCCTATTTGGAAGCACAGGGATATCGAGTGATCCGGTTCTGGAACAATGATGTGCTGGAACGGATCGCTGGGGTCGTGAGCGAGATCGAGGCTGTTCTGGAAACAGGCCCTCCCCCGACCCCTCCCGCAAGCGGGAGGGGAGAAGATTGACCCTCACCCCGCAATGGCTGGACGAACTGCGCTCGCGCATCACGCTGTCGACCCTTATCGGTCGCACGGTGAAGGTCACGCGCGCAGGCCGCGAGTACAAGGCCTGCTGCCCCTTTCACAACGAAAAGACGCCCAGCTTCACGATCAATGACGAGAAGGGCTTCTATCACTGTTTCGGCTGCTCGGCGCATGGCGATGCGATCCGCTGGATGACCGATCAGCGCGGACTGTCCTTCATGGATGCCGTCAAGGAACTCGCCGCCGAGGCCGGGATGGAAGTCCCCGCCCCCGACCCCCGCGCCGCGAAGAAGGCCGAAGAGCAAGCGAGCCTGCGCGACGTGACGCAGGGCGCCGCCGACTGGTTCGTCCAACAGCTCGACAGCAGCAACGGAGCGCCGGCCCGCGACTATCTGGCAAAGCGGGGCATTTCCGATACGACGCGGCGTGCCTTCGGATTCGGCCTCGCGCCCGACAGCCGCAGCGCGCTGAAAGAGGCGCTGAAGAAATTCCCGACCGCGATGCTGGTGGAATCGGGGATGTTGATCGCCGTCGACGACAAGGAACCCTATGACCGGTTCCGCGGCCGTCTGATGATCCCGATCCGCGACGCGCGCGGGCGGGTCATTGCGTTCGGCGGGCGCATTCTGGGCGACGGCGAGCCCAAATATCTGAACTCGCCCGATACGCCGCTCTTCGACAAAGGTCGCACGCTCTATAACCTCGACAAGGCTTCCCCCGCTTCGCGGCAGACCGACAGGATCATCGTCGTCGAAGGCTATATGGACGTGATCGCGCTGGCCGAGGCGGGGATCGCCGATGCGGTCGCGCCGCTGGGCACCGCCCTCACCGAAAACCAGCTCGGGCTGATCTGGCGAATGGTGCCGGTTCCGGTGCTATGTTTCGACGGCGACAGCGCCGGGCAGAAAGCGGCGATGCGCGCGGCGATGCGTGCGCTGCCACTGCTCCGCCCCGGCTTCAGCCTCGCTTTCGCGACGCTGCCCGCCGGGCAGGACCCCGACGACATCGTCCGCGCGCGCGGCGCCAGCGGCTTCACGGCGATCCTCGACGAGGCAGAGCCGCTCGTCGAACGCCTGTGGTCGCACGAAGTCGCGGCCGGGCCTCTCGCCACCCCCGAAGAGCGTGCGGCGCTCAAGACCAGATTGCTGGCCCACGCCGACGCGATCCAGGATGCCGACGTGCGCCACCATTATCGCGAGGCGTTCCGCGAGCGACTCGACACGCTCTTTGCACGCAAACAGCCCGAGCGCGGACCGCGAGTGCCGTGGGCGCCGCAGCCGTCGCGCGGCGCCGGTCGGCGGTTTCAGCCCGACCCGCGGCTCCAGCCGCCGGGCGACGAAGCGCGCGCGCTTGGCCAGACCGGTATTGCGGGATCGCTCACCGCGGCGCTGCTCGGCGGATTGCTCCGCTATCCGCAGGCGATCCGGCGCAACGAAGAGGCGCTCTTTCGCCTGTCGATCCCCGATTCCGGCGATGCCGAACTGCTCGGCGCAATGCTTGACATCGCAAATGCCCAAGAAGGGCTTGATTGCGAGGGGTTGCTTGCCATATTGGGGCCAATGAAAGTGTATAATAGGGCGACGACATTGCTCAGAGCCGACGGAATGCACTTCTCATTCAATCGAAGGTTCGAAGGCGAAGAGGTTGATGCAGCGCGTGAAATCGCTCTGCGTGACCTGGACGAATATATCGGCGTGCTGGTCACCCAGCCCGAAATCCGCGCCCGGCTGGCAGAGGCCACCGCGGATTTTCAGCGTACGATGGATGACGAAGGCCTGGCGCGTCAGCAAAAGTTGCGCGCGATGGATGAAGAACTGACCCGCCGTCTGGCCGCGCTGTCCGACAGCAGCGGTCAGTAAAGACCAATTTTTTGTTGCCCCTAGGCAGGAATATTAGATGGCCACCAAGAACACCGCCGAAACCGATACCGACACCGACGGTCCGCTGATCGACCTCAACGAGGCCGACGTCAAAAAGCTGATCGCGCGCGGCAAGAAGCGCGGTTACCTGACCTATGACGAACTGAATGCGGCCCTGCCGCAGGACGAGATGTCGTCGGAGCAGATCGAGGATATCATGTCCGCGATCTCCGACATGGGCATCAATATCGTCGAAAGCGACGAGGACGTCCAGGAAGAGGCCGACCAGGAAGCCGACGACGAAGTCGATGTTTCGGCCGGCACGGGTTCGGTTTCGAACCCCGCGATCGAAAAGAAGAAGGAAACGGTCGATCGCACCGACGATCCCGTTCGCATGTACCTGCGCGAAATGGGCGCGGTCGAGCTGCTGAGCCGCGAAGGCGAAATCGCGATCGCCAAGCGCATCGAGGCGGGCCGCGACACGATGATCCTCGGGCTTTGCGAAAGCCCGCTGACCTTCAACGCGATCATCGAATGGTCGAACGCGCTCAACAACGGCGATATGCAATTGCGCGAGATCGTCGATCTGGAAGCGATGCTGTCGAAGGACCCCGCGCCCGAAAACCTCGATGACGAAGGCGCCGAGGACGATGGCGAGATCAGCGAGAAAAACGCCGGCGTCTCGTTCAAGGACGAGGATGAGGTGGAGGAGGAGCCCGCCGCCGACGGCGACGACGAGGATGGCGAAGGCACCTCGGGCAAGCGCGAGAGCTTTGAGGAAGACGAGGAAGACAATACGCTGAGCCTCGCGGCGATGGAGGAACTGCTCAAGCCCGACGCGCTGGAGAAGTTTGCCAACATCACCAAGAGCTTCAAGGCGTTCCAGAAGCTGCAGGAAGCGCGGCTCGAATCGCTGTCGGGCGGCGACGAATTTCCCTCGGCGTCGGAGAAGAAATATCACAAGCTGCGCGAGGAACTCACCGCGCAGGTCGAAAGCGTGCAGTTCCACGGCACCAAGATCGAGTATCTCGTCGATCAGCTCTACAGCTATAACCGGCGCCTGACCGCGCTTGGCGGCCAGATGCTGCGCCTCGCCGAACGCCACAAGGTGCCGCGCAAGGCCTTCCTCGACAATTATGTCGGTCGCGAGCTCGAAGAAAACTGGCTCGACGAAGTCGGCGGGCTCGACAAGAAATGGGCTGCCTTTGCCGAGAATGAAGCCGGCGCGGTCGACCGCATCCGTGTCGAGATTTCGGAAATCGCACAGGCCGCGGGCATGAGCCTGACCGAGTTCCGCCGCGTCGTGAACATGGTCCAGAAGGGCGAGCGCGAAGCCCGCATCGCCAAGAAGGAAATGGTCGAGGCGAACCTGCGCCTCGTCATCTCGATCGCCAAGAAGTACACGAACCGCGGCCTGCAATTCCTGGACCTCATCCAGGAAGGCAACATCGGCCTGATGAAGGCGGTCGACAAGTTCGAGTATCGCCGCGGCTATAAGTTCAGCACTTATGCGACCTGGTGGATCCGGCAGGCGATCACCCGCTCGATCGCCGACCAGGCGCGTACGATCCGCATCCCGGTCCATATGATCGAGACGATCAACAAGCTGGTGCGGTGCAGCCGCCAGTTCCTCCACGAGAGCGGCCGCGAGCCGACGCCGGAGGAAATGGCCGAGCGCCTGTCGATGCCGCTCGAAAAGGTCCGCAAGGTGATGAAGATCGCCAAGGAGCCGATCAGCCTCGAAACGCCGATCGGCGACGAGGAAGACAGCCATCTCGGCGATTTCATCGAGGACAAGAACGCCGTCATCCCGGTCGATGCCGCGGTGCAGTCGAACCTCAAGGAAACGGTGACCCGCGTTCTGGCGTCGCTGACGCCGCGCGAGGAGCGCGTGCTGCGCATGCGCTTCGGCATCGGCATGAACACCGACCACACGCTCGAGGAAGTCGGCCAACAGTTCTCGGTCACGCGCGAGCGCATCCGCCAGATCGAAGCGAAAGCGCTGCGCAAGCTGAAGCACCCGAGCCGCTCGCGCAAACTGCGCAGCTTCCTCGACACCTGATCGCGCGGTCCATAGCGTCTCGCCATTCGGTGCGGTCGCTGCCGCGTACGGGCGTGCTGCGCGCGCCCCGTCGCCGCCAATACGTAGCGGGCGCGCGACGCAGCCGGCCGCCCGCGACTGCCAAGCCATGCGCGATGTCGGCGGGGCGCGCGCCCCTGAGCGAAGTCGAATGGGGCGCCCCTACGCTGCCGCCGACGAGTCCATCCGGACGAAACGTGCTCTAAACTGCGGCATGCTCCGGGAGAAAATGCCCATGCCCACCCTGCCGCGCCGCCAGATCGCCCGCCTCGCCCTCGCCGCGCTCGCGGCCGTGCCGCTGCTGCGCGCGCGGCAAGCCGCCGCCGAGGCGCGCGAGCCGATTCGCCAGCCTGAGGCGCCGGGCCCCGCTGCTTTCATGCAGCGCGCGTTCGATCTGCGCGGGGCGGCGGCGCGGGCCGGCGACCAGGCCTATGGCGCCGTCATCGTCAGGGACGGCCGCATCGTCGGCGAAGCGCCGTCGCGCGTCGTCACGGCCGGCGATCCCACCGCGCATGCCGAGATGGAGGCGATCCGCGACGCCGCGCGCCGGCTCGGCACGCGCGACCTGTCCGGCTGCGAGATCTATGCGAGCACCCGCCCCTGCCCGATGTGCGAAGCGGCCGCCTACTGGGCCGGCGTCGCGCGCATCCGCCACGGCGCCGACGCGGCCGACGCCGGCCCGCCGCGCCTCGCGCGCTGCTGACGCGACTACACCTCGACGTAGCGCGGCAGCGGATCGGGCCGCTTGTAGACGGCCCAGCCGAAGGCGCGCACCGCGGCGTAGATCATCTCCCGCTGGCTCGGCTCGACGCCGGCCTCGATCATGCCGGCGCGCATGGCGTTGTCGGCGAACAGCCAGTCGTTGCTCTGCGGCGCGCGGCCGATGTCCTGCCACGCGATGTAGAGGAAATCGTGCACGATCGAGGCCTCGAGATGCGGCCCCACCGGGGCCACCAGCGTCCAGGCGGCGCGCGGCACTGAGGCGAGATCGGTCAGCATGCCCTTCGGCACCCTGATCGTGCGCTTGTTGACCTCGTTCGCGAAATTGAACGTGACGACGTAGTCCGCGCCCACGACGTACTCGGCGTCGTCCTTGCCGCCGCGCATCTTCACGGCCTCGATGTCGCGGATGAGGACGAGCGGCGATTCGTAGGTGAAGTTCTCGATCTTCTCGCCGGTGTAGTCGAGCGGATACGGGTTGTCGATCTTGGGCTTGATCGTCTTGCGCGACATGGCGATTCCCCAGCGCTGGTGACGGGCGCAGCCTAGGCGAGCGCGGCGGCGGCGATAGTGAGCGCGGTCACGCTTCGCGCGCAAGCCACGTGCGCCTTGACGCGGCGCGCGGGGGGCCGTTTCTATCGGCCGCGGTGGGGCCTGTAGCTCAATTGGTTAGAGCCGGCCGCTCATAACGGTCTGGTTGCAGGTTCGAGCCCTGCCAGGCCCACCACTCCGCTTCGCGGGCCGGCCGCCGGCCCACCGCGCGCTTGCGGGCGGCGCGGCGCACGCTTACCCTTTCCCCATGTCCGCGCGATCCGACATCCCCGCCTGGCGCATCGTCGGCGACTGGTGGGATTTGTGCAGCTGCGCGATCGGGTGCCCGTGCAATTTCGGCTCCGATCCGACCCTCGGCTATTGCGAGGGCGTGCTCACCTGGCTGATCCGCGACGGGCATTTCGGCGACGTGAAGCTCGGCGGGCAGAACCTCGCGGTCGTCCTCGTGATCCATTTCGAGGGCAACGTGATGGAGCGGAACCGCGAGTTCGGCTTCCTCATCGACGACCGCGCCGACGCGGCGCAGCGCGACGCCTTGAAGCGCATCTTCACCGGCGAGGCCGGCGGCGCGTTCGCCGCTTGGCGCGATCTCACGATCAGCCTCGACGGCGTGGACTTCGTGCCGATGAAGGTCTCGCACGACCCCGAGAACTGGCGCGTCGAGGTGCCGGGCATGATCGAGGGGCTCGGCGGGCCCTATCGCAAATACATGGTGCCCGCCGACGACACCTGCCGCATCTACAACGCGCCGCGGCCCGAAGTGGTGCCGGGCTTCCTCACGGTCGGCCACGCGAAACGCAACCGCGTGAAGGGCGCCTTCGGCCGCAACTGGGACTGGTCGAGCCGCTCGTCGAAGCACATCGCGTTCGACCTGCGCGGGCCCAAGGCGTTCAGCTGGCGCCAATCGCTCAAGGCGCAATGACCGCAGAAGGCGGCGTCCCCCGCCGAACCGATCGCGCGGTCGCGATCGCCCTCGTCGCCGCCGTGGCGCTGCTCGCCTGGACCTATACCGTGCACCAGGCGCGCCTCATGGACGCGATGGAAGCGGAGATGTGGCGCACCATGAACATGTCGATGAACGACATGAAGCCCTCCTGGGCGCCGCTCGACGCGCTGCTCGTGATCGCGATGTGGGCGGCGATGATGGCGGCGATGATGGTGCCCGGCACCGCGCCGATGATCGCCGCCTTCGCCGCGATCAACCGCCGCCGCCGCGCGCGCGGCGCGCCCCACGTGCCGACCGCGATCTTCCTCGCCGGCTATCTCCTGGTCTGGGCCGCGTTCTCGATTCTCGCGACGGCGGCGCAATGGGCGCTGCAGGCGGCGGGCCTGCTCACCACGATGGGCGAAGCGGCCTCGCACGCGCTGGCGGCCGCGCTGTTTCTCGCGGCCGGCCTCTATCAGTTCAGCCCGCTGAAGCAGCGCTGCCTGGCCTTCTGCCGCTCGCCCGACGGCTTCATCCTGTCGGAGTGGCGCGACGGCGCGCCCGGCGCCGCGGTGATGGGCTTTCGCCACGGCCTCTTCTGCCTCGGCTGCTGCGCGGCGCTGATGGCGCTGCTGTTCGCGGTGGCGGTGATGGATCTGCGCTGGGTGGCCGCGCTCACGGCGTTGGTGACGGCCGAGAAGATGCTGCCCGGCGCGCGCTTCTGGCGGATCGGCATCGGCGCCGTGGCGCTCGCGGCCGGCGCGGGCTTCGCGGTCGCAGCATGGCGCGCGATCTGAGCGGCCGCGATCAGCGTTCCGGAAGGCCGGCGAGGCGCCAGCCTTCGAGCATCGGCCCGAAGATGCGGGGCACGTTGCGCGTCGGATGGCAGGCCTGCATCAGTGCGATCGACGCGTCGGGATGCGCGGCGAGCAACAGTCGGACCGATTCGCGCGCCGTCTCCAGGTCGCCGGCCAGAGCGGCGACGTACGCCATCTGCCGATGGACCCACGTAACGCCGGGATGCTTGTGCAGGACGTCGCGCAGAAGCCGGGCCGCCTGTGCGTAATCCTTTTTCAGGGCAAGCGCCGAGGTGATGCCGATCCGGACGTTGTAGCCGAGCGGGTCGAGCGGGCTCAACGAAAGCGATCGCTCGAACCGCTCTTTCGCCGCGTCCGCCTCGTCGCGGTAGATCGCCAGCCACGCATAGCGCGCCCAGGCCCAGGCATTGTTCGGATCGAGCGCCAGCGCCGCTTCGATGAATGTCGCGGCGCGGTCGAGATCGTCGAGGCACTGGCTGAGCGCCGATCCGACCGCCGCCAGGGCCGTCGGGTCGTCGTCGATGAGCCCCGCCGCCGCCTCGACAGCCTCCCCGGCCTTCCTGCGCATGTCCTCGGGGTCGCTGGACCAGAGATACACGACATCCTGCGCATAGCACCACGCCAGCAGCGCGTGGGCACGGCCATATTGCGGCGATTCGGCGATCGCTTTGGTGAGCAGCGCGATGGCTTCGCGATTGTCTTGCGCGCTCGCGCTCCAGATCTTCGGATAGGCCCGCAGCACGAGGTCGTAGGCGCGCAGATTGCCCGGCGGCTTGCGGCGCGCGGCATCGATCTCGGCCTTCCGCACGGCAGGATGGATCGCGCCCGCGACGTGCGCGGCGATGCGGTCCTGGAATTCGAAGATGTCGTTCGTGACGCCTTCGTAGCGGTCGGCCCAGAGCTGCGCGCGCGATTCGGCATCGACGAGCTGCACCGAGATGCGCAGCCGGTCGCCGCCGCGCCGCACCGTGCCCTCGACGACGTATTTCACGCCGAGTTCGCGCCCGATCTCGCGGACGTCGGCGAAGCGCCCCTTGTAGGTGAAGGCGGACTGGCGTGCGATCACGAAGAAGTCGCGCACGCGCGAGAGCGCGGCGGTGATCTCCTCAACGACGCCGTCGACGAAATAGCCATCCGCCTCGCCGCTCAGATTGTCGAACGGCATCACGATGACCGAGGGCCGCTCGCTCTCGCGCCGCGCCGAACCGCCCGGCGCCGGCGCAGATGCCGGCGACGGCGGCTTGGCGGACAGCAATGCCGTGGTCGCCGCCTCCGGCTCGGCGCCCAGCTCGCGCCGCAGCGCCGCCTTGCAGAGCTCGAACTGGCGACGCGCGGCATTGTCCTGGCCGCGCGCGAGATGCAGCCGGATCAGCGCCCGATGGGCCTCTTCGGCCGCGCCGTCGCCCGACAGCAAGCGTTCCGCCAGCGCCTGGCCCGCGTCCGCAATGCCCGCGGCTTCGGGCCGAACGCTCAGTTTCTCCGCGAGCGCCAGCGCCTTCTGCCGATACTCGCGCCGGTATGGCGCGAACCACTCGTCGAGCGCATCGGGCAGCGCGTAGCCCGCCAGGATGTCGCCCTGATAGAGGGCCGCCGCCTCCGCCCACGCCGCCGGTGCCGACTCCGTCGCGAGCTGCGCAAATCGCCAGGCGTCGACCGCGCCGCCATCGCCCGCGAGGCGAAGCCGATGGGCGTCGCCCTCGATTCCGAGCGTCGCGCCGCCCTGCTCGAGT
Source organism: Burkholderiales bacterium (assembly GCA_016790635.1). Lineage (GTDB taxonomy): Bacteria > Pseudomonadota > Gammaproteobacteria > Burkholderiales > JAEUOS01 > JAEUOS01. Next base: position 20,967 of record JAEUOR010000062.1, read on the forward strand.
ATGCGACGCGCCGCGGCCAGGGACTGGCGCAGGCTCCCCCGCGACTGAGCCTCGCCGCGTCCGGGCCAGAACGCTTCGCTCAAGGCTTCGCGGCGCACGCCCTTGTCGTGGGCCAGCGCCAGCGCCGCGATCAGCAACGCCGTCTTCCGCGTTGGCAGTGTTGCGGGCGTGCCCCCGGCCGTGCGGATCTCGAGCCCACCGAAGACGCGAATGCGGGGTGCAGCCAAGGATCGTTGCCTCCAAGGCAAAAATATCACGTCTTGGCGACGATTTAACGCCGATTTTGCGCAGCGCGTGCCCGCCCGAGCGTCATTTCACGCCGGTATCCACAGCGGCTGAACGCTCCTTCGCCACAGTCTCCCCGCAACGCCCATCGAGGAGACCGATCATGTCCTACGCCACGTCCGTCGGAGGCCGCGCCGGCCTGCTCGGCTGGATCAAGGAAGCCGCGGCCGCTTTCGGTGCCCGAGCCGCGCGCGCCCTGGCACGGCGGACGGACGTTTCGGAGCTGACCGATGCGCAATTGGCGGATATCGGCGTCGAGCGTGCGGCAATCGCGCCGCCGCGGCCGACGATCGAGGTGGACGGCCGCCTGATGCGGCGGCTCCTGTCGATGCGCTGACCGGACGGCGTCGGCCGGTGCACGCCCATCCGAAACCGCGCATGCCGGCGCTTGGCGATGAGCTGGGAAGTCCGCCCTGGCCGCCCGCCGCGAGGCGGGTGCAATAGCCGCGGCTAGAGGCCCGCCGCGAGGCGCAGGAGAAGCGCGAACGCGAACAGCGCGGCCCCGATACCCGCCGCGACCTTGGCGTGCCAGAGGCAGCGGTCGGCCATCACGCCGCCGATGAGCTGCTGCAGCCGGTCGGGCGGCAAGGCCGGCGGCTCCTTCCTGAGGAACAGCCACAGCTCGGTGCGCTTGTAGTTGCTGCGCGGCGCCGTGCCGGCCTTGATGACCAGGATCGCGGCCATGAGGCCGAACAGCACCGCGCCGCAGCGCAGGGAAAGGCCGGGCTCGCCGGCGAAGCCCACCATCGTGGTCGTGATCGCGAGCGTGCCGAACCCGCAGGCGCGGCGGATCACGATGTCGGCGTAGCGGCGCAGCGTGTCGAGATCGACCATCGTCGGACCGGAGGCGCGAACCCGGCGAGACTACGGGCGCGGCCCGGCCGCGTCAGCCCCGGCCCGGATCAAAACTCCGGGACCGGGCCGCACCTAGGACGGCGAGAGCGAGAGCGCGGTGAGCAGCCCGCAGGCGGCGAGCCAGACGTAGAGCGAGGAGTCGCTCTTGCGCTCGCCGAGCCAGAGCCGCTCGTAGAGCGCGGCCGGGATGCCGCCGAGCAGCAGCACGAGCGTTCCGGCGATCAGGCAGGCGAGGTAGATCGCGACCGGCACGCTGTCGATCCAGGTCGGCAGCCAGAAGGCGCGCAGCACCCAGACGATCGCGAAGGCGATCGACTTCAGGCCGAAGACCGGCGCGAGCCCGTTGAGGGCCGCGAGGCCGCAGATCGCCGCGAACAGCGTTCCGCGCGACATCGGCTCAGGGGCTCGCCGCGCCGAGGCTGGGAGTCATGCCCCAGAGGCGCAGGGTGAGGAACAAGGCCACGCGCAGCGCATACATCCAGAACGCGGCGACGAGCGGCATGTAGAACGGATTGACGAGGCGCGGCGTGACGTATGCCACCGGGCGCACCCACCAATCGGTGAGCGCCACGAACGAGCGCCAGATGTAATTGTTCGGCTGCCGGCCGGCGACGAAGAAGAACAGGAAGAAGCGGCCGACGCAGCACCACATCACGAGCGCGAGGCCGTAATTCACGGCCCAGAACGGCAGATAGCTCCAGAAGAAATCGGGTTGATCGGTGGCCATGGCGCGATGAGCGGCGGTCGCGCGACTCTAGGATGCGTGCGCCGCAAAGAAAAGGAGCAGGGGCCGGGCGGCCCCTGCTCCATTCGGCACGGCTGGATGCGCTATTCCTTGACGGCGTGTTCGGCGGAGACGAGCCGCACGTTGCCGGCGGGAACGCGGATCGAGTCGATGAAGTCCTGCATCGCCTGCGGGGCCGGGCGCGTGAACCACGTCACGATAATCTGCGCCAGGAACGCCGCCGGGATGCCGAAGATGCCGACCGAGATGTTGTTGATGCCCCAGATGTAGGCGACATCGCGGCCGCGGATCTTCACGATCGTGACGGCATCGCCGAGCATGCCCTTCAGCCACGGACCGTAGAACTCGGTCGTGACCAGGAAGAACATGCACGCGCCGAAGCCGAAGATCAGTCCGGCCAGCCCGCCCGCCGTGTTCGTGCGCTTCCACCAGATGCCGAGCACGAGGCCCGCGAACAGGCCCGATGCGGCGATCGAGAACGCCCACGACACGAGGAACAGGATGTCGGCGCCGAGCGTGCCCGACACGTAGGCCGCGATGACCGCGACGACCAGCAGCAGGACGCGCGAGACGATCAGCCGCCGCCGGGTATCCGCCTTGGGATCGACCATGCGGTAGTAGATGTCGTGGCTGAGCGCGTTGGCGATCGCGAGCAGCAGGCCGTCGGCGGTCGAGAGCGCCGCCGCGAGGCCGCCGGCCGCGACGAGGCCGGAGATCACGTAGGGCAGGCCCGCGATCTCGGGCGTCGCCAGCACGACCGCGTCGGTGTGCAGGCGGAACTCCGCGAGCTGCAGGATGCCGTCGCCGTTGCCGGTCACGCCCTTGCACAGCGCGTACTGGGCGGCCGCGTTGGCCGCGTCGCAGGCGCCGACGAGGCCGATCTTGCCCCAGCTCGCCACCCAGCCCGGAAGCTGCGCGACTTGCTGCCCGATCAGGTTCTGATAGACCTCGAACTTCGCGAACGCCGCGTAGGCCGGCGCCGTGAAGTAGAGCAGGAAGATGAAGAAGATCGACCAGCCCACCGATTCGCGCGCCTGGCGCACCGACGGCGTCGTGAAGTAGCGCATCAGGATGTGCGGCAGCGACGCGGTGCCGAGCATCAGGCAGAAGATCAGCGCGAAGTAGTTGATCGCCGCCGTCATGTTGACGCTGCCGTCGTTCGCGAGGAACGCGGAGGCGTGGCGCGCCGCGAGCGGCACTTTCAGCGTCTCCTCGAACGCCGCGATCTTCTCGAGCACCTGGCCGTACATGAGCTGCGGCACCGGCACGCCGGTGACCTTCGACGACAGGTACACGACCGGCACCAGGTAGGCGATGATCAGGATGATGTACTGGGCCACCTGGGTCCAGGTCACCGCCTTCATGCCGCCCAGGAACGAACACACCAGGATGCCGCCCAGGCCCAGGAACACGCCCAGTTCGAACGACACGCCGGTCAGTCGCGTGGTGATGAGCCCGACGCCGTAGATCTGCGCGACCACGTAGACGAACGAGCACAACACCGCGCACAGGATGCCGATGAAGCGGGCAGTGTTGCCGCCGTAGCGCTCGCCCAGGAAGTCCGGAATCGTGAACTGACCGAACTTGCGCAGGTAAGGCGCCAGGAACAGCGCCACCAGGACGTAGCCGCCGGTCCAGCCCAGGATGAAGGCCAGGCCGCCGTAGCCGGTGAGATACAGCGTGCCGGCCATGCCGATGAATGAGGCCGCCGACATCCAGTCCGCGCCGGTCGCCATGCCGTTGAACATGGCCGGCACCCGCCGTCCGGCGACGTAGTACTCGGACGCCTCTGAAGTACGGCTCATGATGCCGATGCCCGCGTACAGGCCGACCGTGCCCAGGAGGAAGATGTAGCCGATCCACTGGCGTGTCAGGCCCATCTGCTCCAGAACCGCCAGCACCAGCACGAAGACGATGAAGCCGCCCGTGTACCAGGTGTAGGCACCCTTGAGTTGCTTGAGGAACGCTGCGCGTTCCGCTCTTGAACTTGCCATTTTTGGTCTCCTCCGATTCAGTCGTCGCCTTCGGCGACTCCGTACTCTTCATCGAGCTTGTTCATCACCCGCGCGTAGTACCAGATGATGACCACGTAGATGATCAGCGACCCCTGTGCGCCCATGTAGAACGACAGTGGCCAGCCGAAGAACGTGATCTCGGCCAGTTCGCGCGCGAAATAGCCGACGATGAACGTGGCTGCGAACCAGATGAACAGGAGCACCCCGGTGATCCGCAGATTGCGGGACCAGTACTCCTTGTGTTTCTCGGTAATCTCAATTGACATATGCCCTCCTCGTGATTGATGTTGCCGGAAAAAACTTCTCTACAACTCCTCTGAAACCTAGGCCGGTGCGGCCGGCGTCGCGCCGGCGATGCCGGCCTCTTGCTGTTCCTGTTCCTTGAGCTTGGCGATGTCACGGTCGATCAGGTAGGCGATGCGCGGGTTGAATTTGACGACGTGACGCCGCAGTCCGTCGAGCTCGACGGTCTCTCCCAGCACATGGTGGGTCATGCCCAGCTGATACCAGGCCGGGAAGTTGCGCGGCTCGATGCGCACCACCTCGAGGAAGGCGCGCTTGGCCTCGGCGTGGCGCATGGCACGCACGTGGATCAGGCCCATGCCGTACCAGGCGCGGTCGAGGTCGCGGTTGATCGCGAGCGCGCGCTCGAAATGCCGCACCGCCTCGTCTGTCAACCCCTGCTGATCGCACACCCAGCCGACGTTGAAATGGGCGATGGCGTCGTCGGGTTTCACCGCCAGGGCACGCTCGAAGTCGGCACGTGCCCAGGCCCGGTCGCCCATGAGCCCGCGCACATGACCCTGCGCCATGATGGGCGCGGCCGCATCGGGCGAACCATGCAGCATCTTCTCGATGTCGGCATAGAGCTCCAGCGCCCGCTCATAGCGCTTGAAGCGCACCGCCAGGCGCGCCGTCAGAGACAGGTAGGAGATGAGGAGCGATTTCATCGCGGTGCCGCCGGGCCGGAGGTGCCAGCGCGATGTCGGGCCAGCTGCTCGCATGCGCTGTGATCGAGCGCTTCGGCGCAAAGATTGACCTTGACCATGCCCAGTCCCAGCCAGACGAAGAGCAGGATGCCGAAGGCGGCGAAGGGAAGATGCCGGTCGAGCACGAATGGCGGAGTCAGGAGGCGCATCAGGCGCACCAGCGGCTGGGTCCCCTTGACGAAGAGCTGGTAGATGAAATTGCCCTCAAGCTTTTGCGGCGCTGGCAGGAAAAAGAGCGCCAGCGTGCCGCGCGCGACAAAGAGCATCAGCGCCACCTCGACGATGGCCTTTGTCACCTGCACCACGAACAGCACATCCATGCAGCCTGTCTCCTCTTCCCGCCGCGCGTCTGGCGACGCGTCCTCCGGCACTCCTCGCAGACCCGGGCCGGCGCGCTCTGCGGCGCGTCCGGCGGGGCCGCACATCCGCGACCCGCTAAATCGCCCTCTTCAATTGCTCGAGAATCGCCGGGTTCTCGAGCGTCGAGACATCCTGCGTGATCTCCTCGCCGCGGGCGATCGTGCGCAGCAGGCGGCGCATGATCTTGCCGGAGCGGGTCTTGGGCAGGTTGTCGCCGAAGCGGATTTCCTTGGGCTTGGCGATCGGGCCGATCTCGCGCCCCACCCAGTCGCGCAGTTCACGCGCCATCGCCTTGGCGTCCTCGCCTTCCGGGCGCTTGCCCTTGAGGACCACGAAGGCGACCACGGCCTCGCCGGTCATGTCATCGGGGCGTCCGACCACGGCGGCTTCAGCCACCAGCCTGCTGTTGGCCACCAGCGCCGACTCGATCTCCATCGTGCCCAGGCGGTGCCCGGACACATTGAGGACGTCGTCAATGCGTCCCATGATCGTGAAGTAGCCGGACACGCGGTCGCGCACCGCGCCGTCGCCAGCCAGGTAGAGATTGCCACCGAGCTCGGCCGGGAAATACGTCTTGCGATAGCGTTCGGGATCGCCCCAGATGGTGCGCAGCATCGATGGCCACGGTTTCTTGACCACCAGGATGCCGCCGTTGCCGTTTTCCACGTCGTGCCCGGTTTCATCGACGATCGCCGCGAAGATGCCGGGCAGCGGCAGCGTGCAGGAACCCGGCACCAGCGGGGTCGCGCCCGGCAGTGGCGTGATCATGTGCCCGCCGGTCTCGGTCTGCCAGAAGGTGTCGACGATCGGGCACCGGCCGCCACCGACGTTGTCGTGGTACCACATCCACGCCTCGGGGTTGATCGGTTCGCCTACCGAGCCCAGGATGCGCAAGGAGGACAGGTCGCGCTTCTTCGGATGCGCAGCCGGGTCGACGTCGCAGGCCTTGATGAGCGAGCGGATTGCGGTGGGAGCCGTGTAGAAAATGCTGCACTTGTGGCGCGCGATCATGTCCCAGAAGCGCCCCGCGTTCGGGTAGGTGGGCACACCCTCGAAGACGATCTCGGTCGCGCCGGCCGCCAGCGGGCCGTAGGCCACATACGAGTGCCCGGTAACCCAGCCGATGTCTGCGGTGCACCAGAAGACGTCGCCAGGCTTGATGTCGAAGGTCCACTTCATCGTCAGGAGCGCCCACAGCAGGTAGCCTCCCGTCGAGTGCTGGATGCCCTTGGGCCGCCCGGTCGAGCCCGAGGTATAAAGGATGAAGAGCGGGTGCTCGGCCGATACCCATTCCGGCTCGCAGGTATCCGCCTGCCCTGCCTCGAGGTCGTGCAGCCACTGGTCGCGACCGGCGGTCATGGCGACCGCGCCGGCGGTGCGGCGATAGACGACGACGTTCCGGACGGCCTCGCAGCCGCCCATCGCGAGCGCCTCGTCGACGATGGACTTGATCGGCAGCGCCTTGCCGCCGCGCATCTGTTCGTCTGCAGTGAGAATGGCGACCGCGCCGGCGTCGATGATGCGCTCGTGCAGGCTCTTGGCCGAGAAACCGCCGAAGACCACCGAGTGGGTCGCGCCGATGCGCGCACAGGCCTGCATGGCCATCACGCCCTCGACGGTCATCGGCATGTAGATGATGACGCGATCGCCCGCCTTGATCCCCATGGCCTTGAGCGCGTTGGCCAGGCGGCACACGCGCGCCAGGAGCGCCTTGTAGGTGACCGGGGTGACCTGTCCGTCGTCGGACTCGAAGCGGATCGCCACCTTGTCGCCCAGGCCGGCGGCGACCTGGCGGTCCAGGCAGTTGTACGAGGCGTTGAGCTTGCCGTCCTCGAACCACTTGAAGAAGGGAGCGGCCGAGGAATCCAGCACCTTGGTGAAAGGCTTTTTCCACTCCAGGTGCTCGCGCGCTAGGCGCGCCCAGAAGCCTTCAAAGTCGCGCTCGGCCTCGGCGACCAAGGCCTGGTAGGCAGGCATGCCCGACACCGCCGCGCCCTCGACCATCCCCTGCGGCGGCGCGATGACCCGCGTCTCCTGCATCACCGACTGAATAGCTGCCATGACTTCCCGCTCCCAAACCCCGGGGAAACGCCCCCGCCCCTCGACATTTGCGGCGCAATTCTTCGCCGTCGACCTGACATGTTCCTGACGGCACGTGTTTCCACCTGCCCGGCCACCTGCAGCCGCACGCTAAACTAGAAGTTCCCACTTACTCAATCCTTACAGAACACCCGATTGGACCGCGGTTTTCATGCCGCAGCGCAACATGTGTTCCCCAGGCGCCACCCGTGCCCACCACGATTCCCTTCCTGCGCGAATTTGAACCGGCCTACGGCACCCTGGTGCCCGTATCGCCCTTGATCCGCCGCCTGGTCGCAGCCAACAGCGGCCCGTTTACCGCCTGGGGCACCGGGACTTATGTCGTGGGCCGCGGCCAGGTCGCGGTGATCGACCCCGGGCCGGATGACCCGTCCCATGTCGCGGCGCTGGAGTCGGCCCTTGGCGCCGAAACGGTGATTGCCCTGGTCATCACCCACACGCACATGGACCACTCGCCGGCGGCCGCGACACTCAAGAAGCGCTGGCGCGCCCCGACCATCGGCTGCGGCCCGCATGGGGCGCGCGGCGAGACCACCGAAGCCGGCGCCGATTATGACTACCGGCCGGACCGGCAACTGGTCGACGGCGAGACCGTTGCCGGCCCGGGATGGACGCTCACCGCCGTGGCAACGCCGGGGCATACCTCCAACCACCTGTGCTTTTGCCTGGAAGAAGAAAGCGCGCTCTTCACCGGCGACCACGTGATGGGTTGGTCCACGACCGTGGTTTCGCCGCCCGATGGCGACATGTCCGCCTACATGCAGAGCCTCAACAAGGTCCTGGCGCGCGGCGACGCGATCCTCTACCCGACCCACGGGGCACCGATCACCGCGCCGCGCCCGTTTGTCGAAGCGCTGATCGCCCATCGCCTCGAGCGCGAAGCCCAAGTCCTGGATTGCCTGGGCGCGGGAATCGAACAGATCCCGGCCATGGTGGCGAAGCTGTACGCCGATGTGGACCCGCGCTTGCACCGCGCCGCCGGGCGCTCGCTGCTGTCGCACCTCCTGAAGCTGATCGACGAGGGACGCGTGCGCCGCGACGCCGAGTCCGCGACCGCGCGCGACGACACCCGGGGCCGCTTTTCCCTGGCGTGAATTTCCTTCCCCTGATCGTGGTGATCGTGCTGGCGCACGCCACCTACACGGGCTGCCGCATCTCGCTGTCGCTGTACGCGCTGGAATTGCAGGGCGGCGCCTTCACCGTCGGCGTGCTGATGTCGCTCCTGGGCGTGATCCCGATGCTGGCGGCCGTGACAGCCGGCCGCTGGACCGACCGGGTCGGCCCGGCCACGCCCTCACTGGTCGCGCTCCTGACGATGGCCACCGGCGCCGTTCTTCCCTGGGCGCTCGAATCGATCGCGTCGCTATACGCGGCCAGCGTCCTCCTGGGCAGCGGCTTCATGCTGGTGCACATCGCGGCCAATAACGCGGTCGGACACCTGAGCACCCCGGCCAATCGGGCCCACAACTTCGGCATCCTGTCGATCGGCTTTTCGATCTCCAGCGTCCTTGGGCCGATCAGCGCAGGATTGGCCATCGACCACCTGGGCCATGCACGCGCCTTCCTGTGCCTGGTGCTGCTGCTGGCCGCCGCGCTCCTGGCGTGGCCGCGCATACGCAGCCTGACGGCGGCCCAGACCACGCGCCCGGCGCCGCCCGCCGATGCGCGTGTCACCGACCTGTTCCGCCTGGCCAACCTGCGCGACATCTTCATCATCGGCGCGCTCCTGTCCATCGGTTGGGACCTCTTCACCTTCATGGTGCCGCTGCAGGGCGATCGGATCGGACTGTCGGCCTCCACCATCGGCCTCATCATGGGCGCCTTCGGCGCCGCCACCTTCGTCATCCGCGTCGCGATGCCGTGGATCACGCGCAATTTCAGCGAGTGGCAGACCATCCGCGCCGCGCTGTGCGTGACCACGCTCGGCTACGTGCTGTTTCCCTTCTTCACCTCGGTGCCGGTGCTGATCGGCCTGTCTTTCCTGCTGGGCCTGGGCCTGGGATCGACCCAGCCGATGGTCATGAGCCTCCTGCACATGTCCGCCCCCGCGGGACGCAGCGGCGAGGCCGTCGGCGTGCGCACCACGCTCATGAACGCGAGCCACGCGACCATGCCGCTGACCTTCGGCGCGATCGGATCGGCGTTCGGCGGTTTTGCCCCGATTTTCTGGATACTCGCCGCGGTCATGGGCGCCGGCACCTGGTTCGCCCATCGCCACACTGGAAGCAAGCCGTGAACCGCTGGGCGACGCGCGTCGCGCAAGGGGTGCTGGCCCTGCTGCTCCTGGCCTGGACCGGCGGCGCGGCCTTCGTCCATTTCGGCCAGGGCAGGATCATCTACCTGCCCACCCGCGAGGTGCAGAAGACCCCGCGCGACCTGGGCCTCCAGTTCGAGGAATTGCGCCTGGCCGTGCCGGGCGCGGACGGCAGCAGGGAAACTATCGCCGCGTGGTGGATCGCGCCCGGCGCGCTGGCCGACGCGCAGGCGGGGAAGGCGGTGCTGTTCCTGCACGGCAACTCGCGCAACATGGGCGCCACCGCCAATCTGGAAAAGGTCGCGACCCTGGCGCGCGAGGGCTTCGCGGTCTTGACCATCGATTACCGCGGTTTCGGCGCCTCGGACGGAGAGCGGCCGAGCGAAACCCGCATCTACGCAGACGCCGACGCCGCCCTGGACGAATTCAAGCGCCGCGTGCCCGACGCGCGCAAGCGCATCCTGCACGGCCACTCGCTGGGTGGCGCGGTCGCCATCGACCTGGCGGCGCGCCGGCCGGAGTTCGCGGCGGTCTTCATCGAAGCCAGTTTCACTTCCATGCTCGACATGTCCACCGGCAATCCGCTTTATCGGCTCCTGCCTATCGACACCCTGCTTACCGAGCGCTTCGAATCCGCGGCCAAACTCTCCCGCGTCTCCCTGCCCGTGCTTTTCATGCACGGCACGGCCGACGCGCGTGTGCCGGCTGCAATGAGCCTCTCCCTGCACGCCGCCGCAAGATCGCCCAAGGCGCTGCACATCGTCGAGGGAGCGCTGCACAACAACCTGCACACGCTGCCCCAGTACCAGCAGGCCTACCGCGCGCTCCTGGCCATGGCCGGGCTGTGACCCGCGCGGCCCGCGCTGCGGGACTCGCCGCCACGCTGGCGCTGACTGGCTGCGCCCTCTTCACGCCCCCCTTCGATATCCAGGGCCACCGCGGCGCGCGCGGTCTGGCGCCCGAGAACACGCTGGCCGGCTTCAAGCGCGCCCTCGACGCCGGCGTGAGCACCCTGGAACTGGACATCGGCGTCACGCGCGACGGCGTGGTCGTGATCCACCATGACGAGTCGCTCAACCCCGACACCACGCGCGACGCGCGCGGCGCCTGGCTCACCGCCCCCACGCCGCGACTCTTCGATCTGACCTGGCTCGAACTGCAGGCTTACGACGTAGGTCGCCTGCGCCCGGGCAGCAACTACGCGGCCCGCTATCCCGCGCAGGTCGGCCGCGACGGCGAGCCGATTCCGTCCCTCGCGCAACTGTTTGCCTGGGTGCAGGCCGCAGGTCACGATCGTGTGCGCTTCAACATCGAGACCAAGCTCACCCCGGCACGGCCCGGCGACACCGCGGGTGCAGCGGCCATGACTGCGGCGCTGCTGGCGGTGATCCACGCACACGGCATGCAGAGGCGCGTGACCATCCAGTCCTTCGACTGGCGCACCCTGGCGCTGGTGCAGGCCGACGCGCCGGGCATTCCCACTGCGTACCTGAGTGCGGAGCGTCCGGGCTTCAACACGATCGACCGCGACGGCCTGTGGACGGCAGGCAGGAAGCGCGCCGACTTCGCGTCGGTACCGGCCATGGTGCATGCGGCCGGCGGAGCGATCTGGTCCCCGCACTTCGAGGACCTGACCCCGGAACTCTTGCGCGCGGCGCACGCGCTGGGGTTGAAGGTGATCCCGTGGACCGTCAACGATCCAGCCGACATGCGACGCCTGATCGCGTGGGGAGTGGATGGCATCATCAGCGACCGGCCCGACCTGCTGCGCACTGCACTGGAACAAGCTGGCCACTGACCCGTCAGCCCTGCGTCGGCGCGACCATGCGCTACAGTACGACGGTCGATTCTCCCCACGCCCAACATGAACCCATTTGACAACCCTTTCGCTGCCGACGATAGAGCGCTTGTCACCGGCGCAGGCAACGGCATCGGCCGCGCCATCGCGCGGGCGCTGGTCGCCGCGGGCGTGCAAACCGTCTTCGCCGACGTGAACGCGGAGAAGGTGCAGCATGCGGTTGCGACCTGCGCCGACCCGCAGTCCGCGACCTGCTGGGTCGGCGACCTGGCGCAGCCCCAGGAGTGCCAGCGCCTTCTCGACGACGCGCAATCCCGGCTTGGCACCATCACCCGATTCGTGCACGCGGCCGCACCGCCGCGCCGTGAGGCTGACCATGCCCTTGCGGTCGACGACGCGACCTGGACGCGCATGCGCGCGGTCAATCTCGACGCCGGGTTCTTCCTGGGACGCGAGATCGCGCGCGGGCTGATCAAGGCCGGGCGCCCCGGCGCAATGCTGTACCTGACCTCGCTGCACGCGCACACGCCGCGCAATCTGCCGCACTATTCCACCGCCAAGGCGGGCCTGGCGATGCTGGTGCGCGAATTCGCCAAGACCTTCGGCGCGCACGGCATACGCGTCAACGCGCTGGTCCCGGGAGCGATCGTCGCCGGCGGATTCGTCGCCGACCCCGCGCTCAAGCGATTTGTTCCGCTGGGGCGCCTGGGCGAGAGCGACGACCTGGCGCCCATGGCCATCGCAGTGCTGTCGGACAGGATCGCCGGCTACGTGAGCGGCGCCGACATCGTCGTCGACGGCGGCCTTGCGCTCACCAACTGGTTCGAAGCACCCGACATCTAGCTGCGAAAGCGTCTATGCCGATCCGGACAGGCGCACCACTTCCGCACGCAACCAGGCGTGGCCGGCGTCATGGCGGCTGCGTTCGTGCCAGTACTGGGCGATTTCCAGGCGCTTGAACGCCAGCGGCGGTGCCTTGGCAATGAGGCCCAGGTCGCGCGCGAAGCGCTTGGCGGCGCGCGCCGGCAGGGTCAAGAGCAGGTCGGAATCGGCAACCACGAATGCCGCGGCGGTGAAGTGCGGCAGGCGCACGCGGATGCGCGCAGCGGGGACGCGGGCGGCGATGTTTTGTTCGACCAGTGAATTGAACGCGTGGCCGGTCCCGCCGGTGACGACCAGCGCGTGTTCGGCGGCGATGTAGTCGGCGACGCTGAGCTTGCGCCGCGCCAATGGATGGTCGCGGCGCATGAGGCACAGGTAGGTATCTTCAAAGAGGCGCTGACGGAAGATGCCGCCGGGCATGCGCGGGAACGCGCCGATGGCCAGGTCCGCCTGTGCCGACTCGAGACCCACGGCGACGCCGCCGGACTCCAGCGACAGCATGCGCACGCGCAGGTGCGGCGCAACGGCGGAGAAGCGTTTGAGGAGTTGCGGCAGGAAGTTGAGAGGCCCCAGGTCGGACGCGGCGATGACGAATTCGCGCTCCGAGGTGGCGGCGTCGAAGCCGGCGCTCCTGGCGATGCGCGCGCGAAAGGTGTCGAGTACCTCGCGCACCGGGACGATCAGCGAGTCGGCGCGCGCGGTGGGCATGAGGCCGCCGACCGCGCGCACGAACAGCGGATCGCCGACCCAGCGGCGCATGCGCGCCATCGCCTGGCTCACTGCCGGCTGGGTCATGGCCAGGCGCTGCGCGGCCAGGGTGAAGCTGCGATGCTCATAGACGGTGTCGAAGAGCGACAGCAGGCGAAAGTCCAGCGATTCGAGTCCCGGGCGAGGCTTCATGCACCTACGATAGCGCAGTTCACGCATGGTTGCCATGGCTTTACTACGATTCGCTTATGCGATGGGTAAGTACCCACCCTGCGGCGCACGTGCTTGAATCGCTGCCTGGTCAGTCACCTGGAGCCGGCCATGCGCCTGCACTCGCACCGCGACCGTCCGTTTCATCTGGGGCCGTTGGCCCTGGAAGCCCTGGCACGTACGGAAGCGGTGGCGGAACCGCCAGATTTGATGCAGCCCGGCGACCGCGCGCTTGCGGCCAACGACTCGATCGCCGCGGTATTGCCCGAGTACGCGCAGCTGTTCCGGCGTTTTCTCGCCGGGCCGGTGGCGCCTGCGCGTGCGCCGATTCCCGACGATGCCAAGTTGCGCGCGGACAACCTCAAGGCTTCCGCTTACTTTCTGGATGCGATCATCGCCGGGTGCTGCCCGCTCGTGCCCGCCGACGGCGCGCCAGACGGACACTCCCACGCCTTGGTCTTCGCGGTCGAGTTCGGACGCGAACCCGCGGCCGGCGAACCGGGGGAGGCATGGATTGCCGGCACCAACGTCGCGCGCACCGACTTGCGTGCCACCGAGCTGGCGGTGATCCTGTCCGGCTATTTGCGCTGGATGGGTTTCGCGGCATCCGGTCATGCCGGTACGGAGAGCGACATTGACCTGGCCGCGCTGGCATTGCGCGCCGGGGTGGCGCGCGCCGGCGCCGAAGGACAGCTGGAGGCGCCGTACCTGACGCGTGGGTTTCGCCTGGGCGTCGTCACCACCGAGTACGCGCTGGCGCCGGACCGGCCGCTCGATCCGACCGCGCCGCTCACGCCGGACACCGACGACATTCGCGATGGGCTGGCGGGCACGCGGCCGCTGTGGTGGGACGCGCAACAGGCCCAGCGCCCCCTGCACATGGGCCGCTACCCGATGGAGAAGATCCCGCGGACCGACGCGCCGAGCACGCTGGTGCTGGAGGACGAGATCCGCCGCGTCCCCAAGCGCGGCGACTTCTTCAAGCGCGCGCAGGCCGGCGACCTGGGGGAGAAGGCCAAGCGCGAGCGCATGCGCTTTCCGATGAAGCATCCCTATGCGCTGGGCATGCAGCCACTGATCCAGCACATGGTGCCGCTGCAGGGCGGGCGCGAGCCGCTCGTCCCAACCGGTCTTGGCGGCGACCTCTCGGATCCCTTGCGCAACGCGCAGTCGATCAAGGCGCTGGGCTATTACCTGGGAGCGGACTTTGTCGGCATCTGCCGCGCCTTGCCGTGGATGTATTACTCGCACGACGAGGTTGAAGGCAAACCCATTGCCGCGTACCACGCCTACGCAGTGGTCATGCTTCTGGACCAGGGCTTCGAGACCATGGAGGGCGCCTCGGGCGACGACTGGATCTCGGCATCGCAGTCCATGCGCGCCTATCTGCGCGGCGCCGAGATCGCCGGCCTGATGGCGGCGCACTGCCGGCGCATGGGCTACTCGGCGCGCGCCCACTCCAACGCGCACTCCGAGGTGATCCACAACCCCGCGATCCTGATGGCGGGCCTGGGCGAGGTCAGCCGCATCGGCGACACCATCCTGAATCCCTTCATCGGCCCGCGCTCCAAATCGGTGGTCTTCACGACCGACTTGCCGATGCAGGTCGATTTGCCGATCGACTTCGGCCTGCAGAACTTCTGCGAATCCTGCCGCAAGTGCGCGCGCGAGTGCCCGTGCAACGCGATTCCCTTCGGCCCCAAGGTCATGTTCAACGGCTATGAGATCTGGAAGGCAGACGTCGAGAAGTGCACCAAGTACCGCGTCACCAACATGAAAGGTTCGGCCTGCGGGCGCTGCATGAAGATGTGCCCTTGGAACCGTGAGGACACCGTCGCGGCCGAGGCCTGGATGTGGCGCGCCATCGACAATCCGCAAGAGGCGCGCGCCTTGGCCGAGGCCGACGACGCCGAGGGCAACGGCGCCCGCAACCCGGTCAAGCGCTGGTGGTTCGACCTGGAGGTGGTGGACGGAATCGCGATCCATCCGGTCGCCGGCATCAACGAACGCGACCTGGATTTTGAGCGCATGCGCCTGGCTGAGAAGCAGAAGCTGGCGATGTTTCCGCCCGAGCTGCAGCCTGCGCCTGGCACCACGCTCGCCACCGTGGTGCCGGCCGACCGCGAAGCAGGATTGAAGCGCTACGCAGCGGCAGAGGCGCCGGCCGCGGCCCGCGCCCGGCGCGGGCTGCCGCCTTGAGCGTGCGGCCTATGGCTCGACGATGGCGAACATCGGATTGAAGTTGTCCAGCACGCCCAAAAGCGCGGCCAGGCGCGACGCGTCGCCCGCAACCCGCAACTCGCCGGCAGCCAGCGCGGCGGCGAATTGCGCCCCGCCGCCGACCAGTTTGGCGAGTGCGGCGCGGTTCATCTGCACGGTCGCCTGCGCGGCATCGCCATGAGAGCCGGCGCTATTGGACAAGGCTCCGTTGGAGAGCGTGAGTCGCCATGTGCGATTCTCGTCGCTCATGTGCCAGTCGATCTTGAGCGACAGCGCTTCGGCCTTGGGCCCGTTGACGCGCACTGCCAGGAAGTCGAAGAACAGTTCCATCGGCAGCATGGCAACGATCTGCGGCGTGATCACCCCCACCCCGCCGGGTGGCGGCTTGGGCGGCCCCTCGCGCAATTCCTTCGCGCCCAGCACGTAGGCATTGCGCCAGGTCGAGGACTCCGCTTGGTAGGCCAGCTGCTCCATCGCATCGGCTGCCAGCGACCGCGCCGCGCGATTGGCCGGGTCCGCAAACACAAGATGGTGCGTCACCTGCACCACCCAGCGATAGTCACCGCGCTCGTAGTCGGCGCGTGCGCGCGCGAGCAGCGCGTCGGCGCCGCCCATGTACTCCACGTAGCGCTGCCCGGCCTCGACGGGCGCGTACGGGTTCAGGTTGACCGGGTTGCCGTCATAAGGCCCCAAGTAATGGGCATAGACTGCGCGCACATTGTGTGCGGTGGCGCCGTAGTAGGGCCGCGCATGCCAGCGCCGCGCCAGGCCTGCGGGCAGCGCGTACTCGGCGGCGACTTCGTGCGGTGTCATGCCGTGCGCCATCAGGCGCAGGGTCTGGTCGTGCATGTGGCGATACAGGTCGCGCTGCTCGGAAACGAAGGCGCGTGCCTTGTCCCTGCCCCAGGTCGGCCAGTGGTGCTGGGCGATGACCACGTCGGTCCGTTCGACGTAGTGGTCCAGCGCATAGCCCAGGTACTTGGACCAGGCCAGCGCGTCGCGCGTCTTGGCGCCGCGTATGGGACACAGGTTATGCATGGTGTGGCAGCCGTTTTCCGCCAGATTGAGCACGCCCATGCCCGGGAAAAAGAAATTCATCTCGGCCGGTGCCTCGGTCTCCGGTGTCAACTGGAACTCGATTTCGACCCCGTCGATGACATGCGTCTCGATCGGCCTTTCGATGACCATGTTGGGTGCGATCAGCCCCATGGTGCCGCGTCCCATGGTCTTGCCCAGCCCCGCGTCGACCTGCGCGCGCGCATGGCGCTCGAGCAACTGGCCGAACTGGAACATGGAGCGCCGGCGCATCGGGATGCCGGCCAGAACGTTCTCGGCGATTGCCGCTTCCATGAAGCCGGTCGGCGCGATGACCTGCACTTCGCCACTGGCGCCCTGGGCGGCGCTCATGACCCCCTCGACCCCACCATAGTGGTCGCCATGGCTGTGGCTGTAAATGACCGCGCGCACGGGGCGCGTGCGCCCGGGATCGCGGTGCGTGTAGTACAGGTCCAGCGCGGTGCGTGCCGACTCGGCGAAGGTCAACGGGTCGATCAGGATCAGACCGGTGTCACCTTCGATGATGGTCAGGTTGGCGATATCGAATCCGCGCACCTGAAACATGCGTGGCACGACTTCGAAAAGACCGTGGATGCAATTGACGCGTGCCTGACGCCACAGACTGGGGTTGACGGTGTCCGGTGCGGTCGCCTCCTCCAGGAAACGATAGGCCTCCAGGCTCCACACCGGCCTGCCATTCGCCCCCAGCACCAGTGCGTCCGGAATGGTCGCGATGAAACCGCGGCGCGCGTCCTCGAACGAAGAGGCATCCGCCAGATCGAATTGCCGCGCCACGCCCGAGTTGGCGGCGCAGGTGTGCAGGCTGGCAGGCTTGAATGGCCGGCCCGGTTCATCGTCACTCATCTTGTATCCCCGCAATCGTCAGCTTGATTGTCGCGCAATCTCCATCCTCTCCACTCGAATCCACCCCGCCATGGCTCAGTTCGTACCGCTCAGAACCTACCGCGAGTATCCCCAATCCGAGATGATCGAACGTGCGCACGCGTTCAACACGGACATCCAGCGCCGTCGCACCGTCCGTGAATTCTCCGACCGACCGGTGCCGCGCGAAATCATCGAGCAATGCCTCCTGGCCGCCGGCAGCGCGCCTTCCGGCGCCGCCTTGCAGCCCTGGCATTTCGTGGTCGTCTCGGACCCGAAGGTCAAGGCGACCCTGCGCGTCGAAGCGGAAAAGGAAGAGCGCGACTTCTACAACGGCCGCGCGCCGCAGGAATGGCTGGACGCATTGGCCCCCCTGGGCACCGACGAGAACAAGCCCTTTCTGGAAGTCGCACCCTGGCTGATCGCGATCTTCGAGAAGACCCATTCGCTCCTGGATGACGGCCGACGGGTCAAGAACTACTACGTCGGCCAATCCACCGGCATCGCCTGCGGAATGCTCATCACGGCGCTGCACCACGCCGGGTTGGCGACACTTACCCACACACCCAGTCCGATGGCCTTCATGAACAAGATTCTCGACCGGCCAAAAGGCGAACGGCCGTTCCTGCTGCTGGTGGTGGGGTATCCGGCCCCCGGGGTGCAGGTGCCCGACATCCACAGAAAGCCGCTGGATCGCATCGCGACATTCATCTAAACGCGGCACTTGCGTGGGTCTCGCGGGGCGTCGCAGCGCCGGATCAGGCCCCGACCGGCGCACCGCTCACCGCCGGCTTTACCGTCACCAGCACCTCGATGTACTGCGCGCGAATGCCTCTTGACAGGTCATCGATCTGAACGACGTGCGTGAAAAGGCCACTCGCCTCGAAAATGTGCCGGCAGATATCGAAACCCCAGTCCATGGTAACCAGCGAACCTTCCTCGACCGTCGGATTGCCGTGATACTCCGGTGGTTCGAGATGCACTATCCGGCCGTCGTCACTCAGGCGCGCGCGCGCCCGGGACGCCTCGTGCCGTCTGACCAGGGGCACGGTGAAGACGTGCGCGCCGCCGGGCTTCAGGGTACGCGCGATCTCGCGAAAGACCTGCGCCGGATGGAACACGTGCTCGATGACGTCCTGCGTGACATGCAGGTCGATGCTCGCGTCGGCGAACGACAGGTCTTGCAGGTTTTCGCTGCGCACCGCGCCGACCAGACGGCCCGATGCGACTCCCGGCAGATAGTGCGACGCGATGTAGCCGTGGCATTCGCGTGCCAGACGCCGGCTCGCCCCGTGATCGCCCGGCGAGGATTCGTGGATGACACGATCACGCCATTCGGGAAAGTAGCTCTCGAGGGTCGCCATGAGGGCGCGCTCGCGGGGAATCGAACCGCAGGACGCACACCGAAAATGGTCGCGCAGGTGCGGATGATGGGCGACAAAAACCACATCTTCCGAGCAAACCGGACAGGTGCCCTCGCTGATGAGCACCGGCTGGGAAGACGAGGCGCCTGGGGCAGCGCCGCGTTTCGGCTTCGCGCCGAGCAGTGAGAGGAGCTGCTTGCGGATTTCAGCGGTGATCGGCAAGCCGCGTCTCCGCTACCCCTCTTCGCCCGAGCTTCCTCAAACCGCAAGCAACTCGACCTCGAAGAGCAGCGTCGCATTCGGCGGAATCACCCCGCCCGCACCGCGCGCGCCGTAGCCCATCTCGGGCGGTATGGTCAGTTCGCGCTTGCCCCCGACCTTCATGCCGGCAAAGCCCTCGTCCCAGCCGCGGATCACGTGTCCTGCGCCCAAGGGGAAGGAGAAGGGCTGGTTGCGATCCTTGCTCGAATCGAACTTCGCGCCCTTCTGGCCGTCGTTGAACAGCCAGCCGGTGTAATGCACCTCGATGGTCGTGCCCGCGCGTGCTTCGGCGCCTGTACCGACGGTCAGGTCCTTGATGATGAGTCCGGACATGGTGAGTTCCGATATGTTGAGGAGCGAGGATTATCCGCCATCAGGCACGCGGCATGCGGAGCGCCAGCGCCATGGCGACCAGGTTGCAGGCCACGCCGGTGACAAGCGGCAGCGCATAGCTGCCGGTGGTGTCGTAGGCCCAACCGGCGAAGGTAGGCGCGAAGAGGGTCCCCGTGCCGGCACCCAGGTACAGGAGTCCGATGAGCCCGCTCAAGCTGCGCCCGCCGAAATAACCCATGGCCAGCGGTGGGGCAATGCCGACGAAGCCGCCGTACCCCAACCCGAACAGGATTGCGAACAGTGAGAGCGCCAGCAGGGACGCGGGCAGCGCCAACGAGATCAGCCACCAGGCGAACGATAGCGCCATGAGCCCGAACATCGCCGCGTAGGCCTCGCGCCTGCCGTGGCGGTCGGCCAGGCGCGTCATCACGAGGCGTCCGACGAAGCTGCCCAGCCCGATGAGGCCCAGCAGGAGCGCGCCGGTCTCGGCGGCGAAGCCGCGGTCCAGCGCGTGCCGCGCCAGGTGCACGAAGGGCATGAACTGGATGATGCCGGTACCGAGCATGGTGAGAAAAAAGAGCACGAATGTCTGCGAACGCACCGCTTCCGCCCAGCCCATGCCGCCGGTGGCCAGGTTGCCGTGCGGCGACTGCGCGTCGCCGTCGGCGTGAAGGCCACGCGCCTGCGGTGACTTCTCCAGTTGCAGGGCGGCTGCGAGACCGAGCACCAGCACCGCGAGCGCGAGCCACTGCAATGTCGCGCGCCAGCCGAGCGCTTCGATGCACTTGACCGCGAGAAACGGGGTGACGAGTGTCGCCAGGCCGATGCCGGAAGATGCGATGCCGGCGGCGGTCGCGCGGCGCCGCACGAACCAGGGCTGCACCGCGGCGATCGACGGCACGTAGGCGCAGCCCACCCCGATGCCGATGGCCAGGCCGAAGCAGATGTAGAAGGCGATGAGCGAGTTGACGTGACTGGACAGGTACAGACCGAGCGCCAAGGCGATGATGCCGGCGCTGACCACGTGGCGCACATGGGTGCGGTCGGCGACGACCCCGGCGAAGGCGCCGACCAAGAAGTAAAGGAACACCGCCAGGCCGAAGGCGAAGGACACGCCCGCCCGACTGGCGGCGAACTCGGCCTCGAGCGCGGTGAAGAACGACGAGAACGAGTAGGCCGCGCTGAAGATCGTGAACAGCACCACGTGCACGGCCCAGACGACGACCCAGCCATGGAACAGGCGTGCCTGCGCAACGCTTTCGTCTGGCGCCTTCATGGCCGCGCTTGCAAACGCACAGGCACCGGCGGGATGCCGGGCTCGGAGGCCAGCCGCGGGCAGGGCAGAAAATCGCGCGCCATCGGATCCCCCGGTCAATCCCGTTCCGCTTCGGCCATCACCCAGTCGGCGAAGGCCTTGACTTCGGGTCGATGCCGGCTGCCGCGCGCGATGACGACGAAGTACTGCCTCGGCACGGCCATGCGATTGTCGAACAGGGGCACGAGCCTGCCCTGCTTGATCAGGCGGCGCACATGGGCGGTGCGGCCGATCGCGATGCCTTCGCCCTCCACCGCCGCTGAAATCGCCTGATCGTAGTGAGAAAAGGTGATGTTGCCGGCCGGCTTCACCTGACCGACCTTCCAGAGGGCCAGCCAGTTGTCCCAGCTCACGTGCGGGACCCGGCCCTGTGCATCGTCGTACCTGAGGAGCACGTGGTGGACCAGGTCCGCCGGTGTGCGCAATGGCGCTTCCTTCCGGTTCAGAAGCGCGGGACTCACCACGGGAAACGCCTCCTCCCGCATCAGCGCGCGCGCCTCTGCCGGCGCGGACTCCGGTTCGCAAAAGCGGATCGCGCAGTCGATCCGCTCGCGCTCCAGGGCCACGATGGAATCGTTGGCAGCGATGCGTACGTCGATGTCGGGCCTAAGCGCGCGGAATCGGGCCAGCCGCGGAACCAGCCACAACGTGGCGAAGGACAGGGGAGTGGTCACTGTGACCACCTGCGCCGCCGGGCCCTGCAGTTCGTCGATCGTGCGGACGATGTCAGCCAGCGCGCGGCTGGCGACGCGGTACAGGCGCTCCCCGGCGTCGGTCAGTTCCAGGCGACGGTTGAAGCGCGCGAACAGCGGCACGCCAATGCCGTCTTCCAGCGACTTGATCTGCCGGCTCACCGCGGACTGGGTGATCGACAGCTCGCTCGCAGCCGCGGTGAAGCTCAAGAGCCGTGCGGCGGATTCGAAACCACGCAGCGAATCCAGTGAGGCGACGCGCCTTGCCGGGCGTGGTTTCGAATGATTATTTCTCATGCGAAATGGGCGTCAAACTCGTTTGTCAGGCCTGACTCTGAAGCGGACAATTCCTCACATCGCTTAAACAAGCGACGTGTCACCGAATCGGTGATCCTTGAACAAAAGTTATCCGAATGGAGCCCATCATGCAAGTTGCCTTCAACCACCTCGATTTCCTGCTTCCCTCCAACGGCACGCTTTCGGTGCTGCGTCCCGCCAGCATGGCGGTGTCGGTCAAGCGCGGCGTGGTGTGGCTGACCCAGGATGCCCACACGGAAGATCATGTGCTCCGGGCGGGTGAGACCATGCGCATCCGCGATGACGATCCGATCGTGCTTTCGGCGTTCCGCAATTCCGAAGTGGAATTGCACCAGGGGCAGACCCGCGCGCCCGTGACTCGCGCGTTGCGCAACGCAGCCGCGTGGGCTCTGCGCCGGCTGCGTCCGACCATCCGGCAGCGCGCAAGAATGGCGCGACGCGGCGCGCTGCCGCTGCTCTAGTGGCTGCGGTGGGGGCGGCACAGGCGCCTGCAGGCGCGGCAGGCGATGCGCCTGATAGCATGTCGGGGCCGGCTGCCGGCCATCCGCGCCTCCTTCACACATGTCCGAATCCAGGTCAGCCCCTCGCAGACCATCCGCATTTCCTTCTCGCCGTCGCCCTCCGTCCGATGCGGCGGGCTCGGTGGTACTGGAGGCCTTGTCGCGGCCGCGCGGCCGGTTCCTGGCCTTGGCCGAGACAGGAAGCCGGCGGCGTCTGATCCTCGCGGACACACTCGCCCTGGAACCCAGCGGCAACGAGCGACTTGGCGTCCGGGTCCGCGATGGGGCCGGCCGCTGGCGGCCCGCCCCATCGAGCGTCCTTGCCACGCCGATGCTCGACGCGACACGCCTGTCGGGCGAAGCCGTCGTCCTGGCGGTCGAGAACGCGATTGCGACCGGCATGGCCGGCGTCGACGCCGCGCTACCGCCGCCGGACGTCGCCTACTGCCGCCGCCGACTGGCAGAGGACCTCTATCCCGACGCAGCGAGCGCACGCGCCGTATCCGTCCTGCGTCGGACACTGCAACATGTTCTCCTGCCGCGATCGCTGACGCGCGCCGTGCTCCTGACCTTCGGGCCCGGCGCGACCTTCGCCGACCGGTCCGACTGCGTGGCGGCCGGCGCGACCACACTCGTCCGTCTGGCGGGCGAGGCCCCCAACCTGATGCCTCTGGTCGCGCCTTTGGTCCAACGCCACGCCCGCAAGCGCGCGGGCCCGCTCCCGCTGGGCGCGCTGGGCGAAGCCAAGCGCAGCCTTGCCCGGCTGGGGCTGTCGGACGCCGGCTGGCGCTGGCTCGCACACCAACCCCGCTCCCTGGTGGCAGCATTGTTTCCGGCCACGCACGACGCCCCGGCGCGCTTCCAGGCAGTGGCTGCGCAAGCGCTCTACGAGACCGGGCTTGCAGCCATCCCCGCGGCGCTGCTGCCCCCTTTTTGCAGCGGCGGGCGGCTGGAAACCCTGCTGGAGCACCCCGGATTTGACAGCGGGCGGCGCGCGGACCTGGCGCGACTGATACGCATCGTCGCCGTCGAGATCGCGCGACGCGGATTGCTCGGCACCTCGCAGCGCTTCGTGCGCGAGGACGCTGCCTACCTGCTCGACTGGTGGATCGACCAATCGGTTCCGGGCCGCGCCCTCGTGCCGACCGGCGCGACGTTCGCCTCGCTGATCCGCAGGCAGCAGCGCTGGCACCAGGCGATGATCCTGCTCAATCCGGAGTTCATGCGCCGCTGGACCAGCGCGGTGCCGGCTCACCTGGCTGCCGGAGTGCGCGTGGTACCACTCACCGATTCGCTCATGCTCGCGCGCGAAGGCATGGAAATGCGCCACTGCGTCGCCAGCTACGCGAACGACTGCTCCGTCGGCGCGGCGCGCGTCTTCGCCCTCGAGGATGAGGCGACCGGCGAACGCGCCACCGCGGAATTGCGCCGCCGCGCCTGGGTCTGGTTCGCCGGCCAGGTCAAGGGTCCCTGCAATGCGCCGGTATCGGCCGCCCTCGCGGAGGCGGCGCAGCGACTCGCGGCGCGCTACACGCGCCTGGCCTCGCGCTGATGTGATCTTGCGCGTGGTCGGCCATATAATGCCGCCGCGTCAATGCCGTCCGGCGGATCGGATGCCCGGTCCACGTCGCTGCGGGAAACCGCATCCTCAAATCCCGCACCTCCTTCGCCCCCGAGAATCCGCCCATGTTCGGACGCTTCATGCCCAAGGAAGGGCGCTTTTTCGATCTGTTCAACGAACACGCCCAGACCATTGTCGAGGGCGCCCGCGCCCTCGAATCCCTGATGGCGAACTTCGACGACCTGCAGCGGCGTGCTTACGCAATCGAATCGATCGAGAAGCGCGCCGACAAGATCACCCACTCGACTGTCGAACTGCTGCACAGGACGTTCATCACGCCCCTCGACCGCGATGAAATCCACCGGCTGATCACGACCATGGACGACATCCTCGACCTGATCGAGGATGTCGCGCAGTCCATCTTCCTCTACGACATCACCCAGGTCACGTCCGACGCGCGCAAGCTCGCCGAGATCTGTGTTTCCTGCGCCGAGAAGGTCAAGGCTGCCGTCGCGCTCCTGCCCAACACGCAAAATGGCCCTGAGATTCTCGCCCTTTGCGAAGAGATCGACCGGCTCGAGTCGGAGGCCGACCGCGTCATGCGCGCGGCGATGGCCAGACTGTTCCGCGAGGAAGCGGACGTGCGGCAGGTCATCAAGCTGAAGGAAATCTACGAGCTCCTCGAGTCGGTGACCGACAAGTGCGAGGATGTCGCCAACATCATAGAAGGCATCATGGTCGAGAACGCCTAAGGCCTGTCGACCCGCGCCTTGCACCTTCGCAATGACGCTCACTATTCTTTTGGTGTTGATCCTGCTCGCGCTGGCGTTCGATTTCATGAACGGCTTTCACGACGCGGCCAACTCGATCGCCACCGTCGTCTCCACCGGCGTCCTCAAACCGCAATGGGCGGTGCTTTGGGCGGCCAGCTTCAACTTCCTCGCCTATTTCCTGTTCCCTCTCACCGTCGCAGCCACGGTCGGCAAGGGCATCATCGATGCCGGGATCGTCGATCACTATGTGGTCTTCGGCGCGCTCATCGGAGCCATCTCCTGGAACGTGATCACCTGGCTGTACGGCATTCCCTCCTCCTCTTCGCATGCGCTCATCGGCGGCCTGGCCGGCGCTGCGATCGCCAAGGCCGGGGCCGGGTCGCTGCTGATGGCGGGCCTGGGCAAGACCGTGATTTTCATCCTGCTCTCGCCGACGCTGGGGTTCCTGTTCGGCACGCTTCTCATGCTGATCGTTTCGTGGCTCTTCATGCGGGCATCGCCCCACCGCATTGATCGCTGGTTCCGGCGCCTGCAGTTGATATCCGCCGCCGCCTATAGCCTGGGCCATGGCGGCAATGACGCGCAAAAGACCGCCGGCATCATCTGGATGCTTCTGATTGCGGCAACCGCCGTATCACCCGAAGGCATGCCGCATTGGATGCAGGCGTCCAAGTCCCACCTGCCGCATTGGGTGGTGATCGCCTGCTACGTCACCATCAGCGTAGGCACTGCCTTCGGCGGCTGGCGCATCGTCAAGACCATGGGCCAGAAGATCACCAAGCTGAAGCCGGTGGGCGGCTTTTGCGCCGAGACAGGCGGCGCCTGCACGCTGTTCCTGGCCACCGGACTCGGCATCCCGGTCTCGACCACCCACACCATCACCGGCGCGATCGTCGGCGTCGGCGCGGTTCGGAAAGTCAACGCGGTGCGCTGGGGCGTGGCCGGCAACATCGTCTACGCCTGGGTGCTGACCATCCCCTGCTCGGCCTTCATCGCCGCAGTGGCCTGGTGGGTGGGGACCCTGGTGCTGTAGCCAAGTCCCCGCGCGCCTCACGGCGCGCGGCGATCAGTGGCGCTTTTCGCGAAAGATGCCCAGCTTCTCCTGCGCCGAGCGGTCCGAAAATCCGAACAGCACCGTATCACTGGCCGGATGGTGGGTATGCGGAAGCCAGCCCGGCACGACAAATACGTCGCGCGGCTTCCACGTCATGATCTTGACCTGGCCGTCTGGCAGCGTGACCCGCGTCTCGCCTGCGCCCTCGACGCAGACGAACCCGAGGCCATCGGTGGACTGATACGGGCGCGTCGCAAACCCGGCCGGCAGCCATTGCATGGTCGTGGCGATGGTCGGCATGGCCCAATCGCCGCTGGCGGGATTGATGTACTTCAGCTTGTGCCCGAAATGCGGGTCGGGATCGCCCGCGCGGTGCATGGAGAAGAGCGCTTCGCGGGTACGCTCGTAGGGGTAGTTGAAGATCGGGGAAGTCGCGGATTGCGGCTTGTAGTCGATCGGCAGGAGGCCTGCGCCGTAGCGCGCCAGCGCATCGCCGTCGGGCCGCGAGACCGGAAACCGCTCTTCCTCCCAGTCTTCGCGGAACTGGCCGTGGAAATGGGCGACGATCGAGAGGTCGAGCACGTCCAGCCAGACCATCGGATTCGCGGAGTCGTTGCCGTGATCGTGCCAGGTCCACGCCGGCGTGATGACGAAGTCGGCGTAATGCATGGTGGTCTTCTCGCCGTTGACGGCCGTATAGGCACCGTCGCCGTCCATGATGAAGCGCAGCGCAGACTGCGAATGCCGATGCGCCGGGGCAACCTCGCCGGGCAGGATCAGCTGCAGGCCGCCGTAGAGGACATCGGTGATCAGCGACTGCCCGCGCAGGGCCGGGTTCTCCAGTACCAGGACGCGCCGCTCCGCCTCCTTCGCGGTGAGCAGCGCCCCGGACTCGATAATGTGCGGGCGGATCGCGTCATAGTCCCATAAGTGGGGCATGGCCGCGGGCCGGGGCTCGGCCGGCACCAACCCCTTGAGCACCTCCCACAGCGGCGCAAGGTGGGCACCATCGATCTTCGAGTAAAAGGCCTTGCGCTCTTCCGCATTGCGCACGATGCCGGCACTGTTCATCTCCATGGCGGTTCCTCGCGAAACAGGTGAATCCGCAGTGTAGCGCCATGCGCGCGGACCGACCAGACCGGAGGCCTCCCGCTCAGGCCAATGTGCGCAGTCCGACCCGACCGAGATGCTGCATCTCGGTCTCGACCCAGGAACCGGGGGTGAGCGCTTCGGCCGCGGTGATGCCGCCGGCCATGACGATCTCGCCTGCCTGGATGACCTCACCCGCCTCGCCCGCCATGCGCGCGGCAGCCACCAGCGAGCGCAGCGGGTGGCCGAGGATGCCGGCGGTCGAACCGACCTGCCGCGCCGCGCCGTCGAAGCTGAGGACCAGGCCCAGGTTGGAATAATCGACATGCGGCGCGTGCCAGGGCCCGATCACCACGCCCGCGGCGGAGGTATTGTCGGCCACGACGTCGGCGAGAGAGAACTTGAAATTCTCGTAGCGGCTGTCGATGACTTCCATCGCCACCGCGATGGCTTCGACCGCGGCCTGCGCTTCGAGCGCGGTGACGCGCCCGGCGAGCGGCTTCTTCAGGAGAAACGCGATCTCCGGTTCGACGCGCGGGTGCACGTAATCCTTGAGCGACAGGCTGCCGCCCTCCTCGATGATCATGGCATCGGTAAGGCGCCCCCAGATGAGGTCCGACAGACCCATCTGCACCATCTTGGCGCGGCTGGTGAAGCCCATTTTCATGCCGATGCGCTTTTCGCCGCGCGCAATGCGCCGCGCGATCGAAGCTCGCTGCACCGCATAGGCTTCGGCCAAGGATAGTTCGTGCATGGCCGACAGTTGCGCGATGCCGGTGGCGTTGCGTGCCGCCGTGTCCACCCGCTCCGCCAGGGCGCGGACCAGTGCCGCACGACTCGCCTTGCCGGCACGGGCCGCCGGCCTTTTCGCGCTCGCCCGCTGCAGTGTTTTGCCTTTCATGTCGTCCCCTGGCGCCCGAACGCGGCCCGCACCGAGCCCAGGCCGCTGATGCGCACGTCGATCACGTCGCCCGGGTTGACCGCGACCATCGGCCCCAGGGCACCGGTCATGATGACGTCCCCCGCCTTGAGCGGCGCGCCGACGGCGATCATCTTGCGCGCCAGCCACACCGCCGCGTTGAGCGGATTGCCGAGGCAGGCCGCGCCGGCGCCAAGCGACACCGGTTCGCCGCGCAGTTCCATGACCATGCCGGCCAGGCGCAGGTCCAGGCCCTCGAGGCGGCGCGGCTCGGTGCCCAGCACGTACAGGCCTGATGAAGCGTTGTCGGCGATGGTATCCACCAGGCGGATGTCCCAGTTGCGTATGCGGCTGGCGACGATCTCGATCGCCGGCAGCGCATAGGCCACCGCTCCGATCAGGTCGGCGAGCGTGCAGTCCGGCACGCCCAGGTCGCGCTCCAGCACCAGCGCAACCTCGGCCTCCACCTTGGGTTGCATGACCCGCGAGAGCGAGACCTCCTCGCCGTCGCCCAAGGCCATGTCGGCGAAGAGCATGCCGTAGTCCGGTTCATCGACTCCGAGTTGCTTCTGCACCGCCTTCGCGGTCAGACCGATCTTGCGACCCGAGAGCCGCCGCCCGGCAGAGAGCCAAAAGTCGGTGTTGGCCTTCTGGATCCCATAGGCCGCGGCCACGTCGCCTGCGGGAATCTCGTCGCGGACAGGTCCGGTCGCAACCCCGGTCTCGCCGGCCTGGCGCAGGCGCATGGCGAGGGCGTCTATGTTGGTCGTGGGCAAGGGTCGGGGTCCTCGTTGCGGTTCATGAGGCGCAGGAACGAAGCGCGTGCCGGGGAAAATGGGATGGGCACGGCGCGCGCGATCAAGCCGCGCCAGGGCGGCATCAGTTGGCCGGCAGCACGGTGCCTGCGACGTCGCCGAAGCCGATGCGTGCGTAGCCGTCACGTGAGCAATGCCCCCTGAAGATCAGCGTGTCACCGTCTTCCAGGAAGGCGCGCTTCTCGCCATTGGGCAGCTCGACCGGCGTCTTGCCGCCCCACGACAGCTCGAGCAGCGAACCGAACTCCTCGCGCGTGCGCCCGGACTGGGTGCCGCTACCGAAGAGGTCGCCGGGATTCAGGTTGCAGCCACCCACGGTGTGGTGCGCGATGAATTGCGCAATCGTCCAGTAGGAATCGCGGAAGTTCGACGCGGACAGGCGCACCGGCGCCAGTCCCGCAGCCCGCATGCGTGCGGTGAGCAGCAGCACCTCGAGCTTGAGGTCGATGCCGCCCGCGGCGCGGTTGTGCGGCGAGTCGAGATAGGCCATCGGCGCCGGGTCGCCTGCGGGCCGCGTGAATTCGGCGACCCGGAAGGGTGCCAGCGCTTCCAGGGTCACGATCCATGGCGAGATCGTGGTGGCAAAGTTCTTGGCCAGGAAGGGACCCAGCGGCTGGTACTCCCAGCCCTGGATGTCGCGCGCCGACCAGTCGTTGAGCAGGCACAGGCCGAACGCATGTGCCTCCGCGCCCTCGATGGACACGCGCGTGCCCTGGTCATTGCCGCGCCCGATCCAGACGCCGACCTCGAGTTCGTAATCGAGACGCTTGGACGGGCCGAACAGCGGCGCCGGGGCGTCTGCGGGCTTGGACTGTCCCTGCGGCCGCGGGAAGGTATGCGGACTGGCAAGCGAGCCGACGCGTATCGAGGAGGAACGGCCGTGATAGGCGATCGGCAGGTGCTTGTAGTTGGGAAACAGCGGGCTGTCCGGACGGAACATGCTGCCGGTATTGGTGGCGTGAAACACCGACGAAAAAAAATCGGTGAAATCGCCGATGGCCGCCGGCAGGCCCATTTCGGCGTCCTTCATGGGCACCAGGCAGGCACGCGCCCGCCCCTCGAGCGCGCTGCCTTCGCGCAGCGCCCGAAACAGGGCCAGGCGCAGCGCCGAGGCCAGCCCGGGATCGGCGCCCATGAATCCGTTGAGCGTAGGGGCGGACGCCAGGACGGCGGCTTCGGCAGCGTCCTTGGCGAACATGCCGGTGCGCACGGCTGCGGCCAGGTCCAGGATCTGGTCGCCGATCGCGACTCCACCACGGAAGTCCTCGGCCTTGCCGGCGCGGCGAAACACGCCGAAGGCAAGATTCTGCAGCGGAAAATCCGCGCCGGCTTCGTTGGCAGCATCGACCCAGCTCTTCTGCTTGGGGTCGTGGGTTTCGTTGATCGCTGTGGTGCTCATCGAGGGATCGACACGCGTGGCGCGAGTGCAGGCAAAAGAGCCGCGATTCTACGCGCAAGGGCACGCCGCCAAACCGGCCGCGCCGGCGGCGCGCCGGCTATTCGGCGTCTGGCTGGGCGGCGGGTG
Organism: Burkholderiales bacterium; assembly: GCA_016790635.1. Classification (GTDB taxonomy): domain Bacteria; phylum Pseudomonadota; class Gammaproteobacteria; order Burkholderiales; family JAEUOS01; genus JAEUOS01. Next base: position 50,845 of record JAEUOR010000062.1, read on the forward strand.
CCGCACGCTGAAATGCCGGCAATTCGTTGCAAGCTTCCCAGATGCGCATCACGCGGGGCACATGCGAGAAGTCGCAATCGAAGCGCTTGCCGTTGGCCACTTGCGGCACCAGGCAGCAGTCCGCCATGCTCGGCGTATCGCCATGGCAGAAGCGGCCGCTCCTGCCGTCGCCGAGCATCGCCTCGAACCGCGCGAGTCCGTCCTCGACCCAATGCCGGTACCAGGCGTTCTTCTGCTCCTCTGTGACCTTGAGGACGCCGTTCAGGTACTTGAGGGCCCGCAGGTTGTTGAGCGGATGAATCTCGCAGGCGACCAGGAGCGAAAGCGCACGCACCCGGGCGCGATCCAGCGAGGTCCCGGGCAGGAGCGCAGGCACCGGGTGCATCTCGTCCATGTACTCCATGATCGCTATCGACTGCGTCAGCAGGTGTCCGCCCTCGTCAAGCGCCGGCAACAGCCGAACCGGATTGATCGCGGCGAACTCGGCGCCGTTATGCGCGCCCTTGGCCAGATGCACGAACGCCGGTTCGTATTCCAGCCCCTTCAGGTTGAGCGCGATGCGCACCCGATAGGCAGCCGACGAGCGGAAATAGGTATAGAGCTTCATGGCGTCAACCCGAGCAGTCGTTCCCGCATCGCGGGGGGGATCTCCATGGCGCGCATGCGCCGCGCTTCCTTGTCATCGTGGCGCGCGATGACCCGCTTCTCGTAACCCTCGAGCAGCAGCACGTCGTCGCGCCACACCTGGTAGGCCACTTTGAGGACCTTGGCGCCGACCTCGACGACCTCGGCACGAACCTCGATCCAGTCGCTGTAGTAGCCCGGGCGCTTGAACTCGGCGTGCGCCTCGACGATCGGATAGCCCGCGGCGACCCCGTCGGCCAAGAGGGTGTTGTGGCTCACCCCGAGTTCGTCAAAGAGCTGGTGACAGGCAGCGTCGAACCAGCGGAAGTAGTTGGGGTAGAAGACGATGCGCGCCGGGTCGGTGTCGCCCCACTCGATGCGCAGTCGCACCGTTTGTCGTTTGCCCATGGATTGCTGTTTCCGTCGGCCCGCGTGTGGCGGATTGGATTCCGTGCCGCGATCCGCGTGATCAAGCCCGCATTCTAAAGCGGCTCGGCCCTGTACCCCGGTAAGCGCGGTGTCAGGATGGCGCGCTAAGTTGTCGGGCGAGCGGGCGCCATCAAGGTAGCCAGCCTAAACCTGGGGAGAATCAAAAATGAAATCCTATGCAATGCCGGGATCGCTGCGCTGTACCACGCGCACGGTCATCCTGTTCCTGGTCGTCGCCGTCCTCGCTGCCTGCATGAATTCGCAATACACCCGGGGATTGTTCCAGGGCTACGTGATGGACCAGACCCAGGAAGCCGTGAGCGAACGTTTCGGCAAGCCCGACGAGATCGACAACTCCGACGCCAAGCACCCCAAGTGGACCTACAACAAGAAGACCTTTGATCCGGACAACGCCAACCAGTCCGACGCCCGCACCACCCTGCACTTTGACGAGAAGGGCGGCAAGATGGTGGTCGTCGACGTCAGCTACACCTGAAGTCGCCAAGGGCTGGGGTACGAGCCGACCACCCGGTCCGCGAGTACCCGGCAGGCCTACTTACCACCCGCCGCCGCAAGCAAAGTCGCCACGTCCTTCTGGCCGCGCATGCGGGCGTGGGCGAGCGGCGTGACGCCCTGGTGATCCGGCAGGTTGGGATTGGCCCCGGCGGCCAGGACCATGCGCACGATCTCGACGTGCGCCGCCCCGCCATCGCCTAGGATCACCGCTTCGAGCAGACAAGTCCAGCCCAGGTTGTTGACGTGGTCGATGGCGACCCGGGTCTTGAGGAGTTCACGCACGGTCTCGACATGCCCGTAATGGCAGGCGGGAATCAGCGCCGTGCCGCCGAAACGGTTGGTGCTCTTGAGGTCGGCGCCTGCGCCAAGGGTCAGACGCAGTATCTCCAGGCGCCCGCGCGCCCCTGCCAGGAGATAGGGGCTGTCCTGGATCGAATCCTTGGCATTCACATCAGCGCCGGCACCGATGAGCAGGCGCGCGCATTCGATGCAATTGGACTGGGTGGCTGCCAGCAGGGCAGTACGTGACAAGGCATCGCGCGCACGAACGCTTGCGCCCTGCCCCAGCAGGCGCCGCACTTCACCCGCGTCGGCGCGCGCCGCAGCTTCAATGAGGGCGCCGTCGGCACCCGACTGCGCGAAGGCCGGCAAGGTCAGGCAGACGGCCAGGAACCAGAACATTCGCATCGGGTCGCATTCGCCTCAAAAAGCGGATTATGCCGAGTCGGTGCGACGCGCGACGCGGGTAGAATTGAGTCCTTTGCCATGCATTGGGGAGTTCGCGCATGTCGCAACGCCTGACGGTGGTCGCCAGCGACCCACAGGAAGCCGCGATCAGCGGTGTGAACGAGATCGTCGCCGAACTGAAGGCCGGGCGCATGGTCGTGGTGGTCGATGACGAGGATCGCGAGAACGAAGGCGACCTCCTGATGGCGGCCGAGTACGTCACGCCCGAGGCGATCAATTTCATGGCGCGCTATGGACGCGGACTGATTTGCCTGACGCTGACCGGCGATCATTGCCGCCGCCTCAACCTGCCGCTCATGGTGTCCGCCAACGGCACGCGCCACGGCACCAATTTCACCGTCTCGATCGAAGCAGCCGAAGGCGTCTCCACCGGCATTTCCGCGGCCGATCGCGCCCGTACCGTGCAAGCTGCCATCGCGCCCGCAGCCGGGCCGTCCGACATCGTCCAGCCCGGCCATATTTTCCCGCTCATGGCCGAGCCGGGCGGCGTGCTGGTGCGCGCCGGCCACACCGAAGCCGGCTGCGACCTGGCGGCAATGGCAGGGGCCATCCCGGCGGCGGTGATCTGCGAGATCCTCAATGAGGACGGCAGCATGGCGCGCCTGCCGGACCTGATCGCGTTCGCGCGCACCCACGGTCTCAAGATCGGCACCATCGCCGACCTGATCCATCATCGCAGCCGCAACGAGTCCCTGGTCCTGCGCGTCGCGGAACGCGAAATCGTCAACGCCCACGGCGCCTTCCGCACCGTCGTCTACCGCGACCGCGCCGGCGGCGGCGCGCACCTGGCGCTGGTGCGCGGCACACCGGCGCCGACCGAGGAGACGCTGGTGCGCGTGCATGAACCGTTGTCCACGCTGGACCTGCTCGACACCGGAGGCGGCACGCACTCGTGGAGCGTCGATGCGGCACTGGCCGCGGTGGCCAGACGCGGCAGCGGCGTGGTCGTGCTCCTTAATGCCGGGGAATCGCCCGACGAACTGGTGACGCGCTGCAAGGACATGAGCGAAGGCGTTCGTCCACGCATCAAGATGGACCTGCGCACCTACGGCATCGGCGCGCAGATCCTGCGCGACCTCGGCGTGGGGCGCATGTGCCTCATGGCCAACCCGCGCAAGATGCCCTCGATGACGGGCTTCGACCTCGAGGTCACAGGCTACCTGGCGCCGCAGGCATGAGCGACGATCGCGCTGGCTACGACGACTCCCTCTCGGGGGAGGGTTTGCGCTGCGGCGTCGTGCAGGCGCGTTTCAACGGCGCCATCGTCGGCGCTTTGCGCGAACGCTGTGTCGCGGAGTTGATCCGCCTGGGCGTCGCCGAGGACGACATCGAGGTCGTGTCCGTGCCCGGAGCGCTGGAGATTCCGTTGGCACTCAAGCTGATGGCCGAGTCTGACGATTTCGACGCGCTGATCGCACTGGGCTGCGTGGTGCGCGGCGAAACCTACCATTTCGAGATCGTCTGCAACGAATCGGCGCGCGGGGTCGGACAGGTGCAACTGGAGACAGGCGTGCCGATCGCCAACGCCATCCTGACCGTCGAGGACGACGCGCAGGCCCAGGCGCGTCTCGACAAGGGCACCGACGCGGCGCGTGTCGCCATCGAGATGGCGCTGCTGGCCTCCGAATTGACGCAATGAAAAGCGCGCGTCGCCGCTCCCGCGAGTTTGCGGTGCAGGGCTTATACCAATGGCAGCTCAACGCCAGCGAACCGGCACGCATCGCTGATGACCTGGCCGCCGCCAAAGGGTTCGAGCAGGCCGATGAGGCGCATTTCCGCGAACTCCTGACCGGCGCCGCGGGCCATGCGCATTCCTTGCGCGAGAGCCTGGCGCCGGCGCTTGACCGGCCGGTGTCGTCCTTGTCGCCGGTCGAGCACGCGATCCTCCTGGTCGGCGCCTACGAGCTCGTCCACCACCCGGAGATCCCCTACCGGGTGGTCATCAACGAGTGCGTCGAACTGGCCAAGACCTTCGGCGGCACCGACGGCTTCAAGTACGTCAACGGCGTGCTTGACAAGCTCGCCGCAGCAGGACGGGCCGCGGAAGTCGCCGCCGCGCGCCGCTAGGGAATCTGCCGCAGCCGGCGGCAAGCGCGCCCCATGGCCTCGGAATTCGAGCTGATCGGGCGGTATTTCACCCGCCCCGCGCGGCGCGCGCAGCTGGGCGTGGGGGACGACTGCGCACTCATCGAAGCCGCGCCGGGAATGACGCTCGCGGTCTCGACCGACCTCCTGGTCGCCGGGACGCATTTTTTTCCGGACACCGATGCAAGGAGGCTGGGGCACAAGACGCTCGCGGTCAACCTCTCGGACCTGGCGGCGATGGGCGCGACGCCGCGCTACGCAACCCTCACGATGAGCCTTCCGCAGGCCGACGAAGCCTGGCTGGCTGCGTTCGCGGCCGGCTTTTTCGCGCTGGCCGACTTGCATGGCGTCGAACTGATCGGCGGGGACACGACGCGCGGGCCGCTGACCCTGGGGGTGACCATCATGGGGGAAGTGCCGCACGACGCTGCTATCCGGCGTAGCGGCGCGCGCGCCGGCGATGACGTCTGGGTGTCGGGCACGCTGGGGGATGCGGCGCTGGGGCTGGCATTCCTGCGCGGCGCCAGCGCATTGGACCAGCCTTCGGCGCGCTTCTGTGTCGAACGACTGGAGGCTCCGACCCCGCGCGTGACGCTGGGCCTGCAACTGGCCGGAATCGCCACGGCCATGATTGATGTGTCGGACGGCCTGGGCGGCGACCTGGCGCATGTGGCGCGTGCGTCCGCGGTGACGGCGACGCTGCGCGCCTCCGACCTGCCGCTCTCCTTCGCGCTGGCCGGTCTGCCGCCCGACGAGGCGCTGCGGCTGGCGCTGGGCGGCGGCGACGACTATGAACTTTGCTTCACGGCGCCGCCTGCACTGCGCGCGGCGGTCGAGCGCGCCGGGCAGGCAGCCCAGGTGCGGTTGACCCGCATCGGCAGCATCGACGCGGATGCGACGCCGGACCGCGCGCTGCGACTGGTCGGCGCTGACGGGCAGGACATGCCGCTCGCGCCGGGTTTCGACCACTTCGCCGTGCGCACGTGAAGCCCCGCCCGACGCTGGTCTGGATGCTGGGTTCGCCAGCACGCGCGATCGCCTTCGGGCTAGGCAGCGGGCTCCTGCGGCCTGCGCCGGGCACCTGGGGCACGTTGGCGGGCTGGGCCGCGTTCGCGATCTTCCTGGCCCCCCTGGCACCGGCCTGGCAACTCGCCGCCTGCTGCGGCGGCTTCGCGCTGGGCGTCTGGGCCTGCGACCGCTGCGGCCGCGACCTCGGCGTGGCCGATCACGGCGGCATGGTCTTCGACGAGGTGATCGCCTTCTGGCTGGTCCTGATTCTGGTGCCGGCCACCTGGGCCGCGCAGGGCGCTGCATTCCTGCTTTTTCGTGCTTTCGACATCGCTAAACCGCAGCCGATCCGCCACTTCGACGCACGTTGGAAAAACGGCTTCGGCGTCATGTTCGACGACCTGCTCGCGGCAGGCTACACCCTGCTCCTTTTCGCCTTGTGGATGAGGTTGACCTCATGAACGAACCGGAACTTGTCACCTTGGCCGCACGTGTCGGCCACGCACTCCTGCGCCGCGAAGTCATGGTGGCGACCGCCGAATCGTGCACCGGCGGCTGGATCGCGGCGACCCTGACCGCCGTTGCCGGCAGTTCGCAATGGGTGGAACGCGGGTACGTCACCTATTCCAACGCCGCCAAGGAGTCGCTCTTGGGCGTGCCCGGCGCGCTCATCGCCGTCCACGGCGCAGTCAGCGAGCCGGTGGCGCGCGCCATGGCGGAGGGGGCGCTGGCGCGCTCCCGCGCGCACCTGGCGCTCTCGGTCACGGGCGTGGCCGGCCCGGGCGGTGGATCGGTAGCCAAGCCGGTCGGCATGGTTTGCTTCGGCTGGGCCGCGGCGGGTGAGGCCACCCGGGTCGAGACCCGTCTCCTGGCGGGGGACCGCGACCAGGTACGCCGCGCCGCGGTGATCCACGCCCTCGAAGGGCTGCTTGCAAGCCTCGGCGAATCGGGGTAGACTCGGTTTTACTGTATGAATTAGCAGTGCTGTCTTTTCATACACAACCCCTTAACTTTCCGGCCGCCTGCGGCGCGCGGCGCCGGACCCCGTAAACTCGTCGCCACGGAGAATCGCCATGGGTAGCGTGACCGCCATAGGAGCAGCAATGGAAGAGAACAGGAGCCGGGCGCTTTCGGCAGCGCTGGCGCAGATCGAGAAGCAGTTCGGCAAGGGCTCGATCATGAAATTGGGCGATCGTGGCATCGAGGACGAACTCGCGGTCGTCTCGACCGGGTCGCTGGGCCTGGACATCGCGCTGGGCGTCGGCGGCCTGCCGCGCGGCCGCGTGGTCGAGATCTACGGGCCTGAGTCGTCCGGCAAGACCACGCTCACCCTGCAGGTGATCGCCGAAATGCAGAAAATCGGCGGCACGGCGGCCTTCATCGACGCCGAGCACGCCCTCGACCCGACCTATGCCGAGAAGCTCGGCGTCAACATCGCCGACCTGCTGATCTCCCAGCCCGACACGGGCGAGCAGGCGCTGGAAATCGCCGACATGCTGGTGCGCTCCGGATCGGTCGATATCGTCGTCATCGACTCGGTCGCCGCCTTGACCCCCAAGGCCGAGATCGAGGGCGAGATGGGTGACCAGCTTCCCGGCCTGCAGGCGCGCCTCATGAGTCAGGCGCTGCGCAAGTTGACCGGCAATATCAAGCGCACCAACACGCTGGTGATCTTCATCAACCAGATCCGCATGAAGATCGGTGTCATGTTCGGCAATCCGGAAACCACCACCGGCGGCAACGCGCTCAAGTTCTACGCCTCGGTGCGACTCGACATCCGCCGCACCGGCGCGATCAAGGACGGCGAGGAGGTGGTCGGCAACGAAACCCGCGTCAAGGTAGTCAAGAACAAGGTTGCGCCACCGTTTCGTGAAGCGCACTTCGACATCCTCTATGGCGCGGGCATCTCGCGCGAGGGCGAGATCATCGAATTGGGCGTCGAGCACAAGATCATCGAAAAGTCCGGCGCCTGGTACAGCTACAAGGGCGATCGCATCGGCCAGGGCAAGGACAACACCCGCAACTGGCTGCGCGAGAACCCCGCCGTCGCCGAAGAGATCGAGGCACGCGTGCGTGAAGCGCTGGGCGTCAAGGGCGGCCCGGCACCGGCGCAGGTCGCGAACGGCTGACCGGCAACTCAATTGGCAGCGATGTTTCGCGCGCCACGAAAGTCCACGGCCGGCGAAACTGATCCGGCCACGCCGGCCGATTTGCGTCGGCGCGCCATCGCGCATCTGGCAAGGCGGGAATACAGCCGTGCCGAACTTGCGGCACGGCTGGCGCGCAATGGCGGTGATGCGGCGGAGGTCGCGGACGTCGTCGCCGTCCTGGCGGAACAGGGACTGTTATCGGATCAGCGCTTCGCCGAGTCGCTTGTGCGTACGCGTGCACAACGTTATGGCAGCACCCGCATCGCAGGCGAACTGCGCTCGCGCGGCGTCGCCGCGGATGACTCCGGGCTCATGGTGTCGTTGCGCGAAAGCGACGCCGAGAGGGCAAGCGCGCTGTGGCAGCGCAAGTACGGGACGCCTGCCGGCGATATTGCCGGCAGGGCCAAGCAAATGCGTTTTCTGGAGGCCCGCGGCTTCCCTCCGGATGTCATCCGCAAAGTGGTTCCTCCGGTGGCTACCCGGGGGCGCCCCTAGCGCTCGCTGTCTGCCGGGATCGTTCGCGGCAGTTTCCGCCAGCGCGAGAGATTGCCCAGCGCTGCCACATGGACATGAGGCAGCGCCTCGCGGAGCGCGGGCCGGGCCCCGTCAGTGCGCCTGGATATCGACCGGTCCGCCGCAACGGCAAAAAACCCTTTAGTCTCTGGCCCGCGGCGTACCGGCTGGTCCGTGCTGGCGCGCCTGGCCGCATGTTGCCGGCTTTTCGAGGAGAACCAAGGTGAAAGTCCACGAGTATCAAGGTAAAGAGATCCTGCGCAATTTCGCGATTCCGACACCGCGCGGTATCGCCTGCTTTTCGGTCGATGAGGCCGTCGCCGCCGCCGAGAAGCTGGGCGGCCCGGTATGGGTGGTCAAGGCGCAGATCCACGCTGGCGGACGCGGAAAAGGCGGGGGGGTCAAGGTCGCCCGTTCGATCGCGGAAGTAAGGGAAAAGGCCGGTCAGATCCTCGGCATGCAATTGATCACGCACCAGACCGGGCCGCAGGGCCAGAAAGTGCGGCGGCTCCTGATCGAGGACGGCGCCGACATTCGCAAGGAGTACTACGTCGCCGCCCTGACCGATCGCGCGAGCCAGAAAGTGGTGATGATGGCGTCTTCCGAAGGCGGCATGGACATCGAGCAGGTCGCGCACGACACGCCGGAGAAGATCCTCAAGGAATTCGTCGATCCGCTGACCGGCATGTCCGATGCGCAGGCCGACAACCTCGCGCGCGGCATCGGCGTGCCCGAAGCATCCCTGGCGGGGGCGCGCGACGTGTTCAAGAAACTCTTCGCCTGCTACATGCAGACCGACGCCTCGCTGGCCGAGATCAACCCGATGATCCTTGAGGGCAACGGCGGCATCAAGGCACTCGACGCCAAGTTCAATTTCGACGCCAACGCGCTGTTCCGGCATCCCGAGATCGTCGCCTATCGCGACACCGACGAGGAAGACCCGGCCGAGATCGAAGCGTCCAAGTTCGACCTGGCCTATATCCAGCTGGACGGCAACATCGGCTGCCTGGTCAACGGCGCCGGGCTGGCCATGGCGACCATGGACACGATCAAGCTCTTCGGCGGCGAACCGGCCAACTTCCTCGACGTCGGCGGAGGCGCCACCGCCGAGAAGGTCACCGAAGCGTTCAAGATCATGCTCAAGAACCCGGGCCTGAAGGCGATCCTGGTCAACATCTTCGGCGGCATCATGCGCTGCGACACCATCGCCGAAGGAGTGATCGCGGCCTGCAAGGCGGTCAATCTGTCAGTGCCGCTGGTGGTGCGCATGAAGGGGACCAACGAGGACATCGGCAAGAAGATGCTGGCGGCCTCCGGGTTGCCGATCATCAGCGCCGAAACAATGGCCGAGGCGGCGCAAAAAGTCGTCGCGGCAGCGAAAAAGGGTTAGACCATGTCGATTCTGATCAACAAGAATACCCGCGTGATGACCCAGGGCATCACCGGCAAGACCGGCCAGTTCCACACCAAAATGTGCAAGGAATACGCCAACGGCGCGAACTGCTTCGTCGCCGGGGTCAACCCGAAGAAGGCCGGCGAGAGCTTTGAGGGTATCCCGATCTACGCCAGTGTCAAGGATGCGCGAGCACAGTCGGGCGCCACCGTCTCGGTGGTCTATGTGCCGCCGCCGGGCGCGGCGGCGGCGATATGGGAGGCCGTCGAGGCAGACCTTGATCTGGTCATCTGCATCACCGAGGGCATCCCGGTGCGCGACATGCTGGAGGTGCGCAATCGCATGCGCGCCCAGAACCGCAAGACCATCCTCCTCGGACCGAACTGCCCGGGGCTCATCACGCCGGAGGAGATCAAGATCGGCATCATGCCCGGCCACATTCACCGCAAGGGACGCATCGGGGTGGTGTCGCGCTCGGGCACCCTGACCTACGAAGCGGTCGGCCAGCTCACCGAAATCGGCCTGGGACAATCCTCGGCGGTCGGCATCGGCGGCGACCCCATCAACGGCTTGAAGCACATCGACGTCATGAAGATGTTCAATGACGATCCCGACACCGACGCGGTGGTCATGATCGGCGAGATCGGCGGGCCCGACGAAGTCAACGCGGCCCGCTGGATCAAGGACAACATGAAAAAGCCGGTAGTCGGATTCATCGCGGGAGTCACGGCCCCCCCGGGAAAACGCATGGGCCACGCCGGTGCGCTGATCTCGGGCGGCGAGGATACGGCTCAGGCCAAGCTGGCGATCATGGAGGAGTGTGGTATTCGTACCACGAAAAATCCCTCCGAAATGGCAGCGCTTCTCAAGCGCATGATCTAGATGCCTGCCGCGGCGCGCGCAACGCGCGCCGCGGGGTCAGAAGACATTCAGGCCGGTCGCGAACGCGCAGATTTTTGCATCAGGTATCCGGCTCCGAGCACTCCGCCGATCACCACAAGGTACACGATCACTGCGAAAGAACGGTAGGGATCGACCCAAGGCTTCAGGAGTGGTTCGTCTAGCATCATCTTCACGGCTGTCCACGCCAGCACCCCCGCGCCCAGATACATGATGACCGGGAAGCGCTCGATCAGCTTGAGGATCATTGTCGATCCCCAGACCACGATCGGGATGCTGATCAACAAACCGATGACAACCAGCAGGAAACTGCCATGCGCGGCCCCGGCCACGCCGAGTACGTTGTCGAGTCCCATCACGGCATCGGCGATGATGATGGTGCGCATCGCCTCCCAGAAATTCGACGCGGTATGCTTGTTCTCTCCACCGTCGTCGTGTTCGGGCTTGAGCAACTTGACGGCGATCCACACCAGCAAGGCGCCGCCGATCAGCAGCAGTCCGGGGATCTTCAGTAGCCATACGACGATCACTGTCATCGCCGAGCGCACGGCGATCGCTCCGACCGTACCCCACATGATGGCTTTTCTCTGCAAGTGCGGCGGCAGGCTGCGCGCCGCCAGTGCGATCACGATCGCGTTGTCCCCCGCCAGGACTAGATCAATCAGGATGATCGCCCCAAGCGCGGCGAACCACTGCTGCGAAAACAATTCCATGCCCCCCCCTTGTCCCCAGTCGACTTGTTGTGCTTGATCGTGCCGGATCAGGGCAGCACGGCCGCGAATGGGAACACTTTACCGATAAAGTGACGGGCCGCTGCCTACGCAACAGCGAACGCCCCGCGGCGAACAGGTTTCAACCCCACTCGGCCGGCACCATACCACGCCAGAACTTCTCATGTCCTTGGGGTCGATGTGGTATTGGAGAGGCGACGCGAAAATCGGCAAAAAGGGCCGAACTGGCCACGAAATGCCCGAACCAAGGGCCTCCGGCACCGTCCGGCGAATTTGAGGCTTGACTGCAAGAACGGTTATCATCATCCTGTTTATCCTGCGCTTTTTGTCTTCGCACACGCACTTGACGTAGAATCGCGCAAGCAGAAAAGCAGTTTCCGGGCGATCCTAGGGGAATAGCCCGAAAAATCGCAGAAGTGTCAGTCGAATTGCGCCGGTAGCGCTACCGGCCCCTTTCGATGTTGCGGGCAAGAATTGGGGGAAACTCAGATGGCCAAGCTAAAACTGAAAGGGGACTTCTGGAAGTCCGACTGGTTTCTTGGCGTCGTCATCGTCATCCTTGTCCTGGCGTTCAAGAACGGCGAATTGCTGCAAAGCCTGGAACGCAAGGCCTACGATCTGGGCGTCAAGGCCTCTTCCAAGGAGCCGAACAAGAACATCGCGATCATCGCGATCGACGATACCAGCATCAACAACATCGGTCGCTGGCCCTGGAGCCGCGACATCCACGCCAAGATGGCCGACATGCTGTCGGCTGCCAAGGTGCGCGTGATCGGCAATACGGTGTTCTTCTTCGAGGAACAGAAGGACCCTGGCCTCGTCTACATCAGCAAGCTGTCTGAATTATTCGGCAAGATCTCCAACGATCCCAACGCGGCACAGGGTGACCTGGCGCAGTTCGGCACCCTGCTCAAGCAAGCCGAGGCCGACCTCAACACCGACCGCAAGCTGGCTGACTCCTATGCCAAGGCCGGCAACGTCATGCTGCCCATGGTATTCGCCCTGGGCGAGCCGCGCGGCAAGCCGGACAAGGCCCTGCCTGAATTTGCCGGAAAAAGTTCCTTCGAGGACAAGAACGGCGAGGCCGTGCCGTCTTCCGCCATCCAGTTGCCCATCGATGTGCTCGGCAAGAGTGCTGCCGGTGTAGGGCACTTGAACGACCTGCCCGATGTCGATGGCGGGGTGCGCACCGAACCACTGGTGGTGCAGTACTACGACCGCTTTTTTCCCTCCTACTCTCTCATGATCGCGGCCAAGAGCCTGAACCTGGGAGTGAGCGACATCAAGGTTACCTGGCATGAGCAACTCAAGCTGGGCAAGCTGGCGATCACGACCGACGCGCAGAACCAGATGTATACCTACTACTACAAGGATCGTGACGGCAAAAAGGCCTTCCAGATCGACTCCTTCTATGACGTTCTGACCGGCAAGATCAACGCCGCCGAGCGTTATGCCGGAAAGATCGTCCTCATCGGACCGACCGCTGCAGGCGTGGGAACGAGCTTTCCGACCCCGGTCTCGGCGGCCATGACCCCGGTGGAAAAGATGGCGCACTCGGTTTCCTCGATCCTGTCCGAGCACTTTTTTGTCTCGCCAGGCTGGTCGATCATCGTCGAGCTTCTGGTGCTGGTACTGGTGGCCGCCTACCTCATCGCGCTGTTGCCGCGCCTGAAGGCGCGTCCTGCAGCCATGATCACACTGGGCATCCTGGTTCTGCTTCTGGCGACGCACTTCGCGCTCATGGTCTCGGCAGGCATGTGGATCCAGCTGATGGTGCCGGCCACATTGCTTCTGGTCGGGCATCTGTTGCTCACGACCAAGCGCTTCATCGTCACCGAGGCCGGCAAGCAGAAGTCAGACGTCGAATCGGCCGAATCCAACCGCATGCTGGGACTGGCTTTCCAGGGCCAGGGGCAGCTTGACATGGCCTTCGACAAGTTCCGCAAGGTGCCTTTCGATGGTGCCGTGATGGACAATCTCTACAACCTGGCGCTGGATTTCGAGCGCAAGCGCCAGTTCAACAAGGCGCAGGCGGTCTACGAGCACATGGCGGGATACGATCCCAAGTACAAGGATCTGGAACAAAAGATCGTACGCGCCAAGAACCTGTCGGAGACCGTCATCCTGGGTGGCGCTTCCGGGCGCACCAACACCAGCATCCTCGACGGCGCTGGTGCTGGCGAAAAACCGATGCTCGGTCGCTACCAGATCGAGAAGGAACTCGGCAAGGGTGCCATGGGCGTGGTCTACCTCGGGCGCGATCCCAAGATCAGCCGCGTGGTCGCAATCAAGACCATGGCCTTGTCGCAGGAGTTCGAGGCCGAGGAATTGGACGAAGCCAAGTCGCGCTTTTTCCGCGAGGCGGAGACCGCCGGTCGACTCAATCATCCGCACATCGTCACCATCTACGATGCGGGCGAGGAGCACGACCTGTGCTTCATCGCGATGGAGCTCCTGAAGGGCAAGGACCTGGTGCCCTTCACCAAGCCCGAAACCCTGCTTCCCATTCCCCGGGTGGTGTCGATCACCGCGCGCGTGGCCGACGCGCTCGGTTACGCACACAGGCAGAACGTCGTTCACCGCGACATCAAGCCGGCCAACATCATGTACGACCTCGAGTCGGACAACCCCAAGGTGACCGACTTCGGCATCGCGCGGGTGACCGATTCGTCCAAGACCAAGACCGGCATGGTGCTGGGCACGCCGTCGTACATGTCACCCGAGCAGCTTTCTGGCAAGAAGGTCGACGGGCGCTCGGATCTGTTTTCGCTGGCGGTGAGTTTGTACCAAATGCTGTGCGGGCAACTGCCGTTCGTGGGCGACTCGATGGCGCAACTGATGTTCAAGATTTCGCAGGAAGAAGCCGCCGACATCCGCACCCTGAACCCTGCCGTTCCGGATGGGCTGGCCGAAGTGCTGGTGCGTGCTATGGCCAAGGATGCCGATGCCCGTTTCCAGTCCGGCGAGGAATTTGCCGCCGCGCTGCGCCCCTTCGGCGAAACGCCTGCCACTGCCACCGGGATGAACATTCCCGCCCGTGCGCCCGCCGGGGGCAGCGGGCCGGCGACGTCTTCGGTTGCGCCGATGGCAGCCACCGGCGCCGTCGCCGCGGCGCCTGCGGCCGCTCCGCCGGCACCCGCACCCAAACCGGCAGCGCAGGCCGTCCCCGATGCGGACAAGACCGTGATCCTCGGGGCAGGCGGCACCACGCCAGATGCCGACAAGACCGTGATCCTCGGACCGGGCGGCGCGCCGCCTGCACCCAAACCCGCGGCACCGGCGAAACCGCCACCCGACGTCGACATTTCGCTATAAAAGGCAGCGGCGCATGAATCTTTCGGACGCGATCGAGATCGTCGGCCATTCCGATCCGGGGATGGTGCGGTCCCACAACGAGGACTCGATTGCCAACGACCCTCGCAATGGCCTGGCCATATTGGCCGATGGCATGGGGGGCTACAACGCCGGCGAGGTCGCAAGCGGTATGGCGACGACCGTGCTGATGACCGAGTTGCAGTCCTCGCTCGCGCAGCGTGCGCCTTTCGAGCACGATGCCGAGAGCGGTGCCGAACTGCGCACCGCGGCGGCGCGCATGTTGCGCGAGCAGATCGCAAAGGCGAATCAGTCCATCTACGCCGCCTCGCAGTCACAACCGCAGTATTCCGGCATGGGCACGACGCTGGTCATGGCGGTCTTCTACGACAACAAGATGACCGTCGCGCACATCGGCGACTCGCGCCTCTACCGGCAGCGCGGCGCCGAGTTCATCCAGGTAACCCGCGACCATTCGCTCCTGCAGGAGCAGATCGACAGCGGCATGATCACCGCCGAAGAGGCGAAACACTCGCAGAACAAGAACCTGGTCACCCGGGCGCTCGGCATCGACCCGACCGTCGAGCCCGAGATCCACGACTACGAGACGCGGCCCGGCGATATCTACCTGCTTTGTTCCGACGGCCTCTCCGACATGGTCCCGGACGATGAGATAGGACTCACTCTCGAGACACTGGGCGGGAACCTGAACCTGGCCGCGCAGCAGTTGGTGCAAATGGCGAACGACAACGGCGGGCGTGATAACGTATCGGTGCTGCTAGTCAAGGTACTGAAGGAGCACCCGGCCGCCAGGGGCCTTTTCGGCAGATTTTTGAAGTGGTTCAAGTAAACTCGGCAGCGGCTCTCTTGGCCGCGGTCGGGCATGGCGAAAGAGAAAAAAGGAACGGGCTATGGCAAAGCTAATTCTCAGCATGGACGGTCTGGTGCTCAAGGAAATCACCTTGACGAAGGAACGCACCACGATCGGCCGCAAGCCTCACAACGACATCCAGATCGACAATCTGGCTGTCTCTGGAGAACATGCGGTCATCGTGACAATCCTCAATGACTCGTTCCTCGAGGACCTGGGCTCGACCAACGGCACGCTGGTGAACGGCCAGCCGATCAAGAAGCACTTCCTGCAGCCCAACGACGTGATCGAACTGGGCAAGTACAAGCTCAAGTACATCAACGAAGCCCCCAAGGCGGCCGCTGCAGCGGATTTTGAAAAGACCATGGTGCTTCGTCCCGGCGCGATGCCGCCGGCGCGCCCTGCCGCTGCGCCGGCGGCCGCGCCAGCGGCCACGGCAACTGCCGCGATGGCGCCCGCAGCAGGCGCCACGGCAGCCATGCCCGCCGCCGCGCCGCCTCCTCCGCCCACGCCGGCACGCCAGGGTGCGATCCAGCTGCTGTCCGGGGCCAACGTAGGCAAGGAGCTCCTGTTGACCAAGGCGCTCACCACGCTGGGCAAGCCCGGCGTCCAGGTCGCCGTGATCACGCGCCGCCCCCAGGGCTACTTCATCACGCACGTGGAAGGTGCGAGCTTCCCGATCGTCAACGGCAAGACCCTCGACGCGCAGGCGCACCCGCTCAACGATCACGATGTCGTCGAGATCGCCGGCACGAAGATGGAGTTCTTCTACAAGTAGCAGGCATGGCCGCCTGTCGCGGCCCGTCATCGGCGGACGCCAAGAGCGTGCGCCTCGGGAGAATAGGGTGAAGCAGCATCTGATTCGCATCGGGCTCGGGCTCGCGATGCTGCTGGTGTTCCTCCTGCACGGAGCCGAGCTCTTCAATATCCGCATCATCAGCCAGCTCGACGCGATCATCTACGACGCCCGACTGCGCCTGACCATGCCGGGCAAGCTCGACGACCGCATTGTCATCCTCGACATCGACGAGAAAAGCCTCGGCAAGCTGGGGCGCTGGCCATGGAGTCGCGACAAGATGGCGACTCTGGTCGACAAGTTGTTCGGCCAGTACGGTGTCGTCATGATCGGCTTTGACGTGGTCTTCGCCGAACCCGATATCAGTTCGGGCATCCGCTCGCTCGAAAGCCTCGCCCGTGAAGGCGCTCTCAAGGACAACGAGCAGTTCAAGGGCGAAGTCGAGAAGCTCAAGCCGACGCTCGACTACGACGCGCGCTTTGCCAAGGCTTTGGCCGGCAAGCCCGTGGTACTGGGCTATTACCTCTCCTCTGAGGAAAACGCCGAAAAAAGCGGCACCCTGCCCCCTGCGGTCATGCCTGCCGGCACCTTCCGCGGCAGGACCATCGAGTGGTTCCAGTGGAAAGGCTACGGCGCCAACCTGACCGAGTTCCAGAAGTCGGCCATGGCCTCGGGCCTTTTCAACCCGGTCGTCGACCTGGATGGTGTCGTGCGCCGCGTCCCGATGCTCTCCGAGTACGACGGTCAGTACTACGAATCCCTTTCGCTGGCGATGTTTCGCGCATTGCTGGGCTCGCCCAATCTGGAGCCCGGTTATCCTCCCGAGAGATTCCTGTCCAAGAACTATTCCGGGCTCGAATGGCTGGAAATGAAAGCCGCCAATCGCAGCTTTCGCATCCCGGTCGACAAGTCGGTCAGTACGCTGGTGCCATATCGCGGCCGCGGCGGCCCCAACGGCGGCTCGTTCCGCTACGTGTCGCTGGCTGATGTCTACGAGGGCAAGGTCGGTCAAGGCGACCTGAAAGGCAAGATCGCGCTTTGGGGCACGACGGCTCCCGGGCTGCTCGACTTGCGCTCCACCCCGGTCGGCGAAGCCTATCCCGGGGTCGAGATCCATGCCAACCTGCTGTCGGGCATGCTGTCACAGAATTTCCGCGAGAAACCCGCCTTCACCATCGGCGCAGAAGTGCTTCTGCTGGGCATCGGTGGCCTCACGCTGACCCTCCTCCTGCCATTTCTTTCGCCGATCCGCGCCACGCTCGTTGCCCTGGCTGCGATGATCCTCATCATCGGCTTCAACTACATGGTCTATACCCAGCTGGACCTGGTATTGCCTCTGGCGGCAGCGCTCCTGATGACGGCGGCGCTGTTCACGCTCAACATGGCCTACGGTTACTTCGTTGAATCGCGCAGCAAGCGTGAGTTCACCGCGCTGTTCGGCCAGTACGTCCCGCCCGAGCTGGTCGACGAAATGGCCCGCGACCCGACCAAGTACAGCATGGAGCCGACCGCCGCCGACCTCACCATCCTGTTCTCGGATGTGCGCGGCTTCACTACCATCTCGGAAAGCCTCTCGCCCGGTGACCTGGCGGCCTACATCAACGATTACCTGACCGGCATGTCGGCGGTCATTTCCAAGAATCGTGGGACCCTCGACAAGTACATCGGCGACGCCGTGATGGCCTTCTGGGGCGCACCGGTGCCGGATGCGGAGCATGCGCGCCAGGGCGTGCTGACGGCCCTGCAGATGCAGAAAATTGCGGCTGAACTCAACGAAAAATTCCGCGCCAAGGGATGGCCGACGCTCAAAATCGGCATCGGGCTCAACTCCGGCAATGTCCGTGTCGGCGACATGGGCTCCAAGGTCCGCAAGGCCTATACGGTCATGGGCGATCCGGTCAACCTGGCTTCCCGGCTGGAGGGGCGCACCAAGGAATACGGTGTCGGCATCCTGGTCGGCGAGGCGACCGAAAAACTGGTCAAGGACGTGGTCTTCAAGGAACTCGACCGCATTCGTGTCAAGGGCAAGAACGAGCCAGTCGCGATCTACGAACCGCTGTGCATGGAGTCCGAACTGGATCGGAAGCTCAAGGATGAACTCAAGATCTGGCGCGACGCCTTGAAGGCGTACCGCGCACAGGCCTGGGACCAGGTCGAGGTGGCGCTCATCAATCTGGTGCGCATGAATCCGGACTGTTACGTTTACGAGAAGTACGCCGAGCGCGTGGTACAGTTTCGCAAGAACCCGCCGGGTCCCAACTGGGACGGCGTGACCACT
This sequence comes from Burkholderiales bacterium, assembly GCA_016790635.1. GTDB lineage: Bacteria > Pseudomonadota > Gammaproteobacteria > Burkholderiales > JAEUOS01 > JAEUOS01. Next base: position 69,198 of record JAEUOR010000062.1, read on the forward strand.
TTCGACGAGAAGTAGAGCGCGGCGAACGAACTCGCAAGATGAAAGTCAAAGTACTCGGCTGCTCCGGCGGCATCGGCGGCAAGCACCTGCGGACCACGTCCCTCAGGGTCGATAACGACATCCTGATCGACGCGGGAACCGGGGTCGCGGACCTGTCGTTGACCGAGCTGTCGATGCTCGACCACATTCTGCTCACCCATTCGCATCTGGATCACATCGCGACCATACCGTTCATCGTCGACACGGTCGGTGCGATGCGCGACAAGCCACTGACGATTTACGCGATCGAAGAGACGCTCGACACGCTCAAGAAGCACATCTTCAACTGGAGCGTCTGGCCCGATTTCACTGCGATTCCTGACGCAACCAAGCCCTTCTTGCGCTACCAGAAGGTAAGCCTCGGCCAGGATCTGGAAATCGACGGACGCAAGTTCACGGTGCTGCCCGCGAACCACACGGTCCCTGCGGTCGGTTACCTGCTCGACAGCGGACGCAACAGCCTCGTATTCACCGGCGACACCTACGTCAACGATCCGCTATGGAAGATCGTCAACCGGGTCCCGAACCTCAAGTACCTGATCATCGAGACTGCATTCTGCAACCGGGAAAAGCAGCTTGCAGTCGCGTCCAAGCACCTTTGCCCCAGCCTGTTGGCTGAAGAGCTCGCCAAGCTCGAGCGCAGTGCGGAAATCTTCATCACGCACCTGAAACCGGGCGAAATCGAGCTGACGATGCAGGAAATCGAAGAATTCGCCGGCGACTACAAGCCGCGCATGCTGCAAAACGGCCAGGTGTTCGAATTTTGACCACCGCCCCCATGACCGAGCCACCGGTGCCCATCAATCGACTGCGCGGCTTCGAGCCGCTCGCGGCTTTGTCGGATGCTCGTCTCAAGGAGTTTTCCGAGCTGTGCCAGCATGAAACCGCCGACGAGGGCAGCGATCCCTTGTCGGGCGACGGGCGCGCCGGACAGCTGGCCTTCCTGCTTTCCGGTCGGCTCGCGCTCAGGTTTCCTGAGGGCGAAGAGGAGATCGTGGTCGCGGGCACGCCTGCGGCTCGAGAGTCGCTCAATCGCACCCGCCGGATCGCATCGGCGCGCGCCTTGAGCAACCTGGAATTGATCCGCATCGATCGCGACCTGCTCGACATCATGCTGACCTGGGATCAGCTCGCAGCGTTCGATGCCACGCGGACCGGGCGCCTCAAGGTGCTTGCGCAGCAGCAGGCGCCTACGCTGCCCCAGTGGAATGTGATGTCTGGTGTTTTTTCCATGAGCAATCTGAAGACCGGCGCATTCGCCGGTCTGCCGGCAGCGCACATCGCCGAATTGCTCAATCGTTTTGCGCGCATCGAGGTTGCGGCCGGCGACATCATCATCCGCGAGGGTGACGAGGGGGACTACTACTACGTCATCGAATCCGGTCGTGCCGTGGTGACGCGTCGGGTGGGCGGCGTGGAAGTGACACTCGCCGACCTGAAGAGCGGAGACGCTTTCGGCGAAGAAGCGCTGGTCTCGGAAGCCAAGCGCAATGCGACGGTTTCCATGAAGCTGCCCGGCGTCCTGCTGCGTCTTGCCAAGCATGATTTCATCGCCCTGCTCAAGGAGCCTCTGCTGAACCGTCTGGACGGCGCCGCGGCGCGGGCCAAGGTCGATTCCGGCGCGCAGTGGCTTGACGTGCGCTATCCGTCCGAGTACCAGTATGACCGCCTGCCAGGCGCGATCAACATACCCCTGGCGGAGATCCGCAACGCATTCTCGGTACTCGACAAGGCGCGCGAGTATGTAGTCTATTGTCAGAGCGGCCGCCGCAGCTCGGCCGCCGCGTTCCTACTGGCGCATCGCGGCTTCAAGGTGTTCCTGCTGGACGGCGGCCTGTGGGCAGAGCGCAAGAATGCTTAGACACGCGGGCGCGATTTCTAGCCGGCTCGCCGCGCAGCGTGCCGGCGCCGCCATTGTCATGCGGGGTGAACCATGAGTGCCGTCTTGAGTCCCAAGCCGGCCGCCCAGGGCGGCGGCGATGTCAATCTGAAGCTCAATTTCCAGAAGAACCTGCAGACGGTCACCAACCGCATTCACGCGACCAACAATGTCGACGAGATCATGCTCGAGGTGAGCCAGGAAATCTGCAACCTGTTCAATGCGGATCGCCTGACCATCTACACCGTCGGCGAGGACAAGGCCTCGATCATCTCCAAGGTCAAGACCGGCCTCAACTCCTTCAAGGACCTGAAGCTGCCGATCGCTGAACAGAGCATCGCGGGCTACGTGGCGTTGTCGAAGAAGCTCATCAACCTGCGCGATGTCTATGACGAGACCGAACTGAAAGGGCACAACCCGAACCTGCGCTTTCTGCAGGAGGTGGACAAGCGCACCGGCTACCGGACCAAGCAGGTGTTATGCGCCCCCGTGATCGATGCGCCGAGCGGCGAGCTGATCGGCGTCGTGCAGATCATCAACAACAAATCCGGGCAGCCGTTCGGGCAACTCGAAGAAGAGGGTGCGGCCGGCCTTACGCAAACTCTCGCGATCGCATTTCGCCAGCGCCAGAAATCGGCGCAGCCGGTCAAGACCAAGTACGACTACCTGGTCGCCGACGCGGTGCTTTCCGCCCAGGAATTCGAGCTCGCCACGCGTTCGGCGCGCCGCAAGGGCATCGACGTCGAGGACGTGCTGATCAGCGAATTCCAGGTCAAGATTCCCGCGATGGGGGCAGCCCTGGCCAAGTTTTTCGGCGCCGCCTACGAGCCGTTCAAGGCCGACCGCGTCAAGCCGGCCGACCTGATCAAGAACCTGAAGCGCGACTACGTCGAGTCCGCGCAATGGCTGCCGATCGACGACGCCAAGGAAGGCCTCATCGTCGTCTGCCTCGACCCGGAACGCGTCCGGTCCTCGCGCATCGTCAACAACATCTTTCCACGCGCCACCAAGGTGGTCTACAAGGTCACCACTGCAACCGAGTTCCGCCAGACCTTGAGCCAGTTCTTCGGTGAAGCCGGCGACAACAGCTCCATCGACGACCTGCTTTCAGGAATGGATACCGACGATGAGCTGTCGGTGACAGGCAGCGACGGCGACGATGTCAATGCCGCAGCCGACAACGAGTTGGTCAAGCTGGTCAACAAGGTGATCGTGGATGCCTACAACCAAGGCGTCTCCGACATTCACATCGAACCTTACCCGGGCAAGGCCAAGACCGAGATCCGCTTTCGCAAGGATGGCTCGCTGACCCCATACATCGAGATCCCGGCCAGCTACCGCAATGCGATCGTCGCGCGTCTCAAGATCATGTGCGACCTCGACATTTCCGAGAAGCGCAAGCCGCAGGACGGCAAGATCAAGTTCAAGAAGTTCGGTCCGCTGGACATCGAACTGCGCGTGGCCACCATTCCGACCGCCGGCGGCGTCGAGGACGTGGTCATGCGTATCCTGGCCGCCGGGGAGCCGATCCCGATCGACAGCCTGGGAGTGACCAAGAAGAACCTCGAGGCGCTCAAGAAGACCGTCAGCAAGCCCTACGGGCTGTTTTTTGTCTGCGGTCCGACCGGTTCAGGCAAGACCACGACCCTGCACTCGGTGCTGGGCTTCCTCAACACGCCCGATACCAAGATCTGGACCGCGGAGGATCCGGTCGAGATCACGCAAAAGGGCCTGCGCCAGGTGCAGGTCAACAAGAAGGCGGGTCTGGACTTCGCCGTGGTCATGAAGGCATTCCTGCGTGCCGACCCGGACATCATCATGGTCGGCGAGATGCGCGACGCCGAGACCACCGGCACCGGCATCGAGGCCTCGCTCACCGGCCACCTGGTATTCGCCACGCTGCACACCAACAGCGCTCCCGAGGCGGTGATCCGCCTGCTCGACATGGGCATGGACCCGTTCAACTTCGCCGACGCGCTGCTGGGCATCCTGGCGCAACGCCTGGCGAAGCGGCTATGCAAGGAGTGCAAGGAAGGCTACACGCCGGATGCCGCCGAGCTCAAGTCGTTCATGACCGAGTACGCCGAGGAGCTGATCAAGACGCCGCCGTTCAAGCAGGACGCCAATTCCCAGTTCAAGAAGCTCTACGACTACTGGCTGCAGGAGTATGGCAAGGAAGGCAAGCTGACCTTCTACCGCGCAAAGGGCTGCGACAAGTGCGGCGGTTCCGGCTACAAAGGCCGTGTCGGCCTGCATGAACTGATGGTCGCCTCCGAGCGGGTCAAGAAGCTGATCCAGGAAAAATCCCGTGTCGCCGAGATCTTCACCGCCTGCGTCGAGGAGGGCATGAGCACCCTCAAGATGGACGGCATGGAGAAGGTGCTGATGGGAGTGACCGACATCAAGCAGGTGCGTACGGTCTGCATCAAGTAGCCAGGAACCGATGGCCACCATCGAAAACCTGTTCCGGAGCCTCGAGCAACTCAACGCATTCGGTGTTGCGCTGTCCCAGGAGCGCGACATCAACGCGCTCCTCGAGAAGATCCTGCATGCCGCCAAGGGCATCACCGGCGCCGACGGCGGTACCCTTTACCGTGTAGTCGACGGCGATCGCCTGCAGTTCGAGATGGTGCTCAATGATTCGCTCGGCATCGCCCTGGGCGGAACGACCGGCAATGCCATTTCGTTCTACCCGGTCAAGCTGTACGGTGAAGGCGGGGCGCCCAACACCTCCATGGTCGCCGCCTATGCGGCGCTGACCGGCAACACCGTCAACATCCCGGATGCCTACACGGCACAGGGCTTCGATTTCTCGGGCACGCGCAACTTCGACAAGAAGACCGGCTACCGCTCGACCTCGTTCCTGACCGTGCCGATGCGCGATCACGAGAACGACATCATCGGCGTGCTGCAGCTCCTGAACCGGCTCGATCCGGTCACCGGCCGCGTGACCGAGTTCTCCGATGCCGACCAGCGCATGGCCGAAAGCCTGGCCTCGCAGGCGGCCATCGCGCTGACCAATCTCGAAAACCTGCTCAAGCGCCTCGAGCAACTCAACGCGGTCGGTGTCGCCCTCTCACAGGAGCGCGACATCAACGCGCTGCTCGAGAAGATCCTGCATGCCGCCAAGGGCATCACCGGCGCCGACGGCGGCACACTCTACCGCCTGATCGAAGGCGAGCGCCTGCAATTCGAGATCGTGCTCAATGATTCGCTCGGCATCGCCCTGGGCGGAACGACCGGCAATCCCATCTCGTTCTACCCGATCAAGCTGTACGGTGAAGGCGGGGCGCCCAATACCTCCATGGTCGCCGCCTATGCGGCGCTGACCGGCAACACCGTCAACATCCCGGATGCCTACACTGCACAGGGCTTCGATTTCTCGGGCACGCGCAACTTCGACAAGAAGACCGGCTACCGCTCGACCTCGTTCCTGACCATTCCGATGCGCGATCACGAGAACGAGATCATCGGCGTGCTGCAGCTCTTGAACCGGCTCGATCCGGTCACCGGCCGCGTGATCGAGTTCTCCGATGCCGACCAGCGCATGACCGAGAGCCTGGCCTCGCAGGCGGCCATCGCGCTGACCAATCGCAACCTGATCGTGCAACTTGAGCAACTCTTCGAGTCGTTCATCAACATGATCAACACCGCGATCGACGAGAAGTCGCCGTACACCGGCGGTCACTGCCAGCGCGTGCCGACGCTCACCATGATGCTGGCCGAGGCCGTCAGCGCCACCCGCGAGGGGCCGCTGGCCGATTTCACGATGACAGACCGCGATCGCTACGAACTCAAGATCGCCGGCCTGCTGCATGACTGCGGCAAAGTCACCACGCCGGTGCACGTGGTCGACAAGTCGACCAAGCTGGAGACCATCTACGACCGCATCCACCTGCTCGACACCCGCTTCGAAGTGCTCAAGCGCGACGCGGAGATCGCCTGCCTGAAGGGAGAAATCGACGAGGCGGAGCGCGCCTTGCGCCTGGCGCGCTACGACGACGACAGGGCCTTCTTGCGCCGCACCAATATCGGCGGCGAGTTCATGCGAGAGGAGGACATCGCGCGGGTGCGCGCCATCGCCGCCTACCGCTGGCGCGCCGTCGACGGCACCGAAAGCAACTTCCTGTCGGATGACGAGGTCAAGAACCTCACGGTGCGCGCCGGCACGCTGACCGCCGAGGAGCGCGAGATCATCAATTACCATATCGTCGCGACCATCAAGATGCTCGAGGCCCTGCCTTGGCCAAGGCACCTGAAGAACGTCCCGGAGTACGCTGGCGGTCACCATGAGCGCATGGACGGCAAGGGCTACCCCAAGGGTCTCAAACGCGACCAGATGAGCATCCAGGCGCGCGTGATGGGCATTGCCGACATTTTCGAAGCGCTGACGGCGCGCGACCGCCCCTACAAGAAGGGCAAGACTCTGACCGAGTCGCTGGAAATCCTCGGCAAGTTCAAGCTGAACGGGCACATCGACCCGGATCTTTTCGACGTGTTCATCCGCGAGAAGGTCTATCTGAAGTATGCCGAGGAGTTCATGAACCCCGAGCAGATCGACGAGGTCGATCTGGCCAAGATCCCGGGCGTCGGCGCCTGAGCATCATCCGACCACCCGCGCCCACCGCCGTGCGCGACGGCGGCATGCTGCGGCGCCGGCCTCAAACCAACCGCAAGCGGCGCTCCCGCAGTCTGGCTGCCTCGCGGCCCGGGCAGGGAACGCCCGCCGTCAGCCTGCAGGGGCCGGAGGCTTGCGCGTGATGTAGACGATCAGCGCCTCGGTCGCGACCTCGACGAACTTGTCGTTGTAGCCCATGTCCTTGAGCTCCCACTGGAAGGTGTTGCCGAGCGACGCCTTCTTGAGAGTGCCGAGCTTGTGGTCGCGATTGAATTTCTCGGCCTTTTCGCCGACCTCCTCGATGATGGTGGTCAGGCGCTTGGGGCTGACCATGCGCTGCGGATCGTTGGCCAGCGCCGGCGGAAAGCGCTTGGCGATTTCCTGTGCCAACGACTTGGCAAATTCCTCGAGTTCCTTGCCGCCAAACAGGTTCAGGGCCATAGCGGATTCATGCGGGGTTGCGGTGCTTGTATGATACCTTCGATCCAACGGCGTGGCCTCGGGCCGGCGCCCTTCCCGCCTCCCCCATGCTCCTCGGACTGTTTGGACGTCGCCGTTCCGCGCCTGCCGCGCCAGAGCATCAGTCTCTGCGCGAGACCCTCCTGGCGCAGTTGCGCGACCATCTTGGCCGAGGACATCTGGCGGCCGCTGAGGTGTGCCTGGACGAATTGCGCGAGCACTTCCCCGCGGATCCCGAAGTGCGCCAGCAGGAGGGTGGCCTCTGCTATCAGCGCGGCGAGTTCGCGCAGGCCGAAGGCATTTTTCGCGACATCCTGAGCAAGCGCCCGGACGATGCGGTCGCGCTCGCCAACCTAGGGCAAAGCCTGCAGGTGCGCGGCGCGTTCGCCGAGGCGCAGCCGCTGTTCGAGTCGGCGTTGCGCATCGCGCCAGGACTTGCGTTTGCCAAGTCGAATCTCGCGGTGGCATGCTATGCGCTCGACCAGACAAGCCGAGCGGTCACGCTGTGCCGCGAACTGGTCGCCGCCGATCCCGACGACCCTTCCGCACACTTCGCACTGGCCGAGGGGTTGTTGCGACTGGGCGCGTATGCCGAGGGCTGGTCGGAATACGAATGGCGCATGCGTGAACCCGGCTATCAGCGCTACTTCCGCCGGTATGCCCAGGCGACCTGGGACGGCTCCGAACAGACGGGCAAGGTCGTGCTCATATGGCCCGAGCAGGGATTCGGCGATACGCTCCAGTTCACCCGGCTGGCCATTGCCGCAGCCGCGCGGCATGGATCGATGCGCTTCATCGTCGATGCGCCCGCGGCGCTTGCCCGACTCATGCGCAATGGCCTTGCAGACAACCGCCTGCCCAACCTCGAGGTCGCACCGCAAGGCAAGCTGCCCGAGTTCGACCTGCATGTATCGGTCATGAGCCTGGCCTGGCGCCTAAACGCCCGGCTCGATGTCAATCCGGTCACTGGGCCCTACCTCCGCGCCGACCCAGCCCTGGTGGAAGAGTGGCAAAGGCGCCTTGATGCGGCCTTGCCGGCTGGTCGCCTGCGCGTGGGACTGGCCTGGGCCGGGAATCGGCGTGAGGAATTCGATGCCGGCGGCCGCGCCGTCGATTTCCGGCGCAGCCTGCCGGTCGAAATGGCGGCGCGCCTGACCGGGGTTCCGGACTGCACTTTCGTGAGCCTGCAAGTCGGCCCGCGCGCCGGTGAACTCACTGCCATCGGCGCGCAAGTTGCCGATTTCGGGTCGCATATTGCCGACTTCGCCGACACGGCGGCGCTGATGCAATGCCTGGACCTGGTGGTGAGTGTCGATACGGCGGTCGTGCATCTGGCCGGCGCGCTGGGCCGACCGGCATGGATGTTGTCACGCTACGATTGCTGCTGGCGCTGGGGAGAGCGAGCAACCACTTCGCCTTGGTATCCGAGCCTCAGGCCTTACTATCAGGATGCCCCGGGCGACTGGCGGGGCGTCATCGAACGCGTCAACGCGGCGCTGCACCAGCATGCCCGTGAGCATGCGCTCCGGACGTGAACACCTCAATGAGCCTGTTTGTACAACCGACCGGCCTTGACGATGCGATTGCGCATCTGGCCACCACGCGCGCGACCGTTCTCGCCGGCGGTACCGACCTATACCCCGCCTGCGTCGGAAAGCCCCCCCCGGACTCGATTCTTGACATCTCGCGTGTCGGCGCGCTGCGTGGCATCCGTGCCGAAATCGGCATCGACGGCGCGCCCACGCACACACGCATCGGCGCGGCCACCACCTGGAGCGAGATCATCGCCCACCCGTTGCCTGGCGCATTCGCCGGCCTCAAGGCCGCCGCACGCGAAATCGGCGGCAGGCAGATCCAGAACGCCGGCACTATCGCCGGCAACCTGTGCAATGCGTCCCCGGCCGCCGACGGCGTCCCGCCGCTGCTCGCGCTCGGCGCCACCGTGGAACTGGCTTCGTCGCGCGGCGTGCGACAGGTGGCCTTGGCCGACTTCATTCGCGGCAACCGGCGCACCGTGCTCGAGCCCGACGAGTTGCTGACGGCGGTCCTGGTGCCGGCCTGGACCGCCACGACACGCAGCGCATTTCTGAAACTGGGTCATCGCCGCTATCTGGTGATTTCGGTCACCATGGTCGCCGTGAACATGGATATCGATGCCCAGGGATTGGTCAGGCGCTGCGCGGTGGCCGTCGGCGCCTGCTCGGCCGTGGCGCAGCGGCTGCCGCAGCTCGAGGCGCGGCTGGTCGGCACACCGGCCTCCCTCGCCCCGCGCCATGTCGAGCCACGCGATCTGAAGGTCCTGTCACCCATTGACGACGTGCGCGGCAGCGCCGCTTATCGACTCGAAGCGGCGCAGGAACTGGTGCGCCGCGCGCTCAACGAGGTCGGCAAGCCATGAACCAGCCCGTCGACCCGGGCCTGGCCGCTGCCGCCGGAACCATCGAACTGACCGTCAATGGCAACCCGGTCGCACTTTCCTGCGCGCCGGCCAAGCGTCTGTCCGCTGCACTGCGCGAAGACCTGGGACTGACCGGCACGAAGGTCGGCTGTGACGCCGGGGACTGCGGCGCCTGCACGGTCCTCCTCGACGGTCGGCAGGTATGCGCATGCCTTACCGCGGTCGGTCAGGCTGCAGGCCGCGCGGTGCAGACCGTCGAGGGTCTGGCGCAAGGGCAGCGCCTGGCCCCGCTGCAGCGCGCGTTCCTCAAGCATGGTGCTGCCCAGTGCGGCATCTGCACTCCGGGCATGCTCATGGCGGCCAGCGACCTGCTGTCCAAGAATCGATCGCCTGACGAAGCGGAGGTGTGCGATGCGCTGGGCGGCGTGCTGTGCCGTTGCACGGGATATCGCAAGATCGTCGAGGCCGTGCTCGCAGTCGCGCGTGGCGACTTCGAATGCGCGGTACCCGACGCCGGCCAGGCGGTCGGCTTTCGCTTAGGCCGACTCGACGGGCCGTCCAAGCTTGCCGGCGAGGAGAAATTCGGCGCCGACACGCGCCCCGCTGGCGCGCTGACCCTGCGCATCGTGCGCTCACCGCACGCGCGCGCACGCTTTCACCTGACCGACCTGCCTGCATTTCGCCAGCGCTGGCCCGGGGTCGTCGAGATCATCAGCGCCGCCGACGTGCCGGAGAATTCCTTCGCAGTGTTTGCCGCCCCCAAGGATCAGCCGGTGCTGGCACCCGGGCACGTGCGTTTCAGGGGCGAGGCGGTGCTGGGCATCATCGGCGCCGAAGACGCGATCTGCGCCATACCCGAATCGGCGATGCCGATCGCGTGGGAACCGCAGGTTGCTCTCGACACGCCGGAGGCCGCGCTTGCCGCCAAGGGCGACTGGCTGCACGACTTCGCTCCGGACAACGTCCTGTGCCGCGGCCGCGTCGTCCGCGGCGCGGCAGCCGACGCGCTCTCTGCATGCAGCCACGTTGCCGAAGGGGAATTCCGCACCAGCCACGTCGAGCACGCCTACATCGAGCCCGAGGCGGGTTTCGCGGAAATCGTCCGCGAGAACGGGCGCGACCGCGTGCATGTCGTCGCCTGCACCCAGACCCCCTACATGGATCGTGACGAAGTCGCGCGCGTCCTCAAGCTGCCGGTCGAGGACGTGCGCGTCATCCCGTCGGCAATCGGCGGCGGTTTCGGCGGCAAGCTCGACGTCTCGATACAACCGCTGCTCGCGGTCGCCGCCTGGAAGGCGCGCCGCCCGGTGCGTATCGTTTACACCCGCCCGGAGTCGATGCTCTCGACCACCAAGCGCCACCCGGCACACATACGCGCCCGCCTGGGCTGCGATGCCCAGGGCCGCTTACGGGCGATCGACTTCAACGGTGACTTCGACACCGGCGCCTATGCGTCATGGGGTTCGACGGTCGCCAACCGAGTCCCGATCCATGCCAGCGGCCCCTACCGCGTGCCGGCCGTACGCGCCCTGACGCGCGCCATCTTCACCCATGGCCCCATCGCCGGCGCGTTTCGTGGATTCGGCGTGCCGCAGTCCTGCATCGCCACCGAAGCCCTCATGGACGATCTGGCGCTGGCAACCGGCATCGACCGACTCGAGTTCCGCCTGAAGAACGCACTGGCTGCCGGCGACACCACGCCGACCGGCCAGGTCCTCGCCGCCAGCGTGGGCATGGCGCGCTGCCTGGAAGTGCTCAGGCCCGGCTGGCAGGCGGCGCTCGCGCGCGCAGCAGAGGCCAACCGCACATCGCCCCCGCACCTGCGCCACGGCGCCGGCATCGCCTGCATGTGGTATGGCATCGGCAATACCGTGATTGCAAATCCCTCGACGATGACCATCGGGCTGAAGCCCTGTGGGCGCTTCATGCTCTACAACGGCGCGCAGGAGATCGGCCAGGGAACCTACACCATCATGCCGCAGATCGCCGCCGACGCGCTCGGCGTACCGGTCGCGCTCATCGACCAGGTGCACGGCGATACCGATCTCACCGAAGATGCCGGCAAGTCCTCGGCCTCACGCCAGACCTTCGTCTCGGGCAACGCGGCGCGCCTGGCCGCCGTGGACCTGCGCAGGCAGCTTTGCGAGCGCATGGGCTTGTCCCCTTCAGCAAGCTTGGCCCTGACAGGCGCGGTGCTGATCGGACGCGACGGCGGGCAGGAACGCCGCCTCGACCTGGCTTCTTGTGCCGTCGATGCGCGCGGTGACGTTGCCTTAGGCCGCGGCAGCTTCAATCCGCCCACCGTGCCGCTGGACGCTGACGGCCAGGGCATCCCCTACGCCACATACGCCTTCGCCGCCCAATTTGCCGAAGTGGTCGTCGACACCGCGCTGGGCACGGCCAAGGTCACGCACATCGAAGCCGCGCATGACGTCGGCCGCGCGATCAACCCGACCCAGGTCGAAGGCCAGATCCACGGCGGCATCGCGCAGGGACTCGGAATGGCGCTCATGGAGGAGTACCACGCCGGTCGCACCGACAACCTGCACGATTACCTGATCCCGACCGTGGGCGACATCCCGCCGATCACCACCCACATCATCGAGGACCCCGAGCCGCTGGCACCCTACGGCGCCAAGGGCGTCGGCGAACCGGCGCTGATCGCCACCGCGCCCGCGATCTTCGGCGCCATCCGGCATGCGACCGGCGTACGCGTGGAATTCGCGCCGTGTACGCCGGATCGGCTGCGCGCCCTGCTCGAAAAACATCCGTCGCCCTGATGACCACCACCCACGCCGACCCCACCACCGGCATCGAGCCCGCCCCCGCCGACAAGAGCGGCGGCAAGATCATCTGCAACGCGTGCCCGGTGCTGTGCAACATCAGCGAAGGGCGCAGCGGCGCCTGCGATCGCTATGCCAATTTCAAGGGCGTGCTGACGCGCCTGGACCCTTTGGTCCTGACCTCGCGCACCGTCACCGAAGCCGGCGAACTGGTCGCCTTCGACGGCAAGCCCTGGGACGGCAACCCGCTGGACAATCCGCCGGTGGCCGCCGATGCGCCGCTCTTCGTCACGGGCATCGGCTCGACCACGACCTACCCGGATTACAAGCCTGCGCCCTTCATCGTCGCCTCGACCCACAAGGGGGTGGACACCGTCACGGTGGTGACCGAGGGCGTGTTCAGCTACTGCAGCTTCAAGGTCAAGGTCGACACCGACCGCTACATCGGGCCGGAGCAGGCCAACGTGCGCTGCGACGGCGAGGTGGTCGGGCACGTGACCACCGCCGAATACGGCTCGCAGATGCTCTCGCTGGGCGGGGTGCACCACCTGACCGGCGGCTCCAAGCGCGAGGGGCGCGTCACCTGCGACATGATGATGGCGCTGGGCAACAAGCAGCCGGTGGAGCTTTCCATCGAGGGCGGCTCGACCATCGTCGTCGCGGCAGGCAAGGCGCCGATCATCAACGGCGTCACCGAGCGGCGCATGCGCGTGGGCTGCGGCTCGGCGACCATCGGCATCTTCGCGCCGCAATGGAAGGAGCATGTCGATGAAGTCATCGTGGTCGATGATCACATCACCGGCGTCCTGACCGAGCATCAGGCCGGCAAGTACATCGACATGCCGCCCTCCGGCATCCGCATCCGCGGCAAGCGCTCCACGCCGGGGCGCTATTTCCAGGTCGCCAACCCCGGACTGGGCTGGGGCGGCACCGACATCACCGATCCCCTCACGATCATCGAGCGCGTCGACCCGAAGGTGGCGCGCGCGGGGCTGCGCGTGCTGTTCGTCTCGACCACGGGCGAAGACCACGCCTACTTCGTGCTGGACGAGAAGCTCGCGTTCCAGCCGGCGGCCATGACCGCGCCTCTGGAGAAGGTCGTCGCGCGCATCGGCGAGAACTGCGAACCGGCGCTGTGCACCGTCCTTTTCCTGGGCGGCGCCGGCGGTTCACTGCGCGCCGGGGTGACCGACAACCCGATCGCCCTGACCCGCTCCATCAAGTCGCTCCTGACCAACGTCACTGCCGGCGGCGCGCCCGCCTATGTGTGGCCCGGTGGCGGCATCATGATGATGGTCGACGTGGCGCGCATGCCCGACCGGGCCTTCGGCACGGTGCCGACACCTGCCATCGTCGCGCCGATCGAATTCACCATGGCCTTGTCCGACTATGCCGCCATGGGCGGCTACATGCACCGGGTGCGGCGCATCGAGGAGGTGCTGGCGGCGGAGAAATTCCGCCTGGTGGATCAGGGCGCGCGCAATCCCTGGCCCATCGGCGAAAAGCCGGTCGTCGGATGAACCCCTGGCAGCCTTGCCGCGCAACTCTCGCCGATGGGCGGGAGCGCTGGCAGTTCGGGCCGATCGACCTGGTACTGGCCGCCGACGGGGATGCGCCGGCCGTCGCAGAGGCACGCACCTCCGCATGGCGCCGCTTCGAGAGCGTACTTCCGGAACTGACCGCCGAACTGCCTTTGCTACGCCGCCCGGTCACCGATGGGTGTGTCCCGTCGGGTCCGGTCGCGCGCCGCATGTTCGCCGCCGCGGCGCCTTTCGCCCCGACCTTCATCACCCCGATGGCGGCGGTGGCGGGCGCGGTCGCCGAGGAAATCGCACAGCACTTCGCACGGCCCGGAATTCGTCGCGCCTGGGTCAACAATGGCGGCGATATCGCCTTCGTTCTGGCCGAGGCTGAAAGCCTCTGCGTCGGCGTGGTTCCCGGCCTCGACGCGCCCGAGATCGAGGGCACGCTCAGCATCCGGGCGACCGACCCGGTGCGCGGCATTGCCACCAGCGGCTGGCGCGGGCGCAGCTTCAGCTTGGGAATCTCCGACAGCGTCACCGTGCTGGCCGCGACTGCCGCGGCCGCCGACGCGGCAGCCACCCTGATCGCCAACGCGGTAGACGCCGACCACCCGGCGATCCGGCGCGCCCCGGCAAACACGCTGAAGGACGATTCCGACCTCGAAGATCGGCTGGTGGTGACCGCGGTCGGCGCGCTGCCCCTTGCGTTGGTCGATGCGGCACTCGCGCGCGGCCTTGCCTGCGCGGACCAGTTCCGGTCGCGCGGACTGATCGCCGGGGCCGCACTGAAACTGCAGGGACGCTGGGCCGGCTTGGGTAAACTTGTGCCGCATGCCGCCCTGCCCGACCCGCCGCTGGCGCGCGCGGCCTGAAATAGTCGCTCGAGGAGTCGATCCCGCATGGCCACCCGCAAGCCTTCCACCCGCGCGCCGAAAGTCGCGGTGCGCAAGATCGTCATGCAGGTCGAGGAGATCCGCCACGAAGGCGGCCCCCCTCCCAGGACTCCGTATCGCCGCGGCGCGATCGCCGCGGTGATCGCCAACCCGTTCGCCGGGCGCTATGTGCGGAACATCGCCTCGATGATGGACGCGTTGAAGCCGCTCGGCTACGAACTGGCCGAGCGCCTGATCACAGCGCTGGGCGGGCCCGACAGGATCGAGTCCTACGGCAAGGGCGGCATCGTCGGCGTGGGCGGCGAGTCCGAGCACGGCGCGCTGTGGCACGTGCCAGGCGGCTACGGCATGCGCGAGTTGCTCGACAACTCCAAGGCCATCGTGCCCTCGACCTTCAAGGTCGCGCCGGCTGGCTCGACCATCGACATCCCGCTGCACCACCGCACCGCGGCCTATGTGCGCAGCCATTTCGACACCGTCGAGATGCGCGTCCCGGACGCGCCGCGCCCGGACGAGATCGTCTTCGTCCTGGGCATGGGCGCCGGGCCGCGCGTGCACGAGCGCATGGGCGGCCTGACGGTCGCCCAGATCAGCAAGTTCGACGGCCAGCGCTGACACGCCGCCGCGCCGCGACCCATGGCCTTCCTGCGCAACTGCTGGTACGTCGCCGCCTGGAGCGAAGAGCTGGGCGACGGACTCTTTGCACGCACCATCCTGGGCGAGCCGCTGGTGCTGTTCCGCGACCGCGCCGGCCGGCCGGCCGCGCTGCTGGACCGCTGCCCGCACCGGCTGCTGCCGCTCTCCAAGGGGCGCCTGCGCGGCGACGCCGTCGAGTGCGGCTACCACGGCCTCACCTTCGATGCCCAGGGCGCCTGCGTGCGTGCGCCAGGGCAGGACCGCGTTCCACCCAAGGCCTGCGTGCGCGCCTATCCGGTCGCCGAACATCTGGGCATGGTCTGGGTCTGGCCCGGCGATCCCGAGCGCGCGGATACGGCACTTCTGTTCGACAAGCTGCCGCAGTGGGCCCTCGCGCAGGGTGCCACCCCGGCCTGGGGTCTCAACTGCGGGCCCTACACGCATGTGCGCGCCAACTACCAGCTCCTGACCGAGAACCTGGTCGACCCGGCGCATGTCAGCTTCGTGCACCCCTCGACCCTGGGCACCGCGGCGATGGTCGACATCCCGGTCGAGACCACCCAGGTCGGCGACACGCTCCTGGTCACGCGCTGGACCCTGGACTCGCCGGCTGCGCCCATCCTGCAGCGCTTCGGCAAGTGGCCGGGCAACGTCGACCGCTGGCAGTACTACTGGCTTTTCCCGCCATCGATCGCGGTGGTCGATTTCGGCTCGCACACCCCCGGCATGGCGCACAGCGACGCGGCACGCGACGCGGGGCTGCGCATCCACTCCTGCCATTTCCTCACGCCCGAGTCCGAGACCTCGACGCACTACTTCTGGTTCCAGCTGCGCAATTTTGCGCAGACCGACCCGGAAGTGTCACGCGAGATCACCGAGCAGTTCGTCATCGCCTTCGCCGAGGACAAAGCCGTGCTCGAGGCGATCCAGGAGGCCGAGGCCGCGCCCTTCGTCCAGGAACGCGTCAAGCTCGCACTCGACTCCGGCAGTGTGCGCCTGCGCCGTACGGTCGCACGCATGATCGCCGAGGAGGAAGCCGCACTGTCGATGCCGACCACGCCCGCCCGCACTGCCGATTCAACCGTTGCCCACTGATTTCCGTTCTTTGCCAAGGAGCCTGTCCATGAAGCCGTTTCTTGCCATAGCCGTCGCCGCCACGCTGGTCGCGATGCCGGCCTTAGCCCAGCAAAAGCCGATCCGCATCGGCGAGATCAACAGCTACAAGGCGCAACCTGCCTTCCTCGAGCCCTACCGCAAAGGCATGGACCTGGCACTCGAAGAGGTCAACGCCGCCGGCGGGGTCAACGGCCGCAAGATCGAACTCGTGATCCGCGACGACGGCGGCAACCCCGGCGACGCGGTACGCGTGGCCGAGGAACTGGTCTCGCGCGAAAAGGTGGACCTGCTCGCGGGCGGCTTTCTGTCCAACATCGGCCTGGCGCTGACCGACTTCGCCAAGCAGAAGAAAGTCTTCTTCATGGCCACCGAGCCGCTCACCGATCGCATCGTCTGGCAGTCGGGCAACAAATACACGTTCAGGCTGCGCGCCTCGACCTACATGCAGGCAGCCATGCTGGTCCCTGAGGCCGCCAAGATGAAGCGCAAGCGCTGGGCGGTCGTCTATCCCAACTATGAGTACGGCCAGTCGGCGATCGCCACCTTCAAGGAGCAATTGAAGAAGGCCCAGCCGGACGTCGAATTCGTTGCCGAGCAGGCTACCCCGCTCGGACGCATCGACGCCGGTGCGGTCGTGCAGGCCCTCTCTGACGCCAAGCCCGATGCGATCTTCAACGTGCTCTTCGGCGCCGATCTGGCGCGTTTCGTGCGCGAGGGAAACACGCGCGGACTCTTCAAGGGCCGCGACGTGGTGAGTCTCCTGACAGGCGAGCCGGAGTACATCGACCCGCTCAAGGAGGAGACCCCCGAGGGCTGGCTGGTCACCGGCTATCCCTGGTACGGCATCGACACGCCGGAGCACAAGTCGTTTTTCATCGCCTATCACCGCAAGTACAACGACTACCCGCGCCTGGGTTCGGTGGTCGGCTACGCCGCGGTCAAGGCCCTGGCCGCCGGACTCAAGCGCGCCAATTCGACCGACACCGAAAAGCTGATCACCGCCTTCCGCGGCCTGAATTTCGAGACGCCGTTCGGCAAGGCACAGTTTCGCGCCATCGATCATCAGTCGACCATGGGGGCCTATGTCGGCCGCACCACCGTGCGCGGCGGCAAGGGGGAGATGAAGGACTACCGGTACTACGATGGCGCCAAGTTCTTCCCCAGCGACGCCGAGGTGAAAAAGCTGCGCCCGGCCGACTAAAATCCGTGCCGGCACTGCGCCGCGCGTCACCGCGCGCGCCGCGCCGACCTGCCTGATGCCGCTGCATGTCGCCTGAAGCCCTGGCCGTCCAGTTCCTGAACGGACTGGCCGGCGCATCCACGCTCTTTCTGATCGCCTCCGGGCTATCTCTGATCTTCGGCGTCACCCGCATCGTCAATTTCGCCCACGGGTCGTTCTACATGCTGGGCATCTACATCGCCTATTCGCTGGTGGCGCGGATCGGCGGTGGTGCGATCGGCTTCTGGGCCGCGCTGCTGCTGGCGGCGCTGGCGGTGGCGGCGATCGGCGCGGTCATCGAACTCACACTCCTCAAGCGCATCTACCAGGCGCCCGAGCTCTTCCAGCTGCTTGCCACCTTTGCGGTCGTGCTGATCGTGCGCGACGCGACGCTTTCGTTGTGGGGCCCGGAAGACCTGCTGGGGCCGCGTGCGCCCGGCCTCAAGGGGTCCGTCGAGATCCTCGGCCGCCAGTTTCCACAGTACGACCTGCTCCTGATCTTCATCGGCCCGGCAGTGCTGGGCCTCATGTGGCTGCTGCTCACGCGCACGCGCTTCGGGGTGCTGATCCGTGCCGCGACCCAGGATCGCGAAATGGTCGGTGCCCTGGGCGTGAACCAGGCCTGGCTTTTCACCGGTGTATTTGCGTTGGGTGCCTTCCTGGCCGCACTGGGCGGCGCGCTGCAATTGCCGCGCGAGCCGGCCAACCTGGGCCTCGATTTGGTCGCCATCGGCGAGGCGTTCGTCGTGGTGGTGGTCGGCGGCCTGGGCAGCATCCCCGGCGCATTCCTGGCCGCGCTCCTGATCGCCGAGATCAAGGCCTTGTGCATCGCCATCGGCACGGTATCGATAGGCGGCGTCAGTTTCGCGTTTTCCAAGCTGACGCTGGTGGTCGAATTCCTGGTCATGGCCGCGGTCCTCATCTGGCGCCCGTGGGGGCTGATGGGCAAACCGGCCGCGGCGACGCGCAACCCGGCCGAGATCGAGGCGCCGCTGGCGCCGCCGACGCGGCGAGCAGCTCACGCCGGCTGGGTGCTGGTCGGCCTGCTCATGCTGCTGCCCCTTGCGGGTCAGGCCTATCCCTACACGCTGGTGCTGATGATCGACATCCTGGTCGCAGTGCTCTTCGTCACAAGCCTGCACTTCATCATGGGCCCCGGCGGCATGCATTCGTTCGGTCACGCCGCCTACTTCGGCCTCGGCGCCTACGGAGCGGGGCTGCTGGTCAAGCATCTGGGCTGGCCGATGGAGGCAGCGCTGGTCGCCGCACCCTTTGTTGCCGCCATCGGTGCGCTCCTGTTCGGCTGGTTTTGCGTGCGCCTGACCGGCGTCTACCTGGCCATGCTGACCCTGGCATTCGCGCAAATCGTCTGGTCGGTCGCTTTCCAGTGGGACGACTTGACCGGCGGCAGCAACGGCATCGTCGGCGTGTGGCCAGCGGCGTGGCTGAACGAAAAATGGGTCTACTACCTCATGACGCTGGCCTTCACGGTCGCCGGCGTGCTCATCTTGTGGCGGGTGTTGCTGGCGCCGTTCGGCTATGCGATGCGCGCAGTGCGCGATTCTCCCCTGCGCGCGGATGCGATCGGCATCGACGCATTTCGCGTGCAGTGGCTGGGCTTCACGCTGGCGGGCACCCTGTGCGGCCTGGCGGGCGGCCTGTTCGCCTTTTCCAAGGGCAGCATCGCCCCGGAGGTGATCGCTGTCGGGCGTTCCATCGACGGACTGGTCATGGTGCTCCTGGGCGGCGTGCAGACCATCGTCGGCCCGGTGGTGGGCGCGACGCTTTTCACGTGGCTGTCGGATCTGATCGCACGCGAGTTCCAGTACTGGCGCGCGGCGCTGGGCTTCACCATCCTGGTGCTGGTGCTGGCCTTTCCCCAGGGAGTGGCCGGCGGCGTGCAGCGCATTTTCAGCAGGGCGGAACGATGAGCGCGCTGCTCGAGGTGGCGGGTCTAAGCAAATCCTTCGGCGGCGTGCGCGCGGTCGCCGAGGTC
Organism: Burkholderiales bacterium; assembly: GCA_016790635.1. Taxonomy (GTDB): domain Bacteria; phylum Pseudomonadota; class Gammaproteobacteria; order Burkholderiales; family JAEUOS01; genus JAEUOS01. The sequence continues at coordinate 88,757 of JAEUOR010000062.1, forward strand.
GGCTTTCAGGTCGCGGCCGGCGAACTGCTGGCCTTGATCGGCCCCAACGGCGCCGGCAAGTCGACCTGCTTCAACATGCTGAACGGGCAGCTTGCGCCCGATGCCGGCAGCGTCCACCTGCAGGGGCGTTCGCTGATCGGCCTGAAGCCGCGCCAGGTCTGGCGCATGGGCGTCGGCCGCACCTTCCAGATCACGGCGACCTTCAGCTCGATGACGGTGCGCGAGAACGTGCAGGTTGCGTTGTTGTCGCATCACGGCGGCCTGATGCGCCTGGTCGCGCGCGCGCGCGAGGCCCATGTGGAAGAAGCCGATCAACTGCTCGCGCGGGTGGGCATGCTGGAGCAGGCCGACCGTCCCTGCTCGGTGCTGGCCTACGGGGACCTGAAACGCCTGGAACTGGCGGTGGCTCTCGCCAACCGGCCGCGGCTGTTGCTGATGGACGAGCCGACGGCGGGCATGGCGCCGCGCGAACGGGTCGAGCTGATGGCGCTCGCCGCGCGCATCGTGCGCGAGGACCACATGGGCGTGCTCTTCACCGAGCACGACATGGACGTGGTCTTCGCCCATGCCTCGCGCATCATCGTGCTGGACCGCGGCCGGCTGATCGCCGAGGGCAACCCCGCGCAAGTGCGCGCCAACCCCGACGTGCAGCGCATCTACTTAGGCAGCCGCCACTGACCAGGACGCACATCCATGCTCAAGGTCGAGTCCCTCAACACCTACTACGGCCAGGCGCACATCCTGTCCGATGTCGACCTGGAAGTGAACGCGGGCGAGGTCGTGGTGCTGCTGGGGCGCAACGGCGCCGGCAAGTCCACTACGCTCAAGTCCATCATCGGGCTGGTGCGTGCGGCCAGCGGCACGATCACCTTCGCCGGAAAGCGCATCGAGCGCGCCGCGCCGCACCAGATCGCGCGCTTAGGTCTGGGTTACGTTCCCGAAGAACGGCGCATCTTCACCGAACTCACCGTCATGGAGAACCTGGAAGTCGGCCGCCAGGCGCCGCGCCCCGGCGCGCCGACCTGGGATTTCGAAAAGATCGGCGCCCTCTTCCCCAACCTCCGGGAGATGCCGGACCGTCCCGGAGGACGCATGTCCGGCGGCGAGCAGCAGATGCTCACCATCGCGCGCACCCTGATGGGCAACCCGGCCTGCATTCTCTTGGACGAGCCTTCCGAAGGCGTCGCGCCGGTGATCGTCGACCAGATGGCCGAGGCGGTGCTGGGCTTGAAGCGCGCGGGCGTCGCCATCCTGCTCTCCGAACAGAACCTGCACTTCGCCACCCAGGTGGCCGATCGCGCCTACATCATCGAGAAGGGCCGCATGCGCTTCTCCGGCAGCATGCAGGAACTGGCCGCCGACGAGCAGGTGCGCGCGCAGTACCTGGCCGTCTAGACCCTCGGGTGATGCAATGAAACTCGGCGAACTCGAAACCCCGGCCCTGCTGCTGGACGCCGACCGCATGGCGGCCAACGTCACACGCATGCGCTCGCGCATGGCTGCGCTGGGCGTGACCCTGCGGCCACACCTCAAGACCTGCAAATCGGCCGATGTCGCGCGCCGCCTCTTCGACGGCGCGACCGGCCCGGTCACGGTCTCGACCCTCAAGGAAGCCGAGCATTTCCTCGACAACGGCTTCACCGACATCATTTACGCGGTCGGCATCACGCCGGGAAAGCTGGAGCACGCCAGCAGGCTGCGCGAGCGCGGCGCCGACCTGAAACTGCTGCTCGACAACCTGGACGCTGCGCGCGCCGTCGCCGCGCACGCGGCCCGCCGCGGCAACTTGCCCACACTGATCGAGATCGACAGCGATGGCCACCGTGCCGGCGTGGCGCCCGAAGGCGCTGACTTGCTCGCCATCGGGCATTGCCTGGCCGCGGCGAACTGCCTGGCGGGGGTCCTGACCCACGCCGGCGCCTCCTACGACTGCCGCTCGGTCGCTGCCATCCGCGCCATGGCTGAGCAGGAGCGCGCGCGCACCGTGCGCGCCGCCCTTCGCCTGCGCGAGGCCGGCCTGCCCTGCGAGATCGTCAGCGTCGGCTCGAGCCCCACCGCCACTTACGCCGAACGTCTGGATGGCGTCACCGAAGTGCGCGCCGGGGTCTACGTCTTTTTCGACCTGGTGATGGCCGGCATCGAAGTATGCCGGGTCGAGGACATCGCGCTCTCGGTGTTGGCCACCGTGATCGGACACCAGCGCGAGCGCGGCTGGATCATCACCGACGCCGGCTGGATGGCCATGTCGCGCGACCGTGGCACGGCCAAGCAGCCGGTCGATCAGGGCTATGGCCTGGTCTGCGACGCGGCCGGGCAACGCCTGCCTGACCTGGTGATGATCGACGCCAACCAGGAACACGGCATCGTCGCGCACCGGTCAGGCCAGCCGCAGCACACGCCGCTGCTGCCGGTCGGTACGCTCTTGCGCATCCTTCCTAACCACGCCTGCGCCACGGGAGCGCAGCACGACCGCTATCACGTCGTGCGCGGCGCCAGTGACAGTGTCGAGGTGGTCTGGCCGCGCTTTTCGGGCTGGTAGGGTCGGGACGGCGCTATCCCACCACCCGCGGCAGCCACAGGGCCAGTTGCGGAAACGCCGCCAGGAGGCCCAGCAGCGCGAACAGCGCCGCCACAAACGGGAGTGACCCGACGATCACGTCGTTGAGCGAGCCGCTCGGACGCAGGTTCTGCACCACGAAAAGATTCAAGCCCACGGGCGGAGTGATCAGCGCCGTCTCGATCAGGACGATGACGAGGATGCCGAACCAGATCGGATCGAAGCCCAGCTTGAACATGACCGGAGCGATGATGGGGATGGTCGTGATCATCATCGACAGGGTTTCCATGAAGCAGCCGAGCACGACGTAGAAGACGATCACCGCGAAGAGCGTCATCATCGGCGACAGGCCGAGTGTCTCGATGAACGAGGTGAGCTTGGTGGTGAGGCCAATTGCCGAGATGATGAAATTGAGAAAGTAGGCCGCCAGCACGATCAGCATGACCATCGCGGTCGAGCGCATGGTGCCTTCGATCGATTCCCTGAGCATCGTGAACGACAATCGCCCGGACTGCCACGCCAGGAGGAGCGCCGCCACCACGCCGAGCGAGGCGGCCTCGGTCGGCGTGGCCACCCCGGCATAGATGGAACCGACCACGACCACGAAAATGCCCAGCGGCGGCAGGAGGTGCTTGAGGCTCGCGAGGCGTTCACCCCAGGTGGCGTGCATGGTCCTGCCGCCCCACGCCGGACGCACGATGCAGGCGACGATGACCAGCAGCATGAACAACCCGACCAGCACCAGTCCGGGCACGATGCCGGCCAGGTACAGCTTGGGTACCGAGGTGTTGGTCAACACCGCGTAGATGATCATGTTGATCGACGGCGGAATCAGAATGCCCAGCGTGCCGCCGGCCGCCAGAGTGCCGAGAAAAAGGCGCTCGTTGTAGCCGAAGCGCCGGGCCTGCGGCAGCGCCACCGTGCCGACCGTGGCCGCCGTGGCCACGCTCGACCCCGAAGTCGCCGCGAACATGCCGCAGGCGGCGATGTTGGAATGCATGAGCCCGCCGGGCAGCCACGAGACCCAGTGCACCAGCGCACCGTACATTCGCTCGGCGAAGCCGGAACGCAGCAGGATTTCCCCCAGCAAGATGAACAGCGGCACCGAGACCAGCAGGAATTCGTTGCTGGCCGACCAGGCGACTTCGCCGAAGGCGCGCGCCAGCGGCAGTTGCGAGTAAATGGCCTCGAGCACCAGCGCCAGCACGCCCAGCGAAGCCGCGACCGGGATCGCCAGCGCCATCAGCACCAGCAGCACGATGAGCGCGGTGGCGATCATCGCGCCGCCCCGTGCCCGTTCGCCTGGCCGCCCGCGCGCTCGGCTTCACGGGCATAAGCCGACTCATCCTCTGCATCCTCAGCGATGCTGCGTGCCGAGAGGAGCGCGTGCAAGGTCGACCAGTCGCCGCGCATCATCGCCGCCAGGCCGCGCGCAAGCAGTAACGCCAAGGTTGTCAGGAACAGCACCAGCCCCATGAACCAGAGCCCCTGCGGAATCCACAGCGGCGTCTTGAGGGCGCTGTTGGACTGCGCCTTCAAGTGCCAGGAAGTGGCCAGTACATTCCACGCGTACCAGGTGAGGTAGGCCACCAGCACCCCCAGCGCCAGGAGCGCCAGCACGTCGAGCAGCCCGCGCAGGCGCGCCGGCAGATGCTGGTACAGCGCATCGACGCGCACGTTGGCGCGCTTGATGAGCGCGAAAGCGAACGCCCAGGAAGTGCCGATGGCGAACGCATAGCCCGACAGCTCATCGGCGCCGCCCAGGGTGACGGCAAAGAGCTTGCGCAGCGTGACATCCACCGACACCAGCAGGGCGGCGGCGAAGATCAATCCGCCGCCGAACCACACCCCGGCGAGCGAGCAGCGCTCGGCCCAGCGCAGGGCCGTGTCCAGCATGGGTCTGCCGCCTTGCCGGGCAGAGGGGGTCAGCGCTTGACCGCCTGGATGCCGACCACCGGACCGATGGTGGTATTGAACGAGGCCACGCACTCGGCCGAGCAGCGCGCCGCCCAGGTCGGCACCATGGTTTCGCTGACGATCCTCTTCAGGAGCGCGCGATCAGCATCAGTCGGCTGCACCACGCGCATCTTGCCCTTGGTCCCCAGGCGGCAGGCATCCGCGCCGCCGTTGCAAAGATAGCCTTGCTCGGTGTGCAACGCGGCCGCGTCCCAGATGGATTTCTCCAGGCCCTTGACCTCGGTCTCGATCAGCGTGCGCACGCGCGGATCGAGCTTGTCGAGCGCTTTCTGGTTGGCGGCATAGGCGATCTGCCCCCAGCTCACCGGCAGCGCCAGCAGGTGGGAGGTCACCTCGTTCCACTTGGCCAGATTGCCGGAGAGCGTGCCGGTGATGGCGCAATCCACGGTCTTGTTCTGCAGGGCCGGCACCACTTCACCGAAGGCCATGGTCACCGGGCTCGCGCCCAGCGCGGTCATGAGTTCGGACTGCGAGCGCCCGCCCACGCGCACCTTGCGTCCCTTGATGTCGGCCAGACCCTTGAGCTCCGAATTGCAGTAGATCACCTGCGCCGGATAGGTCGAGATGCCGAGCAGCTTGACGCCGAACTTCTCGCGAAAGAGCTTTTCGTACATCGGCTTGGCGGCCTCGGTGATGCGCCGCGAGGACTCCACGTCGGTCACCAGGCCGGCGATGTCGACGGCCTCGTTGGTCGGATCGTCGGCGGCCAGGTAGGCCAGCACCGTGGCGCCGATCTCCAGCACCCCCTGGCTCATCAGCCGCAGCACCTCGGGGCCCTTGAGGCCCATCTCGTTGAAGCCCTTGGCCTCGGCCGTGATCGCCCCGCGTGACTTCTCGGCGAGGGTCTTGGTCCAGAAGGGCAGTTCGTAGTCGCGATACGGCGGCAGGCTGGAGATCGATCCGACCACCTTCAATTGGGTCTTGGGCAGGTCCTGGGCCCACACGGTGATGGGGCCCAGGGATGAGATGGCCAGTGCGGCCGCGACCAGGCTCTTGATGAACATGCTTAGCTCCTCGGTGATTGCTTCAAACGACGATTCTACGCACCGCAATGCCGGCCAGACCGGACTAGGCATGCGCGCCCCAACGCGGATGCGCGCGACAGTAGGCGCCGCCTTTGCACCAGTGCGGCACGAACAGTTCGGCGCGAATCAGCCAAGAGCCGTCCACGCGGCGCCACTGCGCCTCATAGGACCCGCCGATCTCGAGCGGCCCGTCAGGCTCAGTCCAGCGCCCGACCCAGTCGCCGCGTTCGGCCGCCACGCCCCAGGCGGCGAAGACGTCGACCTCGACCGGGGTGCGTACATAGACGGTATCCGGCCGCTTCGCGAACTGGGCAGCCAGGCTCTGACGATTGGCCTCGCGGCCGGTGCTGGACGTGCCGGCGGAGGCCAGTACATGCACGTCGTCGGTCCAGGCACCGGCGATCGCGTCGAGATCGTGCGCCGCGATCGCGCGGTTGGAGCGCTCGCGCGCGGCGCGGATCAGCGCGGCATCATCCATGCGCAGGCCGGCGCCGGCTCATTCACCCTTGACCTTGCCTTCGACCACCACGCGCTTCCACACGTCCCAGTCGCGCGCGATGATGCGCGCGAATTCCTCGGGCGTGGTCGGCGCGGTCGGATAGCCCAGCGTGCTGAGCCAGCGCTCGGCCAGGTCGGGTGCCCGCAGGATGCGGTCGATCTCGGCATGCAGGCGTGTCACGATCGGTCGCGGCAGGTTGGCCGGCCCGAACATGCCGGTCCAGACGCCGACGCTGAAGTCGATCCCTTCCTCCTGCAAGGTCGATACGTTGGCCAGCATGGGCGAGCGCGATGGCCCGGCCTGCGCGATCGCCCGCACCTTGCCGGAACGGGACTGCGCGATCGCGTTGAACGTGTCCAGGAACGCTATCTGCATGTGCCCACCCACGACCTCGGTGGTGAGCGCGGTGGTGTTCTTGTAAGGCACGTGGAACATCTGGATGCCGGTCAGGAGCTTCAGGTACTCGCCGGCCAAGTGACCGCCCGAGCCGGGGCCCCAGGATCCATAGGGCGGCGACTTGGGCTGGGCACGCACGTAGGCCAGGAACTCCTTGAGGTTGTTGACCGGCACGGACGGATGCACCACCAGCACGTTGCTGCCGCTCGAGACCTGCATGATGGGGGTGAAATCGCGCTGCGCGTTGAACGGCAGCTTGTCGTTGAGGTGCGGATAGATCACGTTGGCCCCGGCGAAACCGACCACCAGGTTGTATCCGTCGGGCGGCGACTTGGCCACGAAGTCCAGCGCCACGGCGCCGGTGCCGCCAGGCTTGTTCTCGACGATGACCGGCTGTTTCAACGCGATGGCGAGCCGGTCGCCGATGATGCGCGCGATCAGATCGGTGATGCCCCCCGGCGCGGATGGCGAGATGATGCGAACCGGCCGCACAGGGTACTCCTGGGCCGGCGCAGGAGTGGCGGCCAGCGCCGCGCACGCCAGAATAAAGAAACGTTGAATGCGCTCAAAAAAGGGCATCACCAATCCTCCTTACCGGTCGAAGTTCACTCCCGCCGCGCCGGCTTGCAGCCGTTGTGCGGATTGTTGGGCCCGTCCTCCAGGCTGCTGTCGGCATCGCCCGCGGCCAGCTGCAATGCGGTCGCGCCGCTGGCAAAGCGCCCCGTCGACCCGGACTTGGCCAGTCGCACCTGCCGCTCCGGCAGGATCACCCAGACGTCGCCGTCGGCCAGCATGCGCAGAAAAAAGGACTTGCCGCCGGCACAGCGGTACTGGGTGGCGTTTTCCGGCGCGGCGGCCTGCACCGGGGCCTCCTCGCCAAACGGCCAGATGCGCGCACTGCTGCAGCCCGCCAGACCAGCCATGGCCAGGCCCAGCAGCAGAGCACGCGAGGCAACTGCGCTCATGGCCACCGGCAGCCCATCGATCCATCGTGCGTTCAATCGATCACCTTCGTCGTCGTGCCATCCCGCGCCGATTCTCGCACGCCCGCAACCGGTGGTCCCCGCGCGGCAGCCCTCCAGACAGCCATACGCCTTCACCGTGATTGCCCGGCACCTTGGTTCAAGGCGTTCCTCGACCCGCCAGCCGGCCCTGCCTGCGGCCGAGCACGCAGGGCCGGGCGCACGCGCGACCCTCGTGGCAGAATCGACCTCGTCCCGGCGCGCCCTGTTCAGCAACCAGATGCCGCGCGAAACCTGGAGTCTTCATGAAACGACGTGAGCTTCTGCTTGCACTGGGGTGCGCCCCGGCGCTGGCGCACGCACAGCCGGCACGCGATACCGCCGAAGCCTGGCCGACGCGACCGGTCAAGCTGATCGTGCCCTTTGCTCCCGGCGGGCCCACCGATGTGATCGCGCGCCTGGTGGCCGAACGCGTGCAGACCGGCTGGCGACAGCCGGTCGTCCTCGAATACAAGCCGGGCGCCGGAACCGTGGTGGGCACGCAGTTCGTCGCCACCTCTCCTGCCGACGGCTATACCCTGGGCATGGCCATCAGTGCCCTGATGGTCAATCCCAGCCTGCAGCCCAAGCTGCCTTACGACACCGCCAAGGACTTGGCCGGCGTGTCGCAACTGGCGCTATCGCACTTCGGCCTGTTCGCCCATCCGTCGTTGCCGGTCGCCAACCTGGCCGAACTGATCGCCTATGGCAAGAAGAACCCGGGCAAGCTTTCCTACGCGACGCCCGGCACCGGTACCGGCACGCACCTGGCGGGCGAAATGCTCAACCAGATGGCAGGCCTGGACATGGTCCATGTGCCCTACAAAGGAAGCGTGCCCGCGCAGCAGGACGTCATCGGCGGTCGGGTACCGTTGCTGTTTGATGTGATGTTCTCGGCGTTGCCCTTTGTGCGTGACGGACGCCTGAGGTCGCTTGCCCTGGCCAGCCCGCGTCGCGCGGAGTCCAATCCGGACATCCCGCTGATCAGCGAGTCCCTGCCGGGCTTTTCGGCCATGAGCATTATCGGCATCATCGCGCCCCGCGCCGCGCCGCGCGAACTCGTGCGACGCATCAGCGCCGACATCGCGCGTGCCGTGCGCTCGCCGGAGGTGCGCGAGCGCTTCGCCCAACTCGGCACCGAGGCGGTCGGCTCGACACCCGAAGAATACGACGCCCTGATCAAGAGCGAGATCGACAAGTGGGCCGCGGTGGTCAAGTCGCGAGGCATCAAGATTGAGTGACGCGGACATCATCGTCGTCGGCGGAGGATTGGCCGGATTGGCGGCAGCGCGCGACGCCGCGCGCCTGGGCCGTCGCTGCGTCGCGTTCACCGGCCCGCAGCCGGGCGGGCATCTGCTCTCGATCGACTCGGTCCAGGATGTTCCGGATCATCCCGACGGCGTGCCCGGCTACGACCTCTGCCCGCTGTTGCTCGAGGCGGCCATGGACGCCGGCGTCGAATGCGTGGCCGAAGAGGCGCTTGACTTGACCGGCGCGGGCGATGGCTGGTCGGTGCGGGGCGCGTCGCGCACGGTGCGAGCCCCCTGCGTGATCCTGGCGCCGGGCAGCGTGCTCAGGCCCCTGGGAGTACCCGGCGAAGCCGAGTTCGCGGGCCGCGGCGTGAGCCAATGCGCGAGTTGCGACGGGCCGCTCTTGCGCGGCCGCGCAGTCGCCGTGGTCGGCGGCGGCGACGCCGCCTGCCAGGAAGCGCTGACCCTGGCCGAGACGGCCTCGATGGTGCACATGCTGGTGCGCGGTGCGAACCTGCGCGCGCGAGGGCAATGGCGCGAACGCATCGCGGCGCAAGCGAACATCCGCTTGCACTTCGGCGCCCGCGTCGCGACCATCGTGGGCACGCAAGCGGTGGAACAAGTACGCCTCGAGGGTGGCGACACGCTGGCCGTTGACGGCGTGTTCATCTTCGTCGGCCTTGCGCCGAATACCGCTTTCGCGCGCGCCGTCCTGCCGCTGGACGCAGCAGCGCGCATGGTTGTCGATTCCGGCCTGCACACGCCGCGACGCGGCATTCTGGCCGCCGGCGATGCGCGCAGCGGCAGCAGCGGCCAGGCAGCCGAGGCGCTCGCCGACGGCGGCATCGCGGCGCAATCCGCGCATCGATATCTGGGCCAGCGCGATTGGCCCGCCTCTTGAGAACAGGAAACCCGACCATGTCCGCATTGCTCACCGTCCACGATCCGCGCGGCTATCCGCCCAAAGTCACGGGCAAGCGCCTGGCGCCGCGCCTGGCCAGCCTCGAAGGCAAGACCGTCCACCTTGTCGACTGCCTGTTCGACAACACCGACGTCTTCATGCGCGAGCTCAAGGACTGGTTCGCCATCCACATGCCGAGCGTGCGCACCGAGGTGCTGCGGCCACGCGAAAGCTGGGTCGACGACCCCGCCATGCGCGCCCGCGTGGTGGCAGAGGCCGACGCCGCGATCTTCGCCGTGGGTTTATGAAGCACCTGTTGCCCGACGGTCGCCGGGCTGGCAATGGCGGTGGAAGCCGATGGCATCCCCACCGTGGCGGTGCACACCCATGTGTTCGCGCGCCTGGCGCGCAACGCGGCGCGCGTCAACGGTACGCCGACCCTGCGCCAGGCCTTCGTGCCGCAGCCGGTGGTGGGCCAGTCGGCGCCGCAGCTGCGCACCTATATCGAAGGCATCGATCCGGTCAACCGGCGGCCCTTCATGCAGGAAGTGATCGACGGCCTCACTGCGCCGTTGACCGAGGCCGACCTGACCGGCGTCTCGTTCGAACGCAACACGCCGCGCCTGCTGGAGCCGGCGTCGGAGGCTGACCTGCTGCGCCGCTTCGAAGACGAGCGCTGGACCGACTACCTGCCCATCGTGCTGCCGACCGAGGAGCGCGTCGCGGCCATGCTGGGCGGCACCCGCCGCAGGCCCGACGAGGTCGTTGGGCGCATGCGCCCGACCAACTACCGTGAGTTCTGGGAGTACACCGTCGAGAAGGTCGCGGTCAACGCGGTGATGGCCGGCGCCCGGCCGGAATACTTCCCGGTGATCCTGGCCATGGCCGCCAGCGGCATGACCGCGCGCCAGAGCAGCACCACCTCGTGGGCCGCGCCGGCGATCGTCAACGGCCCGATCCGCAAGGAGATCGGCATGCACTGTGGCATCGGCGCACTGGGGCCGTACAGCCATGCCAACGTCGCCATCGGCCGCGCGCATGCGCTCCTGAGCCAGAACCTGCAGGGCGGCTCGGTGATCGGCGACACCTACATGGGCTCGATCGGCAACGTGCACAACTACGCCTGCACCTGGGCCGAGAACGAGGAAAGAAGCCCGTGGGAACCGCTGCACGTGCAGCACGGCTTCAAGCCCGAGGACAGCACCGTGACCGTGTTCCTGGGCGGCTGGTACGTGATCAGCGGCTACGGCCCGCGCGAAACCTGGGAACAACGCTTTCGCCACTGCCTGGCGGCCTGCGAACCCTACAGCCCGCCGATCCTGTTGCTCGATCCCTCATCTGCGCAGGCCTTCGTCGAGCGCGGCTTCGTGAAGAAACAGCAGGTGATCGACTGGTGCGCCGCCAACGCGGTGGTCAGCGCGCGCGAGTACTGGGACGACCCGTGGATCCAGACCCTGATCAAGCCGCATGCGGTGGCCGGGGTGGAACCCTGGGCCGGCATGCTCAAGGCCGCGCCGGACGCGCCGCTGCGCAAATACCGCGCCGAGGACATCAGCGTGGTGGTGCTGGGCGGCGAGACCCAGGCGGCGTGGAAGATGGTGGGCGGCAACTTCGCGCGCGCCAAGATCATGCGTGTCGACGACTGGCGTTGAAAGGACTGCGGCGGTTCGAGGATTATTGAAGCTGCACCGCCGCGCCCGTTTCGCACCCCTTTATACCGTCACATCCCTGCCGACTGATGCAAGCCTCCACCCAACCCGTCCTGCGCGACATCGTATTGGTCGGCGGCGGCCACAGCCACGTCGGTGTGATCAAGAGCTTCGGCATGCGTCCGGTGCCCGGCGTACGCCTGACCGTGCTGTGCCGCGACACCCACACACCCTACTCCGGCATGCTGCCCGGCTACATCGCCGGGCACTACGACTACGACGACGTACACATCGACCTGCGACGCCTGGCGCAGTTCGGCGGGGCGCGCTTTTTCCGCACCCAGGTCACCGGCATCGACCGCGCCGCGCGCAGGGTGCTGTGCGCCAACCGCCCGCCGGTGCCCTACGATGTCCTGTCGATCAACATCGGCTCGACTCCGCAGCTATCTCAGGTGCCGGGCGCGAGTGAACACGCAGTCCCGGTCAAGCCGATCTTCGAGTTCAACACGCGCTGGCTGGCCCTGTTGGAACGGGTGCGCGCGCACGCGGGGCGCATGCGCATCGCCGTGGTCGGCGCCGGGGCCGGGGGCGTGGAACTGCTTCTGGCCATGCAATACCGCCTGGGCAACGAATTGCGCGCGCTAAAGCGCGATCCGGCCGCGCTCGAGTTCCATCTCTTCGATACCGGCGCCAACATCCTGCCCACCCACAACGCCTGGGTGCGCGCGAGTTTCGAGCGCGTGCTGGCGGAGCGTGGCGTCGAGGTGCATCGCGGCGCCGCGGTGAACGACGTCGGACCCAGGCACTTGCGCACGGCCGATGGCACGACCCTGGAAGTCGACGAGATCATGTGGGTGACGCGCGCCGGCGGTGCCGCCTGGCTCAAGGACACCGGACTCAAGCTCGACGCGCAAGGCTTCATCGAGGTGCGCGACACGCTGCAAACCCTGACCGACCCCGACATCTACGCGGCCGGCGACATCGCCGCGATGGTCGACCACCCGCTGGAAAAGGCTGGTGTCTTCGCGGTGCGCATGGGCCCGCCATTGACCGAGAACCTGCGCCGCGCCGTCGCTGGCGAAGCGCCACAGCCGTACCGGCCGCAACGCCGCTGGCTGGCGCTGATCTCCACCGGCGACAAAACCGCGGTGGCCTCGCGGGGGTGGCTGGGATTCAAGGGCGCCTGGGTGTGGCGCTGGAAGGACTGGATCGACCGGCGCTTCATGGAAAAATTCGGCGACCTGCCGGCGATGGACGCCGATGCCAAGCCGCAGGCGGCGCCAGCCTCGCCGGTCAAGCTCGACGCGGACGAAGCCGCGCAGGCGATCTCGGCCATCGCCATGCGCTGCGGCGGCTGCGGCGCCAAGGTGGGGGCGACGGTGCTGTCGCGCGCGCTGGGTGCGCTTGCGCCGGTGGAGCGCGACGACGTCCTGATCGGACTCAAGGCGCCGGACGATGCCGCGGTGGTACGCGTGCCGCCGGGCAAGGCGATGGTGCACTCGGTGGATTTTTTTCGTGCCTTCATCGATGACCCCTACATCTTCGGCAAGGTGGCCGCCAATCACGCGCTGGGCGACATCTTCGCCATGGGCGGCGAGGCACAGAGCGCGACCTCGGTGGTCACCGTGCCGCCGGGCCTGGAAGCCAAGGTCGAGGACACACTCTTCCAGATGATGTCCGGCGCGGTCGAAGTGCTCAACGCCGCCGGCTGTGCGCTGGTGGGCGGGCACACCGGCGAAGGCCAGGAACTGGCGCTGGGTTTCGCCATCAACGGCCTCATCGACGCGGACCTGGCCGCAGTCATGCGCAAGGGCGGCATGCGCCCGGGCGACGCGCTGATCCTGACCAAGCCGATCGGCACGGGCACGCTCTTCGCTGCGTTGCCGCTGCTGAAGGTGCGCGGGCGCTGGATCGATGCTGCGCTCGAATCGATGTGCGTCTCCAACGCGCGCGGTGCGAAGGTACTGGCGCAGTACGGCGCCACCTCGTGCACCGACCTGACCGGCTTTGGCCTCCTCGGGCACCTGGTCGAGATGACGCGGCCGTCGGGGGTCGATGCGGAGCTGATCCTGTCGGCCCTCCCGATGCTCGACGGTGCCGAGGAGACCGCGGCCGCCGGCATCCTCTCTTCGCTGCAGCCGGCCAACGTGCGCCTGCGCCGCGCGCTTGCCAACCAGGCCGAGATGGTCGAGCATCCGCGCTACCGCCTGATCTTCGATCCACAGACCGCGGGCGGCCTTTTGGCCAGCGTTCCGGGCGACGAGGCCGAAGCCTGCGTGGCGGCGCTGCGTGCAGCGGGGTACGGGCACACGCAGGTGATCGGGCGCGTCCTGCCGCAGGGCGATCAGCTGGCGCCGATCCGGCTCCTGGCATAGGCAAATACCGCGCGCTGTCACACCCGAGTAGGCAGCCGCGAGGCACCCCTGCTAGAGTGCCCGCATGAGTACCGCCAACAGTGCCGCGCCTGCCGGGCGCAACCCGCTCCTGACCGGCGCGGTGCTGCCGACCCTCCTCAAGCTGGCGGCGCCCAACGTGATGGCCATGACCACCGCCGTCCTGGTCGGTATCGCCGAGACCTACTACATCGGCACGCTGGGCACGGCGCCGCTGGCGGCGATGGCGGTGGTCTTTCCCTTCAACATGTTGACGCAGATGATGTCCAACGGCGCCATGGGCGGCGGCGTCTCCTCCTCGGTCAGCCGTGCGCTGGGCGCCGGCAGCATCGAGCGGGCAGCCGAGTCGGCAGCGCACGCGGCGGTCATCGGCCTGGTCGCGGGCCTCGTCTACTCGCTTCTCCTCCTGCTGTTCGGCCCGGCCTTGTATGCCCTCCTGGGCGCACGCGGTGACGTGCTGGCGCTGGCGACCGGTTACGCGACGGTATTGTTCTCCGGCGCCTGGCTGATCTGGCTTTTCAGCACCTTGTCCTCCATCCTGCGCGGCACCGGCAACATGGCCGTGCCCTCGGCCACCATCCTGATCACATCCTTCCTGCAGATCGTGCTGGGCGGAGCGCTGGGCCTGGGGCTGGCCGGGCTGCCGCGCCTGGGCATGCCGGGCGTGGCCATCGGGCAACTCATCGCGCAGGCCGCCGGCGTCGCGTTCCTGCTCTGGTACCTGATGGGCGGCCGCTCGAGAGTGCGCCTGCGCCTGGCGGGCGTGGCCTATCGTCGCGAACGCTTTATCGACATCCTGCGCGTGGGCGCGCTGGCCTGCCTGTCGCCGGTGCAGTCGGTGCTGACGGTGATGATCTTCACCGGTCTGGTGGCACGCCTGGGGGTCGAAGCCCTGGCCGGATATGGCATCGGCCAGCGACTGGAATTCCTGTTGATCCCGATCGCCTTCGGCATCGGCGTGGCCGCGGTGCCGATGGTCGGCATGGCCGTGGGGGCCGGCAACATCGCCCGCGCGCGACGCGTGGCATGGACCGCGGGCGCGGTCTCGGCGCTGAACCTGGGGGTGGTTGGCGCCATCGTCGCGTTGTCGCCCACCTTGTGGTCGCGATTCTTCAGCGACGATCCCGGCGTGCTTCGCGAAGCCGCGAGCTATCTGGTGTGGGCCGGACCCGCGTTCGGCTTCTTCGGCTTCGGCCTGACCCTGTACTTTGCGTCGCAAGGCGCGGGAAAGGTGCTTGGGCCGGTGCTGGCGGCAACGCTGCGCCTGATGCTTGTCGCACTGGTTGGCACCTGGCTCGCGGGCCACGGTGCGCCGGCAGCGCACTACTTCGCGCTGGTCGGCGCGGCCATGTTCATCTACGGGCTCTCGACCATGGCGGCGGTGTACTTCACACCCTGGGGCCCGCAGACCAGCGGCGCGCCCAGGCCTCGAGCGGCCTGAAGTCCGACCACGGGCCCTCTCCATGGAAAGTGCCCTGGCCTTCATCGTCTGGCTTGGCGTGGCCGTGATCGGTCCGCCAGCGCTGCTTGTCTGGCTGGTGCGGCGGCGGCGCAGACGCCAGCGGTTGGCGCTGCAAGCGGCCGCCACAGCCCGCAACGAGCCCCTCGTCACCGCAAGCGCAGGGCCGCCTGCAAATGAACCGCCGACGCCGGATTCGTCCGATGGCTTCCGCTTCCCCTACGGCGTGCCCCTCGTCATCTATCCCCTGCTCGTGATCGGGTTCGGCTCGGTCGCATCACGCGCGGCGATCGCCGGCATCACGCTCATTGCGACGGTCCTTGCGATCGCTTTTGGCCGCGAGGCGTTCAGCCACGCGAGCTTCGAAAAAATAAGGAGCAACGACCCGACCATGAACCTGGCCACATGGCGCATCAACTGGCTGCTGTTCTTCGCCATTCCGCCGGGCGTGCTGGCGATCCTGGGCGGGGTACGTCTACTGATGAAGTGAGCCGCTGCGGCGACGCGGCTTTCCCGTACACTGGCAAGCACATGTGACGACGAAGCAGCATCAGCAAATTCCACCAACCGATCGCAAGGAGGCTCCATGAGCACACCCTCCACCGGCGGCTGCCTGTGCGGCGCCATCCGTTACCAGGTCGGCGCGCCGATGAAGAACATCATCGCCTGTCATTGCGCCAACTGCCGCAAGGCCTCCGGCGCGGGCGCCAGCCACAACATCCTTCTCAAGACAGCCGACCTTTCGTTCACCGCCGGCACGCCGAAGCGCTATGTGGATACCGCCGACAGCGGCAATGCCCTGTATCGATTCTTTTGTGCCGACTGCGGGAGCTCGATCTACAGTCAACGCTCGACCATGCCGGAGATGCTGGTACTCAAGGCCGGTTCGCTCGACGATGCCAGCGGCCTAACCATCGGCATGCACATCTGGACCGACAGCGCCTTGCCGTGGATGCATCGCGATCCGGCGGTCGACCAGCACCCGAAGAATCGGCCACCACCCAAGGCTTGAGCGCACACGTCTGACGAAGCTGCGATGAGCACGCGACCGGTTGCCATCGTCGTTGGCGTCGGCGCCGCGCTGGGCTTGGGCGGCGCGTTGTGCCGTCGCTTCGCCAAAGGCGGCTGTCATGTGCTGGTGGCCGGACGCACGGCCGACAAGATCGATGCCGTCGCCGCTGAGATACTCGCCGCCGGCGGCAGCGCGCAGGCGGTGGTGACCGACGCAACCCTTGAGGACGACATCGTCGCGTTGTTCGACCGCGCGTGCGCGGTCCCCGCGGGCTCCCTCGAACTGGTCGCTTTCAACGCCGGCAACAACCTGCGCAAGAGCCTGATCGAGATGGACGCGCAGGCCTTCGAGGACGTGTGGCGCGTGGCCTGTTTCGCCGGTTTCCTGACCGGGCGCGAAGCGGTGCGCCGCATGCTGCCGCAGGAGCGCGGCAGCATCCTCTTTTCCGGCGCCTCGGCCAGCCTGCGCGGGCGCGCGGAATTCGCGCAGTTCGCCGCCGCCAAAGCGGGGTTGCGCATGGTCGCGCAAAGCATGGCGCGCGAATTCGGCCCGCGCGGCCTGCATGTCGCGCATGTCGTGATCGACGGCGGCATCGATGGCGAACGCCAACGCACGCGCTTCCCCGAGCGGGTCGCCAAACTGGGCGTGGACGGCATGCTCGACATCGATGCGATTGCCGAGACCTACTGGCAACTGCACTGCCAGCCGCGCTCGGCCTGGACGCAGGAGATCGACCTGCGGCCGTTCAAGGAACCTTTCTAGAGCGCAACAGGCGCGTGCCTGCGCGGCGATGCGCCCCCCTCCAACTACGCAAAGGCGAAAGCAATGAAAGTCATCCACGCACGCTCCCCGGGTGTCCCCTCGGAGCAGCGCACAGCCACCTTCACCGGCTCGGTCTGGGGCGACCCGGTGATGCAGAGCACCGATAACGTCACGATCGGCAATGTGTTCTTCTCTCCTGGCGGACGGACCCACTGGCACAGCCACGAACTGGGCCAGGTGCTGCATGTGCTTGCCGGACAGGGTTGGGTATGCAAGGACGGCGAGGCACCGCAGGTCATTCGCGGCGGCGACGTGGTGTGGATCGCGCCCCACGAACGCCACTGGCACGGCGCCGCGGCGGGCAGCTACATGTTGCACATGGCGATCTCGCTGGGCAAGACCGCCTGGGAAACCGCGGTGTTGGACCACGAATATCCCAAGGGCTGAACCAGCCGCCTCTCTTGCACGCCTCGGCCGTGCCCACTGTCGCACCGGCCTTGCCTACCGAAGAGTGGGCGAACGCCACGGCCTTCGCGTCGCTGCAATACGCCGGCTGACGCGCATCACGGCGCGTAC
Source organism: Burkholderiales bacterium (assembly GCA_016790635.1). Lineage (GTDB taxonomy): Bacteria > Pseudomonadota > Gammaproteobacteria > Burkholderiales > JAEUOS01 > JAEUOS01. Next base: position 106,214 of record JAEUOR010000062.1, read on the forward strand.
TCGACCGGCAGCGCGGTCGTGTACTTGATGCGCTCCATGGCGAAGCTGGAACTCACGTCCGACAGCTCGGCCACCTTGATCAGGCGCTTGTAGACCGCGTCGTAGCCGCGGATGTCGGGCACGACGATCTTGAGCAGGTAGTCGATCTCGCCGCTCATGCGGTAGAACTCCATGACCTCCGGGATGTCGCGCACGCCGCGCGCGAACTTGTCCAGCCAGGCGGCGTTGTGCTGCGCGGTCTTGAGCGTGACGAAGACCGTGACCCCGACCCCAAGGCGATCGGCATTGCACAGGGCGACGCGACGTTCGATGATGCCCGCGGCTTCGAGCTTCTGGATGCGCCGCCAGGTCGGCGTGGGGGTCAGATGCACCTGACGGGCAACTTCGTCCAAGGCCGTTGCGGAATCTTTCTGCAGTATTTCCAGAATCTTCCCGTCAATCTTGTCTATTTTCATTCTTTCGCGCAATCAACTTGCAGGAAAGATGATTATGGCGCATCAACTCGCAAACCGTTTGCGCGCATGGACGGGTACAGTTGCGGCATGAAAAATCTCCATGATGCCTTCACCCGCCACCCGCAAAGTGTCGGCGAGACCTGGGGTCAGCATGCCCAGGCAGCCTCCGGGTTCGCCTGGCGCCTGCAGTGGGCGGCGCTTGCCGCTGCGGTGCACGCGATCTTTCCTTTCCTGTGCGAGAAAACCGCCAGCAATCAGATCAGGTTGCTGCACGAACGCATGGTGACGCATCGCGACCGCCGCACTGCGCCGCCGCACGGCGCGACACTCCCGCACTGATCGCCGGGGAGTCGGTGGCGCGGAGGCCTCAGGCGCCTCCGACCCGGTATCGTTCGACCGCGTCCGGGTCGATCAGGCCGGCCAGGTCGGCAACTGCCGGTAGTTGCAGCCGCCCCTCGGCGATCGCCGGCACGCTGCCCAGCACCTGCGCGGTCATTTCCAGAAAAAACGTCTGCTCGGCTGCGACCAGCGCCAGAGCGCGCGGCAACGCTGCGGCCTGTTGCAGGCTGATGAGCGTTCCAAGCGCACTTTCGCCATACAGGCCGATCGCCACCCGCGTCCCGCGTGCTGCGGCGAGCTCGGCGATGGCGCGCGCCGCGGATAGCCCGATGCGCCCTGGCTTGGTCGATAGCCCTCGCGCACCACGATCCAGGAACGCCTGCGCATCCTCGACCGAGGTGCAATTGCGGTCGACCAGAAGCGGGATCGGAGAACCGGCTTGCAGCTTGTCAAAGGTGTCGTCGGGCCACAGCGGACAAGGGTCTTCGGCGACGGTCGCGCCCGCTGCGGCGATGGCTGCGACGTATTCCGCCGCGGCCTCGCGTGGATAGGCGCTGTTGGCATCCACGTACAGTTCGACGGCGTCGCCCACGGCAGCGCGGATCGCGCGCATCGCCGCGAGATCGGTTTCGACTCCCTGCCCGCCCTTGACCTTGAGGGTGCGAAAACCGTAGCGCGAGCACACCTCCTCGGCCTCTGTGGCCATCTTGGTCGGTGCTTGTCGCGTCACCGCCCAGGTCAGGTCCACCTCCCGCGTGCCGCCCCACGTGCGCCACAGCGGTTCGCCGCGCGTCGCTGCCTGCAGGGTCCAGGCCGCGGTATCGATCAGGCCTTTGGCAAAGCGGTTTTCCGGCACGCCCGCAAGCGCTGCGGCCACCGCTGCGGGAGAAGAGACATCGACGCCCTCCAGGCGCGGCATGAGGACATCGGCGAGCGTCGCCTTGAGAGAGGTCGGCGACACCCCTGACCAGGTCGGCTTGATGGTCGCTTCGGCGACCCCTCGCGCGCCGTTGTCGCCGGTCAGCGTAAAGAGCGCAAAGAGCCCCTGACGCTCGACCGCGTTGGCCCAGACGATCTCGCGCCGATACGGCAGCGCGTAGACGTGCAGCGACCAGCGCGCAAGACGCACGCTCATCGCGCGATCAGCGGGTTGAGTCCGCTCCTGCCGGTGCGCCCGTGCAGTTCGCGCCCCAGCACCGACTCGCAGAATTCCGCCGTGGCCAGGAGTCCGTCCAGGTCGATGCCGGTGGCCACGCCCATGGACTCGAACAGGTTGACGAGGTCCTCGGTGCACACGTTGCCCGTGTGTCCGCCGCCGTACTTGACCTTGGCCGGGTGGCCGCCCACCCCGCCCATGGCGCTGTCGAAAAAACGTACACCAGCCTCCAGCGCGGCGACATAGTTGGCCAGCCCCGTGCCGCGCGTGTCGTGAAAGTGCGCGACCGGCGCGACGCCGGGCACCTCGCGGCTGAGGCGCTTCATCAGCGCCGCCACCGAGGACGGCGTGGCCATGCCGGTGGTGTCGCCCAGCGCCACATGCGTCACGCCCAACTCGGCGAAGCGCGCCACGTCGGCCACCACCACGCCCTCGTCCACGCGACCTTCGAACGGGCAGCCGAACGCCACCGAGACGGTGCCGATCAGGCGAAACCGGCCCATGGCTGCCTGCGCCATGTCGCGCACGTTGTCCCACTGCTCGGCGCGGGAACGCTTGAGGTTCTTTTGCGTATGCGCCTCGCTGGCCGATACCAGGAGGCTGATCTCGTTGGCGCCGTGACCGGCATCGAGGTCCGTCAGCGCCCGCTCGACCGCGCGCACGTTGGCGCAGGTCGCCTTGTAGAAAACCCCCGGCTTGCGCGGCAAATCGCGCAACAAATCGGAAGCGTCGGCGAACTGCGGCACGACCTTGGGATTGGAGTACGAGGTCGCCTCGATGCGCGTGAAGCCCAGCGCGGCGAAGCGCTCGATCAACTCGCGCTTGGTCGCGGTCGGCACGAAGTCAGGCTCGTGCTGCAAGCCGTCGCGCGCGAAGCATTCGCAGACAGTGACTTTGGTCATGCGAGCTCCCACTTGCGCAGGGCGTGCTCGCGCAGCCGGTTCTTCTGCACCTTGCCGCTGCCGGTCATGCCGATCGCTTCGAAATCCGCGACGATCTCGAGGTAGCGCGGCACGCGAAAGTTGGCCGCACGCGCCTTGCACCAGGCGATGAGTTCCGTTTCGCTCGCCGTGGCACCGGCCTTGAGGGTCACGAATGCCGCCGGCACCTCGCCCAGGCGTGCGTCCGGAACGCCCACCACCTGGGCGGTCGCAACCGCCGCATGCGCCAGCAACACTTCCTCGACTTCCGCCGGGGCGACGTTCTCGCCGCCGACACGAAACACATCCTTGAGGCGCCCGACCATGGAGAGCCGCCCGTCGGCGCCCAGCACGCCCAGGTCGCCGGTGCGCAGCCACCCATCGGCGGTGAACGCCTTGGCGTTGGCCTCGTCGTTGTTGTAGTAGCCGCGCATGACATTCCAGCCGCGCACCTGGATCTCGCCCTGGCTGCCTGCGGGCAACAGGCGCTCGCCATCGGCAATGCGCACTTCGACACCTTCGTGCGGCAGCGCACGTCCGGCGACGCGCAGTTCTTCGGGATCGCGATGATCGTTAAAGACCACGTTGGGCGAGGCTTCCGAGAGGCCATACGCGGCGCAGACTGCGCGCATGCCCAGCACATCGATGATCTTGCGCATGGTCGCAGGCCCCGAGGCCGCCCAGCCGCCGCGCAGGACCAGGCGCGCGGGATCGAAATCCGCGTGTCCCATGAGCATCTGGAAGATCGTGTCGTTGCCGCTGGTGAGGGTGCACTTTTCCTCGGCCAGCATGCGCAGCGCCGCGCCGGGCTCGAAGGTCGGCAAGGTGACCATGCAGGCGCCGAACTGCAGCGACACCAGGAGCGACAGGGTCGTTCCGGCGACGTGATAGAAGGGCCGGCAGTTGAAGTAGCGATCCTCCGCCCTGACTCCCATGCGCGACCCGACCGCATGCGCGTTGCGCAGCATGTTGTCGTGCGTCAAGAGCACCCCCTTGGGGTAGGCGGTGGTGCCGGAGGTGAACTGCATGAGCAGGTCGTCGTTGGGCGTCACGGCCGCGCACAACGCCTCGAACCCGGCCGGCGCGGCCTCCTCTCCCAGCCGGCAGAATTCCGCCCAGGAGAGCGCGGTCGCCGGCGTCTTGCCACCCAGGGTGACCAGACGCGCCAATCGAGGCAGCGCCTTCCCCGGCAGCGCGGAATCGATGGCCGGTTCGACTTTGCGCAAAAACCCCAGGTAGTCGATGCCGAGGAAGTCCGCCTCGATCAATAGCACCTTGACTTCGGCATGACTCAGGCAAAACGCCAGTTCGGCAGACTTGAATCGGGTGTTGACCGGCACCGTCACCGCGCCGATCAGCGCGGCGCCGAAAAACGTCGTGACCCACGCGGCGTGATTGCCCATGAGGATGGCGACATGGTCGCCGCGCTTGACGCCCAGCGCGGCAAGCGCGCGCGCGGCCCGGAGCGAGTGATCGAGTATGTCGTTCCAGCGGTAGCGCTTGCGGTCGGAGACCAGCGCTTCGCGCTCACCATGCGCGTCAACGGTCAGGCGCAACACCTGCCCCAGGGTTCGCATCTGCCATGCCGTGCTGCTCATGGATCTATTTTCCTCACGCGCCGCAAGACCCGGCAGCGGGTTGCCTGCGCGACGCTTTCATCATCAAGCCTCGTAGCGATTCTCGAGCACACCGACCCCGGGGATCTCGATGCGGATCGTGCTGCCCGGCTTCATCGCGCCCGCCCCGACCGAGGTGCCGCAGGCGATGATGTCGCCGGGCTCCAGGGTCATGTCGCGCGAGATCAGGCTGGCCAGTTGCGCGGGGGAGAAGATCATGTCGGAGACCGGGTAGTTCTGCCGCTCCTGGACCTGCCCGTCCGGCTGCACGAGGACGGACTTGACGACAAGGCCGGCCGGATCGATGCCGGTCACGATGCCCGGCCCGATCGGGCAGAAGGTATCGAAACTCTTGGAGCGCACCCATTGCTCGAAGGTCTTGTCCATGCGCAGGATATCGGCGGCGGTGACGTCGTTGACACAGGTGTAGCCAAAGATGTGGGCCGGCGCATCCGCCTCCGCCACGTTGGTCATGCGCCTGCCGATGACGATGCCAAGTTCGCCCTCGAACACCACCTTGCCGTCGAAGTGCGCAGGCTTGCGGATCACGGTGCCGTGCGCGCAAAAGGAATTGTTGCCCTTGAGGAAGTACAGCGGGTCAGCCGGCAGCGGCAGTCCTTCCTTGGCAGCGCGCGCGTGAAAGTTGTTCCACAGGGCGGGCATCTTGGACGGCACGCAGGGCGCAAGCAGGGCCACCTCCGCCGCGCTGAGCGTCGCGCCGGTCGCGGTCGGCGCGTCGAACAGATTCCCGCGATGGACGTGAATGATCCCGTCGGCCAGCGTGCCGTCGAGCGTGCCGAAGCCCATGTCGCCCCGGTGGGAGTAGCGCAGCCAGCAGGTCATTTCAGGCCATCCGTCATGTCAGCAGACAAAATCTGCGCTCACTGCCCGAAGCCGGCGATGCCCTTGCGCCAGTCATTGCGCGCCAGGTTTTCCTCGATGGCCATGAGCTCGGTCGCCAGCGCCCCCTTGGGGTCGAGTTCGAGACCGCGATCGACGCAGCGCTTGGCCAGCGCCAGCGACGCGACCGGTGCCTTGACGATGGTCGCGGCGATTTCGGCCAGCGTCGCCTCGAGCTGATCTTCCGCCACCAGCCGGGTCACGAGTCCATGCGCCAGCGCCTCCTCGGCACTCAAGGTGCGCCCGGTGAACATGAGGTCCTTGGCCAGGCGCTTGCCCAGCACGCGCGGCAGCCGTTGCGTTGCGCCGACCGTGCCCCACAGGGCTTCGGGAGTGCGAAAGCTGGCCGCAGGCGTGGCGACGATGAAATCGCAGGTGGCGGCGATCTCGACGCCCGACCCGATGGCCGGGCCGGTCACGACCGCGACCACCGGCATGGGCAGTCGCTCGAGCGCGTCGTAGGCGGCAAAGGCCTTCAAGCGCCTGGCGCGCACCTGGTCATCGTCCATGCCCTGGCGCTCCTTCAGGTCGGCGCCCGCGCAGAACACCGGTCCGTTGGCACGCACGAGCACGAGCCGGGCCTCTCCCTCGGACTCGATGCGCATGAGCGAAGAGAGAAGGTCGGCACACATCGCGTTCGAGAGCGCGTTGCGCGCCGCCGGGCGATTGAGGGTCAGGCTCGCGACATGGTCGCGGATTTCAAGGAGGACGGTGGCTTCGCTCATGGTTCAGATCGCCTTGGCCGCGCGCAGGGCCGCGAGGTCGGCCTCGCTCTTGCCGAGCAGTTCGCGCAGCACGGCATCGGTGTGTTCCCCCAGGAGCGGCGGCGCGGTCGGCGCCGGGTCGTCCCAGCCGTCGAAACGATAGGGCAGGCGCACGCAGTCGAACGCGCCCAGGGTCGGATGAGCAAAGCTCTCGCGCATGCCGCGCGCGATCACGTGCGGGTCGGCGAACACTTCATCGACATGATTGATCGGCCCGGCCGGCACCTGGGCCTCATCGCAGGCGCGGCCCAGGTCGTCGCGCTTCCATTGGCCGATCGCCGCGGAGAGTTTCGCCATGACTTCTTCGCGCCGCGCAACGCGCACGCTGTTGTCCTGCAAGGCGGCCTCGCCGCCCCAGTCTTCCAGCCCGAGCAGCCTGACCAGAGGCAGCCAGTGCTGGTCGCTGCACGTGATGTGCAGCCACTTGCCGTCGGCACAGCGAAACGTGGCGGACGGCACGCGTCCCGGATGTTCGGTGCCGAGGCGCGGCGGCACCTCGCCCAGCGCGAAATAGCGCGCCGCGGCCAAGGAAAGCAGGCCGACCTGGCCGTCGAGCATGGAAAAGTCGATGTGACATCCGCGGTTCTGGCGCTCGCGTCCGAACAATGCCGAGACGATGCCGATCGCCACCCACAGGCCGGAACTCAGGTCCGCGACCGGCAACCCGGGCTTGACCGGCCCGCCACCGCGCTCGCCGGTCAGGCTCATCAGGCCCGCCATGGCCTGGAAGACCGTGTCGTAGCCCTTGCGCCGCGCGTACGGGCCGCTCTGGCCAAATCCCGTGCAGGACACGTAGATGAGGCGCTCGTTGCGCGCCTTCAGGTTCGCGTAATCAAGGCCATAGCGCTTGAGGGTTCCGACCGGAAAGTTCTCGACCACCACGTCGGCCTTTGCGGCCAGGTCGCGGACAAGTGCCTGGCCTTCCGGCGCGCGCAGGTTGATCGTGATCGAGCGCTTGCTGCGGTTGAATGCCATGTAGTACGCGCTCTCGGTCGCGCCGTCGCGCGTGACGAAGGGCTCGAAGCCGCGCGTCTCGTCCCCCTCGCCCGGCTGTTCGACCTTGATGACTTCCGCGCCCAGTTCGGCCAGGATCATGCTCGCGAAAGGGCAAGCCAGCACGCGCGACAAGTCGAGGATCGTGACGCCGTCTAGAGGTTGCATGGTGGTGAAAGCCTGCTTCTAGTCATTGGCGTGGAACCTTCGCCGCCGAGATGGCGCGCCCCCACAGCGCATGCTGCTCGTGCGCCACCTGTGCCAGTTCGCCGGGCGCGGCATAGATGACTTCATAACCGAGACCCTGCAATCGCTCCAGCACGTCGGGGGCGCGCAGTGCGGCGCGCGTGGCCTGTGTCAGGCGTTCGATCAGCGCCGGTGGCGTCCCGGCAGGGGCGAACAAGCCGGCCCAGCTATTGAGCGCATAGCCGGCGAAACCGCCCTCGGCGACCGTGGGCACCTCAGGCAGCAGCGCCGCCCGCCGCCCGCCGCTGGTGGCAAGGGCACGCAGCTTGCCTGCCCTGACCATCGGTACGGCGTTGGCCTGGTCCATGAACATCATGTCCACGCGCGCGGCCAGGAGGTCGGTCACCGCGGTGGCGTTGCTCTTGTAGGGCACGCTGAGGATGTCCAGGCCGGCCAGCGCCTTGAGCCACTCCGGCGCCACCAGCGAGGTCGCGTTCGAGGTCGCATACGAAAGCTTGCCGGGCCTCTCACGCGCCAGCGCGACGAGTTCGGACAAGGATCGCGCCGGCAGTGCGGGGGGAACGACCAGGATGAACTGACCGGAAGTAAGACGCGCGACAGGCGAAAAATCCTTGAGCGGGTCGTAAGGCAGATCCTTGACCAGGTGCGGATTGGCCGAGTGGGTCGTGTTGGTGGAAACGAACAGCGTGTGGCCATCCGGAGTGGCGCGCGCGGCCGCCTGAGCGGCGATGACGCCGTTGGCACCCGCCTGGTTATCGATGACGAACGTGCCGCCCAGGGCGCGCTGCAGCTGATCGCCGATGATGCGCGCCAGCGCGTCAGTGGCCGAACCCGGCGCGAAGGGAACGATGATCTTGACCGTCCGGGCGCCCGGATATTCCTGCGCCAAGGCTGCGCCGGCAGCGACGGCCAAGGCCAGGCCCACACAGGCCCTGGCCCATGCCATGCGACAAAGGTTCATCGCGGCGCCTGCAGGCCGCGGGAAGCGGCATGCAGGCGCGTCATGCCATAGACCGCATCGACCATCGGCACCGGGATGTCCAGGCGCTTGGCGATCTCGACCACCGCGCCGACGATGGCATCGACCTCCAGGCTGCGCCCGGCCAGCGCGTCCTGCAGCATCGAGGTCTTGATGCCGCCCAGGCGCCGCGCCAGCGCGATGCGCTCGACCGGCTGCATGTCCAGGCTGAGCCCGAGCGCGCCGGCCACCGCCAGGACCTCGCCCATCATGGTCACGAACATCGCATTCAGCAGCGGGTCGTCGATCATGCGGTCGGTCGACGATCCGGTCAGCACCGACACAGGGTTGAAGCAGACGTTGCCCCACAGTTTCTTCCACACCTCCTCGCGGATGCGCTCGGTCGCCTTGGCTTCGAAGCCGGCGCCGGAGAGCGCCGCCACCAGCGCGTCGACGCGCGCCGAGGACACTTCGCCAGGCTCACCCAGCACGATGCGGTTGCCGGAGTTGTGACGCAGCTCGCCGGGCGCCGGACTGTCGGCGGCGAGGTAGACGATGCCGCCGATGATGCGCTCGTAGGGAATCGCACGTGCGATCGCGCCGTCCGGATCGCAGGCCCCCAGTCGCGTGCCTGCGAGCGCCCCGCCCCAGCGCTCGAAGAACCACCACGGCACGCCGTTGACGGCCGGCACCACGCTCGTGTCCGCGCCGATCAACGGGGCGAGTCCGGCCAGCGCCGCGCGAATGCCATGCGCCTTGACCGCGAGGATCACGGCATCCTGCACGCCGAATTCGGCGCCGTCGGCCGCCGCCGGTACGCGCGCCGTCACCCGCTCGTCACCCTTCTGCAAGGTGAGGCCGTTCTGCCGGATCGCCGCCAGGTGCGCGCCGCGCGCGACCACGGACACCTCGTGACCGGCCTGCGCCAGGCGCACGGCGATGGTGCCGCCGATCGCGCCGGCGCCGTAGATGCAGATCTTCATGCGGCACGCTCGAACTGGCGCACCGGCGCCTTTTTCGGCGGGCCACCCGGGTTGACCTGGCCCAGCCCCGCGACGGTCTCCGGCGTGTACTCGCCGGTCACGCCGATGGGCACGCTGCCGGCGATGGTGACCCGCTCCATGCTGCGCCGCGCGGGGTAGTAGTCGTGCGGCGCATAGTGCTGCACCGAGCGGTTGTCCCACAGCACGACGGTGTCCACCTGCCACTTAACGCGCAGCTGATACTCAGGGACCGACGCGCGGCCGTACAGGTAGCCCAGCAGCGCGTCGGACTCGTCGCTCTTCATGCCGCGCACGGCAACGGTGAACTGCGGGTTCACATACAGCACCCGGCGCCCGGAAACCGGGTGCACCGCCACCACCGGATGCCAGGGATTGGGAAACTCGTCCTCGAGCTTGCGCAGCTTGGCCTTTGCCTCGGCGCTGTCGCCAAAGAGGCTGCGAAACGGACGAAAGTCGTGCCGCGCCTCCAGACCATGGATGTAGCGCTGCATGCGCTCCGACAGGCCGCGGTAGGCCGCGCTCATGCTGGAAAAGCAGGTGTCGCCACCGGCCGGTGGCAGCACGCGGGCGCGCAGCATGGTGACGATTGGCGGATTGGGCCGGAAGGTCTCGTCGGCATGCCAGATGTCGGTGCGCGCGGCCGGATGGTCGGCCGAATAGTCGAGCACGATGACTTCGGGCTTGTCGGCCATGTTGGGCGAGAACGGGTGCACCGAAAGCGGCCCGAAGCGCGCGCCGAAGGCCATCTGGTCCTCGAGCGACATCCGGGCCTGGTCGCGGATGACGAGCACTTCGTACTTGACCAAAGCGTCGTGGATGACCGCGAAGCCCGCATCGTCCAGGCGCGACAGATCGACGCCATGCAACTCCGCGCCGATGAAGCCGTTGATCGGGGCGATTTCGATGGCCATCAGTCGACCTTGGCGCCGGAGAGTCGCACGGCCTCGGCCCAGCGCGGCATGTCACTCTTGACGAACGCGGCGAACTCGGCCGCGGTCACCGGCGGCCAGGGCTCCATGCCGAACTTGGCGAGCAGCTCGCGAAACTCCGGCGTGTTCTGGAATTTCTGCATCTCCGCGTTCAGCCGCGCGACGATGGGCGCAGGCGTGGCAGCGGGCGCCGACACGCCCTGCCAGGCCTGCCAGTCGAAGCCGGGCACGAACTGCGCGATCGGCGGGACGCTGGCGATCATGCTGTTCTGCTTGGCCGCAGAGGTGCCGAAGGTCATGACCTTGCCGGCCTGGATGTTGGGCACCGCGATGGTCGCGTCGGCAAACATGATCTGCACCTTGCCGGGAATCAGGTCCTGGAATGCCGCCGGCGTGCCCTTGTACGGGATGTGCTGGATGTCCAGCTTGAGGCGCTGCTTGAGATCTTCCATGAAGAGGTGGTGCGCGCTGCCGTTGCCGACCGAGGCATAGTTGTACTTGCCCGGCGCCGCGCGGATCGCATCGACCATCTCGCGAAAATTCTTGGCCGGAAAGCCGTTGGTCGCGACCAGGAAGAAATTGACCGTGCCCATCAGCGAGACCGGCTGGAAGTCGCGCAACGGATCGATCGGCGAGGGCTTGTACAGGGCCGGCGAAATACCGAATGTCGAGCTGGTCGAGATGAGGAGCGTGTAGCCGTCGGCCGGCGACTTGGCCACCTGCTCGGCGCCGACCAGGGTGCCCGCACCCGGCCGGTTCTCGATGACCACGCTTTGGCCCAGCGCGCGCCCCAGGCGCTCGCCGACCGCGCGGCCGAGCAGATCCGTCAGCGCACCGGGCGGGAACGGCACCACGAGCTTGAGCGCCCGGTTGGGGTAGGCATCCTGCGCAAGCAGCGCGGGCGCCAGGCCGGCCAGGCCGCCCAGCGCTCCGGCCTTGAGCAGGTCGCGACGACGAAAACCAGAAGAGACGGACATGGATCGCACCCCTTCTTCAGTGTTTATACGAAGGATCGAGGCGATCGAGCAGGCGCAGGCAGGCCACCCAGTGCTTGGACTTGGAAGCGCGCTCGGGGCGCTCGAACTGGCGAGCGACCTTCTCGGCCACCGCATCCGGCGCGACGATCACCTCCGCACCGCCCGCCAGCGCGCCGATCTGCGCCTGGCAGGCGCGCTCCAGGTAGTAAAGGTTGTCGAACGCATCGGCCACGTCGGCACCGCAAGCCAGGAGCCCGTGGTTGCGCAGGATCATGACCCACTTGTCACCCAGGTGCGCCTGCAGGCGCGCCTGCTCGTCCATGTCCAGCGCGACACCTTCGTAGTCGTGGTACGCGACCCGGTTGTGAAAGCGCATGGCGTGCTGGCTGATCATCATGAGCCCGGACTTCTGTGCCGAGACCGCCACGCCGGCGCCGCTGTGTGTGTGGATCACGCAGCGCGCGTTCTCGCGCGCCTTGTGGATGGCACTATGGATGACGAAGCCGGCCGGGTTGAAGCCCAGATCGGCAGGGTCGGACAGGATGTTGCCCTCGATGTCCACCTTGACCAGGGACGACGCGGTGATCTCGTCGAACATCAGGCCGTAGGGATTGATGAGAAAGTGATGCTCCGGCCCCGGCACGCGCGCCGAGATGTGGGTGTAGATCAGGTCGGTCATGCGGAAATGCGCGCACAGCCGGTAGCAGGCGGCGAGGTCGACGCGCGCGTTCCATTCCGCTTCGGGCACGCGGCCGCGCAGGGTCGACGCCGCGCTCATGACTTCCTTCAATTGGGCACTCATGGGATCTCCTTGGGGTGCGTTGGCTGCTGCCGCCGGCCTCACACCGGGCCTGGGTGAGTTGCATTGTAAATTGCAGTCTGCCTCAGACCACGAGTCCGCCATGCCCGACCCTGCCGTCGCATCCGACCTGCCCAACACCTTCGCTCCGTACGACGACCGCACCCAGCCGACGGCGCGCATCGAGCACTATGCCGAGACCTGGGTGCGCACGCCCGACCGGCCGCTGGTCCGGCGGCCGATGACCTTGACCGAGATCACCGGGCCGACGCGCCTGGCCGCCAAGCTGAAGCCGGGCAACAACGACCTCGCCCACCCCTACCCGGACCGGCCGCGCGCCGCCGGCCAGCTCATCCACGTGACCGGCCGGGTCACCGACGAGGACGGCCGCCCCGTCGCCGCCAGCGTCATCGAACTGTGGCACTGCAACGCCAACGGCCGCTACATCCACCCCATGGATGCCAAGAGTCCCAACCCGATCGACGAGAATTTCATCGGCTCGGGCCGCGTTGCCACCGATGCCGACGGCCGCTACATGTTCCGCACCATCAAGCCGGCCGCCTACCCCTACCCCAACCACCCGACCCGCTGGTGGCGCCCGCCGCACATCCACATGTCGCTCTTCGGCGACGGTTTCATGAGCCGGCTGGTCACGCAGATGTTTTTTCCCGGCGAGCCGTTCAACGACATCGACCTGATCCTGCAGTCGGTGCCGGACCCGAAGGGCCGTGAACGCATGATTTCTCGCCAGCTGCCGATGAGCGAAGCGATCGATCCCAACGTGGTCGTGTACGCGCACGACATCGTCCTGCGCGGCCGGCGCCAGACGCCGTTCGGCATGTAGGCCCGCCATGGCGCACCTGATCCCCACCGCCAGCGGCACGGTCGGCCCGTTCTTTCCGCCGCATTTCTTTCGCCCAGGCGACAACGACTTGACGCGCGTCTCGCCTGACGCCCCTGCCGCGGCGGGTGAGCCCATCCACATCTTCGGCCATCTCTACGAAGCCCGCCGCGTGCCGCGCTGGAACTCCATCCTGGAGCTATGGCAGGCCGACGCGCATGGCCGCTTTGCCCATCCCAACGACCCGCGCGCCGCCGAGGCCGACCCCCACTTCATGGGCTGGGGCCGGCGCGCCAGCGAGGACGACGGCTTCTTCGATTTCATCACCGTCAAGCCGGGCGGCTTCGACGACCCCATCGCAAAGGCGCGTCGCGCGCCGCACATCAACCTGTCGATCACGGGGTCCGGCCTCATGCGCCGGCTGGTGACGACGCTTTACTTCGCGGGCGAATCCGCCAATGACGGCGACCCGGTCTTTCGCGCCGTGGAAGATGCCGCCGCGCAGGCGCGCCTGCTGCTCAGGCCCGCCACCCATGCGCGTACCCCGCAGGGCGTGCAAGGCTGGCAAATCGACATCGTCCTCCAGGGTACGGACGAGACGCCGTTCTTTCTGGATTGACCGCCTCGCGGCGGCGGCAAGTTCGCTCCGCACTGCCTGCCGGCCGGCGTCAAGCGCCCGCCGCGCCGCCTGCCTGTGGCGTCGTACCCACGACACCGTCGGCGACGAGTGACGCGATCTGCGCGTCGTCATAGCCGGCAGCGCGCAGCAATTCTTCAGTGTGCTCGCCGAGCCGGGGCGGGTCCATGCGCAGGCCCAGGCGCCGGCCATCCATGGCCAGCGGCAAGAGCGGGGTCTTGGTGGTGCGCCCATCGGTGAGCGTGATGTCGGTCAAACCGCCGGTGGCGTTCAAGTGCGGATCATCAAACAGGTCCTGCGGCTTGGTGATCGGCGCATGGGGCAGCCCGTTTTCTTCAAACGTGCGGCTCAAGCTATCGGCGCTGTGCAGCGCCATGCGCTTGCGCAGTTCCGGAATCAGCCACTCCCGCGCGCGAACACGGTCGTTGTTGGTCGCCAGGCGCGGGTCGGCCTTGAGGTCGGCAAAGCCGAAGGCGCGGCAGAAGATCTCCCATTGCGTATCCGACACCACGGCCAGGAAGATCTGCTCGCCGTCCTTGACTTCGAACACGTCGTAGACCGCCCAGGCCGAAATGCGGCTGGGCATCGGCGCGGCAGGCTTGCCGGTGACCGCAAACTGCATCATGTGCTGCGCCACCAGGAAGATGTTGTTCTCGAACAGCGCCGATTGCACCTCCTGGCCGCGCCCGGTCTTTTCACGCTGCGCGAGCGCGCCCATGACCCCGATGGCGCCGAACATGCCGCCCATGATGTCGTTAACGCTGGTGCCGGCGCGCAAGGGCCGCCCCTCGGGCCCGGTCATATAGGCCAGCCCACCCATCATCTGCACCACTTCATCGAGCGCAGTGCGATGCTCGTAAGGCCCGGGCAGGAAGCCCTTGTGCGAGACATAGACCAGACGCGGATTGAGTTTCGAAAGCGACGGATAGTCGAAGCCCAGCCTGGCCATCACCCCGCTCTTGAAGTTCTCGCTGAAAACGTCCGTCCGAGCCGCCAACCTGAGGATGATCTCGCGGCCACGCGGGGTCCCGGTATCGACCGCGAGGCTTTTCTTGTTGCGGTTGAAGGTCGGAAAGAAGCCGGAGCCGGAACCCAGGAGACGGCGCGTGTTGTCGCCTTTGAGCGGTTCGACCTTGATCACCTCCGCGCCCATGTCGGCCAGGATCATGCCGCAGGTCGGGCCCATCACCATGTGGGTGAATTCCAGGACGCGAATGCCCGCCAGCGGAAGGTCGGGCGGCATGGGTGCGGCCCGGCCAGTTGTGTCGGGAGTCTCGCCGTTCATGCCGCGGCCTCGCCGACCGGCGATGCATACGGTTCTCGCCCGGTCGAATGACACAAGCCCTTGGTGAGCCCGGCTCTCCAGGCCGTCGGCCGGATGCCCCCGACGCATCGCGGCCCGACTCCACTGACGAGGACCGTGTTCACGAAAGCAACGCTTCCGGCGATAGAACGATGTTCAACCAGTAATGTCATCTGCTTGTCGCATTGTCAAATTCAGCCAGACCGGACTGCCAGTGGAAAAGAGTTGTCCGGAGTAACAGCATGCAACCTGTCGGGCTTTAAGGTTTTGCATGGATGCCGTCTTGAGTGAGAGGAGCTTGCTACAGGAGACCCGGAACATGGGATTCGATGAGGCGTATCAGAGCTGTTGCCGGACTGGGCTGACGCAGGAGGAAGCGGGGTGGCTGCGGCGCGGCGCCGGCCCTCAGCGCGGGAAGAACGACAGCTCGAACGCGAAGCCGAGCAAGAATTCACATAGCAGTTTCATGCTGGCGTCAGTTGGGTTCCCCGCCGCCCAGCACGCGCGGTAGCTGCGCCAGGTCGAAGCCGTTGAAGGGTTGCGAGCGGTCGTGCTCAGGCAGCGGCCAAGGCAGTTCGGGCGCGGGCTGGCCCGGCGTCATCAGCGAGGACCAGGGCGACATCGTGCGCACCAGCGGGGCGCCCCCGTCGACCTGGATCGTCGTGCCGGTGATGAAGGCTGCGCCGGGCGAGAGCAGGAAGCAGATCGCTGCGGAGACCTCCGATTCGGTGGCCTGGCGCTGCAGCGGCACCGCGCGGTGCACCTTCTGCAGGAAGCGCTGCATGCTGGGTGCGTAGGTGTCCAGGCCGGAGGAGGCCACGTAGCCGGGTGCGACCGCGTTCACGCGCACGCCAAACGGGGCCCACTCGACGGCAGCGGTAAGCGTCAGGTTCACGGTGCCTGCGCGCGCCGCGCCCGAGTGGCCCAAGCCCGGCATGCCGCGCCAGAAGTCGGCCACGATGTTGACGATGGCGCCACCATTGGCCTGCATCGCCTGGTTGAAACACTCGCGCGAGAACAGGAAGCCGCCGGTGAGGTTGTTGCGCACCACGGCATTCCACGCATTGAGGCTCATCTGCGAGAGCGAGGCGGGGAACTGGCCGCCGGCGTTGTTGACCAGCGCATCGATGCGGCCGCTGCGCTCGAGCACGCCGGCCACCGCGGCCTTGACCTGCTCTTCCTCGCGGATGTCGCACACGACGGCCTGCGCCCGGCCGCCGGCGGCTTCGATCTCTTGCACCACGCGGTCGAGCTTGTCCCGGGTGCGGCCGACGATGCTGACCGTCGCGCCCAGGCTCGCCAGCTCGTGCGCGGTGCAGCGGCCGATGCCGCTGCCGCCGCCGGTAACGATGATGCTGCGGCCGGCGAAGAGGTCGGGCCGGAAAACGGATTGGTAGCTCATGGGGTTTCTTTGGCGAGGGGCGTCACAGGCTCTTCAGGCTGCAGCACCATCCACGCATCGACGGCACAGCCGCCTTGCGGCAAGGCGATGAACGGATTGACGTCGATTGCCGCGATGCGGTCGGCATGCGCCGCCGCCAGCTCGGACAGGCGCACCAACGCATCGGCGAGCGTGTCGAGGTCCGCGCGCGGCCGGCCGCGCGCGCCGTCGAGCAGCGGGTAGGAGCGCAGCTCGCGGATCATCGCCAGCGCTTCGCGCCGCTCGACGGGCGCGAGGCGGAACACCACGTCGGGCCGCAGCTCGGCATCGATGCCGCCCAAGCCGAACATCAGAAGCGGCCCCAGCACCGGATCGACCTGCACGCCGAGGATGGTTTCGATGCCGTGCTCGATCATCGGCGAGACCAGCACGCCCTCCGGCGCGCCGGGCGTGCCACTGGCCTGCCAGCGGCGCAGCAACTCGTTGTGGGCGGCGGCCGCCGCGTCGGGCTCGACGCCGAGCATCACGCCGCCGATGTCGCTTTTGTGCGCGAGCTGCGGCGCCACGAGCTTGAGCGCGACTCGGCCGCCGAAGCCGTGCGCGGCATCGGCGGCCTGCGCGGCGGACAGCACCAGGCGCTCGGGCGCCACCGGCAGCCCCGCCTGGCGCAGCAGCGTGCGGGCCTGCAGTTCCGAGGGCCCTGCCCGTAGCTCCGCGGAGGGCTTTTCCAGCCCGGGCAGCCGCAGCAGCGCAAGCCGGGGCCGCTCGGGCGCCGGTGTGCCCAGCATGGCGCCGATCCTGCATAACGCCGCGAGCGTGCGCACGGCATCGAGTGGATCGCCGAAGACGAGGAAGCCGTCGCGCCGAAGCTGCGCGCCCACGGACTCGGGGCCCAGCAGGATCAGCGCGACGATGCGCGTGGGGTCGCGCCGGCGCAGCGCGATCAGCCCTTCTCGCAGCGGCTCGAGCATGCGCGGCACATGGCCGAGGTGGGTGAGGAAGACCAGCCATGTCGAGGGCGCCGCGGCGCCGGAAGGCGCGCCGGACTCGAAGGCGATCTGCAGGAACTTCAGCGTCACCGCGGGGTCGGTCATCGCCGGCGCGCCCGGATCCACCGGGTTGCGCGGCGCGCAGAACGGCACCACCTCGCGCATGCGCTGCTGCGCGCTCTCGGGCAAGGGCGGCAGCACGAACCCGGCGCGTTCGCAGGCGTCGGCCAGCACCACGCCGCCGCCGCCCGAGAGCGAAATCACACCGACACGATGGTCCGCGGGATAACGCCCGACGTGGCAGGCCGCGGCCACGTCCACCAGATCGGCCAGCGACGCCGCGCGGTACGCGCCGCATTGCGACAGCAGCGCCTCATAGGCCGCGTCGCTGCCGGCAAGCGATGCGGTGTGCGAGGCGATTGCGCCGGCCCCGGTGGCGCTGCTACCCACCTTGAGCATCACCACCGGCTTGCCACGGGCACGCGCCAGCAGCAGCGCCTGCTCCAACGGCTCGCGCTGGCGGGCGCCTTCAAGGTAGACCACGATCACGCGCGTGTCTTCGTCTTCGGCGAGGTAGGCGATGCACTCGGCCACGTCGATGTCGCACTGGTTGCCCGTGGTCACGAAGCGGCTCAGGCCGATGCCGCGGTCGCGCAGCATCACGAACAGGTGCGCGCCGATCGCGCCGCTTTGGCTCACGATGGCCACCGCGCCGGGCTCGGGCCAGCCCTTGCCGTCGTAGTGGTCGAAGGCCTGCAGGAAGCTCGCGTAGAAGCGCGAGCGCACGTCGAAGGCGCCCATGCAATTGGGCCCGAGGATGCGAATGCCGTGCTCGCGCCCGATATCGGCCAGGCGCTGCTGCTGCTGCCGCCCGGCGGCGCCGGTCTCGGCGAAGCTGGAGGCGAAGATCACCGCCACGTCGGCACCTGCGCGCGCGGCGGCCTCCAGCTCCTGCGCGATCGACGTCGCGGGCACCGCGAGGATGGCGCAGTCGACTCGTTCGCCCACGTCGACGAGCGACGCATAGGCCTGCACGCCCTGCACCACCGGCACGCGCGAGTTGATCGGGTAGATACGGCCCGGAAAGCCTGCCTGCAGGCTCATCGCGAGCGGCCGACCGCCCAGCTTCTCTGGATCGCTGGAGGCACCGATGATCGCCACCGATGCCGGGCGAAACAGCTTGTCGAGTACGTGCATCACGGATGCCGCCTCACTCGCCCGCGCCGGCCACGATGTTGATCGCCTTCTCCTCGGTGTAGCTCAGCAGCTCGCCGATGCCCTCCTCGCGGCCGATGCCGCTGTTCTTGAAGCCGCCGAAGGGCACGCCGCGGAAATGCGCGCTGACGCCGTTGATCCACACATAGCCCGCTTCCACGCGGCGCGCCAGGCGCAGCGCACGCTGTAGGTCGTTGGTCCAGATCGCGGCGGTGAGGCCCAGGTCCACGTCGTTGGCGATGGCGATCGCCTCGTCCTCGGTGCGGAAGCGGAACACCGACATCACCGGGCCGAAGACCTCCTCGCGCGCCAGGCGCATCGAGCGGTTCATCTCGCCGAACACCGTGGGCTCGACCCAGTAGCCCTTCTTGAAGAGATCGCCCTTGGGCACGCCGCCGCCGGCCAGCAGCTTGCCGCCTTCGGTGCGGCCGACGTCGATGTACGACAGCACCTTCTGGTACTGCGCCTTCGAGTTGATCGGACCCATCTGCGCCTGGGGATCGAGCGGATGGCCGACCTTGATCTTGCGCACGCGCTCGACGATCTTCTCGACCACCGTGTCGTGCATGTCCTCGTGCAGCAGGATGCGGCTGGTCGAGCCGCAGGACTGGCCCTGCCAGCCGAAGTTCATGCCGTTCACCGCGGCGGCGGCCACCTTGTCGGGGTCGGCATCCGGGAAGGCGATCAAGGGGTTCTTGCCGCCCAGCTCCAGCGTGACGTTCTTCACCGCGGTCTCGGCCGCGGCGCGCTGGATCGCCATGCCGGACATCGGTGAGCCGATGAAGGCGATGCGCTTGACCAGCGGATGCCGCACCAGCGCCTCGCCGGTGTCGCGGCCGCCGGTCACGATGTTGGCGACACCCGGCGGCAGCACCTGCGCGCAGATCTCGCCCAGCAGCGACGCCGACAGCGGGCTCTGCTCTGCCGGCTTGATGACGGTGGTGTTGCCGGTGACGATGGCTGCGGCGATGCGCGAGGCGGCGAACATCATCGGATGGTTGAAGGGCACGATGCGCCCGACCACGCCGAAGGGCACGCGGATCGTCATGTGCAGCCCGCCCGGCGTGGAGGGCACGGTCTCGCCCTTCATCTCGAAGACCAGGCCGGCGGCGAAGCGGATGCGCTCGATCGCGTTCTTCACGTCGCCACGCATCGGCGCGAGGGTGTTGCCGGTGTCCAGCGCCTCCAGGTGCGCGAACTCCTCGGCGCGCGGCGCGATCGCATCGGCCAGCGCGTTGACGATCTCGGCGCGCCGCGCCATCGGCAGCGCGGCCCACGCCGGCTGGGCCTTCGCGGCCGCAGCCACGGCCAGGTCCATGTCGCGGCGCGTGCCCGCCGGCACGCGGCCGAGCAGGGTCTCGTCGGCCGGGTTGATCGAATCCAGCCATTGGACGTCGACGCTCTCGACCATGCGGCCGTCGATCAGCATGCGGCCGTCAACGGGCTCGCGGCCCGCGGTGAAGTTCTGGCTCATGGTTGCACTGCTTTCAGGTGTTGACCGAGCCGCCGTCGACCACCAGCGTCTGGCCGGTGACGAAGTCGCTGTCGCTCGACGCAAGGAAGACGAGGGCGCCGATCAGGTCGGGCGGGAAGGCATCACGCTGCAGCGCACGGTTGGCCACCGCGCGCTCGCGCACCGCGGATACGTGCTGCTCGTTCTTCAGCAGCGTGTCGCTCAGGATGAAGCCGGGCGAGAGCGTGTTGACACAGATGTTCCATGCGCCCAGCTCGCGTGACAGCGCGCGCGTGAACGCCGTGATCGCGCCCTTGGAGGTGATGTAGGGCAGCATGCCGGTGCCGCCGCGCGCGGTGCTGGTCGAGCCGACGTTGATGATCTTGCCGCTCTTGCGCTCGATCATGTGCGGCGCCACGTGCTTGACCAGCAGGAAGGGACCGCGCACGTTGACCGCCATCACGCGGTCCCAGGTGTCCGTGCTCCATTCGGTGGCCGGCGTCATCGGCAACGACGCCAGCACCGCTGCGTTGTTCACCAGCACGTCGATGCGGCCGTGGTGTGTCAGCGCCTGCTGTACCACGCCACGCACCGCGGCCTCGTCGCTCACGTCGGTTGTCAGCCCCAAGGCGGCCCCGGGGCCATGCGCCTCGCACAGCGCCTGCGCGGCGGCTTCGGCCTGCGCGATGTCGGCCACCACCAGCTTGGCGCCCTCGCGCGCGAGGGCCTCGCTGTAGTGGCGGCCGATGCCGCAAGCGCCGCCGGTGACGAGCGCCACTTTCCCGTTCAGACGTCCCGCTGTCGGTCCCACCGGTCGATCTCCTCTTGTCATGCGGGCTCGACGCGGTAGCCCGCGCCGTCGCGCCCCAAGCGATGGAAGCCGGGCGCATCCAGGTGCACGCCGGCGACGAGCCAGCCTTCGCGCAGCACGTCCTCGAACATGCGGAGGCGCGCCTGCGCGGCGGCGGCGGGGTCGACGTCGAACACCACGCCCACCTCCGGATGCGGGATCTGCAGCCGCGGCAGATGCACCGTGTCTCCCCAGGCGACGAAGCCCTCCGCACCCGAGCCGAACACCCAGGCCGCATGCCCGGGCGTGTGCCCATTTGACAGCAGCGACCGCACGCCCGGCAGCACCTCGCCCTCGCGCACGCGGTGCAGGCGCCCGCGGTCGCGATAGGGAGCGCTGGCGCGCTGCGCCCAGCGCATGCGGCGCTGCAGGCGCGCGGGGACTGCGTCGTCGACGGGGCGGTCGAGCCAGAAGGCGGCGTCCTCGTCGCGCACGAAGACCTGCGCGTTCGGGTACAGCGCCTCGCCGTGCGCATCGACCAGGCCGTTGGAATGGTCGGGGTCCCAGTGCGTGAGGAACACCAAGTCGATCTGCCCGGGCATCACACCGAGCGCGCGCAGGTTGGCGGGAAGCTGCCCGGTGCGCGGGCCCAGCGTGTCGGACGCACCGGTATCGATCAGTGCGCGCTGGCCGTCAAACTCTACAAGGAACACGTTGACCGGCATCTCGATCGCGCCGCGCTCGTCGATGCACGCGGCGCGGCGCGCCTGCGGGTGATCGCTCCCGAGCGCGATGTCGATCGAGGCCTCGATCACGCCGTCGGACACGGCGGCGACCTCGAAGCGGCCGATACGCCGGGATCGGTTCACAGCGGCGCCCCGGTGGCGTGGTGCCAGGGCACGAGCAGGCGGCGCAGTCCCACCACCATCATGTACATCGCCAGGCCGATCAGCGTCAGCAGCAGCACCACGCCGAAGAGCTGCGCCACGTCGAGTTGCTGCAGCTTGACCACGGTGAGGTAGCCCAGCCCCTCGTTGCCGCCGATGAACTCGCCCACCACCGCGCCGATGATCGCCAGCACGATGGCCACCTCCATGCCGGTAAGCACGACCGGCAGAGCGGAGGGCATCTCGAGCAGCAGGAAGGTCTTCAGCGGGCTCGCGCGCATGCTTTCGAACACCTCGCGGTCGCCGGGGTCGACGGACTTCATCGCGATGTGCGTGTTGGCAAACACCGGGAAGAAGGCGA
Source organism: Burkholderiales bacterium (assembly GCA_016790635.1). Classification (GTDB taxonomy): domain Bacteria; phylum Pseudomonadota; class Gammaproteobacteria; order Burkholderiales; family JAEUOS01; genus JAEUOS01. The sequence goes on from JAEUOR010000062.1 coordinate 128,088, forward strand.
TCACCAGCGAGATCACGATCTTCGATTCGAGCCCGAAGCCGAACCACAGGATGAACAGCGGCGCCAGCGCGATCTTGGGCACGACCTGCAGCGCGATCACCATCGGGTTGAGTGCCCATTCGATGACGCGTACCTTGGCCATCAGCGTGCCCAGCAGCACGCCCGACACCACGGCGAGCACGAAACCCGTCATCGTCTCGATCACCGTCACCCACGCGTGGTGCCAGACCTTGGGGTCGCCGAGCAGCTTGATGAAGGCGCGCACGATGGCTTCGGGCGGCGGCAGCACCAGCGCGGAGACTTCGGCAGTGCGCACGTAGACCGACCAGATCGCGAGCAGCAAAACCACACTGCTGATCGGCAGCACGATGCGCAAGGCGCGTTCGGTGGAAGGCTTCATCGGGCCGCTCATGCCGGATACCCCGCGATGTCCTGCCGGATCGCGCGCACGTGGCGCTGGAACTCGGCGCCGGCTTGCATGTCGATTGCGCGCGGGCGCGGCAGGTCGATGGTGTGGATGGCCTGCACGCGGCTCGGGCGCGGCGACAGCACGACGACGCGGTCGCTCAGCATCACCGCCTCGGCGATCGAGTGTGTGATCAAGAGCACGGTGGCGCCTGTGGCCGCGCAGATTCGCTGCAGCTCGAGGTTCATCTGGTCGCGCGTCATCGCGTCGAGCGCGCCGAAGGGTTCGTCGAGCAGCAGGATGCGCGGCTTGATCACCAGGGCGCGCGCCAGCGACGCGCGCTGCCGCATGCCGCCGGAGAGCTGACGCGGCCAGGATTGCTCAAAGCCACTCAGGCCGACCAGCGCGCACAGCTCGCGCGCGCGCGCCAGTCGCTCGTCGCGCGGCACGCCGCGCACGCGCAAGGGCAGCGCGATGTTGTCCTCGATTGTGAACCAGGGAAACAGGCGCGGCTCTTGGAACGCGAATGCCAGGTCCTGCACCGCACGGCCGGTGTCCTGCTCGCTGCGGCCGAGCGGCACGCCGCCAATCTCGACCTCGCCGGCGCTGGCCGACTGCAGCGCGCCGACGATGCGCAGCATGCTGGTCTTGCCGCAGCCCGAGGGCCCGAGCACCGAGACGAACTCGGAACCGGCCACGTCGAACGAGATGTCCTGGATCGCCTCAACGCTGCCGCCCGCGCTGGCGTAGCGTTTGGCCACACCGCGCACCGAGAGCGCCCAGGTGGCGGCGGCAGCGGATTTGATGGGTTGGAGCACGGCGCTCAAGCGTTGATCCTGTCGCGCAGCCTGTTGGTGTAGAGCGTGCCGGCGTCGACCTTCTTGTCGATGACACGCGTTTCCGCCATCATCCGCGCCGCATAGTCCCATGACGCCGGCACGTTTCGCAGCAGGTTCTGGCGGCCCTTGGCGACCAAGCCCGCCAAGTAAAGGCGCAAAGCCTCCACGGCGATGTCGGGCTGCGCGACGTCCACCAGCTGGAACTTGCTGCTGATCGAAGCGATCATCGGCTTCACGTCCTTCGCGTCGAGCAGTTCGGACGCCGCGCGGTGCACGGCGCCGAGAAACTTGACGTACATGTCTTCGTTCTTCGGCAGGTCCCGCTCGCGTACCACGTACACCTGGCTCGGCAGGCCGTCGTCGAGCGGCATCTTCACGGCATCGGGCAAATGCACGAGGGTGTGGATCGGGCCGACGTAGCCGTCGATGCGTTTGGCCTGGATCAGGCCGTAGCTGGCGGGGCCGTCGTTGGTCGTGACCTTGTTGACGCTGTCGGGGTCGACGCCGCCCAAGCGCAGCACGTTGTTCAGCGTGCCGAACTGCGAGCCGCCGAGCGAAGCGACACCGATGGTCTTGCCCTTCATGTCCGCCGCCGCCTTGATCGGCGCCGCGGGCGACGAGATCAGGTAGAACGGCGACACCTGCGAGAAAGTGGCGATCGCGATCAGCGGTGCCGCCGAGTTGACCTTGGCGATGATGTAGTTGCTGCTGCCGGTGTGTCCCACGTCGGCCTGCGAGGCGATCACAAGCTGCGCGGCGAGCGATGCGCCCTTGCCGTTGATCACCTCGACGTCGAGGCCCTCCTTGGCGAAGTAGCCCTGCGTGACCGCGTAGAACACGGGTGAATAGGACAACGAGAAGTTGAACGGCGTCACGAAGCGCAGGCGCGTGGTGGCGTGCGTTGCCTGCGGCAGCAGCAGCGCAGCGCCACCGGCGGCGGCCAGGCCCAGGGCTTGGCGCCGGCTGAGGGTGGTGCGGAAGGGCGTGCGGTGGTTCATTTCGGGGGTCTCCGTCAGGTTATTCGAAGCGCTCGCGCAGGAAGCCGAGCGCACGCAGGACCGGCTCGTCGCTCACGCGGAGCACGGTGGCCGGTTCGTCGATACGGTGCAGGTCATGGTGGTACGGGCGCCAGGCGGGAACGGCGATCACGTCGCCGCGCTGCCAGTCGAGCGCGCTGCCGTCGACCATCGTCGTGCCGCTGCCGGACAGGACCGCGAACAGGCTGTTGGCGGTGCTGCGGTGGGTGGCGGTGCGCACGCCCGGTGCGAGCCGTTGCATATGCAGCGCGATGGTGCGCAACGCCGGCGTGCCCGGCACGTGCGTGAGCTCGACCTGGCGCTCGGACATGCGTGTCGCGTCGGGCGCGGCGGCGGCCAACCGTGCCTCGGTGTCTTCGCGGCGGAACGCGAGCGGGCTGTCGGCTGCGTCGATCGACGCGGGCTCGAATTTTTCGGGATGCGGCTCGAAGAACATCGGCTCGAGGAGGTGCACCAGCGGCACGTCGAGGAAGTCGAGCCAGAGGCAATCGCCCGCGCCCTCGTTGGCATGCGAGTGCCAGGCGCCCCCGGGTGTGAGCAGCACGTCGCCTGGCCGCATCGGCACGCGCTGGCCGTCCACCGTGGTGGTGGCGCCGGTGCCGTCGAGGATCAGGCGCAGCGCGTTCGGCGTGTGCCGGTGCGAGCGCGCGGTCTCGCCGGCCTTCACGAGCTGGTACGCCGCCACCAGCGTGCGCAGCGTCGGATAGATGTTGCCGGGCGCCGGATTGGTCATCGTCAGGTTGCGGCGCTCTGCGAATTCGGTGCTCACCAGTGCCCCTGCCGCCTCGAGGATGGGCTTGACCTCGCGGTAGCGCCAGCGCGCCGGCATGAAGTTCTGCGCCGGCTCGGCCCACAGCGCCGGGCGGCGGCGGTGCCAGCCACCTTCCATGCCCAACGCGTCGAAGGCGCGGTACAGGCCGTCGAGGTCGGTGATGGGGCCGGTGGTGGAGCCGGTGACAGGCGCGGTGATTGGACCGGTTGTGGGGCCGGTGATGGCGGCGCTCATGGCATCGTCCTCATTGTTTGACGATCTTCAGATCGTACGGCTGCTCCAAGGGCGCGTTGCGCCCGCCGCGGCCCTGCACCACGTGCACGGTCATTTCGCCCACGCGTTCGATGCGGATGCGCACGCGGTCGCCCGCCTGCACCGGGCCCACGCCCTCGGGCGTTCCGGTGGCGATGATGTCGCCCGGGTAGAGCGTCATCACCGAGGCGGCCATCTCGACCATGCCGGGGATGTCGAGCACCAGGTCTCGCGTATTGGCGTCCTGGCGCAGCTCGTCGTTGACCCAGAGCCGGGCCTGCAGCGCCGAGGGGTCGCCCACCTCGTCGGCGGTGGTGATCCACGGGCCCACCGGGCAGAAGCTGTCGTAGGCCTTGCGGAACACGCGCTCCTCCTTGCCGCGCACCACCATGTCGAGCAGGCAGGCGTAGCCGAACACCGCATCGCGCCACTCGTCGCGCGCGATGTTGCGTACCTGGCGGCCGATCACGACGGCCAGCTCGCACTCGTGGTGCACCTCGCGGCCCGGCAAGTCGGGCAGCACGATGGGCTCGCCGGCGCCGGAAAGCGAGGAATTGGGTTTGAGGAAGAAGCCTTGCAGCGTCGCGCGGTAGCCGGCCTGCATCTCACGGCCGTGCGCGTGGTAGTTGACCGGGTAGGCGATCACCTTGTTCGGCCACGGCACGGGCGTGCGCAGCGTCACGCCGGCAAGCGGACGGCGCGGGCTGCGCTCCAGCGCCTGCGACAGGCGCGGGCGATAGCGACCGAACTCGGCGATCAGCCGCGTCGGGCCCACGGGCGGCCAAGCGCCAGGGTCATGCTCGCACAGCGTAGTCACGTCGACGATCTCGTCGCCATCGACCAGACCGATGCGCCCTTCGTCAAAACAAGCAATCTTCATGCGGCGCCTTCAGCTTCAGCGGGCGTGGTCTCGCGGGTGAGGAGTATTCTGTTTGATGATACAGTATTCTGTCAAACAGAATTTCATCCTGACTCCCGAAAGGAGGAAACCGATGCGCTTCAACTTCCTGATGCCCACGCGCGTGATCGCCGGCGTCGGCGTGCTGCAAACGCTGCCGGCGCTGTTGGCCGAGCTGGGCGGCCGGCGGCCGATGCTGTTCACCGACCCGGTGATCGGCCGCACGCCCTTTGTGCAGCGCGCGCTGGCTGACCTGGCAGCCGCCAGGCTGCCGGTGCTGGTGTCCGACACCTGCGGCATCGATGCGCGCCTGACGCAGATCGACGCCGAGGCACAACGCGCGATCGAGGCCGGAATCGACAGCGTGGTGGCGATCGGCGGCGGGTCGGTGATGTGCCTGGCCAAGGGCGCCGCGCTGGCGGCCACCAACGGCGGGGCGTTGCTCGCCCTGCGCGGGCGCACGCGCTTCGAGCGCGACCCGTTGCCGATGATCATGGTGCCGACGACGGCGGGCTCTGGCTCGGAAGTGTCGCAGTGGACGGTGCTGAAGAACGACATCGAGCACAGGAAGATGTCGGTTGGCGGGCCGCAGAACTTCCCGCGCATCGCGCTGCTCGACCCAGTGACCTTGCAGACGCTGCCCCAGCGCGTGGCCGCGCTCGCGGCGGTGGATGCGCTGACGCATGCGGTGGAGGCGTACTTCACAGATGCCGCGTCGCCGCCGACGGATGCGCTGGCGCTGGAGGCGGCGCGCCGGCTGGCGGCATCGCTGCGCGGCTCGATCCTCGAGCGCGATCCGGCAGCGCAGTTCGAGAACCTGGTCGCCTCGACGATGGCCAACATGGCCTGCACCAACGCAGGCCTCGGGCTGTGCCACTCGCTGGCGAGCCCGCTCGAGGCGGCGTTCGAGCTGCCGCATGCGGTCGCCGTGGCCGGACTGCTGCCGCACGTGTTCGCGTTCAACGCGCCGGCCGCGCCCGAGCGCGCGCGCGCAATGGCGCAGGCGCTCGGCGTGCGCGAGGCTGGCAGCGCGCTCGATGCGGTGGCAGCGGCGGCGGCGCTGCTGGAGCGGCTGTACGACGACCTCGGCGTGCCCTTGCGCATTCCGGCCGAGCAGGTGGACCGCGCAGCATTGCCGGTGATGGCCGAACGTGCGGTCACGGCGATAGCGCGCGGCCGCACGGTACAAGGCCCGATCACGCCGCAGACGTTGATCCTGTCGCAGAATCTGCGGCCGGCCACGGTGGCCGACGGCCTGCGCCTGTACGAGGCGTCGATCGGCTAGCGGGTGAGCGCCGCCGCGATCGCGCGTTGCACCTTGGGGCCGCCCCGGCCCACCTTCTGCACGGCCTGTTCCGAGACACCCGAGGAAGCGAACCGGCGCGTCGCCGAATTCTTCGTGCGCGTCAGACCTGCGCGAAGAACGGCCGGTTCGCGCGCAGGCACCAGTTCTCCCACGCGCGATCGATGCCGAACGACGAACGGCCCTTGGAGATCGCCTCGATCTCGCCCTCGCTCAAGTACACGATGTCTTCGGGCCCTTCCGCAAGCGCAAGCGCCTGCGTCAGCATGGCCGCGTTGACCTCCATGTAGACGGCCGTGAAGACCGCCTCGCGCAGGCTGCGGCCCGTCACCACGCAACCGTGCCCGCGCATCAGCGCGACGTTGCGTTCGCCCAGCGCATCGGCCAGGTCGTGCCCGATCTCCAGCCGCGTGACGAGCAGGTTGGTGTCGCCGAAGCGGTGGCGGATATCCCAGCACGGTATGTCGCTACCGATCGGCGCGCACATGTGCATGATCGGCCGCATGCGGCGGCTCACGACCGTGAACGGCACGACGCTTGGGCTATGCGTGTGCACCACCGACAGCACCTCGGGTCGGCGCTCGTAGATCGCGGCATGGATGAAGCGCTCGGCATACGGCTTGGCCGCGTCGTCGCCCACTACGCTGCCGTCGAGCGCGAAGCGCATGATGTCGCGCGGTTCCACCTGCTGAGGCGCGCGTGAGCGCGACAACAGGAAACGCCGCGGGTCGGCCGGATCACGCATGGAGACGTGACCGAACGAATCGATCACGCCCTCGCGGGCCAGAATGCGGTTGGCGGTAACGAGCTCGTCGATCGGCGTCGCGCCAGGATGCGGGTCGGGTTTCATCGCTGCCTCAGGGCTCTCATGCGGCGGGCACGTCGCGCGGCGGTGGCCCCTCGTGGATGCAAAGGAATGCGGGCGGAATCGAGCCTTTGATGCGTTCGTCGCGCGCAGAGATACCGGACAAGGACGGCGAGAGGGAAATGGCGGTTATCATTCGTTCTGTAGAAAAGAACATCGGTCTACGCTACAGCATCATCGGACAGGTGTCAACACAGGGAAGCCTGCGGTCTCACCAGCAATAGAGTTGTCCGGAGTAGAAGCACGCAATCTGTCCGCCTTCGAGGTTTAGCCTGGAAACCGCCTTGCGCCGGAGGAGTTTGCCGCAGGAGATCGAGAAGATGAGATTCAAAGAGGCACATGAGAGCTGGTGGCGGATGGGGCTGACGCAGGAGTATGCGGGACGAGCGCCCGTTGCGGGTCATGCCATTGCCCCAGGACGGCAGCCGACACGAATGGTTGGCCGGGCAGGTCACTCACCGAGGCACCCGCGTCCGAACAATGGCAACTGGCTGCATGACCCATCCACCATGCTGCCTCGGGGCGGCGGCAAACCGGCTGCAAGCTGCCTGCTTGCACCGCGCCTCCTGCCACCTCGCCCCCACCCCGCAAAAGCGGACAAATTCATATACTCCTGACAATTCAGCCGGTCCAGACATGCCGCGCAAATCCGCCCAGCCTTCGCTCGCAGATCAGTCCGCAGCCCCTGGCGGCGTCGCCGCCGTTGACCGCGCCTTGTCGCTCCTGTCGGCCTTCAGCCGCGAAGCGCCGCGACGAACGCTGGCCGAACTGGCCGCGCATTGCGTGCTCTACAAAAGCACCGTTCTGCGCCTGCTCGCCTCGCTGGAGCACGCCGGGCTGGTGCGGCGGCAGCCGGACGGGGCCTACCTGCTCGGCGCGGAGGTTGCTCGTCTTTACGGGGTCTACGACAGTTCGTTCTCGCTTGAGCCGCTGGTGCTGCCGGCCTTGCACGCCCTGACCGAAGCCACCGGCGAAAGCGCCGCCTTTCACGTGCGCCAGGGCGATCAGCGCGTCTGTCTATATCGCGTGGATTCACCCCACCCGATTCGCGACCATATTCGCGCAGGCGATGTGCTGCCGCTCGATCGCGGCACGGGTGGGCGCGTGCTGCTGGCCTTCTCCGGCGCCAAGGGGCGTCTCTATGACCGCATTCGCGCGGAAGGGCACATGTCGGCGCGCGGCGACCGGCTCGCCGAGGTTGCGGGCATTTCGGCGCCGGTGTTCGGCCCTGGGCGGCATTTGCTGGGCGCTCTGACACTGACTCTTCCGACCAGCCGGCTCGATGCGGCGCGCGAAGCGCGTTATGTCAAGCAGGTGCGCGAAGCGTCGCAGCGCTTGTCGGCGGCGGCCGGCGCGGACTCACGGTAACGCGCGCGCGCACGACAAGTTGAACCTGGAACGCCAGAGGCAAACTCTATGCGTCGTCAAGCGTGCCATGTCAACACGAACCGGCCGACGTACGGGCGCACCCCGACCTCGGGGCCGCTGGCACGGTCCCGGCGTGGTTGGTCAGATTCGAGCATCTGACGAGGCATGGCATTTCGGCAGTCCACGCGCCCTCATCGAGGCGCTTCACGGCACTTTCGGCAGTTGCTGGCTGGTCCTGGTGCTGCCCCCGCCAGGACGTTGCCCCACTGAGTCGACATTACAGCTTTGTAATCTCCGCGACGGCGACCGCCAGCAGGGGCTTCGGACAATGCTGATGTCACAACCAATGGAGCCCTCGCATGACCACAGCATGTACTGTCAACGGCCGTCAGGCCCGCCTGCAATCGGACCCCGCCACCCCGCTGCTGTGGGTGCTGCGCGATGAAATGAAATTGCCGGGTACCAAGTTCGGTTGTGGCGCCGCCCTGTGCGGTGCCTGCACGGTACATGTTGATGGCCAGGCCACGCGCAGCTGCGCGATCCCCCTGTCTGCCGTTGCCGGGCGCCGGGTAACGACGATTGAAGGAGCCGGCCAAGACCGCATCGGCCGTGCCTTGCAGCAGGCCTGGATCGACCTGGATGTCCCCCAGTGCGGCTACTGCCAATGCGGCCAGATCATGAGCGCGGCGGCCTTGCTGCGCGGCACGCCGCGCCCTACGGCAGCAGACATCGAAAACGCCATGGCGGGCAATCTCTGCCGCTGCGGAACCTACGACCGCATCCGCGCCGCCATTGAGCAAGCCGCGCGCAGCCTGGCCTGAACGGGAGAAGCAGCATGACTCACAGCGCATCCACTCACAGCCCATTCACCCGACGCGATTTCTTGCGCGCGCAAGCCGCGACGGCCTTGAGCATTGCGATTCCTTTGCCGGTCCTGGGGCAAGCTGCCCCCACACCTGCGGCCGCGCCGGCAAGTCCGCCCGCCCCTGCGGTGAGGTTGCCGAGCGCCTTCTTGCGCATCGGTGCAGACGACGGTATCAGCTTCATCCTGCCCACCTGCGAGATGGGGCAAGGCACACACACGGGTCAGGCCCAGATCCTGGCAGAGGAACTGGGCGCCGACTGGACCCGCATCGCCATCGAGATGCCCAAGCAGCCCGCGCCTGCCTACCGCTTGCCATTTGGCCAGATGCGTTCGGTCGGCTCGTTCGGTATTCGCTTCTGGCACGATCCACTACGTCGAGCAGCGGCGCAGGCCCGCATGATGCTGATCGAGGTCGGTGCGAGCCGCTTGCAAGTGCCCACCGACAGCCTGGACACCATCGATGGCCATGTCGTGCATGCCGCAAGCGGCCGCCGCGTGGCTTTTGGCGAGTTGGCCGCTGCCGCGCAGGCCTTGCCCGTGCCTGCGCAACCCGTATTGCGTCCGGCCAATCAGCGCACGCTGACAGGCAAACCGGTGACACGTCTGGATACACCGGCAAAGGTTCGTGGACAAGCGGTCTACGCCATTGATGTGGAGTTGCCGCAGATGCTCTACGGCGCCGTACGGCTGGCGCCGGTTTTTGCAGCGGACGTGGCCGAGATCGACGACTCCAGCGTCCGTAACATGCCCGGCATCGAGGCGGTGGTACGTGTGCCTCGGGGCGCTGTCGTCGTGGCGCGCAGTTGGTGGCAAGCCCAGCAGGCCGCCCAACGGCTCGCCATCCGTTTCACGTCAACGCCGCATGACGCGTTGAACAGCGCGCAAATCAGCGAACGCCTGCGCGCCGGTCTGGACGCGCGCGATGTGCCGCTGAGCGTGCAGCGCGGCGACTTGCCGGCCGCCTTCGCAACGGCTGCTCGCGTGGTGGAAGCCGACTACGAAGTACCCATGCTTGCCCACGTCTGCATGGAGCCCATCGTCGGTACTGCGCGTTCCTCCCCTGAAAAGCTGGAGCTCTGGCTGGGCACGCAAGGCCATGACACGGTTCGCATGGCCTGCGAACGCGCCGGCGGTCTGCGCGCCGATCAGATCGAGATCAATACGACCTATCTGGGCGGCGGGTTCGGCCGCAAGACCCACGCGGAAATCGCCATCCAGGCCATGTTCGCCAGCCGTGCCGTGGGGGGCAGACCGGTCAAGGTCTTATGGCAGCGGGCAGACGACATACAGCAAGGCCAGTACCGACAGCCCATGATGGCGCGGATGCGCGCTGCGCTCGACGCACAAGGCCGCATCACGGCACTGCGCGCGCGGGTCAGTGGCCCGCAGATGGGCCGGGCCTACGGGGTGAACCCCGACCAATACGCGCAAGCAAATGGCTTGTTGCGCAATGTCGATCCGTTCTCTCTGGCAGGCCTGGTGGACATGCGCTACCAGATCCCGAATGTCGAGGTCGATCACGCGGTCGTGGACGTGCCGATCCCGCTGTGCCCATGGCGCAGCATTGCCAATTCGTTCACGGGCTTCTTCCTGGAGAGCTTTCTGAACGAGTGCGCAGCCGCCGTCGGGCAAGACGCGCTTGCCTTCCGCCGCAACCACCTTCAAGGCCAGACGCGCATGCTCGCGGTACTCGACCGCGTTGCCGAATCAGCGCGCTGGGGCCAGCCCTTGCCGGCCGGGCGACACCGCGGGCTGGCGGTGGTGGACAGTTATGGCAGTACCGTCGCGGAAGTCGTTGAATTGAGAATGCAGGACGGCAAACCCCGAGTCGAGCAGGTCTTCGTGGCCATCGACTGTGGCCGCGCCATCAACCCCGGCCAGGTTCGCCAGCAAATGCATGGCTCCGTCGCGGATGCGCTCGGCGCGGCGTTGCGCGGCCGAGTCTCGATCGGCGAAGGGCGCGCGCTGCAAAGCAACTTCGGTGACTACCCCCTGCTGCGCATGGCAGAGTCGCCTCGCGTGCAGACAAGCATCGTTGAGATTGGATCCCCGTTGGGCGGTGTGGGCGAGCCCGGCGTGCCGCCTCTGGCCCCGGCGTTGGTGGCAGCATTGCGGTCAGCAACCGGCCGCACTGTGCGCAACCTTCCCTTGTCCGAACAAGGTTTGGCCTGAGAGCCCGCGAGTACTACGATCATGCCCGTAGACCACCCCAAGACGCGCGCGCTCGTCGTTGCAAATGTTCGCCATGCCCCAAGCCATGGTTGCCCTTTGCGCCTGGATCGGACACGTCCCGGGGGGTTGCTCGGCCGTCCTCGGCAGACTCAGCGGTTCAAAGCCGCGTGGCGCCCGACAGGCTAGGAAAACGCCATGCGAATCTTGGTGGTCGAAGACGAGAAGCGCTTGTCAGACTATCTGCACAAGGGCTTGACCGAACAGGGGCACACCGTCGATGTGGTGCACGATGGCATGGAGGGCCGCCGCTACGCGACCGGCGGCGACTACGACCTCATCTTGCTGGACGTGATGTTGCCGGGGGTGGACGGCTTTGGCGTGTTGAAGGCCTTGCGCGCCGGCACGGGCGCCAATGCCCGCACGCCTGTCCTCATGTTGACCGCGCGCGACAAGATCGAAGACCGCGTGCGAGGATTGGAAGGCGGAGCCGATGACTACCTGGTCAAGCCCTTTGCCTTCTCGGAATTGTTGGCGCGCATAGGCGCTGTCACCCGCCGCTCGGCGAAGGGCAACGGCGCCCAGCGGGGCAACGGCTGCTTGACGCTGGACGACCTGGAACTGGACCCGTCAGCACGCCGCGCCACACGTGCCGGCCGCAAGCTTGACCTGACGGCCAAAGAGTTTGCTTTGCTGCTGTTTTTGCTTAAACGCCAAGGGCAGATCCTGACCCGAACCACGATCGCTGAACAAGTATGGGACATGCACTTCGACAGCGAGACCAATCTGGTTGAGGTCGCCATTCGCCGGCTGCGCGCCAAACTGGACGAGCCCTTCGGCAAGAAGCTGCTGCACACCGAACGCGGCATGGGCTACGTGCTGGAAGACCGCGGCGCATGAGCGACGCAACAGTACCGCCGGCGCCAAAACCCTACGCGATCCACCAGCGGCTGGCACGCCGCCTCGCGCTGCAAGTGGCTGTGGTGCTGGCGTTGATGGTGGCCATCATCGCCGCGGCTGCGCACCTGCTGATGCAGCACAAGCAGGAGAGCGAACAGGCCCAGAAGGCGCGCGTGATCACCACAATCGCGCGCGAGGCCGCCCAGCAGGGCGGGCTGCAACAAGTGCCGCTGACGCTCAGTGCCGTGGCGCCACGGCGCCCGCAAACGCGCCTTACCGTGCGCGACGCGCAAGACCGCATTGTCTATGAAGACCCGGATACAGAGCCGTTTCGCATGCCCGCGAAGCGCGGCAGTACACGCCATGACCGCTTCGTCATGGACCTTCGAGCGCAGGGTGCCGACGTCTTGCAGGCGGAGCTGACAGCCGATGTCAGCCAAGACCGCACGCTGATGGAAGGCCTGGTGATCACCTTGTTGCTCGTGCCGCTGGCAGGAGGTATGTTGGTAGCCTGGAGTACAGGATGGCGGGTACGCAAGGAGCTCCATCCTTTGCATCAGCTGGCGCAGCAGACATCGCTCATTTCGCCGCAGGATCTGACCGCGCGGCTGCGAATGAATGCGCCCGTCATGGAGCTGCTGCCTTGGGTCGAGCAGTTCAATGCCTTGATGCAGCGCCTGCAGACGGCGGTTGAGCAGCTGGAGTCCTTCAACGCCGATGTGGCCCATGAACTGCGCACGCCGCTGGCGGCCCTGATGGGGCACGCGGAGGTGGCGCTGTCGCGCGAACGGAGCGCCGCGGAGTTGCGCGAGACCCTCGCGCAATCGCTGGAAGATCTGCAGCGTGTCAGTGCCATGGTCGAAGACATGCTCTTTCTGTCCCGCGCGGATCGAGGCGCCTTGGCGCGGCGTGGCGAGCCTTGTTCGATGGGGCACCTGGCTGCGCAGGTGGTCGATCTGTATGAGCTGGCACTGGAGGATCGAGGCCTGAGCGCCTTCATCGACGGCGACGCCACCTTGCCGGTGGATCAGGCCCTGGTCCAGCGCGCCCTTTCCAATCTGCTGACCAATGCCCTGCGCTACGCGCAAACAGGCAGCCGGATCCGTGTCTACATCCAACAGTCAGCTGCGAGCCTGGTCTGGCTGGGCGTCGAAAATCACGGCCCGCAAATTGACCCCGAGCACTTGCCGCGCTTGTTTGGTCGCTTCTTCCGCGGCGACAGCGCGCGTGTCGACACCAGCGCTCACCATGGACTTGGCCTGGCCATTGTCGCTGCCGTCGCCCGCATGCACGGCGGTACGGCGCAAGCTCACTCGGCGCAGGGCATCACGCGGGTGGAGCTCAGCTTCGCTGTCGAGCCTACTCGCTGAGTGGGCTGCGAGTGGAGTGTCCTGCGGCTACTCGCACGTTTCGAGCGGACGAACAAAAGGCGGCGCTGTCCGACGAGACGGTGCAGACCAACGCCACCGGTCGGGTGCAGCTCAAACTCAAGACACCGCGGCGCGACCGAACCTCACACGTGGCGCTGAGGCGGGACATAAACCGTCCGGTGAACTGTTTACACCAGCGGAAGCGCCCGAGTTGTCTGGCGACGCAGCCTGCAAGGGTAAGTCAACTGGAACGGCAAGTGGAACCTAAAGCGCCAAGTGCCGTCGCAATGCGTCGTCAAGCGCCCGCAGCTTGCCCGCGGGGACAATCCCGCGCCGCAGGCTGCCAACACGACTCTTGTCGATCGTGCGCACCTGCTGCGCCAGCGCCTTGCCGTCCTTGGATAGCCCGGTCTCCGCTGCGGTGGGCTTGACTTCGAAGGGATGAACCTTGACCAGGGTGGCAGTCAAAGGCACAACAGTGACGATGTGCCAACTGGCCCACAGAATGCGCACATGCGGCTCACGCAAGACTTGACCGCCATCGGTCGGAATATAGCCCTGCGCGCGCATGCGGCGAAAAAACCAGCCACTCACCGAGAACGGAGTGAACGAGGCCGATGGCTATGGCGAGGACTCCTGCGGCTACGAAGTACGCGTTCATGCAGCGCTACTACTGCGAAAAATGTTCATCGATGGCGCACAACGCTCCGGTTCAGCGGCGACGCGCCAGCGCCGTACGCTGCATCCGGTTGTTGCACGGCACATGGCACCTGGTTAGACCAGCGTGGCGCCTTCTGCGAGGCCAGGCTGTGCCAGTTCATTGATGCGCCTTAGCATCTCGGACGTCAGGCGGATATCGGCGGCCTTCGCATTCTCCTCGACCCGCTCTGCGCGACGGGTTCCTGGAATGGGAAAGATATCCTGACCCTGATGCAGCATCCACGCCAGCGCAAGTTGCGCAGGCGTTACGCCAAGTTCCTTTGCGACCGCCATGAAGGGCATAAAGCGGTCCCTGTTCAAGGCGAGGTTTCCGCCGGCATAGCGAGGGTTGTTCTGTCGAAAGTCGTCCTTGCTCAGGCTGGTAACCGTACCGGTAAGGAAGCCGCTCCCTAACGGCGACCAGCCGACCAAGGCGATGCCAAGCTCACGGAGCGTCGGCAGCAGATCCGCTTCCGCTTCACGGCGCCATAGAGAATACTCAAACTGCACGGCAGCGATCGGGTGAACCTTGTGCGCGCGTCTGACCTGCTCGGCGGACACGTTGCTCAGGCCGAGATAACGGACCTTGCCGGCAGTGACCCCCTCCGCCATCGCTTCAACTGTTTCTTCAATGGGCGTAGCGGGGTCGGCGTAGTGCGCATACCACAGATCAATGACATCCACACCCAAACGCTTGAGGCTGGCGCTGAGAGCCTTGCGCACGTATGGCGCCTTGCCGTTGATCTTGAGTGAGAATCCCCAGCCAGTAGGCAGATCGGTCCCGGTCTCGCTCTGGTCGAAGATGATCCCGAACTTCGTGGCCACGAACGCCTGTTGGCGCCTGCCGGCAATGGCGCGCCCAACTAGCGTTTCGTTATGGCCGCTGCCATAGGCGTCGGCCGTATCAATCATATTCATGCCGACATCGAGCGCGCGACGGATCGTCCCGACGGCTTGTTCGTCGTCAGACGCCCCGTAATATCCCTCAAGAACCATCGCCCCGTAGCCGAGCCTGCCCACACTCAGGCCGTTCTTTCCAAGTTTTCTCTTCTCAATCACGATCTCACCTCCGCTAATCTTGCCGTCCAACGTTTGAATTCACCTGCCTGCGCGGCTTTTGGCGCAGGTCTGGTGGAACGATGGGTTAGCGCTCCAGCGCACCGATTGGTCATTCTTCCACCATGGGCGGGAGCACTCGGTCCAGCCAGAAGTCCGCATCAAGTTTTCGCGATCCGGTCAGCGACTCGTCTGTCAGAAATCGCGCAACAGCATCTCTTAGGCAAACTTTCGCCAGCTCCGCATGTTCATGTAAAAGCTGGGCATCCTTGGACCTGAGATTGAGACCACCATGCACAACGCGGTTTCTCGACAGTTGAACGTCACGCACATTTTCGTATCTGGGTCTTCGCTCAGATGCCGGCGCCAGATACGCGTAGTTAAGTGCGACTCGAAATGAGAGCTCTGATCGGTCGTTAGGATTTAGCAATGCCTCAAGCCCAATCACCGCATCCAACAATGCGTCGATCGGAGACATACGGCTTTCGGCGTCGAGTAAACGCGCCGCTGCGATGTTCAACTCATCGCGTTGGGTTACTGCAAGTGCCTTGTACAGACCGACAAAACGTGCAACGTCTTCATGGGTCAGCTCCATGAAGGAGAACGGGTTGACCACGAGTGGCGCAGAACTATGGCCACTCATATTCGGAAGAATCGCTGGACGAATCTTGGTGAAGCTGGCAAGTACGCCGACCCGGCCACTTTTGACAATGTGAAGCGCGCTCAAGATGCGGCCAATCTGCTCCTGAGAGTTCTGCGCATCAGAATGGTCTGGGACGAAGTTCTCATAAGTTTTGGTGAGCCAAACCGAAATGGGCGTTTCTGAGATTACTGCGGCCGTAACGAACCGTGACGTCAGGTCATATCGACTTTCGGACGTGATGTCATTGCTCCCAAGGTCTGCAATTTCGTCCGCCGTGAGTAGGCGGATGTAAAGGCCATTATCGAGGTCTATCCTTTCGACGCCTTCAGGCAGCTTGAGGCCGGTGAGGACTGTCAAGATCTCCCTCTCACCAGTTCTTTTTGTGAGAATCTTCTCAAGATCGGAGATAACGCTGAAGATTGCCGCTTCAATGGATGAATGTTCTGGAATTCTCAGCGCGACTTCCCGCGACAAGCATGAGCACAGTGCAAAACAGTCTTGTATCAATTGACTGCCAGAGTTATGGCAAACATAACCAAGCAGTTCTGGCTGTTGCTCACGCACTAGCTTATCCAGCAAATCTAAGTCAGCCGTTCCAACATGCTTTTTTCGGAAGCTGATCCAAGATTGCACGCCTTGATATGCCTCGACATTTATCGAGAAGCCCCCGACACCTGTCGGCCGTGGGACTCTCTTCCAATCGGCAGCGGGTTCAGCCAACCACTCTGGAACCATCTTTGACAGAGTTGCTGATATGCGGTCCTTCACTTCAGGAGCAAGACCCGCAGCTCCCCCTTTAGGCTCTAGTTCTCCATCGTGCATCGAAGGCGTAAGAGTCGAATTCATGAGCGCTAACGCAATGTACACCGCAAAACCTGCGGATTAATCTGGCGCCTGCGGTATACATCGACCGCGAAGCATAGCTTGAAGGCCCGTTCAGCAACAGTCTGCGCCGGAGTGAGTACTTTGTCCACCCCATTAAAACTGGCGACAAAGTCTGTATTCGTTTCGCGCGTGATACGGATCAGTTCAGCCACGCTGCCGATGCCGCTGGCGTTGCTGGCTGTCAGAAGCAACGGCAGTTTGGCCCCCGTGCCGACCGGCGTGAACGACCTGACCGGGTCGAAGGCCAGGGTGCACAGGTGCGGCGAGACTGTGTGACATGTCTGGCCTCCATTTTTCGCCGGGATCGATCATGCAATAGCACGGCGATGCGCTGCGGCGAGCGTGCGAGAATTTCCGCCTCTTCAATCAACGAAAATCCCCATGCCGCGCATCTCGCTTGTCAACGAAACCGACCGCCCCGACTTGGCCCCGCTGATCGCCGACATCAAGGCGCAGCGTGGCGGCAGGTTCTTGAATCTCTATCGCACCCTGGCGCACAGCCCCGGGGTCGCGGCGGGCTGGCTGCATCTCTTCACCGAGATCCGCAAAAAGGCCAAGCTGGACGACGCCTCGCGCGAGCTGGCGATCATGCGTGTGGCGGTGTTGAACGGTGCGCCCTACGAATACGCGGCGCACGTGCCCTTTGCGCTCAAGGCCGGTGTGACGCAGGCGCAGCTGGATGCACTGACTTCCTGGAGCGTGTCCGACCTCTACCCGCCCAAGATGCGCGCCGTGCTTGCCTATACCGATGCGATGACGCGCGAGATCCGCGTGCCCGACGGCGTCTTCGCCGCGGCGCGCGCGCACTTCGATGAGCAGGAGATGGTCGAGCTCACCGCGACCATCGGCGGCTACAACCTGGTGTCGCGCTTTCTCGAGGCCATGCAGGTGCCGCACGAAGAAGGGCCGATGACCTCTCACGACTAGGCATCGGCCGCTCGCCGCGGGCTTGAAGACCGCGGCGAGCGGCAGCGCCTACGCCGGCGCCGGCTGGTTCACCAGATCGCGATAGGCGTGCCAGGTGGCGTGCCCGACCAGCGGCCCGGTGACGATGAGACCCACGTAGAACGTGGCGAAGCCGATGCCGATCAAGAGCACGATCAGCACCGCCCAGACCAGCATCGCCGCCGGGTTGCGAAACACCGCGACGATCGAGAGGACGGCAGCGGTGATCGGGTCGGCGCGCCGGTCGAGGAGGCAGGGAATCGAGATCGCCGAAAACGCGAACACCAGCGCGGCGAAGAAAAAACCCACGCCGAAGAATGCGCCGACGAAGGCCAGGTTCTCGAGCGCCACGAGTTGCGCGAAGAACGCCGCCCAGGTCGGCAGGGCGCGCGCCTCGAAGAGCGCAAACGTGACCAGCGAAGCCCGCGCCCACACCAGGAACGCGACAGTCAGGATCAGCACGTAGATGCCGATGCCGCCGGCGTTGCTGCGCCACGCGAGGAGCGAGCGCGCCAGGACCACCGGCTGTCCCGCCTCGCGCTGCCGCGAAAGGTCGTACAGCCCGACGGCGAGGAACGGGCCGACCAGCATGAAGCCGGTGGTGAGTGTCGAGGTGTAGTCGATCGCGAAGCGAAACACCAGCAGGATCAGGAGGCCCATGCCGGCAAAGCACAGGCCGTAGAAGGCGCTCTTGACGCCCAGTGCCGAGAAGTCGGCCCAGCCGCGCGCAAGCCAGTTGAAGGCACGCAGCGCGTCGACCTCGCGCACTTCCGGCAATTGAAAGTGCTGCGCTGTCGCCGAATGTTCGTTCGTCGTCGCCATCACGCCTCCCCCTTGCGTTCAGGGCTCGGTCCGGGCCGCGCGGCCCAGCGCCCATCCCACCGATTCTCGCACTGCGTCGTCCGGGTGATCGGCCCGGCTTAAGAGCGCCGCGCGCAGGTTGGCCGCTCGCGCGGGGTCGGCTTCTTCGGCCAGCGCGTTGCCCAGCGCGACAGCGATATTCGAGAGCCACTTCGCATGACCGATGCGCAGGATCGCGCTGCCCGCCATGCGGCTGGCGAACTCGGCTTCGCTCCAGGCAAAAAGGTCGGTGAGCCGCGCGCGGTCCAGGCCGTTGCGAACTTGGCGAAAGTCGGGCAGCGCGGCGACCCGCGCGTACTTGTTCCACGGGCAGGCGGCCTGGCAATCGTCGCAGCCGTAGATGCGGTTGCCGACGAGGGGTCTCAGGTCCTCCGGGATCGCCCCCTTGAGCTCGATGGTCAGGTAGGAGATGCAGCGCCGCGCGTCCAGCCGGTAGGGCGCGGTGATGGCGCCGGTCGGACAGGCCTCTGCGCAGGCGAAGCAGGCGCCGCAGTGGTCATCCTGCGGCGCGTCGGGTGGCAGGTCCAGGTCGGTATAGATCTCGCCCAGGAAGAAGTACGACCCCGCCTCGCGCGACAGGAGGAGCGTGTGCTTGCCGCGCCAGCCCAGGCCGCCGCGCACGCCCAGCGCGACTTCCATGACCGGCGCCGAATCGGTGAATACGCGGTGCCCGAAGGCGCCCACCTCCGCCTCGATGGCCAGGGCCAGTTGCCGCAGTCGCCCGCGCAGCACCTTGTGATAGTCACGGCCCCAGGCGTACACGGACACACGCGCTTCTCCCGCATCGTCATCGGCAGAAGGGGGGTGAGGCTTCACTCCGGCGAGGTAGTCGACGCGCGCGGTGATGACCGAGACGGTGCCGGGCACCAGCTCGCCCGGACGCGCACGGCGCGCGCCATGGCGAACCATATAATCCATCTCTCCGTGATAGCCGGCGGCAAGCCAGGCCGACAGTGCGGCTTCCTCCGCTGCCAGGTCGATTCCGGAGAACCCCACCGCATCGAAGCCGAGCCCGCGACCCAGGGCGCGAATGCGCGACTTGAGCGCCTCGCGCTCCAAAGCCTCAGGCGATGACATCAGACCATCTTACCTTCCGCTTGGCCGACGAGGAGAGCATGCGCTCCCTGGGTGCGGCGCTGGCACGCCAACTCGGGCCCGGGATGCGCGTGTACCTGAGCGGGCCGCTGGGCAGCGGCAAGACCGCCCTGGTGCGCGCGACCCTCGCGGCGCTGGGGCATACAGGCCGCGTCAAAAGCCCCACGTACACCCTGGTTGAAATTTATGTAATTTCTGGGTATATTGCGTATCACTTTGATTTTTATAGGTTCAACGATCCCGCCGAATGGCGGGAAGCGGGCCTGGACGAACACTTCAACGAGTCGAGTCTGTGCCTGGTCGAGTGGCCTGAAAAAGCCTCCGGCGTCTTGCCCGTCCCGGACCTGATGGTGCGGATCGAATTTTCGGCGAGCGAGGACCCGCAGGCGCGCACGGTGGTCATAGAAGGATTGAGCGAACGCGGCACATCATGTCTGGACGCACTGCGCTTGAACTTCCCCACGGCTCCCGCCTGAGCACGGCCGGCGCCGCGGCATCTCCGACTGACTCTCCCATCCTGTCGCAGCCACAGTCCGCGCGGCGCGAATTCCTGCGCGCGGGCGGCAGCCTTTTCCTGATCGCGGCCAGTTCGCCGCTCTTTGCGCAAGGCGCGGCGATCATCGCGGTGCGCGTCTGGCCCTCGCCCGACTACACGCGTGTCACCCTCGAGGTCGAAGCGCCGCTCAAGACCTCGCATCAGCTGTTGAAGAACCCGGATCGCCTGGTGCTGGACATCGAGGACCTGGAGCTCTCGGGCAAGCTGCGCGACCTTGTCTCCAAGGTCAACCCCAACGACCCGTACATCGCCAGCGTGCGCGCCGGGCAGTTCAAGCCGCGCGTGGTGCGCCTAGTGTTCGACCTGAAGACCGAGGTCAATCCGCAGGTGTTCGCGCTGCGTCCGGTCGGCGAGTATGGTCACCGCCTGGTGCTGGACCTGCACCCTGCCGTTCCCAACGACCCGCTCATGGCGCTCCTGGAACGTCGCCCCGACCCTTCGCAGCCGGCTGCGCCATCGTCCCCCGCCGCGCGTGCGGAAGGTGAACCCGGCCGCGAGTCGACGCGCCCCGAGGCCCGCGAAGAGGCGCGGCCCGCACGTCCCGGCGTGACGCGCCTGATCACCATCGCGCTCGACCCCGGCCACGGCGGCGAGGATCCGGGCGCGATCGGCAAGCGCGGCACCTACGAAAAGCACGTCACCCTCGCGGTGGCCAAGCGCCTCAAGGAAAAGATCGAGGCCGAGCCCAACATGCGCGTCATGCTGACGCGCGACGGCGACTTTTTCGTGCCCCTGGGCGTACGCGTCCAGAAGGCGCGCCGCGTGCAGGCCGACCTGTTCGTCTCGATCCACGCCGATGCCTGGATCAAGCCGACCGCGCGTGGCTCCTCGGTGTTCGCGCTGTCCGAGAAGGGCGCCACCTCGAGTGCGGCCGGCTGGCTGGCGAAGAAGGAAAACGACGCCGACCTGATCGGCGGGGTCAACCTGGGCACGCACGACCGCGACCTGGCGCGAGTGCTCCTGGACCTGTCGACGACCGCCCAGATCAACGACAGCCTGAAACTCGGTCGAGCGGTGTTGGCCGAACTCGGCAACATCAACGAACTGCACAAGGCGCACGTCGAACAGGCCGGTTTCGCCGTGCTGCGGGCGCCGGACATCCCGTCGATCCTGGTCGAGACCGCATTCATCAGCAACCCCGAGGAAGAGAAGCGCCTGAACGACGAGGCCTACCAGGACAAGATGGCCACGTCCATCATGCGCGGCATCCGGGCCTATCTGGCGAAGAACCCGCCGTTGGCCAAGTCGCGCATGGCGTCTCTGCAATAGTCCCTCCGGGCCGCGATCGCTACGGCGCCTGAGACCTCCATGCTGCATCGCAGCACGAGTGGCCGGATGAGCGTATAACAACGCCTTCACCGCCCGGCCCTGCCGGAGGTAGACCATGTCGAATCACTCATCCGACTCGGACACCGTCGCGCGCGCATCCCTGCCGGCGACGACCATCGTCGCGCTGGGCGTGGTGTTCGGCGACATCGGCACCAGCCCGCTGTATGCCTTGAAGGAAGGCATGAACCCGGAACACGGCATCGCGCTCTCGCAGGCGTCCGTGTTTGGCGTGCTCTCCCTGATCGTCTGGACGCTCACCCTGGTGGTCAGCCTCAAGTACGCGCTCCTGGTCATGCGCGCGGACAACCATGGCGAGGGCGGCATGCTGTCCATCATGACCCTGGCAAGCCAGGGACTGTCCGCGGATTCGCGCAGGCGCCTGGCGATCGTCGCACTGTGTCTGGTCGGCACCGCGCTTTTCTACGGTGACTCGGTGGTCACCCCGGCGATCTCGGTGATTTCGGCGGTCGAAGGCCTGGAGGTGATCTCGCCGGCCTTCCAGAAATTCGTCGTTCCGATCGCCCTCTTGATCCTGCTCGGGCTCTTCATGCTGCAAAAGCTGGGCACCGGACGCGTGGGGCGCTTTTTCGGGCCGATCACGGTGTTCTGGTTCGCCTGCCTGGCCGCGGTCGGCGTGTATCAGATCGCGCAAAACCCGGCCGTGCTGCTGGCGCTGTCGCCGACCTACGCGATCGGCTTCATCATCAGCGACCCGGTGAAGAGCTTCATCCTCCTGGGCTCGGTGTTCCTCGCCGTCACCGGGGTCGAGGCGCTGTACGCCGACATGGGGCACTTCGGCCGCGCGCCCTTGCGCATGGGCTGGTTTGCCATCGTCTTCCCGGCACTGGTCCTCAACTACTTCGGCCAGGGGGCGCTGCTCCTGGCCGACCCGGCGGCGATCAGGAATCCGTTCTTCCTCGCGGTCCCGGAGTGGGGTCGCATTCCCATGGTGGTGCTGGCCACCGTGGCGACCGTGATCGCCTCGCAGGCGACAATTTCCGGCGCTTTCTCGCTCACCGCGCAAGCCATGAAGCTGGGCTATTGCCCGCGCATGCGCATCCACCACACCTCGGCCACCGAAAAGGGCCAGGTGTACGTGCCACTGATCAACTGGAGTCTCTTCGCCCTGGTGGTGATCCTGGTGCTGGAGTTCCGTTCGTCGAGCAATCTGGCAGCGGCCTACGGCATCGCGGTGGCCGGCACCATGGTCGTGACCTCGATCATGCTCATGGTGGTCGCGGTGCGCATCTGGAAGTGGCGCGCCTGGGTCACCGTGCCCCTGGGCGCGCTGCTGCTGGTGGTCGATTGCGGCTTTCTGTCCTCGAACCTCCTCAAGATCCCCGATGGCGGCTGGTTCCCGGCATTGCTGGGCATCCTCATCTACATGCTCCTCGTCACCTGGCGCAAGGGACGACGCCTGGTCGCCAACCGGCTGGCCGAGGATGCGCTGCCCCTGATCCCTTTCATTGAATCGATCGCGGTGGCGCCGCCGCACCGCGCCATGGGCGCGGCGGTCTTCATGACCAGTGCCAGCAACGTGGTGCCGCACGCGCTCCTGCACAACCTGAAGCACAACCAGGTGCTGCACGAGCAGGTCGTGCTGCTCAACGTGGAGACCGAGGAAGTGCCGCGCGTGCCGAAGGAAAGACGCCTCACGGTGGAACTGCTGGACGCCGGCTTCGTGCAGGTGATCGTGCGCGTGGGCTACCTGGAGGAGGTCGACATCGAGGCCATCCTGCGCAGCTGCGAGCAAAAGGGGCTCACCATCGAGCCCATGCTGACCTCCTACTTCCTCGCGCGCGACAACGTCATTCCCACCGACCTGCCGGGCATGGCGCTGTGGCGAGAGCACCTGTTCGTGTGGATGTACCGCAACGGCGCGCGCGCTTCGGACTTTTTCCGCCTGCCGGCCAACCGGGTGGTCGAACTCGGGTCACAGGTCGAGATCTGAGCTTAGCCGGCGCGGCCGGCCAAGCTCACCGTTGACTCGCCGGCAATGTCAGGATATATTACAGGGCATACTTTGGGAGCCTTGCCATGACCGAGACTTCGCAGCGACGCGCCATCCGCAAGTATCGCGAACGCCTCGGTGAGCGCGGCATGGCGCGCTACGAGGTCCTGGGACTGGACCGCGACCGCGACCTCATCCGAACCGTCGCGCGCCGCCTTGCCGAATCGGGGCCGGCGGCAGCGCACCTGCGCGCGGCCGTCGTCAACGCAACCGCGGGCGGGTCGGCGACAACCGGCGGCATCCTTGCGGCTCTGCGGCGCTCGCCGATGGTCGGTGCCGACTTGAAAATCGTCCGGGCACGCGATACGGGCCGCAAAGTTGACTTGTGACACGCTTTCTCCTCGACACCAACATCCTCAGCAACCTGATCAAGCCTGCCCCATCGGCCGCCCTTGTCGAATGGATGGGGCAACGGCAGGACGAAAGTCTCTTCGTCGCCTCGCTCACTGTGGCGGAGATTCGCCGCGGCCTGCTTGAACTCCCGGCCGGCAAGCGACGTCGGGAGCTCGAAGCCTGGTTCAGCGGTCCGGAAGGTCCGCCGCGACTATTTGCCGGGCGCATTCTTGCGTTTGACGAGAAGGCGGGCGACGAATGGGCCCGCCTGATGGCCGATGGCAGTGCGCGGGGCAAACCGCGCAGTGCTCTCGACACCATGATCGCTGCAATCGCACTGGCGAACGACTGTGTCGTCGTGACCGACAACGACCGGGACTTCAGAGGCGTCGAGGTGATCAATCCAATGCGCGGATAGTGGCGCGGTAGGATTCACGCCGGCTGGTCCGGATTCCCGAAACGCGGGACCGAGCAACGCATGCGCCGGAAATCAGGATTGACAGCATCGCCACCCGCCGTCACAATCTGCCCATGCACTGCACGAATTCGCTCCGACGTCGCGATCCCGCCCGGGAGGCGCGCGCACGACGATGACGGGTAGTCACCCCATATTCGTTCAAGGCCGCGCCCCGTGCGCGGCCTTGTGCTTTTTGTCCTACCATTCAAACAAGTTACGCAAAGGACCACCGCAATGAACTTCAAGGACCTCCCCGTCAGCGCGCTGATGGACATCACCTCCCGGCCCGAGATCGTCTTCACCGAAGGCGCCGGCTCGTGGCTCACCGACCACAACGGCAAGAAATATCTGGACTTCATCCAGGGCTGGGCCGTCAATGCGCTGGGACACTCGCCCAAGGCCATCGTCGACGCGCTCGCCGCACAGGCGCCCCGCCTCATCACGCCCAGCCCGGCGTTCTACAACCTGCCGGCGATCGAACTGGCCAATGTCCTGATTTCCTCGTCCTGCTTTCAGCGCGTGTTCTTCACCAACAGCGGCGCCGAGGCCAACGAGGGCGCGATCAAGCTGGCGCGCAAGTGGGGCAAGAAGCACAAGGACGGCGCCTACGAGATCATCACCACCGTCGGCAGCTTCCATGGCCGCACGATCGCGACCATGTCGGCGTCGGGCAAGCCGGGCTGGGACACCATGTTCGCGCCGCAGGTGCCGGGCTTTCCCAAGGCGACCTTGAACGACCTGGCCTCGGTCGAGGCGCTGATCAATCCCAAGACCGTGGGCATCATGCTCGAGCCGGTGCAGGGCGAGGGCGGGGTCAACCTGGCCACGCCGGAATTCATGCGCGGCCTGCGCGCGCTGGCCGACCGCCACAAGCTTCTGCTGATCTGCGACGAGGTGCAGACCGGCGTCGGCCGCCTGGGCACGCTCTTCGGCTACCAGCACTACGGGGTCGAACCCGACATCATGACCCTCGGCAAGGGCATCGGTGGCGGCGTGCCCTTGGGCGCGCTCATGGCCAAGCTCGAGGCGAGCGTCTTCGAGCATGGCGACCAGGGCGGCACCTACAACGGCAACCCCCTCATGTGCGCGGTCGGACTGGCGGTGATGGGCGAGGTGGCGAAACCCGCGTTCCTGGCCCATGTCAAGCGCGCCGGCGCGCACTTGAGCGAGCGCCTGTCGGCCCTGTCGCGGCAGATGGGCCTGGGCGAGGAACGCGGCATCGGCCTCCTGCGTGCGCTGGACCTGAAGGACGAGATCGGCGCCCAGGTGGTGAGCGTCGCGCGCGAAGGCCTGACCGGCGTGCCCGGCTGGGCCGGCCGTGGCCTCCTGCTCAATTCACCGCGCCCGCCGCTCCTGCGCTTCATGCCGGCCTTGAATGTATCGATCGAGGAAATCGACCTGATGATCGAAGGCCTCGCCGCCACGCTCAAGATCGTGCGCGGCAAGTAGACCCGCCGGGACAAGCCGACGGCGCCCGCGCGCGCCGTCGCTTGCGGCGCGGCCACGGATCAGGCGGCCTTGCGCCGCCGTCTTGCCTCCAGCCACTCGCGCACGCCCACGTAGACCGCCGGCAGCCCGGGGATGATGATGAGCGCGAGCACGATCGCCGTCAGGTTCCTGGACACCCACGGGATGTTGCCGAACCAGTATCCGGCCGTGGTCAGCGACGCCACCCAGAAGATGCCGCCGAAGATGTTGTAGAACGCGAAGCGCGGGTAGCTCATGTGCGCCACCCCGGCGACGAACGGGGCGAAGGTGCGCAGGAAAGGCAGGAAACGCGCGATCACGATCGTCTTGCCGCCATGGCGCTCATAGAAGGCGTGCGTCTTGTCGAACAGGCGCTTGTTGAACCAGCGCGAGTCCTCCCAGGCAAAGACCTTGTTGCCGAAGTAGCGCCCCACCGAATAGTTGACCGCATCACCGGCGATCGCCGCGACGCACAGGAGCACGATCACGGTGTAGACATCCATGTCGCCCTTGGCGGCAAACGCGCCGGCGACGAAGAGCAGGGAGTCGCCCGGCAGGAAGGGCATGACTACCAGGCCGGTCTCCACGAACACGATCAGGAACAGGATCGCGTAGATCCAGGTGCCGTAGTCGCGGATCAGCTCGGCCAGGTGCGCGTCGATGTGGATGATGAAATCGACCAGGAAAAGTATCGTGTCCATGATGTCCTTCCAGGGGCGGCGCATGATACCCGAGGTCTATAATTTCCCCATGACTGCCGTGTTGCCCGAGCGTGCGATTCGCGTCCTCCCGGACCGGCTGATCAGCCAGATCGCAGCCGGTGAAGTCGTCGAACGGCCGGCCTCGGTGGTCAAGGAACTGCTCGAGAATGCGCTCGACGCCGGCGCACTCTCGATCGACGTGCGCCTCGAAGCCGGCGGCGTGAAGTCCATCCGCGTCGCTGACGACGGCGACGGCATCGGGCAGGGCGACCTGGGCCTCGCGCTGACGCGCCACGCGACCTCCAAGATCGCCTCATTGGACGACCTGGAGAACGTCGTTTCGCTGGGTTTTCGCGGCGAGGCGCTGGCCGCCATCGCCTCGGTCGCGGACCTGACCCTCATGAGCCGGGCGCGCGGCAGCAGCCAGGCGTTCGCTGTCGAACATGGCGCCGCTCCGCACCCGGCCGCGCTCGGCGCGGGCACGGTCGTCCTGGTGGGCGACCTGTTTGCGCGCATCCCTGCCCGGCGCAAGTTTCTGAAGAGCGAGCCGACCGAATTTGCCCACTGCGCCGAGACCGTGCGCCGCATCGCCCTGTCACGGCCGGATTGCAGCCTGACGCTCACCCACAACGGCCGCGCCACCCTGCACTTCAAGGCCGGCAGCCTGCGCGCACGCATCGCCCAGGCGCTGGGTGATGACTTCGTCGCCACCGCGCGCGAGGTCGACGTCACCGCCGGTCCGCTGACCCTGCAAGGGCTGATCGGCAGCCCCGCCGATGCGCGCAGCGGGCGCGACGCCCAGTATTTCTTCGTCAACGGCCGCTTCGTGCGCGACCGCGTCCTGCAGCACGCGCTGCGTGCCGCCTACGCCGATGTGCTGCACGGCGACCGCCATCCGGCCTTTGCCCTTTTTCTCAACCTGCCACCGGCGGGCGTGGACGTCAACGTTCATCCGGCCAAGATCGAAGTCCGCTTTCGCGATGCGCAAGGCATTCACCAGTTCGTCGCCCGCGCAGTCGCGGCGGCCCTGGCGGGCGGGGCCGGTGCCGTCCCGGTGCCGCAGGCAAGCGTCTACGCCGCAGCGAACGCACCTGGCAACGTGGCACCAGCCATGGCGCCTGCCGCGTCGCCCACCGCAACGCCAGCGTCGGCCACCCTGGCCTGGGGCGGTACCTCAGGCAGCCTTCTCGGTCAGGCCGGCGTACCCCAATCGCCGACTGCCTACGCGAGCTTCATCTCCCAGGCACTGCGCGTCGCCGACGCCGCGCCGCCCCTCTACGCCTCCGCGCCGAATGCCGCGCCCCTGCCGGCCGGCGACCTGCCGCTGGGGCACGCGCTCGCGCAATTGCACGGCGTCTACATCCTGGCGCAGAACGCTGCCGGTCTGGTCGTCGTCGACATGCATGCCGCGCACGAGCGCATCCTCTACGAAGCCTTCAAGTCCGCCCTGGATGAACGGCGCGTCGCTTCGCAGCCGCTGCTCATTCCCGCGACCTTCCCGGCCGAGCGCATCGAAGTCGCGGCCGCCGAGGACCATGGCGAGACACTGGCGGCTCTGGGCTTCGAGATCGCGCCCCTGTCCGAGACCAGCCTGGTGGTGCGCGCGGTGCCTGCGCTCCTGGTCGATGCCGACGCGAAGGCACTGGCGCGCGACGTGCTGGCCGAATTGCGCGAATTCGGTTCCGGCGAAGTGCTGACCCGCCATCGCGACGAACTGCTCTCGACCATGGCCTGCCATGCGGCCGTGCGCGCCAACCGGCGCCTCTCCCTGCCGGAGATGGACGCTTTGCTGCGACGCATGGAGGACACCGAACGCTCCGGTCAATGCAATCATGGCCGTCCCACCTGGGCCCAGGTTTCGCTGGCGGACCTCGATCGCCTGTTCCTGCGCGGTCGATGAGCGGCGCGCATCGGTCGCGCCCGCGCGCGATCGCGTTGATCGGCCCTACCGCAGCTGGCAAGTCGGCGCTGGCCCTGCAACTGGCCACCTCGTTTGGCGGCGAGATCGTGAGCCTGGATTCGGCGCAGGTCTACCGCGGCATGGACATCGGCACCGCCAAGCCGAGCGCCGCCGAGCAGGCCGCCGTGCCGCATCACCTGATCGACCTCATCGCGCCGACCGAAAGCACCTCGGCAGCGCTCTGGCGTGCCGCGGCGCTCGCGGCCATCGCAGCGATCCACGCGCGCGGCCGCGTGCCGATCGTCGCCGGCGGGACCATGCTGTACTTCAAGGCCCTGCGCGAGGGGCTCGACGACCTGCCGCAGGCCGACCCGACGGTGCGCGCCGCGATCGAGGAACGCGCCGCCGCGCAAGGCTGGCCGGCACTGCACGCCGAACTGTCGCAGTCGGACCCCGCCACCGCGGCGCGCCTGGCTCGCACCGACGCGCAGCGCATCGGCCGTGCGCTCGAAGTTCTCGCGATCACCGGGTCGCCCCTGTCCGCGCTGCTGCGCGGCGCCGCGCGCTCGCAGCCCTTGCCCTTCGAACTGTGCAGCATCGCGCTCGACGCGGCCGACCGCGCCGCGCTGCACCTGCGCATCGCCGAGCGCTTTGACGCCATGCTCACCGCAGGACTCGTCGACGAGGTGCGCACCCTGCGCCGCACCTACCCGGACCTCACGGGCACGATGCCATCGATGCGCTGCGTCGGCTATCGCCAGGTGTGGGACATGCTCGAAGGACGCAGCGACCCCAAGGATCTGCGCGAACGCGGCATCGCCGCCACGCGCCAGCTGGCCAAGCGCCAGTGCACCTGGCTGCGCTCCCTGCCGGACCTGGTGCGCGTCGATTGCGCCGACCGCGGGCTCGCCACGCAGGTGAACACCATCGCCGGACGTTTCCTCGCCGCATGACGACTGCGCTAGAGTGCGGCACGACGCTTCTCCCCTTGCGACATGAGCAACCCTGAGAGCTTGCGCGACACCCGCGGCGGCGACGCCATCGACGGCCCGCCCCTGGGCATCCTCATGCTCGAGACGCGCTTTCCGCGCATTCCCGGCGACATCGGCAACGCCCTCACCTGGCCGCACCCGGTCCTCTACAAGGTCGTGCGTGGCGCGACACCGCAGCGCGTGGTGCTCGAGGACCCTGCCGCGCTGCTGCCCGATTTCATCGCCGCGGCGCGCGAACTGGTGTCGCAGGGCGCCGAAGCGATCACGACCAGCTGCGGCTTCCTCGCACTGTTCCAGTCCGAACTGGCGGCCGCCGTGGAGGTCCCGGTCGCGACCACCGCGCTCCTGCAGGTGCCGTGGGTGCAGGCGACCCTGCCGCCCGGCCGGCGCGTCGGTGTCATCACGGTGAGCCGCGGCACGCTTTCGGCGGCGCATCTCGCGGCAGCGGGCGTGCCGACCGATGTGCCGCTGGCCGGCACCGAGGATGGCCACGAGTTCTTTCGCGTCATCGTCGAAGGCGCCAAGGACGACCTGGATGCAGCACTGGCCGAGGCCGACATCATTGCCGCCGGACGCGACCTGTTGCGCCGCCACCCCGAGGTCGGCGCGATCGTCCTGGAGTGCACCAACATGCCGCCCTACGCGGCCGCGCTGGCCGCAGCGGTCAGCGTCCCGGTCTACGACATCGTCTCCCTGATGCGCTGGCTGTGCGGCGGGCTGCGCCCGCGGCGCTACGCCAGGGCCTGAGGCACCATCAACCGTCGCCACCTTCCCATCGCGACCCAACTGAATAGAGGCACGCACATGAGCACCTTCGTACTGATCCACGGCGCCTGGCACGGCGGCTGGTGCTGGGCCAGGGTGGCGCCGCTCTTGCGCGCGCAGGGACACGAGGTGCACACCCCCACCCTGTCCGGCATGGGCGAACACGCGCACCTGCTGACGCGGCAGATCAACCTCGATACCCACGTCGAGGACGTGATCGCCTTTCTCGAGTCCTGGGAACTGACCGATGTCGTGCTGGTCGGCCACTCCTACGGCGGACACATCATCACCGGCGCGATCGATCGGCTCGACGGCAGCCGGCGCGTCGCGCGCGCCGTCTTCGTCGACGCGGTCGTGCCGCGCGACGGCGACGGCTGGTACAGCGCGAACACGCCACAGCAGGTGGCCGCGCGCCACCAGGCGGCGCGCGAAGCGGGCGGATTGTTCATCCCGGCACCGGACGCCTCGGTATTCGGCGTGACCGACCCGGACGACCTGGCCTGGGTGGCACGCCGCCTGCGGCCGCATCCGTATGGCTGCTACGTCTCGTCGCAGGCATTGCCCAACCTGGCGCGCGGGCGCGGCCTGGCGGCCCTGCCGCGCACCTACATCGACTGCACCACGCCCTTTTATTCCGACTTCAACGGCCTCAAGCAGCGCCTGAAGGCGGATCCGGGGTGGCGCTACATCGAGCTTGCCACCGGGCACGACGCCATGGTCAGCGCGCCGCGCGAGCTTGCGGCGCTGCTGATGGAATGACGCAGAGGCGGCTGCGGTTGCAGCCCGCCCGAAGGCGCCGCGCAGCGGGCGTGGCGAGGCAGGCGCGTCACTGCGGACGATCTTCAAACATCGGCAAGAGGCGGGTCGGCCCGGCACGCGCGACCAACGTGTCCACCTCGGCGCGCCAGCGCCTGAGGAGGTCGGGAGCAGCCGTCGCGATCAGGTTTTCGCGCTCCTGCGGATCACGGGCGATGCGATAGGCGAACTCGCGGCCGCTGCCCAGGTCGCGCCAGTATTTCCACGGCCCGTCGGCCGCCAGGGTGTCGATCAATCCGAATTCGCGCGCCTGCTGGAAATAGAGAAAGGGCACCGGCCCATCCTCCTGCAAGGGCACGCCGGTCCAGGTGGCGGGGCGCGGCATGCCCAGATCGGCCAGGAGGGTGGGCGCCAGGTCGGCCTGGCTCGCCACCCGACGCAAGAACGGCCGGCGCGCGGCCGGGCCGAAGGAAAAGATCATGAGCGGAATCCCGATCACAGGCTCATGCACCCCGTGCGCGTGCATGATCCTGCCGAACTCGCCCAGGTATTCACCGTGATCGCCGGCCAACACAACCAGCGCATCTTCGAGGTAACCCTTGTCCCTGAGCAGGCCGATCAGGCGCGCGACGATCGCGTCGAGCTGATGCATGCCATTGTCGTAGTGATTGACCGCGCCTTCGCGCTGCGCCTGATCGCGCAATTTCCCGCCGAAGCTGGCGCAGTAATTTTCGACAGGGCGATAGCGCACATGCTCGGCAGCGCGACTGCCCAGGCAATGCGTCGACATGAGGTGAAACTGCAGCATGCGCGGCTGGCCATCCCACGGCGCCATGGCAGCGACATGCCCGATGACGCCGTGATCATCGTTGACGTAGCCGGACAGGCGCGGCCCGTCGATGTAGTCGTCGACCCGTCCGTACATCCTGCGCAGGCCGTAGAAACCCGTGTGGTCGCCGCCCAGGATCAGCGAGACCCGGTAGCCATGCAGCCGCAGGACTTCCTGCAATGTCACCGGTGCGCCCACGAACTGGTGCACGTAACGTCCGCTGGCCATCCCCAGGAGCCCGCAGGGCGATTCGCTGCACACCGCGCGTGCCGTTTCCACCCGCCGCGTCGGCACCTCGCGCGCGAGGCGGGTGAGGAACGGCGTAGTCGGCCGCGCATAGCCGTTCAAGCTCATGTGGTCGGCGCGCAGTGCATCGGCGACGATCAGGACCACGTTGCTGCGTTGGGCCGACGTGGCCGGCACATAGGCCGTGCGCGCCGCCTGTTCGCGCGCGTCGGCCGTCGCGTCGCCGCGCACCGTATGGCTTTGCAGGTCGGCGTGATTGCGAAAGCCCTCGTGCACGGTCAGGGACAGCGGTTCGGAGTAGGGCGTCAGTTCGGCGTCCAGCCAATAGCGAAATACCCCGGTCGCGCTGATGACCACCAGGCCGACCATGCCCCAGCGCGTGATCGGCGATGCGCTTCGCGCCAGGCCCGCAATCCAGTCCATGTGCGCTCGCGTGAACCACAGGGCCAGGCATAGCATCAGGAACATCACCAGGATCGGCACGCCCACCAGCGCGGGCGCCATGCCCAGCACTTCCATGACCCGGCCGAACTGGCGCACATAGACTTCCAGAAGCTCCAGCGTCGGTACCCTGCGCCAGGACGCCAGGCCGATCAGCACGAGCCCGTAGTAGGCCCACTGTGCGGCAAGGCCCAGCGCCAATAGCCCTCGGTCGATGCCGCGCGCAATCGCCTGCGGCAAGAGCATGCGCACGACCATGCGCGGCAGGGCCAGCGCCCCGGCAAACATGAAAACCACCAACAGGTGGGCCGGGATCGCCGCAGCCGGCATGTCATAGCGGGCCACGTACACGGCCAGGAACAGCGCCGCGGGCGCCAGCCAGAAAACGGCTTCCAGCGCGAGGCCCGCCGCGATGCGGCGCCGCGCTGCGCTGGCGGGGGGCACCCCGGTCACTCCCGCCCAAAGCCGCCGTCGGCGGCCATCAGGAATTGCGGATGCGGATCAGCTTGGACAAGCCAAACAGATTGACCGAAGCGATCGACTCGATGTTCCAGTCGCGCGCCGGCAACTGCTCTTCCTGCCGGAACGAAGACCGAAACCCGATGCGCGCTGCCAGCGGCTTGACCAACTGTTCCAGGAGCCACCACGACCGGCTGCCGCTGAAGTGGTTGAGCAGGAGGATGACTCCGCCCGGCCGGCACAGCCGGCGCGCCTCGGCCAGGAGGCGCTGCGGCTCCGGGGTCACAGACAGCACGTAAGGCAGGGTCACGCAGTCGAAGCCGCCGGTCGGCAGGTCCAGCACCTCGCCGTCGGCGAGTTCCAGCCGAATGCTGCGTCCGGGAAGCGCGGCGGCGCGCGCGCGCGCAATCGCCAGCATGTCGGCGGAAAGGTCGACCCCGGTCACCGCGGTGGCAGCCGGGTAGGCGGGCAACAGGAGTCCCGTGCCGACGCCGATCTCGAGCAGGGTGGCGGGATTGAGCGCGCGTACCTCTTCGGCCAGGGCGCGCCGTCCGGGCTCCAAAACCCAGCCGAAGACGCGGTCATAGACCGGCGCGTAGCGGCGATATGCATCGGCCACGTCGCCTGCGGTCACGACCCCGCTTGGCGCCTGGCTTGGGCCGGGAGCGGCAGCTCGCTCCTGCTTGATCAAGCCCTGTCCGGATTGCTCCACGTTATTCCCCCATGATCTTGCGCGTTGCGCCAGGTCGGTACGTCGCCGGACCTCATGTAGTGCGCTAAGCTGTGGCCGAATTTACCGTACCGATGCCCCGTTTCGCACGGGTAGTTTCCCTTATTGCACCAGAAGGAGGCATTCATGAGCGCAGTCCTTGCCAGTCCCGCCACCTACCGCAACTTCTCGGTCGCCCCGCTGTGCGGCGCGGGAGGGGCTGAAATCATCGGCGTCGACGCAGCGCGGCCGCTCGAGGCCGGTACGGTCGCCGAATTGCGGCGCGCGCTGGCCGAGCATTGCGTCATCTTCCTGCGCGACCAGAAACTCACGCCGGATCAGCAAAAGGCCTTTGCGCGCAACTTCGGCCCGCTCTCGCCGACACCCTTCATCAAGCCCCTGGATGGCCACCCGGAAATGATGCGCATCGTGCGCGAGGCCAACGAGACCAAGAAACTCAATTTCGGTGGCCGCTGGCATTCCGACCTGACATTCCAGGCCGAGCCGGTCCTGGCGACCTGCCTGTACTCGCGCGAGTCCCCGACCGTCGGCGGTGACACCCTCTGGTCCAACCAGATGCTTGCCTACGAGGCACTTTCGCCGGGAATGAAAAAGCTGGCGGAAGGGCTCACCGTGATGCACAGCGCCAAACGTTCCTATGGACCGCAGGGCACCTACGCCGACGATGACCTGAAATCGATGCGCATCGAAGCCAGCGTCGCGGCACTGGCCGAGCAGGCGCACCCGTGCGTGCGCACCCATCCGGAGACCGGTCGCCGGATCCTGTTCATCAATTGGGTCTATGCCATCCGCTTTGCCGACATGACTGAGGAAGAATCGGCGCCGCTGCTGGAATACTTCAACCGGCACAGCCAACGACCCGAATTCCAGATCCGCCTGCGCTGGACACCGGGCACGCTGACCCTGTGGGACAACCGCTCCACCCAGCACCTGGCGGTCAACGACTACGCCGGGCAGCGGCGCGTGATGGACCGCGTGACCATCGCCGGCGACAAGCCGTTCTTCCGCCCCTGACGCGCTCCTAGACCACCTGCGTCGCCGGCGCGTCACCCGCGCGTTCGACGATTTCGCCGATCTGCCAGACGGTCTCGCCGGCGGCGCGCAGGTGCGCAAGCGCCTTGGCCGCGTGCTCGGCTGCGACCACCACGACCATGCCGATGCCGCAATTGAAGACGCGGTGCATCTCCGCATGCGCCACCCCGCCCTCCCGTTCCAGCCAGTCGAAAATCGGCGGCCGCGACCAGGTATCACGGTGTAGGCGCGCGCCGACACCCTCCGGCAGCACGCGCGGCACGTTCTCCACGAGGCCGCCGCCGGTGATATGAGCGAGGCCCTTGACCGGGACTGACCGGATCAGGTCCAGCACGGGCTTGACGTAAATGCGCGTTGGCGCCATGACCGCATCGGCGAACGGTACGCCATGGAAATCCGCGTGACGATCCGGCTGTGCGCGTTCGATGATCCTGCGCACCAGCGAGTAGCCGTTGGAGTGCGCGCCCGAGGAGGCCAGCCCGAGGACCGCATCGCCCGGGACGATCGAGCGGCCGTCGATGATGGCGGACTTTTCCACCGCGCCGACGGCGAATCCGGCCAAGTCATATTCGCCGTCCGCATACATGCCGGGCATTTCGGCGGTCTCGCCGCCGATCAGCGCGCAAGCGGCCAGTTCGCAGCCGCGTGCGATCCCGCCCACCACCTGGGCTGCGGTGTCGACGTCGAGTTTGCCGCAGGCGAAGTAGTCGAGAAAGAACAGCGGCTCGGCGCCCTGCACCAGGATGTCGTTGACACTCATGGCCACCAGGTCGATGCCGACGCTGTCATGTCGTTGCCACTCGAAAGCGAGTTTGAGCTTGGTGCCCACGCCGTCGGTGCCGGAAACCAGCACCGGCTCGCGATAGCGCTTCGGCACTTCGAAAAGGGCGCCAAAGCCGCCAATGCCGGCCAGGACCCCTTCACGCAGGGTGCGCCGCGCAAGCGGCTTGATGCGCTCGACGAGCGCATCGCCGGCATCGATATCGACACCGGCGTCGCGATAACTCAGGGAGGGCTTGGGTTCTTGGCTCATCCGGGTGGGCGGTAGAATCATCGCGCCGTCCTGCTTGCAGACTCGCCACCGTCCCGGCGCGGAAATTGCCGGGAATTTTGCGGTGATGCGCAGCGCGGGCGCGATTCTAGCCGACCGATCTTCCGATGCTGCCCAAGTCCGACGCAGGCCAGAAGTTCTTCTGGACCGCGATCGCCCTGCTGGCCCTTGCAGGTCTGTACCTGCTGGGACCCATCCTCACGCCGTTCCTGGCCGGCGCGATCCTCGCCTATATCCTCAATCCGGGGGTCGAGTGGCTGGTACGCAAGCGACTGCCGCGCAGCATCGCCGCGGTGCTGGTCATCGTCGCCACCATCGCCATCGGCACGTTGCTGGTCCTGATCCTGGTGCCGCTCTTCACCCGCCAGGTGAGCGAACTGTCGCTGCGCATCCCGGCGCTGCTCACGCGCCTGAACGAACAATGGGCGCCGCTTCTGCAGGAATGGTTTGGCGTCGCCCTGCAGTTCGACGCGCAGTCGATCAAGCAGTTCCTGTCCGAGCACTGGCAGAGCGCCGAGGGTCTCCTGCCGCGCGTGCTGGCTTCCCTGAAGCTCGGCGGACTGGCGATCGCGGGCCTCCTGGGCAACCTGCTCCTGATACCTCTGGTCCTCTTCTACCTGCTGCTGGAATGGAACGAGCTGATTGCGCGCGTCGACCGTTTCGTCCCGCGGCGCTACAGCGAGGCCGTGCGTGGCATCGCGCGCGACATCGACCTGGTGCTGGCCGAATTCCTGCGCGGCCAGCTTTCGGTCATGGGCATCCTCGCGGTCTATTACGCGCTGGCGCTGGTGATCGGCGGCGTCGACTTTGCCCTGCCGATCGGCATCATCACCGGCCTGCTCGTGTTCGTCCCCTACCTGGGCTTCGCCACCGGCCTGGGGCTGGCCCTGATGGTCGCCGTGCTGCAATTCGAGAACCCGCTCAACGGCGTCGCCGTGGTGGCTGTCGTCTTCGGGCTGGGCCAGGTGCTGGAAAGCTTTTACCTGACACCGCGCATCGTCGGCGACCGCATCGGGCTGCATCCGTTGGCGGTGATCTTCGCCCTGCTCGCCTTTGGCCAGGTCTTCGGTTTTTTCGGCGTGCTCATGGCGCTGCCCGCCAGCGCCGTACTGCTGGTGGCGCTGCGGCGCGTCAATCGCCTCTACTTCGAGAGCGGCTTCTACAGCCGCACCAAGTGATGCGCCAGATGCCGCTGGCGCTGATCGACGCGCCGCCGCCGTCCTTCGACAATTTCATTGCCGGGCGCAATGCCGCCCTGCTGGCCTGCCTGGCCGGGTTCGGCAGCCCGGCACTGGCCGACCGCTGCCTGTATCTGTGGGGAGAGGCCGGCAGCGGTCGCAGCCACCTGCTCAACGCCTGGCGAGCGCGCCACGCAGGTTCACCCCTGCACGCGGTCGTAGACGACGTCGAAACGCAGGACGATGCTGGCCAGGTCGCCCTCTTCAACCGCTACGAAGCCGCGCGTGCCGGCGAAGGCTGGCTGCTGGTCGCAGGGTCGGCCGCGCCGCGCGACCTTGCGCTGCGCGACGACCTGAAGAGCAGGTTCGCATGGGGCCTGGCATTCGAGGTGCTGCCCTTGTCCGACGAAGAGAAAAGCGCCGCGCTGGCGCGCCACGCCGCCGCGCTGGGCATGACCCTGGGGGAGGACCTGCGCGCCTACCTGCTGTCGCGCGCGCGGCGCGACATGCCGGGGCTGATTGCCTTGATCGACACCCTCAACGCCTACTCGCTGGAAGCCAAGCGGCCAGTTACCCTGCCGCTGCTGCGTGACCTGCTCAACCAGAACCGGATGTTGCCCCTGTGAACCTCGCCCTCTTCGATCTCGACAACACCCTCCTGTCGATCGACAGCGATCACGCCTGGGGCCGCTTTCTGGTCGCGCGCGGCATCGTCGATTCGGCCGAGTTCGACCGCCGCAACGATTATTTCTACGAGCGCTACAAGGCGGGCACGCTCGATATCCATGAGTACCTGCTGTTCGCGCTGGCCCCTGTCGCCGGGCGGCCACGAGACGAGATCGACGCCTGGCACGCCGATTTCATGGCCCAAGTGATCGGCCCCGCCATCGGCGTCAAGGCGCGTGATCTGGTGAATCAGCACCTGGCCGCAGGCGACCTGTGCTGCTGCGTCACCGCGACCAACGCTTTCGTCACCGCGCCCATCGCGCGCGCCTTTGGCATCCCGCACCTGATCGCCTGCGACCTGGAGGAACACGAGGGCGTGTTCACCGGCAAGCCGCGCGGCATCCCCAGCTTCCAGGACGGCAAGATCAGGCGCGTCGAAGCCTGGCTGGCAACCATGAACCGGCGGATTGCCGACTTCCCGGTGAGCCATTTCTACAGCGATTCGCGCAACGACATCCCGCTCCTGGAGCGCGTCACGCGCCCGGTCGCGGTCGACCCCGACGACACCCTGGCCGAACTGGCCCGCGCCCGCGGTTGGCCTGTCATCAGCCTGCGCTAAATGGCGAAAAGGGCGAAATGGGGTCAGACCCCATTTGCGCGACCGAATGTGCCGACCCGGCGGTTCCAATTGGGGTCTGACCCCATTTGGAGTTATGTCGGTTGCGAACACCCATCCCGCGTAGAATCGCGTCAATGTTGAAGAAGTTCATCGCCCGGGTGATCGAGCGCGCCACTGCCAAGAAGGCGCACCCCCGCAAAGCCAAAGTCCTCACCGCCGCCGAACACGGCATCGACCGCGCCAAGCTGTCGCGCGGTGCGTTGGGCACCGTCGAAGGGCTTCACAAGGCCGGCTACGAGGCCTACGTGGTAGGCGGCGCGGTGCGCGACCTGCTGTTGGGCGGCGTGCCCAAGGATTTCGATGTGGCGACCAACGCGACGCCCGAACAGGTGCATGCGACCTTTCGCCGCTCGCGCATGATCGGCCGGCGCTTTCGCATCGTGCACGTGATGTTCGGCCAGGAGACCGTCGAAGTCTCGACCTTCCGCACCGCCGACCTGTCCGACGCGCCCACCGACGAGCATGGCCGCGTGCTGCGCGACAACACCTTCGGCAGCCTGGCCGACGACGCCACGCGCCGCGACTTCACGATCAACTCCCTGTACTACGACCCCGAGGCGCAAACCGTGATCGACCATCACGGCGGGGTCGCGGACTTGAAGAAGAAAGTCCTGCGCATCATCGGCGACCCGGCGACCCGTTACCGCGAGGACCCGGTGCGCATGCTGCGCGTGACGCGCTTTGCCGCGCGCCTGGGCTTCGCGATCGACCCGAAGACCCGCGCGCCGATCCGCGAACTGGCCGATCTGCTGACCAACGTGCCCGCCTCGCGCCTGTTCGACGAGATGATGAAGCTTCTCCTGTCGGGCCATGCGGTCGCCTGCATACGCCAATTGCGCGACGAGCAGTTGCACCATGGCCTCCTGCCGCTGCTCGACGTGATTCTCGAGCAACCCTTGGGGGAAAAATTCGTCATGCTGGCCTTGGCGCGCACCGACGAGCGCATCGGCATGGGCAAGGGTGTCTCGCCCGGCTTCCTGTTCGCCGCGCTGCTGTGGCACGAGGCGCTCGCCAAGTGGAACGAGCTCAAGGCGCGCGGCGAGCACGCCACGCCGGCGCTCTTCGAGGCCATGGGGCTGGTGATCGACGCCCAGCGGGAAAAATTGGCGATCCAGCATCGCATCGCCGCCGACATGCGCGAGATCTGGTCCCTGCAGCCGCGCCTGGACAGGCGCGGGCGCAACGCGGCCAAGCTGCTCGAACATCCGCGCTTTCGCGCCGCGTATGACTTCCTGCTGCTGCGTGCGCAGTCGGGCGAGCTCGACACCGAAGTGGCCGACTGGTGGACCACTTTCATCGACGCAATGCCCGAAGCGCGCCTCGAGATGATGGCGCCCAAACCCGGCGGTGACGGCGCACCGCGCAAGCGCCGCCGTCGCCGTCGTCCGGCCGCCGAGGGCGACGCCACCCCGCCGGCCTCGTGACCCCGGCCTGGGTGGGTCTGGGCGCCAACCTGGGCAACGCCAACGCCACACTCGAAGCTGCGATGCACGACCTGGCCGGCTTGCCGCGCACCGTGCTCAGGCGGCGTTCGTCGCTCTACCGGACCGCACCCTTGGATGCCAGCGGCCCGGACTTCATCAACGCCGTCGCCGCGCTGGACACCGCGCTTGACGCGCAGGACCTGCTGGCGCACCTGCAAACCATCGAGGCGCGCCACGGTCGCGTCCGGACATACCGCAATGCGCCGCGCACCCTGGATCTCGACCTGCTGCTCTTCGGTGGATCCGTCATCGCCACCGCGGAGTTGACCGTCCCGCACCCGCGCATGGCAGCGCGCGCATTCGTGCTCGCTCCCCTGCTGGAAGTATCACCCGACATCGTCATTCCCGGAATGGGCCCGGCGGCATCGCTGCTGGCGGGCCTGGGCGCGCAACCCATCGTCCGCCTGGGAGAACCGACATCATGAACTGGAACGTGCTGGCCACCACCACAGGCCTCCTCATCCTGTCGAACGTCTTCATGACCTTTGCCTGGTACGCCCACCTGAAGGACATGTCGTCCCGGCCATGGTGGTTCGCCGCGCTGGCCTCCTGGGGCATCGCGCTCTTCGAGTACCTGTTGCAGGTACCGGCCAACCGCATCGGCTACACCGCGCTCTCGCTTGCGCAGCTGAAGATCCTGCAGGAGGTCATCACGCTGGCGGTGTTCGTGCCGTTCGCGATCTTCTACATGCAGCAGCCGCTCAAGCTGGATTACCTGTGGGCTGCCTTGTGTATGATGGCCGCGGTGTATTTCGTGTTTCGCTAACCGCTTGCTCCATGTTTCCCGTCAAGGGCGCCGAGAGTTCGGCGGACATGCGACCTGTCATGCGGATCGCGTGCTTGAAGGCGACGCGTCGCCCGCGGGCAAAAGACTCCGCCCGGCGAAGCGTCGTTCCGCACCCGGTAGGCAGGCCTGACAAATCGTTGCAGCCGTATACCAGGGAGGGTGTGATGATTGCGATTCGAGGCCGTATCCCCTCGTCGACCTTCGCGGCCTTCCTGCTTGCCGGCACGGCCTACGCCCAGGACCTGCCCGATGTCGTCGAACGCGTGCATCCGTCGACGGTGCATGTCCAGATCCGCTCGACGGCCACGCAGCTGCTGCCGCCTCTGTCGCCCGAAGTCGACGAAATATTCAGACGCCTCCAGACACCGAGCTCGCGCGCGCGCCCCCGGGCCGCCACCTCCACCGGCTCAGGTTTCGTCGCCGGAGCCGACGGTTATCTGGTGACCGCCGACTTCGTGGTTGAAGCTGAAGGCGAGATCGACGTCATTTTCCCGAGCGGACGCCGGTACCGCGCGAGCCTGGTCGGCAAGGATCGCGTCAGCGGCATCGCGGTGCTCAAAATCGACGCGACCGGCCTCGTTCCGCTGAAATACGGAGACAGCAGCAAGCTGCGCCTGGGGGAGCGCGTCTTTGCCATAGGTGCTCCCTTCGACATGCCGGGCACGGTCACCGACGGCATCGTCAGCACACTGGGACGCGAAACGCCCGGCGCCAGCCCCATCCAGTTCATCCAGACCAGCGTCTACATCAATCCGGGCAGTGCCGGCGGCCCATTGTTCAACATGCGCGGCGAAGTTGTCGGCATGAACACGCACATCTATACGCGCACCGGCACCTTCGTCGGCCTGTCCTTCTCCGTCCCGTCCGAGCTGGTAGCGCGTGTGTACGAGGAGATTCGCCGCACCGGCAAGGTGAGGCGGGGCCGCATGGGCATCGACGTCGGCGACGCAGTCCAGCCCGGCGTCGGCGAAACAAGGGGCGCCCTGGTGCAAAACGTCGTACCCGGCGGGCCGGCCGCCGATGCGGGCCTGCGCGCGAACGACCTGATCGTCAGATTCGGCGGGGTTGAAGTTCAAAGCGGTACGCACCTGACGCGCCTGGTGCAGTCCAGCAAGCCGGGCGATCGCGTCCCGGTCGATTATTTGCGCAGCGGTCAGCGGCAGTCGGTCACGCTGGTCATGCAGGAACAATAGAACCCTGCCTGCATGGCCCCGGCGATATCAGCGCAAACTTCCGTTCATCGCGATGCTTGATCAATCCGCGCCACAGATCGAGACCGCCACCGCAAACGATGGCAGGCTCGACCGGTCCCGGCCTCCTCGCAGCCGATGCCATGTGGATCCCGAAATGAAACGGCTGGGCGATTCCAGCTCTTCCGCGGCCGCCTTGTGTATGATGGCCGCGGTGTATTTCGTGCTTCGCTAGTCGCTTGTTATCAGTTCTCCCGGAAAGGTTCCGCCACGTCGTCATCGAAGGTCCGATCGGCGTCGGCAAGACCTCGCTCGCGCGGCGCCTGGCCGATGCTACCGGCGCGGCGCTCATGCTCGAAGCGCCCGAGGACAACCCCTTTCTCGCGCGCTTCTACGAAGACATGCCGCGCTACGCGCTACCCACGCAACTGTTTTTTCTCTTCCAGCGCATCCACCAACTGCATGACCTGCGCCATCCGGACATGTTCAAGGGCGCGACCGTCGGTGATTTCCTGTTCGAGAAGG
The DNA here is from genome assembly GCA_016790635.1 of Burkholderiales bacterium. Classification (GTDB taxonomy): domain Bacteria; phylum Pseudomonadota; class Gammaproteobacteria; order Burkholderiales; family JAEUOS01; genus JAEUOS01. Next base: position 169,880 of record JAEUOR010000062.1, read on the forward strand.
ATCCTCTTTTCGCGCGCCTGACCCTGGCCGACGACGAGTTGGCGCTCTATGAGCAGATGTACCGCCACCTGAAACCGCAGGCGCCCGTGCCCGATCTGGTCATCTACCTGCAGGCCGACCCGGCGACGCTGGCCGAGCGCGTCAAGAAACGCGGGGTCGAGCATGAACAGCCGATCTCGGAGGCCTATCTGGCCAAGCTGGCCGAGCGCTACACGCGCTTTTTCCACCACTACGACGCCGCCCCGACCCTGATCGTCAACGCCGAGCGCTTCAATTTCGTCGACAGCGACGAGGACTTCGGCTTTCTCATCAAGCGCATCCGCGAGATGCGCGGCAAGCGCGAGTACGTCAATCGCATGGCCTGACGGCCTCGAGCGCCGCCACGCAGGACCGACACGCAACCGTTTTCCTGGAATTCGTCATGGACGTCATCCACACCGTCGCCGAATTGCGCGCCCGCCTCGCGCACGAGCCCGGCAATGCCCTCGTGCCGACCATGGGCAACCTGCACGAGGGCCATATCCGCCTGGTCGAGAGCATCCGCCCGCAAAGCGCATGCACGGTTGTTTCCATTTTTGTCAACCGCCTGCAATTCGGCCCGCGCGAAGACTTCGACAAGTACCCGCGCACCTTTGCAAGTGACTGCGCCAAGCTCGCAGCCGCCGGCTGCGACGTCGTCTTCGCGCCGGACGAGGCCGAGATCTACCCTGAACCGCAGACCTATACCGTCGAGCCGCCCGAAATCGCCAACATCCTCGATGGCGCGGTGCGGCCCGGGCACTTTCGCGGCGTCGCCACGGTGGTCCTCAAGCTCTTCAACATGGTCGCTCCGCGCGCCGCGATCTTCGGCAAGAAGGACTACCAGCAGTGCATCGTCCTCAACAACATGGCGCGCCAGCTGGCCCTGCCGATCAGAATCATCCTGGCCGAGACCGTGCGCGCTCCGGACGGCCTGGCGCTTTCATCGCGGAACGGCTACCTGTCCGCGCCTGAGCGCGCCGAAGCGCCGCAACTGCACGCCACCCTGCTGCGCGTCGCGACCGAGGTGCACGCCGGCAAGCGCGACTACCGACGCATCGAACTGTCCGCCATGGCCCACCTGGCAGAGCGCGGCTGGCAACCCGACTACGTCGCGATCCGCCGCCGCACCGACTTGATGCCTCCGCTGGAAGGCGATGCCGAACTGGTCGTTCTCGGGGCGGCGAAGCTGGGCGCGACCCGACTGATCGACAACCTGGAGCTTGCCGCGCCGGCATGATCGCCCGGGTGCAGGCGCTCTGAACCGGCCTCACGGTCGGTATAAAGTAGCGTATCACCCGCCATGTGGAGTGCCCGATGGACGCCATTCTCGAACAGAATCCCTACCTCGACGGCGAACCCTTCGCCCCGGTGACCGAAGAGGCCACGCTGGGCGAGACGGCGTTGCGCATCGAGGGCACCCTGCCGCGCGACTTCGGCGGCCTGTATGTGCGCAACGGCCCCAACGCGCAATTCCGCCCTGAGGGCCGCTATCACTGGTTCGACGGCGACGGCATGCTGCATGCGATCCGCTTCGCTGACGGCCATGCGACCTACCGCAACCGCTGGGTCACGACCTCCGCCTTCGCCGAGGAGCGCGCTGCCGGGCGGCCGATCTGGCGCGGCATCCGCGAATCGGCCAACCGCGAGCGGCGCGAGCAGCCCTTCAAGGACACCTCGAACACGGACGTGAAGTTCCACAACGGCAGCCTCATCACCACCTGGTACCTGTGCGGCGTGCCGTATCGCGTCGATCCGTTGACGCTGGCCACCCTCGGGCCCGACGACTTCGGCGGCAAGTTGAAGACGCGCGTCTCGGCACACATCAAGGTCGATGAGACCAACTGGGACCTGATGTTCTTCGACTACGGCATCAGGAAACCCTACATGACCTACGGCGTGGTCGGCGCCGATGGCGTCCTGAAGCACCACGTGCCGATCGACCTGCCCGGCCCGCGCCTGCCGCACGACATGTCGATCACCGAGAATTACTCGATCCTCATGGACCTGCCGGTGTTCCAGGACATGGACGCGGCGCGCGCCGGGCGCTGGAAGACCGACTGGCATGCCGACATGCCCGCGCGCTTCGGCATCCTGCCGCGCTACGGCGACACGAAGGACGTGCGCTGGTTCGAGGCCGAGTCCTGCTACATCTATCACTCGACCAACGCGTGGGAAGAAGGCACCGGTGACGACAAGACCATCGTCATGGAGGCATTCAAGTTCGAGCGACCGTTCGCCGATTACCCGGACGGCGCGACCGAGTTCGACCGCATGCTGCACAACCATCGCATCAACGCGCACCTGCAGCGCTATCGTTTTCACCTGAAGAGCGGCAAGACCACCGAAGAGCCCGTGACGCGCGACATCGGCGAGTTCGGCATGATCAACACGCGCATGAACGGCCGCAAGACGCGCTACGTGTACGGCAACGGCTTCGACTACGACGAGATGCCGGTGCGTTTCAAGAGCCTGATGCGCTGGGATACCGAGGCCCGTACCACCGAGAGCTTCGAATTCGCGCCGGCGTTCAACGCCAGCGAGCCGCAGTTCTGCGCGCGCGACGGCGCGACAGCCGAGGACGACGGCTATGTCGTCACCTTCCTGCACAACAGCGACACCCGCCAGGGCGAGTGCTGGCTGTTCGATGCGCGCGCCATCGCCGCCGGGCCATTGGCCAAGGTGCACATCCCGCAGCGTCTGCCCGCAGGCTTTCACGGCATCTGGGTGCCGCAGGAGTACCTGAAATGAGTGTCACCATCGCCGGCCGGATCAAGGCCACCCTGGGACCGACCGACCACCCTTACCTGACCGGACCGTTCACGCCCAACCTGACCGAGTTGGACGCGACCGACATGGAAGTCATCGGGCGTATTCCCGACGACATCGCCGGCGCCTACTTTCGCAACACGCAAAACCAGGTGCATCAGCCGCTGGGGCGTTTCCATCCCTTCGATTCCGACGGCATGATCCACATGATGCGCTTCGAAGGTGGCCGTGCGACCTATCGCAACCGCGCCGTGCGAACGACCGGCTTCCTGGCCGAAGCCGCGGCGGGCAAGTCGCTGTGGGCCGGGCTCATGGAAGCGCCGGCCAAGTCACGCCCGGGCTGGGGCGCGCACGGATTCATCAAGGACGCCTCGTCCACCGATGTGGTGGTGCATGCAGGGCGTGCGCTCACCACCTACTACCAGTGCGGCGAGGCCTATCGACTCGACGCAGCGACCCTCGACACCCTGGGTCCCGAGACCTGGGGCGGAATGGCACCCGACGAAGGCGTCTCGGCGCACTGCAAGGTCGACCTCGCCACCGGTGAACTGCTGTTCTTCAACTATTCGCGCAGCAGCCCCTACATGCATTACGGCGTCGTCGGCGCGGACAACAAGCTCAGGCACTACGTCCCGGTGCCGCTGCCCGGTCCGCGCCTGCCGCACGACATGGCATTCACGAAGAACTACTCGATCCTCAACGACTTTCCGCTTTTCTGGGACCCGGAGATGCTCGCGCGCGGAATGCGCGTGGTGCGCTACTTCCCGCACCTGGGGTCGCGCTTCGCGGTGATCCCGCGCTACGGCAAGACCGAAGACATCCGCTGGTTCGACGCCGCGCCCACCTTCGTCCTGCACTTTCTCAACGCTTGGGAGGAGGGCGACGAGATCATCATGGACGGGTACTTCCAGAAGAGCCCGATGCCGGTCTCGCCGCCGGACGCGCCGGACATCTACAAGCGCATGATGGTCTACCTCGACATGTACGCCATGCAGCCGCACCTGCACCGCTGGCGCTTCAACTTGAAGACCGGGGCCACGCGCGAGGAAAAGCTGGACGACCGCGTGCTGGAGTTCGGCATGTTCAACCAGGACTACGCGGGCCGCCCCTACCGTTACGCGTACAGCGCGCAGTCACGGCCCGGCTGGTTCCTCTTCACGGGGCTGGTCAAGCACGACCTCGCGACGGGACAGTCGCAGACCCTCGAATTCGGCGACCAGGTCTACGGCAGTGAGTCCCCGTTCGCGCCGCGCATCGGCGCCAGGGACGAAGACGACGGCTACCTGGTCTCCTTCATGACCGACATGAAGAACGACCGCTCGGAATGCTGGCTGATCGACGCCAAGCGCTTCGCCGACGGTCCGGTGTGCCGGGTGATCCTGCCGCAGCGCATCGCCAGCGGCACGCATTCGACCTGGGCGCAGGCAAGGGAATTCGCCTAGAGCCGAGGCGCGCGGCGCGTCGGGCGCACCGCGCGCAGTGCCTCGGCAAAGGCCGCGAGCACCGGTTCCGGCGGCTCGCGACGGCGGGTGAGCAGCGACACCGGTGGCAGGTTGGACTCGAAGGGCAGCGGCAGCACCCGCACCAGGCCGAGTGCCGAGTAGTGCTCGGCGACGCCGGCGGGAAGCATCACCAGCGCGTCGGACTCGCGCACCACGGTGATGTTGGCGAGAATGGACACCGATTCGAAAAGGCAGCGCGGTTCGGCGAGACCGCGGCGCGCCAGCCAGGCAGAGAACACGCGCCGCAGCGGCGCATTCGGTTGCGGCATCACCCAGTCGCAGGCGGCCGCCTGTGGCCAGCTGATGCGCCGGCCACGGCGCGCGAGCGCATGTCCCGGGCGTGCCGCCACCACGATGGGCTCTGCGTAAAGCGGCTCGATGTCGAAATCGCCCGTGTCGTCGCTGTCCAGTACCCGGCCGATGACGGCGTCGAGCGCGCCCTCGCGCAGGGCGCCGAGCAGGGCATCGGCGCCGCCTTCCTCCACCCGCACCCGCAACGGCTGCCCGCGCGCACGCAGCCACGCCAGCGCGCGCGGCACCAGCACCGGCGCGGCCACTGCGTAGACGCCCACGCGTGCCAAGCCGCGCGCGCCGGCCGCGACGGCATCGAGTTCGTCACGCGCTCCGTCGAGCGACGCGATGAGCCGCCGGGCACGGGCGATCAGCGCCGTGCCGGCCGCGGTGGCCACGACACCCCGGCTGGAACGCTCGAACAGTCGGGTGCCCACGGCGGCCTCGGCCTCGCGCAACAGCTTGCTCGCGGCAGGCTGGGTCACCACGAGCGCGCGTGCCGCGGCATGCACGCTCGCCCCCCCATCGAGTGCCGCCAGCAGCTCCAGGTGGCGCAACTTAAGACGGCGGTGCAGGGGTGTGGCGACCATGATCAATGATAACTCCTGGTTTTCACTAGACGCCAATTATTCATTATTCCGCTATTTGTCTCCGGGCGTAGACTGGATCAAATCCTCCAAGGAGAGTCCATGCGCATCACTATGCTGGGTACCGGCGCCGCCTTCCCGGATCCCGACCGCGCCCAGTCTGGAATCCTGGTCACCCTGGACAACGGCCGGCACTACCTGTTCGACTGCGGCGCGGGCATCACCCGCAACATGGTGCGCGCGAATGTGAGCCCGTCGGAAGTCACCGCGGTATTCCTCACCCACCTGCACCACGACCATGTCTGCGACTTCCCGCAGTTCGTGATCACCGGCTGGATGTGGGACCGCCAGGACTCCCCGGTGGTGATCGGTCCCAAGGGCACCCAGCACTTCGTCAGTCACCTGTTCGAGGGCGGCGCGTTCAAGGCCGATTTCGACGCGCGCAGCTACTACGCGCGACGCAAGACCAACCTCGCGGCAGTGCGTCCGAAAGTCATCGAGTGCGAGCCCGGCATCGCCTACCAGGACGAGCACGTCACCATCCGTTGCGACTGGGTCGAGCACATCCCGCGCGAGATCAGCGAGTGCTTCGGCATCCGCTTCGAGGCCGAGGGCAAGGCCGTGGCCTTCAGCGGCGACACCGCGCCGTGCGAGTCGATGGTCAGGCTGGCGCAGGACGCCGACCTGCTGATTCACGAATGCACGTTTCCGCAGTCTTTCATCGAGCATCGGAAGAAGTCCGGCGTGGGCATTTTTGCCCACACCAGTCCGACCGAACTGGGCCAGATCGCGGCACGCGCCCGCGTGAAGCGCCTCTTGCCCACACACTTCGGGCATTTCGACAGCACCAGCGCCTTGATCAAGCGCATTGCCCGTCATCACTTTCCGGTCGAGGAGATGGGTCCGCACCTGATGGACGATGTCGTCCGCGACATCCGCAAGCACTACGCCGGGCCGCTCCAGCTGGCCACCGACCTGTTGCGTGTCGACCTCTGAAGGAGATCCGCTGATGAACCGAACTGCCACGCTTATGGTTGCCGCCGCGGTCCTGGCCTTAGGCGCCCTACCGACCGCATCGGCGCAGCCCGCCAACTGGCCGGAGCGGCCAGTGCGGATCGTCGTTCCTTTCGTCGCCGGCGCCATGGGAGACATGGTTGCGCGCCTCGTCGCCGAGGGTGTGCGCGCCGAACTCGGCCAGCCTTTGGTGGTCGACAACCGCCCGGGTGCGACCGGCAACATCGGTGCGCGTCACGTGGAGCAGGCGCCTCCGGACGGATACACCCTGCTGATGGCCGCGAGCAATAACCTGGTGATCAACCAGTTCCTGTTCAAGAACTTGGGCTTCGACCCGCTCAAGCGCTTCGAGCCGGTGACCATCCTGGTCAACGTGCCCTCGGTGGTCTATTCCGCAGGCAGGGTCCCGGCGCGTTCGTTGCAGGAGTTCACCGCCTGGGCCAGGACCCAGCCGGGCAAGGTGAACTACGGGTCGCCCGGCAGCGGCTCCACCCCGCACCTTTCAGCGGAGGCCATCAACCGCGCGCTCAATCTGGGGATGCAGCACGTGCCCTACAAGGGCGCATCCCAGGCGGTCGCCGCGCTGCTCGCGGGCGAGGTCCAGTTCTATCTGGGCGGGGCGGGCGTGGGTGCCGCGCATGTCAAGGAAGGCAAGCTGCGCGCACTTGCGGTCTCCAACCCGACCCGGCTCGAGGTCATGCCCGAGGTACCGACCTTTGCCGAGGTGGGGCTTTCGGCCGTCAACGCGAGCAACTGGTGGGCCGTCGCGGCCCCCGCTGGCACGCCGAAGGCAATCACGGCGCGGCTCCAGACCGCCTTCTGCAAAGCCCTCGGTGAGCCGGACGCCAAGGCCAGGCTGGTCCAGTTCGGCAACATCGCGATCTGCAACACACCCGCCGAGATGGCCCGGCAGCTCGCCGAGGAGGCCGCATACTGGCAGAAGACCCTGCCCGGCATGGGCGTGTCGATGGATTGACATCGCGCTTGCCGCAACCCGCTAGAGGCAAGGCAGTGCCCGGCTTGCACCGGATCGTGGACGGCGCGCAGCACGCCGGACGGCCCTGGCTGGTGTTCAGCAATTCCCTCGCCACCGACATCTCGCTTTGGGAGCCCCAGGTACGGCGCTTCGCCGGCCGCTATCGCATCCTGCGCTACGACCTGCGCGGACACGGCGGGTCGCCGCCGACCGCGCAGCGCAGGATGGATGCCGCCGCGCTCGCCGCGGACCTGCTGGAAGTGATGGACAGCGAAGGCATCGCCGAGGCCTTCCATGTGGGCGTGTCGATCGGCGCCCTTGCCGGCATCGCCGCCGCCGCGCGGCAGCCGCGGCGGTTTCGCGCACTGTGGCTGTGCAACGCAAATCTCGCAACGACGCCTGCCTCGGCGGCCAGCCTGGCTGAACGCGCGGCCCTCGCTGGTTCGCGCGGCATGGGAGCGCTGACGGCACTGACGCTGGACAAGTGGTTCGGGCGATCCACTCCCCCCGCCGCGCCCGAGTTGCGTGGGCGCATCGGTGGGATGATCGAGCGCACCGACCCTGCCAGTTTCGCCGCCTACGCGACCGGCATGCAGGTCTACGACTTCACCAGCACGCTCGCATCGCTGCCCCTGCCGGTGACCCTTGTGGCGGGCAGCGCCGACGCGGAGATCGCGCGCCAGTTCAGCGCGCAGGCGGAGCTTCTTCCCGCGTTGCGCCTGGCGCTGATCGACGGCGCCGGACACCTGCCCAACGCCGAAGCGCCGGAAGCATTCAACGCCATGCTCGATCGCACTCTCGCGAATTTGCTCGTCAATGCCGGCTGATCGACGCCGAGCGCTTTGCCGACAGGCCGCTGTGTCGGGTGATCCTGCCGCAGCGCATCGCCAATACCGCTCGGACGAGCGCTCGACTGCCCAGATGAAGAGCCCCTTCATCAGGTCGATGCGGTTGCGCTCGTACACACCCAGAACCGCCTCGGCGCAGGCCTCGCGCGGCACGTCAACAAACGACAAGGGCGCCGGATTTACGCGACGCTGCGCGCCGCGACCCGACAACTATCCAGCCAGCACCACAGGGGGACGCGACAACGCGCGCGCCGCGCGCTTGGCCAACCGGCTGTCGAATGTGACGAAGCGATCGGTAGCAGCGCTGGCAGTCGCATGCAGCGCATCGGCGAAATCGGCGCCTTTCACAAATGCCTTGAGGGCAGCGCGGACATCGGCTTCATCTTCAACCTGCACGTTGTCGAGGCTGAGAAGATGCGCCATCGATCGCGCGATCCCTTCCGGCGCCACACGCGCCGCGCCGCGCATGACCCACTCCAATTCGAGCAGGACGGTTTTCGGGATGAACACGTCCTCCTCCATCAGCAGCCGGGCGGCGATCTGCGCTTGCGCCGGCTCGTCGTTCAAGTAGAAGCGCGCCAGCACATTGGTGTCGAGCGCGATCATCGCGGCACCTTGAGCGCGGCGAGAGGATCCATGTCTTCGATGGCGATGGTCTTGCCCTTGTAACCCGACAGGCCGAGGCCCTTGAGAACCGCTTTCGCATTGCGTGCCGCGATTGGCGTGATCTGGATGCCTGCCGCGGTGCTGGCAATCTTCACCCGCGAGCCGCTGGTCAGGCCCCATTGGTCGCGCAGGCGCTTGGGGATGACGATTTGACCTTTAGTGGAAACAACGGTGTCCATAGCAGCCCCTTCGATCGAACTTGGTAAGAATTATATGACAAATACTTACTCTCGGCGTCAGCGAAGATGGCGCGTCACTCCTTCCAGCCAATCGCGCTCCGCACACAAAGTGCGCAATTCCGCCTGCGCCTGTTGCCGCGTCTGCGTCCAGCGCCTGAGCACCCTCGCATCCTCACCGTCGCCGGCCTGGTACGAATACTCCAGCCGGATTCCGTTGGGGTCGAAAAAGTAGACCGAGAAGGTGTCGGCGCCGACATTGACCGGGCCGATCAGCGCAACGCCGGCGCCCTTGAGGCGCGCGATCATCTCGTGGAACCTGGCCTCGGTCACGGTGAACGAACAGTGCTGCATGGCGGCCAGCGCGTCGCGATCGCCTTTTTCCTTGGCACCCCTGGGCATCTCGAAAAACGCCACCATGGTGTCGCCGCCGGCGTCGAAGAAGTAATGCCGCAGGTTCTCGAACGGCGGGTTGCCGCGGTTGCCCGGGCCGACGCCGACCCCGGGCGGCACCTTGAGCGCATGCACCAGCGGCATGCCCAGCACCCCCGACCAGAAGTCGATGGTCATCTTCATGTCGTCGGTGTTGAGCGCCAGGTGATGGATGCCGCGCGAGGGCGGCGGGCTGGCGTGGGCCGGCGTGTCCATGGTCATTCCTCCTCAGGTGCCGCTGTGCGCCAGGTCGAAGTACAGCCTGGCCAGGTCCTCGCGCGCCGCCAGTTCGGCGCTAGCGGCTTGCAGGGCGACGCGGCCCTTGATGAGCACGCAGGCGCGCGACGCGAATGACAACGCGATGTCGAGCTTTTGCTCCACCAGCAGCATGGTGAGGCCGCCGGCGCGCAATTGATTCAATGCGGCGCGGATCTCCTCGACGATCTTGGGCGCCAGGCCAAGAAAGGGTTCATCGAGCAGCAGCACGCGCGGCGAACTCATGAGCGCGCGGCCGATCGCGACCATCTGCTGCTCGCCGCCGGAGAGCGTGCCCGCCAGTTGCGCGCGACGTTCGGCCAGGCGCGGGAAAAGGCCGTAGACCGCGTCGAAGTTGGTGGCCAGCCTGGCGCCGCGCCCTGCGAGGCGCACCGCACCCAGGCGCAGATTGTCGGCCACGGTCATGGGTGCGAACATGCGCCGGCCCTCGGGTACCTGCACCAGTCCGCGCGCGACGATGGCGTGGCTGGCGAGCCCGCCGATCTCTTCGCCGTCCAGCCGCACGCTGCCGGAGCGCTGCGGCAGCACCCCGGAGAGGGCAGCCAGGAACGTCGACTTGCCCGCGCCGTTGGGGCCGAGCACGGCGACGGTTTCCCCGCGCGCTACCTTGAGCGCGATGTTCTCCAGGGTCGGCGCGCGGCCGTAGCCGCCGGACAGGTTGGTGACCTCAAGCATCGGCCAGCGCCCCCAGGTCACCCAGGTAGGCCTCGACCACCTGCGGGTGGGCCTGTACTTGCGCCGGCGTTCCGGTCGCGATCAATTGGCCGAAGTTGAGTACGGCGACACGCTCTGCCAACGGCATCAGGAAGCGCATGTCGTGTTCGATCACGAGCACGGCGACGCCGCGCCCCGCGATCTCGCGCACGATCGCGGCGACCCGGTCGCACTCTGCCGCGGTCAGGCCCGCGGCGGGCTCGTCCAGCATGATGAGGCGCGGGGAGCCGGCCAGGGCGCGCGCGATCTCCAGGAGCCGCCCCTGGCCGAAGGAGAGTGTGGTCACTTCCGCGCCGATCCAGTCGCCCAGGCCCACGAAGTCGATCAATTCGCGAGCCCGCGCCTGCGACTCGGTCTCGAAGCGCGCGGCGGCGCGCGTGCCGGCAATGATGTCCAGGAGGGAAGACTGCGGGCGCGCCTGCATGCCGATCATCACATTCTCGACGACGCTCATGCCGGCGAACGGGCGGTTGTGCTGGAAGGTGCGCATGACGCCGCGCGCGGCGATCGCATGCGGCGCCAGCCCGTCCACCCGCACGCCGTCGAGTTCGATGCTTCCTGACGTCGGCACAAGCGCCCCGGCAATCATGTTGAAGAGCGTGCTCTTGCCGGCGCCGTTGGGGCCGATCATGCCGACGATCTCGCCCGCACCGACGTCCAGGTCGACCGACGATACTGCGGTGAGGCCGCCGAAGCGGCGCGTCAGGCCGCGCGTGGCGAGGAGGGTGGTGGTCATGCCGTCCGCCGCGCCGGCCTGAAGCGATCCCACAGCCCGATCAACCCGCGCGGCTGGAACAGCACCACCGCCACCATGACCAGGCCGAACACCAGCGCGTGGTGATGACCGATCAATGGGGAAAGCACGAAGGGCAGCAGGTACAAGAGCACCGCGCCGACGATCGCCCCGGCGCGCCGGCCGCTGCCGCCGACGATGACCATGAAGAGCAGCAGGAAGGCGTTCTCCAGGCCGAAGATCGGCGGGTTGACGGTATTGTCGACAAATGCATAGACCATCCCGGCGACGCCGGCCAGAGCGCTGGTGATCGCATAGGCCAGCACCTTGGTGCGCCTGACGTCGATGCCGCTGGCCTGGGCCGCCTCGGCGTCGTCGCGCACCGCACGGCAGGCGCGGCCGAAGTGCGAGGCCTCCAGGCGCGCCAGGACCGCGTGCGTCGCCATGAGCAAGAGCACGATCACGATGGTGTACCAGGGGCCGCTGACGCGCATCCCGAAGATGTCGGGCAGTCGATAGCTGGCAAGACCGCCGGTACCGCCGGTGATCTCCCCGCCTTCGTTGAGTACGACGATGAAGAGCTGCGCGAAGGCCAGCGTCGCCAGCGCCAGATAAAAGCCTTCCAGGCGCGTGGCCGGGATCGCCACCGCCAGCGCCAGGACCACGCACAACGCGACACCCAGCGGCGCGGCGACAGCCAGCGGCAGGCCGACCTTGAACATGAGGATCACGATCGCATACGCGCCGATGCCGTAAAACGTGAAGTGCGAGAACGCCACCTGGCCCGCCGTGCCGAAGAGGAAGTTGTACGACAGCGCCAGCGTGATCCACAGGAGCAGCTTGCGATACACGTCGGTCTGGTAGGACCCCAGCGCGAAGGCCAGCACCGACAGGGCGCAGGCCACGATGACATAGCCGAGAAAGGACTTCATTGCCGGGCCTTCATTGCCTGGTCATCACGCGCGCGCCTCGCGCGCCCGGAGCAACCCCTGCGGCCGGATCAAGAGGAACACGATCAGGAAAAAGAGCGGCACGCCCATCGCCAGGCCCGGCGGCACCGGCGCGTAGCGCACCGTCATCTGCTCGGCGAAGGCCAGGATCAATCCGCCGAGCAGCGCGCCCTCCACCCGTCCCACCCCGCCGATGACCAGCGCCGTGAATCCCTGGATGGCCAGCGGCAGCCCCATGAGAAAGTGCGCCGAGACGTTGGGCGCGACCAGCACGCCGGCCAGGCCCGCAACCGCGGCCCCGGCGGCAAAGGAAGCCGCGGTCACCGTCGACAGGTTGATGCCCATCAGCGCGGCGGCGCGGCGGTCCAGCGCGACCGCCTCGAAGACCCGCCCGGCCAGGGTGCGCTCGAAAAACGCCCACGCGGCGGCGAACACCGTCAGTGTCGTCGCGATGATGAAGAAGCTTTGCCGCGACCCGGCGATAAGGCCGATCTCGAAGCGACCGAAACCGAACGCCGGCGGCACCGGATGCGGGTCCGGACCGAAACCGATCGACACCACCTCACGAAACACCACCAGCATGCCCAGGAGCGCGAGAATGGGCGCCAAGGGAGGCGCGCCCTTCTCGACCAGCGGGCGCACCGTGAGGCGCTCGGTGCCCATGCCGACGACAGCCATTCCGGCCACTACCAGCACGATGCCCAAGGCATAAGGCAGCGAAAACTTCGACAGCGCGAGAAAGCCGCCAAACGCCGCGAGCATGGCCCATTCGCCGACGGCGAAGTTGATGATGCCGGTCGGCCGCGTCATCAGGAGATAGGCCAGCGCGACCAGCGCATAGATGCAGCCGCTGGCCGTCGCGCTGACGACGAGTTCCAGGAAATCGGTCATCGCATGCGGGAGCGATCAAGCGCGGGGCCGCAAGCGCGGCCCCGCCAAGGCGGGTCTGATGCGCCCGCCTACTTCGAGCCGACGTGCACCACCTTGCCCTGCGCGTCGCCCTCGTAGACGCGCACCACCATGCCGTTGGTGTCGAACCCGGTGCGGCGCCCGTCGGCAAAGCCGTACGAGGAACCCGCGGCGCCCATCACGCCGACGAAGCCGCGAGTGGCCTGCATGGCCTCACGGACTTTCTCGCGGTCGGTGCCGCCGGCACGACGGATCGCGTCGGCCACCATCATGATGCCGTCGTAGCCGTAACCGTTCAGGTTGTAGGCTTCTTCCTTCATCTCCTTGCGAAAGCCCTCGAGGAAGCGCCGCACCTCCGGTCGCGCCGGGTCGAAGGCGTCAACGAAGGTGACGCCGTCAAGCAAGCCCTTGGCCACCGCGGTGTATTGCGGCACCGAGAGGTTGTAGTTGCCGAGGATCGGCGCCTTGAGGCCCATCTGCCGGTAGGCGCGCAGGATCAGCACGTTCTCCGGGGTCAGCACGCCGGTCATGAACAGTGCCTCCGGATTGGCGGCGCGCACCTTCTGCATCTGCGGCTCGGCGGTGGTGGAGCCGCGCGGCACGACCTCCTCGGCCACCACCTGGATGCCGGCCTTCTCCAGCGCGCCCTTGAAGAAGCGGTTGATCAATTGCCCCAGGTCCGAGTTGTCGGTGACCAGCGCCACGCGCTTGTAGTTCTTGTTGCGCGCATACGAGAGGAGCGTCGCGATCTGCGTGGAACCCAGGGGCCCGGTCTGCCAGAAGTTCGGGTTGTTGATCTGGGTGGTCAGGGTGTCGCCGCTGTTGGACGGCGTCATGTGCGGCACCTTGGTCTCAAGCGTCACCGACTGCGCCTGCTGGGTCGCGGGGGTCAGCGACACCGAGAGGATGAAGGCCGCGCCGGCATCGACCAGCTTGCGCGCCGCGGTTGCCGAGATGTCGGGGCGGCCCTGGTCGTCCTCGATCAGGAGTTCTATCTGGCGCCCGAGGATGCCGCCGCGCGCGTTCAACTCGCGCACCGCGTAGACCGCGCCGTTGGCGACCGGATCGGCGTAGGGCTTGGCTGGGCCGACGCGGTCGGTGATCATGCCGATGCGAATGGTGTTCTGTGCGAACGCGGCGGATGCACCTACCAGAGAAAGTGCGGCCAGCGCGCTGGCGGCGAAGCGGGCGAGTTTCATGATGTCTCCTGTGTTTGATGTCGGACGGTTACGATTCAACGCTTGGCAAGCCTGTCCATCCATGCGGCAAACGCGACCATCTGGTCACCCAGTATCTTGCGCGTGGCCTGATCGGTGAGTTTGAGATCGGCATCGAAGCGGGTCATGCAGGCGCCGATGAAGACTTCGGGCTTCAACAGCACCAGGGCATCCAGGCAACCCAGGATCTTGCGCAGCTCGTACTGGCTGCGCGCCCCGCCGACCGGACCGGCGGTCACCGAGAGGATCGCCACCGGCTTGTCCTTGAAGGGCTGCGGGCTCACGCGCGAGAGCCAGTCGATCGCGTTCTTGAGCACGCCCGAGACCGAAAAGTTGTACTCGGGGCTCGCGATAAGCAGACCGTCGGCAGCCAGGATCGCCTCGCGCAGCTGCGTCACCGCGGCGGGGATGCCCTGGTCCTGCACGTCCTGGTTGTAGAGCGGCACCTGCGCGTAGTCCGCGATCGTCATCTTCATGCCTTCCGGCATGAGCTCCTGCGCCGCCTTGAGCGCGGCCAGGTTGTAGGACCTGGCGCGCAGGCTGCCGGTGAGTGCGAGGACATTTGCCATGAGGTGCTGCGACTTTCCGGGAAGGTATGGGACCCCGAAGTCTACTTGCCCGTGCGCAAACGCTCGGCGGTCACCCAGGTGGCGTGAAAGCCATTGGGCACGCGCTGCGGCATGAGGACGCGCGCCACCGGCCCACGGCCAAACTCACGCGCATCGAAGACCTGCAGTTCGGAGCGCATGTCGCGCGCATTCCACACGAAGCTCACGACATAGCCGTGATCCTCGGTCTTCTGCCCGTCGGCCGGCGCGAAGGGCGCCTCGTTGTAGAAAAAGTCGCGCCCCTCGCTATAGGCCTGGATCACGCCGGACTCGAAGTCGAACTTGGCCAGACCCGCGAAGCGCGGCTGGTGAAGGCTGCCGCGCACCATGTTGATGGCGTAGGCATAGCGCGTCTTGTAGCCCTGCCGGCCGCTGTCGATCATCGGAAACTCGCAACAGAACGTGTCGTCGATGATGCGCTCCGTGGTCTTGCCGGTGCTCAAGTGAAAGCGCCACTCGTAGGTCAGGTAGTCGCGGTGCTGCATGGTCGACCAGGCGCGCGCGAACTTCTCCGCCTCGATGTTGCCGGCCAGGTCGCGCGGCAAGCGGAATGGCGTGCCGATCATGACGATCTCGCGGCGCTCCGGCGGGCCCTCTTCCCAGGCGTTGACCACGTGCAGCAGGTAGGCCGGATCGGCCTCGAACCAGCGGATCTGCGAGGCGTCGCCATGGCGCGGCACCACCGCGAAGCGCGACGGCCAGTCGGGATAGAACTTCAGGCGATGGCGCCCGGTCTTGAGCGCCTCCGGGTCGTAGGTCAGCGGAAAGTCGTGCAGGATCGCGTAGTTCTCGGTGAACGCCATGTCGTGCGGCAGGCGCGGGCCGGGCAGTTCGACCGGAATGCGATTGGTCAGGCGGCCCTCCGCGCTCACCTCGCCGTACTCCATGTAGGGCGCCTCTTTGAAGTAGTCGAAATAGAGAAACTCGCCGGTGCGCTCGTCGACCTTGGAATGCGCCGAGGCGCGCAGGGCCGGGGCGCCGGCGAAATCGACCGGCCCCAGGGTCGTAAGCGTCCAGGGGTCGACGTGATACATGCCGCCGGCCAGGTACCACATGGTGACCAGCTTGCCGTTGTGGAACTTGACGTCGGTATTCGAGGTGTTCTTGACCGGCATGTCCGGCCGGTCCTTGCGCGGCGACTCGCGCAGGCCCTTCCACAAGGCGCGGCCCGCGGCGACCTCCTCGGCAAACGGCGCGGTGCGCACCCAGCGATTGCGATAACTGACCCGCCCGCGGTCGAAGTAGGCCGCATGCAGCATGCCATCCCCGTCGTACCAGTGGTAGCGCCCCTCGGCGGCAAAGCGCCGGTTGGGGCCGTTGCGGAAATAGGCGCCGTTGAGATCCGCGGGCACCTCGCCGATGACCTCGAGGCGATCGACGCTGAGTTCCTCGGTCACGGGCTCGAAGCCGCCACGCAGCACCGGCGGCAGTTCGTCTGTCAGTTCATCAATCACCATCTCGGCCATCGCATCTCTCCTTGGCAACGAACAGCGGATCGGCCGGGCTCAAGGCGCCGGCCTTTGAAAAAGCACATCGCGCGGCAAAAGCTCGCCGCGACAGCAGGAACAAATCACTTGTGCGCGAAAGTCGGCACCGCAGGCGCGATGCGTGCGGCGCATCGGCGCCCCGCCGCGCACGGGCAGCCAGCGGTCGGCCCACTGCACCAGGGTGATGGTGAGCGGATAGACATCGCGCCCGCGCTCGGTCAACGCGTAGTCGAAGCGCCGGCCATCGTCAGCGGCGCGGCGCTTCTCCAGGAACCCGGCGGAAACGAGCACGCCCAGGCGATGGGCAAGCACGTTGCTCGCCGCGCCGGTCTCGCGCGCGAGCACGTCAAAGCTGCGGCAGCCCAGGAAGACCGCCGAGAGGATCAGGTGCGACCAGCGGTCAGCCGTGACAAATGCGCTGTGCCGCGCACCTTCGCGCACGTCCAGCACGAAGCGCCCGGCAGCCCAGCGGCGCTGCGCGGCCCGGCCCGTGGCGGGCAGGAGGCGCACGCCTGGGGCGTCGTGCACTTCGATGTCGCGCAATCCCACCGCCTCGCCGCAGTGCGCGCAGGCATAGAGCGGCCGCATCGAGGCTCCGCAGACGGCGTGGGCAAGACTGCGGGGATGCCGGCCGTCGGCCTGGCCGCCCCACTTGCGCGTCCATTCCCAGACCATCAGCGCCCACGGATGGAGGTCGCGCCCGCGTTCGGTCAGCCGATACCCGCCGCGGTCGGTCGAGAAGATGTCGTGCGCGACCAGGGCCTTCAGGCGTGTGCTCAGCGTCTGGCGCGGCACGCCCAGCGCGGTCTGGAAGGCATCGAAATTGCGCACCCCGAGGAAGCACTCGCGCAGGATGCGCTGGGTCCACCAGTCCCCCAGCACGTCGAGGGCGCGGTTGAGCGAGGTCGCACGCAGGTGGTGCGCGATGCGCGGCGAAGCGGCTGGCTGTCGCGCGCGCACATCCATCGCGACCGATTCCCTGCGCATCCGCTCTTGCGTCACCGTCGAGACCCCGGCTTGCCATTGGTCGACCGAGTCTAGTACTATCGGTCTAATAGCGCAAGTTATCTTGCGGCCATCCTCTCGCCACAACCCGCCAAGGCAGCGTCACCCGTGATCCTGGTCCCGCAGGAGAAGATCGACCTCTACAGCGAACGCGGCTGGTGGGGCCGGCGCACGCTCGACGACATCTTTCGCGCCAACGCGCTGGCGCACCCGGAGCGCCTCGCAGTCGTCGACGCGTGCAATCGCGCCGACTTCACCGACGGCGTGCCGCAGCGCCTCACCTACGCCCGGCTCGCCGATGAAGTCACCCGCATGGCCCAGGTCCTCGTCGACCACGGGGTGGCCAAGGACGATATCGTCGTCGTGCAGTTGGCCAACGGGGTCGAGCAGTACATCGCCTACCTCGCCTGCGCGCGCCTCGGAGTGGTCGTCTCGCCGGTGCCGGTGCAGTTCCGCGAGCACGAGCTCGAGCATGTGCTTGCCACCACCCGCGCGCGCGCCGCGATCACCTTTGCCCGCATCGGCCGCCACGCGCATGCGGCCATGTTCTGCGCCCTCAAGGCGCGCCACCCCGCGTTGCGGCAGGTGTTCGCCTGGGGCAACGACTTGCCATCGGGTGCGGTCGACCTCGCAAGCGCGCTGGCGCAGGCCGACGCGCCGGAACGGGTCGCGGCCGCTGTCGCACGCGCGAACGTCGATGCCAACGATGTCTTCTCGGTGTGCTGGACCTCCGGCACCGAGGCAACCCCCAAGGGGGTGCCGCGCAGCCACAACGAATGGCTCATCGTCGCCCCGGCGATCATCGAGGCCGCGGAGCTCGCGCCGGGCTGCCGCCTGCTCAATCCCTTTCCGCTGGTGAACATGGCCGGGCTGTCAAGCAACTTCGCGGCCTGGCTGGAACTGGCAGGCACGGTCGTCCAGCACCATCCGTTCAACCTGGAAATCTTCCTTTCCCAGTTGCGCGACGAAGCGATCGAATACACCGTCGCCGCGCCGGCCATCCTCAACCAGCTGCTGCAGCGTCCGGAACTCCTGGCCGGCATCGACTTCAAGCGCTTGAAGCGCATCGGTTCCGGCGCAGCGCCGCTCTCGGAGTGGATGGTCAAGGGTTTTGCGGACACGCATGGCGTGGCCATCGTCAACTACTTCGGCTCCAACGAGGGCGCCAGCCTCACCGGCGCGCCCGCCGACGTGCCCGACCCCGGCGTGCGCGCGCGCTTCTTTCCGCGTGCCGGGGTCGCGGGATACGAATGGTCGGTCTCGACCACGCGCAAGATCAGGACGCGCCTGGTGGACCTCGAAACCGGGAACGACATCGATACCCCGGGGCGCGTCGGCGAGCTGCGCTTTTCCGGTCCGACCATCTTCTCGGGCTACTACAACGCGCCGGAAATGACCGCGCGCGCTTTCGACGACCAGGGCTACTACCGGAGCGGCGACCTGTTCGAGATCGGCGGCGACGACCAGCAGTACTACCGCTACGTCGGGCGCGCCAAGGACCTGGTCATCCGCGGCGGAATGAACATCTCCTCCGAGGAGATCGAGAACCTGATCCTCGCGCACCCGCGCGTGCAGGAGGCGGCGGTGGTCGGCTATCCGGACGACGTCCTGGGCGAACGCGTCTGCGCCTGCGTGGCGGTCAGCGACGGCGCCCCCCTGACACTGGCTGAACTCACCGACTTCCTGCGCCACGAGAAACGCATCGCGGTCTACAAGCTGCCCGAACGCCTGATGCAGGTCGATGCCCTGCCGCGCAACCCGGTGGGCAAGATTTTGAAGCGTGTTCTGCGCGAGCGCGCCGCCACCATGGAGAACGCATGACCCGGACGCCGCTCCTGCTCATTCCCGGCACCCTCAACACCGCGCGCGTGTGGCACGCCGCCACCGACGCGCTGTCGGCAAGCGCCGACATGCGCGTCGCCGACGTTTCCTCGCACGACAGCATGGCTGCGCTGGCGGACGCCGCCGTGGCCGGCATGCCGCCGCGCTTTTGCGTGGCCGGTTTCTCGCTCGGCGGCTACATCGCGCTGGAGATCATGCGCCGCGCTCCCTGGCGGGTTGCCGGTCTGGCGCTGGTGTCGACTTCGGCGCGCCCGGAACCCGAGGAGATGAAACCGCAGCGCCTGAAATCGGCCGCGCTCGCGCTGCGCGACTTCGACAAACTCATGGTCAACATGCGTCCCTTCATGCTCACCAGCGAGCATCTCGCCGACGCCGCACTCAACGCCGAGATCGACGCCATGATGCGCGCCGCCGGCGCAGCCGCGTTCGAGCGCCAGACCCGCGCGATCATCGAGCGCGCCGACAGCCGGCCAGACCTGGGCGCGATCGCCTGCCCGACCCTGGTGATCTGCGGGCGCGACGACAAGGTGACCCCGCCGCGCCTGTCAGAGGAACTCGCCGCCGGGATCGCCGGCGCCACGCTGGAGATCGTCGACGGCGCCGGCCACATGCTGCCGCTGGAAGCCCCGCACGCGCTGACGGGCGCACTTGCGCGCTGGCTGGCGCGGATTTCAATCTGATTCCCGGAGACAACCTATGAAATCGATCTTCCTGGCCTTGGGCCTCGCAGTCGTTGCCAACGTCGCGCCGGCCCAGGAGTTCCCGGCCAAGCCGGTGCGTGTGGTCACCCAATTCCCGCCCGGCAACACCCTGGACCAGGCGATGCGCATCGTCAGCGAAAAAATGAAGGAAACCGGCCACCCGGGACTCATCATCGACAACAAGCCTGGCGCGTCAGGCATCATCGCCGCGCAGGCCGGCGCGCAGGCGGCACCCGATGGCTACACCATGCTCCTGGCAGGTACCGGGATGATCGCCATCAACCCGTACACGTTCTCCAAGCTGCCTTACGATCCGGAGAAGAGTTTCCGGCCGGTGACCAACTTCCTGGGCTCGGCGATGGTGATGGCGGCCCACCCGTCGTTGCCGGCCAACAGTCTGGCCGAATTGATCGCGCTGGCCAAGGCCAGCCCGGGCAAGTTTTCCTTCGCCTCGTTCTCTGCCGGCAATTCCTCGCACTTCGCCGGTGTGCTGCTCAATCAGCGCGCCGGCATCGACCTGTTGCATGTACCGTTCAGCGGCACGCCACCGGCAGTGCAAAACCTGGTGGGCGGTCAGGTCAACACGGCCTTCCTGCCGCTGCTCGCGGTCAAGCCACATCTGGACGCCGGCCGTGTGAAGGTGTTGGCGACAACGGCGGACCGCCGTTCGCCCTTGGCGCCGAATGTGCCGACCTTCGAGGAAGCAGGCTTCCCCGACCTGACCATCTACACCTGGGCCGCGCTGCTGCTGCCTGCGGGCACGCCCGATGCACTCGTTGCCAAGCACAACGCCGACCTGACGCGCGCACTGAGGTCCGATGAGGTACGCGATCGCTTCCGGCAAATGGACTTCGTTCCCCTGCCAACGACTCCCGAGGAATTTTCGGCGCAGCTGCGGCGCGACTCGCGGCGCTGGGCCGAGGCGGTGCGCCTGTCGGGATTCAAGGCCGCCGAATGACCTCGCGACACTCTGCCCCATGAAAAAGCCCTTCCCCTTCCCGTTGCGGCTGCCGGTCTTCGCCGCACCGATGTTCCTCATCTCCGGTCCGGAGCTCGTCATCGCCGCCTGCAAGGCGGGCATCATCGGCGCCTTCCCGACCCCCAACGCGCGTCCCATTGAAGTCCTCGACGAATGGATGGAGCGCATCACGCGCGGGCTGGCCGATGCGCGGCGCGAGCAACCGGACCGCATCATCGGCCCGTGGGCGGCGAACCTGGTCACGCATTCGACCAACGCGCGCCTGCCGGAGGACCTGCGGCGCATCGAGAAGTACAAGCCGCCGATCGTCATCACCGCCCTGGGCAGCCCCAAGCCGGCCCTTGAAGTGGTGCACAGCTACGGCGGGCTGGTGTTCGCCGACGTCATCAACCTGAAGCTCGCCAGGAAAGCCGCCGACGCCGGTGTCGACGGCCTGGCCTGCGTGGCCGCCGGTGCCGGCGGACATACCGGCAGCCTGTCGCCGTTCAGCTTCGTGCCCGCAGTGCGCGAGTTCTTCGACGGCTACATCATCATCGGCGGCGGCATTGCCGATGGCAGTGCGGTCTTCGCCGCGCGCGCGCTGGGCGCAGACCTGATCTACATGGGCACGCGCTTCATCCCGTCGGTCGAGAGCCAGGCCGTTCCCGCCTACAAGCAGATGATCATCGACTGCGACGCCGACGACCTGATCGTCTCGGCCGCCATCACGGGCTCGAAGGCGAGCTGGCTCAAGCCCTCGCTCGCCGCCAACGGCCTGGACCCGGACAACCTGCCGGAAGCGCCCCGGCGCGACTACAACAGCAACACCGGCTTCAAGGACAAGCGCTGGCTCGACGTATGGGCCGCCGGCCAGGGCCTGGGCGCAAGTCGCAACATCGAAAGCGTGGCGGAAATCGTCGACCAACTCGAGCGCGGCTACCGCCAGGCGCGCGACCTGGCCGCACGCACCCTGATCGCCTAGACCGCGTCTAGAATCGATTGGTGGCGGAAAATCCGGCCACACCTCCGGGCGCCACGCCCCCTGACCACCGTAGAGGAGCATGACCATGTTGAGAGTCTTGACCGGGATCGCAATCCTGTGCGCTGCGCTCGCCGCAGTCGCGCAGACCTACCCGAACCGTCCCATTCGCATGGTCGTGCCCTACCCGCCCGGTGGCGGCACCGATGCTCTTGGCCGCATCACCGCGGAGCGCATGTCCGATCGGCTGGGTGTGGCCGTGGTCGTGGCCAACGTCCCCGGCGGGTCGGGCACGGTGGGCAGCGAGTCGGTGCGCCGCGCCGAACCCGACGGCTACACCCTGCTCTTCAACGCGAGCCTCTTCCTGCTTGGCAAGCACGTCGTCAAGTCCACTCCCTACGATCCGCTGGACGACTTCACCGCGCTGGGTCGCACGGGCCTGGCCCCGCTGCTGCTGATTTCCTCGAGCAAGGTCGAGGGCAACACGCTCGCCGACGTGGTGCGCGCCGTGCGCGCCAACCCGAACAACTTCAACATGGCCATCTCCGGCATGGGCGCCGCCGGCCACCTCGGCTCGCTGGAGTTCATGCGCCTGGTCGGCGTGAACCTGCAGGCGATTCCCTACAAGGGGACCGCGCCGGCATTGGCCGACGTGATGGGCGGGCAGGTGCAGCTCATGATTGACGCCGCCACCGCCCTCCTGCCGCAGACCAAGGGCGGGCGGGTGCGCGGCCTTGCGATCACGAGCGCAACCCGCAGTCCCGTCAACCCGGACATCCCGACCACCGTCGAAGCCGGCATGCCCGGGCTCAACCTGACTTCCTGGTACGGCGTCTGGGGTCCCAAGGGATTGCCCGCCGCGGTCAACAACCGGCTCGTGACGGCGATCGCCGAAGGCGTGCGTCAGCCCGAATTCCAGACCCGCATCGACGCAGCCGGCATCCTGCCCGGTTACCTGGACCCGGCGGCCTTCGTCGAATTCATGCGCGGCGACCTGACACGCGCCGTCGGGTTGCTCAAGGCCGCCAACTTCCAGCCCGAATAGGAGATACCCATGGCGGATGGTCAATCCGGCGGTCTCGTCGGCGCCTGGCACCTGGTGCGCTGGCAGGTCACCTACGGCGATGGCCGTCCGCCGACCCACCCCTTGGGCGAGGACGCCACCGGCATCATCGCCTACACGCCCGACGGCTGGATGAACGCCAGCATGGCGCGCGCCGGCCGCAGGCCGCTGTCGAGCGAATCGGCGCGCACGGCACCGGCCGAGGAGCGCCTGGCCGCCTTCGACAGTTTCTTCAGTTACGGCGGTCGCTACCGGGTCGAAGGCATCCATGTGATCCACAGCGTCACCATCGCCCACAACCCCAGCATGGTGGGCACCGAGCAGCGGCGACGCATGGAGTTCGGCGCCGACGGCACCCTGACGCTGGCGGCCGACGATACCGTGCCGGGTTCCAGCGTGGCGCGCCATCATCGTCTGACATGGCGGCGCGAGAGCCGATGAATGCCGAACAGCTGATCGCGAAGCACGCCGCGCGCCTGGATCGCGCCGCCACGGCCTGCCGCACGCGCGAGTGCTGGAGCCCGTTTCCCGAGCTGCCCGGCAAGCTGCCGGACGCCGAGCGCGTGCAACGCGAAGGCAAGGCCGCCTTCGAGGCGCATCTCGGCCGCCCCTTCGCGCTCGACCAGCCCGGCGAGATCGGGCGCCTGGGCGAGGAAGTCTCGCCCTACACCGGGGCGCCCCTAGGCATTGACTATCCGCACGCCGACCTCGATGCCCTCTTCACGGCGGCGCGCCGGTCCATCGATACCTGGGCGGCCGCCGCTCCCGCGCTGCGCACGGGCGTCCTCATGGAAGTCATCGACCGCCTGTACGCGCGCGTGATCGAGATCGCCCACGCAGTCATGCATACCGCCGGGCAGAGCATGAACATGAGCTTCGCGGGCAGCGGCGTGAACGCGCTGGACCGCGGCATCGAGGCCCTGGTCTACGCGCGCGACGCGCTGGGCGCAGTGGCCACCGGCGCACGCTGGGAGCGACGCTTCGGCCCGGCGACGATCACGCTCGACAAGACCTACCGCCTGGTGCCGCGCGGGGTAGCGGTCTGCTTCACTTGCGCATCCTTCCCTACCTGGAACGCCTGGCCGTCGATGATGGCGAGCCTGGCCACCGGCAACGCCGTCATCGTCAAGCCGCACCCGGCGACCGTGCTGCCGATGGCGATCACAGTGCAGGTATTCCGCAGCGTGCTCGCCGAAGCCGGCTTTGATCCGAACCTCGTGACCCTGGCGCTGGATTCGACGGCCGAGCCGATCGGCATGAAAATCGTCAAGCACCCGGACTGCGCGATCGTGGATTTCACCGGCAGCGTGCGCTTCGGCCAGTGGGTCGAGAAGAACGCCCACCCGGCGCTGGCCTTCACCGAGACCGCAGGCGTCAACACGGTTGTCATCGATTCCTGCGACGATCTGGATGCGATGTGCCGCAGCCTCGCGACCACGCTGTGCATGTTCTCGGCGCAGATGTGCACCAGCCCGCAGAACATCTACCTGCCGGCCACCGGCGTCAGGGTCGGCTGCGGGGCGGACGCGCGCACGGTAGCGGCCGACGAGGTCGCCCGCAACCTCGCTGCGGCAGTCGCCGCGCTGGTCGAGGAACCGCGCAAGGCGGCCATGATCCTGGCCACCATCCAGTCGCCGCAATCCCTGGCCCTGATCGCGCAGCTGCGCGACGCAGGCAACAAGCGCGGCCGCGTGCTTCTGGACTCGCGCAGCTACCCGCATCCCGAGTGGCCGGACGCACGCACCGCCACACCGCTGATGCTGGCGGTGAGCACGGCCGAGCGCGACCTCTATGGCGAGGAGCGCTTCGGACCGATCTCGTTTTGCATCACCACGCGGGACGCCGCCGATGCACTCGACCAGGCGACGCGCGACGTGAAGGAATTCGGCGGACTCACCGCCTTCCTGTATTCGACCGACGAAGCGACCATCGAGCGCGCCGAGGCGGCCTACGCGCGCGCCGGCGCGCAGCTCACCATCAACCTGACCGGCCCGATGCCCCTCAATTTCGCCGCCGCCTACAGCGACTATCACGTCACCGGGCTCAACCCCGCGGGCAACGCCAGCCTCACCGACCTGGCCTTCGTCGCCAGCCGCTTTCGCATCGTGCAGTCGCGCCGGCCAGCGCCGGCGACTGCCTGAAAGGACCTGCCATGACTTCTCCCGTCACCATCCTCGGCGGCTACCAGACCGACTTCGCGAAAGTCTGGTCGCGCCAGGGCCAGGACATCTCGGACATGATCCGCGAGACCGTCGAAGGCACGCTCGCCAACTGCCGGCTCGAGGCGTCCGCGATCGAATCGATCCACGTCGGCAACGCCTTCGGCGAATTGCAACGCCAGCAGGCGCACCTGGGCGCCATGGTCGCCGCCGTGGTCCCGGAACTTTGGGGCGTGCCCGCCGGGCGCCACGAGGGTGCCTGCGCCTCGGCCTCGCTCGCCGTGCTCGCGGCCATGGCCGAGATCGAGGCCGGGCGCTACGACTGCGTGCTGGTGCTCGGCGCCGAGGAGTTCAAGAACCTGCCGGGCGACATCGCCAGCCAGAACCAGAACGCGGCCGGCTGGGTCGGCCACGAGCGCCTGGACTGCAAGTTCCTGTGGCCGGCGGTGTTCGGCAACATGGCGCTGGAGTACGAGAAGCGTTACGGGCTGGATCGTCGGCACCTCAACCGCATCGCCGAGATCAACTACGGCAACGCGAAGAACAATCCCCTGGCGCAGACGCGCAAGTGGCAGTTCAACGAGAAGAGCTTCACCGATGACGATGAGGCCAACCCGGTCATCGAACCCGGCACACGCCGCCAGGATTGCGGCCAGATCACCGACGGCGCCTGCGGCATCGTCCTGGCTTCGGCCGAATTCGCGCGCAAGCACGCACAGAAAATCGGCGGCAAGCTCTCCGACCTGCCGCAGATCCTCGGCTGGGGACACCGCACCGCCGGCCTGCCCTACGTGGAAAAGATCGAACGCAGCGCCGGCCAGGCGCTCGTCATGCCGCACGTCAAGGAGACGGTGGACGCCGCCATGCGCCGCGCGGGCCTCATCGATGTGTGGGGACTGGACGGCATCGAGACCCACGACTGCTTCACCACCACCGAGTACATGGCCATCGA
The DNA here is from genome assembly GCA_016790635.1 of Burkholderiales bacterium. GTDB lineage: Bacteria > Pseudomonadota > Gammaproteobacteria > Burkholderiales > JAEUOS01 > JAEUOS01. The sequence goes on from JAEUOR010000062.1 coordinate 195,712, forward strand.
CCACTTCGGCATCACCCCGCCGGGACAAAGCTGGCGCGCGGTCGAGGAAGGCGTCATCGCCATGGGCGGCAGGCTGCCCATCAACCCTTCCGGCGGACTCATCGGCTGCGGCCACCCGGTCGGCGCGACCGGCACGCGCATGCTTTTCGACGCCGCCAAGCAGGTGACCGGGCAGGCCGGTCCGATCCAGGTGGAAGGCGCCAAGACCTTTGCCACGCTCAACATCGGCGGCAGCACCGCGACGGTGGTCAGTTTCGTGGTCGGAACGCGGTCCGCTTAGCGAAGCTGCGCGTCATTTCGACCAGGCGGCAGGCGAGGACACGTCGCGGGCAACGACCGCTTCAGGTTTGCGTCAGGCGCCTTCCTGGTCGACGTTTTCCTGGATCCTGGCCAGCAAAGCCATGAGATGTCCGGCCTCGGCCTGCGTCAAGCCGCGCAGGACGCGTCCCTGACGCTTGAATGCCCGCTCGATCAAGGCATCGGCAGCCCGCCGGCCTTTGGGGGTGACGCTGAAGGAAGTGCGCCTCGCATCGGCAGGATCGGCTGCCGCCGCAACCAGGCCTTTGGCAACCAGCGATGAGATCGTGCGGCTGATCCAGGCCTTGTCGATCAGCATGATCTGCTGAAGGGCGACGACACCGGCCGGGCCACGGCTGCGCAACACCACCATGACCCGGTATTCCGGAAGGGTCAGTCCGGCGACTTCACCGGCCTCCTGGGCGGCGAGATTGCCGATGGACGCGGACAGCTTCGACAGTCGAAAACCGAGGAGCGCGCCAAGATCGAACTTGCGTTCACGGGAATGCGCATCGCCCGACGCATCCGCCTTGCTGGTTGCGGCCTTGGTTTTCAGGGTCTTTGCTCCTGCAAACGAGAATCGTTGACACGACAACGGAAGAATCATATATTGATTGTCATGACAACGAAAAGTCCCCCGCGGAACCTGCTCATCATCTTGTCAGACGAGCACAACCCGAAGGTCCTGGGCGCCGCGGGTCATGCGGAAGTGCAAACGCCGAACCTGGACCGGTTGGCGGCCGGCGGTACCCGATTCACCAACGCCGTCTGCGCCAGCCCCATCTGCGTGCCGGCGCGAGCCGCCCTCGCCACCGGGCGCCACGTCTGCGAGACGGGCTATTGGGACAATGTGGACGCCTACGACGGTCGCACGGCCAGTTGGCATCATGTCCTGCGCTCCGCAGGACACGAAGTGGCTTCCATCGGAAAGCTGCACTACCGGGGCTGGCAAGGGGACGACTATGGGTTCAGCCAGTCCCTGCTACCCATGCACATCCACGGCGGTCGCGGCGAAGTCAAGATGCTGCTGCGAAACCCGCCTGCGATTCTCGGCGACGGTTCCGGACTGCTCGCCTCGGCAAAGGCCGGTACCTCCGACTACAACCAGTACGACCAGAGCATCGCGCAATGCGCGGCAGACTGGCTCGCGGCACGGGGCCGCGCAAGCCGCCCGGACAAGCCCTGGGTGCTGATGGTCTCCCTGGTGGCGCCGCATTTCCCGCTCACGGTTCCGCCCGAGTTCTTCGACCGCTACCGCGGCAAGCCCTTGCGCATGCCCAAAGAGTATCGGTACGGCATCAACGAATCCGCCCATCCCTTTGCGCGGCAGTACGGCCGGGAATCCGGCTACAACCTGCATTTCAAGTGCGAAGACGACGTGCGCCGCGCCTTGAGCGGCTACTACGGCCTGGTGTCCTACCTCGACCATCACGTCGGCTTCGTGCTGGATGCCCTGACGAAGGCCGGACTGCGCGACCAAACCCGCGTCATGTATCTGAGCGACCACGGTGACAACGCGGGGGCCCGCGGCCTGTGGGGCAAGAGCACGATGTACGCCGAATCCGTCGGGATTCCGCTGATCCTGAATGGCCCCGAGGTGGCCGCCGGCCGCATTGAATCGGCAGCGGTCAGTCACATCGACGTCTACGACTCGGTTCTCGACTGCGTCGGCTACAGCGGCAATGGCGGGACGGCATCGCCCAGGTCGCAGTCCCTGTTCGACGAACTCGATCCGCAGCGGATCACTTTTTCCGAGTACCACACCATCGGCTCCCGGGCGGCGGTCTTCATGGTCCAGGACTCCCGAACCAAATACGTCCACTACTGCGATCTCCCGCCGGAACTCTTCGACCTCGAGGCGGACCCCGAAGAGACCGTCAACCTCGCCTCGCGGGCCGATCAAGGCGAGCGCCTTGCCGCCTGGGAAGCACGCCTGCGCACGTTCTGCGACCTTGAGGCCACCGACCGCCGCGCCAAGCAACGACAGCAGGAACTGATCGTTTTTTATGGCGGCGAGGATGCGATCCGCAACGGCGCCGGCATCGGCGGATACACCCCTGCTCCTGCGCACTAAGCCTGCCTCATCGTCCGCTCCAACGACTAGAGAGAATCATCATGAACATACAGCGACGTGCTGCCATCATCGGTGCCGCAAGCGCGAGCCTGGCACTTCAAGCCTGCGCCACGGGCGCGGGCAATCCGGCCAAGCCAAGGCACTACGTACTGGTGCACGGGGCGTGGCACGGCGCCTGGGCATGGTCCAAGGCGGCGCCGCTGCTGCGCCAGGCAGGGCACGGCGTCTCCGCGCCGACCTTGTCGGGGCTGGGTGAGCGCAGCCATGTTTCCGCAGGCACGAGCGGGCTGGCGGTTCATGTCGAGGACATCGTTTCGCATCTCATGATGGAAGATTTGAGGGATGTCGTCCTGGTGGGCCATTCCTACGCCGGTTGCGTGGTCTCGGGCGTACTCGGTGCCCGGACCGGCAGGGTCGCGCATGCCGTCTACGTCGACGCCTTCGTTCCCGGGCAGGCACAGGCGATGGCCAACTTCGTCCCGCCGCCGGTCAAGGCGGACTTCGAGCGCCTCGCCGCGCAGAACGCGACCGTTCCTCCGCCGCCTGCGGCCAGCTGGGGCGAACGCTGGGGACTGACTGATGCGGCGCTGGTCGCCTGGGCACAACCGCGCATGAAACCGCAGGCGGCGCTGAGTTTCGTCGAGCCGGTTCGTGGCGACCCGCTGGCCGAACCGATCCGCCGCACTTACCTCAAGTGCACCCTCAATCCGAACCCCGGTTTCAAGAGCATTGCCGACGGCATCAAGAAGGATGGCCGCTTCCGCTACGCGGAAGTGGAAGGGCATCACGACGTGATGCTGATCGACCCGCCGCGTTTCGTTTCCTCATTGCTGTCGCTGGGCTGAGAAAAAGGAGAGTGCCATGCTGAATCGCCGCCGTTTCCTCGTCGCTTCCGGAGCCGCCTGCCTGGGCCGGCCGGCACTGGCGCAATCCGACGTCCTGCGCATCGTCGTCGGCTTCCCCGCCGGCGGCATCGTGGATGTCATCGCACGCGAGCTGGCCGAGGCCTTGCGGCCCCATCTCGGCGGGCGCGCGATCGTCGTGGACTCGCGGCCGGGGGCGGGCGGGCGCATCGGCGTGGGCGCGGTCAAGGCTGCCGCGCCGGACGGCAACACCCTGCTGCTCACGCCGTCGTCGATCATGACCCTCTATCCGCACGTCTTCAACAAGCTGGCCTACGAAACGCAGAAGGATTTCGCGCCCGTGAGCACGGTGTGCATGTCGGCCAACGCTTTCGTGATCGGCACGCATGTGCCGGCGAAGACGCTCGCCGAATTCATCGCCTGGTGCAAGGCCAATCCGAAGGATGCCGTCTACGCCTCGCCCGGCGCCGGCTCCGCGCCCCACTTTCTCGGCGCGCAGATCGCGCAGGCCGCCGGTGTCGACATGCTGCATGTGCCGTACAAAGGAGCGCCCGACATCCTCAACGACCTCTACGGCGGGCGCATCGCATCCTTCGTGACCGCCTTGTCCAACGCCGTGCAACCGCACCTTGCCGGCAAGATGCGTGTGCTGGTGACGACGTCGCCGAGACGATCCGGCGTCCTGCCCGATGTACCTACGGTCGCTGAAGCCGGTTTCCCGCAACTGACCGGAATGGAATGGTTCGGCCTGTTTGCTCCCGCCGCGACCAGCGCCGACCGGATCGCCGCGCTGGGGGCGGCCGTCTCGAAAGCCCTGGCCAGCGATCGCGTCAAGGAAGCCTTCGGGAAGCTCGTCATGGAACCCGCATCCAGCAGTTCGGCGGATTTGGCGCGCATGGTCAAGGCGGACATGGATCGCTGGGGGGCGACGGCACGCGCGCTCAAGTACCAGCCGGTGGACGTGTGACGCATCCGCCCGGGTATCGGTCGAGCGGCCGGACAGGACCGTTTCGCGCCGGGCGATGAGTCGATTCGTCCTGGTGCACGGCGGTTGGCATGGTGGCTGGTGCTGGGCCAGGCTGGCGGCTCGCCTTCGCGCCGCCGGGCACGACGTCTACACCCCAACTCTCACGGGCCTGGGCGAGCGTGAGCACCTGTGCACGCCCGCGGTGGGACTGGAGACTCACACCGTGGACATCCTCAACCTGCTGCATTTCGAAAGGTTGAGCGATGTGATCCTGGTCGGCCACAGCTACGGCGGCACCATCATCACCTTAGCTGCCGACCGCGTACCGGGCCTGGTCGCAGCCCTGGTGTACGTCGATGCGGTGATCCCCGAAGACGGCGTCGCGGGATGGGACGGATTCCCCAAGGCGCGCCAGGAAGCGATGCTTTCTGGCGCGGCCGCCCTCGACGGCCTGCGTGTGCCGCCGCCGGACCCATCGTCCTGGGGCATCCAGTCGCCGCAAGATCTCGAATGGGTGCGCACCTGCTGCACTCCGCACCCGATCAAGACCATGCACGACCTGCCGCGCCTTGGACGATCGTGGCTGGGCGTGGCGCGCAAGCACTACATCCTTGCCGGCGCACACGCCAACCCCCGCTTCGTCGCCCATCATGCCGCCATGAAGAAGCAGCCCGACTGGACGACAGAGGTCATCGACGGCGGCCACGACTTGATGATCACCCACCCGCTGGAACTGTCCGCCGCGCTGCTTCGTATCGGCGCCTCGATATCGGAAGCCTAGGGCCGCTTCCCAGGCCGGGCCGATCCAGGTAGATGGCGCCAGGACCCTTGCTGCGCTCAACATCGGCGGCAGCACCACGACAGCGGTGAGCTGCGTACTGGTCGGCGCATGTCCATAATGCGACCATGAACCACATCCTCGCAAGATCGGCCGCCCGCCGCCCGGTCGCGATCCACGTGCCATGACCAACGCCCTCCTGACCGGCCTGATGTCGCTCCTGTGCATCGTATGGGCGGTGCAGCTGGCCCGCCAGCGCGCGCCATTGCGAGCCTGGCTGTTTCCGGTGTTGCCGCCGCTCGCGCTGGTGGCGTCCCATTGGCTCGCCGGGAGCCCGGCCGCCGGCTTCGCTGCGCTGTACCTCTCCTCCGGCCTCCTGCTGTGGGGCGTACTGACGCTGGTGTGGCTGGCGAGCCTGGCCAAGCGCGACTCCAGCATCATGGACATCTTCTACTCCGCCATCGTGGTACTGGTCGTCTGGGCGATCTGCCTCAACCGTGGCACCTGGTCGGCGCAGGAAGTGCTCTCCCTGGTCCTGGTGAGCCTGTGGGGCGGGCGCCTCTCGCTGTACCTGGCGTGGCGCAACCTGCCGCACGGCGAAGACCCGCGCTACGCGCGTTGGCGTGCCAAGTTCGGCGCCAACTGGTGGTGGTGGAGTTACTTCCAGGTCTTCCTGCTGCAGGGCGTGCTGGTGTGGCTGTGGACGCTGCCGCTGCACGTGGCGCTGGCGGTCCCCGGACCGGTGCACTGGTCGCATGGTCCGGCGCTGGTCGTGTTCATGGTCGGCTTCGCCTTCCAGGGATTGGGCGACTGGCAGCTGGCGCGCTTCAAGGCCGACCCGGCCAATCGCGGCCGCGTGCTCGATAGCGGCGTCTGGGGCCTGACCCGCCACCCCAACTACTTTGGCGAAGCCCTCATGTGGTGGGCCTTCTGGTGCATGAGCCTGGCGCACCCGTGGGGTTGGGCCACGATCGTGATGCCGTTGTGGGTAACCTGGTTCATGGCGCGCGACTCCGCCACCCCCATGCAGGAACGCTACCTCATGAAGTCCAAGCCCGGCTTTGCCGAGTACGCCGCGCGCGTGCCGCGCTTCGTGCCCTGGACGCGACCGTGAGCGAGCGTGACCTCGACGGGCTGTGTGCCATCGTCACCGGCGCCGGCAAGGGCCTGGGACGCGCCTATGCGCTGGAACTCGCCCGGCGCGGCGCCGCGGTGCTGGTCAACAACCGCCGCCACCCCGGCGAGGCCGACGCCGACACCTCGGCTGGCCAGACCGTCGCGGCGATCCGCACCGCGGGCGGCCGTGCGGAGGCCAACTGGGACGATGTCTGCGACCCCGCGTCGGGTGAACGCATGCTCGCGCAGGCTCTCGCCTGTTTCGGACGCGTCGACATCGCGGTGGCCAACGCCGGCGTGGCGGCCGCGGCGGCATTCCACAAGACCACGCTGCCTGAATTCCACCGCGTTTTCGATGCCAGCTTTTTCGGCAACCTGCACTTGTCCCACGCGGTCTGGCCGCACTTTCGCGCGCAAAAGCGCGGTGTCCTGACCCTGACCGCCTCCTCTGCCGGCCTCTACGGGGTGCACGGCATGGCAGCCTACGCCGCGGCCAAGGCCGCGGTGATCGGCCTCATGCGCACCCTGGCGATCGAGGCCGGCAACCAGGGCGTGCGCGTCAATGTCGTCGCGCCCTACGGCTACTCGCAGATGACCGCGCCGTGGATGGACGAGGACCTGGCGCGACGCTTCGACCCGGCCCGCGTGGCGCCGCTGATCGCCGCGCTGGCCAGACCGGACTGCCGCGTGCACGGCGAGGTGCTGCTATGTGGCGGCGGCGTGCTCAGGCGCGCGCAGGTGGGCGAGAATCGCGGAGTGGCGTTCGCCAACACCGGCCTGGACGAGTCGGTCGCCGTTCTCCGCGACAATGCGCTCGAGTCCTTTGGTGATGCCAATGCCGAATTCGTCGCCTTGCTGGCTGATGCAAAGCGCCTGATGCCGCCGGGTTGAACCGGCGATGACCGTATACGCAAGCTGACAGGTGAAGCAATGAATGCCTACATCATCGACGCCGTGCGCACCCCGCGCGGCCGCGGCAACGACCGCGGCGCGCTCAAGGGGCTCGCGCCGGCCGAACTCCTGGCGCAGTCTCTGCGCGCCCTCGCCCGGCGCACCGGCGTCGACACCGCCATGGTCGAAGACGGCATCTTCGGCTGCGTGACCCAGACCGCCGGACAGGGATCGAACATCGGCAAGCTCGGTCTCATCGCGGCCGGCTGGAGCGACGCCGTCTCCGGGCTCACCATCAACCGCTACTGCGCCTCGGGCCTGTCGGCCGTCAGCCTGGCAGCGCTGCAAGCGCAGGCCTCTGACGCCTTGGCGGTGGGCGGCGGGGTGGAGATGATGTCGCGCGTGCCGATGGCCTCCGACCTTGGCCCACTAACCCACGACGTCGCTTTCCAGAAAGAAAATCGACTGGTGCCGATTGGCATCGCCGCGGATGTCGTCGCCACCCAGCGCGGCTACAGCCGCCTGCGCTGCGACGAATTCGCCGCGCAAAGCCAGGCGCGTGCCGTGGCTGCGCGCGCCGCCGGACGCTTCGTGAGCGTGGTACCGGTCACCGACGCCGCCGGCACGGTGTTGCTTGCGGCCGACGAGACGCCGCGCGAGGGCACCACCGCGGAGAAGCTGTCCGCGATGGCGCCGGCCTTCGCCGAGTGGGGCGCCAAGGGCATCGATGCGATGCTGGCAGCGCAGTACGGCCTGGCCGGGGTCCTGCATGTGCACCACGCCGGCAATTCACCGGCGATGGCCGACGGCGCCAGCGCCGTGCTGGTCGGCAGCGAATCGGCGGTGCGCCGCGCGGGTCTCGTGCCGCGTGCACGCATCCTGGCCAGCGCCGAGGCCGGGGTCGACCGCACGCTGGCGCTGACCGGCTCAGTCGACGCCGCGCGCCGTGCCATCGCGCGCGCCGGACTTGCCGTTGGCGACATCGACCGCTTCGAGGTCAACGAGTCATTTGCCGCCCTGATGCTGCACTTCCGGGACGAGATGGGCATCGGCGAAGACCGCCTGAACGTCAACGGCGGCGCCATCGCGCTGGGTCACGCGATGGGCGCCACCGGCGCGGTGCTGCTGGGCATGCTGCTCGACGAACTCGAGTTGCGCGACGCGCGCTACGGCTGCGTGGCGATCTGCGGCGCCGCCGGCGTGGCCTCGGCGATGGTGATCGAGCGCCTGGTGGGCAGGGCACCCTAGCGTTCGGCCCGGCATGGTTGCCATTGCATGACGACATCCGTACCCGACGCAAAGGCGGACGCCGCACGCCTGATCGACGTCGTTGCCAAAGGCGGGGTGGCGGTCTTCCCGGTCGACGTCGGCTACGCCATCGTCGGCAACGCGGAGGAAGCCATCGGTCGCATCTTCGCGGCCAAGAAGCGCAGTTTCGAAAAGGCCTGCGGCATGTTCAGCAACCGCGACATGCTCGTCAACCTGGCGCGCCTGGATGAGCGCTCGATCGCCATCGTCGACGCGGTGACCGGGGCTCACGACCTGCCCTTCTCGGTGGTGGTCCCCTACCGGGTCGAGCATCCGTTCTTCGCCGGTCTCACACCCACTACCCGCGAGCGCTCCTCGCGCGGCGACACCATCGACATGCTGCTCAACGCCGGCGCACTGCACGACGAGGTCGCGCGCCTGGCCTGGGAACGCGGCATGCCGGTGCTGGGATCGTCGGCCAACACCTCGCTCACCGGCAGCAAGTACCGACTCCTGGATGTGGAAGAACCGGTGCGTGCCGCAGCGGATCTGGTGATCGACTACGGGCCTACCAAATACTCGCATCCGCAGGGCATGGGCAGTTCGATCATCGCGCTGCCTTCGCTCAAGCCGATCCGCCGCGGCATCGCGTTCGAGCGCATCTGCGACATCATCAGGGACGAGTTCGGCAGCGACCCGCGCGAGGCCTGATCCTTGAGCGCCCCCGTGGCGGATGAAGGCAAGCGGCGCCCAGGCTGGCGCGCACAACTGGCCCGACGCGCGCGCGTGCTGGCAGTGGCAAGCCTGGTCGGACTTTGCCTGCCGTGGGCGGGCGCCGCGCTGCCGGTCACCTGGGACGGCAAACTCCCCTGGCTCATCGACCTGGCTGCGCACTGGCAGTGGCTGTACGCGGCGGTCCTCGCCGCGGCGATCGCTCTGGGGACGGCCCACTCGCCGCGCTGGCTGCTGCTGATGCCGGCGCTCGCGCTGCCCTGGCTCAGCGCCGCGCCGATCCTGCAAAGCGCTGCCGACGGCGCGCCGACCTTCACGGTGATGTCCGCCAATGTCGAATTCGACAACCAGGACGCCACCGCGCTCATCGACTGGTCGAATCGCGAAAAGCCGGACCTGATCGTGGTGCTGGAAGTCAACGAACGCTATGCATCACGGCTCGCGAGGCTCGAGGCCTATCCGCACCAGCGCATTGTCGCGCGCGACAACCCTTTCGGCATCGCGCTCCTGTCGCGGCACGCGCTCAAACACGTGTCCGTCGTCTCTGATTCCATCGGCCTGCCGCACATCGAGGCCGAGGTCGACTGGAACGGGCAGCGCGTCGTCGTCCTGGCGGTGCACCCGATGCCGCCACTCAGCGCGCACTTCGCCGCGGAGCGGAATGCCAAGCTGCGCGCCTGGTCGGCGAAGCTCGCTGCCGCCGGCGCGCCCGGACTCATCATCGGCGATCTCAACGCGACGCCCTGGTCTTCCGCATTTCGCGGACTCGATGCGGCCAGGATACGGCGCACGACGACCTTGCAGCCGACGTGGCCCGCCGCGCTCAAGGGCGTCATGGGCATCCCGATCGACCACGTGCTGGCGTCAAGCGACTGGGTGCGGGTCGCGTCGAGCCTGGGACCTGACCTGGGGGCCGACCACCGGCCCGTCGTCGTCCGCCTGCGGCCGGCGAGATGAGCGGCCGCAGGCAAGACATGCGGGCTTAGGGCTTGACCTCGCCCAGACGCCGCCCGAGAGAGACCGCGTAGGGTGCCGGCCGCGCCAGCAGCACCGGGTCTGCCGAGGGCTTGATGCCGGTCGGCAGTGCCAGCGGATTGAACATGATCTTGTCGCATGCGCCGCCGGGTCCGGCCTCGACACGATCGATCACCAGGCGCCCGGCGTTGACCACCTGCCGGTCTTCAGGCCAGGCGGCCGTGGGATCGTTGATCGGATCGCCGGACTGCGCAAGCTGGAACTGGAAGCGGAACGCCACGGGGGCGCGCGCCACCCGCTGGCGCAATTCGTCACCCAGGAAATCATCCGGCAGGGATTTCATCTGTTCTTCGGTCAGGCCCAGGGTGCCGGCCTCGGGAACGAACTGCCAGCGCACGAAGCGCGACTGGCCGCCGGCGTTGGTGACCTCGAACGCATTGGTGCTCCAGTACTGCACCGTGCCGTAGCTGGCCGGGATCGGCGCCTTGGCAAGGTACGCCGCCTGGCGCAGGGTCTCCGGGTTGGCATCGTTGAAGGCCTTGAGCCTGTCGGCGTTCGGCTTGCCGGTGCCGGGCTCGGGTGTGCGCACCTGCAGGAAGGGCGCGAACTGCTCGGGCTTCGAGACGAAGAACACCGGCGCGGAAATCATCGACATCTGCCACTGCTGCCCGCCCGGGTGCGTCATGGCCAGCGCCATCCCGCGCACGGAGCGCGACTTGTCGCTCGCTTTCGCGTTGCCACCGCCCAAGGAAAAGCGCGCCGTCACCGGGACGCTGGCGCCGGCCAGCATGGCCGCACTCGACAGCGCCGCGCCTTCAGCCGTGCCGGTGAACGTCCCGCTGGCGCAAAGGCCTTTAGCCCCCGAGCGGCGCGCAGTCGGATGCTTGCCGAAAAGGCCCTCGAGCGCGTCGACCTGCGCCACCGGATCGGCTTGCGCATGCGCCAACTCGACGACCGTGAAAGTGGACAGCAATGCCGCGGACAGTGCCGTCAGCGCGAAAAGGCCAGTCTTCATTGGGGTTCTCCATTGTGAAGATGTCGAACGTCATGGGCCATCGCGCAGCTTGCGCAACTGGGACCGCGTTCGCCGCATCCGTGTCCATCTACGCGACATGTCCGAGGCCGGATGCAGCCGGCCGGCGGCAAGGCGGTGTGCGAGGCGACATTCCCCGGCGCTTGCGGTCCGCCGCGAACAGGCATGGCGGCATTCGCCCATAATCGGCAATTTCGCCAGGAGAACCCATGCGCCCCAACCGCATCAAGCAGCTCTGGAAGGAAGGCAAGCCCGTCGTCCTGGGCTGGCTGTCGATCTCGCACACCTTTACCGCCGAAGTCATGGCGCGCCAGGGCTTCGACGCGCTCTGTGTCGACCTGCAGCACGGCACCAATAACATGACCGACCTGATCCCGATGCTGCAGGCGATCTCGCAGACCGACACCGCGCCGGTGGTACGCGTGCCCTGGAACGACGCGGCGACGATCATGAAGGCGCTCGACTACGGCGCCTATGCCGTCATCGTGCCCATGGTCAGCACCGCGGAAGAAGCAGCGCGGGCCGTCGCGGCCTGCCGCTACCCGCCCGTGGGCATGCGCTCGTCGGGCCCCATCCGCGGCTTGCAGTACGGCGGCGCCGACTACCTGGCCCGTGCTGATGAAGAGATGGTCGTCATCGCGATGGTCGAGACCAAGGAAGGGCTCGACAACCTCGATGCGATCTGCGCCACGCCGGGGCTGGATGCCATCTACATCGGCCCCTCCGACCTGTCGTTCGCGCTCGGCCTGCCGCCCAAGATGGACAACACCGACCCACTGCACATCGAGACCTGCAACCGCATCCGCGATGCCGCGCACAAGCACGGCAAGAAGGCCTGCATGCACACCATGAGCGCAAGCTTCGCGGCCGACGCATTGAAGCGCGGCTTCGACCTGGTCATGCTAACCTCCGACCTCAACTCGATGGTCAGCGGCGTCAGAAAGCAGCTCGACGACCTCAAGGCCGCGCGCGGCGCATGAAACTTGCCGACCGCACCATCGCGATCACCGGCGCGGCCAGCGGCATCGGCCGCGCGCTGGCGCTGCGCTTCGCTGCCGAGCGCCCGAAGGGGCTCGTGCTGGCCGACCTGCCGCGCCAGTCGGCCACGCTCGACGCCCTGGCGCGCGACATCGCGGCCGGCGTGGGCGTCGCTTCCGCGGCCCCGGCCATCGCCGTGGCGGCCGACCTGGGCGCCGAATCCGGCGTCCAGGCCGTGGTTGCCGCGGCAGAGGCGCGCTTCGGGCACATCGACATCTTCTGCTCCAACGCCGGCATCATCCGCGACGGCACCGAAGCGGCGCCGGATGCGGAGTGGACCGCGAGCTGGAACGTGCATGTGATGGCGCACGTCTGGGCAGCGCGCGCTGTCGTGCCGGGCATGCGCGAACGCGGCTCGGGCTACCTCGTCAACACCGCGTCGGCCGCGGGCCTCCTCACCTCATTGCCCTCGGCCTCCTACGCGGTCACCAAGCACGCCGCCATCGCCCTGGCCGAATACCTCGCCATCCAGCATGGCGACGCCGGCGTGCGCGTCTCGGTGCTGTGTCCGCAGGCGGTCGATACACCCATGATCCAGGGTCGCGCCGGGTCGGCGGCGGCGGCCAACGATGGCATCATCTCGCCGGCCGCGCTGGCAGACTGCGTCGTCGAAGGCATCGACGCGGAGGCGTTCCTCATCCTGCCGCACCCGCAGGTGCTCGAGTACTTCCAGCGCAAGGCGCAGGGCTACGACCGCTGGCTCTCCGGCATGCGCAAGTTCGCCGCTCGCCTCGGGGTCAAGCGCGCGGGCTAGCGAATCCCTGCATCGAGGACGGCCGCAGCTAGCGGCCGGTAAACGCAGCCTGGCGCTTTTCGATGAAGGCCCGGCGGCCTTCCAGCGCATCGTCGGAATTCCTGATCTGGGCCTGCGCCTGAATCTCGCGCCGGAACTGGCTCAAGTAGTCGGAGAACTCGCTTTGCTCGATAAGGCGGCGTGTCTCCACGAGCGCACGCGTCGGCCCCGCGGCCAGGCGGGCGGCCAGCGCCAGCGCGCCGGCGCGCAGGGCGGCGTCGTCGAACACCTCGCGCACCAGGCCCCACTCCATGGCACGCGCCGCGTCGATGGGTTCGTTGAGCAGCATCAGCTCCAGCGCACGCTGGCGCCCGATCAGGCGCGGCAGCAGCCAGGTCGAGCCCAGGTCGGGCACCAGGCCGATGCGGCTGAAGACCTGGATGAAGCTTGCACTCCTGGCAGCAACGATCATGTCGCCGGCCATCGCCAGGCTCATGCCGCCTCCCGCTGCCACGCCGTTGACCGCGACCACCACCGGCATGCGGCAAGTCCGCAAGGCCTCGAAGGCCGGCCAGTAGTGGCGCATGACACCGGCCTCGATGTCCTCGCCCAGGCTCTGGAAGGCCTTGAGGTTCTGCCCGGAGCAAAAGCCGCGCCCGGCGCCGGTCAGCACCAGCGCGCGCACCGTAAGGTCGGCGCTGCATTCGCCGATCGCACGGGCCAGGTCGCCCAGGAGGTCCGGCGTCATCGCGTTCAACGACGCCGGCTCATCCAGCGTCAGGATCGCTACCGCGCCTTCGCGTTCGCGCTTCACTCCTGCCATGGTCGTATTCCTTAGCGGCCGTGGGTGACACCGCCGTCGACGATGAGCGTCGAGCCGACCACGTAATCCCCGGCGCGCGAGGCGAGGTACACGGCGGCGCCGGCCATGTCTTCATCGGTGCCGATGCGTCCCAGCGGGATGCGCTTGACCACCTCGGCCGCGTTGTCGCGCGCGTCCCGGTTCATTTCGGAAGCGAACGCGCCGGGCGCGATCGCGCTCACGGCGATGTTCTCGCGCGCCAGTTTCAGCGCCATGCGCCGGGTCAGCTGGATCAGGCCGGCCTTCGAAGCGGCGTAGGAGTAGGTCTCCTGCGGATTGACGGAAATGCCGTCGATCGAGGCGATGTTGATCACCTTGGCCACGCGCGCCTTGGCCGCCGCACGCAGCAGCGGCGACAAGGCCTGGGTCAGGAAGAACGGGCTCTTCATGTTGAGGGTCGCAACCTTGTCCCAGCCCGATTCCGGAAAGTCGTCGAAGGGCGCGCCCCAGGCGGCGCCGGCATTGTTGACCAGGATGTCCAGGGATTTTTCGCGTGCAGCGATCGCCTCGGACAGCGCCTTGATGCCAGACATGGAAGACACGTCCATCGGCAGCGAGACACAGGGGCCGATGACCGACAGCTCGGCGGCGGTGGCATCGCACGCGGCGGCCTTGCGCGCCGAGATGTAGACGCGCGCCCCGGCTTCCAGGAAGCCCTTGGCGATCATGCGGCCGATGCCGCGCGAGCCGCCGGTCACCAGTGCGACACGGCCGGCCAGGGAAAAGAGGTCTTTCATGAGATGTACCTCCTGATTTTTCGTATGGGTCGATTATGGCCGACGCGCGCGCGCCTCAGTCCAGGGAGATCTTCGCGCTGCGCACCACCTCGCCATAGCGCTTGTGTTCGGCCGCCAGGAAGGCGGCGAACTGCGCCGGCGCTTGCGGCGAGGGCTCGGTTCCCTGCGCTACGAGACGGCCGCGCAGGTCCGGCAACGCCAGCGCGCGCGCAACCTCCTGGCTCAGGCGCTCGACGACGGCGCCCGGCGTCCCGGTGGGCGCGAGAACACCCTGCCAGCCGTAGACGATCATGTCCGGCAGCCCCGCCTCACGCGCGGTGGGCACGTCGGGATAGGCCGGCGAGCGCGCTTCGCCCGTGGTGTAGATGGCGCGCAACCGCCCGTCGCGCACGAAATTGGTCATCACGTTGGCGCCGTCGATCATGAGCTGCACGCGCCCGGCGACCAGGTCGGCGACGGCCGGCGCACTACCCTTGTAGGGAATGTGCGTGAACTGCACGCCAGCCTGCAGCTTCAGAAGTTCGCCGGAGAGGTGGTTGATGTTGCCGTTGCCGCCTGAACCGAAGTTGAGTTCGCCGGGTTTGGCGCGCAACGCGGCCAACAGCTGCGCCAGGTTGGTGATCGGCGAGGCGCTCGGCACCACCGCCACCAGCGGCTGCACGATCACGCGCGAGATCGGCACGAAGTCCTTGAGCGTGTCGAAGCTGAGCTTGGAATACAGCGCGGGGTTGATGGCAAGATTGCCCACGTTGCCCATCAGGAGCGTATAGCCGTCGGGCCGCGCGCGTGCGACGAATTCCATGCCCACGTTGCCGTTGGCGCCGGCGCGATTGTCGACCGCGACCCGCTGGCCGAGTTGCTCGGAGAGCTTGTCGGCCAGCTGGCGCGCGACGATATCGACGCCGCCGCCGGGCGGGAAGCCGACCACCAGGCTGACGGGCCGGTCCGGCCAGGACTGGGCAAGTGCGCTCGCCGACAGGGACCACGCGGCGAGGACACCGAAGATGCGCAAACGGTTCATGTTCATGGTCTCCTTAGTTGATAGCGGGCAAACATCTCGTCCGGCGCATCGTTGGCGCGCATGAGAGCGGCGATGGAAGCGCGCATGCGCGCGGCCAGCGCCGGATCATCCAGCGGGCGGCGCTGCGCGGGATCGACGGCCAGGTCGAACAGCGCGTCGTGCGCATCGATCAGGG
Source organism: Burkholderiales bacterium (assembly GCA_016790635.1). Lineage (GTDB taxonomy): Bacteria > Pseudomonadota > Gammaproteobacteria > Burkholderiales > JAEUOS01 > JAEUOS01. The sequence goes on from JAEUOR010000062.1 coordinate 211,252, forward strand.
GATAGCGGCGCGTCATGTTGGCGGCCGCATCCTTCCTGATCGGCAGGCGCCACACCGGGTAGCCGCGCGTGAACGGCAGTCCGCGCACGACTTCGGCCGACTCGAACTCGCCGACCTCGAAAAAGCTGCGCATGTGCGACGGGCAGAGTGTGTACTGGAAGAGGTCTGCCTCGAAGGGTTCGCGCGGATAGAGGAAATACGCGTGGCGCCCGTCGGTGTAGTTGATGGCCGCGCCGAACTGGCCGAAGATGCACCCGCCGTCGCGCACGGAAGCAGCGCCGCCCAAAGCCGGCAACAGGCTCTTGCCTGTGACCTCCGCAGGCACGGGCCGGCCGAAGATGTCGAGCACGGTGGGCATCAGGTCGATGGCCTGGGTGAGCGCGCCCGCGCGCCCGGGAGCATGGCCGCTCGCGCGCGGCGCGGCGATGGTGAGCGGGATGTGCGCGATCTCGTTGTAGAACGGCGGGCGGTTCTTGCCCAGCAGTTCCTTTTCGCCCAGGAGCAAACCGTGATCGGTCGACATGATGAGCCAGGTGTCGCGCCACAGGTCATGACGGTCGAAGCAGTCGAGCAAGCCGCCGAGGTAGTGGTCGCATGCCGCCACCAGCGCGTGGTAGTTGGCACGCAGCGCGCCAAGCAGCGCGGGGTCGAGGTCGCACTCGCCGTAGGTGGGCCAGTCGAAGACCTTGCCGCCGAGCGCCTCGGGAAAGGCGGCCAGGAAGCGCTCCGGGGCGAAGAAAGGCTCGTGCGGGTCGAAACACTCGAGGTGCAGGAACCAGTCGTCGGCAGCGTGGTGCGCGTCGAGGAAGCCGCGCGCGGCATCGAAGCACTGCGCCAGCGGAAACGCGCCGGTGACCTCGAGATGGTCGCGATTGATGTAATACGGCAGCTTGGAGTTGATGTCGGGCGAGAAGTCGTGCTGGCGTTCGTGGAATCGCTCCGCCCAGCGCTCGCGCGCGGCATCGATGGGCGGCCGCCACTTGTCCTTCTCCTGGCCGCGTATGAAGTCCCACGACGAATAACGCCCGTGGAAGCCGGCGCCGCCATCCTCGAAGTAGTGATAGTGGTCGGTGATCAGGTGCGTGACGATGCCGCTGTCGCGCAATATCGCCGCCAGCGAATGGTCGAAGGGCTCCAGCGGGCCCCAGCCGCGATGCAGGAAATTGAGCCGCCCGGTCTGGATGTCGCGCCGCGCGGGCATGCACGGCAGGCTGCCGACGAAATGGCGGTCGAACACCGTCGAGCGCGCCGCCAGGCGCGCGAAGTTGGGCGTGGCAACCGCATCACCACCATAGCAGGACAGCGCGTGGCGGTTCAGGGAGTCGAACAAAAGGAAAACGCATTTCATGGTCGCGCGAGTCTGCCGGTTCGTTCCAGAAAGGTCAACGATTACTCACCCGCGCGACGGGGCGAGACTGTCCGACTGCACCAGATGGCCGTTCAGCTGGGCAAGACGCTGCTTTTCCGCGTTGGCCAGGTGCCGACGCATGGCGCGGCCCGCGCCAGCCGCATCGCCCGCGCGGATCGCGTCAAGCACGGCGCGATGCTCGCCGATGTTGTCGCGCCGGCGGCCGCGGGTGACAAACAACTCCTCCATGCGGGTCGACAGCGGCTGCGCGGATTCCGCCCACAGGCGCTCGACCACGATGGCGAGCGCCGTGTTGCCGCTGGCCTGCGCGACGGCCAGGTGAAACTCGCGATCGCCAGCGGACTGCACGATGCCCTTGCGCATGTCTTTGGCCAGGCGGGCGAAGGCGCTCTCGATCGCCTTGACCTGCGCCGGCGTGGCGTGGCGCGCAGCGAGCGCCGCCGCCTCGCCCTCGACCAGGCGGCGGGCGCGCAGCACGTCGAACGGCGAAATCTCCCCGCCGCTTGCCGTCCGCGGCACGCGGCGCGAGCGCGTCTGCGCAACGTATGCGCCCGACCCGACCCGGATCTCGACGCGCCCGGACATCTCCAGCATGCCCAGCGCCTCGCGCAGCGAACTGCGCGAGACCGCGAGCGACCGCGCCAGTTCGCGCTCTGCAGGCAGGCGCTCGCCAGGCTTGAAAGTGCCCGCGTCGATCAGGCGACCGATCTCTTCGGCGATGCGCTGGTACAGCCGCGGTGCTGCGATCGGACTGAGGATCATGGGCCCGCAGTCTGCCGAGCGCGACGCCGGCAGTCAAGCGATGCTGCACTGCCAAATTGACACCTCCCGAGGGGGTCGGTAAATTGGTCTGAAAATCAGACCTCTCAAAGGAGACAGCCCATGTTCCGCCCCTTCACCCGCGCGGCGCTCGGCGCGCTGTGCGCGCTCCTGGCCGGCCCGCTCCACGCCCAGGCCTTTCCGTCCAAGCCGGTGCGTTTCGTCGTCCCCTTCGCCCCGGGTGGCCAATCCGATGTCGTCGCGCGCACGGTCGGGCAAAAGCTATCCGAGCGCTGGGGCCAGCCGGTCATCGTCGACAACAAGCCCGGCGCGGCCACCACCATCGGTGCGGATTTCGTCGCCAAGTCGCCCGCCGACGGCCACACCATCCTGCTCTCGCCGGCGCCCTTCGTCATCACCCAGTACGCCTATCCCAAGCTGCCCTACGACAGCCGCAAGGATTTCGCGCCGATCACCTTGCTCGTCACCAACCCGCTGGTGGTCACGGTCAACCCGGTGCGCATGCCGGTCAAGAACCTGGCCGACTTCGTCGGCATGATCAAGAAGGATCCGGGCAAGCTCTCCTACGGCTCGCCGGGCAACGGCAGCCTGCCGCACGTCGCGGTGGAACTGTTTCGCCTGCAGTCCGGCATCGACGCCATCCACGTGCCCTACAAGGGCGGCGGCCCGGCGGTGCTGGACCTGGTGGGCGGGCAGATCGCCTTCATGTTCGCCAGCCCCCTGGAGGTGCTGCCCAACGTCAAGGCCGGCAAGTTGAACGTGCTGGCGGTGACATCCGCACGCCGCGCCGCCGTGCTGCCCGAGGTGCCAACCATGCGCGAGGCGGGTTTTCCGCAGTACGAGGCCTACGCCTGGTTCGGCGTGACCGCGCCGGCCGGCACGCCGCGCGACGTGCAGGCGAAGCTCAACGCCGACATCGTTGCCGCGCTCAAGTCGCCGGACGTCGCCGAACGACTGACCGCGCAGGGCGCGGACGTGGCCGGCAACTCGATCGAGGAGTTCGCGTCCTTCCTCACAGCCGAGCACGCGCGCTGGTCGCAGGCGGTCAAGGCGGCCAACGTCGTCGTGCAGTGATGCGCCGGGGGAATACAGCGTGAAGGAACTCAAGACCTACCCCGAGGGCACGCCTTTCACCGGCACCATCGGACGCACCGCCGCCACCTCGGACCCCGCCTGGCCGATGCCGCCCAAGGCCAGGGACGGCGCGCCCAACGTGCTGGTGTTCATGCTGGACGACGTCGGCTTCGCGCAGCTCGGCTGTTTCGGCTCCGACATCGCCACACCGACCTTCGACCGCCTGGCCGCCGGGGGCCTGCGCTACCGCGACTTCCACACCACTGCGATCTGCTCGCCGACGCGCGCGTGCCTCTTGACCGGCCGCAACCACCACTCCAACGGGGTCGGCATCATCCAGGAGATGGCGACCGGTTATCCCGGCTACAACGGCATGGTGCCGCGCGAGAACGGCTTTTTGTCGGAGATGCTGCTCGCCAACGGCTACGCCACGTTCGCCATCGGCAAGTGGCACCTGACCTTGGCCAGCGAATACGCATCCGGCGCATCCAAGGCGCGCTGGCCGCTGTCGCGCGGCTTCGAGCGCTACTACGGCTTCATCGGCGGCAAGACCAGCCAATGGTCGCCGACCCTGATCCACGACAGCCACTACCTCCCGCCGCCATTCACCGGCGACGAGAGCTATCACCTGAACGCCGACCTGGCCGACCGCGCCATCGAGTACCTGGTCGACCTGCGCACGGTGGCACCGGCCAAGCCCTTTTTCATGTACTACTGCCTTGGCGCCGGCCACGCGCCGCACCAGGTCGAGCGCGAGTGGATCGAGCGCTATCGCGGCCGCTTTGATCGCGGCTGGGATGCCTGGCGCGAGGAGGTGTTCGCGCGCCAGCTGAAGATGGGCATCGTGCCGCCGGGCACGCGCATCGCGCCGCGCCCGCCGCAGGTCAAGGCCTGGGACAGCCTTTCTGCCGACGCGCGGCGCCTCTACGCGCGGCAGATGGAGGTCTACGCCGCGTTCCTCGAACAGACTGACCACCACATCGGCCGCGTCATCGAGCACCTGGCGCGCATGGGCGAACTCGACAACACCATCGTCATGCTGGCCTCCGACAACGGCGCCTCGGCCGAGGGCGGCGAGCACGGGTCGTTCAACGAGTGCCAGTTCCCCAACCGCGTCGAGGCCAGCATCGAGGACAACCTGAAGCACCTCGACGAATGGGGCGGCATCAAGTCATTCACCAACTACGCCTGGGGCTGGGCCTGGGCCGGCAACACCCCCCTGCGGCGCTGGAAGCGCTACCTGCACCAGGGCGGCATGAGCGACCCGCTGATCGTGCACTGGCCCAAAGGCATCCGCGCGCGGGGCGAGGTGCGCGGCCAGTATGCGCACGTGGTCGACATCACCCCGACCCTGCTCGACGCGCTGGGCCTCGCGGCACCGGCGGTGTTGAACGGCGTGCCGCAGCGCCCGCTCGAAGGCACGAGCTTCGCCCACACCTTCAACGACGCCGCGGCGCCCACGGCCAAGCGCGTGCAGTACTACGAGATGATCGGCTCGCGCGCGCTCTGGGCCGACGGCTGGAAGGCGGTGGTCGAGCAGCCGCAGGGCGACTTCATGACCGAGGAAATGCTCGACGCGCAGAAGTGGGAGCTCTACCACGTGGCGGAGGATTTCTCCGAATCCAACGACCTGGCGCAGAAGCACCCGGAGAAGTTGAAGGAAATGATCGAGCGCTGGTGGATCGAGGCCGGCAAGTACAACGTGCTGCCGCTGGATTCGCGCATGCAGCTGCGCATGGGCGAGCGCAAGCCGTCCACCGTCTCGCAAGGCAACCGCCACGTCTACTACCCAGGCATGGCCGCGCAGTTCGAGTACACCGCGGTCAACCTCAAGAACCGTTCGCATGCGATCGTGGCGGAGGTGGAGATTCCCGCCGGCGGCGCCGAGGGTGTGCTGCTCGCGCACGGCAGCTGGTTCGCCGGCTACTCGCTGTACGTCAAGGGCGGCCGCCTGGTCTACGTGCACAACTACCTGGGCCTCACCGAGTACCGCGTGGTCTCCGCCGAACCGGTCCCCACGGGCAAGGTGCGGCTGGGATTCGCGTTCACCCGCTCCGGCGAGCACCACGGCAGCGGCGCCCTCTATTTCGACGATCGCAAGGTCGGCGAAGCCGAGATACCGCGCACCATCCCGGCGGTGATCGAGACCTCCGGCGAGGGCCTGTGCTGCGGCTACGATTCCGGCGTGCCGGTGACCGCGGACTACGTGTCGCCTTTCCGCTTCACCGGGCGCATCGCGCAGGTGGTGGTCACCACTGGCGAGACCGGCGCGTTCGCCGACGCCGAGGCGCAGCTGCGCGCGGCGTGGGCCGATCAATAGAGCAATCCTCGTTCCTTACAAGGAGAATCGCATGCGCATCTTCGCCCTCTGCATCCTCGTCGTCGCGGGAGCATTCCCCGCGTCGGCAGCGGCGCAGGCCTACCCGGCGCGCCCGATCCGTCTGCTGGTGCCGTACGCACCAGGCGGCAACACCGACATCGTCGCGCGCACTTTCGGGCAGAAGCTCTCCGAGCGCGTCGGCCAGCCGGTGATATTCGACAACCGCGGCGGCGCTGCGGGTTCGCTCGGCCTGGGCGTCGCCGCCAAGGCCGCCGCCGACGGCTACAACATCACCATCGGCGACCTGGGTTCGATGGTCATCACCGGGCACACCAACCCGAACCGCGACTACCAGTTGCGCGATTTCGCACCGATCTCGCTTGTGACCTCGGTGTCGGTGGTGGTCACCGTCAATCCGCGCTCGAACCTCAACTCGATCGCCGAACTGATCGCTGCCGCGCGCGCGAATCCGGGCAAGCTCACCTTCGCCACCTCCGGCATCGGTTCGCCCAACCACCTGGCGATCGAGTTGATGAAGTCGATGACCGGCATTCAGTTCCTGCATGTCCCGTTCAAGGGTGGACCGCAGGCGATTACCGCGATCCTCGGCGGCGAGGTCGACGTCCTCTTCGACGGCAGCGCCTTCGCCCAGGTCCGCGGCGGCAAGCTGCGCGCGATCGGCGTCACCGGGCCGCGCCTGCCGGCCCTGCCGGACGTACCCGGCATCGGCGAAACCGTGCGCGGCTTCGAGTTCACCAACTGGTGGGGCATGCTGGCGCCGGCCGGCACACCGGCCGAGGTGGTCCGCAAGTTGAACGAGGAATTCACCGCCATCGCGGCACTGCCCGAGATCCGCGAGCGCCTGACCAACCTGGGCCTGGCCGCGCGCAACAGCACGCCACAGGAGTTCGGCGATTTCATCCGCAACGAAACCGACAAGGTCGCGCGCATCGTCCGCGAGGCGAATATCAAGTTCGATTAAATGAACCAGCAACGCCCGAATATCCTCTGGTACTGCGCCGACCAGCAGCGTTACGACACCATCCGCGCGCTCGGTCAGCAGCACATCGAGACCCCGGCGCTCGACGCCCTGTGCGGCCGGGGCGTGGCGTTTCGCCGCGCCTATTCGCAAAGCCAGATCTGTACCCCTTCACGCGCCTCGTTCCTGACCGGTCGCTATCCGGCCAGCCATCACGTCTACCGCAACGGCAACGCGTTCTTTCCGGCGCACGAAAAACTGGTCACGCGCATGTTCGCCGACGCCGGCTACGACTGCGGCCTGGTCGGCAAGCTGCACCTGTCGGCGGCCAAGTATTACGAGAAGCGCCCGGACGACGGCTACCGGACCTTTCTGTGGAGCCACCATCCCACGCCGGACGCCGCGCGCGGGCATGACTACGAGAACTGGCTCCGGCACGAAATGAAGGTCGATCCGATCGAGTTGTATTCATCGGTCAATCACTTCTGCGGTCCGGGCGTGCCGGCGCGCTACCACCAGACCACCTGGGTCTCGGAGATGGCGATGCGCTTCATCACCGAGCAGCGCGACGGCCCATGGCTCCTGTCCTTGAACCCCTTCGACCCGCACGCGCCCTTCGACGCCCCGCCGGAATACCTTGCGAAGATCGACCCCGCGACGCTGCCGCCGCCCCTGTTTCGCGATTCGGACATCGAGCGCCAGAAGGCCTTCGCCGCGATCGACCAGCAGACCAAGGTGGCGGTGGACCCGCGCGTGCGGCGCCAGGCCGCGCCGGTGGTCGAGGTCGAGCACGACCTGGTGGCCTCCGCTCCGCCGGCGTCCTACGATGCGCTGGAAGTCAAGGCCAACTACTACGCGATGATCCGCCTGATTGACGACCAGTTCGCGCGCATCGTCGATTGCCTGGCCGCCACCGGGCAACTGGACAACACCATCATCGTCTACATGAGCGACCACGGCGAACTGCTGGGCGACCACGGGCTGATTCTCAAGGGTTGCCGGTTCTTCGAGGGCCTGGTGCGCGTGCCGCTGATCTTCTCCTGGCCTGCGCGCTTCAAGCGTGGACTCATCGCCGACGCGCTGGTCGAGTCCGTCGACGTGGCGCCGACCCTGCTCGAGGCCGCCGGCCTGCCGGTGCCCGAATTCATGCAGGGCAAGTCGCTCTTGAATCTCCTGGAAGGCCGCGCCGACCCGGGCCAGCACAAGACCCGTGTCGTGGCCGAATTCAAGGACTCCATCGGCGGCCCGGCGCACGGCGACCACAGCCATGGCTCGATGGTCTGCGACGGCCGCTACAAGAGCGTGGTCTATCATGGCCACGCGATCGGCGAGATCTACGACCTGCAGCGCGACCCGGGCGAATTCGACAACCTGTGGCTTGATCCCGGCGCACGCGACCTCAAGGCGACGCTCCTCAAGAACCACCTCGATGCCATGATGGCGACCATCAGCGCCGGCCCGCCGCGCGCGGTGGCCTACTGAACAACCACGGAGACAAGCAATGACCGAATTCACCGACTTCGCCGGCAAGATCGGCCGCACCCGCGAGGAGTCCACCCCCTGGTGGCCCGAGCGCCGCGAGGCACGCGCGGGCAGCCCCAACATCGTCATCGTCTACATGGACGACATGGGCTGGTCGGACCCCGGCTGCTTCGGCTCGGAGATTTCCACGCCCAACATCGATGCGCTGGCCGCGCGCGGCGTGCGCCTGACGCATTACACGACCCACCCGATCTGCTCGCCGGCGCGCGCAGCGCTGCTCACCGGCTGCAACGCGCACGGCGTGGGCACAGGCTGGCTGGCCAACAACCATCCGGGCTATCCGGGCTACTCGGGCGAGTTGCCGATGGATGCCGCGACGCTGCCGGAAACCCTGCGCGCCGCCGGCTACGCGACCATCATGGTCGGCAAGTGGCACAACACCCCGGCAGCCGACAACGTCCCCGGCGGCAACAAGCACAACTGGCCCGCGCAACGCGGCTTCGACACCTTCTACGGATTCATGGACGGGGAGACGCATCACTTTTTCCCGCACCGCATCATGCTGGGCAACGAGCTTCTGCCCATGGACAGCTACCCGCGTGACTACTACTCGGGCGACGACTGGATGGACCAGGGCATCCGCTTCGTCAAGGAGGTTCGCTCCAGCCATCCGACCAAGCCGTTTTTCCTGTACGTCGCCAATAACGCCATGCACGGCCCGCTGCAGACCAAACCCTCCGACATGGCCAAATACCGTGGCAAGTACGATCGCGGCTGGAACGCGGTACGTGCAGAGCGTCACAAACGCCAGATGGACATGGGCCTGGTGCCGCCGGGAACGCGCCTGCCGGACTCCGACCCGCGCGCGCCGCGCTGGGAGGCAACCGACCCGGCCAACCGGCCGCTGTATGCGCGCCACATGGAGACTTTTGCCGGAATGCTCGACAACGCCGACCAGAACGTCGGCAAGCTCATCGCCTTCCTGCAATCGATCGGCGAACTCGACAACACCATCATCCTTTTTTCCTCCGACAACGGCGGCACCGATGCCGGGGGAGAGCACGGCATGGTGCAGAACAACCGACGCTACTCCGGGTTGCCCACCCAGAGCCTGGAACACGAACGCACCCATCTGCACGAGCTGGGCGGGCCGAAGTCGGTGTCGCTCTACCCCACGGCCTGGGGCGAGGTGTCGAACACGCCCTTTCCCTCGTTCAAGACCTATACCGGCGGCGGCGGGCGGCGCGTGTCCTTCATCGCGTCGTGGCCGGCGAAGATCAAGGATACCGGCGCGATCCGGCGCCAGTTCATGCATGTCATCGACGTCATGCCGACGCTCCTGGAGCTGGCCGGCGTGCCGCGGCTGGAACAAAGCCACAGCCTGCCGGCGCGGCCCTTCGACGGCGTGAGCTGCGCGCGGGTCCTGACCGAAAACGCGCCCTCGCCGCGCAGCGAGCAGTACTACGAGTGCTGGTCCAACCGCGCCTACTATCGCGACGGCTGGCTGGCGCGCTCGCTGCAGATCCGCGGCGATGCCATCGACATGGACAACTGGACCCTGCACCACATCGACCGCGACTTCTCGGAGTCCATCGACCTGGCCATGCAGTTCCCGGACAAGCTGAAGGAACTGGTCGAGGCATTCGATCAGGCGGCGTGGAAGCACTTTGTCTATCCGCTGGACAACCGCACCCGTCCGGGCAAATTCGGCGACGCGCCTGCATTCCTGCGCGAACGCTCCAATCATGCGCGGCGCTTCCTGCCCGGCCAGCAGACCGTGCACCGCAGCGACGTGATCCCGATGGTCTCCAATCGAACGTTTTCGATCACGGTACGCTTCGCGCAGCGCGCGGGCGACGCCGGCGTCCTGTGGGCACTGGGCGACATCATCGGCGGCATGGTCATGTACGTCGAGTCCGACCGCCTCAACTTCCACTACAACGGCTTTTCCGAAGCGCAGGACCTGCCGCCGGTCGAACTTCCGCCCGGTGCGCATGCCGCAACCCTCGAGTACGCGGCGCTGGGCGAGCGACGCGGGCGCGGACGATTGCTGCTGGACGGCCAAGAGAAGGTCGGCTGGCGGGATCTGTCGCCTACGCTCATGGTCGGCATCTTCGAAGGCCTGGACATCGGCCTGGACCGCCGCGCGCCGGTGTACTGGGAACTGTACGAGCGCCACGGCGCGTATCCCTATTCCGGCGAGATCACCGACGTGAGCATCGTTCCGGGCGAACGCGCCGCGAACTGACCAGCCATGGAGTCCGCCATGCAAACGCCACGCCGCCGTACCCTCTTGGCCGCCGTCGGCGCCGCCGCGTCCGCGCTGCTGCCCGGCGCCGCCAGATCGCAGTCCGCATGGCCTGGCCGCCCGATCCGTGTCATCGTGCCCTTTCCGCCCGGCATACCGCTCGACGTCATCCTGCGCACCGTCGGGCCGCGCCTGGGAACCGTGCTGGGTCAGCCCGTGGTGATCGAGAACCGCCCCGGCGCCGGCGGCAACATCGGCTTCGAGGCGGCGGCGCGTTCGCCCAACGACGGCTACACCTTGCTCGGCACGTCGAGCAACTTCGTCGCCAACCCCAGCCTCTTCGCCAAGATCAGCTACGACCCGCAGAAGGATTTCACTCCGGTCATCGGCCTGATCCGCACGCCCTCGGTGCTGGTGGTGGCGGCCGATTCGCCCATCACCTCGCTCGCCGACCTGATCGCACGCGCCAGGGCCAAGCCGGGCGGACTCGCCTTCGCCTCCGGCGGCAACGGGTCGCTGGCGCACTTCGCCGGTGAACTCTTCAAGACTGGCGCCGGCGTCGATGCCCTGCACACACCCTACAAGTCGGCGCCCGACATTCTCAACTCGCTGCTGTCCAAGCAGACCGACTACGCTTTCCCGGTCTTCGCCACCGCGCTCACTCACGTCAAGGCCGGCAAGTTCCGCGCGCTCGCGGTGACCTCGCAAAAGCGCATGCCGCAATTGCCGGATGTGCCCACCATGCTTGAACTGTTGAAGCCCGGCGGCTTCGACCTGGAGTCCGAGAACGGACTCGTTGCACCGGCCGGCACGCCCGCCGACATCGTCGCGCGCCTCAACGCCGAGATCGGCCGCATCCTGCGCGACCCCGCGGTCGCCGACCCGATGGTCGCCGCAGGCTACGAGATGGCAGGCGCGACCTCGGGCGAATTTGGCGCCCGCCTGGTGCGCGACCAGGCAAAGTACGCGGACATCGTCAAGCGCACCGGAATGAAGATCGATTGACCTTCACTTGTAGGAGGATGGCCATGGCATCGAAGCTCCGCGTCCTGACCGCAATCGCGCTTGCCTGCGCCGCCGGCGCCGCACCCGCGCAGGACTACCCCAACCGCTCCATCCGCGTCATCGTCGCGCAGGCCGCCGGGGGCGCGCTCGACGTCTCCTCGCGCCTCATCACCGCGCGCATGAGCGAGACCCTCGGCCAGACGTTGGTCGTCGAGAACCGGCCCAGCGCCGGCGGCATCGCCGGCATGGAGGCGGTGGCCAAGGCGCCGCCCGACGGCTACACCCTCTTGATGGCGGCCGCGCCCATCGCCACCAACACCGCGCTGGGCATCAAGCTGCCCTACGACCCCGAGCGCGACTTCGCGCCGATCTCCCTCGCCGTCTCGATCCCGCTGCTCTTCGTCGTGCACCCGGCCACGCCGTACAAGACCCTCTCCGATATCGTCGCGGACTCCAAGCGCCAGAGCGGCGGTGTCGCCGTGGCGATCGCCTCGATCGGCGCATTGCCGCACCTGCTCTCGGAGATGATGAAGCTCAAGACCGGCGCCAACCTGAACCTCATTTTCTACAAGGGCTCGGCACCGGCCTCGCTCGACACGCTATCGGGCACGATTCCCGTGTTCATCGATGCCTTGGGGCCGGTGCGCACCCATGTCGAGTCCGGCAAGCTGCGCGCCATCGCCCTGTCCTCGACGGTGCGTTCGCCGCTCTTCCCGACCGTGCCCACCGTCGGCGAGCAGGGCATGCCGGATTTGACCGGCGCGGCCTTTTTCGGCCTCCTGGCGCCGGGCGGCACTGCCGTTGCGATCCAGCGGCGCCTCAACCAGGCCATCGTCAGCGCACTGGCGCATCCGGAGCTGCGCGATCGGCTCCTGAAGCAGGGCTACGAAATCCACGCCTCGACGCCCGAGGGCTACAAGGCCTACATGAAGAACGAGATCGACCGCTGGACGCCGGTGGTGAAAGCCGCCGGCATCAAGGTCGATTGACGGCGACCGTCACCTGTCGCCTTGAAGGGCCGCCGCATTCGCGACAGCCGGACGATTCATTGATGACGGTGGCTTCTACGCATACCGGGGCGATTCAGAGTTTCCTGGTAGGCATGACGAAGCTCCTGCACACCTGCGTCGATCTGGTTGCCATGAATGGCGGAATAACCCAGGCGAAAATGCGCTTGGCTGCCGTGCCCGGATTTGCTGAAAAAAACATCTCCCGGTTCAATCAGTACACCACGGGCAGCGCAGCGCTCGGTCAGGTGCCGGCAGTCGAGTCCGTCCGGGCCCTTGATCCAGGCACCAGAGCCGCCCTGGGAGGGCATGACGTGAAACAGCGGCAGATGCTTCGCCACAGCGCCGTCGAGCACTGCGCGCCGTTCACGGTAGGTGACGTTCAGCTTGCGAATGAACGCGTCATGGTGCCCCTGTGCGATGAACAGGCTGGCCGTGTGCAGGTTGTTGGCTGGCACATGACGCATGATCAGGCGCCGCAATGCCCGCAGTTCGCGTATCACCGCGGCCGGCGCCACGATGTAGCCGATCCGCAATCCGTGTGCCAGCGTTTTTGAAAGGCTGCCGATATAAAGGACGCGGCCGTCGGTGTCCAGGCTCTTTAACGCAGGCAACGGCCGCCCGGAGAAGTTGAGTTCACTTTCGTGGTCGTCCTCCAGCAGCACGACATCGCGCTTCCTGGCCAGGTCCAAAACCTCCTGGCGTCGCTGCAACGACATCGTGACGGTGGTCGGGCACTGGTGACTGGGCGTCACATAGACGTAGTCGCACTGACCCATGGCGCGGGAAGCGATCAGGCCGTCCGCATCGATCGGCAACGCCTTGACGTGCTCGCTGCGCAGCATGAAATTGTTGCGCGCGTCCGGATAGCCGGGATCCTCGATGCCGACGACGGTACTGCGGTCCATCAGCACATTGGCCAGGAGAAACACGGCCATCTGCGCGCCGGCCGTGACCAGAATCTCGTCGCGTCCCGCCATGATGCCGCGCGCAGGCAGCAATCGATGCTGGATCTGATCCACCAAGGCATCGAGGTCGCGGTCAATATGGTCTTGCGCCCATTTCTTGACTGCAGGCACGGAAAGTGCCTGTTGAGAACAGGCCCGCCAGTCCTTGAGTGGCACCAGGCTGGCATCAAACTGGCCGTAGATGAAGGGGTAGGCGTAGTCCTGCCAGTTGGCCGGCTTGACGATGTTTCGCTGACGCCCGAGTCGGGAAACAAGTCTTGCATCCCATGGCAGGCCGGATTTCACCACTGCGAGCGGGGCGGCCTGACTGGCGCGCCCCAGCAAGATGTCGCCATTGACGACCAACCCGCTGCGCTGGGAGGCGATCAGGAACCCCTTGTCCACCAGCACCTGCAGGGCCAGCGAGACGGTGTTGCGGGAGAGCCCGAGCGCCGCTGCCAGCGCACGGCTGGGTGGCACCTTGGCACCCGCGGGGACCTGCCCGGTCAGGATGGACTGCACCATCATCTCCCGCACGCGCCCCTGCAGCGTCGCGCTGCTGGCTGCAAATCTGGGAAAGAGCTTGACCCAGATATCGGTGATTTCCTGCTTTTGCCTCATGGCTTCCATCCTGTCCAAACGAGTCATTGACCGCTTGCCGGGCGGCACCGCTGGCGGCCCTCGCCTGCCGATGCTGCCCTGCACCAAATGAGGGTGATCGGCCCCTTTCCAGCATCACTCTGGTGCATGACGCGAAGACTTGGACCCAGACTGCAGCAACTCTATTTTGGCACCAAACAAAAAACAATCTGGCACTATTTTCGGCAAAGGGATTTACCTATGATTGCGCCAGTTCACATGCGAGTACGCAAGTGGGCCCGATTGAACTCGCGAAGGCAATTGCAATCCTTTTCCCCAATGGAGAACGAACGTCATGAAACATTTGCTTAAGGCACTTATCGCAGGTGCGGCATTCACGCTGATCCCGGTTTCTCAGGTTGCGGCTCAACCCAGGGTGGTGATCGGGCATTTTGGTGATCCCGTTCCCTACAAGGCGCTCATCGCTGATGGCAGCCTCGACCGGGCCACCGGCTGGAAAATCGAGTGGCGGGCGTTCGCTTCCGGCGCGGAGGTCAACGCTGCGATGGCCTCTGGCGGTATTCAGATCTCGGAAATCGGCTCTTCTCCCCTGTCCGCCGGCTTGAGTACCGGATTGCCCTATCAGATGATCGCTGCCGGCAAGGTCATTGATACCTCCGAGGCATTGGTCGCGCGAAATGGCTCCGGCATCGACAAGCCCGCCGACCTCAGAGGCAAACGCATTTCGACGCCGATCGGCTCGACGGCCCACTACTCATTGATGGGCGTATTGAGGATGAACGGCATGACTGAAAAAGACATTACCTTGTTGGGCATGTCGCCAAATGAAATCGCCGCTGCCTGGGCGCAAAACGCCATCGATGCCGCCTTCGTGTGGGTTCCGGTCCAAACCAAGTTGCGTGAAAACGGCAAGGTGATGTACACCGCGGGCGAAGTCGCGAGAGCGGCGGGTTTTCATACTTTCAACGCCTGGGTTGCGAATACCAAGTTCGCAGCTGAAAACCGCGACGGCGTGATCAAGTTCCTGCGGGCCGTATTTGAGATCAATGCGGATTACCACAAGAACAAGGCCGCATGGAATGCAGATTCACCAAAGATCAGGGCTGTTGCAGCCAATGTGGGTGTGACACCGGCTGCAGTCGTGCCAATGCTGGATGGCACGATTTACCCGGACGGTGAACTGACCATGTCCGCCAACTGGATGGGCGGCGGCGCAGCCAAGACCATCAAAGGCACCGCTGAATTCTTGCGGAGTGCTGGTCGCATCAACAAGACTGCGGACGACTACAGCCAGTTTGTCAACTCCGAGTTTGCCAGGGCCGCTGCAGGCCGGTAATCCTGTAGCCAGACCGCGAGCGCTGACCTGCGCAGGCCAGGTCAGCGCTTTCATTGCTCACTCTGAGGCCATCGATGACTGCTCTTGCTATTAGAAATGTGTCGGTTTTCTATCCGGTCAAGGGTAAGCCGCCTGTTCATGCGCTCCAGAACATCAACCTTGAGATTCATGAAAAAGACTTTGTGGTGGCCCTCGGTGCATCGGGCTGCGGCAAGTCGACCCTGCTCAACCTGATTGCGGGATTCATGGCGCCCAGCGAGGGCGAGATCTCCCTCAATCAAAAGGCCGTTACCGGGCCTGGAGCGGATCGCTCGGTGGTCTTTCAAAAGCACGCCCTGCTGCCGTGGATGAATGTGCTGGATAACGTCGCGTTCGGACTGAAGATCCAGGGCCACGACAAGACAAAGCGCGAAAAGATTGCCCGTGAATTCATCAAGCTCCTGGGGCTTGAGCAGTTTGAGCAATCTGCCACCTATGAGCTGTCGGGCGGCATGCAGCAACGCGTGGGCATCGCCCGGGCGTTGACCAGCGACCCTGCCATCTTGCTGATGGACGAGCCATTGGGCGCGCTGGATGCACTGACGCGCGAGCGCGCGCAAGAGTTGATCCTGAAAGTCTGGCAAGACACCGGAAAGATGGTGTTTTTCATCACCCACAGCGTTGAAGAAGCCCTCTTCATGGGGACCAAGTTGATCGTGATGTCGCCGCGCCCCGGCCGCATTTCCCATGTATTCGACCTGCCGTTCAGCCGGCAGTATTTCGAGAGCGGCAACGCGCGCGCGATCAAGGCTTCCTCGGATTTCATCGCCCTCAGGGAAAAAATCTTGAAGATCATCTTTACCGACGAAGCAGGAGCCCACGATGACTGAAAGGGAAGCCAAAGGCGGCAGTGGCATGCTGGGCAGCCTGATGAAGGGCAAGCCGGCCAAACCCGGCGAGATCTATGGCGTTCCCGGCCAGGGGGAAAGCTTCAAGATCAGCGCAGTCGTGATCGTGCTGTTGATCGCTTTCTGGGCGTTTGTCACGCATGCGGGCTATATCAAGCCGCTCTTCCTGCCTTCGCCATTGGGCGTGGTCAACGCCCTGTTCGACGTCATGAAGGAAGGCTTCACGGGCGTCGGCTTCTGGGAGCATATCTGGATCAGCACACTGCGCGTCTTTGGCGCCTTCGTGCTGGCCTGCGTGATCGGCATTCCACTCGGCATCGCCATGGGCATGAGTCCGGTCGCGCGCGGCGTCTTCGATCCGCCCATCGAGTTTTACCGTCCCATTCCGCCGCTCGCGTACCTGCCCTTGATGATTATCTGGTTCGGTATCGACGAGTTGTCCAAGGTTCTGCTGATCTTCTCGTCGGTGCTCGCACCGATGGTCCTGGGAGCGCGCGCGGGCGTGAAGTCGGCAGCCATCGAGCAGATTCACGCAGCGTATTCGTTCGGCGCCACGCGATGGCAGGTGATTCGCATGGTGGTGTTGCCGTCAGCCATGCCCGAGATCTTCACGGCCATGCGTGTCGGCATCGGTTTTGGCTGGACCACATTGGTCGCCGCCGAAATGGTGGCCGCCACCTCGGGGCTGGGTTACATGGTCCTGTCCGCCTCCCGGTTCTTGCAGACACCGATTGTGATCATGGGCATCGTCGTCATTGCGGGGATCGCTTACGCCTTCGACCATCTGGTGCGTTTTGTCGAGCGCCGCGTGGTGCCCTGGAAGGGCCGCGGTTGAGCCGACACTCCCTTGAAAGCATTGCATGACGATCGAGTACTTGAAGAAGGCCAGTCCGCCACAAGAGGAAATCGACCACGCCACAGCCGAGACGGTTCAACGCCTGCTGGCGGACATCCGGAAGAATGGCCGGGAAGCGGTCGAAAAGTATGCGCGCGACTATGACGGCTGGCGCGGCAGCATCGTGGTGGGCGAAGAGGACTTTGCCGCCGCATCCCGAAAACTCTCGCAAGGCGTGCGCGATGACATCGCCTTCGCGCACGCACGCGTCAGGGATTTTGCCCAGCGCCAGCGCGAATCCCTGCTCGAGTTTGAGGTCGAGCTGATCAGCGGTTTGACGGCCGGGCAGAAATTGATTCCGGTCAATACCGCGGGATGCTACGTCCCTGGCGGTCGTTACGCCCATGCTGCGTCGGCCATCATGAGCGTGTGTACCGCCAAGGTCGCGGGCGTGCGCAACATCGTGGCCACCTCGCCGGGACACGAGGAAGTTGGCGTGAACCCCGCGATCCTGCACACCATGAAGCTTTGCGGTGCGGACATTGTCCTGGCACTGGGTGGCGTGCAGGGCATTGCCGCCATGGCTTACGGCTTGTACTCACCCAAACCGGCCGATGTGATCGTCGGTCCCGGAAACCGCTTTGTGGCCGAGGCCAAGCGCATGCTTTTTGGCCGCATCGGCATTGATGTGGTCGCCGGCCCGACCGAGTCCGCCATCATTGCCGATGAGACCGCGGACGTGAACCTGGTCGCGGCCGACCTGGCAGGCCAGGCTGAGCATGGCCCGGATTCTCCCGTCTGGCTCTACACCACTTCGCGCGAGTTGGGGCTCAAGGTGATGGCGCTCATGCCGTCGGTGATCGCTGCCCTGCCCGAATTGGCTCGCAATGCGGCAACGGCTGCCTGGCGTGACTACGGCGAGGTGGTGCTGGCAGGCAGTCGGGAAGAACTGGTCGAGATCAGCGACCAGTACGCGCCCGAGCATTTGCAGGTGTTCGCCAGGGACCTTGGCTGGTGGCTGGACAACCTGACCAACTACGGGTCCCTTTTCCTGGGGGA
The DNA here is from genome assembly GCA_016790635.1 of Burkholderiales bacterium. Taxonomy (GTDB): domain Bacteria; phylum Pseudomonadota; class Gammaproteobacteria; order Burkholderiales; family JAEUOS01; genus JAEUOS01. The sequence goes on from JAEUOR010000062.1 coordinate 229,180, forward strand.
AGAGACCACCGTCGCCTATGGCGACAAGTGCGCCGGCCCGAACCATATCTTGCCAACGCGGGGCGCGGCGCGCTACTCGGGCGGCTTGAGCGTGGGCAAGTTCATCAAGACCGTGACCTACCAGCGACTGACAAAGGGTGCCAGCGGCGCGGTTGGCCAGGTGGCCGCCCGCATTTCGCGCCTGGAGGGCATGGAGGGGCACGCGCGCACGGGTGACATCCGGTTGAAGAAGTACTTCCCGCAGCAGTCCTTCGAGCTGGGCACGCTCGCCGGACATCAGCACTGAACGCGCCGTGTCTTCATCTTCGATAGCGCCGACAGCCGTCGCGCCGCGCGCGCCTGACGGGCTGTGGTTCGGCAAGGACCTGAGTACACCCGAGCCGATTCCGGAAGAAGCGATCGAACGTGCCTTGGCCTTGATGCGCTCCGGCCGCCTGCATCGCTATGGCGAGCAGGGCACGGGCTACCCCGAACCTTCGCTGCTGGAGCTGGAGTACGCCGCCTATGTGGGCAGCAAGTACTGCGTGGCCGTCAGCTCATGCGGTGTCGCGATGTTCATCGCCCTCAAGGCGCTGGGCGTGAAGCCCGGCGACAAGGTGTTGACCAGCACGTTCACGCTGTCGCCCGTGCCGGGTGCGATCGCGCATGCGGGTGCCGATGCGATTCTCGTTGAAACCAACGCTGACTATGTGACCGACCTGGCGGACCTCGAGCGCAAGGCGGCGACCAGCGGCGCCAAGGTCCTTCTGCTTTCGCACATGCGCGGCCACATCGCCGACTTGGCGAAAGTAATGGCGATTTGTGGCAAGCACGGGATCGCCGTCGTTGAAGACTGCGCGCACACCATGGGTGCCAAATGGGACGGCAAATTCACCGGCACCTGGGGCCAGGTGGGTTGCTACAGCGCGCAAACCTACAAGCACATCAACTCCGGCGAGGGCGGCCTGCTGGTGACTGACGACGACGACGTGGCGGCCCAGGCCATCTTGATGTCCGGCTGTTACATGATGTACGACCAGCACATCCTGAAGCCCGCCGCAGAAGTTTTCGATCGCTGGAAGTACGTCACGCCCAACTTCAGCATGCGCATGTCGAACCTGGCCGCCAGCCTGTTGCGACCGCAGATTGGCCAGCTGGCAGATCGCGCACAGCGCTGGAACCGTGTGTACGCCACGCTGGAACGGGAGCTGAAGAAAGCTGCGCACGTTTCAATCCCGGGCCGTGATGCCAGGGAAGAGTATGTGGCGAGCTCGATTCAATTCAGCTTGAACCTGAAGCCGCATCAAATCGAGCGTTTTCTGCAAGAGTGCAGCTTGCGCGGTCTTTACATCAAGTGGTTCGGGACGCCGGCGCCGGTTGCATTCACCAGCAACTACGAGCACTGGCACTACCTGGCCAGCAAGCCGGACATTCCCCGTTCCAAAGCCGTGCTGGATCAGTTGCTCGATCTGCGCACCCCGATATCGCTGACCGATGAAGACTGCGTCTTGATCGGAAAAATCGTGTCTGTGGCCAGCGATCTCGCTGGCGCCATTGCCTGATTCCAGGCCCTTCGCCGCCCCACTCTTCAGGAACGCCCCATGAAGCTCACCAACTTTCCCCGCATCCGCATCACCCACGCCCCCACACCCCTGGAATTCATGCCCCGCATGACCGAGGCTCTGGGTGGCCCCAACCTGTACATCAAGCGTGACGACTGCACGGGCCTCGGCAGCGGCGGAAACAAGACCCGCAAGCTCGAGTTTCTGATGGCCGATGCGCAAGAGCACGGTGCCGATACCATCATCACGCAAGGGGCCACACAGTCCAATCACGCCCGTCAGACGGTAGCCATCGCCGCGAAAATGGGCATGAAGTGCGAGATCCTGCTCGAAGACCGCACCGGTTACAAAGCCCTGAACTACAAGAAGTCGGGCAACGTTTTCCTCGATCACCTCTATGGCGCCAACGTGCAGGAAGTGCCAGGCGGCACCGACATGAATGTCGCGATGTCGAAACTGGCCGACGAGTTGCGCGCCAAGGGTCGCAGGCCCTACATCATCCCCGGCGGCGGCTCCAATCCGATCGGTGCATTGGGTTACGTGGTGTGCGCGCTCGAGCTGGCCGATCAGTTCAACAACCAGGGTTTGAATGTCAGTTGCCTGGTTCACGCCACGGGCAGTGCGGGCACTCAGGCCGGTCTGGTTGCCGGGTTTGAAGGCTCGCGCGCCCAGATTCCGGTACTGGGTATCGGCGTACGCGCGCCCAGGGATGCCCAGGAAACCAGCGTCTACAACCTGGCCGTCAAGACAGCTGAGCTCCTGGGCGTGCCCGGCAGCGTCAGCCGCGAAAGCGTCAAGGCCAATTGCGATTACGTCGGGGGCGGATACGGCGTGCCCACACCGGGCATGGTTGAAGCTGTCACCATGATGGCGCGCCTTGAAGGCATATTGCTTGACCCGGTGTATTCAGGCAAGGGGATGGCCGGTCTGATCGACTTGTGCCGGAAGGGCCATTTCAAGAAGGGTGAAAACGTGGTCTTCCTGCATACCGGCGGCGCGGTGGCGCTTTATGGTTACTTGGATGCTTTTGAAGGTTTGAAGCCGCTTTAGCCCGCTGTCTTGAGCAGTCCGGGGGCCAGTTCGCGCAGCAGGTCAGCCACTACGCGCACCGCCGGCCCCGGATGGCGGCGCCCGCCGATGGCCAGATAAAAGGTCTGGCGCACCTCCGGTCGCACGAGGCGTGCCACGGCGAGTTCGCCGGCGGCGACTTCGCCGGCGACCGCCGGCGCCGTGATGATGCTCGCCAGGTCGTCCTGCGCGATGATCTTCTTGATCAGGTGGATTGAATTGACTTCCAGCACGATGTTGAGGGACAGCCCAAGCCGGCGCGCCGCCTCTTCGATCAAGAGGCGCCCTCCGTTGGGCGCGGCTGCGATCACGATCGGCATGGTTGCCACGCGCGCGAACGAGACGCTGCGCCGCATGGTCGCCGCGACGCCTGCCTTGGTCACGAGCATCAGCGGCAGCGAGAACAGCGCCTGGCCACGCGCATGAGCGGGCGCCGGCACGTTCGACAAAAGACCCAAGTCGATGCGCCCTTCGGCCAGCCACTCCTCGATCTGCCGTGTGGTGCCTTCGGCGATCTGCAGGCGCACGCCCGGGTAGCGCTGGCGCGCCGCGCTGATGAGTGCGCCGGTCAACGGCCAGCCGACCGAGGGTTGCAGCGCCAAGCGCACCAGGCCGCGCGGCGCCGCGCCGGCCTGGCCGACCAGATCGGTCAGGCCGGCGGCGTCCATGCACAGCGAATCGGCGCGCGGCAGGAGGGCGCGCCCGGCGTCGGTCAGCGCCGCGCCGCGCCCGGTGCGCAGGAACAGCGTCGCACCGAGTTCGGCCTCCAGCACTGCAATGCGCTTGCTCACCGCCGACTGCGTCGAATCGCCAAGCGCGGCCGCGCGTGAAAAGCTGCCGGTGGCGGCCACGTCGAGAAACAAGCGCAGGTCGCGCAACTCCATCCCGTCCCCCGTCCAAGTCATTCCTTGGTGGAATAGCTGATATTGCCTGCATGCGGCTTCGCGTGCAACCGGCTTGTGCATAGAATTTTCCGCACGCGGAGCGGTCGGGCCGCGCGTCATCGAGGCGCTGATGTTGCGGCGCCAAATTGACAGGTCCGGCAACGCCACGTAATTTGGTTCGCACAACAGACCAGTCAGGCGCGTCCCGCTCCGCGGACCTGCGCCGGGACAGGTCCCACACAAGGAGGAACAAGGCCATGATTCCGTCCCTGCCGCGCCGCCGGCTGCTCACTGCCACAGCCATCGCACCCGCAGCTGCGCTGAACGCCCGCCTGGCCGTCGCCCAGACGCTCACGAAAGTGCGCCTGACCGCCGGCGCGAACATCGGCTACTCGCACCAGTACGTCGGCGAAGCCACCGGCATCTTCCGCAAGCACAACCTCGACGCCAGCGTGATCCTGTTCGACGTCGGTTTCTTGGGCACCGAGGCGGTCGTCGCCGGGCAGGCAGAGACTGCCGGCACGGTCGAGTTCCCGCTCATGAGCCTGCTTGCGCGCGGCGCAGACCTGGTCGTGCCTGCGATCATGATCACCGCCGACGACCTCAAGATCGTCGCGCTGACCTCGATCGCCAAGCCGGCCGACCTGGCGGGCAAGCGCGTCGCCTACATCTTCGGCTCCTCGGCGCATTACGCCCTGTATCGCTATTGCCTGCGCCATGGCATTCCGTGGGACTCGATCAAGGGTGTCAACGTGCCGGCGGCCGAACAGGTCGCGGTGATGGCACGCGGCGACGTCGACGCATTCGTCTGGCTGGAGCCGATGGTGCAGCGCGGCCTCGACGTGATGAAGGGCAAGGCCCATGTCCTCAAACCCGGCATCGAGACTGCCTACCGCACGCGCACCTACCTGGAGATGAGCCGCGCCTGGGTCGACCGCAACCAGGAAGCTACGGTCGCCCTGCTGCGCGCATTGATCGAATGTGACGCCTTCGTGCGCGCCGAACCGCGCAAGACCGCCGAGATCGCCGCCAAGAAGCTCAACATCCCCGTCGATACCGCCGCGAGTCTCCTGAAGGCGGTCGGCTTCGACTGGCGCATCTACCTGGATGCCGAAGTCAAGAAGGTGTTCGCCGAGGTGGCGACGTGGATGCGCGAGAACGGCCGCCTGAAGGGCGACACGCCGAACATGGACCGCGTGTTCGTGCCGCAGTATTTGCGCCAGATCGATCCCTCGCGGGTCATCGGGTTCTGACGCGGGCATCCGGTCGGTGAGCGTCGCGATCGAGCTTGCCGCGGTCGGCAAGCGATTCGAGCGCGCCGGCGGCGCCGGCGGCGACTATGTCGCCCTGGACGGCTTCACACTCGAGGTGCGCGAGGGCGAGTTCTTCTGCCTGCTCGGCCCCACCGGCTGCGGCAAGTCGACCGTGCTGCACCTGGTGGCCGGCTTCGAGCGTCCCAGCGCGGGCAGCGTCAAGGTGTTCGGCAGCGCGGTCGCGGCGCCCGACGCCGACCGCGGCGTGGTGTTCCAGACCGAGCAGGCCCTCTTCCCCTGGCTCACCGTCGAGGAAAACGTCGCCTTCGGATTGCGCATGCGCGGCGTCGCGCCGGCCGAGCGCGACGCCATACTCGACCGCAACCTTGAGCTGGTCGGGTTGCCGCGCCATCGCGCCAAGTTTCCGCGCGAGCTTTCCGGCGGCATGAAGCAGCGGGTGCAGATCGCGCGTGCGCTGGCCAACGACCCGCGCATCCTGCTCATGGACGAACCCTTCGGCGCGCTCGACGCGCAGACGCGGCGGCGCATGCAGGAGGAGGTGGCGCGCATTTGGTCGGCGACCGGCAAGACGGTGATCTTCATCACCCACGACATCGGCGAGGCGATCTGGCTGGCCGACCGCGTCGGCGTGATGACGCGCGGTCCGGGCGCACGCGTAAAGGAGATCGTCGAGGTCGACCTGCCGCGGCCGCGCCACGCCATGAACGCGGCGTACGTCGAACTCTACAACCGGCTCTCGGCAACGATCCAGGCCGAAGCCGAGGCGATGCTCAATGACTGAAGAGGCCACCCTGCCCGCGGCGGGCGCGGCCATAGCCCCGGTGCGGCGCCGCGGACGGCGTGCCGCGGTCTATGGCGGCCTTGCAGTGTTCACGCTGGCAGTCTGGTATGCGATCGCCGCGGTGACCCAGCCGATTTTCTTTCCGCCGCCGGGCGAAGTGGCGATCGCATTCTGGAAGACGATCCTCGACGGTACCCTGCCGCAGCACATCGGGGTTTCCTATATGCGCATCTTCACCGGCTGGGCGATCGGCTGCGCGATCGCGATCCCGCTGGGCCTTATCGCCGGTCGCTCGGCGTTCGTGCGCATGCTGGTCGAACCCTATATCGAGTTCTTTCGTTTCATCCCGCCGATCGCCTTCATCGGTCTGTTCCTGATCTGGTTCGGCCTGGGCGAAATGTCGAAGATCCTCCTGATCGTCTACACGGCCCTGTTCGCCACCTTCGTCAACACCCTGGCCGGGGCAATGGCGGTGGAATCGGAAAAAATCCGCGCGGCGCAGTGCCTGGGCGCAAGCTCGCGCCAGATCTTCAGCCACGTGGTGGTGCCGGCGACGGTGCCCTACATCGTCACCGGGCTGCGCCTGGCGATGGGCAATGCGTTCATGACCGTGATCGCCGCCGAACTGGTGGCTGCGCAAAGCGGTGTGGGCCACCTGATCTGGAACTCGCGTCTGTTCGCGCAGACCGACTACGTGTTCGTCGGCATCATCACCCTGGGACTGATGGGCTTTGTCGCCAACTGGGCGCTGCGCCAGGTCCTGATGCGCGCCGCCTACCGCTACGGCATCCACCTCTGAGAATCCGGCCATGATCGATTCGCACATCCACCTGTGGCGACGCGCCGACGGCGACGACGTCTGGGTCGCCGACAAGATTGGCGGGCTGGCGCGCGATTTCACGGTCCACGACTGGAAGCGCCAAGCGGATGCCGCCGGCGTCGCCGGGGCGATCCTGGTGCAGGCGGCCCACTCGATCGCCGAGACCGAGCGTGCTCTGGCTCTGGCCGCGGCCGAGCCGCGCATCGTCGGCGTGGTCGGCTGGGCCGACCTTTTCTCCGAGAGCCTGGCCGACGATGTCGCTCGCTTCAAGGCGTCTCCTCATTTGGTCGGCATCCGGCCGTTGCCGCCCGGCACCTTCGGCGCCGACTGGCTCACCGATGCGCGCACGCGCCGCGGACTGGCGACGCTTGGCCGCGCCGGCGTCAGCGTCGATGTGCTGGTCAAATGGCCGGGACTCGCCCGCGCGCGCGACCTGCTGTCCGGCCTGCCGGAGGTGCGCGTCGTGCTCAACCACTGCGGACGCCCGGACACCATGACCGGGCAACTGGAACCGTGGGCCAGCGACCTCAAGTCCTTTGCCCGCGCGACCACGGCGACCATCAAGCTCTCCGGGCTGATCGAGCGCGCCGGCATCGAATGGACAGCCGAGTCGCTGCGTCCCTACATCGCCACCGTGATCGACGCCTTCGGCCCGTCGCGCGTGATGTTCGCCACCAACTGGCCGGTGCTCGAGATCGGCGGCACCTACGGTGGCTGGGTCGCGGTGCTGCGCGAAACTCTGGCTGCCCTCGGCCTGTCGGAGGCGGAGCGCCACGACGTCTTTGCCGGCACGGCCTGCCGCGCCTACGGCGTGAGCGTACCCGCGCCACGCTGACAACCGAGCCTTTCAAGGAGATCGTCATGAGATTCGACCGCATGCGCCGCGCAGCCCTGGTTGCTGCCGCACTGCTCGCCCTGCCTGCGGCGCCGACCCAGGCGCAGTCCGGTGCCTGGCCGAACCGGCCGATCCGCGTCATCGTCTCCTACGCGCCGGGCGGGGTCACCGACATCATCGCGCGCGCGGTCGCGCAGCCGCTGGGTGAATACCTCGGGCAATCGGTGGTGGTGGAAAACCGCCCGGGCGCGGCCGGTGTGATCGGCACCGAGATGGTCGCCGCCGCACCGCCCGACGGCCACACCCTGCTCATGTTCGTCGACGGCAATTCGATGATGCCGACGGCATTGAAGAGCATCAAGCACGACCCGGTGAAAAGCTTCACCCACATCACGCTCCTCGGTCGCGGCTCGCTGGTGCTGGTGGCGCACCCGAGCCTCGCGGTAGCCAACCTGCAGGACGTGGTCCGCATGGGCCGTGCCGATCCCAAGGCGCTGTCCTTCGCCACCCCGGGCAACGCCGGCCCGCAACATCTCGCCTTCGAGTCGATCAAGGCGCAGGCCGGCTTCCAGGCCCAGCACATTCCCTACAAGGGGGGCGGCCAGGCGATCGTCGATGTCGTCGCCGGCCAGGTCAAGCTGGGCATGCTGGGCATGGCGCCGGCCATTCCGCACATTCGCTCCGGCAAGCTGAAGGCGCTGGTGGTCACGGGTCGCGAGCGCTCGAAACTCCTGCCCGACGTGCCGACGGCGGCCGAGTCGGGCCTGCCCGGTTTCGAGATGGCGCAGTGGCAGGGCATGGTGGCGCCGGCCGGAACGCCGCCGGAGATCATCGCGCGCCTGCATGCCGAACTCCTCAAGGCCATGCGCACGCCCGCCGTGGTCGAGCGCCTGTCCGGCATCGGCATGGAGAATGCCGTGAGCAACAGCCCCGATGATTTCACCCAGTTCATCACCCGCGAAACCCGCCGCTGGCCAGATCTCTTCAAGGCAGCCGGCGTCCAACCTGAATAGCACCATGTCCAAGAAAACCAACATCCTCTTCATCACCTCCGACCAGCAGCGCGCCGACTGCTACGGCTTCGAGGGCCGGCGCGTCAAGACCCCGCACCTGGACGAGATGGCCAGGAACGGCACGCGCTTTTCCGCCGCGATCACTCCTAACCTGGTCTGCCAGCCGTCGCGCTGCTCGATACTCACCGGCCTCTTGCCGCGCACCCACGGCGTGTCTGACAACGGCATCGACCTGCCGGCCGGCGCCGAGGACACGGGCTTTGCGCGCACCCTCTCGCGCCACGGCTACCGGACCGCGATCATCGGCAAGGCCCACTTCAATACCTCGCACACCTTCAGCCCGACCGGCACGCCCGAGTGTCGCGAGAGCAGCGCCAACTACGGGCCGGACTGGTACGGGCCCTACGCAGGCTTCGAGCACGTCGAGATGATGCTCGAGGGTCACAACATGTTTCCGCCGATGAAGCCGCCGCTGGGCCAGCACTACGAGCGCTGGTACCACGCCGACGGCCGCGGCGACGAGCGCACCGCCCTGTACCGCACGCCGCTGCCGCCTGTCACCGACGCGCACGAGACCTTCAATTCCTCGCTGCCGGTCGCCTGGCACAACTCGACCTGGATCGGCGACCGCACCATCGACTTCCTGCGCAGTCACAAGGACGAGTCCTTTTGCGTGTGGGCCTCGTTCCCGGATCCGCACCATCCGTTCGATGCACCCGACCCCTGGTGCTACATGCACCATCCGGACGATGTCGACCTGCCCAGGCACCGCGAGATGGACCTCGACCGGCGCCCCTGGTGGCACCGCGCCGCCCTCGAGGGCACGCCCAAGATGGCCAACGAGCGCCTGCGCAAGTTCCGCGAGAAGTCCTCGCGCACGCCGCACCAGTCCGAGAAGCAGTTGCGCCAATTGATCGCCAACTACTACGGCATGATCTCGCTGATCGACCATCAGGTCGGGCGCATGCGCCTGGCGCTGCGCGACTTGGGGCTCGAGGACAACACCCTGATCGTCTATTCGACCGATCACGGCGACTGGCTGGGCGACCACGGCCTGTTGCTCAAGGGACCGATGGCCTACGAAGGCCTGCTGCGCGTCGGCATGCTCGTCGAAGGCCCCGGCGTGCCGGCCGGCAAGGTGGTCGCCGACCCGGTCTCGACCCTGGACCTGCCGCAGACCTTCTGCGACTACGCCGGCACCACACTGCCCGGCAAGGCGCACAGCAGGAGCCTGAAGCCGCTGATCGAGACCGATGGCGCGCACCGCGACTTCGCGTTCTCGGAGTGGGACCTGCGCGCCTCGCGCTGCGGCGTCGACCTGGCGCTGCGCACGGTGCGCACCAAGACGCACAAGCTGACCCTGGAACTGAACAGCGGCGCCGGCGAACTCTACGATCTGGTCAACGACCCCGACGAGATGCACAACCGCTTCGGCGACCCGGGGGCCGCCAAGGTCCAGCGCGAACTCGCCGACATGGTCGCCAGCCGGCCCGACGACGCGCTTGCCCCGCTGCCGCAGGTGGGCATGGCGTAGGCGGGAACACGGACCGCCCGCTGCCTGACCGGGTGATCGGTCTGGGCGCGATGGAGCGGCCGATGGCGGTCAACCTCGCCCCCGGCAGCGCGCTTCAACGGATCGACGGCGGAGCAGACCTCGCGCAATGGCGGACCAGGGGCGGCATGGGCTCGCCCCACATGCGTCGCCAGATCCACGGCAGTCCGCAGCCCAGGTCCGGCCGCGCGCCGATCTGCTCCGGCTTGGCCAGCGGCACCGCAGGGCTTGAGCGTTCGGCGACGGCGAAGCTGAAGATGTAGGCGGGCTCCTGGCCCATGCGCAGGTCGGTGATGATCACGCGCGAGCCTTCCACGCGCATGGCGTGAAAACCCTTGCTGAAGGCACGCACGAGTTCAACCGCCGCGGTACCCTGCAACTCGGCGATGAGCGCGTTGCCGCGCGGGTAGCGCTCGAAGCTGATGACCGGCGCATCGGCGGACGGCCGGTCAAGGAGGGAATGAAATCCCTCGAGGTACTCGTCCCCTGCCACCACGACCACCCGCCACAAGACGCTGTTGAAGGCACTCGGCATGACAATCACCCGCTCGGCCGCGATGCCTTGCGCGGCAAGCGTGGCATGGGCGACGCGCGTCACGTGCTGCTGCACCGCCAGGCCGTAGCCCAGATAGGCGGTGCTCAAGATGAGGCCGACGGCGTTGGCGCGCACGCCACCGGCGCTCATGAGCGCGGGGGCCCCGCGCTTCTCGCGGGTCGCCAGTGCCCAGCCGGTACCGATCAAAAGGGGCAGGGTGTAGAGCGGGTCGATGATGAATACGCTGCCCACCGCAAAGGGATGGTTGCTGAACGGCAGCGCGATCTGCGTGCCGTAGACCGTCATCAGGTCCAAGAGCGGATGGGTGACGAGCGACAGCCACAGGGCCAGCCACCAGCGCCGCCACAGCGTCCACTGGCCCTGAATGCGAGCGACCAGTGCCGCGAAGGGCAGCGAGAACAGCGTCAGCCAGAAGAGCGAATGCGACTCGGCGCGATGCAGCACCATGTTGCGCACCGCGTCGCCCTGGTCGATCAGCACATCGAGGTCGGGCAGGGTGCCGGCCACCCCGCCCCACAGCGCTGCTTTCCATACGGCGGTGCGCCGCCCCATGGCGGCCACGCCGACGGCGGCACCCAGGGCGAACTGTGAAACGGAATCCATGCGTCGATGCGAGCGGGTGGAATGCGCGAAGCATACCGCGCCGATTCGTCCCGCCCCGCACTCTAGCGGCGCATCTGCTCCGGCAGGAAGGTGACGATCTGCGGGAAGAACCAGATCAGCGCCACCGCCACAATCATGACGAAAAAGAACGGTAGCGTGACCCGTGCGATCCAGCCGATCTCGCGATTGGTCATGCCCTGCAGCACGAAGAGGTTGAAGCCCACGGGCGGCGTGATCTGCGCCATCTCGACCACCAGCACGATGAAGATGCCGAACCAGATCAGGTCGATGCCGGCGGCCTGCACCGTGGGCAGGATGACCCCCATGGTCAGCACCACCATGGAAATGCCATCCAGGAAACAGCCCAGCACGATGTAGAACACGGCCAGAACCAGGATCAGCTGTCCTTGTGTCAGCCCGAGCTGGGCAATCCACTCCGCCAGGTGGCGCGGCAGGCCGATGTAGCCCATCGACAGGGTCAGGAAGGCGGCGCCGGCCAGGATCAGCGCGATCATGCAGTACAGCCGCGTGGCGCCCATCAGCGATTCGGTGAAGGTCTGCCAGCTCAGCGAACCCTGGGCTGCCGAGATGATGAGCGAGCCGACCACACCGACGGCCGCCGCCTCGGTGGCGGTGGCGATGCCGGCGTAGATCGAGCCCAGCACCGCCGCAATCAGCAGCACCACGGGAATCAGGCTGCGCGACGCCGACAGCTTCTGCATGAAAGTCAAGGTCTGGTCGGCGGCCGGGATCTTGCCGGGATTGGCCAGCGCCCAGGCGGCGATGTAGCCGGAGAACAGCAGCGCGAGCATCAGACCGGGCAGCACGCCGGCGATGAACAGCCGGGCGATGGACACCTCGGCGGAGACGCCGTAGACGATCATGATGATCGACGGCGGAATCAGCAGGCCCAGCGTGCTGGCACCGGCCAGCGTACCGACGATCATGTGTTCCGGGTAGCCGCGCCGGCCCAGCTCCGGCAGAGTCATCTTGCCGATGGTGGCGCAGGTGGCCGCGCTGGAGCCGCTGACGGCGGCAAAAATGGTGCAGCCCGCCACGTTGGTGTGCAGTAGCCGGCCGGGTAGCCCTTGCATCCACGGTGCCAGGCCACGGAACATGTCCTGCGACAGCCGGGTGCGGAACAGGATTTCGCCCATCCAGATGAACAGCGGCAGCGCGGTGAGGGTCCAGCTGGACGCCGAGCCCCAGATGGTCACCGCCATCGCGTCCCCGGCCGGACGCGAACTGAACAGCTGCATGCCAATCCAGGCGACGCCCGACAGCGTCAGCCCGATCCAGACGCCGCTGCCCAGGATCAGGAACAGCGACAGCACCAGCAAGCCGGTGATGGCCAGATCACTCATTGCGCAGCGCCTCCCCGCTGGTCGCGGCGACTCGGCGGCCGCGGATCTCGAGGATGAACTCGTCCAGGAAGGCAATGGCCAGAATCACCGTGCCCGCCGCCATGGCCAGCTGCGGGATCCACAGCGGTGTGGCGTCGTTGCTGGTGGAGATGTCGTGGAACTGGTGCGACTGCCAGGCCAGCCGGCAGGCGTAGAACGCGAACAGCAGCGCCAGCAGGTTGGCCGCGCCCAGCGCCCACAGTTCCAGCGTCCGGCGCCAGCGGCCGCGCAGCGCGTTGATCACCAGCGTGACACGGATGTGTTCGCCCCGCTTGAGGGTGTGCGCCAGCGCCAGAAAGCCGGCGCCGGCCATCAGATAGCCGGCGTAGGCGTCGGTACCCGGCACATGGAAATGGAACTGCCGGCTGGCGATGGACAGCAGCACCATCCCCAGCAGCCCGACCATCATCAACGCAGCCAGCCAGGCGGCGCCGTCGTACAGGAAGTCCAGCGTGCGACGCATGGCGTGGTGCGCGTGCGGTGCTTATTTGCGGAAGGCGTCCACCAGCTGCTTGCCCTCCGGGCCGGCCTTGTCCAGCCATTCCTTGAGCATGGTCTCACCCACTTTCTTCATGTCCGCCTTCAGCTGGGCCGAGGGCGCGTGGATCTGCATGCCGTTCGCCTTGAGCTTGTCCAGGCTTTCGGTGTTGGTCTTCTTGCTGCCGGCCAGGCCTCGCACCTCGGCGTCAGCAGCGGCCTTGAGCACGGCGTCCTGGGTGGCCTTGTCGAGTGCGTCGAAGGCTTTCTTGTTGACGATCACCGCGTTCTTGGGCAGCCAGGCCTGGGTGTCGTACCAGTTCTTGATGTGTTCGTAGGTCTTGGTGTCAAAGCCCGTGGAGCCGCTGGACATGTAGCTCTCCACCACACCCGTGGCCATGGCCTGCGACAGTTCGGCCGCCTGCACGGTGACCGGCTGGGCGCCCACCAGCTCCGCGATGCGGGCGGTGGCCGGGCTGTAGGCGCGCCACTTCAGGCCCTTCAGGTCCGCCGCCGAGGCCAGCGGTTTCTTGGAATAGATGCCCTGCGGCGGCCACGGCACGGCGTACAGCGACATCATGCCCTGTTCGGCCAGCTTCTTGTCCAGCATCGGCTTCTGGACTTTCCACAGCTTGACCGCTTCGTCGTAGCTGTCGGCCAGGAACGGAATGCCGTCGGCACCGAAGAGCTGCCACTCGTTCTGGAAATTCACCAGCAGGATTTCGCCGATCTGCGCCTGGCCGCCCTGCACCGCGCGCTTGATCTCGGGCGCCTTGAACAGGGCCGCGTTCGGGTGCACCGTGATCTTGAGCTTGCCGCCCGAGGCCTTGTCCACGTCGTCCGCAAACTGCTGCAGGTTCACGGTGTGGAAGTTCGTGGCCGGGTAGGCGGCGGGCAGGTCCCATTTGGTCTGGGCCTGGGCGTGGACGGCCAGAGCGCCAAAAGCCAGGCCGATGGCGAGAGACAGGGTGCGGCGGGTCAGGGTCATGGGGGCTCCTCAAAAGTGGACGGACGGACACAACTCAGCGCAAGACGCGGTATTTGCCCGGCGGTGCCATTGCCCTCCGGACAAACCCGTAAAGCAGGTTCTGAGTCAGCCTGCTGACTTGCAGTCTAGGACTGTCGCCGATAAAGTGTCAACAATTTCTCAACGTTCTGATGACAAAACGAGGGAAAACCCCATGACCGAATCTGATGCTTCACCACCCGCCGAGGCGGGCATCGTGTCTTCGTCCCACCTGGTGTCCCCACGCAGCCGCCAGACGTCGGAGTTCGAGTTCGGGATGATCGTGGCCTGGAACGCGTTCTCCCGCTGGGCGGTGCGCTGCATGGCCGCCGCCGGTGTGCCCGACCTGACCATCACCGACGTGCTGCTGCTGCACCACGTGAACCACCGGGCGCGCAACAAGAAGCTGGCGGACATCTGCTTCGTCCTGAACTATGAAGACACCCATGTGGTGGCCTATTCGCTCAAGAAACTGGTGACCGCCGGTCTGGTGCAGGCCGAGAAAAGCGGCAAAGAGGTTTTCTACAGCCCCACGACGGAAGGCGAAGCGGCGGTGCAGCGCTACCGCGCTGTGCGCGAGCAGTGCCTGATCGACAACCTCGACCCACCGATGAACGACGCCCTGGGCGAGGCGGCGCGCATGTTGCGCACCATGTCGGGGCTGTACGACCAGGCCGCGCGCGCGGCGACGGCGCTTTGAGGGCGGTCGATGACTCCTGAAACGATAGCTGAAAAGCACCATTCCATGATGGGTATGTGCCATTTTTTTCTGAAACGGGTCTGTGATGCGATCTGACACCTCTTCTTCCGTCGCCAACCCGTCCCAGGAGCCCCGCTGGCAGTTCTGGATCGACCGCGGCGGCACCTTCACCGACATCGTCGGCAAACGGCCGAACCCGGACGGCAGCTTCACGCTCGTCACCCACAAGCTGCTGAGCGACAACCCCGAGCAGTACCGCGACGCGGCGGTGGCCGGCATCCGCCACCTGCTGGGCCTGTTGCCGGGCGAGCCGGTGACACCGGAACAGGTCGAGTGCGTGAAGATGGGCACCACCGTGGCCACCAACGCGCTGCTGGAGCGCAAGGGCGAGCCCACGCTGCTGGTCACCACGCGCGGTTTTCGCGACGCGCTGCGCATCGCGTACCAGAACCGCCCGCGCCTGTTCGACCGCCGCATCCTGCTGCCGGAGCTGCTGTACGAACGGGTGGTCGAGGCGGTGGAGCGGGTCGGCGCCCATGGCGAGGTGGTCGAACCGCTGGACGAGGCCCACCTGCGCGAGCGGCTGTGGGCGGCCTTCGATGCCGGCCTGCGCAGCGTGGCCATCGTCTTTATGCACGGCTACCGTTTCACGGCGCACGAGTTGGCCGCTGCGCGTATCGCCCGCGAGGTGGGCTTCACCCAGGTCAGCACCAGCCATTCGACCAGCCCGATGATGAAGTTCGTCAGCCGCGGCGACACCACGGTGGTCGATGCCTATTTGTCGCCCATCCTGCGCCGTTATGTCGAGCAGGTGGCCGGCGAGATGCCGGGGGTGAAGCTGTTCTTCATGCAGTCCTCCGGCGGGCTGACCGACGCGCACGCCTTCCAGGGCAAGGACGCCATCCTGTCCGGGCCGGCCGGCGGCATCGTCGGCATGGCCCGCACCGCGGCGCTGGCCGGCATGGACCGGGTCATCGGCTTCGACATGGGCGGCACCTCCACCGACGTAAGCCACTACGCGGGCGAGTTCGAGCGCGAGTTCGAGACGCAGGTGGCCGGCGTGCGCATGCGCGCCCCGATGATGAGCATCCACACCGTCGCCGCCGGCGGCGGCTCCCTGCTGCAGTTCGACGGGGCGCGGTTTCGCGTCGGCCCGCAGAGCGCGGGCGCCAACCCCGGCCCGGCCAGCTACCGGCGCGGAGGCCCGCTGGCGGTGACCGACGCCAACGTGATGGTCGGCAAGATCCAGCCGGCGTTTTTCCCCAAGGTTTTCGGCCATGGCGCGAACGAGGCGCTGGATGGAGAGGTCGTGCGCGAACGCTTCGCCGCGCTGGCAGCCCAGACCGGACGGACACCGGAAGACGTGGCCGAGGGCTTCATCCGCATCGCGGTTCAGCAGATGGCCAATGCCATCAAGAAGATATCCGTGGCGCGGGGCTACGACGTGACACGCTACACGCTGCAGTGCTTCGGCGGCGCCGGTGGCCAGCACGCCTGCCTGGTCGCGGACGCACTGGGCATGACGCGGGTGCTGGTGCATCCCCTGGCCGGTGTGCTGAGCGCCTACGGCATGGGCCTGGCCGACCAGAACGTGATCCGCGAGCAGGCGGTGGAGCTGAAGCTGGCCACCGACGCCTTGCCGGCCATCTCGCAGCAACTCGATGCGCTGGCCGAAACCGCGCGCGCCGAACTGGCCCGCCAGCAGGCCAGCGCCGGCGCCGTGTCGATGCATCGGCGGGTGCATGTGCGTTACGAAGGCACCGATTCGGCGCTGATCGTCGGTTGGCCCGACGCTGGCCCAGCATCGCCCGCGGAGGTTCTCGCCGCGGTCACCGCCGGTTTCGAGGCCGCCTACCGCCAGCGGTTTGCCTTTCTGATGACGGGCAAGGCGCTGGTGGTGGAGGCCGTTTCGGTCGAAGCCGTCGTCGCTGGTGATGCGCCGGCCGAGCCGGTCCATGCGTTGCACCCGCCGCGCGCCGTGCCGCGCCGCAGCACGGTGCCGGTGTACTCCGGCGGCCGCTGGGTGGAGGCCGCCCTGGTGGTGCGCGAAGACCTGCGCCCCGGCGACGAGATTCCCGGCCCGGCCATCATTGCCGAAAAAAACGCCACGACCGTGGTCGAACCCGGCTGGGCGGCCACCCTGACCGCGCTGGACCACCTGGTGCTGGAGCGCCGCGAGGCGCGGGCGGTGACCTACGCCGCGGGCACCACCGCGGATCCGGTGCTGCTGGAGGTGTTCAACAACCTGTTCATGAACATCGCCGAGCAGATGGGACTGCAGCTGCAGAACACCGCGCATTCGGTGAACATCAAGGAGCGGCTGGACTTCAGCTGCGCGCTGTTCGATGCGCAGGGGCACCTGATCGCGAATGCGCCGCACATGCCGGTGCACCTGGGCTCGATGGGCGAAAGCATCCAGACCGTGATCCGCGACAACGCCGGCCGCATGCAACGGGGGGACGTCTATATGCTCAACGACCCCTACCACGGGGGGACACACCTGCCGGACATCACGGTGATCACGCCGGTGTACCTGGCCGACGCCCAGGCGCCGCAGTTCTATGTCGGCAGCCGGGGCCACCATGCCGATGTCGGCGGCACCACGCCGGGCTCGATGCCGCCATTCTCGCGCAGCATCGACGAGGAGGGCGTGCAGATCCAGAATTTCCGGCTGGTGGCCGCGGGCGTGCTGCAGGAGTCCGCGCTGCAGACCCTGCTGCAGGGCGGGCCCTACCCGGCGCGCAACCCGGCGCAGAACCTGGCCGACCTGCGGGCCCAGATCGCTGCCAACGAGAAAGGCGTGCAGGAGCTGCGCCGGATGGTGGAGCAGTTCGGCCTGGACGTCGTGCAGGCCTACATGGGCCATGTGCAGGACAACGCCGAGGAGTCGGTGCGCCGGGTGATCCCGCGGCTGCGGGACGGGCGTTTCGAGCTGCCGCTGGACAACGGCGCCCGCATCGTCGTCGCGGTGCGGGTGGACACGGCCGCGCGCAGCGCCGAGATCGACTTCACCGGCACCTCGCCGCAGCAGCCGAACAACTTCAATGCGCCGCGGGCGGTCTGCATGGCGGCCGTGCTGTATGTGTTCCGCACGCTGGTGGACGACGACATCCCTCTGAATGCCGGCTGCCTGAAGCCGCTGCGCGTGACGATTCCGCGCGGCTGCATGCTGAACCCGGACGCGCCGGCGGCGGTCGTGGCCGGCAATGTCGAGACCTCCACCTGCATCACGAATGCGCTGTTCGGTGCGCTGGGCGTGATGGCGGCGAGCCAGTGCACGATGAACAACTTCACGTTCGGCAACGACCGTTACCAGTACTACGAGACGATCGCCGGCGGTTCCGGCGCGACCGACGGGGCCGACGGGACCAGCGTCGTCCAGACCCACATGACGAACTCCCGCCTGACGGACCCGGAAGTGCTGGAGTTCCGCTTCCCGGTCCGGCTGGAGAGCTACACGCTGCGCAGCGGATCCGGCGGCGCCGGGCGCTGGCGCGGCGGCGACGGCGGCGTGCGCCGCCTGCGCTTCCTGGAGCCGATGACCGCCAGCATCCTGTCCAATGGCCGCATCCACCCGGCCTTCGGCATGGCCGGCGGCGAGCCTGGCGCGACCGGCATCAACCGGGTGGTGCGCGCCGACGGCACCGTGCAGACGCTGGAACACATCGGGCAGGTGCAGATGGCGCCGGGCGACGTGTTCGAGATACACACGCCGGGCGGCGGTGGCTACGGCCTACCGGCTGCCTGACTGCGGGTCTGCCGGCAGGCGGCCGGTGGCCGCAGCGCCCGCCGGTGCGCCAGCGAACGGCTGACCGCCGACCGTGACCCCCTCGGCCGACAGACGGCGGGCGCTGGCCGGCCCGATGCCCTTCACCCGCCGGATCAGGTCCGGCCAGTCGGCGAAGGGTGCCTCGCGGCGCGCCTGCAGGATCCGGGCGGACGTTCCGGGGCCGATACCCCGGATGCCGTCCAGATCGGCCTCCTGGGCCTGGTTGATCTCGATGCCGGCGTGCGCGCTCAGGCTGCCGGCGGTGGCCATCATGGCCATCCAGTGCTTCCACATGGGGACTCCTCGTCGGGGGGCACCCCGGGGATCGGGGACGCGTCGCCGACGTTAGTGGCCGCCGGGCCCGGCCGGGTGGTCGGCGGGCCGTGTGGATCCCCCGTTCGGAGGACGCCGCCGGTTCAGAGGTCCTCGACCCGGCGGGCCGGGTAGCTGTCCCAGGCCTGGCAACCCGGGCACTGCCAGAAGTGCTGGCGGGCCTCGAACCCGCAGGCCGCGCAGCGGTAGCGCGTCAACGGCTTGACGGCATGGTCCAGTGCCCGTTGCACCAGCGGATGGAACTGCTCATGCTCGAGCTTCTCGCCGGCGATCCACTTGGCGGCCGCCACCAGCGAGGGGCCACGCTCCAGGTGGCGCAGGTACCAGTCGCGCGCCTGTGCATCCGCCCCGCCTGCCTGCTCCTCCAGGCTCACGATGGCCTCCAGCAGGTCCGTCGATGGGGCCTTCTCGTAGTGTCCCTTCAGCTGCGCCAGCACGCTGCCGGTGCGGCCGGTGGCGATCGCCAGCGGGGCCCATTGCGCCGCGATCAACGGCAGGGCGGCCGGTGACCTCCGCGCGGCTTCCTCGAGCACGTCGGCCGCGGCCGCTGCGTCGCCGCGCTGGTGCAGCAGCCGGGCCAGTTCCAGCCGCGGGCGGGCAGCCGTGGGCGCATCGGCGACCGCCTGCTGCAGCAAGGCGAACGCGCGTTCCGGCTCCTGGGCGGCCAGATGGGCCTGGGCCTGCTCGCAGAGGTAGTGCGCCAGCCGGCCGGCAAAGCTGCCCTGGTCGGACTGCTCCAGCCGCTGCGCGACCTCGGCGGCCCGGCCCCAATCGCGCGAGCGCTCGTAGTTGGCCAGCAGGGCCAGGCGGGCTTCGGTCTCGAACGGTGTGCCCTCCAGCTTCAGCAGCGCCTCCTCGGCGCGATCGAGCAGGCCGGCGCGCAGGTAGTCCAGGGCCAGTGCATGTTGTGCACGGTGCCTGTCCGCGGTGCTCAGGTCGCCGCGCGACAGCAGGTGCTGATGCACCCGCACGGCCCGCTCGTACTCGCCGCGGCGGCGGAACAGGTTGCCCAGCGCGAAGTGCAGTTCGGAGGTGTCGGGATCGTTCTGGACCGCCTCGATGAAGGCGTCGATCGCCTGGTCCTGCTGTTCGTTGAGCAGGAAGTTCAGGCCCCGGAAGTAGGCCTTCGGGGCCCGCCGGTTCTCCATGCGGAGCTGGCGCAGGTCGAAGCGCGAGGCCAGCCAGCCGAGGATGAAGGCCAGCGGCAAGCCCAGCAGCAGCCAGCTGAAGTCAAATTCCATGGGGCGGGGTGCTGGCGGCGGGTGCCGGCGGGCTGCTGTCGGCCGGCGGCGTGGCGGCTGCGCTGCGCTCGCGCACGGCGGCACTGCGATGGCGCCACCACCAGGGCGCCATGCCCAGCGCACCGACGATGAGGCCCAGCGCGAAGGCCGCCAGCACGATCAGCACCATCGGGCTGCGCCACTGGTTGCCAAAGAAAAAGTGGACGCTGGCCTCCTGCTGGTTGTTCAGCGCAAAGGCAAACAGCGTAAAAAAAATGGCTGCCTTCAGTATCCACTTGAGCAGCCACAGGGGGTTCTTCATGACGGGCAGGCAGTCAGAATATCGGCTTTTCCCTGGTAGGGCCACCACCGGCCTCGATCTCCGCCGTGCGCTGGTCCACCGACTCCCGCAAGGCCTTGCCAGGCTTGAAGTGGGGAACCCGCTTCTCGGGGATCGCCACGCTCTCGCCGCTGCGCGGGTTGCGCCCCATCCGGGGTGGGCGGCGATTGATGGAAAAGCTGCCGAAGCCCCGGATCTCGATCCGGTGGCCTGCCACCAGGGCATCGTTCATCGCGTCAAGGATGGCCTTGACGGCGAACTCCGCATCACGGTGCGTCAACTGGCTGAACCGGTGGGCCAGCTCCTCGACGAGATCCGATCGGGTCATGGAATTACGCATGGTGCATGCCGCAGGGCTGGTGCACGGGGCACCAGCCCTTCCTCATGGTTCCAGGGCCGATCAGTTGTTGTCCAGCTTGGCACGCAGCAGGGCACCCAGGCTGGTGGTGCCG
The DNA here is from genome assembly GCA_016790635.1 of Burkholderiales bacterium. GTDB lineage: Bacteria > Pseudomonadota > Gammaproteobacteria > Burkholderiales > JAEUOS01 > JAEUOS01. Next base: position 249,807 of record JAEUOR010000062.1, read on the forward strand.
GCGTTCTCACGCTGGGCGCTCTGGTTCAGCGAGGCCATGGCTTCCTGCTGGTCGGCGGCATCCTTGGCCTTGATGGACAGCTGGATGTTGCGGGTCTTGCGATCCACGTTGACCACCACGGCAGTGACTTCGTCGCCTTCCTTCAGCACGTTGCGGGCGTCCTCGACGCGGTCGCGGCTGATCTCGGAAGCGCGCAGGTAGCCCACGACGTCCTGGCCGAGATCGATCTCGGCGCCCTTCGGGTCGACCGAGCGGACCTTGCCGGTGACGACCTGGCCCTTGTCATTGACGCTCACGAAGGTCGTGAACGGATCGGAGTCCAGCTGCTTGATGCCCAGCGAGATGCGCTCGCGGTCGACATCGACGGCCAGCACCAGCGCCTCGACCTCCTGGCCCTTCTTGTAGTTGCGCACCGCCACGTCGCCCGGCTCGTTCCAGCTCAGGTCGGACAGGTGCACCAGGCCGTCGATGCCGGCGGCCAGGCCGACGAACACGCCGAAGTCGGTGATCGACTTGATCGGGCCCTTGACGCGGTCGCCGCGCTTGGTGTTCTGCGCGAATTCCTGCCACGGGTTGGCCTTGCACTGCTTCATGCCCAGGCTGATGCGGCGCTTGTCCTCGTCGATCTCCAGGACCATGACCTCGACTTCGTCGCCCAGCGAAACGATCTTGCTCGGGGCCACGTTCTTGTTGGTCCAGTCCATCTCGGACACGTGCACCAGGCCTTCGATGCCGGGCTCGAGCTCGACGAACGCGCCGTAGTCGGCGATGTTGGTGATCTTGCCGAACATGCGGGTGCCCTGCGGGTAGCGGCGGTTGACGCCCATCCACGGGTCGTCGCCCATCTGCTTGAGGCCCAGCGAGACGCGGTTCTTCTCGGTGTCGAACTTGAGGATCTTGGCGGTGATCTCCTGGCCGGCCGTCACCACTTCGCTCGGGTGACGGACACGGCGCCAGGCCATGTCGGTAATGTGCAGCAGGCCGTCGATGCCGCCGAGGTCGACGAACGCGCCGTACTCGGTGATGTTCTTGACGACGCCCTGGACGACCGAGCCTTCCTTGAGGGTCTGCATCAGCTTGGCGCGCTCTTCGCCCATGCTGGCCTCGACGACGGCACGGCGCGACAGAACGACGTTGTTGCGCTTGCGGTCGAGCTTGATGACCTTGAACTCCATGGTCTTGTTCTCGTACGGAGACAAGTCCTTCGTCGGGCGGGTGTCGACCAGCGAGCCGGGCAGGAAGGCGCGGATGCCGTTGACCAGGACGGTCAGGCCGCCCTTGACCTTGCCGCTGGTGGTGCCGGTGACGAATTCGCCGGATTCCAGGGACTTCTCCAGGGACATCCAGGACGCCAGGCGCTTGGCGGTGTCGCGGCTGACGATGGTGTCGCCGTAGCCGTTTTCCATCGCGACGATCGCGACGGAGACAAACTCTCCGACCTGGACTTCGAGTTCACCCTTGTCGCTCTTGAACTCCGACAGCGGCACATAGGCCTCGGACTTCAGACCGGCATTGACGACCACGAAGTTGTGTTCGATGCGCACGACTTCGGCGGTGACGACCTCGCCAACACGGGTCTCCGAGCGTTTTTGGGATTCTTCAAAGAGGGCGGCAAAAGATTCAGACATTGCAATGTGCGGTGCGGGCACCGCGGGTTGAGTTGTTGAACCCCACGACCGGTGCGCACGGGAGGGCGCGAAGGGAGCCATGGGGGCCAGAACCGGGACGGGCAGCCCCGGCATCACGAAACGCAGACGCTACGGGGTGCGCGGCGGCTGCCTGTCCTTCCACCAGTCCAGCACGATGTCGACGCAGGCTTGCACCGACAGATCGGAGTTGTCCAGGAGGAGGGCGTCCTGCGCCGGCTTCAGGGGCGCGGTGGCCCGGGAGGAGTCCCGGGCGTCGCGCGCCTCCAAGTCAGCGCGAAGATCGGTGAGTGTAGTTGGAATGCCCTTTGAAATCAACTGTTTATGGCGTCTTTCGGCACGCTTGGCGGCGCTTGCCGTGAGGAACACCTTGAGCGGTGCCTGCGGAAAGATCACCGTGCCCATGTCGCGGCCGTCGGCCACCAGACCGGGCAGGCGGCGGCGGGCGTGCTGCAGGTCGATCAGCGCCGAGCGCACGCGTACCAGCGCGGACACCCGCGATGCGTTCATGCCGGTGGCCTCGCTGCGGACGATGTCGCCGACATCCTCGCCAGCCAGGAAGATCTGGCCGGGCCCGAAGTGGATGTCCAGCGTCGGCACCAGGGCTGCAATTGCCTCCTCGCCACTGGCATCCAGCGGGATACCCGCGCGCGTCGCGGCCAGCGCGGTGATGCGGTACAGGGCGCCGGAATCCAGGAAGTGGTAGCCCAGGCGCCGCGCCAGTTCGGCGGCCAGCGTGCCCTTGCCGGAGGCGGTCGGCCCGTCGACACAGATCACCGGGATCCGGTCGACCGGCGTCTGAACGACCGAGAACAGTGCCTCGAAGAAGTCCGGGAAGGTCTTGCCGACGCACTTCGGATCCTCGATGCGCACCGGCAGCCCGGCCGGGTTGAACGCCGCCAGCGCAAAGCACATCGCGATGCGGTGGTCGTCGTAGGTGTGGATCGAAGCCGCACGCCAGTCGGTCGGCCTGGCAGGTGGCGTCACCTGGATGAAGTCCGCACCCTCCACGACGGTGGCGCCCAGCTTGCGCAGTTCGCAGGCCATCGCCGCGATGCGGTCCGTCTCCTTGACGCGCCAGCTCGCGATGTTGCGCAGCGTCGTCGTGCCCTGCGCGTAGAGTGCCATCACGGCCAGCGTCATTGCCGCGTCGGGAATATGGTTGCAATCCAGGTCGATGGCCTGCAGCGGGGCGCCGTCGGGCCGTTCTCCCCGGGACACCTGCAGCCAGTTCGGGCCGCTGTCGACGACCGCGCCCATCTGCCGGGCGGCGTCGATGAAGCGGATGTCCCCCTGAATCGAGTCGGCGCCGACCCCCAGGATGCGTACGCCGCCGGTCTCCGACGGCGCCAGCGCGCCCAGCGCGATGAAGTAACTGGCCGAGGACGCGTCCGCCTCGACATGCTGGGTGCCGGGCGAACGTAGCTGGCAGCCAGCGGGTATCACGAAGCGCTGCCAGCCTTCGCGGCGCACCTGCACGCCATAGCGGGCAAGCAAATTCAGCGTGATCTCGATGTAGGGGCGGGAGATCAGTTCCCCCTGGACTTCGATCGTGATGTCCTGGCGGGCCACCAGTGGCAAGGCCATCAGCAGCGCGGTCAGGAACTGGCTCGACACGTCGCCCCGGACCTGGATGGGCGCGCCCAGGGCCAATGCCGGCTGACCGATGCGCAGCGGCGGGTAGCCGTCGCGCTCCAGGTAGTCGATCGCGCAGCCCAGCTGGCGCAGCGCGTCCACCAGGTCACCGATCGGACGCTCGTGCATGCGGGGGATGCCGCGCAGCGTGAAGTCGCCGCCCAGCACCGCCAGCGCGGCGGTCAGCGGGCGCATCGCCGTGCCGGCATTGCCCAGGAACAGCGCGGCCTGGCGCTGCGGCAGCTGGCCGGCCAGGCCGTCGATCGTCACGCTGCTGCCGCTGCGTGCGATCGTGCAGCCGAGCGCCTGCAGGGCATCCAGCATCACCCGGGTGTCGTCCGAGTCCAGCAGGTCATGCAGCGTCGTGCGCCCGGCGCACAGCGCCGACAGCAGCAGCAGGCGGTTGGAGATGCTCTTGGAGCCCGGCAGCACCACGCTGCCCCCCGCACGCGACAGCGGCGGGACGTCGAGGAAATCGGTGGTGAACATTACTTCTGCTGGCGCGCCATGCTCCAGTTCGCACGCGTCACGCTGGCGTTTTCGATCTGTTCGAGCAGGGCGTCGGCATTGCCGCTGGAGATCATCAGTTCCAGCGACTGCAGGTTGCGCTGGAACATCCGGGACTGGTTGAGCAATTCCTCGCGGTTGGCCAGCATCACGTCGCGCCACAGCGTCGGGTCAGCGGCGGCAATGCGGGTGAAGTCGCGGAAGCCCGGTCCTGCCAGCGACAGGAAATCTTTGCCCAACGGCTGGCCGGAAATGGCGTTCATCAGTGCGAAGGCGATCAGGTGGGGCAGGTGGCTGACGGCGGCAAAGGCGGCGTCGTGCGCCTCCGGGCTCATCTTGACGACGCGGCACCCCAGCGAAGCCCAGACGTCCACCGCCTGCTGCAACTGGACCGGGTTGGTGCGGTCGATCGGCGTCAGCACCACCTGGCGGCCGGCGTACAGGTCGGCATCGGCATTCTCGACGCCCGCGACCTCCTTGCCGGCAATCGGGTGCGCCGGCACGAAGCAGTCGACCTGCTCCCGCAGTGCGCGCCGCGCCGCATCGATGACATCGCGCTTGGTGGAGCCGACATCCATCACCAAAGTGCTGGGTGTCACCAGGTGCTTGATCGCCTTGAAGGTGGCTTCGGTGGAGGCCACCGGCACGGCGATCAGCACGATGTCGGCGCCGGAGACGGCCAGCAGCGCCGAGGGCGCCTCGACATCGATGACGCCCATCTGGCGGGCCCGCTCGGTCGTGGACGGGGACTTGCTGTAGCCGACGACCCGCTTGACCAGCCCGGCGCGCTTGAGCGCCAGCGCGAAGGAGCCGCCCATCAGGCCGCAGCCAATCAGTCCCAGTTGCTCGAACATCAGTGCTCTCCGACCGGGTAGGTGCCCAGCACCTTGTAGAAGGCGCACAGCTGCTGCAACGCCGACAGCGCCTGCGCCACATGCGGCTGCGAGGCATGGCCCTGGATGTCGAGATAGAAGTAGTACTCCCACTGGCCGGAACGCGCCGGGCGGGACTCGAAGCGCGTCATCGAGACGCCGTGCTCCTTCAGCGGGACCAGCAGGTCATGGACCGCACCGGGGCGGTTGGGCACCGAGACGATCAGGCTGACGCAGTCGTGGCCCGACGGCGGCGGTGTCTGCATCTGGTGCGGCAGGCACACGATCGCGAAGCGGGTGCGGTTGAAGGCGTCGTCCTGGATCGCGTGGGCCGCGATGTGCAGGCCGAACTCGGACGCGGCCCGGTCGCTGGCGATGCCGGCCCAGGCCGGGTTGGTGCTGGCCAGCCGGGCGCCCTCCGCATTGCTCGACGCGGTGCGGCGCTCCACGCCCGGCAGGTGGGTGTTGAGCCATCCCTGGCACTGCGCCAGCGCCTGCGGGTGCGCGTAGATGGCTTCGATGCCGACCAGCGAGTCCGACTGGCGCAGCAGATGGTGGCGCACCAGCAGGCTGGTCTCACCGACGATCTGCAGCGGCGTGTTGAGCAGCAGGTCGAGTGAACGCGAGACCACACCCTCGGTGGAGTTCTCCACCGGCACGACGCCGAACTCCGCACTGCCGGAGGCGGCGGCGCGGAACACCTCGTCGATGCTGCTGCAGGGCACGCGCTCGATGCTGGTGCCAAAGAACTGGAACGTGGCCTGCTCGCTGAAGGTGCCGGCGGGGCCGAGGAAGGCGACCCGCTGCGGCGCCTCCAGCGCACGGCAGGCCGACATGATCTCCCGCCAGATCGGTGCCAGGCTGGTGGAGCGAAGGGGACCCTCATTGCGCTCCTGCAGGCCGCGGATCACGGCCGCCTCGCGCTCCGGACGGAACACCGGCGAGCCTTCCACCCGCTTGATGTGGCCGACTTCGTTGGCCAGCGCCGCGCGCTGGTTCATCAATGCCAGCAGCTGGGCGTCGACCGCGTCGATCTGTTGGCGGATTTCAGGCAGGGATCGGGTCATGGCGTGGGCAGGGCGAGCGCGCGGACTCAGGCCGCAGTACGTTCAAATTCTCGCATGTAGTCCACCAGGGCCTGGACGCCCGCCAGCGGCATCGCGTTGTAGATGCTGGCGCGCATGCCTCCTACCGACTTGTGGCCCTTCAGCGACAGCAGGCCCCGGCTGGCCGCACCGGCCAGGAAGGCGGCATTGCGGCTTTCGTCCTTCAGGAAGAAGGGCACGTTCATGCGGGAGCGGCATTCGGGCGCGACCCGGTTCTCGTACAGGCCGGACTGGTCGATCGCGTCGTACAGCAGCTGCGCTTTCGCGATGTTGCGTTGCTCGATCGCGGCGATGCCCCCCTGGCGCAGCAGCCACTGGAACACCAGGCCGGCGATGTAGATCGCGTAGGTCGGCGGCGTGTTGTACATCGACTGGTTCTCGGCGATCAGCCGGTAGTCGAAGGCGCTCGGGCAGATCGGCAGCGCATGGCCCAGCAGATCCTCGCGGACGACAACGACGGTCAGGCCGGCCGGTCCGAGGTTCTTCTGTGCGCCTGCATAGGCCAGGCCGACGCGGGACCAATCCACCGGACGGGATGCCACATGCGAAGAAAAATCGATCACCAGCGGCGCGTCGCAGCCGAGCGCACGCAGGTCAGGCAGCGTGTGGAACTCCACACCGTGGATGGTTTCATTGCTGCACAGGTGCACATAGCTGGCCTGCGGGTGCAGTTGCCAGGTCTGCGGGGACGGCAGCGTGGTGTGCCCATTCGCAGCGTTGCTGGCCGCCGTGCGGGCGGTGCAGTAGCGCGCGGCTTCCTTCAGGGACTTCTGGCTCCACCCGCCGGTGACGACGAAATCGGCCTGGGGTGGTACGCCGGCCCGCCGGCCGCACAGGTTCAGCGGGACGATGGCGTTCTCGCCCAGGCCACCGCCCTGCAGGAACAGGATGCGGTAGTCCGCCGGCACCGCCAGCAGCTGGCGCAGCGCCGCCTCGGCGGCTTCGTAGATCGCGATGAACTCCCGGCCGCGGTGGCTCATTTCCATGACGCTCATGCCGCTGGAGCGGCCGGAGGCATCGCGCCAGTCGAGCATCTCTGCGGCCGCCTGCGCCAGGACCTCGTCGGCGATCGCGGCCGGCCCGGCGGAGAAGTTGTACGGGCGCTGCGTCATCGGGCCGGTCCGGGTTGCCGGGCCCTCACTCGGCGCTGCCGTTCGGCGTGGCGTCGGCGTCGGATTCGCTGCCGTCCTGGGCATCGTTCTCGACGATGCGTTGCAGGCCGCTGAGCGTGGCGCCGTCATCCAGGCTGATCAGCGTGACACCCTGCGTCGCGCGCCCGAGCTCCCGGATCTCGCTGACGCGCGTGCGCACCAGCACACCCTTGTCGGTGATCAGCATGATCTCGTCATCGACATGGACCAGCGTGGCAGCCACGACCTTGCCGTTGCGCTCGCTCTGCTGGATCGCGATCATGCCCTTGGTGCCGCGGCCATGGCGGGTGTACTCGGTGATGCTGGTGCGCTTGCCGTAGCCGTTCTCGGTCGCGGTCAGGACGGACTGCTGCTCGTCCTCGGCGACCAGCATCGCGATCACGCTTTGGCCGTCGTCAAGCATCATGCCGCGCACGCCGCGTGCCGTGCGGCCCATCGGACGGACGTCGTTCTCGTCGAAACGGACCGCCTTGCCGCCGTCGGAGAACAGCATGACATCGTGTGCGCCGTCCGTCAGCGCCGCACCGATCAGGTAGTCGCCCGGGTCCAGGTCCACCGCGATGATGCCGGCCTTGCGCGGGTTGCTGAATTCGTCCAGCGCGGTCTTCTTGACGGTGCCCATGCTGGTGGCCATGAACACGAAATGGTTCGACGGGAAGCTGCGGTTCTCGCCGGTCAGCGGCAGCACGACGGTGATCTTCTCGCCCTCCTGCAGCGGGAACATGTTGACGATCGGCCGGCCCCGTGAGCCGCGCGAACCCTGCGGCACCTCCCAGACCTTGAGCCAGTAGAGCCGGCCGCGGTTCGAGAAGCACAGGATGTAGTCGTGCGTGTTCGCGATGAAGAGCTGGTCGACCCAGTCATCTTCCTTGGTGGTGGTGGCCAGCTTGCCGCGGCCGCCGCGCTTCTGGGCCCGGTACTCCGACAGAGGTTGGCTTTTGATGTAACCGCTGTGACTGAGTGTGACCACCATGTCGGTCGGGGTGATCAGATCCTCGGTGCTCAGGTCGAAGGAGCTGTGCTCGATCAGGCTGCGCCGCAGCCCCAGCTTGCTCTGCCCGAACTCCTGCTTGATGTGGGTCAGTTCGTCGCCGATGATGGCCGACACCCGGGCCGGCTTGGCCAGGATGTCCAGCAGATCCTCGATCTCGGCCATGACTTCCTTGTACTCGGCGACGATCTTGTCCTGCTCCAGCCCGGTCAGGCGCTGCAGACGCATCTGCAGGATCTCCTGGGCCTGGGTGTCCGACAGGCGATACAGGCCGTCGCTGCCCATGCCGAACTCGCGGTCCAGGCCTTCGGGACGGTAGTCGTCGGCGTTGACGACGCCGCCGTCCGCACGCGTGCGGGTGAGCATCTCGCGCACCAGCTTGCTGTCCCAGGCCCGGCCCATCAGTTCGACCTTCGCGACCGGGGGCGTCGGCGCATTGCGGATGATCGCGATGAAGTCGTCGATGTTGGCCAGCGCAACGGCCAGGCCCTCCAGCACATGGCCGCGCTCGCGGGCCTTGCGCAGATTGAAGACCGTGCGGCGGGTCACGACCTCGCGGCGGTGGTCCAGGAACACCTCGACCAGGTCTTTCAGGTTGCACAGCTTGGGCTGGCCATTGACCAGCGCGACCATGTTGATGCCGAAGGTGTCCTGCAGCTGGGTCTGCTTGTACAGGTTGTTGAGCACCACCTCGGGCACTTCGCCGCGCTTGAGCTCGATGACCAGACGCATGCCGGACTTGTCGCTCTCGTCCTGGATGTGGCTGATGCCCTCGATCTTCTTCTCGTGCACCAGCTCCGCCATGCGCTCCTGCAGCGTCTTCTTGTTGACCTGATAGGGCAGCTCGTCGACGATGATCGCCTGGCGCTGACCGCGGTCGATGTCCTCGAAATGGCACTTGGCCCGCATCACGACGCGTCCGCGGCCAGTGCGGTAGCCGTCCTTGACGCCATTGATGCCGTAGATGATGCCGGCGGTGGGGAAGTCCGGTGCCGGGATGATCTCCATCAGTTCGTCGATCGACGCCTGCGGGTGGCGCAGCAGGTGCAGGCAGGCATCGACCACTTCGTTGAGGTTGTGCGGCGGGATGTTGGTGGCCATGCCGACCGCGATGCCGCCGGAGCCGTTCACCAGCAGGTTCGGCAGCTTGCTCGGCAGGACCAGCGGCTCCTTTTCGGAGCCGTCGTAGTTGGGGCCGAAGTCCACCGTCTCCTTGTCGATGTCGGCCAGCATCTCATGGGCGATCTTCGCCAGGCGGATCTCGGTGTAGCGCATCGCGGCGGCACTGTCGCCGTCGACCGAACCGAAATTGCCCTGGCCGTCGACGAGCATGTGGCGCATCGAGAAGTCCTGGGCCATGCGCACGATCGTGTCGTAGACCGACTGGTCGCCATGCGGGTGGTACTTGCCGATGACGTCGCCGACGATACGTGCCGACTTCTTGTAGGCCCGGTTCCAGTCGTTGTTGAGCTCGTGCATCGCATACAGCACGCGCCGGTGGACCGGCTTGAGGCCGTCCCGGGCGTCCGGAAGGGCACGCCCGACGATGACGCTCATCGCGTAATCGAGGTAGCTGCGCCGCATTTCCTCTTCGAGACTGATGGGCAGCGTTTCTTTGGCGAACTGGGTCATGCGGGCATCTTCCGAGGGGAAACGGCGATTTTAGGCGGAAGCGGCTGTCGTGAATGGACAACACATCGGCCGGTTCTGCGCCTCCCGCAGGGCCAGACACCGGCGGCCGCGCTTGATGCCCCAAATGTGTGTGGCACAATAGATCGCATGCCCCAGGTGGCGGTCACCCGGGGCGCCCAACAGCTCGCAGCGCCGCTGCGCTTTTTGTCTCACTGAGGAGAAATATGAAGAAACTGAACAAAGTGGCAATGTTGTTCGCAACGGCAGCACTCGCCACCGCGGCCAGCGCACAGTCTGTCGACAACTGGCGCAACTCCGGTGCCGAGCTGGTCTGGAAGAACAGCAACGGCCTGTGCTGGCGCGATTCCGTGTGGACCCCGGCCACCGCCGCCGTTGGTTGTGATGGCGCCATCGCTCCGGCTCCGCGCGCTGCCGCTCCGGCGCCTGCCGCCGCCCCGGCCCCTGCTGCTGCTGCCCGCCCGGCCCCGGCGCCTGCTCCGGCACCTGCCGCTGCAGCCCCCGCCGCACGTCCGGCTCCGGCACCTGCAGCCGCCGCTGCCCAGCCGCCGGCAGCCACCAAGGTCACCTATGCCGCAGACGCCTTCTTCGATTTCGACAAGGCGGTGCTGAAGCCGGAAGGCAAGGCCAAGCTGGACGATCTGGTCGGCAAGGTCAAGGGCATCAACCTGGAAGTCGTGATCGCCGTGGGCCACACCGACTCCGTCGGCGCCGACGCCTACAACCAGGCCCTGTCGGTCAAGCGCTCGGAAGCCGTCAAGGCGTATCTCGTGTCCAAGGGCATCGAGAAGAACCGCGTGTACACCGAAGGCAAGGGCGAGAAGCAGCCGGTCGCCGACAACAAGACCGCCGAAGGCCGCGCCAAGAACCGCCGCGTGGAAATCGAAGTCGTCGGTACCCGCGCCAACAAGTAATCGGTTCCATCGGAGCCCGGCACCTGATTTCGGGTGCCTCCAGACCCCGCTTCGGCGGGGTTTGTCATTTGTGTCCGGTCTTTGATGCCGATGCAGGCCGCCGAGGCGCGGCCTGCGCATAATCCGCCCATGCCCACCACCAATGTCGACCCGGCCGAACTGGCCAAGTTCTCGGATCTGGCCCACCGCTGGTGGGACCGCAACAGCGAGTTCCGTCCGCTGCACGACATCAACCCGCTGCGCCTGGACTGGATCACCCAGTGCTGCGCGCTGCCCGGGCAGCGCGTGCTGGATGTCGGCTGCGGCGGTGGCATCCTGGCCGATGCGATGGCGCGGCGCGGCGCCGAGGTCCTGGGTATCGACCTGGCCACGAAATCGCTGCGGGTCGCGCAACTGCATGCGCTGGAGGCCGAGACGCCCCGGGTCAGCTACCGCGAGATCAGCGCGGAGGCCCTGGCGGCGGAGCAGCCCGGCGCCTTCGATGTCGTGACCTGCATGGAGATGCTGGAACACGTGCCCGACCCGGCCTCGGTCGTGCGCGCCTGCGCGACGCTGGTGCGGCCCGGGGGATGGGTGTTCTTCTCGACGATCAACCGCAACGCCAAGGCCTTTGCCTTCGCGATCGTCGGTGCGGAATACATCCTGAATCTGCTGCCCCGCGGTACCCATGTGTATGCCAAGCTGATCCGCCCGAGCGAGCTGGCCCGGTATGGCCGCGGCGCGGGGCTGGAACTGCGCCAGACCCGCGGCATGCAATACAACCCGCTGACGCGGCGTTACTGGCTGGACGGCGATACCAGCGTCAATTACCTGGTTGCGATGCAGCGTCCGCTGCAGCCAGCGGCCTGAGCGCATGGCGGTCCGCCTGGCGCCGGTGCGGGCGGTCCTGTTCGACCTGGATGGCACGCTGGTCGACAGCGCCACCGACCTGGGTGCCGCGGCCGACCGGATGCGCGTCGCCCGTGGATTGCCGGCACTGGACGCCGGCCTCTACCGGCCGCATGCCGGCTCCGGTGCGCGCGGCATGTTGTCCGTGGCATTCGGCCTGCAGCCGGACCATGCCGCCTACGCTGCCCACAAGGACGAGTTCTTCGTCCATTACGAAGCCTGCATGATGGACCACACCGTGCCGTTCGAAGGTGTCGCCCAACTGGTGCGCAGCTTGACCGAACGGCCCTTGGTCTGGGGCGTCGTCACGAACAAGTCGGCCCGCTTTGCGGAGCCGCTGACCCGCGCGCTGGATCTGTTCGCGACCGCCTCGGTGCTGGTTTGCGGCGACACGACGCCCCATACCAAGCCCCACCCGGCGCCGCTGCTGGAGGCCGCGCGCCGCATCGGCGTGCCGCCGGACGCCTGTGTCTATGTGGGTGACGACCACCGGGACATCCTGGCCGGACGGGCCGCCGGTATGCAGACCGTCGCCGCGACCTATGGCTACCTGGGCGCGGTCGCCGACCCGGGGGCCTGGGGGGCGGATGCTGCGATTAAATCTCCGCTCGGGCTCTTGGAATTGCTGTCGCCGGCCTAAAATGGTCGGTGAGGGGCTGCACTGGTTTCGACGTGGGTTCGGAAACGCTGTGGTGCATGTCGAGCTGAATGCGCTCGTAAAACAGATTCAAACAAACTAACTGCAAACGACGAACGTTTCGCACTCGCTGCTTAATAACCAGTGAGCCTTACAACGGCAGGCCGATGGGCCGGGCAAGGGTGCTGTGACCGCAAGGGCATGGTGTCCAGGCTGTAAGGTTATTCACATCGGCTGGCTTCCGACCGGGTACCTTGGTCAGGAGCGAGATCCAAGGGTGCTGGCGTCCCGGGTAGCGTGTGGCTGCGCGACCCGGGTGGCGAGACTCAAATCAGACCACTAAGCATGTAGATCTGCGCGAAGAAGGCTTGCGGACGGGGGTTCAAATCCCCCCAGCTCCACCATTTACCCAAAGCCCAACCCTTATCGGTTGGGCTTTTTTCTGCCCGGAACGCCAGTGTTGGCGCGGTTTCGGGCACCTGCCTCTTGACCGCACCCTTGCCGAACCGCCGACCCGCAGCCTCGACGTAGCGGTTTTTCTCTCTCCGTTCTCTGCTGGCCTCTTGACCGTCCAAGTGCCGACGTCGGCTGTTTTCGGGGGGGTGAGGGCTATCGGTTGCGGTTTTCGTCTGCTCAGGCGTCGGCGACCGAGAGCGGAGACGGGCCAGTTTGGACGCCTCACGCCGCCTGCAAAGCGGCGATTAACGGACACTGCACCTGTCCGCTCGTGGCGCAGCAACGCACGACGAGCCCTTGCAGCGCGACTTCGATTCGACGCAGGTCGGCAAGCCGGTCACGCACATCGGCCAGCTTGCGCTCGGCCTGCTCGCGGGCCTCGGTGCAATGCGATCCATCCTCCAACTTCAGCAAGTCCGCGATCTCGTCCAGGCTGAAGCCCAGTCGCTGGGCCGATTTGATGAAGCGCACGCGTGCCAGATCCGGCCCCCTGTAACGACGGATGCCGCCTAGAGGCCGGTCAGGCTCCTGCATCAGGCCCTTGCGCTGATAGAAGCGGATCGTCTCGACGTTGACCCCGGCGGCATCGGCCAGGACGCCGATGGTCAGTGTTTCAGGTGGTTCGCTCATGGCACTTGACTCCGTACTTAAGTACGGAAGTAAGCTTAACCTATGAAAACAGATCGACCAACAGAAACTCAAGGCGGCGGACGCGGCGCGCTGTTGACTGGCGGGCTTGCCGCCATCCTCGCCTCCACCTGCTGCCTCGGCCCGTTGGTGTTGATCACGCTCGGCGTTTCCGGCGCGTGGATCAGCAACTTGACGCTGCTCGAACCCTACCAGCCTCTGTTCATCGGCGCGGCGGTGGTAGCGCTCTTCTTCGCTTACCGCCGCATCTGGCGACCGGCCACGGATTGCGCACCGGGGCAGGTCTGCGCGCTTCCATCGGTCAACCGCAGCTACAGGGTGCTGTTCTGGACCGTAGTGGCGTTGGTGATTCTCGCGCTCGGGTTCCCGCTTATCGCGCCCTGGTTCTACTGAAAGGAAGTTGTCATGAAGAAGCTCATTACGCTGGCCACATTTGCCGCCTTCGCCTCGCCCTTGTGGGCAGCGACCCAGACCGTCACTCTGTCCGTGCCCGGCATGAACTGCGCCACCTGCCCGATCACGGTCAAGAAGGCGCTGACCAAGGTATCGGGCGTCAGCAAGACCGACGTGAATCTGGACAGCCGCGAAGCCAAGGTGACATTCGATGATGCGAAGACCAACGCCGAAGCCCTCAAGCGCGCCACCAAGGATGCTGGTTATCCGTCGACCGTGGTGGGGAGTGCAAAGTGACTGCCGTGATCTTGGAGTCGACGTTGACTTGCCCCGAGTGCGGCCACGCCAAGACCGAGACGATGCCCACAGACGCCTGCCAGTGGTTCTACGAGTGCGAGCAGTGTCACGCCGTACTCAAGCCCAAGCAGGGAGACTGCTGCGTGTACTGCTCCTACGGCACCGTGCCGTGCCCGCCGATTCAGGAGCGCGGTAAGGGGAGTTGCTGCGCCGGTTGATCACCGGAACCGCAGACGTTCGCGCTGCTCGTCCCATCGCAGGGGGTTGGCGCGTCGCCCGACGCTTTCAAACGTCAAGTGCGCTGCCACGCCAGTGATGCAGGCTTCCACAATGTCTGGAGCCAATTGCGCCAATCGTGCGATCCGGCTGGCTCGACCGAGATCGAGTCCCTCTGCCTCGGCGATCTCGGTGATCGAAGTAAACCGCCCCTCGTCCATCAGCCGCTGCCAGTGATGTGCCAGACCGAGCGCACGCATCAACGCGGTGTCCTGTGCGGCAGCCTTGATCAACTTTTCGCGGCGGGCCTCGTCCAGGAACTCCCGCGGCGCGTCGAACGGCGTGATGACCTGCTTCTTCAAACCCCTGCGCACCAACGTCCAGGGCAGGAAGGTTTCCATCTGCACGCCGCCAGCAGGCAGCGGCGTCTGATACGTTACTGGGTCGCCCTTGGCGTGGCCGCGATGCTTCTTGCTCACACATCCTCCTCAAAACTGGCCATGAGCTGGCGCTGGGCCTGCCAGTCGACCATCAGGCGGTTTCGCTGAAACCACATCAGCGTCAACCGCCGTGGCTGCTTGCCCGCCATGAACTGCTCGATGATGTCCGGGGCCAGCAGGGTCAGGCGCAGCAGTTCGTTGACTACCGAGTGGTGCAGCTTTTCGGCGCGAGCGATGGCCGACCCGCTCTGCATCGCGCCGGTGTCCAGCAGGTGCTGCCAGTAGAAGGCCCGTGCCACACCGTCGAGCAGGGTCACGTCGTGGACGCTGCGCTCGTCGGCAGCCACGCGTTGGACGCCTCGGCGGCGAAACGTCAGGGGCACAAAGGTTTCCATCGACTCGTCCATCAGGCTTCGACCTCCAGCAGTTCAGCACCAATGCTGTCCGGGGCGAACTCCGCGATGAGCGCGTTCCAACCTACGTCACGCCACTTCACCTTGATCCCCTGCACCTCGCCCGCATGGACGAGGTCGATGCGCTCGATCATCAGATTGGCGATGCGGTGGCGCTCGACCGGGAACAGTTGATCCCACACGTTGTTGAGGCGTCCCATAGCCATCACGGTGGTGGCCTCGTCGATCTGGGCACCGTTGCGTTGGATGTGCCGCACCACCGACGCCACGGTCTCCGGGCTGGTCAGCACCGTTCGGATCTGGGCCACCACCGCCCCCTCGATCTCCGGCGCGGGCAGGCGCTCGTAGCTCTTGCCCGGCGCGCCGAACCGCGCTTCCGACTTGGACACGTAGTAGTGGTACTTGCGCCCGTTCTTGCGCGAGTAGGTCGGGTACATCCGCTCGCCCGAGGGCGCGTACAGCAGACCGACTTCTATGGCTTGCAGGCACTGGCCTGCCGCGCGATGCTCGAAGGCGGTGAATGCCTGATCCGACTGCGCCCGCGTCGCCCGGAGGACGGACTGGTCGTTCCTCTGCAGCTTCAGTTGCTGGAGCCCGAGCATCTGCCGATCAGCCTCAACCTCGATCTGCCTTCGGGCAACGTGGTGCGCTCTGGCATCGAATTCGACAGCCTCGGGCGGCGCGTCGCTTACCACCTGTACCGCTCGCACCCTGAAGACGGTCGGCTGGCTCCGATGTCGGGCCAGGGCGGGATGGACACGGTGCGCATCGATGCGAAGGAAATCATCCACCTGTTCCGCGTCCTGCGTCCCGGCCAGATCCGGGGCGAGCCGTGGCTGTCGCGGGCTCTGGTCAAGCTCAACGAACTCGATCAGTACGACGACGCCGAACTGGTGCGCAAGAAGACCGCCGCGATGTTCGCCGGGTTCGTGACCCGGCAGAACCCCGAGGACAACCTGATGGGCGAAGGCGCTGCCGATGGTGATGGCATCGCCCTCTGCACCTAGGTCGATGCCGACGAAGCGCCGCAGGCTGGTGCTGTCGTACAGCGCCTCCTCGCAGGCCAGGTCTGCCAGGTTGAACCAATGCTGAATGAAATGGATGCGCAACATGCGCTCCAGACCTATGGGCGGGCG
>JAEUOR010000039.1 GCA_016790635.1 Burkholderiales bacterium
CGCCGACGTCGTGATAGGCGAACACGACCGCGCGGGTCATGCGCGCTTTTCGAGGATGGCCTGGATGATGTAGCGCGGCCGGGCGCGCACCTGCTGGTAGATGCGGCCGATGTATTCGCCCAGGAGGCCGATGCCCAGCAGGGTGACGCCGATCAGGAAAAAGGCGATGCCGAAGAGGGTGAAGAGACCCTCGGCCTCGGGGCCGACCAGGAACAGGCGGCGGATGGCCAGGTAGGCGGTGAAGATGAAGCTCAGGGCCGCGATGACGATGCCGGCGAAGGAAAACAACTGCAGCGGCACTACCGAGAACGCCGTCATGAGGTCGAAATTGAGGCGGATCAGCGAATACAGCGAGTACTTGGATTCGCCCGCGGTGCGTTCGGCATGCCCGACCTCGATCTCGACCGGGTTCTGCGCGAAGGTGTAGGCAAGCGCGGGGATGAAGGTGTTGATCTCGCGGCAGGAATTGATCGCATCGACGATCGCGCGCGAATACGCGCGCAGCATGCAGCCCTGGTCGGTCATGCGGATCTTCGTGATGCGCTCGCGCAGTCCGTTCATGGCGCGCGAGGCGACGCGGCGAAACAGGGTGTCCTGGCGCATGCGCCGGATGCTGCCGACATAGTCATGGCCTTCGCGCATCTTGGCGACCAGCCGGCCGATTTCCTCGGGCGGGTTCTGCAGGTCGGCATCCAGCGTCACGACGATTTCGCCGCGCGTGGCCTCGAAGCCCGCCATGATCGCCAGGTGCTGGCCGAAGTTGCCGTTGAAGAGCACCACCCGCGTCACCTCGGGGCGCGCCTCGAACTGCGTGCGCAGAATCGCCGCGGAGCGGTCGGTCGAGCCGTCGTTGACGAAGACGATCTCGTAGGGTTCCGCGAGCGCATCGAGCGCGGGATAGAGGCGGGCGAAGAGCGCGGCCAGGCCCGCCTCCTCGTTGTAGACCGGGATCACCACCGAGATCATGTCGGGCCCTGGGTCTTGAGGGTGGTGATCGAATCGCGCACGGCGGCACACACGCGCTCGACGTCGGCATCGACCATGGCAGGGAAGAGCGGCAGGGTGACGATGGCTGCGCCGATGCGTTCGGCGCGGGGGAACATGCCCGGTCCGTAGCCCAGGTCGCGGTACAGGCGAAACAGGTGCATAGCCGGATAGTGCACCCCGGTGCCGATGCCCCGTTCCTGCATGGCCTGCATGAAGGCCGGCCGCGCGATGCCTTGCGGCAGAACGATCTGGAACATGTGCCAGTTGCAGTTCTGCCAGTCCATGACCGGCAGGTCGCAACCCAGGTCCAGGTCGAAGGTGTCGAAATAAGTGCGCGCCAGGTGCCGCCGCCGGCTGGTGAATTCCTCCAGGCGCTTCAGTTGGCCGCGGCCGACGCAGGCTGCCACGTCGGTCAGGTTGAACTTGCCACCGGGTACATCGACCTCCATGCCGTCGAAGCCGCTGCGCGCCACACCCTGCAGGCGCCAGCGTTCGGCCAGCGCCGGGTCGATGTCCGCGGGCAGCACCAGTGCGCCGCCCTCGATCGAGGTGACGTTCTTGTTGGGGTGAAAGCTGAAGGAGGCGAAATCGCCCTCCGCGCCGATGGGGCGGCCGTTCCAGCGCGCGCCGAAGGACTGCGCGGCATCCTCGATCACGCGCAGGCCGTGCCGCTCCGCGAGCGCGTACAGGCGGGCGCGGTCGACCGGCAGTCCGGCCAGGTCGACCGGCAGGAGGGCGCGCGTCTTCGGCGTGATCGCCGCCTCAATGCGGTTGAGATCGATGTTGCGCGTCGCCGGGTCGACATCGACGAACACCGGCCGAGCGCCGACGGCCAGGATCACGTTGGCGGTCGCCACCCACGAAAGGGGCGTGGTGATGACCTCGTCGCCCGGGCCGATGCCGGCCAGGCGCAGCGCCACTTCCATGGTCGAGGTGCCGCTGGAAAAGACGCGCACGGGGCGGCCGCCGCAATGCGCCGAGAGCTCGGCCTCGAAGGCCTTGACCTGCGGGCCCGAGGTGATCCATCCGGAACGCAGCACCGCGCATACCTGGGCGATGGTCTCCTCGTCGATCGACGGGCGCGTGAAGGGCAGGAAGGGCGGGTTCACGAGCGCGCCACCAGGACCACGCCGACGATGATGAGGCTGATGCCGGCCAGCTTCTGCGC
>JAEUOR010000064.1 GCA_016790635.1 Burkholderiales bacterium
TCGCCTGGCGACTTCCTGCCGCATCTGTGCCTGCGCGCTGTCGCGTGCGGCAAGTTCGGCGTCTTCGCGCTCACGGCTCGCCGCCGCGAGGGCGGCTTCGGCAGCGCCGCGCTGGAGCGCAGCCTGTGTGGCGGCCTCTGCGGCCGCCTGGCGCTCGTTCTGCGTCTGGCTCAACCGATCGGTGGCTTGCCGGCAGGCTGCCTCGGCCTCGCGCAGACGTGCGTGCCGCTGCGCCAGTTCGAGCGCGCTGCGAGTCGCCTCCTGCGCGGCCTGGGCGCGCTCTGCATCGCGTGCCTTGGCATGCAGCAGTCCGGCGCGCGCCAGTTTGACGGCGTGCGCAGCCGACTGCGCTGTCGCGCGCGCCTGATCTGCGGCTGCCTTGCGTTCGAGGAGGCTATGCTGCAGCGTCCGCTCCGCATCGGCACGGGCATTGGCTGCCTGCGCCGCCGCTCGGTGCGCAAGCTGCCTGGCACGCATTGCTTCGTTCGCCGCTGCAGCGGCACTGGCGTGGTCGGCAGCGCTTCGCGCGACCTGCAGGGATTCATCGCGGCGGGCTTGTGCGGCGACGGCGGCGGCCGCCAGCGCGGCCGACTGCTGTGCTTGCGCTTGTGCGGCGGCGGCTTGTGCTTCGGTGGCCAGTCGTGCGGCGGCCTCGCGGTCAGCGGCGCTTCGCCGCGCGCGATCCGTGCTGGCGGCGAGGCGTTCTTCGGCAAGTGCGGCCTCTTGATCGGCCGCGGTCCGCGCCAACGCGACCCGCTGGCGGGAGGCCTCGGCGTGTGCCAGATGTGTCGCCGCGCGGGTGGCAGCTTCCTCGGCGCGCACGCGTTCGCGCTCGTTCTCTGCCCTGACCGTGAGAACGCGCACCTTTTCGGCTTCCGCGCTCGCTGCGGCGCGCCGTGTGTCGGCGAGGGCGCGCGCCTGGTCGAGGTGCATCTGGCGCACGCGGCTGCGCGTTTCGTGGTCCGTCGCGACCAGGACGTCAAGCGCGGCGCCATCCAGAGCCTGGCGCGCGGATTCCTGTTCGGCTGCGCGTCGGCGCAAGGCGGCGCGCGTGGCGCGGGCGTCGCTGCGGCGCCGCGCCAGCGCAGCAAGGTGCGCAGCCCGTTCGGCGCGAGCACGCTCTTCGGCGGTGGCGATGGCGCGCGCCTCGGCGTCGAGACGGGCCTGGGCAGCATCGAGCAACGCCATCTCGCGCTCGGCGCGCACACGCGCCGCGTTGACCGACTCCCGGGCGATGCGGGCGGTCGCCTGCACCGCCTCTTCGCGCTGCGATTCGTGGCCGGCCGCCTGTGTCAGCGCCAGCGCCAGGCCCTCCTCGGCGGCCTGTCGTGCGCGTGCAATGCGAACGGCCGCGGCTGCGGCTGCGGTCCGCTCGCGCTCGGCGCGGGCCGCTGCGGCATCGGCCTCGGCACGCAGCTGCAGGGTCTCGGCGCGCAGTTTCTCGGCCGCAGCGCGTGCCAGGGCAATCGCGGTGGCGCGCTGTTCGCGCGATTCGCGGTCCGCGGTGGCCTCGATCACGGCTGTCGCGGCGGCAGCGTGGTTGGCCAGGGCGGCCGCGGCTCGCTTCTCCGCCTCGATTGCGCAAGCCGCTTTTTCGGCGGCGTCCGTTTCGAGTGCGGCCCGGGCGAGTCGCGCTGCGCGCATTTCATCATCACGCGCCCGACGACGCGTCAAGGCGTCGTGCATGCCTTCTTCGGCGCAGAGTCGCGCCTGCGCGGCGGCAAGTGCAGCCGATTCCTTCTCGAGTCGGGCCTGTCCGACCTGGGCCGCCTGCAACTCGATGCGCAACCGACGCGTCGCGATGGCATCTTGTTCGCGCTCCGCCTTCCAGCGCGCCTGTGCGGCATCGCGGGCCGCGTTTTCCGCTGATATTCTTGCGCGCGCCTGGGTGAGCGCCTCGGCCTCCGCCAAGGCACGCGCTTGTGCCAGGGCGGCCGCGGCATCTTCGGCCGCGTGGCGCGCAGCGCCGAGTTCGGCGGCACGCTGTTCGTCGATCCCGCGCTGCAAGGCGGCGGCTGCGGCAGCCTCGTCGGCGACCTGGCGTGCCATTGCCTGGCGTGCTGCAGCCAAGGCAGCTTCGGCCTTGTGGCGCGCGCTGGTCCCGGCGCGCGCCTGGGCATCTGCCTCCGCACGCATGGCTTCCTGGAGTTCCTTTTCGGCCTGCGCACGTGCTTGACTCGCGTCGCGCAGACGCTCCTCGGCCGATTTGCGCGCAAGAGCCTGTACCGTGGCCAGGGCGTCGGCCTGTGCGCGCCCCTCCGCGACCTGCTGCAACCCCGCCTCGGCGTCGATGCGCGCGCGCAGGGCCGCCAGGGCGGCAGTGTCGGAAGCGCTGCGTGCGGCCGCGGTGCGCGCCATGGTCTGCGCCTCGGCCGCCCGACCGCGCAGGGCCTCGCTGGCGCGCGTCTCGTTCGCAGCGCGCGCGAGTTCGGCCGCGAGCGCCGCCTTTTCCATGGCTGCGCGCAGCTGCGCCGCCCGGGTCGCCTCGACCTGGGTTTCTGCAAGCGCCCGTGCCGCTTCGCTGCGGCTCTTCTCGGCCAGTTCGCGACTGCGCGCCTGCGCCTTGAGGGTGGTTTCCGCGGCGACCCGATTGCGGACCGCCGCATTGGCTGCAGCGTCGGCAGCCAAACGTTCGGTAGCGGCCACCTGCAAGGCCTCCCGATCGCGCTGCGCGGTTGCAATCTCGGCGCGTACTCGCTCGGCATCTTCGCGCGCCTGCGCGGCGGCCTTGCGGGCAACCTCGGTCAGCGTGCTCTCTGCGGCGAGGCGTGCGCTGGCTGCCTCGCGTGCCTCGCTTTGTGCCTGGGCGCGTTCACTGGCCATGGCCGCAGCGGCGGCGTCGGTTTCCCCTTTGAGCCTCAACTCGGCGACTTCGCGCTCGATGGCGCGCGCGTGCATCTCGCTGGCCTCGCGCGCCTGCTGCTCGGCGAGAAGGCGCGCGCGCTGCACCTCGATGGCTGCTTCCTCGGCGCGTGCGCGTTCGATGGCCGCGGCGCTGGCGGCGCGCTCCGCGGCGCTCCGCACCTCGGCCAGGCCGCGAGCACGCTCCTCGGCGCTGGCACGGTTTTGCGCTGCGCTGGTAGCCTTGGCCTCGGCCTCGACGCGGGCGAATGCGGCCCGGATCGCGCGCAATTCGGCGCGCGCGTGGGCGGCGCTGTGGCCGGTGGCATCGGCGCCACCAGCCTCGGTTTCGATCGCAGGAGTTTCGATGGCTTCCGGCATGGCGTATCCCCTCGTGGATAGGCGGTTTTGCCGGAGCGCGTTAACGGCTTGACCGGCAAAACCTTGAGGGGATTATTGGCCGCGTTCCATATGCCGAAGCATTGAACAGGGGCCGAAAAGTCGGCCATTCCCGGCGGCAGGGACTTCAGGCGGGCGGGTCGTCGGAATTCGCGCGTTCGGCGCGGCGCCTGCGACGCGCCGGAGTGGCCAGCAAGTAAAGAAGCACTCCGCAGGGCAGGAGGCCATAGAACACGAAAGTCAGCGCCCCGGCCACGAAACTCCGCTCGGTCAGGCTCATCATGAACGCGACCCAGAGCCAGCCGATGGCGACGATGTGCAGCATGGCTCAGGCCGCGAAAAGCGGCAGGATCGCTTCCAATCCGTTGTGGCTGATCGCGAAGGAGGCACGCGCCCGCACGACGGGCTTGGCGCGATAGGCGATCGAGACGCCAGCGACCCCCATCATGGCCAGGTCGTTGGCACCATCGCCGATGGCGATGGCTGCCGAGGAACTGCATCCCAGGCGCGCGCAGGCCGCCAGCAGCTCCCGGCGCTTGGCCTCGCCGTCGACGATGTCGCCGATGACCTTTCCAGTCAGGCGCCCGTCCGCAATTTCGAGCGTATTGGCGCGCGCCATGCCCAAGCCGAGACGTGCCTTGACCTTGTCGGCAAAGAAAGTGAATCCTCCAGAGACAAGAATCGTCGTGATGCCCGCCGCATGCAGGCCGGCGACCAGGGTCTCGGCGCCCGGGGACAGGCGCAGGCGCTCGTGATAGACACGCTCGAGTGCAGCGGCATCCAGTCCTTTGAGGAGACCCACGCGGCGCCGCAGCGACTCCGGGTAATCGATCTCGCCGCGCATGGCGGACTCGGTGATCGCGCTGACCGCCGGCTTGATGCCCAACATGTCGGCGATCTCGTCGATGCACTCGATGGTGATCAGGGTGGAGTCCATGTCCATGACCGCCAGCCTGAAATCGGCAAGCGCGCGCTGCCGCTCGATGCGAGCCACGTCCACGCGCTCGGCCTCGCACAGGGATTGAATGGCTGTCCAGCGCGACGGCGGCAGTTCGGGGGAGCCGGTCAGCCGCCAGGCCGTGTCGCTCAGGCGATTGCATGCCGTGACACCCGCAAGGCTGGCGACGCGCTCGAGGAAGCCGGGCGGAAGGCGCGCGGCCTGGAGAAGCAGGTGGGAATAGGTCATGGGCGAATTCTGGCACCCCAGCGTGCCGCCTCGCCAGGGTCGGGTGCCAGACCGAGCTCACCCTTTGTATATGCCGCTGCAAGCCGGGTGGCTGCCTCGGCGACATTCGCTTCACCCGCCCTGCGGTACCAGGCGATGGCCTGCGCCGGGTCGGAGACGATGCCCAGCCCCAGCTCGTAGGCGACGGCCAGTTCATGCATGGCCGCAGGCATACCGGCCTCGGCGGCGCGCCGCATCCAGGTGGCGCCTTGCTCGAGGTCACGCACGGTACCTTCGCCTCGTGTCAAAAGGCGGGCCGTCCAGTACTGCGCGCTCGGCAAGCCTTGCTGCGCTGCCAGCGCGAACAGGCGGGCGGCTTCGCGCCGGTCGCGCTCGACCGCCTGCCCTTCGTAGTGAAAGCGCGCCAGTTGCGCCTGGGCGCGCGCGTAGCCCTGCGTCACCGAACGACGCAGCCAGGCGAGCATGGCTTCATTGTCCGGCGGTCCGTCGCGTCCCTGGCCCAGCATGAGCGCCAGGTTGAACTGCGCCACGGCGTTGCCCGCCTGCGCCGCTCGCAGGTAAAGACGTTGCGCTTCCGCGTAGCTTTGCACCACTCCGCGTCCGTCGTAGTACATGGCGCCCAGGTTGTTGAGCGCCACCGCTTGATCCTTGCGCGCTGCGACCTCGTACCACCGCGCTGCCGCGGCGTAGTCGGCAGCACCGCTGATGGCGGACTCGAAGTATTCGCCCAGGAGGACAGCGGCCGTGGCATCGCCCGCCTCGGCGCGGATGGCAAGCGCGCTGGCGTGGCGTTCTGCCGCGGGCCGGTCGATGGGAACATCGCCGGCGATCATTGCCTGCAGGCGCTGCGCGTCGTCCACGGTTCCGGCTGCCAGGGGCATCGCGGCAGGAGCGTGCGTGGCGGCCTGCGAGGCGGCCGTGGGCTGCTGCGCAGGTGTCGCCGGGGCGGCACCTGCGGGGAAATCGATCCGGGACAGCGCCTGGCGCGCCTCGGCGTGCCCCTGCTGGGCCGCCAGTCCGTACCAGTGGCGGGCTCGTTCCAGGTCGATGGCGACACCCAGTCCCTTCTCGCGCATGACGCCGAGCAGGTATTGCGCCTCGGCAGCGCCGCGGCGCGCCTGCGGCTCGAGGATCGTCAATGCACGCCGGTAGTCGCCGGCCTCGAGCGCCTCGCGTCCGGGGCCCTGCGCAAGAACCGGAGCGGCAAGAGCAGCCGCCACGGCCCAGGCCGCCAAGAGCCGCCCGCCTACCGCCAGGGCGCGGCCGCTCACGCAGTGCCATCCCGGCTTCATGCGACCGCCTTGAGGACGGCGCGCACGGCCTGGGCGCGTTCCGCGGCGGTCGACGTCACCATGGTGACGCGCAGCCGGTCCTGGCCTGCCAGGCGCACGTTGCGGTCACGCTGAATCAATTGCACCAGGCGCGCGTGGTCGATCGGCGCCTCGCGGCGGAATTGCAGCAGGATCGCCTGCGGTCCCGCGTCGACGCGCAGCACGCCGGCGGCGGCGGCAACGATCCGCAGCCGATGACATTCCAGCAGGGTGCGTGCGGCCTCGGGAGGCGTGCCGAAGCGGTCGACCAGTTCCTCGAAAAGGCTGTCCAGCGCAGCGGCGGAGGCGCAGTTGGCCAGGCGCTTGTACAGGACCAGGCGCTCGTGGATGTCGCCGCAATAGTCGTCAGGCAGGAGCGCCGGGGCGTGCAGGTTGATCTCGGTCACCACGCCCAGAGGCTCGGAGAGGTCGGGTTCGCGACCGCTCTTGAGGCAGGCGACGGCGTGCACCAGCATCTCGTTGTACAGGGAGAAACCGATTTCGAGCATCTCGCCGGACTGCGACTCTCCCAGCACTTCTCCGGCACCGCGGATCTCCAGGTCATGCATGGCCAGGAAAAAGCCCGATCCCAGCTCTTCCATCGCCTGTATCGCCTCCAGGCGCTTCTTCGCCGCCGGGGTCAGGGTGTCTTCGCCCGCGACCAGCAGGTAGGCGTAGGCCTGGTGATGCGAGCGCCCCACGCGGCCGCGCAACTGGTGCAATTGCGCGAGGCCGAAGCGATCCGCCCGATGCATGAGGATGGTGTTTGCCGAGGGTACGTCGATGCCGGTCTCGATGATGGTCGTGCACAGGAGCAGGTTGAAGCGTTGCTGGTAGAAGCCGCGCATGACACGCTCCAACTCGCGCTCGGGCATCTGGCCATGGGCGATCTCGATGCGTGCTTCCGGCAACAGGCGCGCCAGTCGCTCGCGCTGGTTCTCGATGGTCTCGACCTCGTTGTGCAGGAAGTAGACCTGCCCGCCGCGCTTGAGTTCGCGCAGCACGGCCTCGCGTATGACGGCGTCTCCCTCGCGGCGCACGAAGGTCTTGATGGCGACGCGCTTTTGCGGGGCGGTGGCGATGACCGAAAAGTCGCGCAGGCCCTCCAGGCTCATTGCCAGGGTGCGCGGAATCGGGGTTGCCGTCAGGGTCAGGACATCGACTTCGGCGCGCAGCGCCTTGAGAGCTTCCTTCTGTCGCACCCCGAAGCGATGTTCTTCGTCGATGATGGTGAGCCCCAGGCGCGCGAAGCGCGTGTCCTTTGACAGGAGTTTGTGGGTGCCGATCACGATGTCTATGCTGCCGTCGGCCAGGCCGGCAAGCACCGCAGCGCTCTCGCGCGCGTTGCGGAAGCGGGACAACTCCGCGACCTTGACCGGCCAGTCGGCAAAGCGGTCCTTGAAGGTCTGGTGATGCTGTTCGGCCAGGAGGGTGGTGGGGCACAGGAGCGCGACCTGCCGGCCGCCGGCGACCGCGACGAACGCGGCGCGCAATGCGACCTCGGTCTTGCCGAATCCGACGTCGCCGCAAATGAGACGGTCCATCGGCCGGCCGGCGCGCATGTCTTCGATTACCTGTGCGATGGCTGCGCTCTGGTCGGCGGTTTCCTCGAAGCCGAACCCCGCGGCAAAGGCCTCGTAGTCGTGGTTCTTGAAATCGAAGGCATGGCCCTGACGGGACGCGCGACGCGCATACAGGTTGAGAAGCTCGGCGGCGGTATCGCGCACCGCTTCGGCGGCCCGGCGCCGCGCACGCTCCCACTGGTCGGAACCCAGTCGGTGCAGCGGTGCATCTTCGGGGGAAGCGCCGGAATAGCGCCCGATGACGGAGAGCTGTGCGACCGGGACGTAGAGCCGGGTGGCGTCGGCATACTCGAGTTCGAGGAATTCGTTGACGCCATCGCCCAGGTCGATATTGGCCAGTCCGCGATAGCGCCCGATGCCGTGCTCGCGGTGCACGACCGGGTCGCCGACCTTGAGTTCGGAGAGGTCGCGCAACATGCCCTCGACGTCGGTTTCGCGTCGCTTGTCGCGCCGCGACCGAGTGCGCGTGCCATCCGCATAGAGCTCTGTCTCGGTGATGAGTGCCAGCGGCGCTGCGCTGTCCTCAATGAAAAAGCCGGCCGACAGCGGCGCCACGCACAAGCCGAAGTGCGCCGATCCGGCGAGAAAGTCGTCGAAAGACTTGCAGGGCACAGGGCGCAACTGGTCCGCGGCCAGCATTTCGAGCATTGTCTCGCGTCGCCCAGCAGACTCGGCCACCACCAGTACCCGGCCCGGATGGTGGGCAAGAAACTCGCTCAAGGCCGCCAAGGGATGTTCGGAGCGGCGGTCGACCGCGAGATGCGGCAGCTGGGTGGTCGGGTCGGCGTCGGTGGCAGTCAGCGCGGCGAAGTCGCGCAAGCGCAGATAAAACGACTCGGCGTCCAGGAACAGCCGTGTCGGCGGCAGGATAGGCCGCTCCGTGTCGCCGCGCAGGAAGCGGTACCGCTCGTCGGTGTCCTTGCGGAATTCGGCGATCGCTGCGTCGACCGGCCCATGCAGCACCACCAGCGTACTAGCCGGCAGGTAATCGAAGAGCGTGGCTGCGGACTCGAAGAACAGCGGCAGGTAGTACTCGACTCCCGGCCCGGCGATGCCGCTGCCGACATCGCGGTACAGGGTCGAGCGCGAAGGATCGCCTTCGAAAACCTCGCGAAAGCGACCGCGAAACTCGGTGCGCGCCGCCTCGTCGAACGGGAACTCGCGCGCCGGCAGGAGGCGCACCTCCCGCACCGGATAGATTGATCGCTGGCTGTCGACATCGAAGGTCTTGATCGACTCGATGGTCTCACCGTCCAGGTCCAGCCGGTAGGGCACCGCGCTGCCGGTCGGGAAGAGGTCGAGCAGGCCGCCGCGCGACGCGAACTCGCCCGGGCTCACCACCTGGCGCACCGCGCTATAGCCGGCAGTGGTCATCTGGCGCTTGAGGGCCGCCACATCCAGCCGGTCGCCCGCCTTGAGCATGAACGTGCGGGCCGCGATGTAAGCCGGCGGGCACAGCATGCCCAGCGCCGTGGTGGCAGCCACGACAAGGACGTCGATGGCGCCGGCGGAGATGCGGTGCAGGGTTTCCAGACGTTCGGAGACCAGATCGGGATGCGGTGACAGGCTGTCGTAGGGCAGGGTCTCCCAGTCAGGCAGCAGGGCGATGGCCAGGTCGTGGCCGAAGACCGGCATTTCCTCCTTCAAACGAACGGCCTCGCGTGCGTCCGCACACACGATCGCGAGCATGCCCCGCGCGTGGGCCTTGCGCGTGCGCGCTTCTGTAACCAGCCAATGCGCGTCGCGGGACGCGCGCGGCAGCGGTACGCGCAGACGCCGGCCGGGAACCGGTTGCGGCGTTGCCGCAGACAAGAGGGAATCGCTGGACAAGTTGGGCGGACTGCAAAAAATGGCGTGCCATCGACTGCTGGCATGCATCCGCTCGGCAGGGCCGTGCGGCGGAGCTGTCGGGTGCGCGGCAACTGGCATTGCATGCCGCGGATGCGCTTCCGACTGCTAGCCACTATTATAGGCGCCGCTAAATTCGGGTATCGCCATGTTGGTTGCACCGCGCCACTTCGCCATCGTGCCTGCCGCAGGTATCGGGGCCCGCAGCGGCCAGAACATTCCCAAGCAATACGTGCCGCTTGCCGGCCAGCCGATGCTGTGCCATTCGCTTCGCAGTCTGGCCGGCGCGGCCTGCATCGATCTGGTGGTTTGCGTGCTGACCGGCGGGGACCCATGGCCCGCTTCACCTCACGCCGAGGCGCTGGTGCGCGAATTCGGCGCGCGCCTGCGCTTTGTCGATGCCGGCGGACCGACGCGAGCCGCCAGCGTCACTGGCGGACTGGCGTCTCTAGGCAATGAGGCCGGCGCCGAGGACTGGGTCCTGGTACACGACGCCGCGCGCCCGGGCTTGCGCAGCGAAGATGTGGTCGCGCTGGTTGCGGCGCTTGACGAGGACCCGGTCGGCGGCATATTGGCCGTGCCGGTTGCAGACACGATCAAGCGCGCCGATGCGACTGGCCGGATCGACGCCACCCCCTCCCGAGATGGGCTGTGGCTGGCGCAAACGCCGCAGATGTTTCGCTATGGACTGCTGCGCCAGGCCTACGCGAAATTGCCCGGCGCGACTGATGAAGCGGCAGCGGTCGAGGCGCTCGGGTTCAAGCCCCGCCTGGTGCTGGGGCGGATGGAGAACTTCAAGGTCACGCAATCGCCTGATTTTGCATTGGCAGAGACGCTTTTGAAGGCACGTAAGCTTGGCTAGCTTCTCGCGTGCAGGTGTCGGAATTCTTAATGGTCGATGCCGAGGGAAAATTAAAAAGTCTTTGAAATCAATTGCTTTTTAAAGTGGTGTAAATATTGCTTTCGTCTGCATCATGCGCAGGATTTCGGCATTTGACACAATCATGGCGGTCGTTTCAGGAATTGGGGTGGTCCATGAACGTGCCCTCTTTGATTACTACCGTGACCGGGCATCAACTTTGGCAATCGCCGTTGCAGGACGCTTATGGATGCTTGCAGTACTGGTGACCCTGGGTGTTCTCCAGTCGCAGCTCGTGCATGCACAGTCGCAACCGCAAGCGCCGGCGCCTCTTACGGGCATCGAAATGCCGCGTGGAGAACTCGGTGGGCAGGACAAGTTCGACCCGGAGGCGGCAAAGGACGCCGAACGTGCCAGGCAGCTCCTTCGTTCCCTTCTGGCTGAAGACCTGGCACGCGCTGCAGGCAAGGATGGACAAAAGCCTTCTGCTGACAAGCAGGTCGGCGCGGCAGGGACGGGTCCGGCGGCGCTGTCGCCGACAGGGCCTGCCGCAGCATCCTCGGCGCAATCGGCACTCGCCCGGCCCGCAGGCGATGCGGCCCCGGCGATGGGCCAGCAGCTGACAGGAGCGGGCGGCGCCGACCCCGTTTCCAGGCCGTCATCTGCGTCCGCCGACAACGAGAGGAAAGTGACCGACCGGGGCGCCGCGGCCGAAGACGACGACGATGCCGCCGCAGGGCGCCATGCCGCGAACACGCGCGTGGATAGCGAGCGCACGCGCGCTTTGATCTTATCGCTGGTGCGAGAAGTCTCGCCATATGTGCTTGGCCTGTTGCTGCTCTACCTGGGCTTTCTGGCACTCAGGGCCTGGCTCAAGCGCCATGCGCGAAAGGCAGACCGGTCGGCCCGGTCGGCCCGGTCGGGACGCAAGCGCCGCCACCGGCGATATGCCGAAACGGCTGCCGCACCAGCGATCGACGGCTCCGTTGCCGGGGATGCGTCAGCAGCGCGCAATTGATTGCGCGACGACAACCGCATGTCGCGGTCAGGAGCAAGCCATCGGTCGCGGCCGGATCGGGCGTGGCGGCTGAGGAGCGCTCAGGGTTTCCAGGAATGCAACCAGGTCGAGACTTGCACGTGGAGTCAGGAACAGTGGCCTGAGGATCCGTTCTCCGTCGGCATGGAGTCGCTCGACGTCGAGTTCGGAATAGTGCCGCACCACATCGTGCAAGGTGGCATGGCTGCCGGCGTGCATGTAGGGGCCGGTGTGCGCGACTTCACGTAGTCCAGGCACCTTGAATTCGCCCCAGTGTCGATGCTCCTGGACGAGGTGGCGGATCGCGACGGCATCTTTTGGGTCGCGCGCATCCGAGAAGGAACCTGCGCGATTGAAGCGATCCTTCTGCACGCGGGCGATTCCGCTATGCCGGCCGCTGTCGACCTGGCCGGGGCGCAAGAAGAACGGCACGCCGATGTCGGCAAATTCGCCATTGGAGAATGTCGGTCCGAAGTGGCAGACGGCGCAGTTGCCGCGCCCGACAAAGATCCTGAGGCCGCGCTTGGCGGCCTCGGGATAGCGCGCCAGGCCGGTAGCATCGCCGCGGGCCAACGCGTCGCGAAAGCGGTCGAACGACGTGCGCGACGAAACCAGGGATTCCTGGAACGCGGCCAGCGCCTTTGCGATCTCGACGGCGAGCAGCAGGTCGTCGTCAGGCAACGCGCCGAACGCGCGCACGTGACGGCAGCGCAGGTCGGCGTCGGAGCGCAGGAACCCGGCCAGCGCACCGACGCTGCTGCCCATTTCACGTTCGTCGGTGAGCGGTTTGAGCGCATGCGACCACAGGCTGTCACTCGCGCCATCGCGCCCCAGCCAGCGTTCGTGGCGGACATTGAGGACACTCGGCGTATTGCGGTCCAGCGGCGCGTTTCCCACGCCCACCCGCCGCCGGTCACTCCAGGCCAGCGCTGGAACGTGGCAACTTGCGCACGCGAGCCTGCCGCTCGCCGACAGCCGTGGGTCGAAGAACAAGCGGTGCCCGTAATCGATGCCCGCTGCCGTGCCCGAAGCCCGGTTGCTCGCGTCAGTCTGCCAAGGCGCCGGCCACGGGCCGTGCGCGAGGATGGCGCGCTTCTCCTCGGGGCTGAAGACCACGCCCGCG
The DNA here is from genome assembly GCA_016790635.1 of Burkholderiales bacterium. Taxonomy (GTDB): domain Bacteria; phylum Pseudomonadota; class Gammaproteobacteria; order Burkholderiales; family JAEUOS01; genus JAEUOS01. The sequence goes on from JAEUOR010000064.1 coordinate 12,186, forward strand.
GCCGAGGGTGCCGCCGCGGCACAGGCCAGCAGCGCCAACACGAGGGAGCGCATCAGCGCAGCCAGTGGTCCTGGGTCAGGCGCTCGGTGCCGCGCGCATCGCGCACCTCGAAGACATACTGCCAGCGACCAGGCATGTGAAACATCAGGCCTTCGACGCGGTACACGCCGCCGCCGCGGTCGGTCACGCTCGGCCGGTAGTTCATGCCGTGGCGATGATCGGGCATGCGCGCATCGACGCGCAGTTCGGCTACCCTGTCGTGCGGCGCGCGCGCGCAGACGATCACGTCGAGCGCGAAGTGCTGTCCGACCACGACCGGCGTCGGGTGTGGCCGGTAGGCCAGTTCGTAGTGGGTCGATTCGACGCGCTGGCCACCCTCGATCCTAGCCGTGCACGCCAGCGCGGCCGAGTCCGGCAAGCAGGCGCAGCAAAGCAGCGCCCACAGCGCCCGTCGTCTCATGGTTTCTTCATCGGGTCCGGGCCGAACAGGGCCTCCCCGTTGCGATGGGCGATGCGCGCGGCGACATCGGCAGGCAGGTCGCGCATCCACTCGCGCGACCAGCGTGCGTGCTCGACCACATAGGGCCAGCGCTCCGGAGTGAAGGTGTCGGTGCCGACCATGAAGCGGTCGGGAAACTCGAGGAACAGGGTTTTCCACTCTGGATGAACCCGACCGCCCTGCCCGTGATCACTGCGAAACGCCAGGTCGCACCACAGGTTCTTGTGCTTGCGCAGCATCTCGGCCACCCGACCCGGCGCGTCGAATCCCGAGTGCGCCCACAGGATGCGCGCCTGCGGCCACTGGCGAAACAGCCGCTCGACGGCATCGACATCCGAATGGGCGTGCAGCACCAGGTTGTGCTGCCGCGCCAGTTCGACCATGCGCCGCGGCACCGGCAGGTCGGCGTCTGCGCCGTAGAGATGGAATTCACCGACGGCCACGTAGCGGTAGCGCTTGAGGCGGTCTTCCATGTAGCGCACGATGGCGTCGTCGCGAACCCAGGTCGAGAGGTCGCTGCGCAGTCGATAGGGACGCAGCGAGGGCAGGATCAGGTCGGGGGCTTCGGCGTAGAGCCTCTGGTTGCCGTCGTCGTTCGAACTGGAGACCAGCGCGCGGCGCACCCCGGCTTTGCGCAACAAGTCGATGGCGACTTTCGGCGGCACCATTTCCCAGGCATCGTGGCTGTAATGCATATGCGCATCGAAAATCGGCAGTTCGGCTGCCGCTAGTGCCGTCGAGAGCGTTGCGCTGGCGAGGATCGTGACTACGCGTGCAAGAGTTTTCAATTTGGTCACCGGGATGGCGGGGCGCGGCCGGTCATAGCAGGCGACGCGCGCTGTTGCGGGCGAAGTAGAACCATTCGTTGCCGGGCAGGGCATTCGTGTTGGGAAACACCACCCGTCCCGCCGCCGGGGCACGCACCTCGCTGCCATCGCGGCGCACCCCGATCACCTGGTCCTTCTCGACCGCATCGAAGCTCGACCAGGGGCGCGTGAAAGCATCCTGAGCGTCGTGGCGATCGGTGACGTCTTCCAAGGCCAGCACCTCGAAGTCGGCAGCCGGGGGTTCCAGTTCGATGTCCGCCATCCCCAGGAGCGCGAGAGTCTGGCGGATGGCGCGATAGGCGCGCGCCGGTGCTGCCGGGTCGGCATGTTGTCCGCACTCCAGGGTGACGGCATACCCACCGCTGCGGCGCATGAACTCGGTGGTGCCGACGCCATAGTCGACATCGAGCAGAGTCGGTGAATAGCCGGCGGGCGCGGCGCGGCGCCGCTTTACGCCGCGTTCATAGGCGCTCATCCATCCGGTGACCACGCGACGCGGGCCCAGGTGCGCGGCCAATCGGCCTTCGGCCGCGGCGTGCGCAAACGGCTCCAGAGGCCCGTCGTTATCCGTGGGTCCGACGACGGCGAAGGGCTCGCCGGTCGCGTTGAAGGAGTGCAGGTCGAGCAGCACGTCGTGGGCAGCGATCAATGGACACAGGCGGTTGCCGATGCGATCCTCGAAATCGGCCGGCACCTCACGTACGCGCAGCCCGCGGTTGAGGTTGCGTTCGCCATTGCGCTGTACGCGCTGGAAGGCGAGCGCATTGGTGATCGGCACCAGGGTAAGCGCACCGCGCGCAAGCGATAGCTGGCCGCCCTCGATTTCCTGCATCACACGCCGGATCGCGTAGGTGCCACAAACCTCGTTGCCGTGGACCGCCCCCAGCACCAGCAGGCGCGGCCCGTCGGCGAGGGCATGGCAGGCGTGGAAATCCAGGGAGTTTGGCGTTCGGGTTGTACTCATGCTGTGGCAGCGGGCAGGGCAGGAAGGGCGCAGTTTGTCATGTGCCGCAAGAGATCGTTTGCGCTCGCGCAACGTGCCCCCGGGTGGACGGTTGCCACGCGGTCGAAAAGGCGCGTGGCGCGGTCGCCGGTCTCGCCGGTCCACACCCAGTCCGCAGCGTGCAGGGCGCCATGGGGAGGACCATCAAGGCCGCCCCCGTCAAGCCAGACGCTGTCGTCCAAAGCCAGCAAGGTGCCGACGTGCCGTGCCGCCGGCATGTCAGTGCCGAGCGCGCCTGCCAGGAGGGCAGGGTCGGCGCGCGCCGAGGCAACCACGATGACCGCGTCGAACTGTCGCACGCCATTGCGCGAGAAGCGCCAGGTCGCATCGCGCAGGGTCGCGGTCCAGGACGCCGCCGGCAGGCAGCAGGCGCAGGGGCGAATGCGCGCAACACTACCTGCGTCGCGCCCGTGTGCCAGAAGCGCGTGCGCCTGGACATGCCCGGCTTCGTTCTCGATGACCAGCATGCGCTCGCCGGCAGGGCTGTCCAGCAGCAAACGCAGCAGCGCTGCCTTGGCCGGGCGCGACGGACCACCAAGGATGAGGAGCGGGAAGTGCAGGGCGGGCATCGGGAGCAGGCGTGCGCGGCAGGCAAAACTATAATCGAGCCACGTTTTTTCCAGTTTGCTATGGCATCCGCATGCGCATCGGCCAAGGTTTCGACGTCCACGCTCTCGTCCCCGGGCGCCCGCTGATCATTGGCGGCGTGACCATCCCGCACGAGCGGGGTCTCGATGGGCATTCCGACGCCGACGTGCTGCTGCACGCGATCACCGATGCGCTTCTCGGCGCGGCCGGGCTGGGCGACATCGGCCGGCATTTCCCCGATACCGAGGCCGCCTTCAAGGGGGCAGATTCGCGGGTGTTGCTGCGCGAAGCCGTGCGACGCGTGCGCCAGGCCGGCTTTGTGCCGCTCAATATCGACTGCACCATCATCGCGCAGGCGCCGAAGATGGCGCCGCACGTCGATGCCATGTGCGCCAACATCGCCGCGGACTGCGGGCTTCCGGTCCCCGCGGTCAACGTCAAGGCCAAAACCACCGAGCGGCTCGGCTTCACAGGGCGCGGCGAAGGCATAGCCGCAGAGGCGGTGACGCTGCTGGCGGCGAGCTAGGGACAGCGCGTCATCAGGGCACGACTCACGCCCTCCGCACGCGACCAACGACTGCAGCATCCGGCGTAAGTGCGATACCCCCGCTCCGGGGGCGCCGTGGTCAGGTCGAATCGCGACCGTTTGACGGGAAATCCAGGCACGCGACCAGGCCGCCGCCTGCGCGCGGCATCAGTGTGAAAGCTGCACCGTGCAGCCGGGCGATGCGCTCGACGATCGCCAGCCCCAGCCCGGCCCCGTCGGCACTGCCGCGCGCATCATCGAGGCGTGTGAAGGGTTGCTTCAGGCGTTCGATGTCGGGCGCAGGGATGCCCGGGCCGCGATCGCGCACCTCGATGCGCGTGCGTCCGTCTTCCAGCGCAACCGCCAGCTCGACCGATGTTCCTGGCCCCGAGTGCTTGAATGCGTTGTCGATCAGGTTCGCCAACGCGCGCCGCAGGGAAGGTGCCCGCGCGCGCACCGTGCTGCCGGCCGGCACGCTGATGCGCAATTCGCCTCGCGCACCGGCGTAGTGGCGTCCCAGGTCGCCCGCCAGCTGTGCCAGGTCGACCTCGGTCAGCGCAGCGCGGTCGTCATGCCCGCTGCGCGCGAAATCGAGGAACTGGCCGATCACCTGGTCCATCTGCTCGATGTCGGCGACCATGCCGTCCTTGAGGCTCGCATCCGCGCTCATCTCGACGCCCAGTCGCAGGCGCGCGAGCGGCGTGCGCAGGTCGTGCGAGATGCCGGCCAAGACCAAGGCGCGGTCCTGCTCCTGGGTCTTGAGGTCGTTGGCCATCTGGTTGAAGGCGCGTGCCACCGCGACCACTTCGCCGGGGCCGGCTTCGGCCAGTGGCGGTGGTGCGCCGCCGCGCCCGACCGTGCGTGCCGCGTCGGCCAGGGCCTCGAGCGGTCGGGTAATGCGGCGTACCAGCAGGAAGGCGCCGCCCAACGCGAGGGCCAGCGCCAACGCCCCCCAGCCCAGCCACTGCGCCTGGAAGTCGCGCTCGATGCGCTCGCGCCGCAGGCGAACCCAATACTCATCCTCGTCGATGCGAAAGCTGACCCACAATCCGGGCAGCCCGTTGCGTGCGAATGCGAAGCGGGTCTCGGCGCCGGCTTTCTCGCGGACCAGGTTCTGCATGAGTGCAACCCCAGGGCGCTCCGGCAGTGCCGCCAGGGCTTCATCCGGGTCGGCCGGGTAGATCTCGATGCGCTCGGAATTGGATATCTCGCGCATCAGCGCGGCGCGCGCCTCGGGCCGCGAACTGACCAGTGCGGCGCGCGTCAAGTTAAGGATCGCTGCCACCTGCATGGCCACCTGTTGTCCGCGCGGCTCGCGCTCGTAGATGCGGAAAATCTGCACCCACGCGGCCACCGAGACTGCGAGCAGCAGTGCGATGACCAGGAAGGTGCGCCAGAAAAGGCTCTTGGGCATCCCGCCTCACGCACCGGGCGCGGGCTGGTCCGGGACGAACACGTAGCCGAAGCCCCACACGGTCTGGATGTAGCGGGGGTTGGATGGATCGCTTTCGATGATCTTCCGCAGGCGCGATATCTGCACGTCGATGGCGCGGTCGAAGACGTCGTACTCGCGGCCCCGTGCGAGTTCCATGAGCTTGTCGCGCGAGAGCGGTTTGCTGGGGTGGCGCACCAATACCTTGAGTACCGAAAACTCGCCCGAGGTGAGCGTAACGGGCGCGCCGTCACGGGTCATGCTGCGCGTTGCAAGGTTGAGCACGTAGGGGCCGAAGGTGATGCTCTCGGGTTCGACGGCCGGCGCGGCCGGCGGGGCGGACTCGCGCGCGCGGCGCAGCACCGCCTGGATGCGCGCGACCAGTTCGCGCGGGTTGAACGGCTTGGCCAGATAGTCGTCCGCGCCCATTTCCAGGCCGACGATGCGGTCGACTTCCTCGCCCTTGGCGGTCAGCATGATGATCGGCGTCTGGTTGCCGGTGGCACGCAGGCGTCGACAGATCGCCAGTCCGTCTTCGCGCGGCAGCATCAGGTCGAGCACGATCAGGTCGAAAAGCTCGCGATTGAGGAGCTTGTCCATGAAGACACTGTCGGGCGCCGCCTGCGGCGAGAAACCCTGGTCGCCCAGGTAGCGCAGCAGGAGTTCGCGCAGGCGCGCGTCGTCATCGACGATGAGAATTTTCTTCTGTTGCACGGTCACCTCGCCAGTTTAGCCTCGCCCTTTGCCATAACGCGTTGCGTGCGTGATCGGACATGCGACGGTTTGCAAGCAAATGTAAATCGGTTAGTCTCGTGGCGACCCGTCTCCTCCAATGATCACGTGAAAATCCTCGTCACAGACCACAGCTTTCCCGATCTGGCGCTTGAAACAGACCTGCTCGAAAAAGCAGGAATCGAGGTCGCAGTGGCCCAGTGCGGTTCGACCGACGCGGTCATCGCCGCCGCCGCCGGTTGCAGCGCGCTCCTGGTGACCTATGCGCCGGTAGACGCGGCCGTACTCGATGCGCGCCCGGAGATCGGCCTCGTCAGCCGCATCGGCGCGGGCTTCGACAGTGTGGACACCCACGCGGCGCAAACACGCGGGGTATGGGTGGCCAATTCGCCGGATTACGGCTCTTCCGAAGTCGCACTGCACGCGCTGTCCTTGGGGCTTGCCCTCGGTCGGCGCCTGAATCGATTCGACGCCGACATCCGTTCCGGGACGTGGAACGCCTTTGCGGCCGGCGTGCCGCGGCGGCTGGCGGAAATGACTGTCGGTGTGCTGGGCTACGGGCGCATCGGCAGTCGCTTCGCCTATTTCGCGCAGTCCATGTTCGGTCAGGTGCTCGCGCATGATCCCTTTTGCATCGACGGCGACTTTGCGCCTTATGTGAAACCTGTCGGCCTGGACGAGCTCTTCGAGCGCTCCGATCTGGTCTCCATCCATGTGCCGCTCAGTTCGGCCACGCGTCATCTGGTCGGTGCGCGACTCCTGGATCGGATGAGGCCGGGATCCATATTGGTCAACACCGCGCGTGGCGCGGTCGTCGACTTGGATGCACTGATCCCGCGCCTGGCGAAGTTCGACGGCGTGGGGCTGGACGTGCTGCCTATCGAGCCGATCCCGCGCGACTCTCCGCTCTTGGCCGCCCGCAACGTGATCCTGACGCCGCACGCCGCCTGGTACACCGATTCGGCCGAGCGGGAACTGCGTCGCAAGGCGGCGCAGAACATCGTCAGCTGGATGACAGTAGGGCGGCCGGACTACCCGGTTGTAACTGGCACGCGGCAGGCGCCTGGTCGGTGAGTCGCCGTCTATTGCTGCGACGCAGCATGGAATCCTCGGTGATGTGATTGACAGTCCGCGGGGTGCCGTCTAGTCTTCGCGACCTGTTGGACAGGTCGTCGACGCCCAGGGGATTTTCGCGGCGCCGCAAATTTCATCGTTGAGGAGACAGGTATGACGGGTTTGCTTCGCCGCTCGGTAGCGGCTGTTTTGTCCGGCGCCGTGCTGGCGGCGGCTTCCGGTGCTGCGCTCGCACAGGAACGCCTGACGGTATGGTTTACGAAGGGCTTCTATCCTGCTGAGGACAAGGCGCTGGAGACCATGATCTTCCGCTTTGAGCAGAAGACCGGGGTCAAGGTCGATCTATCGCTCTTCGCGGTGCAGGACATCATGCCCAAGACCGTTGCCGCTCTCGAGGCCGGCACCGTGCCGGACGTGTCCTTCGGACTGACCTACGACTTCCAGGCCGCCGGCAAATGGGCGTTCGAAGGCAAGCTGGTCGACCTCTCGGACATCCTTTCCCCGATGAAGGACAAGTTCCTGCCCAACACGCTTTCCACGGCCTTTCTGTACAACGAGAAGACCAAGAAGAAGGCCTACTACGCGTTCCCGGTCTACCAGCAGACCATCCATGTCAATTACTGGAAGGACATGCTCGCCGAAGCCGGATTCAAGGATAGCGACATCCCGCAGGACTGGAAGGGGTACTGGAGCTTCTGGTGCGACAAGGTCCAGCCCGCGCACCGCCAGAAGACCGGCAAGCGGACCTTCGCCATCGGCAACCCGATGGGCGTGGATTCGACCGACTCCTTCTTCAGCTTCTATCAGTTCCTCATTGCCCACGGCGCGCGTCTGGTGGACGATTCCGGCAAGCTTGTCATCGACCAGGCCAAGAACCGCACCGCGGCCATTGCCGCGCTGAAGGATTACACGGACATGTACGGCAAGGGCTGCACGCCGCCCTCGTCGAATGCCTGGAAGGATCCGGACAACAACGTTGCGTTCCACAACAAGACCACGCTCATGACCCACAACGCGACGATCTCGATCGCCGCCAAGTGGCTCGACGACAGCAACAACGCCGCTCTGACCGCCGAGCAGCGCGCACAGGCCAAGAAGAACTACGAGGAACTCATCGCCACGACAGGCTGGCCGAAGAAGGTCGACGGCACGCCGATGTCTTACCTGGCCGCGATCAAGCTGGGAGCGATCTTCGAGGGTGCCAAGAACGTCAAGCGCGCCAAGGAATTCGTCGCGTTCATGATGGAGGATTCCAACCTCGTCCCGTATACCGAGGGCGCGCTGGGACGCTGGTTCCCGGTGACCAAGGGCGGCGCGGCGCGCGACTTCTGGAAAGCCGATGCGCATCGCCGCACGGTATTGAAGCAGTTCAGCGACGGAACCAATCCGTTCCCGTTCGTCTACAACTACAAGTTCACGATCCTCAACAACGAGAACGTCTGGGCCAAGGCGATGAGCCGGGTCACCAACGACAAGTGGACCCCTGAGCGCGCCGTCGACGAGATGATCGCGCGCATCAAGGCGGTCGCGGGCTGATGGCGTGCAGCCCGCGGGGCCGGGTGGCCTCGCGGGCAAGCCCATGGCGGCCGTACTTTCAACCTCCGGCAACGCGGGGGGGCTCCCCGCGCAGCCCGGATCCGGCGGCGTCGCGCCGTTTCGGCCCGCGTCGTGGAACACGATCGGCTGGCTGCTGCTCGCCCCTTATGTCCTGGTCTTCGCGATCCTGGTCGCCTATCCGGTCGTCTACGGACTTTACCTCGGCAGCGACCCGCAGAGCTACATCAAGCTCTGGCATGACCCGATCTTCTTCAATTCGGTCGTCAACACCCTGATCTTCCTGGTGGTGGTGGTGAACCTCAAGTTCGCCATCGCGCTGTTTCTGTCCGGCTTCTTCGTTCACGAGCGCACGTGGATTCGGGTGCTGTCGGTGATCTTCATCCTTCCCTGGGCGGTGCCTTCGATCCCCACCATCCTCTCGTTCCGCTTCATGCTGAACCCCGAGTGGGGCATCATCAACAGCATCATCTTCAAGCTCACCGCGCTGGACGGGCCCAACTGGCTCAACGACCGGTGGATCGCCTTTTCGATGGCCGGTGTGGTGCACATCTGGAAATCGCTGCCGTTCTGGACCCTGATCCTGATCACCGGACGCCTGGCGATTTCCCGCGACCTGTACGAGGCAGCGGCAGTCGATGGCGCCAGCGGTTGGCAGAAGTTCCGCTGGATTACCTGGCCATCGCTGCGCACCCTGTACCTGACCTCGGTGATCCTGTCGATGATCTGGACTCTCGGCGACTTCAACTCGGTCTATCTGCTCACCGGCGGCGGCCCCGGCGACCTGACCCATGTCATGGCGACGCTCGGCATCCGCTACCTGCGCTTAGACGAACTCGACATGGCGATGGCCACCATCGTCGTCGCCTTGCCTTTCGTCCTGCCGCTCATGTGGTTCATGGTGCGGCGCCTGTCTGCGGCTCCGGACGAGGTGAAGTAGATGCGCCGGTGGTTCAACGAGGCAACCCTGATCCTGATCGGCATTCCGGTCCTGTTGTGGACCATCCTGCCGATCTATCACATGTTCCTGTTCGCAATTTCGCCCAAGGACAGCGCGTTCGCGGGCAAGCTCTGGCCGGACAACCCGACGCTGAAGAACTTCGAGTTCGTCTTCCAGCAGAAACACCACTTCCTCAATCATTTCTGGGGCCAACTCTGGTCCTCGACCCTGATCGCGTTCATGACCGGACTGCTCACGCTCCTGATCGCGACCGCCGCGGCCTTTGCCATCAGCCGCCTCAAGGTCCGGGGCGGGCGCCTGATCATGAATTTCGCGCTCGCGACCTACTTCATCCCGGCCGCCTTCCTGGCCGTGCCGATGTACAAGGCCATGGGTACCTATGGCCTCCTGAACACCAAGACCGCGATGATCCTCGCCATGGTCGCGCTGGCGAGTCCCTACGCGATCTGGGTCTTGAAGCAGGCCTCCGACAAGCTGCCGGTCGAACTCGACGAGGCGGCGATCATGGACGGCGCGACGGCGATGCAACTCTTTCGCCTGGTGTACCTGCCGCTCATGGTGCCTTCGCTGGTCGCCATCGGCACCTACGCGGTGCTGTTGGCCTGGAACGAGTACCTGTACGCGTTTCTTCTCATGTCCAACGAGAAGGAGGTGCCGCTCTCGGTGGCGCTGGGCCTTTTCATGTCGGCCGACGACTCGCCGTGGGAGCTCCTCATGACGACCGGCTTCGTCTACGCGCTGCCGCCGGCGGCGATCTACTACGCGTTCAAGAAATACATGGTCTCCGGCCTCACCGCGGGCGCCGTCAAGAGCTGAAATGTCCGTCGGCACCGCCGCGACCTTGGCCGAGCGGGTCGCAGAGCACATCCGCGCCGAGATATTCGCGCAGCACCTGAAGCCGGGCGACGCACTGCCCGGGGAGATCGAAATTGCCGCCCGCCTGGGGGTTTCGCGCGGCATCGTGCGCGAGGGGCGGCGCCAACTGGTCGCCGCCGGCCTGATCGAAGTCAGCAACGGACGTCGTGCGCGCGTTTCGCGCATGGACGACGCGCCGATCCTGGGTTTCATGACCAACGCGCTGGCGACGCGCCAGATCGGCGTGCCCGAAGTGCTCGAGTTCCGGCGCACGCTCGAGATCGGCGTTGCCGGTCAGGCCGCGCTGCGACGCGGAGCAGTCGACCTGGCGCGCCTCGACGACATCGTGCGCACCCTGCGCGCCGCGGTCAATTCGCGCAAGCGCTACATCGATGCCGACATGGCGTTTCACCGCGCACTGGCCCTGGCCGCCGGCAACCCGCTGTATGTGCTCCTGCTGGACGCGATCCGCACGCCGATGCGCGCCTCGATGCGTGCCAGCGAGGCACACCGGCACGGGCGCCGCGCGATCAGCGAGGGGCATCGCCTGCACGAAGCCATTCACGATGCGGTCGCGCGCGGTGATCGCGCCGGTGCCGAAGAGGCCATGCGCGAGCATTTCGCCGAGATCGCCGATGTGATGCAGGAGGGACAAGCGGCATGACCGACGCGGCAGCACTGACCGCGCGCCTGGGCGCGCTCTACACCGGAGCGGTGCACGATGTGCTGCGCGCGCTGGGCCACGACAACTGCGTGCTGCCTCCGGGCATCCGTCCGCTCGATGCGACGCTCAAGGTCGCGGGACCGGTCTGGACGGTCTCCGGGCGCATCGATCGCACCAAGTCGCGCCACGAGACGCTGCTGGGCTGGACCACCGTGCTCTCGAAGGCGCCGCCGGGACACGTCGTCGTGTGCCAGCCCAACCATCATGAGGTCGCGATGATGGGGGAACTCTCCGCCGAGACGCTCAAGAACAAGGGTGTGCTGGGCTACGTGGTCGACGGCGGCTGCCGCGACACCGATTTCATCCTCGAGCAGAAGTTTCCAGTCTTCCACTCCTTCTTCACGCCTTCCGACATCGTCGCCCGCTGGATCCCGGACCATTTCGGCGAACCGGTGACCATCGGCAGCGTGACCATACGCAGCGGCGACTTCATCCTGGGCGACCGCGACGGCGTGGTCGTGATCCCGCACGAGATCGCGGCGGACACCATCGCCAAGACCGAGGAGGTGGCCGTCACCGAGAACCAGGTGCGAGACGCGATCCGCGGCGGCATGGACCCGGTCGAGGCCTATCTCAAGTATGGCAAGTTCTGAGGCGCCGCTCCTTCTGCTCGGGCCGGACGGCAACTGTCTGGTGGCGGCGGCAACACGTTTTTGGGCCGGGGCATGCTGCTCTTGAAGCTGGCTGCGGCGCCTGCGGTCGTCTGGCTCGCCAGCCAGGCCGGCCGTCGCTGGGGACACCGCGTCGCCGGCCTCATCGGCGGATTTCCGTTGATCGCCGCGCCCCTGGTTTTGTTCATCGCTCTCGAGGCGCCTGGAGACTTCGTGGGTGAAGTCGCCTGGCTCACCATGGCGGCCGCGCCGGGCGTCGCGGTGCATTGCGTGGTCTTCGCCTGGTTCGCACACGCGGGGTTCCATTGGTCGCTATGCCTCGCCGCGGCCTGGACCGCCTGCGTCGCTGCGGCGGTCCTTCTCACCGGACTGATTCCGCATGGTTTCATCGGTTTTGCGCTGGTGCTGGGGATCGGTCTGGCGTTGACCGCGGCAATCCCGCGTCCCCGCGGCCGTGCCTCGCTGACCGCGATCCCGGACTTCGAGATCGCGGTGCGCATGGCGGCGGCCCTCGCGCTCGCGGCGGTCATCATGTTCGGTGCCCAGACCCTCGGCGCGCGCGCCTCGGGTGTGCTGCTGGGCTTTCCCATCACCGCCTCGGTATTGCCGGTCTTCACGCTGCACCTGCACGGCGCCGAGGCGACCATTCGCCTCCTTTCCGGGTTTTCCACCGGCCTCCTGGGGTTCGGCACCTACTTTTTCGCCTTCGCCTCGTTGATCGAGGAGCATGGTGCGTGGCTGGCGGCCGCGGCCGGTGTTGCCGCCTGCGTGACAACGGTCAGTTCCGTTTTGCGCTTTCAGTCCTGGCGCCGCGGGATGGCCGCATGAACTCGACATGAGCGCTCTTGAGCAGGCCCTGCGAGAGGCGCGGCTCATCGGTCCCGATGAGCAGTGCATCGTCTCCTCACTCGAAGGCGGCGTGTCCTCCGACATCTGCCTGGTCGAAACGCCGGCGCGGCGCTTTTGCGTCAAGCGCGCCCTGGCGCGCCTCAAGGTCGCCGCCGACTGGCGCGCGCCGATCGAGCGCAACCATAGTGAAGTCGAGTGGATGAAAGTGGTCGGCGCCATCGTGCCGGGCGCCGTGCCCGAGATCCTCGCCGACCGCTCGGCGGAGGGCTGGTTTGCGATGGCCTATCTGGAGCCGACCCGGCATCCCTTGTGGAAGTCGGAGCTGCGCGACGGGCGCATCGACCTGGACTTCGCCGCGCGGGTCGGTGCTACGCTCGTGCGCATCCATTCGGCGACCGCGGCGGATGCGAGGCTCGCCGCGCGCTTTGCGACCGACCATATCTTCGGGCCGATCCGCCTCGAGCCGTACCTGGCTGCGACGGCCGCGAAGCACGCCGATTGCGCTTCGCGCCTCATGGCCTTGATCGAGACGACGCGCGCCACCAAGCTGGCCCTGGTGCACGGCGATGTCAGCCCCAAGAACATCCTGATGGGACCCGCAGGGCCGGTCTTTCTGGATGCCGAATGCGCCTGGTGGGGTGATCCGGCCTTCGATGTGGCGTTCTGCCTGAATCACCTGTTGCTCAAGGGCGTGTGGCGTCCGCAGTGGAAGGCGCGTTACCTGGCGGCATTTGATGCGCTCGCCCAGGCTTACTTTTCAAGCGTGAACTGGGAAGCCGCACAGGCTCTCGAAGAACGCGTCGCCGGACTGCTGCCGGGCCTTCTCTTGGCGCGGATCGACGGCAAATCACCGGTCGAGTACATCACCGAGGAGGCGGAGCGCGATCGCGTGCGTCGCCTCGCGCGGCAATTCCTGTTACAGCCGGTGTCGACCTTGGCGCCGATCCGTGCGGCCTGGGCTCTGGAGGGGACTGCATGAGTGTCATTGCCAAGGTCGTCGGCCGCCGCGTCTGGGACAGTCGCGGCCGACCGACCGTCGAGGTTGATGTGCAACTTGCCGACGGCAGCTGCGGTCGCGGCATCGCGCCGGCCGGCGCCTCGCGCGGCACGCGCGAGGCGGTGGATCTGCGCGACGGCGGCCAGCGCCTGGGCGGATTCGACGTGAGCGCTGCGGTGGCCAACGTCAACGGCGAGATCGCGCGCGCCCTGGCCGGCCACGACGCCGCTGACCAGGCCGGCATCGACGCGGCGCTGATCGCGCTCGATGGCACGCCCAACAAGGCGCGCCTGGGCGGCAATGCGCTGGTTGCGACGAGCATCGCCGTCTTGCATGCGGCCGCAGCGTCCGCGGGCCTGCCGCTGTGGCGTCATGTTGCCGGTGGCGGCCAGGTGACCATGCCGCTGCCCGAGATCCAGATTTTCGGCGGCGGCGCGCATGCGGGTCGGCGCGTTGACTTGCAGGACTTCATGGTCATGCCGGTGGGTGCCCTGAGCTTTGCCGGGGCACTTGAAATGACCGCCGAGGTGTATCTGGCGGCCGGGAGCCTCATGCAGGCTGCGGGCAAGGTGGCCGGGGTTGCCGACGAAGGCGGCTGGTGGCCGCAGTTCGATGCCAACGAGGAGGCGCTCGAGATCCTGACGCGTGCCATCGAGCACGCCGGCTTCGCCCCCGGGCGCGAGGTCGCGATATCACTGGACATCGCAGCGTCGGAGTTCGGCCGGGATGGGGTCTATACCCTGGGACTGGAAAAGCGCCGGCTGGACAGCGCGGGCATGATCGCGCTTCTCGGACGCTGGCTCGACGCCTACCCGATCGTCTCGATCGAGGATCCGCTCGCCGAGGACGACGAAGCGGGGCTGATCGAGTTCACGCGCCTGTACGGTGCGCGCTGCCAGGTCATCGGCGACGATTACCTCGTGACCAGCGCCGGGCGTGTCGCGCGTGCGGCCGAGATCGGCGCGGTCAACAGCGCCCTCATCAAGTTGAACCAGGCCGGGACGGTCACCGAAACGCGGGCCGCGCTCAGCGCCGCGCAAGCCGCCAGCATGACCGTGCTGGTGTCGGCGCGCTCCGGCGAGACCGAGGATGTCACCATCACGCACCTGGCGATCGGCTGGAACGCGGGGCAGCTCAAGGTCGGCTCTTTTGCGCGTTCCGAACGCATGGCCAAGTGGAACGAGGCGCTGCGCATCGAGGAGGCGACCGGTGCGGCGTTCGCGGGGCGCGCTGCACTTGGCGCCGGGCGCTGAATGGAACAGCATTGGGCCCACGCGCAATGGTTTAAAGTGCAAAGCTGCGGGACGCAAGAACGGCGCGCCCCGTGACACACAGGGATTGAGGAGGAGGCAGCATGGCATCGGTGACGATCGCGCAGACGCAGAAATACTTTGGCCAGACGCACATCATCAAGGGCGTGTCGGTCGACATCGCCGACGGCGAGTTTTGCGTGCTGGTCGGGCCCTCGGGATGCGGCAAGTCGACGCTCTTGCGCATGATCGCGGGTCTGGAGGAGATCTCCGGCGGGCAGATCAGCATTGGCGGCAAGGTCGTCAACGACATGCCGCCCAAGGAACGCGACATCGCGATGGTGTTCCAGAACTATGCGCTTTATCCGCACATGACCGTGCGCGACAACATGGCGTTCTCGCTCATGCTGGCCAAGAAGGACCGTGCAACCATCGAGGAGCGGGTCGGCAAGGCGGCTGACATCCTGGGCTTGCGGCCGCTCCTGGAGCGCTACCCGCGCCAACTCTCCGGCGGCCAGCGCCAGCGCGTCGCCATGGGCCGCGCCATCGTGCGTGACCCACAGGTGTTCCTGTTCGACGAGCCCTTGTCCAACCTGGATGCGAAGCTGCGCGTGGCGATGCGTACCGAGATCAAGGAACTGCACCAGCGCCTCAAGACCACCTCGATCTACGTGACCCACGACCAGATTGAGGCCATGACCATGGCCGACAAGATCGTCGTCATGCGCGACGGCATCGTCGAGCAGATCGGCACGCCGCTAGAGCTCTACGACAACCCGGCCAACCAGTTCGTCGCCGGCTTCATCGGCTCGCCCGCGATGAATTTCCTGCCCGGTACGGTGCGTTCCGGGCACGTCGAACTCGAAGGTGGCGCGGTCCTGCCGATGCCGGCCAGGGCCCGCGGTGCGGAAGGGCAGAAGGTGGTGTACGGGACTCGCCCCGAGCACATCGAGATCGCGTCCGGCAACGACGGCGTCGCCACCGAAGTCATCGTCGTCGAGCCGACCGGCGCCGACACCCAGGTATTCACCAAGATCGCCGGCGTGGAAGTGACCAGCGTGTTCCGCGAGCGCCATGACTTCAAGCCCGGCGCATCGATTCGACTGAAGCCGGATGCGGGCCGCGCGCACCTGTTCGACGCGGCCAGCGGCCAGCGGCTGATGGCCTGACCAAGGAGAAGCAAGAATGGACGTTCGCGCCGCCGTGTCCTACGAGGCCGGCAAGCCGCTGGTGGTGGAAACCGTGCAACTCGAGGGACCCAAGGCCGGCGAGGTATTGGTCGAGATCAAGGCCACCGGCATCTGCCATACCGATGAATTCACCCGTTCCGGCGCCGACCCGGAAGGCCTGTTCCCGGCCATCTTCGGCCACGAAGGGGCGGGCATCGTGGTCGATGTCGGGCCCGGCGTCAGTTCCCTCAAGAAGGGCGATCACGTCATTCCCCTCTATACGCCGGAATGCCGCCAGTGCAAGTCCTGCCTGTCGCGCAAGACCAACCTGTGCACCGCGATCCGCGGCACGCAGGGCAAGGGAGTGATGCCCGACGGCACGAGCCGCTTTTCGATCGGCGGCAAAAAGATCCATCACTACATGGGCTGCTCGACCTTTGCCAACTACACGGTGTTGCCGGAGATCGCGCTGGCCAAGATCCGCGAGGATGCGCCCTTCGACAAGGTCTGCTACATCGGCTGCGGGGTGACCACCGGCATCGGCGCGGTGATCAACACCGCGAAAGTGGAAGCCGGCGCCAACGTGGTCGTGTTCGGCCTGGGCGGCATCGGACTCAATGTCGTGCAGGGCGCGCGCCTGGTGGGCGCCAACATGATCATCGGCGTCGACCTGAACACCAAGCGCGAGGCGCTGGCGCGCAAGTTCGGCATGACCCATTTCGTCAACCCCAAGGATGTCGCCGGCGATCTGGTGGCCCACCTGGTGGAACTGACCGGCGGCGGCGCGGACTACAGCTTCGAGTGCATCGGCAATGTGGACGTGATGCGCCAGGCGCTCGAGTGCTGCCATCGCGGCTGGGGCGTGTCGGTCATCATCGGCGTGGCAGGTGCCGGACAGGAGATCAAGACGCGACCCTTCCAGCTGGTCACCGGGCGGGTGTGGAAGGGCACCGCCTTCGGCGGCGCGCGCGGCCGCAGCGACGTGCCCAAGATCGTCGACTGGTACATGGACGGCAAGATCAACATCGACGACCTGATCACCCACACCATGCCCTTGGCCGACATCAACAAGGGCTTCGACCTCATGCACGCCGGCGAGTCGATACGCAGCGTAGTGATGTTCTAGGGCGGTCGCGTGACGCGGCGATTCCTGGTCTACAGGTTGCTGCGGGCGATGGAGCGTCGCGGTCCCGGACAGCTTCTGCGTTACCTGCGGCCAACCTGACCCGGACCTCCAGCCATGCGCGTGGTCGCCATCGACACCATCCAGCTGGGCGCCTATCCCAACATCACCTTCGTCGAGCTCATCACCGACGAAGGCCTGACCGGGCTGGGCGAAACCTTTCGTGGTCCTCAGGCAGTCGCCGCGCATGTGCACGAGGCGATCGCGCCGTACCTCCTCGGGCGCGACCCGCGGCACGTGGAGGCGCACAGCCGGCACATGCTGGGTGGCTACCTCGGGTTCGCTTCCAGCAGCGCCGAGACGCGTGCCGCCAGTGCGGTCGACATCGCATTGTGGGACCTGTGGGGCAAGGCCAGCGGCCAGTCGATCCTGCAACTCCTGGGCGGACCCGTGCGCGAGTGCATCCGCGTCTACAACACCTGCGCCGGCTACACCTACAACAAGGCCGGCGGGCGGCGCCTGATCGACGCAGCGGCGCAGGACGCGCCCGCCGAGGGCCCCTACGAGGACCAGGTGGCGTTCATGAAACGCCCTGCGGAGCTGGCGCATTCCCTGCTCTCGATGGGCATCTCGGCGATGAAGATCTGGCCTTTCGACCCGCTCGCCGAGGCCACGCGCGGCACGTCGATCACCCGCGCCGAGCTGGCGCTGGGCGTGGCGCCGTTCAAGGCGATCCGCGACGCCGTCGGCGATCGCATGGACCTCCTGTGTGAGCTGCACTCGATCTGGAGCCTGCCGGCGGCGCTGGAGATCGCGGCGGCCATGCGCGATCTCGGCATCTACTGGATGGAAGACCCGATCAGGATGGTCAATGCGCAGGTGCTGGCGGACTACCGACGTCAGTCGCGCATGCCGGTATGCGCGAGCGAGACGCTAGCCACGCGCTACGGCTTTCGCGAGTTGCTCGAGAAGGACGCGGTCGATTTCGTGATGATCGACCTGGCATGGTGCGGCGGCCTCACCGAGGCGAAGAAGATCGCGGCGCAGGCCGAAACCTTCCAGCGCCCGATCGCGCCGCACGACTGCACTGGCCCGGTGGTGCTGGTTGCCTCGCTGGCGCTGGCGCTCAATGCGCCCAATGCGATCTTCCAGGAAATGGTCCGCGCCTACACCACGGGTTGGTACACCGAACTGGTGACCGAGCTGCCGCGCATCGAAGGCGGCTTCGCCTACCCGATGACACGGCCGGGGCTTGGCACCGAATTGCAGCCCGGCCTGCGCGCGCGGCCCGACGCGACAGTTCGGCGCTCGGAAATTTCGCGATAGGAGGATCGATCTTGCGAATCATTGCTGTAGTGCTGTGGCTGTGTGCTTCACTGGGCGCGAATGCCCAGGGCTATCCCAACCGGCCGGTGAAGATCATCGTGCCCTTTACGCCGGCCGGCTCGCCTGACATCGTCGCGCGCGCCATGGCCGATGGCGCCGGCGAGGTGCTGGCGCAGCCGGTAGTGATCGAGAACGTTCCCGGAGCCGGTGGCAACGTCGGCACCGCCCGGGCGGCAAAGGCGCCGGCCGACGGTTACACGCTGGTCCAGTGCACCATCGGCACGTGCTCGATCAACGGCAGCCTGTACGCCAGCCCGGGTTTCGACGCGCAAAAGGATTTCGCGCCGGTGTTCCTGACTGGCGGCGTGATGAACGTGTTCACGGTGAACCACGGCTTTCCGGGCAGGACCATGCAAGACCTGGTCGCCTGGGCGAAGGCCAATCCCGGCAAGCTCACCTACGGCTCGTCGGGCGTCGGCGCGTCGAACCACCTTGCACCGGAGTGGCTCGCGTTTCTCACTGGCATCAGCATGGTGCATGTGCCTTACAAGGGCTCGGGACCGGCGATCATCGACATCGTCGGCGGCCAGATCATGATGTTCAACGACAACGAGCCGTCGATCCTGCCGCAGATCAAGGCCGGCAAGGTGCGCGCGCTCGCGGTCACCGGCGCCCAGCGATCGAGGAATCTGGTCGAGGTGCCGACCATGGAGGAGGAGGGGTTCAAGGGCTTCGTGGTCGAGCCCTGGTTCGGCTTCATGGTGCCGAAGGGAACGCCGGCACCCGTCATCGAGCGCCTCAACGCCGCCTTCAACAATGCGCTTGCCAACGCGCGGGTCAGGAAGCGCCTGGAGGAAACGGGTCTGCGCCTGGTGGGCGGGCCGCCCGAGCGCCTCGGCGAACAGATGCGCGTCGAAACCGAACGCTGGGCGAGGGTGATCAAGGCCAACAACATCCGCGCCGAGTAGCGCGCCCGGCGCCTGTCGGTCACATGGCGGCGGTCATGCCGCCGTCGACCGTGAGGATGTGCCCGGTCACATAGGACGCGGCCGAAGAGGCCAGGAAGACGGCGGCTCCGCCGATCTCGGCCGGGTCGCCCCAGCGTGCCAGCGGCGTGGCACGCTCGACCCAGGCCGAAAATTCGCGATCGCTCGTGAGGGCGGAGTTCATCTCGGTGGCGAAAAAACCCGGAGCGATCGCGTTGACCGTGATGCCGTGCGGCGCGAGTTCGACCGCGAGCTGACGCGTCAGCGCGTGCACGGCGCCCTTGCTGGCAACGTAGGCCGAAATCGATTTGCGGCCCAGGAAGGCACTGATCGACCCCGTGACGATGATGCGCCCGCGACGGGCAGGCATCATGAGCCGCGACGCCTCGCGTGCCAAGGTCCAGACCGCAGTGAGATTGGTATCGATCACGCGCTGAAAGTCGGGAGTTGCAAAGTCGACCAGCGCGCGGCGATGCTGCACGCCAGCATTGGCGACGACGATATCCAGGCGCCCGTGCCGTGCCGCCAGTTCGCGCAGCGCCGATGTCTGCGCGCCCTCGTCGGCGACGTCGAAGGCGAGCGCCTCGGCGCTGCCACCCGCATCCCGCAGCGACTGCGCGACCGATTCGACCGCGGTTTCATCGCGCGCATTGACGGCGACATGGGCACCGGCCTGGGCGAGCGAGGTGGCCATGGCGCGACCGAGCCCGCGCGAAGCACCGGTGACAAGCGCGACCTGACCTTGCAGGGAAAACGGGTTCATGAGGATCCTTGCGGCTTCGAGGGGGAGGGCCTGGGTTTCTTCGCCGGCGATGCGGGGTCAGGTTCACGCCACTTGCCGGCTCGCACCAGCCGGATCTTGAGCATCTGCATGGTCACGCCGGCCCGGTACGCGCGATAAGCGTACACCAGCGCCTGGTCGGGGTCGCCGGCATCCAGATGCGCCAGGCCCAATGCGGAGTCGTAGTCGGGCCCTTTGGCGTCCAGCTTGCCCGCCGCCTGTATTCCGGCCAGTGCGTCCGCATGACGCCCCTTACCCTGCAGGTACGAGGCATGCACCATCCGCACCACCGGATCCTTCGGATCGAAACGCATCGCGCGCTCGAAGTAGCAGGCCACGCTGTATTTGGCCCCCTGGGGGCGGGCAGGCGAGGCCGGAAGGGCATCATTGTCTTGGGGTAAACCCTTATCTTGCTCTTGTTGTCAGTACTGTAATCTTCATTACATCATGGGTAGAGAGTCGTACTGCCGACCGTGAGGCAATTCAGATGAATGGATACCGCCAGCTCAATTCCTCCTGCGTCATTGCGGCCGGCGACCGGGTCGACTTGCTCGCGGCTCGATGCGCCGCGTGTGGCTATTTCATCTTTCCCGCGCTGACGTGCTGCCCGCGATGCGCCCATACGCACTTCACGGCGGCGACGCTGCCACGACATGGAACGCTCTACAGCTACACGACCGTCCACATCGGACCGGCCGGCGCAAAGGTGCCGTACCTGGCCGGGTACGTCGACCTCGACAGCGAAATGCGGGTCTTCGGCCACTTGGCGATCGACGAGGGCGACGTCGCGATCGGAATGCCTCTCGAGCTCAACGTACGGTCCAGCGCGGCAGGGCGCTTCGAATACGCCTTTACGGCGCGGTGCGTGACCGCTCCCCAAGGAGAGGGTGCATGACCACGCCCGGTTTGCGTGATGTTCACGTGGTCGGAACCGGAATGGTCCGGTTCGGACGTCATGAAAGCACGAGCTTCGCCCGCCTCGGTGCGGCGACGGTCGTGGAGGCGTTGGGCGAAGCAGGCGCTTTACCGCGCGACGTGCACGCGCTCTATTGCGGCACCGTCTTCGGCGGTCCGACCGCAGCCCAGCGAATCGCGCGAGAGTGCGCGCTGACCGGAGTGGAGGCACTCAATGTCGAGAACGCCTGCTCATCTTCGGCGAGCGCGTTTCGTATGGCGTGGCTGGGCATCGCCGCGGGTGCTTTCGACTGCGCCGTCGTCGTCGGCGTCGACCAGCTGACGCGGCTTGGCGGCGGAGTGCTGCCCCTTGACGAAGACGACGTCGAAGCCTCGAACGGCTTGACGATGCCGGCGCTGTATGCCATGCGTGCACAGCGCTACATGCACGACTTCGATCTCGCGCCTGGCGATCTGGCCGCTATCGCAGTCAAGGCGCGCAAGCACGGTGCCCTCAACCCGTATGCGCAGATCCGTCAGGAGACGACCGTCGATAAGGTTCTCGGATCGCGGCCGGTCGCTTCTCCGCTCACTGTGCAGCAATGCTGCCCGATCGGCGACGGCGCGGCTGCTGTCGTCCTGGCCGCTGCGGGCTCCAAGCTCGGCGGTCCTGGGCCGAAGGTCAAGGTGCTGGCGTCGCATCTGACGTCGGGCCGCTACATGCAAGGCGACCGCGACATGACGAGTCCGGAGGTGACCGTCCGCTGCGCCCGCGAGACCTATGAGGCATGTGGTCTGGGTCCCGAGGACATCGACGTCGTCGAATGCCACGACGCGTTCACGATCGCCGAACTTCTGTACTACGAAGCGCTCGGCTTTGCTGCGCACGGCGAAGGCATCGGGCTGCTGCGCAACGGCACAACGTCGCTCGGTGGCCGCACTCCGTTCAACCCGTCGGGCGGCTTGCTCTGTCGCGGTCACCCTGTCGGCGCATCGGGCACCGCGCAGCTCGTCGAGATCACGCGCCAGCTTCAAGGGCGTTGCGACGCACGCCAGGTGTCGCGCGATGGCCGCACGCCCCGCATCGGCTTGGCTCACATCACCGGAGGCGGCACCTACGGCTTCGACCATGCCGCCTGCTGCATCCACATCCTGGGAACCGAGAGCGTATGAAGCCCGCACCCTACACTCTGCACCGGCCCACCAGCACGGCCGAAGCGGTGCACCTGCTCTCGACGCTGGACAACGCGCGCGTTCTCGCCGGCGGCCAGACCCTGATGCCGATGCTGGCAATGCGATACGCCTTCGTCGATCACCTGGTGGACCTGAACGCGATTGCCGGTCTGGACCGGTTCTCGTTCGACGGCGAGCAACTCATCGTCGGTGCGCTCGTTCGCCAACGCGAGCTCGAGGTCTCGCCGCTCATAGCAGAACACGCACCGATCGTCGCCGAGGCACTTGCACAGGTGGGGCACATTCAAACACGCCACCGTGGCACCTTCGTTGGCAGCGTCTGCAATCTGGACCCTGCATCCGAGCAGCCGGCCCTGGCCTCGCTGCTCGACGCGTCGATCGTCGCCGAAGGCCCTCGTGGTCGGCGAACGATTCCGTTCGAAGAATTCGCGCTCGGCTTCATGACGACGGCGCTTGCGCCTGACGAGATGGTGACCGAGATCCGCCTGCGCACCTGGAAACGGGGGCACGGCTTCGCGTTCGAGGAGTTCGCTCGCCGCCGCGGTGACTTCGCGATCGTCGGCGCCGGCGTCATGGTCAGCATTGACGCCGGTGGCTTGATCGACCGCGTCGCGACGGTCCTGTGCGGCGTCGGCGGCGTTCCGGCGCGGCTTGACCTGTCCAGCCTGATCGGACAGCGGCCTGTCGAGAACGCGGTCAACACCGCGTCCGAAATCGCCCGCAGAGTCGACGCGATCGAGGACACCAGCGCGAGCAAGGCGTATCGCCGGCACCTGGCTGGCACTTTGGTCGCGCGCGCGCTGCATCGTGCGTTGGCTCGCGCCGCCGATCCGGGGAGACCGTCGTGAACGACTTGCTGATGCAGGCAGGCGCCGATTGCAAAGTCGTCGGCTTTACGCTGAACGGCGAGCCGGTGCGCAGTGAGACGGACTCGCGCACCTCGCTTGCCGACCTGCTGCGGAACGGGCTCGGGCGCACGGGAACGCACGTCGGCTGCGAGCACGGCGTCTGCGGCGCCTGCACGGTCCTCGTCGACGGCAAGGCGGTCCGGTCCTGCCTGCAGCTCGGCGCACAGGTCGAAGGTTGTCACGTCACCACGATCGAAGGCCTTGCCGACGCGGACGGCACCCTCGGCGCCTTGCAGCAGGCCTTTCGCGAGAAGCATGCCCTGCAATGCGGCTTCTGCACGCCGGGCATGTTGACGACGCTCACCGAGCTGTTGCGCGAGTGTCCGGATCCTTCCGAGGACGAGGTTCGCGACCGCATCAGCGGCAACCTGTGCCGCTGCACCGGGTACCAGCCCATCATCGACGCCGCCTTGCTCGCCGCCGCGCGCCTGCGTGGTGCACCGCTGCACGGAGCCGCGTCGGCCGCCCCAGAGCCCCCCGCGGACGGTGCGTCCGGAGCCTTCGTCGGCCGGCCCGTCCTGCGCACCGAAGACCCTGCGCTGCTGCGTGGCGAAGGTCGATTCGTTGACGACATCCATCTGCCGGCAACGCTGCACTGCTGCTTCGTGCGTTCGCCGCACGCCCATGCACGAATCCGAAGCATCGATGCCGCCACCGCGCTGCAGGTGACCGGTGTCCACGCTGTGTGGACTAACGACGACCTGCCGGCCGCCGCACGGGGCCCACTGCCGTTCGCCACGCCGTCGCAGATGCTGAACAACCCGCGCCTGTGGTGCATCCTCGCCCGCGACGAAGTGCGTTTCGTCGGCGAGGCAGTCGCCGTGGTGTTTGCTTCGAGCCGGGCGATCGCCGAGGACGCGGCCAATCAGGTTGCGGTCGACTACGAGGAGCTCCCGGTCACCTGCGACCTGCGCACCGCGCTCGATGCCGGCGCGCCCAGGACCCATTCCGACGTACCGTCGAATCTCATCGCACGCATGCCGTTCAAGGTCGGCGACGCCGATGCGGCATTCGCCAAAGCGACACACGTCGTTCGCCGCGAGCTGTTCCATCACCGCGGGACCGCTCATCCGATCGAGTGTCGCGCGGTTCTCGCCGAACTCGATCCCAACACGGGCGAGCTCACGGTCTGGAATGCCGGGCAGGCGCCCCACATGGAGCGTCGCCTGCTGGCTGAGGCCCTGTCCTACGACGAAGCGAAGATCCGCGTTGTCATGCCCGACGTGGGAGGAGCCTTCGGGCCCAAGGGCATGCCCTATCCCGAGGAATTCCTCGTCGCCTGCGCGGCGCTCGCGATGCGCAGGCCGGTGAAGTGGACTGAGGACCGGCGCGAACACTTCCTGTGCGCGACGCAGGAGCGCGATCAAGTCTGGTCGCTCGAGATGGCGCTTGATGGCCAAGGCAAGATCCTCGGCATTCGCGGCACGGTCTTGCACGACAACGGCGCCTACCTGCCCTGGGGGCTGGTCTTGCCGGTCATCGCCGTGACATCGATGCTCGGGCCGTACGTCGTACCGGCATTCCAAGTCGAGCTGAGCGTCGCCTACACGAACAAGGTGCCGACCACGCCGGTGCGCGGCGCCGGCCGGCCCAAGGCCGCATTCGCCATGGAGCGGCTGCTGGACGCAGCCGCCGATCAACTCGGCATCGACCGCCTCGAGCTGCGCCGCCGAAACTTCGTGCAGCCCGAGCAGATGCCGTATGCAACCGGCCTGATCTTTCGCGACAACTCGTCGATGGTCTACGACAGCGGCGACTACCCGGCCACGCAGGCCAAGGCCGTGGCGCTGGCAGGCCTGGACGATTTCCGCGCCCGCCAAGCCGAGGCCAAGCGCAACGGTCGGTACATCGGGATCGGCTTTGCCAATTTTGTCGAGGGCTGTGGCCTCGGGCCCTATGAAGGCGCCGAGATCACGCTGCAGAACGACGGCCGCATCTCGCTCAACGTCGGCGGCGCCGGCGCCCAGGGGCAAGGGATGAAGACGATCTTTGCCCAGATCGCGGCCGACCGCCTGCACATCCCGTTCGAGTCGATCTCGGTCGTGGTCGGTGACACGCAGCGCCTCGCGATGGGTATCGGAACCTTTGCCAGCCGCATCACGGTCAACGCCGGCAATGCGGTGCACGAAGCCGCGGGCAAGCTGGCCGAGCGCATCCGCAAGCTCGCGGCGTCGCTGCTGCAAGTCGACGCCGACGACATCGTGCTAGTGGACGGCCACGCCCGCAGCCGCACGAAGCCCGAGACGGCCGTGCCTTTCGGGCAGGTCGCCCGCGCGTCGTACGGGATCCCCGGCTTCACGATGCCGCCATGGATCGACCCGGGCATGACGGTGACCCACTACTTCACGCCGAAGGCGTCGACCTACAGCAACGGCTCGGCGTTCGCCGAGGTCGAGGTCGACATCGGCACGGGGCATGTCCGCGTCGTGCGCTACGGCGTCGCCCACGACTGCGGCAACCTCGTCAACCCGAAGCTCGTCGACGGCCAGGTGCTCGGCGGCATCCTGCACGGCGTGGGCAACACGCTGCTGGAGAAGCACGCGTACGACGCCAACGGGCAGCCGCTGGCGACGAACCTCGGCGAGTTCGCATTGCCTACGGCACACGACATGCCGCCGAAGATCGAACTAGCCCATCTCGTGTCGCCCTCGCCGAACAACCCGCTCGGCGTCAAAGGCGCAGGCGAGGGCGGGACGATCCCCGCTTCGGCGGCAATCGTGTCGGCGATCGAGGACGCGCTTTCGGAGTGGACGGTGCGTTTCGACCAAACCCCCGTGCTGCCCGAGATGGTCTTTGAACAGATCTTCGCCGCAGGCGCGTACGCCTCTACTTGAACCGGGATCTTGCCATGTCTGCTGCCGACACTCCACGCGGCCCGTTGCAGGGTATTCGCGTCCTCGACCTGACGCAGTTTCTGTCCGGACCCTTCGGCACGCAGATCCTCGGCGATCTCGGCGCCGAGGTCATCAAGATCGAGGCTCCCGGCGGCGAGCTTTCACGCACCGTACCTCCGAACTTCGTCGAAGGCGACAGCGCCTACTACCTGAGTGTCAACAGGAACAAGAAGAATGTCTGCGTCGATCTGAAGACACCGCAAGGCGTCGAGCTTGTCCGCGAGCTGGCGTCCAAGTGCGACGTCTTCATCGAGAACAACCGGCCCGGGGTCACCGCGCGGCTTGGCCTGGGCGAGAGCGAACTGCGCGGACGCGATCCGCGTCTCGTGTACTGCAGCATCAGCGGCTTCGGGCAGACCGGCCCGGATCGTGACCTCCCCGCCTACGACCTGATCGTTCAGGCGATGTCGGGCGGCATGAGCCTGACGGGCGAAATCGGCGCGCCGCCGGTTCGTGCCGGCATACCGATCGGCGACCTGACTGCCGGTCTCTACGCTGTGATTGGCATTCTCGGCGCCCTGCACGAGCGGCAGCGCACGGGCCAGGGGCGCTTCATCGACATCGCCATGCTCGATGCGCAGGTCGCGATGCTCTGCTACCAGGGCGCGTACTACCTGCAGTCCGGCAAGGTTCCAGGGCCGCAGGGGCGGGGCCACGATTCGATCCCCACCTACCGCGCCTTCACCTGCGGCGACGGCGTCTCGCTCGTCGTCACGGCCAACACGGAGCGCATGTGGGCGGACCTGTGCCGTGTGCTCGAAGTGCCCGAGCTCGCCAGCGACCCGCGCTTCAAGGACGCCCACGCGCGGCTGGCCCACCGCGAGGCGCTGTGGGAAACCATTGAAGCGCGCTTCGCGAGTGCGCCCGCATTGACCTGGCTCGAAGGATTGCGCAAGGCCTCGATCCCCTGCGGACTCGTCAACTCGCTCGACAAGGCGCTCGCAGCCGAACAGGTGGCCCACCGCGACATGGTGCTCGAGATGACCAGTGCCGCGGGGTCGATCGTCCGTGTTCCCGGTGATCCACTCAAGCTCGGCCCGGCAGCAGCAGGCTACCCGGCCCATCTCGGCGAGGACACGGACGCGGTGCTGGCCGGCCTGCTCGGCACCTCCCCGCAGCAGTTGCGCGTGCTGAAGAACCAAGGCGCGATCATCCAGCACGAGCCCGGCGCCGGCTCGTGCGCAGCGCGCTAGGAGACCCCAATTGGCTGAGGGCGTGATCAACACGACGGTCGGGCAGGTTCTCGTAGTCACGCTGGCCAACGGCGAGCGCAACGAGATCAGCGACGCGATGGTTTTGGAGTTGACTCGTTGCTTTCGGTCACCTCCGCAAGGCACGGCAGCGATCGTTCTGCGCGCCGCGGGATCGATCTTCTGCGCGGGCCGCGTCGCGGGGCCGCCGCCGGCCGCACCGGCGGGTCACGATCCTTACGAGTGGCTCAGGACGCAGGGTGTTGGACCCATCCTTGGGCTCTATGACGCGATTCGCTCGGCACCGGTACCCGTGACGTGCTTCGTCCAGGGTCTGGCCTCGGGCCTCGGCACCGCGGTCGTCGCAAGCTGTGACCATGCGGTGGCCGCGGCCGATGCATGCTTCGACGCGCCTGAACTCGACAAGCAGTTCGCGCCGGGCCTGCTCATGTCTGCGTTGGCCCGCCGGGTCCAGCGCCAAACGATCGGGCGGCTGGTGCTTTCGATGCAGCCCATCGATGCGCAAGAGGCCTTGAGCGCGGGGCTCATCAGCGAGGTGGTGGCCCCGGACGCACTCGACGCCGCCGCCGACGCCTTCATCCGGACGATGAACAGCCGTTCACCGGACGCTCTGGCCGGCGTGAAGCGCTTTCTTCGCGACGAGCCGGGCGCACCCGACTCCGAGGCGCTCTCGGCACTTGCTGCAGATCTGACTGCGGCTTCTCTCGTCGCGCGCGCGAGACCTTTCGCCGGCCCTCCTGTGCAGCCGACCGGGCACATCATCGTCGGCGACGAGGAGGTGGCCTTCAACGATTTTGGTGCCGGCCCAGCACTGGTCCTGCTGCACAGCCTGGGCACTTCGCGTGAGCTCTGGTCGATCGTTGCTGCGCAGTGGGCGAAACGGTTCAGGGTCATCGCGATCGATGCGCGAGGTCATGGTGCGTCGACGAACCGCGGCGGGTATCTGCCCGATGCGGTGGCCGCCGACGTGCTGGCCGTTCTTGAGTCGCTGAACGTCGACCGCTTTTCCCTGGTCGGCATCTCGATGGGTGGGCTCACTGCGGCCCGGCTCGCCGCGGCGGCCGGGCCGCGCGTGGCTTCGCTGGTGCTCAGCAGCAGCTACGTCAGTATGGCCGGCCCGCGCGCGGAGCAGCGCATCGCTGGCGTCGAACAGATGCTCGGGCGTGCCCCGATGGCTGGCTTCGCAAGGGCTTACGTCGAACAGACGCTCGCGTCAGGCACGGCATGGAACGAGCGCGAACGCATCGCGCAGCAGATCGCCGCCGTCTCCAAGGAGAACTACCTGCAGACGCTGCGCGCGATCGGCCGCGACGACATCGCACCGTTCCTGCCGCGCATCGGCGCGCGCACACTCGTTCTCGATGCCGAGACCGACCTGAGCGTGCCGAAGGCGGAGAGCCGACGGCTCGCAGCGGGCATTGCCGGCGCCGTGATGGCCGAAGTTCCTGCCGCACGCCACCTGGCCTGCTGCGACGCGCCCGCGGCGTACGCGCAGGCAGTTGCCGAATTCCTTGCCAGAGGACGGAACTGATGGAACTCGAAAACCGCTTCGTCGTCGGCGTGCCGCTCGCGAATGCCTGGGCCGGTCTGCTCGACATTCCGCTCGTTGTCGAGTGTCTGCCAGGCGCGAACTTGACCGAGACCTTGGACTCGACGACCCACAAGGGGACGATCCGGGTGCGCCTCGGGCCGATGGCGATGGAGTTCGCCGGCAAGCTGCACGTCGAGTCGGTCGACGACTTGGCGCACCGAGCGGTCGTCAAGGCGAGCTGGAACGAGACGCGCAATCGCGGCTCGGCAACCAGCACCAGCGTTCTCGAGGCGGCCGCCAAGGAGGCGTGCGTCGACGTCACTGTAAGGACCAGCGTGCAACTCGCCGGGCAGATCGCGCAGTACGGCCGAGGTGTCGGCGTCATCCAGGCCGTTTCGGCGGAACTCGTCAAGCAGTTCGCGGCCAATTTGCAGGCAACGCTTGAGCAGCGTCAGGCGCAGCAGCCGGCGCCGACCTCGGGCGTCGCGGCAGCGCAGCCACAGCCGCCGACGCCGAGCCTGCCGAAGGAGATCTCCTCGTTCGCCCTCCTCTGGGCAACCCTCAAGACCTGGCTGCGCGGCCTGCTAGCTGGCCGCTGAGAACGAGAAACCCTTTATTCGCAAGGAGTTGAAATGTCGATATACAGACTCAGTCGATCGATCCGTCGTTGCATCGGCCTCTTGGCCATGTCGTTGCTGGCGGTCACCACCACCTTCCATCCGGGCGCAGTTCGCGCCGCCGCGCCGTTTCCGACCAAGACGGTGACGTTGCTAGTGCCGTACGCGGCCGGTGGAGGCATGGACGCAATGGCCCGGGCGCTGGCGCCGCATCTGCAGGCGCAATGGGGCCAGAGCGTCATCGTCGAAAACGTCGGTGGGGCGCAATCACTGCTCGGCACCAACCGAGTGATTCAGGCATCACGCGACGGGCATGTAATGCTGGTACAGAACGCTGCCATCCTCACGCTGTCGCGCCTGTACAAGGGCATCGATCCGATGGCATCGTTGCAGCCGGCTTCGTTGGTAGCGAGCCTACCCATCCTGCTGGCCGTGCATCCTAGTGTTCCGGCACGCGACATGAAGCAGTTTTTCGATTACTGCAAGACAAAGAGTGGGGCGCCTTGCTCGTTCGGCGCCGGCGAGACGGTGGGCAGCGCCCTCAACCGCAAGCTCGCGGCGGAGGCCCGCATCGACAACGCAGTCCAGATCCCGTACCGCGGCACCGGGCCGCTCGTCACAGACGTTCGTGGCGGGCACGTCACCATTGGCTGGGCATCTGTGGCATCCGCCCTCCAGCACCACAAGACGGGGGGGCTGCGCATCATCGGTGTGGCCACCGAGGCGGGGCGCGTACCGCAACTGTCCGAAGTTGCGACCTTCCAGGAACAGGGCTTGAAGGACATCTACCCCACTTGGATGGCGCTGTTCCTTCCGACGGGCGCTTCCAAGGCGGTAGCCGAGAGCGTGGACGCGGCGGTGCGCAAGGCCGTGGCCAACGAGGAGTTCCGCAAGACGCTCGACCGGATGGGTGCGATTCCGTCAGCCCAGCCTCGTGCCGAGTTCGCCCGTTCACTGCCCAGGGAGCAGAAGGTCTACGAGGACCTGCTCGACCGTTTTCCGATACAGCAGTAAACGCTCCCGAGCTGACCGAAGAGCCTGCCAGTAGACTCATCGTGTCATAGCTCTCGCGATAGACCATGCCCCGAGCACGATCTGGTCAACTGGACGACACCGCTGCCGTCAAGAGCCGCAGTATCCAGCCGCATCAGCAGCGCATCAGCAACGAGAAGCGGCGGGTCATCCTCAAAGCCTCGATCGAGGCGTTCCTGGCCAACGGCTACCAGGCGACGCGGATGGACTCGATCGGAGACCGAGCGGGCGTCTCCTACGCCACGCTCTACAAGCATTTTCCGAGCAAGGAGGAGCTCTTTCTTGCCACGTTGGACCATGTCTGCGCGCGACTCTTCGAGCGCTGGAAATCGCTTGCCGTACCGGAAGACGTGGAGGGCGGACTCAACGCCATCGGGCGCAACTATCTCGCGGCGGTTTCGGACCCGGACCTCGTCGCAACGATGCGGATGATCATCGGCCAAGTCAACGAGTTGCCCGAAGCAGGTGAGCGCCTTTTGAAGGACCGGGCCATGTTCTCGGACGTCACCGATGAGTGGCTGCGCGCCCGCGTCCGAGACCAGAAGTTGAATATCGCAAACGTGCCACTTGCGAGAGCCGAGTTCATCGGCATGTTGAGCGAGGCGTTCCTGATGCCGCGATTGCTGATCCCGAAGTACGAAAGCAACCCAAGTGTCGTCCGCAAGACGATCGGCAGCATTGTCGAAACCTTTCTTGCCCGATACCAACCAACTCGCTGAAACAAGCCACTCGCGAATCGCCGGTAAGGCCGCCGACGTGACCGATGCCCTCTACACGCGTCAGCCTGAAGGATCGCCAACAGCGCGGTGCGCGGCGTCGGCGTCAGCTTGACCGCCAACTTGGGCATCCGGCTCGTCCCGCTTGTTCGAATCGAGCGCCATGACGGTACGGTAGCTCAGCGACTTGGCGCCAAGTCGCTCCGGCCCGGGCAGCCCCGTCGGGCTCCCCTACAGACCCATCATGGCCGGACGAGGCTTCGCTGGCCGCGTTCCGCGCCTGGCATCAAGGTGTGCCCAGCCGCACCGCCGTGGATTGTTATCTGGTCGGTCGCCGGGCCGCCGGCGCATCGGCGCGCTCGGTGATCGGGAGGGTGAAGCGCCAGTTGACGGCCTTCGCGACGAGCCGCGCGCGAGCAGACCTGGCCGCCACTTTGTCGGCGATCAGTGCGCGGCGATGCTGCACACCGGCATTGGCGACGACGAGGTCCAGGCGCCCGTGTCGCGCTGCCAGGTCACGCAATGCCGCGGTCTGTGCACCCTCGTCGGCGACGTCGAAGGCGAGCGCCTCGGCGCTGCCACCCGCATTCCGCAGCGACTGCGCGACCGATTCGACCGCGGTTGCATCGCGCGCATTGACGGCGACATGGGCACCGGCCTGGGCGAGCGAGGCTGCCATGGCGCGACCGAGCCCGCGTGAAGCACCGGTGACAAGCGCGACCTGGTCATGCAGGGAAAACGGGTTCATGAGGATCCTTGCGGCTTCGAGGGGGAGGGCCTGGGTTTCTTCGCCGGCGATGTCGCTTCGGGTTCGCGCCACCTGCTTCGGGGTGAATCGCGATCCTTCTTTCCACCATCAGCTGCAAGCATAGCGCGAGCGCCGCGCAAGGACGCTTGCTGTAAAGTCTCGCCTCTTTCGAAACACGCGAACGAATCGATGGCTCAATACGTATACACGATGAACCGCGTCGGCAAGATCGTCCCGCCGAAGCGCCAGATTCTGAAGGACATCTCGCTGTCGTTCTTTCCGGGCGCCAAGATCGGCGTTTTGGGCTTGAACGGCGCCGGCAAGTCGACGCTACTCAAGATCATGGCCGGCATCGACCGCGACATCATCGGCGAGGCGACGCCGATGCCCAACCTCAAGATTGGCTACCTGCCGCAGGAACCGCAACTAGAACCCGGCGAGACCGTGCGCCAGGCGGTCGAAGGCGGCCTGGGCGGCGTGCTAGCCGCCAAGAAGCGCCTGGACGAGGTCTACGCCGCCTATGCGGAACCGGACGCCGATTTCGACAAGCTGGCCGCCGAGCAAGCCGAACTCGAGGCCATCATCGCGACCGAGGGCGAGGGCGGCAACACCGACCTGCAACTGGAGATTGCCGCCGACGCGCTGCGCCTGCCGCCCTGGGATGCGGTCATCGGCAACCTTTCGGGCGGCGAGAAGCGCCGCGTGGCCCTGTGTCGCCTGCTGCTGTCCAAGCCCGACATGCTGCTCTTGGACGAGCCGACCAACCACCTGGACGCCGAATCGGTCGACTGGCTGGAGCAGTTCCTGAAAAAGTTTCCGGGTACCGTCGTCGGCATCACCCACGACCGCTACTTCCTGGACAACGCTGCCGAGTGGATACTGGAACTCGATCGCGGCCACGGCATCCCCTGGAAGGGCAACTACAGCTCCTGGCTGCAGCAGAAGGAAGAGCGCCTGCGGCGCGAGGAATCGAGCGAGTCCGCACGGCAAAAAGCGCTCAAGAAGGAACTGGAATGGGTGCGCCAGAACCCCAAGGCGCGCCAGGCCAAGAGCAAGGCACGCATTGCGCGCTTCGAGGAACTGTCCTCCTACGAGTACCAGAAGCGGAACGAGACTTCCGAGATCTTCATTCCGGTCGGCGAACGCCTGGGCGACAAGGTCATCGAATTCAAGGAGGTCAGCAAGGCCTTCGGTGACCGGCTGCTCATCGACAAACTCTCCTTCACCGTGCCGGCCGGCGCGATCGTCGGCATCATCGGCCCCAACGGCGCGGGCAAGTCGACGCTTTTCAAGATGATCTCCGGCCGCGAAAAGCCGGACTCGGGCGAGGTAGTGCTGGGCCCGACCGTCAAACTCGCAGTGGTCGAGCAGACCCGCGAGGACCTGGAGAACAAGAAGACCGTCTTCGAGGATGTCTCGGGCGGCGCCGACATCCTGACGGTCGGCAAGTTCGAGATGCCCTCGCGCGCCTACCTGGGGCGCTTCAACTTCAAGGGCGGCGACCAGCAGAAGGTGGTCGGCAATCTGTCCGGCGGCGAACGCGGGCGCCTGCACCTGGCCAAGACCCTGCTCAAGGGCGGCAACGTGCTGCTGCTGGACGA
>JAEUOR010000024.1 GCA_016790635.1 Burkholderiales bacterium
CCCGTGAGGAAGCCGAGCGCAAAGCCCGCGAAGAAGCCGAGCGCAAAGCCCGCGAGGAAGCCGAACGCAAAGCCCGCGAAGAAGCCGAACGCAAGGCCCGGGAGGAAGCCGAGCGCAAAGCCCGCGAGGAAGCCGAGCGCAAGGCCCGCGAGGATGCCGAACGCAAGGCCCGCGAGGAGGCCGAGCGCAAGGCCCGAGAGGAAGCCGAGCGCAACGCCCGCGACGAAGCCGAGCGGAATGCCCGTGACGTTGCCGAACGCTAGGCCCGTGACGAAGCCGAGCGCAAAGCCCGCGAAGAAGCCGAACGCAAGGCCCGTGAGGAAGCCGAGCGCAAAGCCCGCGAAGAAGCCGAACGCAAGGCCCGCGAGGAGGCCGAGCGCAAGGCCCGTGAGGAAGCCGAGCGCAAAGCCCGCGAAGAAGCCGAGCGCAAAGCCCGCGAGGAAGCCGAACGCAAAGCCCGCGAAGAAGCCGAACGCAAGGCCCGAGAGGAAGCCGAGCGCAAGGCCCGCGAAGAAGCCGAACGCAAGGCCCGAGAGGAAGCCGAGCGTAAAGCCCGCGAGGAAGCCGAACGCAAGGCCCGTGAGGAAGCCGAGCGCAAAGCCCGCGAGGAAGCCGAACGCAAGGCCCGTGAGGAAGCCGAGCGTAAAGCCCGGGAAGAAGCCGAACGCAAGGCCCGCGAGGAAGCGATGCGCCGCGCGCAGGAACTTGCCGAGCGACAAGCTCGCGAGCACGCGGCCGCTCGAGAGCGTTCACGGCAGGAAGCCGAGCTGAAAGCCCGCGAAGATGCCGAGCGGGCCGCACGCGAGCAGGCCGAGGCTCAGGAACGTGCGCGCCTGGAAGCCGAGGCCAAGGCGCGCCAGCAGGCCGAGGCGCGCGAACGCGCGCGCCAGGAAGAAGAAGCGCTCCGGCGTCGACTCGCCGAAGAGAAGGCCCGCGAGGAAGCGCAGCGCAAGGCGGCAGCGGACGCCGAGCGTCAGGCACGAGAGGCTGCCGAGGCGCGCGAGCGCGAGGCGCAAGCCGCGCTCGCCCGTCGTCAGGCCGACGAAGAAGCCGCACGCTATACCGCGGCCTTGTCTCCACACCTCGAGGCCGCCTCCCCCGCGCCGGGTGGCATGCCGGACTTCAATACGCCGGCGCCCGCCGACGAGCCGCGTCCGGCACCGATGGGTGCCTTTGCGAACATGGCCGCGCTGGAATCCGGCGCTGCCAACACTTCGGTCCCGGTTCAGGACGATCTCGCGGAACCCGAAGTCGCGCCGGCGCCTGTACCTGACAAGGCCAAGGAAAAGGAACGGGAAAAGCTCGCCAAGGAGCGCGCCAAGGAAGAAGCACGCGCGCGCAAGGAGGCCGAGAAAGAGGCCAAGCGTCTGGCGCGCGAGAGCAAAGCAGACAGCGGCGGGAGTCTGCCGGCGGGCAAGATCATCGCCGGCGTCCTGGTGCTGGTGTTGGGCGGAGCGGCGGCATTCGTTTTCACGGCCGGTGCCGACAAGCCTGCCATCGAAAAGGCACTGACCGCGCGCTTCGGAACTGCCGTTACGGTGGCCGACGCCAAGTTCAGCCACTTCCCGGCGCAGCTGAAGCTGACCAATGTATCCATAGGCGACATCAAGCTGCCGCAGGTCGTGGCGATTCCGGAGACAGCGTCGCTACTGTCGGGCGAAAAAATCTGGAAAAGCGCGGATGTCACGGGAATGTCGCTCGACGCGGGGCAGGCGCAGCGCCTCGCGGTCATGCTCGCGACCGAGCCGTCCAAGTCCGCCGGCCTGTCGCTGACCGTGCAGCGCGTGCGCGCGCTTGGAGTGAACGTCAGTGGCACGGCCGTTCCCGTGCCCAAGTTCGATGCGACCGCCAGCCTGAACGCCAACGGCACGGTCAAGCAGGTCACTCTCGCCCTGCCCGACGGCAAGGCGCAGGTGCTGCTTGCTCCCGAGGACAAGGGCTGGTCGGTCGACTTTGACTCCCGCGGCGTGACCTGGCCCATCGGCCCCAAGGCTGCGTGGGACAGCCTGCGCGCCAAAGGCTTGGCAAACGCGGAAGGCATTCGCTTCGAGGAGTTCGTCGCCACGCTGGGCGGCGGCAACCTGCGCGGAACGGCCAACCTCGGCTGGAGCGGAGGCTGGAAACTGAGCGGAGCGGTTGAACTGGGCGGCGTGGAGGCCGAGGCCCTGGGTGCGGCGATCTACGGCGCGAGTCCGCTGGCCGGCGCGGTCGAGGGCAAGTTCAACTTCAGCCTGGCAGCGGATGCCTTGCCGCGGCTTTTTGATACGCCGCAGGTTGACGGCAGCTTCCTGGTGTCGCGGGCGGTCATCAAGGGCTATGACCTGGCCCGGCTTGTCCAGGGCGCCGATCCGGCCGGACAGACCCGCATGCCGGAATTGACCGGCGCACTCAATGCTTCCGGGGGCAGATTGCAACTGCGTTCCCTGCGTGGATCGGCCGGGATTCTCAACCTGGTCGGGGCCGTCGATGTTGGTCCCGACCGGAGCTTGTCGGGTTCGGCCAACCTCGAACTGGGTGCAGCCGGTTCGCGTGGACGCACCACGGTGCGCCTGGCCGGAACGGTTGCCGAACCCCGCCTGGCGCGCTAAGCGAGGAACCCCTCGCATGTCCGGCGTGGTCGGGTTTGCCGGACCACGCATGCCGGCCACCGGGCAGCTCGCCGCCCGCGCCATTCCTGCGGGAACCCCGTGCTGGCCAGCGCAGCGCGCCGGCCAGCCAAGGGCAGACTTTAAAGACGCCGCTGTGCCGCCGACGGCAGGAACGACGAATTGAAGATGCCGTCCGGGCTTACCTGCTGCTTGATGCCGAACGCGCTGACCACGCGGTCGATGGTGTTGTCGAAGCGGGCCTTGTTGATCACCCCCAGTCCATCGCGACGCGCCACCGGTGTATCGACGA
This sequence comes from Burkholderiales bacterium, assembly GCA_016790635.1. Taxonomy (GTDB): domain Bacteria; phylum Pseudomonadota; class Gammaproteobacteria; order Burkholderiales; family JAEUOS01; genus JAEUOS01. Next base: position 2,899 of record JAEUOR010000024.1, read on the forward strand.
ACTCCAAGGCCATTTTCAGGCGCTTCAGTTCGGTCGCTTCGGTGATCAGCGGATCTCGTTGCTTGACGACTGCAATCGACGCTTCCGGGTTGGCCAGTACATCCTTGATCGAACGCGTCACCGCGCGCAGGAAACCACGCACGGCTTCCGGATTCTCGGCCAGGAAACGCGGGCTCGCGATGACGGCGTTGCCGTAGAGCTCGGCACCGAAGTCATTGAACTTGAACATGACGATGTCTTCCTCCTTGACACCGCGCGCCACCAGGCCCAGGTAACTCGTGAAGGTGAACCCGGTGATCGCGTCGACTTCACCCCGCTGCAGCATGGTCTCGCGCAAGGGAGGATCCATGGACTTCCACTGCACCTTGGCAGGATCGATGCGATTCGCGCGTGCTAGCACCGGGAAGGCCTTGCGCCCGGCGTCGAACACAGGCGCGCCGAGGGTCTTGCCGACCAGGTCCGCAGGCGTCTTGATGCCGCTCTTCTTCAAGGCCAGCACGGCCGCCGGGGTCGATTCATAGACCATGAAGATCGCCTGCGGCTTGGACTGCGCCGCGGGATTGTTGCCGATGAACTCGATCAAGGCGGAGATGTCGGCGAATCCCATTTCATAGGCACCGGTCGCGACCCGCGATACCGACGAGCCGGAGCCGTTGCCGGAGTCGATGGTCACGTCGAGCTTTTCCTGCTTGAAATAGCCCTTGGAATGCGCCATCAGGAAGAGCGCCGAGGGCCCCTCGAAGCGCCAGTCAAGAGTGAATTTGATTTTGGTGTCCTGCTGTGCCGAAGCAACTTGCGGGACGATCAGGCCCACGGCGACCAAGGCAGCGCCAAGCGCGCGGCCGTACGGGAAATTCATGGCATCTCCAATAAAGAAGTTGGGGGAAGGGCGAACCTCGACAAAAGCCGGCCGCAAGAGCGCGCCAAACGCCCCGAAACAAGCGGAGACCAGTCCAAGCATTGCGGAAAACGAGTGTAGCAAAGGACGCATTTGCGACGCATGCGCGTTGTCCCTAACCCATGGCCGTTCGACAGTGCCGGTGAAAGGCCGCGGAATCGGGTAAATTTCCGCCTTTGGTTTGACAATCTTTGACGTTCCGCGCGGCGCCTTGCTGACGAGACGCCCGTGAACCAGGCCGGGATATCACCCGCAAACACTGCCATCCATGCGCATCGCCATCCTCGAAGACGATCCGGAACAGTCCGCCCTCATCGTCTCCTACCTGAAAGATGCCGGGCACGACTGCTACGCCTTTGCCAGCGGCAGGGCGCTCACCCATGAGGCGTCGCGCGAAAGCTACGACCTTTTCCTGCTCGACTGGCAAGTCCCCGACCTGTCCGGAGAGGACGTGCTGCGCTGGATCCGTGCCCATGTGACCGCACCGGTTCCGGTCATGTTCGTGACCAATCGTGACACCGAGACCGACATCGTCTCCGCCCTGTCGCAAGGTGCAGACGACTACATGAAAAAGCCGGTCGGCCGCGCGGAACTCCTGGCTCGCGTGGGAGCGCTGCTGCGCCGCGCCTACCCGCAGAAGTCTGCCGAGACACTGACACTGGCACCCTACCATTTCGACCTGCGCAGCCAGGCACTGACGGTTGCCGAAAAGACCGTGGAACTCACCCAGAAGGAGTTCGACCTGGCGTTGTTCCTGTTCCAGAACCTGGGCCGATTGCTCTCGCGCGGCCACATCCTGGAAGCTGTCTGGGGCCGAGCGATCGACGTGCCGTCCCGTACAATGGACACCCACGTCTCGAGGATTCGCACCAAGCTGAATCTGCGCCCGGAAAATGGCTTCAAGCTTACCCCTGTGTACAACTACGGCTACCGGCTGGAGCAACTCAAGCCGGCTGAGTAGCAACCGCGCGCCGATGCGTCGGCGCATCCGGACGATTGCGGGTGCATTCCTGCTGAGTGCCTCGCTGTGTGCCGCGCAAAGTGCGACGGCGGCAAAACCGCAGCCTGTGCCGGAAGGGCCGCAATATGCTCACACGGTCCGCGCCGGCGACACGCTCATCGGCATCGCGGAGTCGCTGCTGGTGCGTCCGTCGGACTGGCCGGGTCTGCAGAAGATCAATCGCGTCGCCAATCCACGCCGGCTGGTACCGGGCTCGATCATCAATATCCCGGTGGTATGGCTCAAGGAGGAGGCCGCTCGCGGCGAGGTCGTGACGGTCGCCGGCAATGTCAGCGGCGCTGACGGGCAGAGACTGGCCCCGGGTCGCACGCTTGAACCCGGCAGCATCATCCGCACCGGCCGCGACGGATATGCAACCCTGCGCACTCCGGACGGCGCAGAGGTCTTGATCACGCCTTCGAGCGAAGCTCAGGTAAGCCGCCTCTCCCGCTACGTCAATACCTCGTTTTTCTCGACCGTCATGCGCATGGTCTCCGGACGCGTCGAAGCGACCGTGAAGTCGCTGAGCGGCCCCTCACGCTTCGAGGTACAGAGCGAGTTCGCCATTGCCGGTGTGCGCGGCACCCGCTTTCGCGTCGGCGCCGATGCGCCGGCCCGGCGTGGGCAAGTCGAAGTGCTCGAAGGCGAGGTTGGCTTCAGCGGGGCGGCACCGGGCGCACAGGCAGTTGCAGTGGCGGCCGGATTTGGGTCTGCCACCGATGCGAGCGGGCGTGCGCTGCCGCCGGTACCTCTCCTGGCTGCGCCCGCCGTCTTGGCGGGGGATCTCATGCAGGAACGCCTGGTCACGCGCTTTCGCTTTCCCGCAGTGGCCGGCGCCGTTCGCTATCGAGCCAGTGTCGCCGGCGACGAGCAATTCCGCCAAGTCATCGAAGAGGCTTTTTTCGAGACGCCCGAAATCAAGTTTGCCAATCTGGCCGATGGCGACTATTTCCTGCGCGCCCGCGCCGTTGACGCCCTCGGCATCGAAGGTCGGGACCTGACTCTGCGTTTCCGGCTCAAGGCACGCCCGGAGCCGCCGCTCACCTCCGCCCCGGCGCCCGGCGGCAAGCTGCGTGCGACCACGGCCGACTTTTCCTGGACTGCCAATCCTGATGCCGCGCAGTACCGCATCCAGATCGCCGAAGACGAGGCGTTCGCGCGGATCGTCCAGGAGGCCGCGCCAAGCGGCACCGAATTCACCTCCAGAGCCCTGCCGTTTGGCGAATATCACTGGCGCGTGCGCAGCGTGCGCGGCGCGAACGATCCGGGTCCCTGGGGTGACCCGCGACGCTTTACCCTGCGCCCCCCGCCGAGTACGCCCGAACCTCCGCAGGAATCCGGCGACGGGCTGGTGTTCAACTGGAGCGGGGAGCCAGGGCAAACCTTCCTGTTCCAGGTCGCGACCGACCCGCAGTTCGTGCGCGTCGTCACTGAACGCACCACCAAGGAAACGCGCATGATCTTGGCACGGCCGGACCAGGGTACCTACTACCTGCGCCTGCGTGCCACCGATGCGGATGGTTTTGTCGGCCCGTTCACTGCGCCACAGCGCTTCACCGTCATCAATCGCGTCATCGACGGGGGCGGGGCCAACCTGAGTACGGGGGACGGCAGCCCAGTGCGCCTGCAGTGACCTGCCATGGCCGCCAGCCCCGCGATGCGCCATGTCGCCCGCACAGAGTGGTTGGTCCTGGGCGGGTTCCTGACCCTGCTCGCGTTCGTGCTGGGTCTGTCCAACGGTCTGGGCCGCGCGGACGCGACCCTTTACGACGCGACCCTCGGCCTCACACGCCTGGCACCTGCTGAAGACGTCGTCATCGTCGCCATTGACGATGCGAGTCTGGCCGCACTGGGCCGCTGGCCTTGGTCACGCGAGGTGCATGCACGCCTCGTCGATCGCCTGGCGGACGCCAAACCACGCGCCGTCGGGTTCGACCTGATTTTCTCCGAGGCGGAGCCTGCGGCTGATGCACGCCTGGCCGAGGCACTCAAGCGCATTCCCGCGGTGCTGCCGGTGTTGGTCGAGTCGCGCGCCGGCCAGATGCGCATCAATGAACCGGTAGTGCAGATCGCAGCGAGCGCCGCAGCGCTCGGGCACATCCACCTGGAGGTCGATCGCGACGGCATCGCGCGCAGTGCTTTCCTGCGCGAGGGTCCGGGCAACGCAGCGCGGCGCTATTCGCACCTCTCGCTGGCGCTGCGCGAAGTCGGCAAGGGCAACGCCGAGGCAAACCCTCCCGGTCTGCGCAACCCGCATCCGGATCCAAGCGCGCGCTGGCAACGAGACTTCTGGGTTCACTTTCCGTTTGCGGGGCCGGCCGGCAGCGTGCCGCGCGTCTCCTACGCGGATGTCCTCGAAGGACGCGTCGACGCGGCACGCCTGACGGACAAGACCGTGCTGGTGGGCGCCACTGCCGCAGGTTTGGGCGACGCGTACCCGACTCCCGTGACCGGACAATCGCGTCTCATGCCTGGCGTCGAGATCAACGCCAATTTGTACACCGCGCTCAGCACCGGCCGCACCATCATCCCGCTGCCACGACTGGTCAACGCGATCATCAACGCTCTGGCGGTCCTGCTGGTCCTGGTCGCGCTGTACCGGCTTTCTCCGCGACGCGCTCTGGCGGTCGTGGCGCTAACCCTCCTGGCCATGCCGGTCCTGTTGTGGTTCATGCTGGGCCAGGGCATCACCATGGCGCCCGCCGCGGGCATGCTGTGCGTGGCCGCAGCCTACCCTCTGTGGAGCTGGCGACGCCTGGAAGCGACCATGCACTACCTGGGCGAGGAGTTTCGTCGCCTCGCGGCCGAGCCGCGCATCATGCCGGAACAGACATCGCCTGCCATCCTCGACGCCAACCCGCTGGAGGCGCGCATCCACGCGCTGGCCGGCGCCGCCGACCGCCTGCGCCAGGCGCGCCGCTTCGTTTCCGACACCTTGGCCAGCTTGCCCAACGCCACCTTGGTCGCCGATCGCGATGGCCGGATATTGCTTGCCAACCGCGCAGCCGCGCAGCTCTTTGCCGGCGCCGCCGCGCTGGAGGGCAGCAGCGTCGCCGAGGTCGCCAAACGACTGTCGGGCCGCACCCCGATGGATCCCGCACCCGATTGGGAAGCACTCAAGCAACTGGCCGAGGTACCGCCGCACGACGAGACGCCGCGCGCGCTGGAATGCGTCACGGGCGATCAGCGATCCCTCCTCGCGCGCTGCGCGCGGGTCAGCGACGCCGCCGGCGAAGGGGTCGGCTGGATCGTGAGCTTCGCCGAGATCACCGAGCTGCGCAACGCCGAACGCGCACGCGAGGAAGTGCTGGCCTTCCTCTCGCACGACATGCGTTCGCCGCAGAGCTCGATCATTGCGCTCCTTGAACTGCACGAACTCGATCCGGACGACAACCCCAAGGAGGATGTGCATCGGCGCATCGAGCAGTACGCGCGGCGCACCCTGTCCTTGTCCGAACAGTTCCTGCAGCTGGCGCGCGCGGAAACCAAGGCCCACGAACCGACCATCGAGGATCTCGGCGCGCTGGCCGAAGAAGCGGTGGACGAGGTCTGGACCGCGGCCGAGCAGAAATCGATCAAGGTCGCCGTGACCTGGGACGGTGAGCCCCTGCCGGTCCGTGCCGACAAGCCCCTCCTGTCGCGCGCCCTGATCAACCTGCTCACCAATGCGATCAAGTACAGCCCGGAGAAGACCCGCGTCGAGGTGCGCGTTGGCGAACGCCGCGACGGCGATGCAGTGCGCCACGTCTGCACAATCACCGACCAGGGCTACGGCATCTCCAAGGAGAACCAGGCCAAGCTGTTCCAGCGATTCCAGCGCTTTTCCGAGCCTGGTCAGCCGCGCGCGCAGGGCGCCGGGCTGGGCATGGCCTTTGTCAAGACAGTGATCGAAAAGCACGGCGGCGACATCGAGGTGCAAAGCGAGCCGGGCCGCGGCAGCACCTTCACGGTGCTGCTGCCCCCGGTGGGCGACGCCCCTCTATAATTCGAGGTCGCGCTTCGCCTTGCCGCAGTTCCTGCTGCACGCCTACGATGCAACTCGCCGCCATTGGCCTCAACCACCACACCGCGCCGCTGCAACTGCGCGAGCGCGTGGTGTTCGAGGTCGAGCGCCTGCGCGATGCACTGACCGGATTCCTGGGCGCCCGCCACGCGCGCGAAGCGGCGATTCTTTCAACCTGCAACCGCACTGAGGTGTATTGCGCGACCGACCGCGGTGCGCGCTTTGCCCCCGATGCGATCGACTGGTTGGCGCGCTACCATCGCCTGGACCCTGCCGAACTGCATCCGCACCTCTACACCCTGGACCAGGATTCGGCGGTCAGGCATGCATTCCGTGTCGCCGCCGGACTGGATTCGATGGTGGTCGGCGAACCGCAGATCCTCGGCCAGATGAAGGATGCGGCGCGCAACGCGGCCGATGCCGGCGCGCTTGGCACCTACCTGCACCAGCTCTTTCAACGCTCATTCGCCGTGGCCAAGGAGGTGCGCAGCCAGACCGCGATCGGCGAAAGTTCGGTGTCGATGGCCGCAGCCGCGGTGCGCCTGGCCGAGCGCATCTTCCCGTCGGTCGCCGAAACTAATGTGCTCTTCATCGGCGCGGGCGAGATGATCGAGCTGGCGGCAACGCACTTCGCGGCCCAGGGCCCGCGTTCACTGGCATTCGCCAACCGCACCGTGGAGCGCGCCCTGCGCCTGACCGGGCGCTTTGGCGGACACGCCATGCGACTGGCCGACCTGCCCGCCGAACTGGCCCGCTTCGACATCGTCGTCTCCTGCACCGCTTCTTCACTGCCCATCCTCGGCAAGGGCTTGATCGAGCGCGCGCTCAAGTCGCGTCGCCGCAGGCCCATGTTCATGGTCGACCTGGCCGTGCCGCGCGACATCGAGCCGGAAGCGGCGCAACTGAGCGATGTCTACCTCTACACCGTCGATGATCTTGCCGAAGTCGTGCGCGAAGGTGTCGAGGCACGCCGTGGCGCAGTGCATCAGGCCGAAGCGATCATCGAGACGCGCGTGCAGGGATTCATGCATTGGCTGGATGCAAGAGGCCAGGCGCCGCTGATACGCCGCCTGCGCGAGCAGGCTGAGGCCGCGCGTGCCGCCGAGCTCGAACGCGCCCTCAAGGCACTCAGGTCCGGCCGCGACCCGCGCGAGATCGTCGAACAGATGAGCCATGCCCTGACCAACAAGCTCATGCACAACCCGACCGCGGCACTCTCGGCAGGCGATGCGACGTCACGCAACGCCTCGGCCGCGCTGGTCGAGACCCTCTACAAGCTCTAAGAGACCTGCCTGCCGAGCCCCTCACGGGCCTGGCCAGCGCTCCCCTATCGTCATCATGAAACCCAGCATGTCCGCGAAGCTCGAAAACCTGGCGCGGCGGGTGGACGAACTCGATGCGATCTTGTCCTCCGAATCGGCGACGCGCGACATGGAGTCCTACCGCAGGCTCACCCGCGAGCACGCCGAGATCACGCCGGTGGTCGAGTTGTTTCGCCGCTGGCGCGCACGTGGCGACGACCTGGCGGCGGCGCAGGAGATGCTGGGCGACGCCGATTCCAAGGCTTTCGCCGAGGAGGAGATCGGGCAGGCGCGCAACGACCTCGAAGGCCTGGAGAAGGATCTCGAGCGCGCGCTGCTTCCGCGCGATCCGAATGACGAGCGCAACCTGTTTCTCGAGATCCGGGCCGGCACCGGCGGCGACGAATCGGCACTCTTTGCCGCCGACCTGTTTCGAATGTACACCCGCTACGCCGAACGCAATCGCTGGCAGGTCGAACTGGTCTCCGAGAGCGCTTCGGACCTGGGCGGCTACAAGGAGGTCATCGTGCGCCTGGTCGGCAGCGGCGCGTATTCGCGCCTGAAGTTCGAGTCCGGCGGGCATCGGGTCCAGCGTGTGCCCGAGACCGAGGCGCAGGGCCGCATCCACACCTCCGCCTGCACCGTGGCGGTGATGCCCGAGGCGGACGCGATCGCCGATGTGCACATCCGCCCCGAGGACATTCGCGTCGACGTCTTTCGCGCCTCGGGCGCTGGCGGGCAGCACGTCAACAAGACCGAGTCGGCAGTGCGCATCACCCACCTGCCGACCGGCATCGTCGCAGAGTGCCAGGACGGCCGCTCGCAGCATCAGAACAAGGACCGCGCCATGGCGGTGCTGGCCGCGCGCATCAAGGACCGCGAGACGCGCGATGCACAGGCCAAGGAAGCGGCCACGCGCAAGAACCTGATCGGCTCGGGCGATCGCTCGGAGCGCATCCGCACCTACAATTTTCCGCAGGGGCGCGTGACCGACCATCGCATCAACCTGACGCTTTACAAGATCGCCGCGATCATGGATGGCGACCTCGATGACCTGGTGGGCGCACTGGTCGCCGAGCATCAGGCCGAGCAACTGGCGGCCATGGCCGAAGCCTGAGATCACGTGGTGACGATCGGCGAGCTGCTTGCCGCGACGCCGGTGGCGCGGCGCGAGGCGCGCCTGTTGCTGTCGCGCTCGAGCGAGCTTCCCGAGGCCATCCTGGCCGCCTTCCCCGAGCGCGAGGTGCTGCCTGAGGCCGCAAGTCGCTTCCGAGCGCTTGCGGCGCGCCGCGCCGCCGGAGAACCGGTGGCCTACCTGCTGGGCGAGCGCGAATTCTTCGGCCGGCCGTTCAAGGTCACCCCGGCGGTGCTGATCCCGCGGCCGGAGACCGAATTGGTGGTCGAACGCGCGCTCGCCACCGTTGCAGGCCGCACTGATGTCAGCGTCGCCGACCTCGGTACCGGCAGCGGAGCGATCGCCGTCACCCTCGCCTGCGAGCTGCCGCAGGCGCAAATCACCGCTGTCGACCGGTGCGCCGATGCGCTGGAGGTTGCGCGTGCCAATGCGCTGGCCCTGGCGCCGCAGCGGGTGGATTTCCGGCAGGGATCCTGGTATGCGCCGCTGCAAGGTCGACGTTTCACCTTCATCGTGTCCAATCCGCCTTACATCGCGAAGGCCGACCCGCATCCGTCACAAGGGGACCTGCGCTTCGAGCCGCGCACGGCACTGATCGGCGGCGACGACGGCCTCGCCTGCCTGCGCGAAATCATCCACGGCGCCGCGCACCACCTGCAAGACAGCGGACAACTGATCCTCGAGCACGGTTACGACCAGGGCGACGCGGTGCGTCGGCTCATGGAGTCAGCCGGGTTTTGCGCAATCGCGACCCATCGCGACCTGGCGGGTCTGGAACGGGTCACCGAAGCCCGGTTTTCCACATGAGAATCGCCCGTCTGTGCTGATAAAATCAATGCAGCCACCATTTTTTGACGAGGTCATCGCATGGATACCCAAGAGCGCATTCGCCAGACGGTCGCATCCAGTCCCGTTGTGCTTTTCATGAAGGGCACGCCGACCTTCCCGCAATGCGGGTTCTCGGCACGTGCCGTGCAGATCCTCAAGCTGTGCGGGATCGAGGCGCCGACGACCGTCAATGTGCTGGAGGACCCGGAAATTCGCCAGGGCATCAAGGAATTCGCCAACTGGCCGACCATTCCGCAGCTCTATGTCAACGGCGAATTCGTCGGCGGCTCGGACATCCTGACCGAGATGTACCAGTCCGGGGAACTGCAACAGCTCTTCGCCGCCAAGTAGATCCGCGCAAACCGCGTGCGTCAGATGCAGGCCTGAGCGCGCACCTGTCGCGACCGCGCGGACAAGAGGTTCAGACGAAGCGTACCGAGAGCCCGGGCAGGTCGATGCCCGTGAAGGCGGTGTGCCAGGTCTCGCCGGCGCGGATCGGCAGCGCCGCCGTGAGCGTTCCGGTCGTGATGATCTCGCCCGCGGCCACGGGTTTGTGCTGCGGCAGGCGTGCCAGCAGGTCCACCATGTGTTTCAGCGCCAGGAGCGGGCTCCCCAGCACGTTCGAGCCGACGCCTGAGTCGCGCAATTGGCCGTTGCAGAACAGCGATACCTTGAACGACTTGAGATCGCGCACCAGGTCGCGGTTGAGTCCGGCTGCGCACCGCACTTGGCGCGGTGTGCCCACGATCAGCACTCCATGCATGCCGAAGGCAGCGATGGTGTCGTCGACACGCATCTTCCAGCCTGCATAAACCGAGTGCACGACCTCGAAGCCGTGCGCGATCCACTCGATGCACTCGGCGAGCTCTTCCTCGTTCATGCCAGGGCGCGGGGCGGCGCGCATGCCCAGCACCAGTTCCGGCTCGATCTTGGGCTCCATGGCACCCTTGAGTGATTGCACGCCGCGATTCTCCGCTGCATGGCGGAGCGTGCTGTCGTACACATATCCCCAAATTGGTGCATCGATGCCGTATTCGTCCCAGATGCCGCGATTGGTGAAGCCGATCTTGCGCCCCACGACTACCTCACCGGCTGCGCGCCGGCGCTTGAGGATTTCGGCCGCCACATCGTAGGCCTGGGCCGTGCCGAAGGTCGCGGAAGCCTCGGAGAACGGCGGCAATTGACGGCTCCTGGCGCGTGCGGCAAGAAGTTCGCTGGCGATGGTGTCGGTGTGCATGGTCCGTAGCTTGCTTGGCAGAGGGAATGCGGATGACCGCGGCGGGAGGCGGATTCTATTCCAGCCGGCGCAGGTTCGGTGATAGAGTACGCAAGCTGAACTTCGCGCCCTGCACGGTAGTCGCTACCGCCCGCAGATGATCGAACTGGAGTCGCGATGAGTTTCCTGTGGCCGCAATACCTGTGGGTGCTCCTGGCGGTGCCGCTCCTGGCTGCCGCCTACGTCGCGCTGATCCGCCGCCACAGGCGCGCGCTGCGTTTCGCCAGTCTGGACATCGTCAAGGAAGCGATGCGCCCGGGCCAGCGCTGGAAGCGCCACGTGCCGCCGGCGCTTTTCCTCTTGGCCATCATCGTCGCGCTACTGGCGACTGCGCGCCCGACCGCGATGGTGATCCTGCCGGCCGAGCACAAGACGCTCATCCTGGCCATCGACGTATCGCTCTCCATGCGCGCCACCGACGTGCAGCCCAGCCGCATGGTCGCGGCGCAGACCGCAGCCAAGGAATTTGTGCAGAACATCCCCGCCGACGTACGCGTCGGTATCGTCAGCTTCGCGGGCACCGCCGCGCTGGTGCAGGCACCCACGCGCGACCGCGAGGAATTGACGGCGGCGATCGACCGCTTCGAGATGCAGCGCCATACCGCGATCGGCAGCGGCATCATCGTCTCGCTGGCAGCGCTGTTCCCGGACGCGGGGATCGACATCGAGTCGGCGGTATTCGGCCGCGCTTTCGCCAGCGGACGCGGGATGGCGGAACGCAAGAGCGAGAAAAAGGCCGAAACCAAGCCCTTCACTCCCGTCCCTCCGGGTTCCTATCCTTCGGCGGCGATCGTGCTGCTCACCGACGGCCGGCGCACCACCGGTCCCGATTCGCTCGATGCCGCACGCATGGCGGCCGACCGCGGGGTGCGCGTATTCACCGTTGGCTTCGGTTCGCCGGCGGGCGGGATGGTGAATTTCGACGGAATGTCGATGTACATGCAGTTCGATTCCGAGACCTTGAAGGCGATCGCCAGCCTGACGCGCGCCGAGTATTTCCATGCCTCCAGCGCCAGCGAACTCGCCAAGGTCTACGAGAACCTCTCGACCAAGTTCTCGATGGAGAAAAAGGAGACCGAGGTCACGGCCCTGATGGCCGGCCTCGCTGCGGTCCTGGCCGCGCTCGCCGCGGGCCTGTCGCTGGCCTGGGCGCCGCGCCTGGCGGTCTGAGGCTGGGCCGCCTCAGGCCAGCCGCGCCCGACACCTCGATCCGACCCAGGGCAGCCACGGCCCTGCGTCGCGGTCGCGCTACTGCAACTTCGCCCCGCCGGCGATCCAGGCGCCGATCAGTGTGCGCTCCTCGTCGCTCAACTGGGTCAGGTTGCCGGGCGGCATCGCGCGGGTCGCCACCGTCTGCTGATTGATCTGGGCGGCCAGGGTGCGCAGTTGTTCCGGCGTTTCCATCACCACGTTCTTGGGCGGCGCGGCAAACCCCGGAAAGGTCGGCTTCGCGGCATGACAGACGGCGCACTTGGCATCGATGACGCGCTTGACGTCGGCGAACTTGACCGCGGCCGCCAGCGACGGATCGGCCGGTTTGGGCCACAGCGCGACGAAGAGCCCAATCAGGATGCCGTAGCCCGACATCCACAGCATGTGGCGCTTCTCGCCCCGGTGACTCAAGACCGAATACAGGCGGATCAGCGCGCCGGCCAGTGAAATCGCCATCAGGATGGCCCAGGCGTGGCGATGATTGGTGAAGCCGGCGTAGTGATTGCTGATCATGACGAACAGCACCGGCAGCGTGAAGTAGGTGTTGTGCACGCTGCGCTGCTTGCCCATCTGTCCGTGGATGGGATCGACCGCGCGGCCTTCGACCTTGGCGCGAACCATCTCGTGCTGCCCGGGCATGATGACGAAGAGCACGTTGGCAGCCATGATGGTGCCGAGCACCGCGCCGAAGTGGATGAAGGCGCCGCGCCCGGAGAACACATGGGTGAATCCATACGCCAGCAGACCCAGCAGCACGAACATGATGCCGGCCAAGAGCGGCTCGTTCTTGCCCAGGGGCGACAGGCACATCAGGTGATAGATGATCCAGGTGACGATGAGCGAACCCAGGCCCAGCGACACCGCGGCCACCGGGGTCAGATCCATCACGCTCTTGTCGATCAGATAAACATCGGCCTGCACGTAGTAGATCAGCACCAGCAGCGCGAAACCCGACAGCCAGGTCGTGTAGGCCTCCCACTTGAACCAGTGCAGCGGTGTTGGCAATTCCGGGGGCGCGACGCTGAACTTCTGCGCCCGATAAAACCCGCCGCCGTGCAGAGCCCATACCTCGCCCCCGATACCGATGTCCTTGGATGGTTGATCCTTGGGCGGCAGCAAGCTTGAGTCCAGCCAGACGAAGTACAAGGACGCGCCGATCCACGCGATGCCGGCGATCATGTGCAGCCAGCGAATGGCGAAATTGAGGTACTCGAGAACGTAGGCGTATTCAGCTTGCATGGCGTAGGGGAAGTCTCAGGAACCGCGATAGGTCGAGTAGGTCCACGGCGAACATACCAACGGCACGTGATAGCTGCCGCCGTCCTCGGCGATGCCGAAATCCACCGGCACGACGTCGACAAAGGGGGGATCCGGCAGCGCCAGGCCCAGGCGGCGAAAGTACTCACCGACGTGGAACACCAGGCGGTAGCGACCGCGCCGCACCGCCGCGCCCTCCAGGAGCGGGCGGTCGGTGCGTCCATCGGCGTTGGTCAACACCGTCACGATCAACGCAGGTGCCGCACCATCGAGGCTGAAGAGTTCGACCTTGACCTGCGGCGCAGGTCGGCCGTGCACGGTATCGAGGATATGGGTGGAGAGCTTGGCCATGCGGAATTGGACGATCGGAGTCAGGCCTCGGCGTGCTTGGCGGCTTCGACAGCGTCACGCCCGTCACCGCGCGCCCCGTTGAAATAGAGGTTCAGAAACACCGCCGAGATCGCTGTCAACAATATGCCAGATTCGAGCAGGGGGTGCAGACTGTGATTCATGTGCTGAGTCCAGCGCGGCGCGACCAGCGGAATCATACCGAAGCCGATCGATATGGCGACGATGTAGAGATTGTTGCGGTTGGACTTGTAGTCCACGGATGCAAGGATGCGAATGCCGGTGGCGGCGACCATGCCGAACATCACGAGGCCCGCGCCGCCCAGCACGAACGTTGGCAGCGACTCGACCAGTGCCGCCATTTTGGGGATCAACCCCAGCACGATCAAGATGATCCCACCGGCCACGCAGACATAGCGGCTTTTCACCCCGGTGACGCCCACCAAACCGACGTTCTGCGAAAACGAGGTATACGGGAAAGTATTGAAGATGCCGCCGATGAGCGTGCCCAGGCCGTCGGTGCGCAGCCCCGCGGACAACTCCTTCTGATTGATCGGCTTCCCGGTCAGGTCCGAGAGCGCCAGAAACATGCCAGTCGATTCGATCATGACCACGATCATGACCAGCACCATGGTGGCGATCAACACCGGATCAAAGGTAGGCGGCCCGAACGTGAACGGCGTGATCAGTTCAAACCACTCGGCCTTGGCCACCTTGTCGAAGTTCATCTTGCCGGCGATCACTGCGACGATGCCGCCGATGACGATGCCCAGCAGCACCGCGATGTTGGAAACAAAGCCCTTGGCGTACTTGGTGATCGCCAGGATGCAAACCAGCACGAACATGGCGATGCCCAGGTTCTCCAAATTGGCGTAACTGGGGTTGGCGATCAGGGGCGGCGGCCCCACTGGCACCACCTGTCCTGCCGCCTTCGCGGCCGCCACCGCCTTGGCGAAGGCCGGATCGGCGATCTGCGCGACGGTCGGCGGCCCGCCCATGGCCCAGCCGATCCCGACCCGCATCAACGAGATGCCGATCACGGCGATGATGGTACCGGTCACCACCGGCGGGAAGAAGCGAAGCATCCGGCTCACCAGCGGCGCGATCAGGATCGATATGATGCCGGCACCGATGATGGCGCCAAAGATCGCCTGCGCCCCGGCGGTGCCGCCGGTCTGGTTAGCCATGGCCACCATCGGCCCGACCGAAGCGAAAGTCACCCCCATCATCACCGGCAAGCGGATGCCGAACCATTGGGTCGCGCCGAACGCCTGGATCAGCGTGACGATGCCGCAACAAAACAGATCCGCGCTGATCAGGAGCGCAACCTGGTCCGGCGTGAGCTTCAGCGCGCGGCCGACGATCAGCGGCACGGCGATCGCACCGGCATACATCACCAGCACATGCTGCATGCCCAGCGCGGTGAGCTTGCCCGCTGGCAGGACTTCGTCGACAGGATGAACAGTTGCGGTGGACATGCGATTTCCCCTCGTTGTGGATGTGTGCGACGCGGATAGGCGCGGCAGCGCCGGCAGACGGCGAGCGCGCATTGAAACAGCGGCCGATTTAGAAAACAATTGATATATTTTTTAAGATTGTTCAGTAAACTGTAATAATGTCGTCACCACTCACCTTGCGCCAGTTGCGCGCCTTCGTTGCTGTGGCGCAGCATGGCCGCTTCGCGCTGGCCGCGCAATCCCTGCACCTGACGCAGTCTGCGCTGTCCATGCTGGTGCGCCAACTCGAGGGCGCTCTGGCAGTGCGGGTATTCGACCGGCACACGCGCATGGTGCAACTGACCGCTGCCGGGCGCGAGTTCCTGCCGGTGGCACAAAAGACCCTGGCCGACCTCGATGCCGCGCAAAAAAGCGCGCGCGACCTGGCTACGCATCGCCGCGGCCGGGTTTCGGTTGCGACCAACGTGGTGGTAAGCGCGACGATCATGCCGTCGGCGATACGCCAATTCGTCGCCGAGTATCCGGGCATCGAAGTGGTGCTGCGCGACGTCCCGGAACAGCACATCCGGGCGAGCGTACGCGAGCGCAGCGTCGATTTCGGTATCGGCACGGTGAACGAAAGCGAGGCCGATCTGGTTGAAACGCCGCTGTTCCGTGATCGCTTGACCCTGATATGTGCCGTCGATCATCCGCTTACCGCGCGGCGCTCGGTGCGCTGGCGCGAGCTTGCTTCTCACCCGACCATCGTGCTGGCCGCGTCCAATCCGCTGCGCGCGCTTGCCGACGCAGCGCTTGCGCGCGCCGGGGTTCGCCTGCAACCCGCCTACGAAGTGTCGTTCTCGTCGACGGCAATCAGCCTCGCCGCGGCTGGCTTGGGCGTGGCGACACTGCCGGTCAATGCGCGCCAATTGTCAGCCGCGTTGCCGGTCGCGGTACGCGAACTGGTCGCGCCGACGGTGCGGCGCGAGGTGGCCATATTTCACTTGCGCGAGTACACACCGACCCCGGCGACCACGGTATTCGCCGAATTCCTGGTTCGGCACTGCGCCGCGCAAAGTCGCGCCGCTGGGATGGCGGTCGTGGACGCTTGATCGCGACGCGCCCGGCCCGCCGCCTACCCCCGGCTTCAGGGCGCCAGCAGACTCGCCAACGCCAGGGCTACGACTTGCGTGGCCTTGAACACATCGTCCAGACGCACGCGCTCATCCGCCCGATGCGCATTGGCCTCCAACATCGAGCGCGGCCCGGCGCCGTACAACACGGTCGGGATGCCGGCTGCACTGTAATGGCGCGCGTCGGTGTAAAGCGGCGAGCCGACCGGCGCGATTTCCTCGCCCAGCACGCCGCGCGCGGCCGACTGCAGCGCCGCAACGAGCTTTTCCTGTCCCGGCAGCGGAACAAAGGGTCGCGCCAGGATGATGCGCCGGGTACGCACGCGGATGGTCGGATGGGATTCGGCGGCACGCCGGATGAATTCGATCAGGTCGTGCTCGACACCTTCCGGGCTCTCGTCCGGGATGATGCGCCGGTCGATGCGGAATTTCACGTTGTCCGGCACGACATTGGTATTGATGCCGCCTTCGATGAGACCGATGGTGAGGGTCGGATGATCGATGCCCGGCACGCGCGACCGGGTCTGCGCGAAGGTCTTGCGCAGTGCATAGAGGGCCGACAGGATGTCGGTGGCAGCGTGCAGCGCGTCATAGCCGGTCTCCGGCCGCGCAGCGTGTGCGCTCTTGCCGATGCACTCGACTTCGAGGTGCAGGCAGCCATTGTGCGCGGTCGTGATCGCGTACGAGAAACCGGCCGAGATCGCGAAGTCTGGCTTGCTGATGCCCTGCTTGATCAGCCACTCCGGGCCGATCGCACCGCCGGCCTCCTCGTCGTACGTGAAATGCAGTTCCACGGCCCCGTTGAAGCCGATGCCGCTTTCCTTGAGCGCGCGCAGCGCGTAGGCATAGGTGGCGAAATCGGACTTCGACACCGCCACGCCACGCCCGTACATCCAGCCGTCGCGGATCTCGGCGCCGTACGGATCGGTGGTCCAGCCCTGCCCTGGCGGCACGACATCCCCGTGCGCGTTGAGTGCGATCGTCGGGCCGCCTTGACCGAAGGTCTCGCGGATCACGAGATTGGTCGCGCTCTTCATGCCGTAGGCAGAGACGGTGTCCTGCGGCACGATGTGGCGTTCGACGGCAAAACCCATCGCGGCCAGATGCGCGGCCGCGACCTCGGCATGCGGCGCGCAGTCGCCCGGCGGATTGTCGGACGGCGTCTTTACCAGAGCGGCGAGAAACTCGGTCTGCTCGGCCCGCCAACCCGCCAGAAGCGCTGCGATGCGTCCCTGCGCTACACTTTCCTCGTTCACATTCGACTCCTTGTTGCAACGCGCACGGCAGCGTGCTCGCAAAGCACGCGCGCCCATGCAGACGACTTTTGTGTACAATCAATTTTGTAATTGTATACACATTTCTCCGGGCTGTCACACCCCATACTTTCCGAGATAGCAATCCGCATGCCTTACGTCGCAAAGCCTGCCGAGTCCGACCCCGAGGACAACCGCAAACCTTACCCGCGTGACCTGATCGGCTACGGCCGCACTCCCCCGCACGCGCGCTGGCCGAACGGCGCACGCATCGCGCTCAGCTTCGTTCTCAATTACGAGGAGGGGGGCGAAAACAGCGTGCTGCATGGCGACGCCGCCTCCGAAACATTCTTGTCCGAAATGGTCGTGGCGCAGGCCTTCGAGGCGCGCCACCTCTCGATGGAGTCGCTTTACGAGTACGGCTCGCGCGCCGGCGTGTGGCGTCTCTTGCGCGAGTTCGAGCGGCGCCGCCTGCCCTTGACCGTGTTCGGCGTGTCGATGGCTTTGCGCCGTCATCCCGAACTCGTGGCCGCCTTCCTCGAATCCGGTCACGAGATCGCCTGCCATGGCTGGCGCTGGATCCATCACCAGTTCATGAGTGAAGCCCGCGAACGCCAGCACATCCAGATCGGCACCGACATCATCCGCGACATGACGGGCGGCAAATGGCCCCTGGGCTGGTACACCGGACGCGATTCGCCCAACACCAAGCGCCTCGTCGCCGACCATGGCGGCTTCGAATATGACAGCGACTACTACGGCGACGACCTGCCGTTCTGGATGCCGGTCACCAAGTCCGACGGCAGCACGATCGAGCGACTGATTGTCCCCTACACGCTGGACGCCAACGACATGCGCTTCGTCGCGCCACAGGGCTTCAACTCCGGCGAACAGTTCTTCCAGTACCTGCGCGACACCTTCGATGTTCTTTACGCTGAAGGCGACCCGGCCGGACTGGACCGCCCGAAGATGATGTCGGTCGGCATGCACTGCCGCGTGCTCGGCAAGCCCGGGCGCATCGCCGCGCTGCGCCGCTTCCTCGATCACGTCGAAAGCCACGCCGGCGTGTGGGTGTGCCGCCGCATCGACATCGCCCGGCATTGGATCGCCAACCACCCGGGGCCGCGCTCATGAGCCAGCCCAGAGCAGCGCGCCGCAGCAAGGTCGCCGCCCCGGTCGATTCGGCCACGATCTACGAGCGGGTCGCCGAGGCGATCGGCTCGCACCGCCTGGCGCCCGGCACCAAGCTCGGGGAGGAGGCCCTGGGAGAGATCTTCGGCGTCTCGCGCACCAAGGTGCGCCAAGCCCTGTTCCAGCTTGCGTCCGACAAGCTGGTCACGCTGATCCCCGGACGCGGCGCCTTCGTCGCGCAGCCCTCGGTGCGCGAAGCCCGCGAAGTCTTCGAGGCGCGCCGCGCCGTGGAGGGCGCGCTGGTCGCGCGCTTCGCCGAACGCGCCGGAGAGCGCGAGCTGAACGTACTGCGACAGCACATGGCGGAACAGAAGCTTGCCCTCGCGCAGGGCGGCGTGCACCAGCGCAACCGCCTGCTGGGCGACTTCCACAACGTGCTCGCGCGCCTGGCCGGCAACGAGGTCATGGCCGAACTGGTCGAGGAGCTCGTCGCGCGCACCTCGCTCATCACTCTCTTTTACCAGAACACGCGCGGCGCCTCCGAGTCCTTCGAAGAGCATGTCGAGTTCATGCAGGCGCTCGAGGCGCGCGACGCCGGGCTAGCCGTCCGGCTCATGCAGGAGCACTTGAGCGACGTCGAGAAGGACCTCGTGCTCAGGGAGGACGTGCCGCGCGCCAGCGACCTGAAGGAGGCTCTCGCATGAACCATAGCCTGGCCGCGCTCAACGCGGCGACGCACGATGACTTTGTTGCCCGCCTGGGCGGCATCTTCGAGCACTCCGCCTGGGTAGCGGAGGCTGCCTGGGCGGCACGCCCCTTCGCCGACGTGGCCGCGCTGCACGCGGCGATGGTCGGCGCAATGCGCGCCGCGTCACATCAACGACAGCTGGCGCTGCTGCGTGCCCATCCGGAACTGGCCGGACGCGCCATGGTGGCCGGCACCCTGACGGCCGATTCGACCAACGAGCAGACCCGTTCGGGCCTGACCGCCTGCTCTCCCGAGGAACTGGCGCTGCTCAAGGACCTGAACGCACGCTACAACAGGAAATTCGGCTGGCCTTTCATCGCCGCGGTCAAGTACATGGATCGCGGCAGCATCATTCGCCTCTTCTCCGAGCGCCTGGAAAACCCGGCGGCCGACGAGTTCGAGGCCTGTCTCGCCAACATCGAGAAGATCACGCGCTGGCGCCTCGATGAGCAGGTGCAGGCGTGAACAGGGATCGGCCGTGAAATTCGGTCCCGCACTGATGCGCCAGGCCGACCAACTGGCCGCCTTCACCGAGGATGCACCGCGCATTACCCGTACCTACCTTTCACGCGAACATCGCCAGGCCGCCGACTACCTGATCGCCCTCATGACCGAAGCGGGCATGCAGGCCGGCATCGACGCATTGGGCAACATCGTCGGGCGCTACGCGGCGCTGGACCCCGCCGCCCCGGTGGTCATGACCGGTTCGCACCAGGACAGCGTGCGCGATGCGGGCCGCTATGACGGCCTGTACGGCATCCTCAGCGCGATCGCCTGCGTCAAGGACCTGCATGCGCGCGGCAAGCGCCTGCCCTACACGCTCGAGGTGGTCGGCTTCGGCGATGAGGAAGGCGTGCGCTTCGGCGTGACGCTCATCGGCAGCAAGGCCATGGCGGGCGCCTTCGATCCCGCCTGGCTGGACAAGAGCGATGCCAATGGCGTGACCATGCGCGAAGCGATCCGCGATTTCGGCGGCGACCCCGACGCGTGGCCGGACGTCGACCGGCGCGGCAAGCTCGCGGCCTTCGTCGAATCGCACATCGAGCAAGGTCCTGTGCTTCTGAACGAGGGGCTGGCCGTCGGCGTGGTCACTGCCATCGCCGGCGCGACGCGCCTGAAGGTCACGGTCACCGGACTGGCCGGGCACGCCGGTACCGTGCCCATGGGTGGACGCCAGGACGCGCTGACTGCTGCCAGCGAGATGATCCTGTCCATAGAAAAGTACGCCCTCGATCACAGCGCTGAAGGCGGACTGGTCGCCACCGTCGGCATGATCGAGGCCAGGCCCGGAGCGATCAATGTCATTCCGCAGGATGTCGGCTTCAGCATCGACCTGCGCTCCGGCGACGACGCGGCCAGGCGCCGCGCCGTCGCCGCACTGGAAGGCCAGTTGCATCAGATCGCCGCGCGCCGCAATGTCAAAGTTGCGCTCAACCGCTTTTACGACGCAGACGCCGCGCCCTGCGACCCCACCCTGCAAGCGCGGTTCGCGCGCGCCATCGCGGCCCAGGGCATCGCAGTGCGCCATCTGCCCTCCGGCGCCGGGCACGACGCGATGGCCTTCCCGGCCCTCTGCCCCACAGCCATGCTCTTCGTGCGCTGCGGCAACAACGGCATCAGCCACCACCCGGACGAGATCATGAGCGCGGAGGATGCCGAAGTCTCCACGCGCGTGCTGCTGGACTTCTTCGAGAACTACGTCCCGCCGCCGCGATGACCGACGCCGAGGCGCGCACCCGCGTTGACCTGGCCGCGGTCTACCGCCTGATCGCCCTGAACGGCTGGGACGACCTGATCTTCACCCACGTCACCGCGCGCATCCCCGGTGAAGCGGACCATCTGCTGATCAACCCCTTTGGCGCGCTCTTCGAGCACATCACCGCGTCGAGCCTGGTCAAGGTCGACCTCGCCGGTAACATCATCGGCCAAGCGCACCACGGCATCAGCCAGGGCGGCTTTGTCCTGCACCAGACCCTGCACCGCGCGCGGCCCGATGTGCATTGCATTCTGCACACCCACACCGAGGCAGGTATCGCCGTTTCCGCGCAGGCAGACGGACTGCTGCCGATTTCGCAGCACGCGCTCTATCCGCTGGGGTCGATCGCGTATCACGACTACTGCGGCCTCATCATGAGCGATGCCGAGCGAGCAAACCTGGTACGCGAGGCCGCGACCGCGCATCACCTGGTGCTGCGCAACCACGGCCTGGTCACACTCGGCGCAAGCCCGGCCGACGCCTACCTGCTGATGTGCGACTTCGAGCGCGCCTGCAGGGCGCAGGTACTGGCTCAGGCGGGCGGGACGACACTCACCTTCATCGAGACGGCAGTCGCGCAAGAATTGTGGCGCGCGGATCCCTGCACAGGCCGGGCTTTCGCCGCGGACTTGATATGGCCTGAGTTATTGCGCAAGGCGGAGCGTATTGACCAGTCGTTCCGCGACTAGCCTACCGAACTGTCCGCGATCCATGTCTTGCGAGCCATGGAAGGCCAACGCGATGCGTTGGCCCAAGCACGGTCACATCTCGATGACACGGTGTGCGATCCGCCGCGCCAGCGAAGGCAGCTAGGCCGTGTTGCAGGAGGCGCGGAGAAGCCTCGCCGGAGACCATGGCCGGGTCAGTGCTCCACGCGTGGTCTTGCAAAAAGCGGCCAGAGCTCCACAATACCAAGCAGGAAGAAGTACGTCACCATGAAGGCGTGAGCATTCTGCAGCGGTCCGGTCATGCCACACTCTCTAGTGCCCGGGCAGAACTTGGCGATCAGTTCCGGCGTGACACCGCCACGAGGAAACGGGGGGGCGAGAGCCAGGACCAGGATAGCAAGCGCGAGGAAGATGATGAATCCGATAGCGGAACGTTCTCCCGCCCTGGCGACGTCGAACTCACTTCGCCGCACCATCCCCACGATCCGGCCGGCAATCTCCCCCAGTCCGTAAGCCAAGACCCACCAACTCCCGTAGGAATAGGCAAATGCGGCGATGGCGCTGCCGTACACCACGGCAAGAAGCAACATCGACGCCACCACGCGGAACGACGTTGAGGCGTTGAAAGCGGCAAAGAAGAAAGCGCTCGAATGCAGCAGAAAAAACTCGACGATGAACGTCGCGGCGGGAACACCTACCCAGGCACCGTTATCGACGCGGCTGGTCCACCCCCAGCCGATGATGAACAGTACCGACAGGCTCCAGCATGAAAACGCCGCCCATAGACAGGCGATCCGGTCGGTATGGTTGAGCTCGGCGGATGCCGCAGTACTGCCACCGCGCATTCAACGTTCTCCTTCCTTGCCCTGCCTGGCGGACCGCGCCGTAGCCGGCACTGGGATCACATCTCGGCTGTGGGCGCCGCTGACGCGCCCGCTTTCCTGTTCATGCCCTGCGAGCAACGGGCACCCATCGAAACTTGCCCATCAGCTGATCCGCTCTTTCGAAGCGGCTGAAGTCATCGGACCAAGATCGCCCGAAAATCGTTCACGTTGGTGAGCGTCGGCCCGGTACGCAGCAGGTCGCCGATGGCATCGAACAGCGGATAGCAGTCGTTGTCCTGCTGGCGCTTGGCCGCGTTGAACCCGGCCGCCTCGGCGCGCGCGAGCGAGTCGGGGGTGACGAAAGCGCCGGCCGCGTCGCACACGCCGTCGATGCCGTCGGTGTCGGCAGCCAGCGCATGGATCCCCGGCGCGCCCTTGAGCGCGAGCGCCAGGCCCAGCGCGAACTCCTGGTTGCGGCCGCCCTTGCCTTTGCCGCGCACGGTCACGGTGGTTTCGCCGCCGGAGAGGATGACGCACGGCGGAACGACAGGTTCGCCGTGGGCCTTGCAACTGATCGCAATCGCGGCCATGACCTTGGCAGCTTCACGCGCTTCGCCTTCGATCGTGTCGCCCAGGATCAGCGGGGTCACACCGTGCGCGCGAGCCACGGCGGCCGCGGCGGCCAGCGACAGGCGCGGGGCGATCACGACTTCGCAGCGGGCATCCTTCAATCGCGCATCGCCGGGATGGATGGTTTCATTGGCCGGGTCGGCCAGGGCGCGCACGATGGACGCGCCGGCTTCGATGCGATGCCGCGCCAGGATGGCGCGCGCATCCGCCAGCGTGGTGGCATCCGCGACCGTGGGTCCAGAGGCGATGACGGCCGGGTCGTCGCCGGGCACGTCCGAGATCGCAAGGGTCAGCACCCGCGCCGGTGCGCAGGCGGCGGCGAGACGGCCACCCTTGATCGCCGAGACGTGCTTGCGCACGCAGTTCATTTCGTCAATCCCGGCGCCGGCGTTGAGCAGCGCGACATTCAGGGCGCGCTTCTCTTCCGGCGTCACGCCTGCAACCGGCAGCGAGACCACGGCCGAGCCGCCGCCGGAAGCCAGGCAGATCACGAGGTCATCGGCGCGCAGACCGGCGACCGCGTCGAACAGGGCGCGCGCGCCGGACACGCTGGCTGCATCCGGCACCGGGTGGCTGGCTTCGAGTACGCGAATGGTGCGGGTGGGAACCACATGGCCGTAGCGCGCGACGACCACCCCGCGCATGCGTTTCTTCGCCGCTTCCGGCCACTGTGTCTCGATGGCGGCTTCCAGCGCAGCGGCCATGCTGGCGGCCGCCTTGCCGAAGCCGATCACCACCGTGTCGCCTGCCGGTGGGGGCGGCAGGTGGCGCGCCAGTACGCGCGCCGGGTCGGCCGCTGCCACGGCGGCGTCGAACATCGAGCGCAGCAGCGCGCGTGGGGCGATCACGCGTCCGGCGCCACCTTGTGCGCGGCCATGGCTTCCAGCGCGTGCACCATCGCCGAGTGATCGAGCTTGCCCGAGCCCAGCGCGCTGGCGGTGTTGAAGAGTTGTTGCGCGGTCGAGGTGTTGGGCAGCGCCACACCCAGGGCCTTGGCGCTGGAGAGGGCCAGGTTCAGGTCCTTCTGATGCAGTTCGATGCGAAAGCCCGGGTTGAAGGTGCGCTTGATCATGCGCTCGCCGTGCAATTCCAGGATGCGCGAGGTCGCGAGCCCCCCCATCAGGGCGGAACGCACCTTGGCCACATCGGCGCCTGCCTTGGAAGCGAACACCATCGCCTCGCCCACCGCCTCGATGGTCAGGGCGACGATGATCTGGTTGGCCACCTTGCAGATCTGTCCGGCGCCATTGGGTCCGACCAAGGTGATGTTCTTGCCCATCTTCTCGAATAGCGGCTTGACACGCTCGAAGGTGGCGGCCTCGCCGCCGCACATGATGGTGAGCGTCGCCCCCTTGGCGCCGACCTCGCCGCCGGAGACCGGCGCGTCGATGTACTGCGCGCCCAATGCATTGATGCGCTGCGCGAAAGCCTTGGTCTCGACCGGGGCGATCGAGCTCATGTCAACGACGACCTTGCCGGCCGAAATGCCCTCGGCGACGCCGCCGGCGCCGAAGAGAACCTTCTCGACATCCGGCGTATCGGGCACCATGGTGATGATGATGTCGGCGCGTTGAGCAACCTCCTTGGCGGAGGTGCAGGCGATGGCGCCGGCGGCGGTCAGCGCCTCGGGCACCTTGCTGCGGGTGTGCACGAACAACTCGTAGCCCGCGGCACGCAAGTGTCCCGCCATGGGCGCGCCCATGATGCCCAGTCCGATGAAGCCTACTTTTTCCATGCTGTTTCCTTTTCGCCTCGTGGAGGTCGTTGTTTTCGCTTCAGGCGTGCGCCTCGATCCAGCCCAGGCCCGCCTGCGTCGTGGTCCTGGGCTTGTACTCGCATCCGACCCAGCCGTCGTAGCCAATCGCGTCCAAGTGCGCGAACAGGAAGCGATAGTTGATCTCGCCAGTGCCGGGTTCGTTGCGCCCGGGATTATCGGCCAGCTGGATGTGCTTGATCATCGGCAGGTGGGCCTTGACGGTATTGGCGAGCTCGCCCTCCATGCGCTGCATGTGATAGATGTCGTACTGGATGAAGACGTTGTCGGATCCGGTCCTGGCGATGATGTCCAGGCCCTGGCGGGTCGTGTTGAGAAGAAAGCCCGGCATGTCGAAGTGATTGATCGGCTCGATGACCAGCCGCAGTCCCGCCTCCTTCAAGCGCGTCGCGGCAAACCGCAGGTTGGCGACCAGAGTCTCCTCGGCACGCTCACGCGCCACGCCCTGCGGGGCGATCCCGGCCAGGCAATTCATCTGCGGACACTGGAGCGCGCGCGCATACTCGATCGCACGTCCGACGCCTTCCTGGAATTCGCCGACCCGGTCCGGGTGGCTGGCGATGCCGCGCTCCCCGCTCGCCCAGTTGCCGGCCGGCAGGTTGAAAAGGACCTGCTTGAGGCTGTGCTTGGCCAGCTCGGCCGCCAGCGCCTCCATGGCAAAGTCATAGGGAAACAGGTACTCGACCGCGTCGAACCCGGCGGCACGCGCGGCGGCGAAGCGCTCCATGAACGGCACTTCGTTGAAAAGCATGGTGAGGTTGGCGGCAAAGCGTGGCATGGCGGGGTTCCGTTCAATCAAGCAGGGCGGCGATCGCCGAGGGCGCGTCGGCCAGGCTGCCGGCCAGCTCCTCGAACTCCGTGATGTTATCAATCTCGGTGCCCATGGCGATGTTGGTCACGCGCTCGAGCATCACCTCGATCACGACCGGCACCTTGAATTCGGCCATGAGGCGATCGGCCTGGGCGATCGCAGGCGCGATCTCCTCCTGCCGGTGCACGCGAATCGCCTTGCAGCCCAGGCCCTCGACCACGGCCACGTGATCGACCCCGTAGCCCTGCAGTTCCGGCGCGTTGATGTTGTCGAAGGCCAGCTGCACGCAGTAGTCCATCTCGAAGCCGCGCTGCGACTGGCGGATCAAGCCCAGGTAGGAGTTGTTGACGACGATGTGGATGTAGGGCAGCTTGAACTGGGCGCCGACGGCCAGTTCCTCGATCATGAACTGGAAGTCGTAGTCGCCGGACAGGGCAACCACGCGACGCTGGGGATCGGCCGCGACCACGCCCAGCGCGGCGGGAATGGTCCAGCCCAGGGGGCCTGCCTGGCCGCAATTGATCCAGTGGCGCGGATGGTAGACATGCAGGAACTGCGCGGCCGCGATCTGCGACAGGCCGATGGTCGAGACGTAGCAGGTGTCGCGCTCGAAGGCGCGGTTCATGCATTGATACACGCGCTGCGGCTTCATCGGCACGTCGTCGAAATTGGTCTTGCGCAGCATGGTGCGCTTGCGTTCCTGGCACTCGGCCGCCCACGTGCCGCGATCGGGCAATCTGCCGGCGGCCTTCATGTCGCGCGCCACCGCCACGAACAACTGCAGCGCCGCCTTGGCATCCGAGACGATGCCGTAGTCCGGGCTGAAGACGCGGCCGATCTGGGTCGGCTCGATGTCGACGTGCACGAAGGTGCGGCCCTTGGTGTAGACCTCGATCGACCCGGTGTGCCGGTTGGCCCAGCGGTTGCCGATGCCCAGGACGAAGTCGGCAGCGAGCATGGTCGCGTTGCCATAGCGATGCGAGGTCTGCAAGCCGCACATGCCGGCCATGAGCGGATGACTGTCGGGAATCGCGCCCCAGCCCATGAGCGTGGGAATGACCGGGACGCCGGTGAGTTCGGCGAATTCGACCAACCACTGCGAGGCATCGGCGTTGATGATGCCGCCACCGGCGACGATCAGCGGGCGTTCGGCCGCGGCCAGCATGGTCAGCGCCTTCTCGATCTGCGCGCGCGTGGCCGCGGGCTTGTACACCGGCAGGCTGGCGTAGGTATCCGGGTCGTACTCGATCTCGGCCATCTGCACGTCGAACGGCAGGTCGATCAGGACCGGCCCGGGACGGCCCGAGCGCATGACGTGAAACGCCTGCTGGAAGACACGCGGGACCAGCGCCGGTTCACGCACCGTGACCGACCACTTGGTCACCGGCTTGGAGATGGCCTCGATGTCGACCGCCTGGAAGTCCTCCTTGTACAAACGCGCGCGCGGCGCCTGGCCGGTGATGCAAAGGATGGGGATCGAGTCCGCGATCGCCGAATACAGCCCGGTGATCATGTCGGTGCCGGCCGGGCCCGAAGTGCCGATGCACACGCCGATGTTGCCGGCACGGGCACGCGTGTAGCCCTCCGCCATGTGCGAGGCGCCCTCGACGTGGCGCGCCAGGATGTGCGCGATGCCCGGGTTCTTGCGCAGCGCGGAATACAGGGGGTTGATCGCGGCGCCGGGCACGCCGAAGGCCTGCGTGACGCCCTCCTTCTTGAGCACGTGAACGGCGGCGTCGATGGCGCGCATCTTGGGCATGGCGGACTCCTTGGTCGGTGGCTGGCGGATGGTCGTTAGTGTGGCCCCGCGCAAACAACCTGAGAAGGCGGGCCAGGCGCATATGATTCATGCCAAAATGGAATCAATCCGGTTTCGCGACGCGTCGCCCTCACTCAAGCGTGGACCTGCTGGCTGCCATGACCCTGTACCTGCGGGTGGTCGAGACCGGCAGCTTTTCGCGCGCCGCGGCCGACGCGGGCATGACCCAGCCGACGGTCAGCAAGTCGATCGCCGCGCTGGAAAGGCATCTCGGCGCGCGGCTCCTGAACCGCACCACCCGCGCGCTGACGCCGACCGAGGCCGGCGCCGGCTACTACCAGCACTGCAAGCGCGTGCAGGAGGAACTCGAGGCCGCCGCCAACGCGGTTGCGCAGACCGGCGCCGCGCCGCGCGGGCGCCTGCGCGTGGCGTCCTCGGTGGCCTTCGGCCGACAGGTCCTGACGCCCATGGTGCTGGATTTCGCGCAGACCCACCCCGCGATTCGCATCGACCTCTCGTTCGACGACGGCTTTGTCGACCTGGTCGCGCAGAACATCGACGTGGCCGTGCGCATGGGCGCACTGGCAGATTCATCCCTGGGCGCGCGTCGCCTGGGCCGCAATCCCTGGGCGCTGGTCGCGAGCCCCGCGTATCTGAAGCGCCACGCCGCGCCGCTGACACCGGCGGACCTGAAGCAGCACAACTGCCTGGTCTACAGCAGCGTGCAGGGCGACGACGTGTGGCACATGAGCGGGCCGGGCGGAGAAAAGCACCAGGTCGCGATCCGCGGCAGCCTGCGCGCCAACAACCTCTCTGCGGTGCGCGCGGCCGTGCTGGCGGGCATGGGCGTGGCCATCCTGCCACGCTATGTGGTGCGGCAGGACCTGGACGCAGGAACCATCGTGCCGCTGCTGCCGCACTACGCGCTGCCATCACAGGACATTCACGCGGTGTATGCTTCACCGCGCTTCATCTCCGAGCGCACGCGCGTGTTCATCGACTTTCTGGTCAAGGCGTTCGCCGACCCACGACTGGGGCTCGCCCCTCAACCTCTACAGGGAAAACGCAAATGAACGGCGGCCTTTCCATCCACGTCGTCGACGTGTCGCGCGGCGTCGTCGCCGCGGGCATGAAAATCGAAGTGCACGCGGCGGGGGACACGCGCCAGCGCCTGTGCACCGGCGAGATCAACGCGCGCGGCGTGCTCGACGACCCGGTGCTCATGAGCGCGGCCATCGTGGAGGGCACCTACGAAGTTGTCTTCCACGTCGCCGACTGGTATCGCGCCGCTGGCATCGCGCTGCCCGCGCGCCCCTTCCTGGACGTGGTGCACTACCGCTTCTCCATCGGCGACGCGCGCCAGCACTACCACCTGCCGATGAAGCTCACCCCCTGGGGCTATTCCTGTTTTCGCGGCGGGGCCTGAGGATCCGGGCGGCGCCTGTCCGCCCCCGCGGCGCCTGACCCGGCGGCGAACGCCGCTCACGGGGCCTCGAACCGACCCACCAAGGTAGCGCCGCGCGCGACCTGCGGCCAGCCCCTGCGCTACCCCGCGCGCCGCGCTTGGCCCGCGCGCCACAACGCGCGACATTGGCGGCGCGGGCATGTGCCCGCTTACCGAAAGCAGAGGTTCGCAATGTCACTCACCACCCTTCGCGCCCCGCTGATCGCGCTCTCAGCCCTGCCCTTGCTGGCTGCCTGCTACGTGGTCCCCGTCCATCCGGATGGCCGCGTCTATCCGCCCGCAGGCACCACGGTCGGCGCTCCCGCGCACCCCGCACCGGCCGCGCAACCCGCAGCGCAACCGGTGGCCCCGCCGGCGCCGGTCATCTTCACCGCACGCCTCTACCCTTCCAACGAAGCCGCGGCGCGCACCGGCATCATCGCCGGCACCGTCACCAGCCCGAGCGACGGGCGCGGCATCTTTTCCATCGCCTACCAGGGTGACCAACTCTCCGGTGAAGCCACGCGCACCAGCAGCGGCGGCCTGCACGCCGGCATCGCCAATGCGTCCAGCCCGCGCGGCGCATTCGTGCGCTGCAACTACCGCATGACCAACGCGACCCAAGGCATCGGCGAATGTCTCTTCAACGACGGCGCCCGCTTTCAACTTCACCTGGGCGGCTAAGGTCCACCGGAAACAAAACGGCCGCGCCCGAGGGCGCGGCCGTTTGTCGTCGAAACTCGGGAGATCAGGCGGCGCGACGACGCATGCCCACCAACAGCAGCGCAGCGCCTACCAACACCAGGGTTCCCGGCTCGGGAACCGCAGCGGCGAACTGCGCGCCGAGAATGCGGTGCCCTGCTGTGGTCGGATGAACGCCGTCCCAGAAGAGCCAGGTATCCGGATCGCACTGGTTCGGGCCGGGAGCCAAGTTCTGAACACACTGGTCGGTGACGTTGGTCAAGCCATACGCGCCCGGGTTCGCGATCACCGCATTATTTGCCGCGTAGGCATCGAACTGGACAATCTCGACACCCGTCAACGCGTTGTCCAACGCGGTCAACATCAACCCGAGGTTGAAGTTGAATGCTTGGGTCAGCGCGGTGAGGCCGGCATTGCCGGGAAACGCGGGCGTGTTCCCCAGGTCGGGCATGTTGGGCACCAGAAAGTGAGCCGCGCCTTCAGCGGCCAGGGCCAAAATCGCGCTCTGGATGTTGGTCACCCCGGCACTGATCAAAGCGCCGGGGTTCGTCGCAACCAAACCTGGATTCAGGAACACGTCGTTCGGGAAGCCCCAGACGACGAAAAGGGACGTCGCGGGGTTAAAGCATGCGCTGCAAGAGCCCGCAAACTGCGCGACCTGATTGGCGATCCCGCCCTGCGACGCGAAATATGGGTGCAAGAACGGTTGCAACGGCCCCGGAATCCCGGGATTGACCGAGTTGTAGTTGCCGGTTCCAGTCGTGGCACCACCAAGTGCGTAGTTGGTGCCACCAAAATTAGAGGGCGCGAATCCGCCGGGATTGCCGGGGTTATACGCATTCCATAGGTACTCGACCGCCGTCGGGCCGTTGGAATAGCGACTGTTGGCATACGGGGGCGGCGGAAACGCCTGGGGTCCGCCAGGACCGTTGTAGTTGCCGCCGTCGGACAGCGAATCGCCGAACACGTACAGGCCGGACAGCGTCTGCAGCGCCGCAGACGCAGGGGCCGAGCTTATGGCAGCCGCAAGGGCCACCGCCGCCAGGCGCAAAGAGGTCAATCGCATATATGTCTCCTCGTGGATTGGATGATGAAAACGACAAAGTGCCAACGATGCAAGACCTGCGCCAAGACTTGCGATCGCCTAAATATCAGAGACTTACAGAAATTATTCGAATCGGCTGCGGCGTTGATGTAAAGCCGCTCGACACCTTCCATGCCGACTATTGCAAAGCCTCGGAACGCGCAATCCTTGGCGCTACCGGCGTTGTCGCAACTCGGACCAAGCGCCCTCCCCGACGGGCAAGCCAAAAAAAGGCCGGCGCAAGCCGGCCACGACGTCCAACCGAAAATTCGCGATCAGAAACGCCGTTCGGCCGAGGACGGCAGGAAGCTTGAATTGAACAGAAGGTCCGGGCTCGGCTTGACCCTGAGGCCGAAGGCTGCCACCACGTCGTCCACCTGGGTTTCCAGCTTGGTCTTGCGGATCACGCCCAAGCCGTCGGCTTTGGCCACAGGCGTGGCAACGAACTCGAGGAACAGTTTGAGCCGCTCGAGCTCGAGCTTCTCGTCGATCAGGGCCTCGCGACGCTTGAGTGCCGCCATCGCGGTGGCCGGGTCGGCCATGACCTCCTTGAGCGAGCGGTTGAGCGCACGGAGGAAACCGGCGATGGCGCGCGGCCGCTCGGCGATCATGCGCTCGCTGGCGATGATCGCGTTGCCGTAGAGGTTGCTGATTCCCATATCGGCGTACTTGAACCACTGCATGTCCTCGGTCTTGACGCCGCGCGCATTCAGGGTCAAGAGCTGGGTGTAGTAAAAGCCGGTGATCGCATCGACGTCGCCCTTGACCAGCATGGTCTCGCGCAGCGCCGGTTCCATCGTCACCAGGCTGACCGCCTTGGGATCGAAGCCGTTGGCGCGCGCGATTAGGGGAAGCATCTTGCGCACGGCATCGAACGAAGGCCCGCCGAGCTTCTTGCCGGCCAGGTCGGAGGCCTTGCGGATGCCGCTCTTCTTGAGGGTGAAGATCGCACCGGGTGCCTGCTCATGCACCATGTACACCGCCTGCATGCGCGACGGGTTCGGGGTATTGGCGAAATACTCGATCAAGGCCGACATGTCGCCGAACGACATGTCATACGCGCCGGTGGCAACCCGCGCCACCGCCGCCGCTGAACCGGTACCGACGTCCAGGGAGACGTCGAGGCCCTCCTGCTTGAAATAGCCCTTCTGGTCGGCGTTGAAGAAGATCGCGACCGGCCCTTCGATGCGCCAGTCCAGCGAAAAACGGATGCGCTCCTGTGCGAGAACAGTGCCGGACAGGCAGGCGGCGGCAACGAAGAGTGCAGCGAAGCGAATGAACATGAGACTCGCCCTTTCGGAATCGGAATGCAGCGGTTGGTTGAACAAGCGGGGCGCAACTGTACCTGAGCGCGCGCGCACCGGCAAGGTGCATCGGATTGACGCCGGCGCACCCTTGGCCTACCCTTTGGCCTATCCCATCGGACCTGCCAACCCATGCCCTCGACCACGCATCAATGCGACGTTCTCATCGCCGGCAGCGGCGCTTCCGGCCTGGCCGCCGCGATCACCGCCCGCCATCGCGGCCTGGACGTGCTGGTCGTTGAAAAGGCGCCGCGTTTCGGCGGCACCACAGCGCGTTCGGGCGGCTGGCTGTGGGTGCCCGGCACGCACCTGGCCCGGGCGCAGGGGATCGAGGAGCCACCCGGTGCGGCGCGCGAGTACCTGCGCCATGAAGCAGGCACGCATTTCGACGCCGCGCGGGTCGATGCTTTCCTCGAGCACGGGCCGCGCGCCATCGAGTTCTTCACCAGCAAGACATGCCTGCAGTTCGACATGCCGGCGGTGTTTCCCGATTACCACGCCGAAGCGCCCGGCGGGGTCACCGGCGGGCGGCCGATGCTGACCCGGCCGCTCGATGGTCGCGAACTGGGGCCCATGATCCGCAACCTTGCCCCGCCACTGCCCGACCTGACCCTCTTCGGCATCATGATCGGCTCGGGTGCCGACATCAAGCACTTCATGCGCGTGTTCAAGTCGCCCGAGTCATTCGCCTACGTGGTGCGCCGCGTCGCGCGCCACGCCTGGGACGTGCTCCGCCATGGCCGTGGCATGACGCTGACCAACGGCAACGCCCTGGCGGGGCGCCTGGCCAAGGCGGCGACCGATCTGGACGTGCCGCTGTGGCTGAACGCGCCGGTACGTGAGCTGATGCGCGAAAGCGGCCGCGTTTGCGGCGCGATCGTTGAACGCGACGGACAGCGCATCGAGGTGCGCGCGCGGCGCGGCGTGGTGCTTGCGTGCGGGGGCTTTCCGCACGATGTTGCGCGCCGCGCCCGGTTGTTTGCCCATGCGCCGACGGGGCATGAACACCTCTCCCCATCGCCGCCGGCCAATACCGGCGATGGCCTGGCGCTGGGCGAATCAGCTGGCGGTTGGGTCGATCCGAGCATCCCGAATGCGGCTGCCTGGGTACCCGTGTCGCGCACCTACCGCCGCGACGGATCACAAGGCGTGATGCCGCATTTCATCGATCGCGCCAAACCGGGAGTCATCGCGGTGGACGCGAGCGGCCGGCGCTTTGCCAACGAGGCCAATTCGTACCACGACTTCATCCAGGATCTCGTGCGCGCATGTCGCGGACGCGATGAGGTACGCGCGTGGCTCATCTGCGACCACCGCGCGCTGCGCACCTACGGCCTGGGTTGCGTGCCGCCCGCGCCGATGCCGCTTGGCCACCACCTTGCCACCGGCTACTTGAAGCGCGGGCACTCCGCCGCGGAACTGGCACGCGCGATCGATGTAGACGCTGCCGCGCTCGAAACCACGCTGGCGGAATACAACCGCAACGCCGCGCGCGGCGAAGACCCGGCCTTCGGCCGCGGTACGCGCGCCTACAACCGCTTCCAGGGCGACGCCGCGCATGCGCCCAACCCCTGCGTCGCGCCGCTCGCGACACCGCCCTACTACGCGATCAAGCTCGAAGTCGGCGACATCGGCACCTTCGCCGGACTGGCGGTCGACGCACAATGCCGTGTGCTCGATCGCGAACGCCGCGCGGTCGAAGGCCTGTATGCCATCGGCAACGACGCGCAAAGCATCATGGGCGGCAACTACCCCGGCGGCGGCATCACCCTCGGGCCGGCGCTGACCTTCGGCTACCTGGTCGGCAATGCGCTCGCCGACATGCAACAGAGTCGCACCGAGGCGCTTCCTCTCAAGCGCGCCGCCTGAGAACCCACTTCGTGGTTGACAGTGGCGGCGGCAGTTGGCTATAAATTGAGGCTTGTGGGTAGAAGCGGTCAGTCGCCCCGGTGCAACGCCGGATAAGCCGACAGGAGATTGCTCACTTGACGGGGTTTCCCGGAGAGCGAGCGCATGACTGCCAACCCTCCCGAACCCCTTGTTCGACGCCGCTGGCGCGGCGTTTGCATGTGCTTCAAGACGCACAAGGGAGGTTCAAGATGATCATCGACGCAAGTTGTTACCCCACGCTGGTACCCGACCTGGCGTGGCGCCATGACGGCGAGCCATTCACCGGCGAGCGGCTCCTCAAGATGATGGACGGCCCCTACTGGGTCAACGGCAAGCCGCGCCGCGTGGACATGGCCTTCATCCAGCCGCCGCAAGGCAACACCATCTACACCTGGACCGATCCCGACCTGCACGGGCGCGAGGCCATCCGCAACTACATGGCATATACGGTCGAGTTGACGCAAAAGCATCCCGACCGATTCATCGGCTGCTTTGTCTACAACCCGCGCTACGGCACCGAGGCGGGCGCGGCCGAGATCGAGCACCATGTGAAGGAACACGGCTTCAAGATGGTGCAGTTCCAGGCCAACATGCATGCCTACCGCCCTGACCGCGCCAAGGACTGGCTGCGCCCGGCGTTGAAGAAATGCGCAGAGCTGGGGGTGTTGGTCAAGCTGCACACCGGCGACGGCCCCTACAGCATTCCCACCGAGTGGATACCCATGATCCAGGAGTTCCCCACGGTCAACTTCATCATGGCGCACTTCGGCGTGCAAACCGGCGGGGTGTACTGCTTCGAGCCGTTCCAGTGGGCCATGGAATTGCCCAACGTGTATTGCGAATCCGGCTGGTGCCTGCAGTCGCGCATCGTCGAGTTCGCCAAGGACCTGCCCAAGCACAAGATCCTCTTCGGCACCGACACGCCGCCCAACGAGCCGGGCATGTGGCTGCGCCTGCTGGAAGTCCTGTGCCATGAACCGCCGCAAGGCCTCAACCTCGACGAGGACACGCTCGAGGATTACTTCGGCAACAACCTGGCACGCATGGTCGGCATCAAGACCACGCCGCCGCCGCGCGACAAGGCCCAGGCCAAGGCGCGACTGACCAACACCTACGCCGTCGCCTGAAGCCGCCCGGAGCACGCAAATGATCATCGACACCCACCTGCACCCGACCAACCTGGTCGACGAAGCCTGGCGCCACACCGGCACGCCCTTCAACGGCGAACGCATGCTGAAGCTCATGGACGGGCCCTACTGGATCAATGGCAAGCCGCGGCGCATCGACATGGGATTCATCCAGCCGCCGCCCGGCAACACCGGCTATCGCGAGGGCAACCGCAAGGGCCGCGACGGCATCCGCGACTACATGGCCTACATCGCGGAGTTGTGCCAGAAGTATCCCGACCGCTTCATCGGCAACTTCAACTACAACCCGCGCTGGGGTCCGGAAAACGGCGCGCTGGAACTGGAGTTCCACGTCAAGGAGTACGGCTTCAAGATGCTGAAGCTGCACACCAACATGCACGGTTACCGGCCCGATCGCTGCCTGGACTGGCTGCGCCCGGCCATGAAGATGTGCGCCAAGTACAACGTGGTGGTATTGATCCACACCGGCGACGGGCCGTATTCGATCCCGACCCAGTTCTATCCCGTCATCCGCGAGTTTCCGATGGTCAACTTCATCATCGGGCACTTCGGCATCCAGACCGGCGGCAATTATTCCTTCGAGGCCTTCTGGATGGCCAAGGACACGCCCAACGTGGTGTGCGAGTCCGGTTGGTGCTTCCAGTCGCGCATCGTCGAGTTCGCCAAGGAACTGCCGCGCCACAAGATCGTCTTCGGCACCGATTCGCCGCCCAACGAGCCCGGCATGTGGCTGCGCGAACTCGAGGTTCTGTGCTCGGAGCCGCCACAGGGCATGGGCCTGGACGAGGATGGGCTGGAGGACTACATGGGCAACAACATCGCCCGCATGTGCGGCATCCGCACCACGCCGCCGCCGCGCACGCTGGAAGAGGCCCAGGCGCGCCTGACCGACACCTACGCCGGGGTCGCGTGAGCGTTGCCGCAGGCGATTTCGCGCCGCAGGACCTGCGGCGCTTCCTGGCCGAGGAAATCGCTGCTCATGCGGGCGAGGTGCTCCGCATCGATGAGGAACTCGAGTCCGGTGAGGACCTGACGGCTCTGGTGTTCGCACTCGCCGCGCGCGGCAAGCATCCGGTCATCGACGCCAATGCCGTGCGCGGCGCCGGCTGCCGCGTCGTCACCAACCTGTTCGGCTCGCGCGAGCGCATCGCGCGCATGCTCGGCTGCACGCCGGCGACGATCCACGCCACCTACCAGGCGCGTTCGCGCGCGCTGTGCGCGCCGCGGGTGCTGCCATCCGGGCCCATCACGGATGTGGTCGAAAGCGCCGATGTCGATCTGGCCCGCCTGCCCATGCTCAGGCATTTCGAGACCGATCGCGCCGCCTACATCACCAACGGGGTGATTGCCGCCGACCACCCGGATACCGGGCTCGGCAACCTCTCGTACCACCGCTCCATGCGGCACTCGTCGACGGAACTTGCGACCAGCCTGCATTCGCGCGGCCATCTGTGGCGCATCCTCGAAGCGGCCACGGCCAAGGGCCGCGAACTCCCGGTGGCGATGGTCATCGGCGCCCATCCGCTGTTCATGCTGGCCGCCGCTGGCCGCCTGCCGCTGGGCGTCGACGAGCGGCATGTCGCCGGCGGACTGATGGGCGCGCCGCTGGAGGTCGTCAAGACACCTCGCCACGGCATTGCCGTCCCCGCCTACGCCGAGTTCGTGCTCGAGGGTGTGATCGTTCCGGGTGTGAAGGTCGATGAAGGCCCCTTCGGCGAATTCACCGGCTACTCTTCGAACCGCTCGACCAACAACCTGTTTCGCGTCGAGACCATGATGCGGCGCCGCGACGCGATCCTGGTCGACGTGGTCGGCGGCAATTCGGCCGAGCACCTGAACCTGGGACGGGTGCCGCGCGAGTCCGAGATGGTCGAGAAACTCAAGGAACGCTTTCCGGCGGTGACCGCGGTGCACTACCCGAGTTCAGGAACGCACTTCCATGCCTACGTCGCCGTCAAGCAGATGCGCGACGGAGAAGCCCGGCAGATCATGCTGGGGCTCCTGGGCTGGGACCCCTACCTCAAGACCGTGGTCGCGGTCGATGAAGATGTCGACATCACCCGTGACGAGGAGGTACTGTGGGCGCTGGCCACCCACTTCCAGCCGCACCGCGACATCGTCTTGATCGACGGCCTGCCCGGCAGCGCGCTCGACCCCTCGGCCGGCAGCACCGGCACGACCTCGCGCATGGGCCTGGATGCGACCCGCGGGGCCGCGTTCGACGGCGTGCGTGCCCGGGTCTCGGCGCCAGCGACCGCGCGCGCCGGCGCACTCCTGAAATCACGGGGACTTGCATGAATCGATTCCAGTTCGTCCAGCCGCATGCGCTCGACGAGGTTGCGGCGCTCCTGACCGCGCATGGCAGCGCCGCCAGCGTGCTGGCCGGCGGGACCGACCTCTTGGTCGAGATGCGCGAACATCTGCGCCACCCGACACTGGTCGTGGACATCAAGCGCCTGCCGGGACTGCAGAGGCTCACGTGCGACCCGGTAAACGGCCTCGCCTTCGGCGCGACCACCACCGCGCGCGAGATCGAGTGCAATGCCGCGGTCGCGCGCCACTATCCGGGCCTGATCCATGCGGTACGCGAGCTGGGCTCGATCCAGGTCCGCAACCGCGCGACGGTCATCGGCAACCTGTGCCGCGCCTCGCCCTCGGCCGACACGCCGCCACCGCTCATCGCCGCCGGCGCACGGGTGCACATCGCCGGCCCCGCCGGCGCACGCGAGGTGCCGCTCGAGGACTTCTTCACCGGCCCGGGACGTACTGTCCTCGCGCCCGGCGAGATCGTGCTTGCAGTGCGCGCGCCCGCACCGGCCGCGCGCAGCACCAGCGTCTATCTCAAGCTGGGCCGCCGCAAGGCGATGGAACTGGCCACCGTTGGCGTCGCCGTCTCGCTCTCGCTGCACGCCGACGGCACCTGCGCAGCGCTCGCCATCGTGCTGGGCGCGGTCGCGCCGACCCCGATCCGCGCGCGCGAGGCCGAGGCATCCCTCATCGGCCGCCGCCCGGATGCAGCATCCATCGAAGCGGCTGCCGCTCTCGCCATGGCAGCCGCACGTCCCATCAGCAATGTGCGCGCGAGCGCCGCGTACCGGCGCGACATGACCGCGGTGCTGACCCGCCGCGCGCTGACACAGGCAACCGGAAACCTGGCATGAAGACTGTCGTTTCATTCACCCTCAACGGGCGCGCGACCGAGCTTGCGACCGAGCCCTACACGAGCCTCCTCGACGCCCTGCGCAACAGGGCCGAGTTGACCGGGACCAAGAAGGGCTGCGATGTCGGCGACTGCGGCGCCTGCACCGTGATCGTCGACGGCAAGCCCCTCAATTCCTGCCTGGTCCTGGCCGCCGAAGTCGAGGGCGCAAGCGTGGAGACCATCGAAGGGCTGGCCGCGAGTCCTGAGCAATTGCATCCCCTGCAGCAAAGCTTCCTCGATTGCGGAGCAGCCCAGTGCGGCTTCTGCACACCGGGGCTCATCATGATGGCCAAGGCCCTCCTGGCCGAGAACCCCCGACCGACCCGGGACGAGATCCGCTTCGCGATCGCCGGCAACATCTGCCGCTGCACCGGCTATACCAAGGTGTTCGAGGCCATCGAGCAGGCGGCGGCACGGATGGCGGGGGAGGTGCGGACATGAGTTTCGACATCATCGGCACCTCGGTCCGGCGCAGCGACGTGGCTGAAAAAGTCACCGGCCAGGCGCAGTACGCAGGTGACCTGCGCCTGCCCGGCATGCTGCACGCGAAGATCGTGCGCAGTACCGTGGCACACGCCCGTATCCGCAGCATCGACACGTCGCGCGCCGGCGCGCTGGCCGGCGTGCACGCCATCCTGACCCATGCCGATGTGCCGCGCGTGCTGCACTACGGCTCGCCGCACCCGCGCTCGGCGTCGCTCGCGTGCGACCAGTACATCCTCGACAGCAAGGTGCGCCACTGGGGCGAAGGCGTGGCCGCCATCGCGGCCGAGTCCGAGGAGATCGCCGACGAGGCCGCGCGCCTGGTCAGCGTGGAATATGAAGAACTGCCAGTCATCACCAGCGTGGATGCCGCGCAGGCGCCGGGAGCGCCGTTGATCCACGACGTGGGCCCGGGCGGCAACCTGGTCGCACCGCCGATCAAGGTCGTCAGAGGGGATGTCGCGCGCGGCTTCGCCGAGGCCGACCTGATCCTCGAAGGCGAGTACGCCGGCGGGCGGCCGCATCCGGCCTACATGGAACCGAACGTATGCGTGTGCCGCTGGGACGGCGAGGGGCGGCTCACGGTCAACATTTCGACGCAGACCGCCTTCATGGTGCGCGCCGGCTTGGCCGAAGTGCTGGGCCTGCCGCTCAACAAGGTGCGCGTGCTGGTCGATCACATGGGCGGCGGCTTCGGCGCCAAGCAGGACCTGTTTCAGGTCGAGTTCCTGTGCGCCCTCTTGGCCAGGAAGACCGGGCGGCCGGTACGCCTGGAGTGGACGCGCCGCGAAACCTTCGTCGCCGGGCGCTCGCGCCACCCGGTCAAGGTTTGGCTCAAGCAGGGTTTCAAGCGCGACGGCACGCTCACCGCGCGCCAGGCGCGCCTGGTCTACGACTCCGGCGCCTACGCCTCGCACGGTCCGGGGGTGACCGCGGTCGGCACCTCTTCGCTCACCTCGCTGTTTCGCTGCGCCAACGTCGAACTCGAAGGCCGCTGCGTGTACACCAATGCGCCGATCGCCGGCGCGTTTCGCGGCTATGGCGTCGTGCAGGCCTACTACGCCCTGGACATCCAGATGGACGAGGCGGCCGAGAAGCTCGGCCTCGACCCGGCCGAAATGCGACTCAAGAACGCCGTGCGCGAAGGCGACATCGCACCCTCCGGGCACCCCCTGCCCGGCCATGGCCTGGAGGACTGCATCGCGCGCGGCATGCGCGAAGTCGACTGGGCCGCAACGCGCACCGCAGCCAAAAAAGCGCCGACAAACGGTCGCGTACGCCGCGGATGGGGCATCGGCTGCGAGATGCACGGCTCCTCCGCCTACCCCGGCATCAAGGAACAGGGCAACGCGATCGTGCGCATGAACGAGGACGGCACGGCCGTCCTCTACACCGGCACGGCGGGCCTGGGCACTGGTGCGCACACCGCCTTGGCGCAGATCGTTGCCGAGGAACTGGGCGTGCCGTTCGAAACCGTGTCGGTCGTGCACGGCGACACCGACATCGTGCCCTGGGATATCGGTGCCTTTGCCAGCCATACCACCTACATGGGCGGGCGTGCGGCGCAGATGGCTGCCTCTGAAGTCAAGAAGCAGTTGCTGGCGCGCGCCGCCGGAATGCTCGAGGCGGCCGAGGCCGACCTCGAAGTTCGCAAGGGTCTGGTGCGCGTGCGCGGCACCGACCGCACGCTGGCGGTTCGCGACGTGCTGGGCATGGCGCGCGGCCAGCCGGCGGCGCATCTGGTGGGTTCGGCGACCTACACCCCGACCAAGTCGTATTCGTTCGCCGCGCATTTCGTCGAAGTCGCGGTCGATACGGAAACCGGGCTGGTCGACGTGCTGCAGGTGGTACCGGTGCACGAGCTCGGGCGCGTGATCCACCCGCTCGCCGCCGCCGGCCAGATAGAAGGCGGCATCCAGCAGGGCATCGGCCACACGCTGACCGAGAACTTCGAGATCGACCCGGCGACCGGTCGCCCGCTCAATGCCGGACTGGTGGACTACAAGATGCCGCTGTCGATGGACATGCCGCCGATCCGCACCATCATGCTTGAGACCGCGCCCGACCCGGGTGGACCCTGGGGAGCCAAGGGCATCGGCGAAGACCCCATCATCGCCATCGGCCCGGCGATCGCCAACGCGATCTTCCACGCCATCGGCGTGCGCTTCCGGCACTACCCGATCACGCCCGACGACATCCTGGCCGGCCTTCGAGCGCAGGCGAAGTAGGCGCGATATTCGCCTGATCGCGATGGCTCGTTAGCCCGAATGGGCCATTGCATTCGTTATGCCATCGTCATGCATTGCGTTGACCGTCCGCAACATCGCGCAACGCCCGAAGTGTCACGGTGCCGGTGCGCAGGGAGTAGGTCATGCGCTCAAGCGACGCCCCGCAATCCCGTCCGTACTCTGCCGTGCGGCACGCAGTCGAGGCGGGGGCAGGCGCCCTGCGCAATCTGCCGCGCCGATGGCCGTTGGCGCTGGCCACGATCTGCGCAGCCGGCGTCTGCCTGGGCCAGGTTCTGGTGGCAGGTCAGGGGGGTGGTCGTGTGCGCAGGGGGCGGCAGCGGCGGTGGTTGGGAAGCTGGCGACGTATGCGACCGGCGAGGTGCAGAATCCTGCGATCCGGGGTATCGTGGTAGCGGTGGCCGGCGGGGTGACGGCGGAGATCACGGGAGGGAAGTTCGCCAATGGGGCGGTGACGGCGGGGTTTGGGTACCTCTTCAATTGCGTTGCCCATGAATGCTGGAAACAAGGGGCACTTGGTGCGTTAAAGACGGTTGGCGGAGGGCTCAC
Organism: Burkholderiales bacterium; assembly: GCA_016790635.1. GTDB lineage: Bacteria > Pseudomonadota > Gammaproteobacteria > Burkholderiales > JAEUOS01 > JAEUOS01. The sequence goes on from JAEUOR010000024.1 coordinate 44,132, forward strand.
TGTCGCGACTGGCGCAGCGATTTGCACGAGTCTGGCAGGGTGTGCCCTTGGGGCGCCGATGGCCGCCTTCGGTGCGAGCGATGCCTGGCAAGGCGGTGGCATGGTCGTGGACGCTGTGCAGGGCATCAGCTCCAAAGGCTTCAACCTGATCAAGTCAGGCTTCCAAGCGGCATGGCCTGAATGGGGCGGTGCCCTTTACGAAGGCGCTTCGTTGAGTTTCAATCTGGGCGCCTTGAGCGCCAAGGTGCCGTTGGTGGTTGGCGCCTCAGATGGAATAGAACGAACGAGTTCTCTCTTCGGGGTTACTACGACTCGATGGAACAACGCGACTGAGAAGCTCGGCGTGTTCTTGTCGAAGTCGGTCAATCAAATGATTTTGACGGGCTCCGCTTTTGGCAAGGCGTTCGGATTCGGTTTGGAGGTCAACAAGTCCACAGGAAGTGGTCCATGAAAATGATGGATTGGTTTCGAACCACCCGACGTTATGTCTCAGTTGTTGCTTCGGCCATCGGCCTTGGTATCGCGTGGGGCGCGCTGGCTGCGTTTGGTAGCCGCTTCTTGTTCGATCTTCAAGAGGTACCTTCGCTGATGTTTGTTGGGTTCCCAGTGGGATTACTCGTTGTCGTGCTGATGTGGAAGCGGCTGCCCCGAATCCTAGGATTTGACAAGTAACTCCGGCGCTGGGAGCCTGTCCGGGATTTTGTGTGTGAACCCCCTGCGGCAGAACAGTTGTCGTCGAGCGCGGACTGAAGCAGCGGCAGCGCCACCCAGACCAGCCATGACCTGCTCGGCCGGCCGACACAACGCAGCGACCGCGGCGGACGCGTCGCCACCTGGACCTACGACAGCACCGCCGGGGGCAGCAAGGGCATCGGCAAACCGACCGGCGCGGCCCTGACCGGCGTCGCGCTGGCCTACAGCCGCACCCAGACCTACGACAGCCTGGGCCGCCCCTCCGCGACCAGCGTCACCCTGGGCGCGCAGACCTTCACCACCACCGCCACCTACGACACCACCGGCCGGCTGGATCAACTCCAATACCCGGCCCACGGCGTTTCCGGCATCGCCGACTTCGCGGTGCAGCAGGTCTACAACACCCAGGGCTACCTGGTCCAGGTCAAGCAGGTCGGCACCAGCACCGTCCTGTGGCAAGCCGACACCCAGGCCGCCAATGGCCGGGTGCTGACCGAGACCCTCGGCAATGGCCGCACCACCACCCGCGGCGAAGATACCGCGCAGCGCCTCACCTCCGTCCAGGTACCGGCCCTCACCGCCGGGCAGTGGCTGCAGAACGACGCCTACGCCTACGATCAGATCGGCAACCTGACGCAGAAGACCTTCCAGACCGGCCC
>JAEUOR010000055.1 GCA_016790635.1 Burkholderiales bacterium
CTCAACTCCCCAAACCCGCGCTTGCGCGGGTTTGTTTTTCGTGCGCGCGGGCGCGAGTAGTCGGGTTTTCCGCACGGCAGGCGGGACTTGAGCAGCGCAGCTTTGCCCGGCACCGGCCTCCTCGCCATCGTCGGGGCGATCCTGATCTGGGCATCGCAGTTGCTTGTGGCCAAGGCCGCCTATGCCAGCATCGACCCCTACACGCTCACGGCGGTGCGCTACACGACCGCGCTCGTCTTCCTGGCGGCGCTCCTGTGGTTGCGCGAGGGGCCGGGCGCCTTTGCGCCGGGCGACCGGCCGTTCCTGCTTGGCGTCGCCGGCGTGCTCGGCATGGCCGGTTCGCCGCTCCTGGTCTTCGTCGGCATCCTCTACACGCAACCCGAGCACGCCGTCATCCTCCTGGCGCTGCAGCCGTCGATGACGGCCCTGGCGCAGTGGTGGCTCAACGGCAGGCGTCCGCCGGGCTTCACGCTGGCGGCGATCGCCGTCGCGTTTTGCGGCGTCGTGCTGGTGGTCGGCAGCGCCGCCGACGCGCCGGCCGGCAAGCTGCTCGGGGACCTGCTGGTGGTGTCGGGCGCGCTGTCATGGATCGCCTACAACCTCATGCAGGGCAAGTTCGTCGCGCTCGGGACGCTGCGTTTCACCACCTTGTCGTGCGTCGCGGGGACCGCGGCGATCCTCGTGGTGGCCGTGCTGGCGCACGCCCTGGGCGCGGCGCGCATGCCGAGTGCGACGCAGCTTGTGGCGGTGACGCCGCACATCGCGTTCCTCGCGGTCCTGGGGGTGGTGGTGGCGATGCTCCTCTGGAACCACGGCAGCGCGCGCATCGGACCGCTCAACGCCATGCTGCTGCTGAACCTCATGCCCGTCGTCACCTACGCGATCCGCGTCGCGCAGGGCGCGCATTTCACCTGGCAGGAGTGGGCGGGCGCCGCGCTGGTGATCGCCGCCCTGGTGGCCAACAACCTCTATCAGCGTCGCGCCGCCCGCGCCGCCGCCGTGCGATGAGCCAGGACCGGTCGCCGTCCGGGACGAGTGCGTCCTACTGGGCGCCGTTTCGCGTGCCCGTGTTCCGCGTGGTGTGGGCGGCGACGCTGGCGTCTAACATCGCCACGGCGATGCGCGAACTGGCGGCGGCCTGGCTCATGACCTCGCTGGCCGTTTCCGCGGTTGCCGTCGGCCTGGTCAAGGCGGCGGCCGCCTTGCCGATGCTGCTCCTGGCGCTGCCGGCCGGTGTCATCGCCGACCTGGTCGACCGGCGACGCTGGAACCTGGGCATCAACACCGCGCTCGCCATTGTCACCGCCGGCATCGGTGCCGCGGTCGCGACCGACACGCTGACGCCCGCGCTCCTGATCGCAGCGATCTTCATCACCGGCGTCGGCTCGGCACTGCTGCAGCCGACCCAGCAATCGCTGACGCCGCTGCTGGTCCCGCGCGAGCACCTCGAAGGCGCGGTTGCCCTGAACGGCATGGGCCTGAACCTGTCGCGTGCCCTCGGGCCCGCGCTGGCGGGTGCGCTGGTGGCGGCATTCGGCCTCGCGGTCGCCTTTTTCGCCAATGCGCTGGGTTACCTGGCGCTGATCGCGGCGTTCTGGTGGTGGAAGGGGGCTGCGCGGCAGGCGCGCGCCGGGGCACGCGAGAGTTTCCCGGGGGCCATGGCCGCGGGACTGCGCTATGTGCGGCATGCGCCGGTGCTGAAGACAGTGTTCCTGCGCCTGGCTGCATTCGTCTTCGTCGCTGCCGCCTACTGGACCCTCCTGCCGGTGCTGGTCAAGCGGGAACTCGGCGGACCGGGTCTGTACGGAACCATGCTGGCCTGCGTCGGCGCCGGTTCGGTGATCGTGGCCCTGACCCTGCCGTGGCTGCGCGCGCGCCTCGCGCCGGAGGCCGTGCTGCGCCTGGGGCAGGGCGCGACCGCCGCGGTGCTGGCCCTCTTGGCCCTGACCCCGTCGGCGTGGCTTGCAGGCGCGGTGATGGTGGTGGCCGGCATGGGCTGGCTGGCTGCGCTGACCATCGCGAATGTCGCCACGCAGAACCACCTGCCGGAATGGATGCGCGGCCGCGGCATGGCCATGTACCTGATGGTCTTTGCCGGCGCGATGTCGGCCGGCAGCATCGCCTGGGGAGCGCTGGCCGACCTGCTGCCGCTGCGCTGGACGCTCGGCTGCGCAGCCTTGGCCGGCGTGGCCGCGCTCATGATCGGTCTTGTCGCGCCGCTGCCCGACCAAGCCCCGGACCTGCAGCCGTCGCAGCACTGGTGGCCCGAACCACATGTGGCGCACCCCGTGCCGGGGGAGCGCGGGCCGGTGCAGGTGTCGATCGGCTATGTCATCGACCCGGCCCGCGCGCGCGAGTTCGTGGCCGCGCTCGATGCCCTCTCTGCGGAGCGCCTGCGCGACGGCGCCTACCAGTGGGGAGTGTTTTGCGACGTGGCGGAGCCGCAGCACTACGTCGAGGTCTTCCTCTTGCCCACCTGGGAGGACTACGAGCGCCTGCGGGCGCGCATCCCGCGGGCCGACGCGCGCCTGGAACAGGCGGTGCGCGGTTTTCACCGCGGGCCCGGCGATCCGGTGGTGCGGCATCGCGTGGCGCCGCCGCGGTCCTGATCATTCGCGCTGTCGGCAGCAGGGCCGGGCCCGGCGCGCCGGGCGCGAACGACGCGAGCGCTACTTCGTGACCGCCAGCGCCTTGTTCTCGCCGTAGGGCGGGGTGTACATCACCAGCACGCGCACCGGCTCGTCGCTGATCTTGGTGAAGGTGTGGAAGGTGTCGGCGGGAAAGTAGCAGGCGTCGCCGGGTCCCAGTTCGCGCACCTGGCCGTCGACCTCGGCGCGGGCGCGGCCTTGCAGCATGTAGCAGACCTGCTCGATGCCCGGGTGCATGTGCGGCAGCGCGCCGCCGCTGGCGCCCCCCACCACGCCCAAGAGCAGTTCGATGTTCTTCGCGCCCACGGTCTCGGGCCCGATCAGCCGGCGATTGACCGTGTCGTCGTGGTTGGCCGGGCTGTAGGGCGTGACTTCGGACTCGCTGACGAAATAGCGCTTGCCTTGCATGGCGCACTCCTTCAAGTTTGAGGGTAGGGGAGAGCGCATGTTGCCCTAATGTGCC
>JAEUOR010000085.1 GCA_016790635.1 Burkholderiales bacterium
CAACCTGGCGACCATCGAGACCACCGAGCACGCACGCTTTCCGGTCATGCGCGGCGGTCCGGAGAATATCCTGGGCGTGGTCAACGCACGCAAACTGCTGGCGCGGGCGGTAGGCGGCGGCGTGCCCGACGTCGCCGCGCATCTAGACCCACCGCTCTACGTCCCCGAGACCCTGACCGGCATGGAACTGCTGGACAACTTTCGCGCCTCGGGCGGGCAGGTCGCCTTCGTCGTCGACGAATACGGCGCGGTGCAGGGCATGGTCACCCTGCAGGACCTGATCGAAGCCATCACCGGCGAGTTCAACCCGCGCGACCCGGCCACCTCGTGGGCGGTGCAGCGCGAGGACGGGTCGTGGCTGCTGGACGGCCTGATTCCCCTGCAGGAATTGAAAGACCGGCTTGGCCTCGCCAGCACGCCTGAGGAAGACCGCGGCCGTTACCACACCTTGAGCGGCATGGTCATGTTCCTGACCGGCCGGCTGCCCAAGATCGGCGACGCGGTCGAGTGGCAGGAATGGCGCTTCGAAATCGTCGACATGGACGGCAAGAAGATCGATCGCGTTCTGGCCACGCGCACGGTCGGCGCGGCGGTCGCGGTCGAGGACGGGCAGCCGACCTGAAACCAACCACCACAAGGAGATGTCATGGCCAAAGCCTACTGGGTCGCCACCTACCGTTCGATCGACAATCCCGACAAGCTGGCGGCCTATGCCAAGCTGGCCGGCCCGGCCATCCAGGGTGCTGGAGGGCGGTTTCTCGCGCGCGGTCCCGCTGTGCAGGCCTGGGAGGCCGGCATCCTGCAGCGCGTAGTGGTCATTGAATTCGACAGCGTGGCCGCGGCGCGCGCGGCACATGACTCGCCGGCTTACCAGGAAGCGCTCGCAGCGCTGGGAGACGGCGCGGTGCGCGACTTGCGGGTCGTCGAAGGCGTCGCATAACGACGCGGTACCGCCGGTCAACGGACCTGCCTGCCTGCGGTTTCGAGCTTTCTGGCTGGCGCGCCGCCGGCGTGTCAGTGGCACGGGCTCCTTGAAACTCCAAAGGCCCGGATAAACACGCGGCGCAAACGCTGACGCTCGTCGCACCCAAAGTCGGCGGAGTTCCGACGGCCATCGTCGGCTATTTGAAGGTGAAGCGGGCGGTGATCGGCGCCTTGCCCGGCAGGGTCAGCACGACCACCGCCTTGACGCCCGCGCCAGTCTTGAAGTTCCCTTTCGCTTCCAGGGCGTCACCGGCGCGTGCCAGGGTGGCTTCGGTCTTCTCGGCACCAGCCAGAAGCGTGAGCCTGGCGCCCGCCCCTTCGAGCTTGACCGGCTTGCCGTGGTCGCGCACATGCAGGCGCGCCAGATCCGGTTTGAGGACGAGTTCGAGATCGATGTCCCTGACTTCGACCACGACGCCGCCGTGCTTAGGCGAGTGGTCGTGCCCGCCGGAGGCGTTGGCCTGTGGTGTGAGCGCAATGGCGCTGGTGGCGAGGATGGCGAGAACGAATCGACGCATGACTTCACTCCTTGGTTGAATGGGTCGTGTTAGTGGATGGATCGAGAGTCGCAATCGATCAGAACGCTTCGCGCGTATCGCGCGCCAGCAGTGCGGTGACCGCAGGCGCACAAAAAAGCTTGAACAAAGCCGGCGTGACGTAGCTGTCGAGCAGGGTCGAGGTGATGAGTCCGCCGAAAATGACCACCGCGACCGGATAGAGAATCTCGGCCCCGGGCGCCTCCGCGTCCAGCAGCAGCGGCGCCAGCGCGAAGGCTGCCACCAGCGCGGTCATCAGCACCGGCGCCAGGCGTTCGGCCGAGCCACGCAGCAGCAGTGCATCGCCGAACACTTCGCCTTCGAAGCGGCACAGGTTGATGTAGTGGCTGACCTTGAGAATGCCATTGCGCACCGCCACGCCTGCCAGGGTGATGAAGCCGATCAGTGAGGCGATCGACAGAGGCTGGCCGGAAAGCCACAGGGCTGCAACGCTGCCGATCAGTGCCAGAGGCACGTTGGCGAGGATCACGACGCTGATTGTCATGGAGCCATAGCGCGAGACCAGCACCAGCACCACCAGTGCCAGGGATGCCAGCGACAATAGGCCGATCAGGCGCGCGGCTTCCTGTTGGGCCTGGAACTGGCCCTCAAGGGTGATGAAGGTGCCCTCGGGCAGTTTGGCCGCGCGGATGATCTTGCCCACATCGTCCACCACGTCAGACAGTGCCCTGCCCTGCGCGTTGGCGGACAGGACGATGCGCCGCTTGCCGTTGTCCCGACTCACCTGGTTGGGGCCGTCGGCGTCCTCGATAGCGGCCACTTTCGACAGCGGTATGCGTCCAGTCGGGGTCTCGAGCAGAAGTCCGCTCAGCCCGTCGAGGCCGCGCTGCGATTCCGGCAACCGCAGCACCAGCGCGAAGCGGCGGTTGCCTTCGATGACCTGCCCCAGGCGCTCCCCTTCGATCAGCGCTTGCAGTTCCTGGGTCAGGACAGCAGGCGACAGCCCGTAGGCTTGGGCGCGCGCGTAATCGACCCGAATCCTGATCTGCGGGCTCAAAACCTGCTTCTCGATCTCCAGATCGGCAATGCCGGGAATGCGCGCCAGCGCCTCACGCAGGCGCTCGGCCTCGGCGCGCAGAGTGTCAAGGTCCTCGCCGAAAATGCGGATGGCTATCTGCGAGCGCACCCCCGACAGCATGTGGTCGATACGGTGCGAGATCGGCTGGCCGATGTTGAGTGCCACAGGCAGGTCTGCCAGACGCGCGCGGATGTCGGCGTATACCGCATCCAGCGGGCGGCCGAGCCGCTTGAGTTTCAGGTCCAGCTCGCTCACATGCACGCCCTCGGCATGCTCGTCGAGCTCGGCGCGCCCGGAGCGCCGGCCGACGTGCTCGACCTCCGGCACGCCGGCTACCGCCGTCTCCGCCTGCCGCGCCAGTCGCACCGATTCGCCCAGCGTGACACCGGGATTGAGTCGCAGCCCCACCAGCGCGGAACCTTCGTTGAAGGGTGGCAGGAAGGTGGTCGGGAACAATGGCACCAGGGCGGCCGCGCCAAGCGCGGCGACCACCGCGGCGGTCACCACACCCCGGGGCCGCTCCAACACCCAGGTCAACGAGGTCAGGTAGCGGCGCTTGAGAAAAGCCAGGACGCGGCCCTCGCCATGGCCGGCCACGGAGCGCGGGATCAGGTAATAGGCCAGCACCGGCGAGACCGTGATCGAGACCACCAGACTCGCCAGGATAGACGTCAGGTAGGCGACCCCGAGCGGAGTGAAGAGGCGCCCCTCGATTCCGGGCAGGGCGAACAAGGGCACGAACACCAGGCAGATGATGACTGTCGCCGTTACGATGCCCGAGCGCACCTCGGCGGTCGCTTCCGCGATCACCTTGAGCGCAGCGACGTCGTCACGGGCGCCGGCCAAGCGCAAGCGTCGCAAGGTGTTCTCCAGCCCGACGATGGCGTCGTCCACCAACGCGCCGACGGCGATGGCGAGGCCGCCCAGGGTCATGGTGTTGATCGACAGCCCCAGGAACTTGAACACCAGCGCGGCGGAAAGGAACGACAGCGGGATCGCAGTGAGCGATATCAGCGTGACCCTCCAGTTGCCCAGGAACAGCAGCAGCACCGCGGCCACTACCACCGATGCCATCATCAACTTGGACCTGAGGTTGTCCACCGAGCCTTCGATGAAGCTTGCCTGGCGGAAGGTGACCTGCGGGGGCGCCATGCCAGCCGGCAGGCCCGCCTGGAGCTCGCCCAGCGCGGCCTCGATGCCGCGCGTCAGGCGCACCGTGTCGGCATCCGGCTGCTTCTGCACGCCCAGAATCACCGCCGGCCGGCCGTTGTAGCCGGCGTCACCGCGCTTGATGGCCGGCGCGAATGCCACCGTCGCCACCTGGCGCAGCAGGATAGGCTGGGTCTTGCTGCGCACATCGTGCGGCGTGACCGAGATCGACGCCAGGTCGTCCAGGGACGCGGTACGCGCCAAGGTGCGGATCAGGTACTCGCGCCCGTTGACTTCGAGAAAACCGCCGCTGGCGTTGGCCGAAAAGTTGCGCAGAGCCGTCTCGACCTGGTCGAGAGTGACGTCCAGCTCTGCCATTCGCGCAGTGTTGGGCTGCACCTGGAACTGGCGCACCTCGCCGCCGATCGGGATCACTTGCGCCACTCCCGGGATGTTGAGCAGGCGCGGGCGCAGCACCCAGTCGGCGTACTCGCGCACGCGCATGGCCCCTGACGCGGCGGCATTAGACATATTGGCAACCCCGGCCGCCGGGACTGTGTCATCGAAGGGCAGCGCGATCTGCATGATCTCGCCCATGATCGATGCGACCGGCCCCATCGCGGTGAAGATGCCCTGCGGCAACTGCTCGCGCACCAGGCTCAGGCGCTCGGACACCAGCTGGCGCGCCCGGAAGATGTCGGTGGTCCAGTCGAAGGCCACGTAAATGAACGCCAGTCCGGCACTCGAGGTCGAGCGCACGCTGATGACTCCCGGCATGCCGCTCATGGCGGCTTCCAGGGGAATCGTCACCAGTTGCTCGATTTCCTCCGGCGCCATGCCACCGGCTTCGCTGATCAGTGTTACGGTCGGTCGGTTGAGGTCGGGGAACACGTCCACCGGCGTTCTGACCAGCGTGAGGCCGCCATAGATCAGCAGCACCAGCGCGGCCGCCAGCGTCATCAAGCGGTTCTTGAGGCTCGCTTCCAGCAAGAAATTGAACACGGCTACCTCACCTGGCCGATGAGTTGCGCGCCCAGGACGACCACGCGCTCGCCATCCTTGAGGCCATCGACGATCGCGACCCGTCCGGCATCCAGCGCGCGCGTGCGCACCACCCGCGGCACGAAGGTCTCCGCACCGGCGTGCACCCAGACGATGGTCTCATTGGCCGGATTGCGGGCCAATGCGGCCGCAGGCAGCGCGACCGCCCGCAAGCGCGCCGCGGTCTGCACCGCGATGCGTACCGGCTGGTTGACCGCCAGACCCAAGGGGCCGGTGGGCGCGAACAGCAGCGGCTGGGCCTGTTCGCGCAACTGCGCCGCGGCGCCGATGAAGCGCAGCGGCAGTGCCCCGCTGGCGGCGACCACACTCGCGCCGGTGATGTCTGTGCCACGCAGCGGATCGTAGGTCAGCGCCTCGATGAAAAGACGCGCCGGATCGACGATCTCGATCAAGACTTCGCGCGCGTCGACCACCTGTCCCGCCACCGCGTTGACGGCTGCGACCACGCCGGCGACCGGCGCGCGCAGCAATTCGCGCACCGCCAGCGCCTCGCTCAACGCAGCGATGCGCGCGTTCAGGGCCCGCACCTCCAGGCGCGCCGCCTCGATCTCCTTCTGCGGCAACGCGCCTTCGAGCTGCTCCACGCGCGCCTGGCGCTTGGTCGCCGCTTCCAGTTGCGCGCGCAAGTCGGCCAGTTGCATCGCCTGGCCGGCACGTTCGGCGATGCCAAGCGACGGTTCGAGGATCGCCAGTACCTCGCCCTTCGCCACACGCTTCCCGACCGCCGGCAGGCCGGCCGGGCCGGGCAGCAGACGCCCGGCCTGGGTGGATTGGACCCGCGCACTGGCGTTGGGATCGGCGACAACGCGGCCGTTGAGCTCGACCGCCTGCGCCGCATCCGTCACGGCCGCGAGGGTGGTGCCGATGCCGAGCTTGCGCTGCGTCGCCTTGGGCAGGAACACGTCGCCGGTCGGCAGTCGGCGCGGCGCGTCCAGCGCCGGCGCGGGGGGCGCGCCACCGTGATCATGCCCCGGCGCGCTCCAGGCAGCGCCCGAACCGATGTACGCCACGATCAACCACATCCGCGCGTTCATGCCGCGCTCCCGATATGGCGTCCGCGGCGCACGCGCACGAAGCGCATCGCCAGCCACAACAACACGGCACCCGCGGACCCGCCTGCCAGCCACGCTGGCCATTCGCCGGCGCCGTGGTGGTGTCCGGCCTCGGCGGCCGAGGTGTCAGGCGCAGGAATCTCCAGCGTCGTCGCCAGGAGGTCGGTCTCCTCTTTGCCGTTCACCGCGGCGCTCACTTCAGCGGTGAGTGCGTACGCGCCCGGCACCAGTAGCACCGGCAGTTCGACGACGAAGGTGTCGCCCTCACTCGACACGGCGCGGACCTTGCGCGCTGCGCCGTCGGCCTCCCTGATCTCGATCTCGATCGCCGCCTTGCCGATCGGCCGGTTGGTCGCGTATTCGTCGAGGTAGAGTGTGATGCGCCTTCCGCCGACGACCCCGGTCAGTTCGAACAATTCGGAGTGCGCGCTGAAGCGCGGTGCGACATTTGGACCAGCCACCGGCTTGTCCTCGCCGTGATCGTGGCCGGGCCCGCCCAGAGCGGCGCCGCACAGGACGAACAACAGGGGCGCGCAGGCGCGCCGGACAGTATTGATCATGGCAGGATTCCCAAGGCTTGTTTGAGTCGCGCATTCGCGCGTCCGGCTTCCAGCACGGCGCGGGCACGGGCCAGGTCGGCTTCAGCGTGCTCGCGTTCGGCGCGCAGACGTGTCACCAGGTCGAACTCACCCAGGCGAAATCCGCGCTCGACGAGCTCTCGGGTGTCGCGCGCCAGCGCCGAACGCGATTCAGCCAGCGGCAGGGCGGCTTCCGCGGCGACGAGTTCGCGCTCGGCGCTCGCGGCTTCGGTAGCCATCTGGGCAGCAACAACCGCTTGCGCAGCCTGCGCCTCCATCAACTCGACATTGACCGCCGCCAGCCTGGGGCGATTGCGATTCTCGTTGCCGAACGGTACGCGCAGTCGAAAAGTGACGATTTGTTCCCACGGCCTGCCGAACTCGGAGCGTTCCCGAATCGTGCCGACGCCGATCTCAGGCGCATCGCGATCGTCGCCGCGCACCTGCTCCAGGCGCGCCCGCAGGCTCGCCACCGCCTGTGCCGCCGCACGCAGCGCCGGGTGGTCGTCGCGCAGGTTCGCGCGCGCCGCTCTTGCAGACCCGGCAGACGTTCTGTCAACGTCGGCCAGCGCCCGAGCAGGCATTTCCGCAGGCGCTTCATTGCCGTCCGGCATCCGCGGCAACCCGGTCAGCGCGCCGAACACGCCCCACGCGCGCTCGGCGCGTGCGCGCGTGTCGGCCAGCGTGAGACGCTGCATCTGAACTTCTGCGAGCGCACGATTGCCATCGATACGCGCCAGATCGCCGGCCCGAAAACGGCGCGCCACATCGGATTCCAGCGCCAGCAGATTCTGAAGCGTTGCTTCCGCCAGCGCGACTTCAGCGGCCGCGGCGCGCGCGTTCCAGTAAGACTCGCGCACCTCGCCTGCCAGACGCAGGCGGGCCAGCGCCAGCGCGCCGTCGTAGGCAACGCGCTCCGCGCCAATCACCGCCTGGGCGCGCTCTTTCTGCCCGGGCAGCCACAGCGGCACCGACATCTCGCCGGCGTACTTGCGCATACCGTCGTTGCGCGTGACACCATCGGTCCAATGTTCCAGGCCCAGTGCCGGCGGGCCAGGCAAAAAAGCCTGGGCGGCCTTGCCGCGCGCGGTGAATTCTTCGTCGCGCGCCGCGGCGGCTTGCGCCTGTGGCTGGCGGCGCCATGCCGCTTCGAATGCGTCGCGCAGGGTCGCCTGCGCATGGGCACTCGGCCCAAAGATGATCATGCATGCCGCCAGCAACGGCGACGCCAGATTGAATGCCCTCATCGGCTTCTCCGGAATTGGTCCAGGACATGCCGGCGCGTGCAGACCCGCGCGCGCGGCGCGGATCGCTCACCACAGGGTAGGTGCGCGCCGGCGCTTCAGGCCGGGCGCCAGTTGGGCCGGTCGGGCCGCGCGAGAGGAGGGCTGAGGGGCGGAATCGAAGCCGTCTCGATCATCGAGAAGCGCTGCGCCGACACCGTGGCTACAGCGCCGGCCTGCGGCAGGCCGAAACCGAACTGGCAGGCCGCGCAGTCGGGATGCGCGCCGTTCGCATCATGCAGGTCGGTCGGTTGGGTGCCATCGCCCGCAGCGCCGTTCACGGGTTCATGCTGATGTTCGTGATGCCCGAAATGCGCGGCAGCGCGGCTGCCTTCCGCCTCGTGTGCGCAATAGCCGCTCAATGCCGCCCAGGCGAACTGCGCAGGCAGCCATGCGAGCAGGAACATCAGCAGAAGGCGGGAAAGCAGGCGTTTCACGATCGACGGATTATGCATCACGAGCACCACCCGACTCAAGGGTCGTCCATGGATACGCAAGACCGACCTTGGGCTCACGCCGAGACACGCGAAATCCCTGCAGTTTTGTAATCACGCAGTTCCGCGCGCGCCTGGCGTGCGACTACCCACCCGGCCGACAAGGCCAGGGCAGCCATGATCGCCGCTACCAATAGGTCCGGCCAGGCCGCACCCGTGCCGAACACGCCGAGGGCTGCGAACAACACCGCGACATTACCGATGGCGTCATTGCGGCTGCACAGCCACACCGAACGCATGTTCGCGTCCCCCTGCCGGAAGCGGAACAACAACCAGGCCACAGTCACATTGGCCGCGAGCGCAAGCAAGGCGATCACACCCATGGTGACCGGCTCCGGCGCCGAGCCTCCGGCGGCGGCGACGCCCGCCTTGACCAGCACGAACAACCCGTACGCCGCCATGCTCAGGCCCTTGAGCAACGCCGCGCGGCTGCGCCACACCGGCGCCATCGCCAGCACGGCAAGAGAGATCGCATAGTTGGCAGCGTCGCCGAAAAAGTCCGCCGCGTCTGCCAGGAGTGCGGCCGAATCCGCCGCCCATCCGCTGGCCAGTTCGACCGCGAACATGCCGGCGTTGACCCACAACGCCACCCACAATACCCGTCTATAGGCGGGAGATCCGGGCGTGTCGGCGGCGCAATGCTCGGTGCAGGATGCGGACATGAACCAAACCTCCGGGTAAGATGCCCCGATTCGATACCCTGGAGCCGCTCCAAGGTCAAGCCCTTTCTGGAGAATCCATGAAGATCGGCGAACTCGCCACCGCCACCGGCACGCCGGTGGACACGATCCGCTTCTACGAAAAGCAAGGGCTCATCGCCGCGCCCGGGCGCACCGCGTCGAATTACCGCGCCTACACTCCGGGCCATGCGGAGCGCCTCAGGTTCATCCGCCACTGCCGTTCGCTGGACATGAGCCTCGACGAAGTACGCGCGTTGCTGCGCTTTCGCGACGCGCCCGCGCAAAACTGCGACGGCGTCAACGTGTTGCTTGACGAGCACATCACGCACGTCGAACAACGCCTGGACGAACTCTCCGATCTGCACGCGCAATTGCGACGACTGCGCGCGAAATGCCGCAAGGTCGAACAGGCCGGGCACTGCGGAATCCTTTGGACACTGGCGAACGCGCAGGCGGGCGGGACGGAGCACCGGTCGGCGCACGTCAGCGGCACGCACGCGCGCACACGTTCGAAGGTGCGCTCCGGATAGGTGCCTGGGAGCCATGGCCATGATCCATCGCATTCTGGACGGCGCACCGCGACCGCGAACTGACGCCTGGATTACAGTTTTGTAAGCCCGCCCCCATCGGAACGCGGCGAGAATAGCGGACCAGTCCGTCAGCCGGGTCGAGCATGCGCATACTGATCGTCGAAGACGAGCCGAAGTCGGCGGAGTACCTACGCCAGGGGCTAGCCGAGAGCGGCTACTTCGCCGACCTTGCGCGCAACGGCATCGATGGCCGGCATCTGGCCGAGAACTGCGCATATGACCTGGTGCTGCTGGACGTCAACCTGCCCGGCCTGGATGGCTGGGGCGTGCTGCAGGCCATCCGAGCGCGCGGGGATACTCCGGTGCTCATGCTGACCGCGCGCGGCATGCTCGACGACCGAGTCAAAGGGTTGGACCTTGGAGCGGACGACTATCTGGTCAAACCTTTTCAGTTTCCCGAACTGCTGGCACGGGTGCGCACGCTCTTGCGGCGCGGCGCGCGCGCGGTCGCCCCCGGCGTTCTGCGGGTGGCCGACCTCGAGCTCGACCCGGGCCGGTACCGCGCCTTTCGCGCCGGCCAGCGCATCGACCTGACTGCCAAGGAATTCGCGTTGCTGCACCTGCTGATGCGGCGCGCCGGCGAGGTCCTCACCCGCACCCAGATCGCATCGGCGGTTTGGGACATCAACTTCGATTGCGACAGCAATGTCGTCGAAGTGGCGATCCGGCGCCTGCGCGCCAAGGTGGACGACGCTTTCGAGCCCAAACTGATCCAGACTCTGCGCGGGGTCGGCTATGTCATGGAGCAGCGCGAGTGAGACGCGTCTCAATGGCGCTGCGCCTGGCGGCGACCACCGGCGCGGCCGGCATGCTGCTGGCCTGCGCGGTTGCCGGCTTCCTCTACTGGACCCTGGAGCGCGAGCTCGATTTACGCGCGCGCGAGGAACTGGCCGGCAAGCTGCAATTGGTGGGGCACTCGATCTCCGAGGCACGCGACATCGCATACCTCATCGCCGACGGACACGCGTTGCGCGACGTCATGCTGGCTCACGACGACCTGCACCTGGCACTGACCCGCCCCGACGCGCGGCACCCGCTGGTCGGGATCGGTACCGCCGCAGCCGCCTCCGCCGAGCGCTTTGGCGGCCGCGTCAGCGGCCCGGACGAATGGTCCTCCCCGGCACACGGCCGATTGTTGTCCCTCATCGCCGGCGCGCGCACGCTGGCAGGTGAGGAGGTCATGGTGCACCTGACCGTGTCGCGCCGGGCCGACGATCGGCTGCTGCGTGCCGTATCGCAGGGTATCGCGGTCGCGCTGCCGGCGGCGCTGCTCTTGATCGCCGCCACCGCCTGGCTTGGCACGCGCCGTGGACTGCGCCCATTGACCGACTTCCGAGCCTTGGCGGACGCCGTGAGTGCGCGGCGCCTGGGCAGTCGGTTGGTGTTGGCCGACCTGCCGGAAGAACTTGAACAGACCGCAGCGGCCTTCAACACCATGCTCGACCGCCTCGACGAAGGCGTCGCGCGGTTGTCTGCTTTTTCCGCGGACCTCGCCCACGAGCTGCGCAACCCGCTCGCCAATCTCATGGGCAAGACCCAGGTCGCGCTTTCGCAGGCGCGCGCGGCGCCGGATTACCGGGCGGTGCTGGAGTCGAACGCCGGGGAGTTCGAACGCCTGGCGCAGCTGGTGGACGACATGCTGTTCCTGGCGCGCTCTGAGCGTCCCGGCGAGTCCGCCATTCGCGAGCACGTGGACCTCGCAGACGAGGCCATGCGGCTGGCGGAATACTTCGCACCGCTGGCCGACGAGGCACGGGTCGGGATCGACGTCGCCGGGTCGGGCGCCACGATCGGTGACCGCAACATGATTCAGCGCGCGATGTCCAACCTGATCTCTAACGCGCTGCGATTCACGCCGCGGGACAGCCGCATTGGCATCACGATCACGGATGGCCGCAATGGAGCCGCCGTCGCTGTCGAGAATCCGGGTGAGGGCATCGCCGTCGAGCATCTGCCAAGGTTGTTCGAGCGCTTCTACCGCGTCGACCCGGCGCGGTCGCGCGCCGAAGGCGGAACCGGTCTGGGCCTGTCCATCGTGCGAACCATCATGCGACTGCATGATGGCGTGGCGGAGGCCACCAGCGCACCGCAAGGTCCGACCCGGTTCACGCTGCGCTTCCCGCCCGTCAACGGTTGAAGACGGCGCGCGGCGCCGGATCGCCGGTTACTCTCCCCAGGAAATCGGCTGGCTCGCGAGCCAGTCCCCCGAGGACTGCGACCCATGCGCATGCGCGGCATGCCCGCCGGAATGGCCGCCTCCGGTCGTCAAGACCGGCGCGCATGCGGATGCGAGCAGCGCGGACGCAAGTACCGCGATTGTGGCGAGTTTCATGATGCTTCCCTTTCGAAAGTTGAACGCATGTTGCGACCGGCGGTTGCCGGCACACACAGCATGCGCCCCGCGCGATGACGGCAGGCTTGCTGACGAATTACAAAAACGTCCGCAACGGTCGGGCGTGCCTCAGTCGCGACCGCGAAGCCGCGCAGGGTTCTACTTGAGAGCGGCCCGCACTGCCCCAACCACCGCGCGCCCCGCCGCCTCGCCCGCGGCGATCAGCATCAACCGGTCCTTGAAACCGTACTGCCTGCCGGTGACAGGGATGTCCGGCCGGACGATGATGTCGGCGGCGGCGAGCTCGGCTTCCTTGAGGCGCCAGGTCTGGATCAGGAAGGTCTGGAACAGCAGGTCAAGCGGGTTGCGCGGCGCGGCGCTGTCGGCCGGCGGATAGACCACGTCTACGGCGACGACCACGCGCGCGCCGAGGGCGCGGGCGATGCGAGCCGGCAACGGGCTCGACAAGCCGCCATCGCCGTACAGGCGCGCGCCGATCTCGACCGGTTCGAACACGCCGGGTATCGCGCATGAAGCGTGCACGGCGCGGCCGGTGTCGCCATGCGTGAACGCGGCCGCCGCGCCGCTGTACATGTCGGTGGCCACCGCCGCGAACGGGATCGGCATGCCCTCGATCGGCCGCGCGCCGACGTGGCGCGCGACGAAGGCGTGCAGCGCGTGGCCGGTGAAGAGGCCCAGACTCTTCAGGCGCAGCAATCGCCACCAGTCGGCATCGCCGACGAGCGCGCCGTCGGCCTCGCGCGAAACGCGCTCGAGCGCGGCGGCGTCCATGCCGGAGGCGTACAACGCGCCGACCAGGCTGCCGGCGCTGGTGCCGACGACGAGATCGGGGCGGATGCCAGCGCCTTCCAGCGCGGCGATGACGCCAATGTGGGCGAAGCCGCGCGCCGAGCCGCCGGACAGAACCAGCGCGAGGCGCGAGCCGCCGGGCACATGCGCCAGTGGCAGCGCGCGCGGCGGGTCGCGCACCTCCGGCTTGCGCGAGGCCAATGACGCGCAGCCGGCAGCGAAACCGGGCAGCGCGATGAGCGCGGCGCGGCGCTTCATGGCGCGGGGCGCGACGGCGCGGCGACCGGGTCAGCCGGAACGGGCATCGGCGAAAGAGGCACAGGCGGCATCGGCGCGGCCGCCGCGCAGGGCCGGGTCCGCAGCGCGGCGACCGCGTCGACCATCAGCATGTCGACGCTGCGCTCGATGCGCGCGAGGTTCTGCCGCGCCGCAGTGTTTTCACCGTCCTGTACCAGCGGCGCGTTCGGCTCGCGATCCACCACGTCGATCTCGCGCACCACCCTGCGGGTGGCCGGGCACAGCAAGCTGGCGCGCAAACCGGCCTCGCGCAGCAGCGGCGGACCGTCGGTGGTGGTGCGAGCCCCCAGCCAGGTCGTCCAGCCCTCGATGTAGCCGCGCACGCCGGAGTCGATCTTGTCGGCCAGCGTGCGCTCGTGCAACGCAAGGCGCATCGGACGCACGCGCACGATCACCTCGGGCACCACCGCGCCGGGCAGCGCCAGCAACAGTGGGTCGGGCGACAGCGTCGCGAAACAGCCCCCGGCCTCGGCGCGCCGCCGGGCCAGGCCGTGCGGTTGCGGCAAGGCCAGCGCGCGTCACTGGCCGGCCAGTTCTTCGGGCGTGTCGTAGGGATCGTCGGTGATCATGATGACGGCGATGCGCGCCGCGCATCGCGGCGGCGCCGGCGCCGGCACGGGACGCGCGGCTCCCGGCGGGCCCGCCTCGCGGATTTCCACGGCTTCGGTGGTCGGCTGGGCGACGCCGACGATGCTTGTCGCGGCCAGCAGGAGCGCCAGCGCGGCGCTCGGTTCAGACGGCAGGCGCATGGGTGGCCTCGCGCGTCGGCGCCGCCGCGCGTCGCTTGCGCATCAGCTTGTAGGCGGCCGGAATCACGAACATGGAGAGCAGCGGCGCGGTCAGCATGCCGCCGACCATCGGCGCAGCGATGCGCTGCATCAGTTCCGCGCCAGTGCCACTCGACAGCATCACCGGCACCAGGCCCGCGACAATGACCGCGATGGTCATGGTCTTGGGGCGCACGCGCTGCACGGCGCCGGCTTCCAGGGCCGCGTCCAGGGCGCGCACATCCGTCGGCGCGGCGCGCTCCACGGCCTGCTTGAGGAACAGCAGCATGACCACGCCGAATTCGGCCGCCACGCCGGCTAAGGCGATGAAGCCGATGGCGCTCGCCACCGAGAAGTTGTAATCCAGCAGCCACATGAGCCATACCCCGCCGGCCACCGCGAAAGGCAGGGTCGCGAGGATCAAGAGTGCTTCGTCCGCGCGGCCGAAAGTCAGATGCAGCAGCACGAGGATGATCAGGAGCGTGAACGGCACCACCACCGACAGCCTGGCGCGCGCCCGCTCCAGGTACTCGAACTGACCGGACCAGGCAACCGAGTAACCGGGCGCCAGTTTCACGTTGCCGGCCACCGCGCGCCGCGCGTCGTCGACCACCGCCACGAGGTCGCGCCCGCGGATGTCCACGTACACCCAGCCGGACGGCCGGGCGTTCTCGCTCTTGAGCATCGGCGGGCCGTCCTCGATGCTGATGGCGGCAAGCTGACCCAGCGTCAGGTACGCGCCGCGCTCGCTCACCAACGGCAGTGCGCGCAGCTTGTCGACCGAGTCGCGCAGCTCGCGCGGATAGCGCACGCTGATCGGGAAGCGCTGCAAGCCCTCGACGGTCTCGCCGACTGTTTCGCCGCCGATCGCGGCGGCGACGAAGCCCTGCACTTCGGCGATGCTCATACCCTGGCGCGCGGCGGCCAACCGATCGATGGCGATGTTGACGTAGCGCCCGCCGGTGAGGCGCTCGGCGAGCGCCGAGCTCACGCCCGGTACCTCCTTGACTGCGCGCTCGATGTCCGCCGCGATGCGGTCGATCTCGCGCAGGTCGGGACCGGCCACCTTGATGCCCAGCGGCGACTTGATGCCGGTGGCAAGCATGTCGATGCGGTTGCGTATCGGCGGGATCCAGATGTTGGCCAGGCCGGGCAGGCGCGTGACGCGGTCAAGCTCCTGCACCAGCTTGTCCATGGTCATGCCGGGGCGCCATTGATCGCGCGGCTTGAGCCGTACCACGGTCTCGAACATCTCCAGCGGCGCCGGGTCGGTAGCGGTCTCCGCGCGGCCGACCTTGCCGTGCACGCTCGCGACCTCGGGCACACCGGCGATCAGGCGGTCGGTCTGTTGCAAGAGCTCGGCGGCCTTGGCCGGCGACAGACCCGGCAGCGCCGAAGGCATGAACAACAGATCACCTTCGTCCAGCGGCGGCAGGAACTCGCCTCCCAATCCGCGCGCCGGCAGCACGCTGGCGGCGGCGACCAGCGCGGCCGCGGCCAGCGTGGTCTTGGGCCACGCCAGCACGCCGCGCAACAGCGGCCGGTAGACGGCAATCGCGGCGCGGTTGAGCGGGTTGGCCTCCTCGCGCGGAATGCGGCCGCGGATCCAGTAGCCCATCAGCACCGGTACCAGGGTCACCGACAGAGCAGCAGCAGCGGCCATTGCGTAGGTCTTGGTGTAGGCCAGCGGACCGAACAGGCGGCCCTCCTGCGCCTGCAGCGCGAACACCGGCACGAACGAGAGGGTGATGATCAGGAGGGAGAAGAAGAGCGCCGGCCCGACTTCGGCCGCCGCTTCGCCGATCACGCGCCAGCGCGCTTCGCCGCGCGGCGCCGCACCTGAGTGCGCCAGCGCCCACTCCTCCAGGTGTTTGTGGGCGTTCTCGATCATGACAATGGCCGCATCGACCATCGCGCCGATGGCGATCGCGATGCCGCCCAATGACATGATGTTGGCGTTGATGCCCTGCCAGCGCATTACGATGAACGCGATCAGTACGCCCAGCGGCAGGGTGATCACCGCGACCAGCGCCGAGCGGACATGCAAGAGGAAGAGCACGCACACCAGTGCGACGACGATGAATTCCTCGACCAGCTTGTCGCGCAGATGCGCGACTGCGCGCTCGATCAGTCCGCTGCGGTCGTAGGTCTCGACGATCTCGATCCCCGCGGGCAGGCCCGGCTTGAGCGCGGCCAGACGCGCCTTGACTGCCGCCAGGGTGGCCAGCGCGTTGCGGCCCGAGCGCATGACCACGATGCCGCCGGCTACCTCGCCTTCGCCGTCGAGTTCGGCGATGCCGCGCCGCATCTCCGGACCGACCTGCACGCGCGCGACGTCCTTCAGGAGCACCGGCGTGCCGCCGGCGCCCAGGGCCAGCGGGATGAGACGGAAGTCGTCCAGCGTCTTGAGATACCCGCGCGCGCGCACCATGTACTCGGCCTCGCCCAGTTCCAGCACCGACCCGCCGGTCTCGCGGTTGGCGTTGCGGATCGCCTCGACCACCCGGCCGTGCGGAATGCCGTGGGCGCGCAGGCGGTCCGGGTCGAGCTGTACCTGATACTGGCGCACCATGCCGCCGACACTGGCCACCTCGGCCACGTTTGGCACCGCCTTGAGCTCGTACTTAAGAAACCAGTCCTGCAGCGCGCGCAATTGCGCCAGGTCGTGGCGGCCGCTGCGGTCCACCAGTGCATACTGGTAGATCCAGCCAACCCCCGTCGCGTCGGGTCCCAGCGCCGGGCGCGCCTCGCGCGGCAGCCGCGCCTGCGCCTGATTCAGGTATTCGAGCACGCGCGAGCGGGCCCAATAGGGGTCGGTGCCGTCGTCGAACAGCACGTAGACGAACGAGTCGCCGAAGAATGAATAGCCGCGCACGGTTTTCGCGCCCGGTACCGAGAGCATGGTGGTGGTCAGTGGATAGGTGACCTGGTCCTCGACGATCTGCGGCGCCTGGCCTGCATAGGTGGTGCGGATGATGACCTGGGTATCCGACAGGTCGGGAATGGCGTCGAGCGGCGTGTGCACCAGCGACCATGTGCCCCAGGCGGCCAGCATCAGGCTCGCCAGAAGGACCAGAAAGCGGTTGGCGACGGACCAGCGAATCAACGCGGCGATCATGGCCGGCCTCCGGCCTTGACCGGCGCGCGCTCGATGCGGGTGATGCGATAGCTGCCGTTTGCGCCCGCGACGAAGTCAAAGGTCACCGCGTCGCCGACGCCGACTCCCGACGGCATGCCGCCCGCGGGCGCGGTGAACTGCATGGTCATCCCCGGCCACTTGAGGCTTGGCACCGGTCCGTGCGACAAGGTGACCGACGTTCCGGAGATGCTCTCGACGCGGCCCGTGGCCGAATGTTCGCCGCCGGTCGAAGTCTTCCCCGCCGGGACCGTGCTCCCCTTCGCAGGTTCGGCCGGTCCGCCCGGTGCCTCTTCGAGCCGCGCCGTGAAGGCCTTCAGGCTGGCCTCGGAGTCGATCAGGAACTGGCCCGACACCACCACCCGCTCGCCCGACGCGACGCCTTTGACGATGGCTGCCATGCCGTCGGCTTCGCCACCGGTCTCGACCTCGCGCACCACGTAATGTGGCCGGCCACGCCCGGCGTCGGCCACTACGATCACCACCTTGCGCCGGCCGGTCTCGATCAGCGCTTCCGCCGGCACCAGCGTCGCGGCGCGCGGGCTGCTGCCCGCGAAGCTCAGGTCGGCGAACATGCCGGGCTTGAGAAAGAGCCCCGGGTTGGCCAGCCGGATACGCGCCTTGAGCGTGCGCGTGACCGGGTCGACGTCCGGCAACAGCGTCGCGACCTGGCCTTCGAACCGCCTGTCCGGCAGCGCCGCGACCCGCGCGACGACCCGCGTTCCGGGCGCCACATTGCCCGCCTGCGCCTCCGGGATCTCGGCGATCACCCACACCTGCGCCAGACCGGCGATGCGAAACAAGGTCATGCCCGGGCTCACCTGCATGCCCTCGCGCGCGAATTGCGCCAGACCGCCCATGGCGTCGCGTCCGCCCAGCTCGACCACCACTCCGGACTGCGGTGCGCTCAAGGTCACGCGCGAGGCGGGCCGGCCCTCCCGATCGAGCGACGCAATCTGCTCTTCGGGCACGCCCAGGAGGGTGAGTCGCGCGCGCGCCGCGGCGACCAAGTCCGGCAGTGCCGGGCCGGCGCGGCGCAACGCCAGGTACTCCTCCTGCGCGGCCAGCCACTCCGGCGCGACAATCGACGCCAGCGGCGCACCGGCGGTCACCGTGTCGCCCGGCGCACGCACGTGCAGCACCTCGATCCAGCCGCTGGCGCGCGCCTGCACCACCACCATCTGGTTCTCGTCGTAGGCCACGCTGCCGACCGCGGCGAGACGGGGTGCCAGGCTGCCCTTCCTGGCCAGGGACGTGCGCAGGCCGAGGTTCTGCGCCAGACCGGGATCGACGCGCACACCGGGCGCGCTGCCGCCGTCGTCGTCGCCGTAGACGGGCACCAGTTGCATCTCCATGAACGGCGACTTGCCCGGCTTGTCGAACTTGTGCTGCGGATACATCGGGTCGTGCCAGTACAGCACTTTCTTGCCCGGCGGCGGCGGCGCTGCGGCCTGACGGTCATATTCGCGCATCCCGGCCTTTTGGGCCGCGTACCAATAGCCGGCCCCGCCGCCCGCGCCGGCCAGCGCCGCGGCGGCGACGACCCCCACTACCCAGCGACCCGCGCTCATGGCAGTTGCTCCTCGGGCATGAAGTACACCAACTGCGCCCAGGCCCGCGCGGCGGCGGCCTGGAGATCGAGGTGCGCAAGCGCAGTCTCGAGTACCTGGCGGCGTGCTTCCAGCACTTCGGCCAGCGAACCGGCGCCGCCGCGCCAGGCCGCCAGAGCCTGCGCAGCGCGCTCGCGCGCCAGCGGCGACAGCGTGGCATCAAAGGCGGCCTGGCGGCGGAAGGTCCGATCCCATTCGAGCTCGGCCAGCTCGCGTTCCAACGCATGCGCGCGCAACGCCTCGGCGCGAGCTGCCTGCGCGGCCGCGCGGGCGCTTTCGCGCGCACGAACCACCGGATCGATGCGTGCCGCGTTCCATTGCGGCAGGTCGATTGCGATGCCGAAGGACACCATGTCGGTGAACGCCGGCCCGCGCGACTGGTAGGCCACCTCCCAGCTCCAGTCGCCGCGGCTGGCCGCGCGCGCCTGCGCCAGCTCGTTTTCGGCGGCACGCTCGGCGCTGGCCGCCACCGCAAGGCGTGGATGCTCCTCGACCGGTACTCCCGTCAGGGCCCGCGCGTCAGCCGCGGCGCGCTCCAGCGTGAGGCCGGCCAGCGACTGGTTCGCGGCCAGGCCGCTCCAGCGTGCCAGCACGGCGCGCGCACGCGCATGCCGCATCTCGATTTCGGCGCGGCGGTCTTCGAGCGCGCGCGCCTGCACCTGCGCGGCCACCGCGTCCATCGGCCGCGCCTGGCCGGCGCGCACGCGGCCGACGAGGGCGGCCACCTGCACCTCGACATCACCGGTGATCGCCGCGACCGACTCGAGCGCACGCGCAGCGTAGACGGCCTCGACATAGGCCTGCGCGACTTCGCGCCGGATGGCACGGCGCCGCTCGAGGGCGGCGTGCTCCTCGCGCTCGGCATCTACGCGCGCGCGCGCGGCGCGCAGCTCCCGCTTTTCATCGCGCACCATCTCGCGCGACACGCCGACGCGCCGCATGGTCATGAAATCGCGCCGCACCGACAGCGCGTCCGCACCTTCGATCGGCTGGTTGTCCAGGCCCAATCGCAGTTTGAGGTCGGGCAGGGCCCCGGCCGCCTCGGCATCGGCCGCGAACGCGCGGCCCGCGTCCGCATGTGCGCGCAACGCCGGAGCGCGCTCCAGCGCTCGGCGCATCGCCGCGTCGACGCTCACACCCTCGGCCGACGCGGCGCAGGTCAAGGCCAACCCGGCCGTCCATAGGAGCAGGTGGCCCATTGCCCCCGCGATGATCGGTTTCATTCTCGCCTCCGTTTCGACGACAACAAGATTCGCGCAGCCCGGAGGGCGCGCGATGGGGTCGAAACAGCAGCGGGCTAATCGCGCCGGCGCGCGAACAGGATGACAGCCGGCGGCCAGAGCGGCCGTTGGAGTGCCGCGTCGCGCGCCGCGGCAGCACGCGCCACCGGCGCGGCCGGCAACGTGAGCAGGGCCAGCGCGGGCGCGGGCGGGAACGGGGCGTCGGCCGCGACCGAACCTTCCTCACCACCGGCATGCTTGATCACCATCGCGGCCGGCGCGTCGCCCAGCATGGGGCACGGCTCGCCCGACGGCATGACCGCGACGCCGCGCGCCGGGTCGCGCGCCAGCGTGCTGCAGCCCATCATCGCGGCAGCCGCCTGTGCGAATGCGAGAAAACAGATCGCCGCGATGGCAGCGCGGCGCAGGAGCCGGATGCGGATCATGCGTCGATTCTACGACCTGCGGGCCACAGTCTCAAGTGGAGGAAGAGCGACGCGTGTCATGCCCACGATCAACCGGCGCTCCCGTGCAATAGCGCCCAATCGGCGCGCCCTACCGCGCAAGAATCCGATCCATCGCGCACTGCACGATGGGCGACATGCTCATCGCCGCAGCGGCCCTGCTCGCTGCGCTGCTGGTCGCCGGGGATGCGCGTTGGCCTATGACTGGGTTCGGGCGCGTGGCCTTTCTTGCCGTCGCGGCCGGTGTCGGTTACACCGTATTCAGCGAATGGCTCAACACGACCGCGCGCGGCAGTTGGGCCTATCCCGAGGCGATGCCGGTGCTGCCTATCCTCGAGGTCGGGCTGACGTCGGTGCTGCAATGGGTGGTCGTGCCTTGCGCAGCGTTCTGGCTCTGGCGCCGACACGTCGAAGCCTTGTAGCCGCCGTGATGCACGGCGGCAACGACCAGAGTCAAGGCTGCGGCGCCACGCTTTCAGATCAATCATCGGCCAGGACATGACAAGCCTCGGGTTCCGGATATCCCTTCAGGCGCAACATCCGCACTTGGCTTTGCAGACCGCCGGCGCGCTGCTCGTCGAGGCCGGCAACCGTTTGCTGGTGCGCCAGAACCTCGCCGTGTGCGGCTTCGGCGCACAGGCGTGCCGCCAGGTTGACCGCCGGTCCCACAGCGGTGTACTCGTGGCGCGATCCGGCGCCGATCACTCCCACGGTAACGGTACCGGTGGCGACTCCCACGCCGATGCCAAGGTGCAGACGGTCGTTCGACCGGCGTTGCGTCAGTTCCTGGCCGCGCCGACGGATCTCGCGTGCCAAGTCCAGCGCGCGGGCGCGGTGATCCGTGAAGGGGATCGGCGCGCCGACCAGCAGCAGTACGCCGTCGCCCGCCTGGTCCTTGATCGTGCCCGCGTGCGCCGCCGCCGCGGCGCCGACTGCGTCGTAGTATTCGCGGAGGATCTCGATGACCTGGCGCGGATGGGTCTCCACGGTGAAGGCGGTGAATCCGCGCAAATCACAGCAAACCACCGAGATCTCCAGCGTGCGCACGCGCATGGCGTTTTCCACGCCGTGGCGCAATACCATTTCCGCGACCTGCGGGGCCAGAAAGCGCGCCATGAATTCCGCACGCCTGCCCTGGGCAACGTGAAACCGGACCGCGCCGATGCTGAATACGATCAGGCCTGCCGCGGCGGCGAAGGGCGCGGCATGCACCGGAAGAATCAGTGCCGCTGCAAGAAAAGGCGCGCCGGCCACAAATGCGATGACCCGCTTGGCTTCCGCTCGATCTGGATGTCGGCGATAGGCGCGCAGCCCGGCGTAGCCCGAGAGCAGCAGCGCACCCACGAGCGGCCCGGCGAACAAGAGGAACGCCGGATACTCCGGCACGTGAATATCTGCAGAATCATGCCGCAGGATGTTGACGAACTGATGCGCGCGCAGGTCGGGCAGCGCCAGGGAGACGACGCCATAAAACACGGCAAGGCACTGGGCAAGTCTCAACCATGCCTCTTCGCCCAGGCGCTCCTCGGGGATGGTTCGCAAGACCCGCAGCAGCCACTCGACTGCAAAGACCACGGCGAGCGTCTCCGGGATGGCGAACACGCCATCCCAGACGGGCACTTCGTGCCGGGCGTGCATTGGCGCCGCCACCAGTACATTGAGCGCGACCGCCGCGCCGATCGACGCCAGGGCGGCGGCCATCGCACGACTGGTCGGCGCGGTACGGTCCGCAACGGCGAAAGAAAGCGCCAATCCCAGAGCCAGCATGGCCACGACCAGGAGCGCGGCGTCATCTGAATGCATGGTTACCGCTCTTGTGCCTGACTGCCGCGCCGATCAGCGATAGCTTTGGAAAACGACCGCGACGCCGTTGCGCCGGACCAGCAGAACGTCATAGGGATCCACTCTGCCGCCATAGACAGGGCCATCCATGCCGGGCGATCCCACCGGCATCCCGGGGACGGTGAGGCCCAGGGCGACCGGCTTGCCCTTGAGCAGGCGGAGTATCTCGCGGGCCGGCACATGCCCTTCGATGACATAGCCGCCAACCACGGCGGTGTGGCAGGAGCCCAGCTTCGCCGGCATGCCGAGCTTCAACCTGACCCCATTGTTGCCGGTGTCATGGGCCTTGACCGGAAAGCCGTTCGCTTCCATGTGGGCGATCCAGTCCTTGCAGCATCCGCAGGTCGGCGCTTTCCAGACTTCCACGACTGGCCTGGAATGTGCATCGCCGACTCGGGCGATAGGCAGGGCCACGAGGCCCAGCAGCAGGCGCCTGCGGCCGATCGTGCATGCACCTGGTTGGCTTGTCATGGTCAGTTCCTTTGGAAGAAGTCAGCAGAACGAATCGCTCAACGCGTAAGCAGGTGCAATTCCCAGCCGATCGACAGCAGCACATGGACAGCGGCGCCCAAAAGCAGCGCTGCCGCGACGCACGCCCAGGCTTCGGATACAGGGCACAGCCATTCGCAATCGCATGCGCGCGAGCACGCTGCGGGGATCGCCATCGGCAGGATGGAGCAAAGATAAATGAGCGTTTTCATGTTGGGGCCCTCATCGAGTTCCGAAGCCCGCCGGGTCTGGTGCATGACGAGTCGGCCAAGGGTGGACTGCTTAGCGGGCGCCTGGTGCAGCGATGAACAGCAGCGCCCCGTAGCTAGCGTAGCGACAATGAAGACGCCGCGCGGAAGCACCGCCGCGACGGCAGTTCGTACCCTACGCGAGCGCGATCGTGACTGGGGTGGCGTTTCGCAGCAGGTCGAGCACCGGACAGTGCGCATCGACCGCCTCCTTGAGAAGTCTGATTTGATCCGCACTCGCAGGACTGTCGATATGCACCGAACCGACAATTTCGGTGAAGCCAGGACGCGGATGCGGGGGAACGGCGAAGAAACCGCGCAGGTCAAGCTTCCCTTCCAGCCTGACCGCCACCTCGTTCAGGGGGATGCCCATCGCGGCTGCATGCATGTGATAGGTGATCTCCTGGCAGGCGGCCAGTGCGGCGAGGGTGTATTCGACCGGATTCGGCGCCCTGTCGGTGCCGCCAAGCGCCGCGGGTTCATCGATATCGACGACAAAATCCCTCACTTCGACGCGCCGATGCAGGCCGCCCTGTCCGCCGCTCTTCACCGCGAAGGTCGCCTGTGCCTGATCAGGCTGATCGAGGAGCGCGCGCCCCGTTGTTGCAAAAAGCGTCTTGAGATGGTCTGACATGCTGACTCCTTGTGACGTGACTTCGAGAGGGGCCGAGGGAATCAATCCGCAGTGATCACATGACTTCTTACGCATGTTTGCGTACGGCGGATGCCATCTTCGCCTCGACGCAGACACGCCGCCGACGAGGAGCCACTCCACGCCGGCGTTCGTGCCATCAGCGCCGCCTCACTTGCGGGCTTCGATCGACATCACGGTGTACTGCCCGCCGACCTTCTCGGCGGTGAAGCCGATCTTGTCGCCTTCCTTGACCTGGTCGAGCATCGCCGGGTCCTTGACGCGAAAGACCATGGTCATGGGCGGCATGTCCAGGTTCTTGATCTCGCCGTGCCGCAAGGTGATGCGGCCGCGCTCCTTTTCGATCTTGCGGACTTCGCCGTCGGCCAACGCGCCGGCGGCGGGTGCGGCCGCCTTCTTGTCGCCCTGGCCATGCCCGCTGTGGCCCTTGTGGTCGCCGGAGGCGAGCACCGCGCCTGAAGCGAGCAGAAGTGAAGCGAGAATCGAGATGCTGCGTTTCATGACATTGCTCCTTTGGGAAAGTTAAAACGTGGTTTGAAAAAACGCGAACGGACGAGCCGTGGTTGACCCGCCGCACGTTGCAGCGCTCGCTTATGCCGCCTTTCATTTCCATGTTCGGCGGCAGGATGTCGGCGGCCGGAACATGCCCATCGATGGCGCAGCCGCCGCCGTCCCGGGATCATTTGCCCACCACCTTGATGGTGCCCTTCATGCCGGCCTCGAAATGCCCGGGAATCAGGCAGCCGTACATGAAGGTGCCGGCCTTGGTGAAAGTCCAGGTGATCTCCTCCCTGGCGCCGGGCTTGACGTGCGCCATGTAGGGTTCCTCATGTTCCATTTCCGGATGCTTTTTCATCATCTCGGCGTGCTTCTTCAATTCCTCCTCGGTGCCGATGACCATCTCGTGCATCACCTTGCCGCTGTTGCGCACCACGAACTTGATGGTATCGCCCTGGCGCAGCGTGATCTCGGCCGGGGTGAAGCGCATGGTGTCGGCCATGTCCACGCTGATGGTGCGGCGCGCCTGGCGCGGATCGCCTTCGCGGCCGAAGGCGTGCTCTTCTTTCGAAATCGCGCGCTTGGCGGACTTCTTGCCGTGCTCGGCGTTGCCGTGGGCGATTGCCAGGGACGAGAAAGCCATGGCGAGCGCTGCGGTCAGGATCGTGGTTCTTGGGTTCATGTCAAGGTTCCTTTCGTGAATTGCTTTGTCAATGGTTGTGTCCTGCGCCGTGGGCACCCGGCTTGCGCACCCGCACGGTTGTCTCGCCGCCCACTGCGCGCCCGCTGGCCGGATCGATCTCGGTCATGCGCGAGGTCGGGGCGCGTTCGGCGTTGAGCGACTTGCCCTCCCACTTGTAGGCCACCGTGCGTTCTGGATACTTGTACGGCCCGGGGTCCTTGTAGTCGCCGCGTTCCTGTTTCTCGCGCACCTTGAGGGTGGTAAACATGCCGCCCATCTCGATCGGCCCGAACTGGCCCTGGCCGGTCATCATCGGCAGGGTGTTGTTGGGCAACTGCATTTCCATCTCGCCCATGTCGGCCATGCCGCGCTCGCCCATGACCATGTAGTCGGGCACCAGCTTC
>JAEUOR010000025.1 GCA_016790635.1 Burkholderiales bacterium
TGGATGCTGCGGAGCCTCTTGGAAAAGTAAGTCGACGCGCAACCCGGCCGTTGGTCGGCCGGGCGCCCCCTTCCGCGCCGGACGGCCATGGACGTCCGGCGTTTTCTTATAAGCTTGGCCCGCGATGAACTGGGCCCAGATTTCCGACCGGCTGACGCAGTACGAGCGCCTGATGCGGCTGGACAAGCCGATCGGCACGCTGCTCCTCCTGTGGCCCACCCTGTGGGCGTTGTGGATCGCCGCTGACGGCGCGCCCTCGTGGTGGCTGCTGTGGATCTTCTCCCTCGGCACACTCCTCATGCGCTCGGCCGGCTGCGTGGTCAACGACTGGGCCGACCGCGACTTTGACCGTCACGTCAAGCGCACTGCCGATCGGCCGCTGACCGCAGGCACTGTCTCGCAGACCGAAGCGTGGATGCTGGCCGCCTTCCTGGCCTTGTGCGCCCTGGCCCTCATCATCCGCCTGCCGCGCCTGGTGCTGCTGCTCTCGGTGGTCGCGGTGTTCCTGGCCGTCAGCTACCCCTTCACCAAGCGCTTTTTCGCCCTGCCGCAGGCGTATCTCGGCGTCGCCTTCGGCTTCGGCATCCCCATGGCCTACGCCGCCGTGCTCGAGCGCCTGCCGGCCGAATGCTGGTGGCTCCTGGCAGCCAACATCCTGTGGGCGATCGCCTACGACACCGAATACGCGATGGTCGACCGCGACGACGACGTCAAGATTGGCATTCGCACCTCTGCCATCCTGTTCGGACGTTTCGATGTGGCCATCGTCATGGCCTGCTACGCAGGCGCGCTGGCCATTCTGGCCTGGGTGGGTCGCGGCGCCGGTCTCGGCGTCTACTTCTACGCCGGGCTCGTCGTCGCGGTCGGCATCGCGCTATACCACTACAAGCTCATCGCCAAGCGTACGCGTGAAGGGTGCTTCAAGGCTTTCATGCACAACAACTGGCTGGGTGCTGCCGTGTTCGCGGGAATCGCGGTGGACTACGCGGTGCGGCGGCAGGCCTGGCCGGGGGCGTTGCCGCCGCTTTGGTAACTCCGTGTCAGCTTTCGCGGCGCGCGCCTTGCTTGGCAACATAGTCCTGGAGCACACCGTCCATGCGCGACTGCCATCCCGCACCGGTGCTTCGGAAGTAGCGAAGCACTTCAGGGCTGTAGCGGACGGACACGGAGAGCTTCTTGTTCGCCGACTTGGGGCGGCCACGTATGGACGTTAGCGGCACCATTGCTTTCAATTGAGTGTCGGTCAGCAGAATCGCGTCCGGGTCCGCCTTGGCGGCGCGGCGAATCTTCCGGTTCTCGGCCTCCGTCGGCATGACCAGTGCGCGCCTAGGGATAGTTTTCGACATAGTGCGTCACCTCTTTGCGTTCGGCGTGGCGAAGGCTGATGATGCGGCGGGTCTTTCCGCGGTCAACGAAGGCCACGTAGTAGAGTCGATCGCCCTCTGGAACCAGGCCGATCATGCGAATTTCGTCGTACTCGAAGCGATCATCAATCCAGACAAGCGCCTCGTTCCAGACGAGCTTTGTGGCGAAGGACAGCGGCAGGCCATGCGCGGCAAGGTTCAGCTTTTCTTTGGCCGGATCGAAGTCGATGCGCACGCATTAGTGTAGCTACGAAAAAGATGGTGGTCAATCGGAGACGGGCATCGGAAAAGTAACGCTGCGCAAATGGGACAGCGCCGAGCATTTAAAGACTGACGAGGACATCGCGCTCTACCCCCAAGCCTGTCTGGAAGAAGCCGGCGACGCCGCCGCCTTCATCGCCAAGGCGCTGGGCACGATCGCCCGCGCCAAGGGCATGAGCCAGTTCGCACGCGACACCGGCCACGCGCGTGAAAGCCTATACGAAGCGTTGTCCGGCGAAGGCAATCCCAGCTTCGCGACAATCCTCAAGGTGCTGCAGGCGCTGGGCATCAGGTGGCACGTCGCGCATGCCTGTGTCGGTCCATCGCAATGCGGGATTTAACAAGAATTCATAATTTTCGTCGTCCGGTCCGCGGAACTATCCGAATAGCATTGGATATCAGCGCGACGCACTTTCCAAGCTTGACCAACCAGAGGGGAGTTCCATGAATCGCCTTAACGGGGCCGCTACGGTGGCGTTGGTTGCATTGCAGATGCTTTGCCCGACTTCATCGAGCGCAGCGCCATTCTCCGACACGGTTGACTTCAACAATGGCACGATCCCGACTGGATGGACGAAGTGGGCCAATCCAGGCAGCATCAACAACGTTACGGTAACAGGCGGAAAGCTGGTGGTCGGACCGGCCGGTACCCCTACCGAAGGGGGAATCTATAGACCTATCGACACTAGCGGCGTAGGACGCATTCAGGTCTCGTTTGATGCGTACGTGGACGGTCCTTTTCCGCGATCGTTCGGTGCGGGGGTATACCTTTTTGACAACAGGTACTTTACTGACTACCCGAGACAAACCACAGTCCAGGTAGGTATCGGGTCAATCGGCCCAAGCTTTACGTCGGCGATCCTGTCCTCTGTATCGGGACGATCAATTTATAGCGACTTCGCCCCGGTAGCTCCACCCAATCCTAGTTCGACGATGTATCACGTCGTCGACACCTATACGAATGGTCAGGTCCGGCAAGTATGGACTGATTCATCCGGTCAATTGGTCAAGGATCAGGTTGCGTCCATTGCCGGCTTTTCGCTCAGCAACATGCAGAACCTATACGTCTATGGCGGAGTGGGCAGTGGAGGCGCCACATCGACCAAGATCGATAACATTCAAGTCATAGCGACGTCATCACCCACTGGCCAATTGCCTGTCCCTACGTTGACTTCTTCAACGCTTCAGTTTGCAAACGGCTCTCGCGCTTTTGGAATGAATAGCTATGCGATATCTTTTGATGCATTGTCGCGCAGGTTTGTTCTTGACTTTCCGATTTATGTAAGAACGTCGTTTTCAAGCGTTAACGCCATTGTGGATACATTTCTCAACGGAATTAATGACACTTGGAGCTCGTTTGACCTTAAGGACCAAAATGGATTTTCATATGATTTTGATTTCAACGCGCGAAGGGTAAATAGTGAGGCAGAGGCAACAAGCGTCATCAATATTGCAAACAGAGTTGGGTCCCCTAATCCACCTTGTCGATTCAGTGATCCGAATCCACAAAATTGCAATGTTCCGCACGTAAAGCTTGGTTCGCCAGAGATGGTGATGTTCGGCACCCTGCAATATTTCTGCTATGTTGAAGGTAGCAACACCGACCTAAAGGACTGCGTTAATTCGCCGATGGCGCCACCGCTGATGAATTGCTTGGACGGGGACGGCAATGCATTCTTTGATCGAAATTTAAGGCAGTACAAGTGCTATGACATCACTGCCGTTCAGCCCTTCGTGGCGGCGCATGAATTCGGGCATATTCTTGGCCTCCCAGATGAGTATGCACCTAGTAGCAAAAACATCTTGTGCCAGTCAAACTTCAATTTGTTTGACCGCAACGTTTTGTTTGGGCTTCCGGACGAGCAATGCTTAGAAGTTGGTCTAATGGGAGATTTTAAGAGGGGAGCGCAGGAAAGATACTACAATTTCCTGTTTGATAACCTCACTGACGCCACTCCAGAATTTCAATGGACATTTGGGAGAAGTCCGGATTGGTTTATGGATGGTTTCCCGCAACAGTTCGCCAGCATAGTGGACGTGTTTGAATATCCAGTTCAGTTAGGTTCAAATAGTATTCCTGTACCACCATCTCTAGCACTGGTCACCTTAGGATTGTTCGGTTTACGTTGGACGCGTCGCGACGGCGCCCAGCGGGCTTTCGCGGCACTGACTGCAGTGCTGACGACATAAGTCTGGTAACCTTTCCCCGCTCAATCCCGCCCCAACGTCTCCCCCATCTCCCTCCCACGTTCACTTGCCGCCCGCATCGCCGCGCCGATCGCACCCGGAATGTCCCGTGCATGCATGACTTCCAGCGCCGCGAAGGTGGTGCCGCCCTTTGAGGTAACGCGTTCGCGCAGCGTCGCAAAGGTTTCGGGGGAGTTGGCGGCGAGTTGAGCGGCGCCGACGACGGTTTGCAGCGCCAGGCGGCGGGCGGTTTCTGCCTCCAGCCCTAAGGCTTCGCCCCCGGCTTGCAGGGCTTCGAGGAAGAGGAACACGTAGGCGGGGCCGCTGCCGGAGAGGGCGGTGACGGGGTCGAGCAGGTCTTCGCGCTCCACCCACACGGTCTGGCCTACGGCGGCCAGCACGCGTTCGGCGTCTGCGCGGCGGGAGACTTCGACTTCTGCGGGCGCGAAGAGGGCCGTGATGCCCTGGCCGATCAGGGCCGGGGTGTTGGGC
>JAEUOR010000057.1 GCA_016790635.1 Burkholderiales bacterium
GCGCAGCACCAGCTACAACGCCATCGGCAACATCACCGCCAAGAGTGATGCCGGCAACTACACCTACCCCGGCGTCACCACCGACCCGGCCAATCCGACCCGGCCGCACGCCGTATCCAGCGTAGCCGCGATCAATGCCAATGGCACCGGCGTGGGCAGCAGCGGCACCGGCGGCCTCACCGTCAGCCACACCTACGACGCCAACGGCAACCTCACCGCCGCCTCAGGCACGCTGCAGAACCGCCTGAACACCGCCGCAGTCGCATTCAGCCGCAGCCTCAGCTACACCGCCTTCAACCTGCCGGCCAGCGTGATGAAGGAGGCTCCGCTTACGACGTACGTCCCGACCAGAACAGGCAAAGGCAACTTTGCGAAGGTGGAGTTGCAGACATCGGCACGGCTTGGGCGAACAACCCAATGTTTACAATCCCTCCATACCTCTCGGCTCGTCCGGAACGCAGACGAAATTTGCGAAAATTGATCATGGATTCCACCGCTCGCCCCGTCCCCGTCACAGTCCTGACCGGCTTTCTGGGCGCCGGCAAGACCACGCTGGTCAATCACATCCTCACGGAAAAGCACGGCCGTCGCATCGCCGTGATCGAGAACGAGTTCGGCGAGATTTCGATCGACACCGATCTCATCGTCGCGTCCGAAGAAGAGATCTTCACCCTCACCAACGGCTGCATCTGCTGCTTT
This sequence comes from Burkholderiales bacterium, assembly GCA_016790635.1. Lineage (GTDB taxonomy): Bacteria > Pseudomonadota > Gammaproteobacteria > Burkholderiales > JAEUOS01 > JAEUOS01. Next base: position 700 of record JAEUOR010000057.1, read on the forward strand.
GCCGACGTGCGCAACGACCTGATCGAGGTGATCGGCAAGCTCATGGCGCGACGCGACGAGTTCGACCATATCGTCATCGAGACCAGCGGCCTGGCCGACCCCAACCCGGTGGCCGCGACCTTCTACGCCAACCCCGAGATCGCGCGTCAGGCCAGCCTGGATGCGATCGTGACGGTCATCGATGCGCGCCACATCGGCGCGCACATCCATGACCCGCTCCTGGATGGCAGCCCCAACCAGGCCGTCGACCAGATCATCGCTGCCGACCGCATACTCTTGAACAAGGTCGACCTGGCCCAGGACGAGGACGAACTCGCCGCGGTCGAGGCCGACATCCGCAAACTCAATGCGAGCGCTGCGATCCTCCGCACCCGGCATGCGCGCGTCGATTTGGACGACATCCTCAACATTGGCGCCTTCGCGCGGGTCAACAGCATGACCGGCACGCCCGACTTTCTGGATGACACGAGCCATGCGCACGACCCGAGCGTCAGTTCGCTGTCCTTCGTCTTCGCGCGTGCCTACGACCGCGCGCGGCTGGAGGCATATCTGACGGCTCTGACCGGGGAGCGCGGCGAGACGATCTTTCGCATCAAGGGAATCATCGGCATCGCCGGCGACGACCGGCGCCACGTCTTGCAGGGTATCCACCGGGTCTTCGAAATCAAGCCCGCCGAGCCCTGGGGACGCGAGGTGATTTCCAGCCGCATCGTGGTGATCGGCCGCGAACTGGACCGCCGTGCCATCGGCGAGGGCCTCCTGCGCGCGCTCGCTTGACCCGGGCCAAAGCGGGCTGATCCAGCGGCCCGCCGTCTTGTATCCAGCGGCCCGTCGTCTTGTATACGGGACGCAGATGGGCTGCTAGAATCCGGCGCGCCGCCTTCCTGGCACGCCAAGTGCTTCCGTCAAACGTATGAAACCATTCATCCAGTTCGAACAGGTATGGCTCAAGTACAACCCGACGCTTGATTTTGCGATCGAGGATGTCACCGTCTCCATCAAGGAGCACGAGTTCGTGGCCATCGTCGGCCCCTCGGGCTGCGGCAAGTCGACCTTCATGAAACTGTGCACCGGCCTGCGGCCGCCCACTAAGGGTACCGTGATGGTCGATGGCGCGCAGGTGAGCGGACCGCTCAAGATCACCGGCATGGCCTTCCAGGCGCCCAACCTCCTGCCCTGGCGCACGACGCTCGACAACGTGCTCCTGCCGCTGGAGATCGTCGAGCCATTCAAGTCGTCGTTCCGCGCCAAGCGCGACGAGTACGTGGCCCGCGCGATGAAGCTCATCAACACCGTGGGCCTGGGCGGCTGGGAGCACAAGTTCCCCTGGGAGCTCTCGGGCGGCATGCAGCAGCGCGCGTCGATCTGTCGCGCCCTGGTGCACGAGCCCAAGCTCATGATGCTGGACGAACCCTTCGGCGCGCTGGACGCCTTCACGCGCGAAGAACTGTGGTGCGTGCTGCGCGACCTGCACGCGGTCAATCCGTTCACGGTCGTTCTGGTGACCCACGACCTGCGCGAAGCCACTTTCCTGGCTGACACGGTGTACGTGATGAGCAAGCGCCCGGGCCGCATCCTCGCCCGGCGCGAGATCGACCTGCCGCGCCCGCGCGACATCGAAGTGACCTACTCCGAGAAGTTCACAGCCATCGTCCACGAATTGCGCGAGCACATCGGCGCGATTCGCAAGGCATAGCCGGGGCACCGCCATGAAAGCCAGTTTTTTCGAACGCCATGCACCCTCCCTCCTTACGATATCTCTGCTCGTCCTGTGGGAGCTGATCTGCCGGCTCTTCAAGGTCGATCCGTTCGTCCTGCCCATGCCCAGCGCGATCTGGGATGCGTTGATCGAGTTCAAGAAACCGATCTTCGACCACGCGGTGCAGACCTTCTGGACCACCATGGTCGGCTTCGCCATCGCGGTCGCTGTCGGGGTGGTCCTTGGCTGCCTGCTGGGCTCGTCGCGCCTGATCTACCGCGCCTGCTATCCGCTGCTGGTGGGGTTCAACTCGATCCCCAAGGCCGCGTTCGTTCCCATCCTCGTGGTCTGGTTCGGGATCGGCACCACGCCGGCCATCCTCACCGCCTTCCTGATCTCGTTCTTCCCCATCGTCGTCAACGTCGCTACCGGATTGGCCACGCTGGAGCCCGAACTCGAAGACGTATTGCGCGCGCTTGGCGCAACGCGGGTGGAGATCCTCAAGAAGGTCGGGTTGCCGCGTTCGATGCCCTTCTTCTTCGCCTCGCTCAAGGTCGCCATCACGCTGGCCTTCGTCGGTACCGTGGTATCCGAAATCAGCGCTTCGAATGCGGGGATCGGCTATCTCATGATGTCGGCGTCTTCGAGCCTCAAGACCCCGCTCATGTTCGCCGGTGTGATCGTGATCTCGGTCATGGCCATGGTGATGTACGAGGTCTTCGCCTGGATCGAGATGCGCCTGACCGGTTGGGCACACCGGGGACAGCAGGCGCCGACCTGAAGCGGATGGCGTGCCTGCAAGGTGCGCACCGATTCGGTGCGCAGCCTGGGCGCATCAGGGGGCCCGACGCTGCGGCGCGCGCAGTACCAGCGCGACCCCGGCCATGATCAGCAAAGCACCAGCGGCCATGTTGGCGGTGACCGTCTCGCCCAGCAGCAGTACCCCGCCGGTCACTCCCGCCAGCGGCGTCAGGTAATTGACCGAAAGGGTCTTGACCGGACCGATGTCCGCGATCAGGCGAAAGTAGAGCATGAAGGCAATGGCGCTGGAAAAGACGCCCGCGGCAGCCGCAGCCGACCACGCCAGCGCTCCCGGAACCTGCGCCGGCAGGTAGAAGAATGCGGGCACCAGGAGCCAGAGCGCGGTGCCCAGCTGGCTGCCGGTTGCCAGGGCATGCGGCGGCAGGTGCTGGAAATAGCGCTTGGTCGCCACCCCTGCCACCGCGTACGAGAGCGACGCGGCCAGTAGCAGCAGTTCGGCCCACAAAGGAGTCGCATCGCCGCCGGGCGCCCAGCCGATCAGGAGGGCCACGCCCGCGATGCCGAGCGCGAGCCCGGCCAGCTTGCGTGCCGACAAGGACTCGCCGATCCACAAGGCCGCGACCAGGGCCGACAAGAGCGGCGTCACCGCCACCGCGATCACGGTGAAGGAGGCCGTCAGCGCGGTCTGCGCAAAGGCGATCAGCGTGAACGGCAGGGCCGAGTTGATCGAGGCGATGGCGAGATAGCTTTTCCAGCGGCCGCGCCAGTCGAGTGCAATCCCACGAACCTGCGCCACCCAAAGGAGCAGGACGCAGGCGATCAGGGTACGCACCTCGACCAACGCGACCGCGCCGAACTCACTGACGGCGACGCGGATGAAAACGAAGGCAAAGCCCCAGCAGCAGGCCAACGCGCTCAAGCGCGCGAAGTCGGCCCAGGTCACGCGCAGGCCGACCGCATCCGGGAAACGACAGTCTCCGGGCTGGCCATCAGCGTCACCGCTCAGGCCGCGGTGGGCGGTACACGGGCATGCCAGTCGGTTGCCGACTGGTAGGCGGCACCTGCCGCATACAGACGCGCTTCCGAAAACGGCCGGCCGATCAATTGCATGCCGCAGGGCAGGCCGCCGGGCGTGAATCCGCATGGCAGGGCCAGCGCAGGCAGTCCCAGCACGTTGACCGGCCGCATGAGGCGCGTGATCTCGTCCAGGATGCGCATCATGTTGACCCCGCCGCTGACATCGACCTCGTCTAAGCGCGGCACAGGAAACGCCAGCACTGGCGCCAGGATGAAGTCGCAACGCGAGAACACCCGGGCGCTGAAGTCGCGCAACAGGCGTCCGCGCGCGCGTTGGGCATCGACCGCGTCGCGGGCGTTGGCGGCCAGCGTGATCTCGATGCGGCCGCGTGTCTGCGCCGTGTAGTCCGCGGCGCGCTCGCCCATCCAGCGACCGTGCACCGCAATGACGTCGGCCCAGGTCAGCAGGAACCCGGCGGCATTGACGGCATCGAGGTCGGGCATGTCCACCTCGACGATCTGCGCGCCCAAGTTCCTGAAAGTGGCGATTGCGTCGGCGATGAGGCCTGCCACCGACGCATCGACGTTCAGGTCAAAGTAGCCGCGCGGAACCCCGACCACGAGTCCGCGTGCGTCGCGACGCGACGCGGCACCGACGTAGTCATCGAGCGGGACGTCGAGTGTCGAGCGGTCGTGCGGGTCAGCGCCGGCAATCACCGACAAGAGGAGCGCGTTGTCCTCGACCGTGCGGGTCAGCGGGCCGACAGTGTCAAGCGACTGCGAGAGCGGCATGCAATTGGCGCGCGAGACGCGCCCGAAGGTGGTCTTCATGCCGGTCACACCGCACAGCGCGGCGGGCATGCGCACCGATCCCGCAGTGTCGGACCCCAGCGCGCCGAAGACCTGGCGCGAGGCCACGGCAACCGCCGACCCTGACGAGGAGCCGCCGGTGATGTGCGCGGGGTTCCAGGGGTTGCGGGCGTCGCCGAGAAACGCGTTCTGACCGGTCGGCCCGTAGGCGAACTCGGTCATGTTCAAGGTGCCGATCTGGATCGCACCGGCGGCATCCAGTCGCTCGAGCACCGTGGCGGTCGCGCCGGCTTTCCAGTCCGCGCGGATGCGCGAGCCACAGGTCGACACCTGGCCCGCGCGATAAAACATGTCCTTGTGCGCAAGCGGCACGCCGTGCAGCGGGCCGCGCGAACGGCCGGCGGCGGTTTCGGAGTCGCATGCGCGCGCGAGCGCGAGCGCCGCTTCGGCGTCCAGGCGCACCGTGGCATTGAACGCTTTCTTGAGCGCCTGTGCCCGTGCCAGCGCCGCGCTGGTCAACTCGAACGAACTGATGCGCTTTTCACGAACGGCACGCGCCGCCTCGGTCAGGGTGAGTTCGAGCGGATCCATCAATTGCCCCCCGGCGCACGGGTCTCGAGAAGCGCGCGCGCGAAGTCCGCGCCGTCATACTCGAAGCCGAGGCTTGCGCGCAGCGCCTCGAAGGCCGTGATGCGCGGGGCCGCCGTGGCGGCGATCTGAGCGGCGCGTTCCGCGGAGACCTGCCAGCCGGCGCGGCGGGCGGTGGAGAGTACGTCTTCAGCGGTCAATTCCGACATGGATTGCTTTCCGGGTTTCTTGGTTCAGACGAGCACACGATGAATCTTCTTCTTGCCTGCACGCAGAATCACGGCCCCGTCGCGCAGGTCAGCGGGCCCGACACGCGCCTGTACATCGCCGGCGGCATGGTCATTGACGTAGGCCCCGCCCTGCTGGATCAGGCGCCGCGCCTCGCCCTTGGAAGGGGCCAGGCCTGCTTCGACCAGGAGTTCCACCAGCGCGATCCCCGCCGTCAGGCGCGCCAAGTCGATGCGCGTCGAGGGTATCGCACTGACGTCGCCGCCGCCGCCAAACGCTGCCGCCGCGGCGTCACGCGCTGCGTTGGCGGCCGCTTCACCGTGCGCCAGTCGGGTGACCTCGTAGGCGAGTATCCGCTTGGAGGCGTTCAGGTCGGCGCCGACCGCAGCCCCGAGACGTTCGACTTCGTCCATGGGCAGAAAAGTGAACAGCGCCAGAAAGCGCCGCACGTCACGGTCGTCGGTATTGACCCAGTACTGGAAAAAATCATAGGGCGAGGTGCGCTCCGCGTCCAGCCATACCGCGCCGCCTGCGCTCTTGCCCATTTTTTCGCCGCGCGCGGTCGTGAGCAGCGGGAAGGTCACGCAATAGGCCTGCGCAGCATGGCGTCGACGAATGAGGTCACAGCCGGCCAGGATATTGCTCCACTGGTCGTCGCCCCCCATCTGCAACAGGCAGCCATGCCGCTCGTAGAGCATCAGGTAGTCATAGGCCTGCAGGAGCTGGTAGTTGAATTCGATGAAAGAGAGCCCCTCCTCGCGCTCCAGACGGGCGCGATAAGCCTCGGCGCGGATCATCTCGTTGACGCGGAAGTGCCGCCCGATGTCGCGCAGGAACTCGATGTACTTGAGACCGGTCAGCCAGTCGGCATTGTTGGCGGCCATTCCGGCCGGCGCCTCCAGGTCGAGGTAGCGGCGGATCTGCGCGAGGATGCCCTCGCCATTGGCAGCAATGGCCTCCGGCGACAACATCTGGCGCATCTCGGTCTTGCCCGACGGATCGCCGACCAGCGCCGTTCCGCCGCCGACAAGCCCGACCGGGCGATGCCCCGCGCGCTGCAGGTGGGCCATGGCCATCAGCGGCACCAGGCTGCCGCAATGCAGGCTGGCGGCGGTCGGGTCGAAGCCGATGTAATAAGTGATCGGACCGGCGCCGAGGCGCTCGCGCAGGCTGTTATGGTCGGTAACCTGCGCGACAAAGCCGCGTTCTTGCAGTGTGTCTAGGGCGTTCATGCCAGGAGCGGGGACAACCACCCCAACCGGGGCCGGCTGTCATCGATTTGTTATAATTCGCAGTCTTTGTGATAAAGCGCACCCGCAAGTTCGCGGAGCCGCTTGACCGACCCCTCCCAACCCTGCTTGGTACGCGTGAAGACGACGATTCTATCTGGCTTGTCGGCACGTTCGCTGCCACAGCATTGGCGCTTCGGCCTTGGCGTCCTGGCACTGTCGGGCGCCGCCCTGGCCACCCTCGGTTCCGTACCGGGACAGCCGGCCTTGGAGCAGGTGGTGAGTGTTGCCTTGCCGGCGCCCGAAGTCGTGTCGATCGACGACGAGGACCGCGGCGTGTTCCGCGAAGAACGCATACAGCGTGGGGACACGCTCGCTTCGCTGCTTGCTCGCCTGGGGGTAGACGATGCCGACGCGTTGCGCTACCTGCGCTCCCATCGTGATGCCCATGCGTTCTCGGGCAACCTGCGACCCGGCCGCAACGTGCGTGCCGAGACTTCAGCGGACGGCGAACTGATCAGCCTTTCGTACGCCCTCTCGCCTACCGAGGTCGTGCGGGTCGCTCGCACGGACGACGGCTTTGCAACCGCCAAAGCCGAGATGCGCCTGGAGCGGCGCGTTCACATGCGCGGCGCGGAGATCCGCCATTCGCTCTTCGGCGCCGCCGATGCGGTGGGGCTGCCCGACAGCGTGACCATGCAGGTCGCCGAGATTTTCGGCGGTGACATCGACTTTCACAAGGATATCCGCCGCGGCGACCGGTTTCGCGTCGTCTACGAGATGCTTTATCACGAAGGCGAGTTCGTGCGCGCCGGGCGGGTGCTGGCGGTCGAGTTCGTCAACAACGGCAAGAGTTTCGCGGCCGTCTGGTACGAACCCCAGGCGGCCGGCGCTGAAGGCGGCTACTACACGCCCGACGGCAAGAACCTGCGCCGGGCTTTCCTGCGCTCGCCGCTGGAGTTTTCGCGCATTTCCTCCGGCTTCGGCACGCGCATGCACCCCATTTTCCAGACCTGGAAGGAGCATCGAGGGGTCGACTACGCGGCGCCATCAGGCACCCGCGTGCGCTCGGTGGCTGACGGCATGATCGAGTTCGCCGGGCGGCAGGGCGGCTACGGCAACGTGGTGATCGTACGCCACCAGAATCAATATTCGACGCTATACGCGCACCTGAGCGGGTTTGGGCCGCAGGTCCGCAAGGGCGTCCGGATATCGCAGGGCGAAACCCTTGGTTTCGTGGGTCAGACAGGCTGGGCGACCGGGCCGCATCTGCACTATGAGTTTCGCGTCGCTTCGCAGCCGGTCAACCCGCTGACGATCGCACTCCCCCACTCCGAGCCGCTCGCCGACAGCCTCTTGGCTGACTTTCGTGTCCGCTCGCAGCCCGCCCTCACGCGCATCATGATGATGCGCAATTTCGTCCAGACCGCTGCGCTCGACTAGCGCGCCGGGCCGCAAGCCATGAGCGCGGCCCTCTACGCGGGCTTGATGTCAGGCACCAGCCTCGACGGCATCGACGCGGTGCTCGTCGATTTTTCAGGCGCGCAAGCCCGTGTGATCGCCACCGCGTATGCGCCATTCGACGCTTCGCTCCGCGCCGAGTTGTTGCTGCTGCAAACTCCCGGCCACGACGAACTGGCCCGCGCCTCGCTCGCGGCCAACGCGCTCGCAGAGGCCTACGGTACCCAGGTCCGTGCGCTTCTCCGCGGGGCTGGCGTGACAGCGCAGGCGGTGCGTGCCATCGGCGCGCATGGCCAGACCGTTCGCCATCGCCCCGACCTCGGCGTCACCATCCAGCTCAACAATGCCGCCTTGCTGGCGGAACTCACCGGCATCGACGTGATCGCGGATTTTCGCAGTCGCGACGTCGCCGCCGGCGGTCAGGGTGCCCCCATTGCGCCGGCGTTTCATCGTGCCTACTTCGGTGCGTCCGGCCGCAGCCGGATCGTCCTCAATATCGGTGGTATCGCCAACGCGACGATCCTGCCGGAGACGGGCCGGGTGTTCGGCTTCGACACCGGGCCAGGCAACGTTCTCATGGACCTATGGGCCATGCGTCATCTCGGGGTCGCCTATGACGCCGATGGAACATTCGCGGCGAGCGGCCGGAGCGACGCAGACCTGCTCTTGCGCCTGCTCGAAGAGCCATTTTTCGCGCTGCCGGCCCCAAAGAGCACCGGACGCGACCTCTTCAATGCGGCATGGCTGGATGAGCGGCTCGCCAGCCATCGCGCCAGTCCCGCAAACGTGCAAGCGACGCTCCTGAGCCTGACCGTCGCCAGCGTCGCCAACGCAGTGGCGAGTGCAGGCGCACAGGAAGTCTTCGTCTGCGGCGGGGGCGCGCACAACCAGACCCTCATGCAGCACCTGGCCGCCGCGCTGGCGCCGGCCAGGGTCGAGACGACCGAGGCGCTCGGTATTCCGGCCGACTGGGTCGAGGCGGTCGCTTTTGCCTGGTTGGCGCAGGAACATTGCGCGGGTCGCCCCATCGACTTGATGGGGATTACCGGAGCACGCGCAAACCGGCTCCTGGGCTGTCGCTATCCGGCATGAAAAACGGGGCGCCTGGCGCCCCGTTTCGCTGCATGATCCAGCCCTGTCAGCGGCGCCGGCCTAAGGCAAGGTCAGACGGAAAACGACGATCCGCATCCGCAGGTCGTCTGGGCGTTGGGGTTCTTGATCACGAATTGCGCGCCCTCCAGGTCTTCCTTGTAGTCGATCTCGGCGCCGACCAGATACTGGTAGCTCATCGAATCGACCAGCAACTTGACGCCATTCTTCTCCAGCATCGAATCGTCTTCGTTTACCGTCTCGTCGAACGTGAAGCCATACTGAAAACCGGAGCAGCCACCGCCGGTGACGAAGACACGCAGCTTGAGGTCGGGGTTGCCCTCTTCCTCGATCAGGCTTGCCACCTTCGTGGCGGCGCTTTCGGTGAAGACGAAGGGAACAGGGATTTCGGCAGGCGCGTTCATGGGGAACCTCGGGAAATCACAGCGACGATCCCATCATTATGGGGCCCTTCAGGCGCGCTTTCAAACCCTTCGCGAGTAGGGGCATTCCCGCCAAAGCGGGTCGCATAAAGCGGACCGCCGGGTCTTCACCCGTTGTTCGATGCCAGCTTCAGGCCCGCACGCTGAGCGTCGCTGCCGCCAGTGTGCTCGAGTTTGCCGTCGAGGGTCGCGCCCAGATGGATCTCGATCGACTTGTAGTGGACGTCGCCGCGTACCCGCGCCTTGGGTTGCAGTTCGAGGAACTCCGACACGAACACGGGCCCTTCGACCGCGCCGTTGACGACGACATGCGCGGCCCGGATCTCGCCTTCGACGCGAGCCTGCTCGCTGACCACCAGGGTGCTGTTGGACTCGGCGGCGCCGCCGGCCGCAACCACGTTGCCGCGCACCTTGCCGTCGATGCGCAGCCCGCCGGAGAAGATCAGGTCTCCTTCGATGACGGTGGTCGCACCGATCAGGCTGTCGATGGTCGATTGGGGCTTGCTGCGTTTCATTCCGAACATGTCTGGCACCTCGATGCTGTGTGTGTTGGTCGGCGCCTAACGTGGCGCCGCCGCCGGCTTGGGCAGGGACGCTGCCGGGTCGCTCACCACCACGGTCTGGCTGGCCCGCACGCGCTCGCCTTCGATCAATCGCACCACCACTTTTTGCGGCGCCACACCTGCCGGCAGGGCAAGCGAACCTTCGATGCGTTGAAAATAGCGAAAACGCACCTTGACGGCATCCGCGCCGGTATCCTCGGCGGTGGGGAGGCGGATCATAGCACCGCCCGGCACGTTGTCCTGGTCGATCTGGAAGTCGATGCGCCCGACAAATTCAGGCTCCTGATTGCCGCCCATGATGCTACCGGTGCGCGCGCCGCGCGACACCAACATGCGGAACTTCAGGAGCCCGCCTTCGACGACCACGCGGGCGCCGTTGATGGCCAAGGTGCCTTCACGACGCTCGGTCGACATCAGCCCCTCGAAGAGGGCAATGTCCTCCTTGAGGCGGGCGTTGTCGGCCTCGAGCGCGATAACCTGGGATGCCAGATCGCGCTGAGTGGCCTGTTCAATCGTCAGGCGGCTGCCCGAGGCATTGTTCTGCGCGCGCAAGTCGGCGTTTTCGTCGGTCAGGCGCGCTGCGCGCTGCCGCAGTTCGGCGAGTTCGTCGCGCATCTCGCCGCTGTCAAACCCTGCGAAGCGCCGCCCCGCGTCATAGACCCAGGTCGCGCCGGCCAGCGACACCGACAGGACCACGACCCAGAACAGGCCGCGCCAATACCAGGGAATGTGGGTGCGCACCGCCATGCGCGGCGCGGCGATGGTCAAGCGCCGACGCAGGAATCGAAAAAGGCGGAAGGTCGCCATGCGCTCGTACTGCCGTCGCCCCGGCGGGCGTCAGGGAACCAGCCCTATGCCAGTCAAACCCGTCGACTCCGGCAGTCCGAACATGATGTTCAGGACCTGGACCGCCTGCCCGGCCGCACCCTTGGTCAGGTTGTCGATCACCGACAACACCATGAGCGTGCCGGCCTGCGGGCGATGCACGGCGATCCGGCAGGTATTCGCGCCGCGTACCGAGCGTGTGTCCGGCGTTGAACCGGCTGGCATGACATCAACGAAAGGTTCGCCGGCGTAAGCCTTTTCGTAAAGAGCCTGGAAATCGGCTTCCTTTGTGACGCGCGCATAGAGCGTCGCGTGGATTCCGCGAATCATGGGCGTCAGGTGCGGCGTGAACACGAGCCCGATCCCTGCCCCGCCGGCGATGCGTGCAAGCCCTTGCACGATCTCTGGATGATGCCGATGCCCGCTGACGCCGTAGGCCTTGAAATTGTCTGCCGCTTCCGCGAACAGAGTCGCGACCTCTGCCTTGCGGCCGGCCCCGGAAACACCCGACTTGCAGTCGGCGATCAAGTGTCCGGCGTCGATGAGACCGGCTTCCAGGGCAGGCTTGAAGCCCAGTTGCACGGCTGTCGGATAACAGCCAGGCAGCCCGATCACCCGCGCGCCGCGAATCGCTTCACGATTGACCTCCGGCAGGCCGTACACTGATTCGGCCAAGAGCGACGTGGCCGAATGCGGCATCTTGTACCACTTCTCGAACGTGGCCGTATCCTGCAACCTGAAGTCGGCAGCCAAGTCGATGATGCGCACCCCGGCGGCCACCAGTTGCGGCCCCATGTCCATCGCCACGCCGTGCGGTGTGGCGAAGAAAACTGCATCGCAGCGGTCCAGTCCCGCCTCTTCCGGCACGGCAAAACGCAGGTCGACGACCCCGCGCAACGAAGGGAACATATCGGCAACCGGCATGCCGGCTTCCTTGCGCGAGGTGATACCGCGCAATTCGATGCCTGGGTGCCGCGCCAGCAGGCGCAGCAATTCCACGCCGGTATAGCCGGTCCCGCCGACGATGCCAACCTTGAGCATGTTGCCTCCCGTTTGCCGGCGCACGGGCCGGCGGTTCGAGATTTAAGCGCGGTCGCTGCCAGCGAAAAGGGCCGCTTGACGGCGGCCCTCTTGGTCAAACCGCACTGAAGATGCGATCAGCGCTTCGAGAATTGCTTGCGACGACGCGCCTTGTGCAAACCGACTTTCTTGCGCTCGACTTCGCGCGCGTCGCGCGTCACCAGTCCGGCTTTGGAGAGTGCCGGCTTGAGTGTTGCGTCATAGTCGATCAGGGCGCGCGTGATGCCATGGCGAACGGCGCCAGCCTGCCCGGACTCGCCGCCACCGAACACGTTGACCATGATGTCGAAGGTGCCGGTGTGATTGGTGAGTTCGAGCGGTTGGCGCACGATCATACGGCCTGTTTCGCGGGCGAAAAACTCGTCAACAGGCTTGCCGTTGACGACGATCGCGCCCTTGCCGGTTTTGAGAAACACACGTGCCACCGCAGTCTTGCGGCGTCCGGTGCCATAGTTCTTGTTGTCGACCAACTTGACCTCCGAAGCTTAAATGCGCCAGTGCTATTGCAGCACCAGGGGTTTGGGCTGCTGGGCAGTGTGCGGATGCGTGCTCTCGGCATAGACCTTGAGCTTCTTGATCATGGCGTAGCCGAGCGGACCCTTGGGCAACATGCCTTTGACGGCTTTCTCGAGCGCACGACCAGGCGCCCGTGCCTGCATCTTGCCGAAGGTGGTCTCGTAGATGCCGCCCGGGTAGCCGCTGTGGCGGTAATACTTCTTGTCCTGGACCTTCTTGCCGGTCACCGAGAGTTTGGCCGCATTCACGACAACGATGAAATCACCGGTGTCGACGTGCGGAGTGAACTCTGGCTTGTGCTTGCCACGCAGGCGCGCGGCGATTTCGGTCGCGACCCTGCCGAGAACCTTGTTCTCCGCATCAATCACGAACCAGTCGCGCTTGACTTCATGCGCCTTGGCCGAAAACGTCTTCATCATTGCCTCATCGAATCAGGGCGTTACCGCCCTCGACCGTTCCAGAGACCGCGCAAAAACTGCGACGGACGGACGGGAAACCACGTTGATTGCCGGGAGCCCTGCTGAAATTCATCAAATCCCGGAGAGCTTTCGATTATAGCCCGCTCTTCACAGTTTGGTCAAACGCTCCGGACTGCAGGCAAAAAAAGCCCGGACCGATTGGGTCCGGGCTTAATCCACCAAAGGAGGAGGGTGGAGGAGACAAACCGGGGATCAATCTTTGGGCACTTGCAGCGGGAGCAAAAGAGCCAGTCCTTTACTCGAGGGCGCCAGCAGATCAATCACGACGACCCCATGGTAGCGCAGTTTTTTGTGCGTTGCAAGAAAAATATCCGCTGGGTGTGAAGAAAAGCAACGCGCGAGCACCGATTGAAAAAGAATAAAAATCATATTATTCAAATACTTAAAAATCAGACATATCAGTCCTGGCTCATGCGGGAAAACATTTAAGTATTTGTTTACCGTATATCCATTTTTTTATTGCGACGCATCATCCACTCGCGAATAGCCGTCGCGTCCCCATGTAAAATCCCGGATTCGATTTTCCTGGGAGTATTCCATGCAAAGCGTCGTGCGCTGGGGCGGGCCTTCCGGAATGACTTTCGTTGCGGAAACCGGGAGTGGCCATGCCGTTGTCATGGACGGGGCCCCCGAGGGAGGCGGCCGCAACCTGGGGCCGCGCCCGATGGAAATGGTGCTGCTGGGAACCGGCGGGTGCACTGCCTACGATGTGGTCTTGATCCTGCGCAACAGCGGCCAGTCGATCTCGGGATGCGATGTCGCCCTCGAGGCCGAACGGGCGGAAAAGGACCCCAAGGTATTCACGCGCATCCACATGCACTTCACGGTACGCGGCAAGGGACTGCGCGCGCAACTGGTCGAGCATGCGATCAAGCGCAGTCACGAGAAATACTGCTCCGCCACCGCGATGCTGCAGTCAAGTGCGACGATCACCCACGACTTCGAGATCGTGGAGGACTGAGCTGACCGACGTCAGGCAGCGCGCCGCGCCTCGAGCCAGGACTGGAACATGAGTGCGTTCCACAAGAAATGCTGGTGGTTTTGGCGTCCCGACTGATGCTCCTGCCACGCCTGCATGAGTGGCGCGGCCTCCAGCCAGCCCTCGGCAGTGAGGCGCGCGGGATCGAGCAGTGCCTCTGCCCAGGGCTTGAGCGGGCCCCGTAACCAGGCGTCGATCGGGACACCGAATCCCATCTTGGGCCGATCGGTCAGCCGGGTAGGGACATAACGCTCGAGGACCTTGCGCAGCAGCCATTTTCCGGAACGCCCGCGGATCTTCAGCGACAGGGGCAACGAGAAAGCGAACTCGACCAAGCGGTGATCCAAAAACGGCGCGCGCGACTCCAGGCTCACTGCCATGGTTGCACGGTCGACCTTGGTGAGGATATCGTCCGGCAGATAGCCCAGCAAGTCGGCCAGCATCATGTTGTCTGCCAGGCTGCGCCCCGGCGCCTTCCAATGCCCGTGGTCCCCCGATGGCGTCGCCACCTGCCTTCCCACGACCAGCGCCGAGCGTCCGCGATATTGCGCGATCAGGTAATCGTAGGCGGCCCGGCCGTCGCCAGTCGCCGCCAGGCCCGCGAGCTTGTGGAGCTTGTCGCCAGGCTGCGCCAGTTGCCAACGGCGCGGCAACAGGCGCCAGGCGCGATCCCAGCGCGCGGGAGAGGCCGCGCGCGCCGCGGCAGCCGCCGCGCGCCGAGCCGGAACCGGTACCCAGGCCATGCGCTTCCAGATGCGCTCGGCCCACAAGTAGCGGTTGTATCCGCCGAAAAGCTCGTCGCCGCCGTCCCCGGACAGGCTAACGGTGACATGACGGCGGGCCATGGCCGCCACCAGATAGGTGGGGATTTGCGAGGAGTCGGCGAATGGCTCATCGAACATTGCGGGCAGGCGCGGAACGACCGCCCGCGCATCGTCCGGGCTCACATAAAGCTCGGTATGGCGGGTCCCCAGATGTGACGCGACAGCGCGCGCGTGCTGAGCTTCATCGTAGCCCTCCTCGGCAAACCCGATCGAGAAGGTATGCACCGGCCGGCTGGCCTGCGCCTGCATGAGCGCGACCACCGTCGAAGAGTCGATACCGCCGGAGAGGAATGCTCCCACCGGAACATCGGCCACCATCTGCCCGGCCAGCGCCTGCCTGAGGAGCGCGTCGAGACGTTCGATCGCTACCTCCGCGTCGTTCCGCGCATTCGTGCGCGCTTGCGAATCGACATCCGGACGGATGCTCCACCAGCGGCGCGGCGTCAGGTCGAGCACGCTGCGGGCAGAGGACGATGTGAATGCGAGAACGCTTGCGGGCAGCAACTTCCGTACCTGTCGATAAATGCTGCGCGGCGCGTGCACGCAGCCACGGCGCATGAGGTCGTCGATCGCAGTCCTGTCGATGTCGGGCGAGAAACCTGGCCAGCCTTCGAGCGCCTTGAGCTCGGAAGCTACGATCACTGCGTCGTCAGCCAGTCCGTAGTAGACCGGCTTCTCCCCGAGGCGGTCACGTGCGATGAAGAGTTCGCGTGCATGCGCGTCCCACAGCGCAAAACCGAACATGCCGACCGATCGCTCGAGCGCGGCATCCAGTCCCCATGCATCAATCGCCTCGAGCAGAACCTCGGTGTCGGAATGACCGCGCCACTGCCGGTCAGGCAATGCGGCGCGCAGATCGCGATGGTTGTAGATCTCGCCATTGAAGACGATGGTCCAGCGCCGCGAGGCGCTGGTCATCGGTTGCGCCCCGGCCGGGGAAAGATCGACGATCGCGAGACGCCGGTGCGCCAGCGCCACGCCCGCCTGGGCATCGCTCCACACCCCCTCGCCATCGGGTCCGCGGTGGGCGATGCGCGCCGCCATGTTGCGCGCGCGTCGTTCGAGTTCCACCCCGGCCAGCACCGGGCGAAGGCAAAGGACCGCGACGAAGCCGCACATGGAGTTGTCGCGGCGTGTTCGGCGCTCAGGCGCCGTTCACGCTCTCGGTCAAAGTCGCCAGAAAGCGAAGCCGGCGCCTCGCACCAGCGCGGGGTCGAGCACCGACTTGACATCGACCACGCCACCGCCCGCCTTGAGTTGGGCTGCAAGCGCGCTTGGTGCGAGCTTGCGGTACTCGCGGTGCGCCACCGCGACGACAACTGCGTCGGCCACGGGCATCTTGCCCCATGGCGTCAGGTCCACCCCGTATTCATGCCGGGCCTCGGCGGGTTCGGCAGCCGGATCGTGCACCGCCACATCGATGCCGTAGCTCTTCAACTCGTCAATGATGTCGATGACCCGGGAATTGCGCAAATCCGGACAATCTTCCTTGAAGGTCAGGCCCAGCACGTTCACCCGCGCACCCTTGATCGCGCTGCCGGCGGCGATCATGAGCTTGACCGTCTTCTCGGCGATGAACTTGCCCATGCCGTCGTTGATGCGGCGCCCGGAGAGGATCACCTCCGGGTGGTAGCCAAGCGTCTGCGCCTTGTGCGTCAGGTAGTAGGGATCGACGCCGATGCAGTGCCCTCCAACCAGACCAGGACTGAACTTGAGGAAATTCCACTTCGTACCGGCCGCCTGCAGCACTTCGGAAGTGTCGATGCCAATGCGATCGAAGATGATGGCCAGCTCGTTCATGAAGGCGATGTTGATGTCACGCTGGCTGTTCTCGATCACCTTGGCGGCTTCGGCCACCTTGATCGAGGAGGCCTTGTGCACGCCGGCCGTGACCACGCTCGCGTACAAGTCCGCCACCTTGTCGAGGGTTGCGGGCGTATCGCCGGACACCACCTTCAGGATCTTGGTGAAAGTGTGCTCCTTGTCCCCCGGATTGATGCGCTCCGGGGAGTAACCAACGAAGAAGTCAGTGCCCCACTTCATGCCCGAATGCTTCTCGATCACGGGCACGCAGACTTCCTCGGTAGCACCGGGATAGACGGTCGACTCGAAGACGATGGTCGTGCCGCGCTTCATATGGCGGCCGGCCGTCTGGCTCGCGCCGACCAGGGGCGTGAAGTCTGGGTTGTG
>JAEUOR010000090.1 GCA_016790635.1 Burkholderiales bacterium
GCCCGGGCACGGGTCGGCGACGACGCGCGTCAGGAACTGCCCGGGCGAGCAGCCCGGCACCTGAATCGGCGTGACGATCAGCACCTTGTCGCAGGTGGTGTTCTCGATGGTGCGGTACTGGTTGCAGATCAGCGTCTCGAACACATCCGGCTTGGTCACCGTCTGCACGGTGCAGCCGCTGTAGGTGCCGCTCAGGCTGCCGGCGATGGCCTGCGGGTCGGCGGTGATCGCCTTGGCGCGGGTGAGCAGCGGATCGTTCGGGCCGATGCTGTAGGTCGGGCGGCGCGACGGGTTGGTCTGCGAGAAGCCCACCGCATTGCAGGCCTGGTCGCCGAATCCGCCTGCCGGGCTGCTTCCGGTGGGAGGCACACAAGCGGCTGCTTTGGCGGAGGCGGGTGTGCCCAGGCCGGGATTGCCGAAATAGGACGCTTCCGGCGGGGTGGAAGTGAAGTTCGGCACCGTTGACTGTGGCGAGGTTCCGGAAATCCCGCTGCGTGCCGCGGCATTGCCGGTTCTGCCAAAGGTCGAGCCTTGATTGAAGGCATCGGAGGCAGGGTCGGAGTGTACGGGGAGCGCGACCGTTGCGATGAGGAGTGGCAGGAAGGCACGGATCATAGGGGCGCCCTCAAGCGCTTGAGAATCGGACTGGCGCTCGGCGCGGCTTCCGGCTTGCGGCGCAGGATTGCCTCCAGCGCGTAGTCCAGGCTGACGTCGCCGGCGACGCTCACAAAGCCCGTGCTGGCCGCACAGTTCGCGCCGCAGGTCCGTGGTGCGTCAGTGGTGGCATCGTTCAATGCGAGGACGAAGGTCGGTGCCTGGCTTACGGCATGGCGTGTGAAGGCTTCCGGGTCGATGATCCAGGTTGCCTTGGAGTCGCCGATGAGTTCGCCCACCGCGGTGACGGTTTCCCGCATCGATTGGGATTTCAGACCGCGCAGCACCAGCACGGCGCCGGAGCGTGCCGCCTGGTCGGTGAGCAGTTTCAGGCTGGCGCGCGGCATGTCGAGAGTGACGAAGATGCGTAACGGCACCGATGCGGGCGCGGCAGTAGAGCCGGGCACGACGACCTTCCCCCTTGCCAGCGCCTCGATGTCGATCCCGCCGGGTTGTGCGTCCACGCGCGGCGGCCGTTGAATGGGCTGCGCGCCGATCCGTCCGGGATCGGGGAACGGGTTTGCCTTCAGCGCCCGGTCGATGTCCTGCGGTGTTGGCCACTGGGGTGCTTGTGCCAGGGCAATGCAGGGCAGGAGACAGGCCAGCGCCGCGCTGGCAATCCGATCAATACGCGCCGGCACAGCAGTTCCTTTTGCGGAAGATCTGATACGAGAAGTCTTCGCCCGTCACCGGGAATGACTTTCCTGCGCCCCAGATCATGGTGGTGCGCCCGAAGGGCTGACAGCATTGGCCGGCGTCCTTTTGCGTGTTGGGCACCGGATAGACCATCTGCATCTTGTAGTGGGTCTTGTCCATGATTGGCTGCATGTAGTAACCGCACAGGCCAGCCGCGCCGGCGCCGTCGAAGGTCGCGAGCTGTCGGTGCATCTTGGCGGCCATGCGCTGGGTGATGAGCGTCGAGGCCTGCACGCCGCCGATGTGGGTGGCGACGTGGCCAGTCATCGGGTAGATCGAGCCCTGGCAACCGGCGCACCAGAACAGGCTGGCGATGGGAAACCCGGCGCTGGCGGCGACGCAGTCGGCGGCGCAGGCCGCCTTAGCCGGCGCATTGGCGAACAACACCGCTTCCGGGTTGAGGATGGCGGTCAGTTCATCATCTGCCCAAAGGGGATCGACCTCGGTCAGGTAGACCAGGTCGAGCGCCCCTTTCTCCAGGCAGGGGAAGTCGAGCAACACCTGTAGCCAGTACAGGATGGGGTTGGTGTACCAGTGGGCGTGGTAGAAGCTGTTGCGGGTCTGGCTATCGTGGCCGACCTGGGCGCCGCGGGGGACATCGAAGCCCGGATCGATGGTGATACCACCCAGGCCGACCATGCAGAAGGGCGTGCGGGTGACATCGACCAGGCGAACCGGCTCCCAGAAGCCGATGGTCACGCCAATGCGCGGCGGGTTGCTGCAATAGCAGACCGGCGTGGACGGATTGCCGATGTCGCTCTGCCCGTCGGTGATCAGCGAGGCGGCGCCGATGCTGAGCGGGAACACGCAACTCCAGCAGATGTCGGTGATCGGATTCATGAACTGGCCGTGGCAGGTCGGGCCGGATGCCGCCAGGACGCCGGCCGGCGCCGTCACGGCAAGGCCGGTGATGAATGAGAGGAGTGCGGCTACGCGCTTACAGAAGTTCATCGATGCGCAACCTCTTGCCTTCCTGGGTCACCAGTGAGGGCACATGGCGAATGCCCAGCTTGTCGGTGAGTTGCCCCTGTTGATCAAAAAACACCGGCCGTTTCCAGCGGCGCATCAGCTCCAGGTAGGAGCCGCCGGTGAGGATGACTTTCACTTTTCCGCCGCGCTCGTCCACCAGGGCCTTGGCGCGCCCGACCTGCGCGGCGTCGCGGGCGTCGATGAACAACAGTTGCTTGGACATTGATACGGTGTCGAGCGGGTTGACCCGTGTGCCCGGTGCGATGAGCACCTTGCCGTCGGCATCGGTGATGGCCGCCGGGACCACGATGCTCGGATCGAAGTAGAAGCTGCGCGCCCTGGAGGTTTTGGTGATCTTCGCGATAGGTGCGGGGTTCTCGATGCCGCGCGTGATGCTGGTGAGGGCATCGCGGTGCAGCTTGGCCAGCGCGCCGGTGGCTTCGGCATCGCGCAGCTTGGCGAGAATCACTTCCAGCAGGCTCGGTTCGGCGATTGGGTAGACCGGGCCGATGACGCCCAGGTCCTGGGCCTGTGCGGTGAACGCCACGAGGACGGCGGCGGCAAGCGCAATGCGGTACTGGCGCACGGCACGGATCGGCCAGGTTTGATGTTCAAAACAGCGCATAGGCCCGTCCGATGATTTGCGATTGCGTGACCCATCCGGTCAGCCGGTAGCGCGAATCCAGGCTGTCGGGGTGCGGTGCGCGCACGTAGTAGCGGCCGGCCGGCAAGGTGCCGGTGGGACCGGCTTCGAGCGGCACGCCCTGGCGGCTGAATGGCTTGGCACGGCCGACATGGGTTCCGTTGATGAAAAAGTCGCGGTCGATGCGCGTAACGACGTCGCCCGGCATCCCGGCGATCACCTTCACGAAAGTGGTGCCCGCCGTGTGAGGCCCGCCGCCTGCCCAGCGGAAGGCGACGTAATGCCCCTGGGTCGGCAACGTGCCCTTGTGGATCAGGAACAGCCCGACCGGCAGGCTGGGCGAGGCGTTCAGGCCGAACATGAAATGCTGCTGAAACAGCACCGCGGCGGCAATCACGAGCGCGCCGGTGAGGCCCCAGCGGCGTGTGAGGTGTTGCAGGCGGCTGCGGAACATCGCATGGTCGAACTGGCGGAACATGTTGGTTTGGGTGAAGAGTGTGCGCATGGCGGTTGCCTAAAGTCCGAGGCGCCGGCGGATTTCCGGGGTGAGGTCGGAGAGCATGGGCGCCGGGCCGACCAGCGCACCGCGGGCGAGCAGCAGGCAACGGCATTCATCTGGCAGCGCGTCGAGCAGATGACTGAGTTCCTGGTTGAAGGCGCTGGCGCGCTTCAATGCCTCCGCGCGTGTCTCGGCAGGGGCATCGCGATTGACCAGGATGGCCGTGACCTGCGCTTCCTTGAGGCGATACAGCTCGCCGATATCGAGCACCGCCAAGGTCGGCGGCCGGGGTGGCGCGATCCAGCGCGTATGGATGGCGATCGAGGCACTGGTAATCGCCACGTTCGCGAGCAGTACAAGCGCTGTGGTGCGTGCGTTCATCTTGCGCTCCGGTCGCGCAGCACGGCATCGATCGCCTCGGAGACGGACAGCCCGGTCGCGCGCTTCTCGTTGATGGCGCTGAAATCCTCGGCCCGACTTGAGAACAGCAGCAGGCTGTGCGGATCAACGATCAGCCGCCCGATGCCGTTGCCGGCCGGTGAGTGGATGAAAATTTCCGAATACGCGCCGTGTTCGGTGCGCAGCGACTGCAACAGACGCTTCATCGCGTCGTCCATGGTGAGCTGGCCGAGCTTGTCCATCATCTCGATGGACTCGGGCTTTTGCCGGAGCAGGAACATCCAGTCCGAGTTGTCGAGCGCGGCCTTGGCCGCTGGGTTGCGGTAGTAGTCGTCCACGCCCTGGGTGGCGGACATGAAGGCGCCCTTGTATTTGCGCGCCCGGCGGTACCCGGCCTCGATGAATTCGGCGGTGGCGCCGCCGGACAGCAGGTCCCAGGCCTCGTCGATGATGACGATCTTCTTTCTGTCCCGGGAGAAGTACATTTCACGGGTGATGCGGTACATCATGATCAGGAGCACCACGGTCTGGAGATCCTTCTTGGACTTCAGTTCCTCCAGTTCAAGGACGATAAAGTCGGCGTTGAAGTCGATGGTGGCGTCCGACTCGAAATACTTGCCGTAGGTACCGTCGCGGGTATACGGATGCAGCATCGCCGCCAGGTCCTTGAGGCGCCGGTCTTCATCGCGAGACTCGTCGTCGAGCCGGCCGGTGGCCAGCAGGTCATGCACGTCGGACACGCGCATGGCGCTGCCCTTGGCCTTCCACACCTTCTTGATCGCCGCCGCCAGGGTGGAATACTGGAAGCCGTCCAGCGGCTCGCGTGGCGACACCATCTGGGCCAGCAGCGGCTGCAGCAGCTCCATGTCCTCGTCGATGTCGGTGACGAAGGTGAACGGGTTGAGCGACAGTGCGGCGTGTTCGGTGAATTCGATGAAGCTGCCGCCGAAATTGCGGCAGGCTTTCTCGTAGGAGCGGCCAACGTCGATGATCCACACCCGCGCGCCGGTGCCGAGGTAAGCGGCGGCGATTTCGTTGAGCAGCAGGGATTTGCCGGAGCCTGAGGTGCCGGCAATTGCCACGTTGTAGTTGCCGGCCGGGTTGTCGTAGACGTCCAACTGCATGACCTGGCCGCGCCGGCCTCCCAAGAGCAGGACGGGCGTGCCGGTGCCGCGCCATTCCGCGATCAGGGGGGCCAGGTGCACGGCATTGGCGGAAGTCTTGGTGCTGACCCGCTTCATGCGTTTCAGGTCGGCATGGAAAGGCTCGGACAGTGTCATCGGCAGCGAGCCCATCAGCCCCTGGGACATCATCAGGGTGTCGTTGGTGAGCTCGAAACCGCGCGCCCGGAAGATTGCGCGCGCCGCCTGCTCCGCCCGAACGATGCCCGAGGCCGGAGCGAACAGGGCTACCTGGTGCTGCAGATCGACCAGTTGCTGGCCGTCGTCGAGCGCCCGAAGGACGATGTCCCAGTCGGCCTTGCGTTCCTGCAGATCAGGGAGAAAGCGCGCCATGTAGCTGGTGGCGTTGGTGGTCGCGCGTGCCGCCTTGAGGTAGGCCCAGTTGCGCGTCGCATCGGGGGCGAGCACGTGCACGCCCAGGGTGATGAGGAACGGGCAGGGGTATTGCAGCGTGCCTTGGTAGAGGTCGCCGATCAGGCTGCCCATGTTCCATAGCGCGAAGCGCGGCGGGAATGAACGCACCGAGAGCAGGCGCATGGCGGTTTCGCGTTCGCTGGTGGGATTGGACAGGACGATGCCGGTCTGGCGGATCTGCAGGCGGGTGCCGCGGTCGAGCACCTGGTCGCGCAGTTCGCGCCCTTCGTCGTAGGTGAGGGGCAAGCCGTCGCCGGCCTGGCGGTGCGGGTCGAGGAGGCCCGACACCCAGTTGATCAGGTCAGTGGCGTTCCAGTTGCGTGACGGGAAACCCGCCGCATGCAGGGTGGCGCGGGCGCCGTCGCGCAGCAGCGCCAGATCGTCCAGCCGTGCCAGGTCCGCCGGGCTGCCCGGCATCGAGACGCCGACCACCAGCCGGAAATCCCGCAGCAGATAACTTTGCGCGGGCAAGAGTGAGGACCGGCTGCCGGCGAGGTAGTGTTCGACCCGGCGCCGGGCCATGGCGCGGTGAATGTTGGTGTGGCGGCCGGCGCGTCCCAGATGGGCGAAGTCGGGCACCACCTCATCCGGCATGCGCAGCGCCGCGTAATGGGCCAGTGGCGTGCGAATGGCGGGGCTGGCGAACAGGTGAAACTGGAGACTGGTGCCTGGCGGTGCAGCGGCATAGAGCGCCGGGAGGACCCGCGCCATCTCCTCGTCGGCGCCCGACTGCGGTCGCAACTCAAGGCAGAAGCCCAGTGAGTCGCGGTTGACGAACACCTGCCGGTCCTCCAGCCAGGCGCGGTATGGCAACCATTGGGAGAACGCGGCCGGGTCGTCGCCCACCGGGTGCGGCTGCCTGCGCGAGCCGGGCGCGAGGTCCGAAGCGCGTGCGGCGGCGAACGCGGCTTCCAGGTCGGCGATCAGGGTGCGCAGCATGGATCAGCGCTCCATCGATGAGGCGTCCGCACCGGCAGGCTCGCCGGTAGGCGGCATCGGGAAGCGCGTGGGTGGTTGCGGCGCTTCGGTGGATGGCCTCGATGGCGCTGGTTCCTGGGCCGATGGCACGGGCGGTGCGACGCCGTCGATCAAGGCACGTGGCGCCGGCCTTACGTGTTCGATCAGCCAGCGGCCGGTGTCGACCAGGACATGGATCAGCGATTCCTCGTGCAGGTCGCCATCGGCATCCTCCCAGGGCGCGACCCACAGGCGCAGAACACGGGGGCTGGAGCGCATGCCAATGCGGGGTGACATGGCTTGAGCGGCGGGTACGATCGAGGCGGCACCGTAGAGGGCGGGGGCGGGGCCGGGCAACTTGTTTCCGGGAGCCTTGGGCGTCATTGGTATGCCTTGCGCCGTGTTGGCGTAGACGCCGGAGACGGAGGTGCATTGCGCGCCCGCGGGCGCCTTGCATGCATAGCCGTCCGTGCCACCGATGCCGGACAGGCCAGAAGCACAGCCGGTGAGTGTCAAGCCCAGCACCAGCAGCGGTGCCAGCGAATGGGCCGTGTGTCTCATCGCGCGGTGCCGGCGCTGGCGGAGGGGCTGTCGGCACTGGCGCTGGCGCGCGAGAGCCAGGCCTCGATCTGCGCGACGCTGGCCGCACCCGGCAGCACGCGGCCGTCGGCGGCCACCAGGGTCGGTGTGCCGGTGACGCCGAGCTTCTCGCCGAGATCCACATTGCGATCGACCGGATGCGCACAATCCATTGGCGCCACTGCCTCGTCGCGCCACATGGTCGCGTGCCAGGCGGCCAGACGGTCCTTGGCGCACCACACCGCGATCGCCTTCGACCTAGCTTCGGGGTGGAGGGAGGCGATCGGCATCAGGAAGGTGTAGATCGTCACATTGGTCAGGCCCTTGATGTCCGCTTCGAGCTTGCGGCAGTAGGGACAGTCCGGGTCGCTGAAAATTGCCAGCGTGCGCGCACCGGTGCCGCGTACTTCCCTGATCGCGTCGGCCAGCGGCAGGGCGGCGAAGTCGATGCGCATCAGCGCGTCCTTGCGCTCGGCCGTGATGTCGCGCTGGGCCTTCATGTCGAACAGGTGGCCGAACAGGAAGTACTGGCCGCTTGCATCGACATAGGCGAGATTCGCGCCCATCAACACTTCGAACACACCCGGCCAGGGCGTGGTGTTGACTGTGCCGAAGCGGGTACCGGGGTAGAGCGCCTGCAGACGCTCGGCCATCGCGGTGGGGGCTGGCGCAGGTGATGTGTTCTGTGCCAAGGCGTGTTGCGCCAGCGCTGTGCCCAACACGCACAGCGTGACTGCGCGTTGCAGCTTATTCATCGTCATAGTCGGTTCTCCTGGTGTTGCGGTTGCGATCGGTGAGGTGCGGAAACTCTTCGCGGTCCTGCGCGGCGGCGTCCAGCGGCCCCTGTAGGGCGATGCCCTGGGTCACCACCACGTCCACCGTGCGTCCGGCATCGACCTCGATCACCGGGAAGACCTTCTCGGCCAGGGTGATGTAGTACTGGGCGAGCCGATCCAGGGCTTTGCCGACCCCGGTGCCGAACCCGGCTTCGAATTGCTTGCCGGGATCGACGGTGCTGGTGGCACCCAGCGGGGATACGGACATCGTGGTCGAGCCCTGCTGGAAGGCGTGGCCGATGCCGCTGGCCACGCCGGCGAGCAGGGCATTGGCCAGCAACTGGCCTTGCTTGGAGACCAGGCGGCCACGCATGCCGGCCTTGCCGTCTTCGCCCGCCACATAGCCCTTGATCGGCACGTCCAGTGCCGTGCCGTCGCGGGTCACACAGGAAAGTGACTCGGTGCGGATGTAGGCGCGCTCGGAACTGACATCGCCATAGCCGGCACCGACCACGAAGCATTCCTTGACCCGGGCGCGGAACTGGTTGGGCAACACGGCGTTGTCGACCAGGCGCAGCAGGACCGGCTGCGGATTGCGCTGTGCCTGGCCGCCGGTGGGCGCATCCAGGCCGCCAAGCAGGACCGCGTGCGTGAAGGCACCGCTCGGGATGTAGCGACGGGTGTCGCGGGAGGGTGCCGCTGTCTTGGATGGCTCGGTGCCGGGTTTGGCGGCTTTGCCGGGCGTCCCGTCGCCAAGTGCGATGCTGACAATGCCGGAAGGTGCGGCGGGACCGATGCCGGGGGCGGGTGGATTGCCGAAAGTTGGAGCGGGTCCGGGGCGGGGTGGCGGTGGCAGGCGCTGCGAGCCGCTGTCGGGCAGGTCTGTGCCGGGCTTATCCGGACCGAAATTCGGCCGCACGGCAGGTGCTGCGACCGGTGGCGGCGGCAGGGGCGTGAGACCGCCTTGTTCCAGCTTCTTTAGCCGTTCGGTCATCTCCTTGCTCTGGCCCTGCAGTTCAGCGTTGCGCTGCGCGAGTTCGCGCGATCGCTGCTCGATGCTCTTGAGCTGTGCGTCGGCCTGCCCGCGCCAGGCGTCGCGGGGATCGACCTGTGCGCCGGGGGCGAGGATGTTGGTGGACTTCGGTTTGGCAGGCGGCTCGTCGGAATTACGGGTGCCGGTCAACGACACGGACAGCAGGGCGGCGCCGCCGATGGCGGCACCGAGTCCCGCCAGCAACAGGTACTGGCGCCGCTTCACCGTGGCCGGCGGATCGACTTCTGAGGCGTCAGTCATTTGGGCGGCGCTCCCGGATCACGAACAGGTTGGTGGCTTCCCCGGGGTTCAGGCTGGCGTGTTCCAGGCTGACGGCCATGACGCCGGGCTTGAACAGGTCGCGCTCGATCAGGCTCAAGGCGCCGTCGCCGATATTGGCCAGTTGGTATTTCTCGCCGACGATGCCGGCGCCCATCCAGGCGCGTTGCAGGGTCAGGCGCACGCCCGGCCAGAGCGTCAGGTCCTGGGCCGGTTCGCGGACTTCCATGTCGTCCGGCAGTGCGTCACCGGCCATGGCGAGCAGCAGGTTCTTGAGCGTGCGCACATGCCGGCCGCTGGCCTCCACACGCGATGGCGCGGTGGCCAGGTCGCGCCCCTCCCGGATCACAAGAGTGTCGCTCGGGGTATCGACCGGCTGCAGCAGCAGTGCGACGGTGCCGCGCTCGGAAGTGATGAAGAGGTTGATCGGCTTGCTCGCGTCCGGGCTTGCCGGCCGGATAAATACCTGGCCCTTTTCCTCGTCCTTTTCCAGCACGAACTCGCCGGCGTTGCCGGTTACCTTGCGGATGCGGCCGCGCTCGACGCTGATGCGCGTGACTTCCTTTTGCGAGATCTTGCCGAAGACGGTTTCGCCGTCCTTGGCGTCCAGGATCTGCAGGGCGCAGGCGCTCTGGCTAGCCGCCAGCAACATTGGCAGCAGGACGAGGCTGGGTTTCAAGGGGATCATTGGGGTTGGTTTCACGGAAAGCCTTGAGGTAGATGCGCCCGCCGGTGTATTGAAGTTCGATGGCATAGCCCTTCGCGACTTCCGAGACCCGGCGGTCGCTGATGA
>JAEUOR010000036.1 GCA_016790635.1 Burkholderiales bacterium
CAGTCCTCGCGCAAGATCGTGGACATCATCAGCGTGATCGATGGCATTGCCTTTCAGACCAACATCCTGGCGCTGAATGCTGCAGTGGAAGCCGCCCGCGCCGGTGAACAAGGCCGTGGGTTTGCCGTGGTGGCCAGCGAAGTGCGCGGCCTGGCCCAACGCAGTGCAGCAGCCGCCAAGGAGATCAAGACCCTGATCGACGATTCGGTGGCCAAAGTCGGAATCGGCACCCAGCTGGTAGAGCGCGCCGGAACCACCATGGGCGATGTGGTCCAGGGCGTGAAGAGCGTGACCGCCATGGTGGCCGAGATCAGCGCAGCCAGCAGCGAGCAAAGCGCTGGCATTGCCCAAGTCAACCAGGCCGTCACGCAGATGGACCAGGGCACCCAGCAAAACGCCGCCCTGGTAGAAGAAGCCTTGGCCGCAGCCCAGTCGCTGAGCCAGCAGGCACTGGCGTTGTCTCAGGTGGTGGGCAAGTTCCGCGTTGCTTGAGCGCAAGGCTGGAGCGGCCCGCTCAGCGGGCTCACCCAGCCGAACCTACCAAGCCCGTGATCTGCAGGAAATGGTCAAGCATGTGGAAGTGGTCTTCGAAGAACTCTGCCTCCAGTGCGGCAATTTGGCCCACAGGGATCCACTCGGCCTGTAGGGCATCGTCGTCGGCCCGCACCGCGGGCAGGGGGGCGTTGCCCAGATCGAAGTAATGCGCGTGGGTGATGGTGCGGCCGCGCTGGCTGCGGTCGGGGTGGTCAAACACGGCCACCGATTGCAGCGCGGCGCGCAGGGCGGCTTCGGGCACGTCGCAGTGGGTTTCTTCTGCTAATTCGCGCAGGCACGATTGCCACACGGTTTCGCGCTGCTCAAGGAAGCCGCCAGGCACTGCCAGCTGCCCCTTGCCGGGCGCGTGGGCACGGCGAATCAGCAGCACATGGTCCTGGCAGCGCAGCACGGCGTCCACCGTCACAAACACCGGCGGGTAGGGCGCTGCGGCCCAGGCGTCGCGGTAGCTGCGCAGCATGCGCCATTCTTCCTGCAGCGCGGGGTAGTGCTCGGTCCGGGCGAACTGCTGCAGCGTGGCGATGGTGCTGGCGGGAATCTCGGCAGCCAACGGCGCGAGGGCTTGGCCCAAGGTGTTGGGTGTGGCGCTGAAGTACGCGTCGCGGATGGTGGTGGCGTCCATCTGGCCCTGGCGGGGCAGATCGATGAGAGACCAGCCCGGGAAGGCGCGCAGGTAGCTGCTGGTGGCGTCTTTGAAGTGGCCCACCAGCGCGATGCGCGCCCCCGGCGGAGTGTGTTGTGCCACACCGGCCCGCACCGCCTGCACCCAGACGGCTTCGTTGTAATAGTCGCGCACTGGCAGCACCTGCACGCGGGCGCGGTCTGGCGCTGGCAGTGCTTCGCGCAGCATGGCCTCACGCTCTTGCCAAGTAAAGGGGTTTTTGGGGGAGCGGGGCTGCCAGGCGGAGCCTACCACCACGATGACCTGAGGGGCCTGGCGCAGGGCCTCTTGCAGCAGAGCAAGGTGGCCACTGTGCACGGGTTCAAAGCGGCCGATCAGAAGGGCGGTATCGTGCATGGGTCTTCAGCATTTTTATAAAAAAGAGCCTCGCGCGCTTGATTTATGAGCGCAGGCAGCTATGTTTTTTATAGTGATTTTACCGGGTGACTACGGGCCGCCTCTTCGCGAGTGCAGGCGGGGCGTGGTGACAGACGCACACCCATCGGTGCGATGCGTACGTTGGACCAAGACCGCAAGCCTGCAATGCGCGTTCACTCCGCCGTCGTGCAGTCTTCGGGCTGCACGGCCAATTCGGCTTTGGCAGTGTCGTATTCGTTCAGGTAGTCGCGTGCCAATGCGCTTTTTTGAGCGTCGGTCAGCAGCTTGCCTGCCATCTGAAAAAAGCGCTGCTCCTCTTCACGCAGGTGGTGCTCCACTTTTTCTGTCAACTTGCGCGCCAGAGGCAACCAGGCGGGGCTGGATGCTTCGGTGGTTTCCAGCGCTTCCACCAGTTCATCGATCTGGTGGTGCTCTGCAATCGCGTGGCGTGACAGGTCGATGCCCGCATCATGCTGCATGAGCGGGATGTAGAAGTGCCTGTCTTCCGCCAGCGCATGCACTGCCAGTTCGCCCTTGAGGGCATGGAACAGGGTGTGCCGCTCAGCCGTGTCACCATGGGTCTTGAGCAGCAGGGCAGACAGATGCCGCTGAACGGTGTGGCTTTGGCGCAAGGCCTCAAAGATGTTTAGGCGCTGCATCACTTGATCGCCCGGCTGACGGCACCAGCGGCCTTGACGGCCAGGACCACAAAAATCAAGGTCAGTATCAGAAACACGACAAACAGCACCTTGGCAATGCCTGCGGCTCCTGCTGCCACCCCGGTGAAGCCCAGGGCGCCGGCGACCAGTGAAATCAGTGCAAAGACGATGGCGTACTTCAGCATGGCGTTCTCCTCGTTCTGGGGCTGCGACGCGCGGCCCGTTGGGTAGCACGATAGGGGAATGAGCATTGGGGTGCTGTAGGCGCAGCCGGTGTGCAGATGTAGGAGGCGAGGGCGATCTGCCCATGCGGACAGGGCCAAAAATCCAAAGAAAAAGGGGCCCGGAGGCCCCTGGTTTTGTTGCTTGTAACTAGGCCCATGCGCCTAGCTGCGACGGGCTTACAGCCCTGCAGCAGCAGGCAGTGCGGTAGCCTTGTCCGTACTTTGGTCTACGTTCACATCGCTGGCGCGATATGAACTTCGCCCGAAGACCGATACCGCGCTGTCAGCGCGGAGGGCTTACAGCCCGGCTGCTGCGCGCAGCGCCGCAGCTTTATCGGTCTTCTCCCAAGTGAACTCGGGTTCTTCACGGCCGAAGTGTCCGTAGGCGGCGGTCTTGCTGTAGATGGGGCGCAGCAGATCCAGCATCTGGATGATGCCCTTGGGGCGCAGGTCGAAGTGGGCTTCCACCAGCTTGGCGATTTCGTGGTCGGGGATCACGCCAGTGCCTTCGGTGTACACGGTGATGTTCATCGGGCGTGCCACGCCAATCGCATACGCCACCTGGATCTGGCACTGGCGTGCCAGACCTGCGGCCACGATGTTCTTGGCCACGTAACGGGCTGCGTAGGCGGCAGAGCGGTCTACCTTGCTGGGGTCCTTGCCGCTGAATGCGCCGCCGCCGTGGGGGCATGCACCGCCGTAGGTGTCCACGATGATCTTGCGGCCCGTGAGGCCACAGTCACCCTGCGGGCCGCCGATGACGAAGCGGCCGGTGGGGTTGATCAGGTACTTGGTGTCCTGCAGCCATTCCTTGGGCAGCACGGGCTTGATGATTTCTTCGATGCAGGCCTCGTAGAAGCTGGCCTTCATCTTGGTGGCGGTTTCCGACTGGTCGGGGCTGTGCTGGGTGGAGAGCACCACGGTGTCGATGCTGTGGGGCTTGCCGTCCACATAGCGCATCGTGATTTGGCTCTTGGCGTCAGGGCGCAGGAAGGGCAGGCGGCCGTCCTTGCGCAACTGGGCCTGGCGCTCGACCACGCGGTGCGCGTAGTAGATGGGCGCGGGCATCAGTTCGGGCGTTTCGTCGCAGGCGTAGCCAAACATCAGGCCCTGGTCGCCGGCGCCGATGTTCAGGTGGTCGTCGGACGCGTGGTCCACGCCCTGGGCGATGTCGTTGGATTGCTTGTCATAGGCCACCAGCACCGCGCACCCCTTGTAGTCGATGCCGTACTCGGTGTTGTCGTAGCCGATGCGCTTGATGGTCTCGCGCGCCACGCCGATGTAGTCGACATTGGCACGCGTGGTGATTTCGCCGGCCAGCACCACCAACCCGGTGTTGCACAGGGTTTCGGCGGCGACGCGGCTGGTCTTGTCCTGGGCTAAAATCGCATCCAGAATCGCGTCCGAAATCTGGTCTGCGACCTTGTCGGGATGGCCTTCGGAGACCGATTCGGAAGTAAACAGGTATTCACTCATGGGCGTGGGTTCGTGAGGTGATTGTCGGGACGCTTGAAAAAGCTGGCTAGTTTAGCAGACGCCTTCCATCGAGCCCCGTGCTGAAGCTCTTCTTTCACCTCGCTGCGCGCCTGCCCCTTCCCGTCCTGCACTTTGCCGGCACGATCTTGGGGCGCCTGGTGTACCGGTTTTCGCCATCGTGGCGTGCACACCTGACCGCCAATCTCGCGCAGGCCGGATACCAGGACGACGCCACCCGCGCCGCGGCGCTGCGCGAAGCCGGCAAGGCGCTGACCGAGCTGCCCGCGGTGTGGCTGCGCGCGCATGCCGACGTCGCCGCGCTGGTACGCCATGTGGATGGCTGGCAGCACATCGAGGCGGCGCAGGCCGCCAGCACGCCGATCGTCTTCCTCACCCCGCACCTCGGGTGCTTCGAGATCACCGCGCAGTACTACGCCTACCGCACCCGCGCCGACAAGCCGATCACGGTCCTGTATCGACGCCCGCGCAAGGCGGCGCTGACGCCCCTGATCGAATCGGGCCGCGGCCGCGCCAACATGCGCCTGGCGGCAGCTGACCTGTCCGGGGTGCGGGCCCTGATCCGTGCCCTGCGCCAGGGCGAGGCGGCGGGCCTCCTGCCCGACCAGACCCCCGACCTGGGCGAGGGGGTGTGGGCGCCCTTCTTCGGCCGTCCGGCCTACACCATGACCCTGGTCAAGCGCCTGGTGCGCGCCAGCGGCGCGACCATCCTCCTGGCGTTTGCCGAGCGACTGCCGCGCGGGCGCGGCTACCGGCTCACGATCCGCCCCTTCGCCGAGCCCCTTGCGGAGGACGTGGTGACCGCCACCACGCAGATCAACGCCGCCCTCGAAGACCTGATCCGCGCCTGCCCGACCCAATATCTGTGGAGCTACGACCGCTATCGCCAGCCGCGCGTCGTCCCCCGTGGCGCCACCGGCGACTCCGGCACGGCATGAGCAAGCTGCTGCTCAAGCTCCTGGGCCTGGGCCGTTTTTTGCCCGTGCCGCTCCTGCGCACAGCCGGAGCGGCCCTGGGAGGCCTTCTCTACCTCTTCGCACGCGAGCGCCGCGCCATCGCGCACGCCAACCTGGCAGCCTGCTTTCCGGCCCTGTCGGCAGAGCGCCGCAACGCGCTGGTGCGCGCGGTGTTCCGCGCCTTCGGCCGGTCAGTGCTCGATCGGGCCGTGCTGTGGCATGGCAGCGCCGAGCGCGTGCGCGACTTCGTCCGCATCGAGGGGCGCGAGCACCTCGACGCGCTGGCCGGGCGTCCGGTGATTCTCCTGGCGCCGCACTTCGCGGGCCTGGACGCCGGCGGCATCCGCATCACCGCCGACTGGCGCATCGTCTCGATCTACTCGCGGCAAAAGGATGCCGCCTTCGACGCGGCGCTCCTGGCCGGGCGCTCGCGCTTCAATGCCCCCATGCTCCTGACGCGCCAGGCCGGAGTGCGCAGCGCCCTGCGCGGCCTGTCGATGGGGCTGCCTTTCTATTACCTGCCGGACATGGACTTCGGCGCGCGCGACGCGGTCTTCGTGCCTTTTTTCGGCGTTCCGGCGGCGACCGTGACCGCGCTGTCGCGCCTGGCCAGGCTGTCCGGCGCCAGTGTCCTCCCCTGCGTGACACGCATGACCGCCGACGGCTACCGCACCACCATCCTGCCGGCATGGCGCGACTTTCCCGGCAAGAGCCTCGAAGAAGACGCGCGCCGCGTCAACGCCTTCATAGAATCCGAGGTGCGCGAGATGCCCGAGCAGTACCACTGGCTGCACAAGCGCTTCAAGACACGCCCCCCCGGCGCGCCGCCGTTCTACGGGCCTTCGGCCTGAGCGCGCATGGCAGAATGCGCCGCGCCATGAAGCTCGCGTTCACCAAGATGCACGGCCTGGGCAACGATTTCGTCGTGCTCGACGCGACGCGCGCGCCGCTCGCGCTCACGCGGGCGCAGTGGCGCTTCATCGCCGACCGGCACTTCGGCGTCGGCGCCGACCAGATCCTGGTCGTCGAGGCACCGCGCGGCGCGGACACCGACTTTCGCTATCGCATCTTCAACGCCGACGGCGGCGAGGTCGAACAATGCGGCAACGGCGCACGCTGCTTTGTGCGCTTTGTCGTCGAGCGCGGGTTGACCACGAAGCGCAGCATTCGCGTCGAGACCCTGGGCGGCATCATCGAACCGCGCCTGGAGGACGACGGCCGCGTCACCGTCGACATGGGTGTTCCTGCGCTCACCAGCGCAGCCGTGCACTTCGATGTCGCGCGCGCCACGGCCACCGGCGACCCCACGCGCTTCCTGATCGACGTGGCCGGAGAGTCGATAGATGTGACCATCGTCTCGATGGGCAACCCGCATGCCGTGCAGGTGGTCGACGACGTCCTGCGTGCGCCGGTCGGGCGCATGGGCCCCCTGGTCGAGGCGCACCCGGCCTTCAGGCAGCGGGTCAATGCGGGGTTCATGGCGGTGGAGTCGCGGCATGCGTTGCATCTTCGCGTCTACGAGCGCGGCGCAGGCGAGACCTTGAGTTGCGGCAGCGGCGCCTGCGCCGCGCTGGTCGCCGCGACCCTGCGCGGGCTGGTCGACGGCGGACCGGTAAGCGTCGCCACGACCGGCGGAGACCTCACGATCAGTTGGGGCGGACCCGGCCGGCCGGTGATGATGACGGGCCCGGCCGCGACGGTCTTCGAAGGCAGCCTGGAACTGCCATCGGCTGCGACTGCGCAGGGCCTCTTCGCACGCGCACCAGGCGCGGCGGAGTCCGTACAATCTGGGTCATCCGCACCCTTGGCCCGCGCATGAGCCCCGACGCCGTCGCCCAGTACCTGCAGCACAATCCGCGCTTTTTCGAGGACTACGCCGATCTCATGGCGCAGATCTTCGTCCCGCACCCGCATGGCGGGCGCGCCATCTCTTTGCCCGAGCGCCAGATGATCACGCTGCGCGACAAGGTGCGCAGCCTCGAGCACACGCTGGCCGACCTGATCGAGACCGGCCGCAGCAACGACGCGCTCTCCAACCGCATGCATGCGCTCAACCTGGCGCTGCTGTCGGCTGCGACCGAGGCGCCGCGCCGCGTGATCGCGATGGTCGAGGCGCGCCTGGTCGAGGATTTCGCGATCCCGCACACCGCGTTTCGCATCTGGGGCCTGGACGCCGCGGGCGCCGCCGCCGATCGCGTGATCGCGCTCGATGACGACCTGGCGCGCGTGGTCGCTTCCGACTACTTCAAGCATCCGTACTGCGGACCCTTGGCCGGGCTGGAACACGACGGCGTGCCCATCGGCGAACGGGTCGGCGCGTGGTTCGGCGAGGCGCAAGGCCACCTTAAATCGGCCGCCCTCCTGGCCGTGCGGGCCGGCGCCGGCGGCGGCCTCCTGGCGCTGGCGTCCGAGGACGAGCACCGCTTCTATGCCGGCATGGGCACGCTGTACCTGGAACGCCTGGCCGAATCGCTGGGCGCTGTCCTGACGCCTGCCGCCGCCGGCACCGATGGCGCGGCGGCGCCCGCCCCGGCCGGCTAGGCCGTGGACCCGGCTTTCGGCGACAGCGTGGCGGCGTTCTGCCGCTACCTCGCCGCCGAGCGCGCTTACTCGGCTGCCACCGTCACCGGCTACCGGCGCGACCTGGAAGCGTTGGCCCGCCTGACCGGCGACGCGCCACCGGAGTCGCTGGACGCGCAGGCCATTCGCACCGCAGCGGCACGATTGCGCCAGCGCGGCCTCGCGCCGCGCTCGATCGCACGCGCGCTGTCGGCCTGGCGCAGTTATTTCGCCTGGGGTAGCCGGGTGCGCGGTTTCGCGCACAACCCGGTGACCGGGGTGCGTGCGCCCAAGGCGCCGCGCGGCCTGCCCAAGGCGCTTTCCACCGATCATGCCAAGCAGCTCCTGGATGCACCGACGGCCGCCGCGCCCGGCGACGCCGTCCGCGACACTGCGATGTTCGAACTCTTCTATTCCTCCGGCCTGCGCTTGAACGAACTCATCGGCCTGGACCTGATGCGTGCGCCCGCTTCCCGCGGCTGGGTCGACATGGGCGCGGGCGAACTCACCGTGACAGGCAAGGGCGGCAAGACGCGCGTCGTGCCGGTCGGCGCCGCCGCTCGCGCTGCGCTGGCCGCGTGGATCAACGAGCGCGGCAGCGTCGCGCGGCCCGACGAAACCGCGCTCTTCGTCTCGCCGCGCGGGCGGCGCGTGTCGGCGTCCTACGTGTCCACGCGCCTGAAGCGCCGCACCCTGGAAGCCGGCGTGCCGGCCAAGGTCCATCCGCACGTGCTGCGTCACAGTTTCGCCAGCCATCTGCTGCAATCCTCCGGCGACCTGCGCGCCGTCCAGGAGCTCCTGGGCCACGCCAACATCTCGACCACGCAGGTCTACACCCACCTGGACTTCCAGCAACTGGCCCGCGTCTATGATGCCGCGCACCCGCGCGCGCGGCGCAAGTGAAGGTCCCGGCCCTCATCCTCAAGCCCGGCCGCGAAAAGTCGCTCAAGCGCCGCCATCCCTGGGTCTTCTCCGGTGCGGTCGAACGCGCCGAAGGTGCACCTGCGCCCGGCGCCACGATTGTCGTGCGGGCCAGCGACGGCCAACCGCTGGGACTGGCCGCCTACAGCCCGCATTCGCAGATCCGCGCGCGCATGTGGAGCTTCGCAGCGGGCGAGCGCATCGATGCGGACTGGTTCAGGCAGCGCATCGCCGCGGCGGTGGCGCGCCGCGCGGGCCTCGACCCGGCCGCAGGGGTGCGACTGGTGCACGCCGAAGCCGACGGGCTGCCCGGGCTGATCGTCGACCGCTACGCCGACCTGGCCGTGGTCCAGCTGCTGTCTGCCGGCTGCGAACACTGGCGTGAGGCGATCGTCGCCGCGCTCGTTGAGGCCACCGGGGTCGCGCAGGTCTACGAGCGCTCCGACACCGACAGCCGCGAGCTCGAGGGACTTGAGCCGCGCAGCGGCCCGCTGCACGGGCCACCGCCCGCAGCACCCGTCGAGATCGTCGAGAACGGATTGAAGCTCGCAGTCGACGTGGCGCATGGCCACAAGACCGGCTTCTACCTGGACCAGCGCAACAACCGCGCCCGCGCGCGGGCCGCGGCCAGACCCGGCATCACGGCCCTCAACTGCTTTTGCTACACCGGCGCCTTCTCGGTGGCGCTGGCCGCCGGCGGCGCGGCGCGCGTCGTCTCGATCGACTCCTCCGCACCGGCGCTGGACCTGGCGCGCGCCAACTGGGCCGCCAACGGCCTGGACGCTGCGCATGCCGAGTGGCGCTGCGCCGACGTCTTCGAAGAACTGCGCCGCGCGCGCGACCGCGGCGAGAAGTACGACATCATCGTCCTCGACCCGCCGAAGTTCGCGCCAACGCCAGCCAGCGTCGAGCGTGCAACGCGCGCCTACAAGGACATCAACCTGCTGGGACTGAAACTGCTGGCCCCGGGTGGACGCCTCATCACCTTCTCGTGCTCCGGCGGTGTCAGTGCCGACCTCTTCGGCAAGATCGTCGCCGGCGCGGCGGCCGATGCCGGGGTGGAAGCCATCATCGAGGCGCGCCTGGTCGCGGCAGCGGATCACCCGGTGCTGCTGTCGTTTCCGGAAGGGGAGTACCTGAAGGGCTTGGTGCTGCGGCGGATTTGAAACCGCCTGCTTCCATCCGGGAAGCCTCGCGTTCCGAGCCACCAAGTCCAGGATCCGAGGACGGGCCTCAATCTGGCCTGCAAAATCGCATCGTCGGCTGCCATATCGCTGATATCATCGCGGCGCGGCCCAAAAAACGGCATTGTCCTGAATTCTGCAAAGCGCGCGGGCCCTCGCGAGCATGCCCGAGGAGACGCACCATGCTTGACGGTATTTCGCTCGGCTGCAACGGCCGCGGCGTGCAGCACATTGCCGGCACACCGATCACGGTGGACGAGCAGTTCCGCCTGCTCAAGTCGGCCGGCATCTTCGATCACTTCGACCGCATGCCGCAGCCGGGGCAGGAGCGCGAGTATGTGGATGCGGCCAACCGCCACGGCGTGCCCATCCGCACCGGGCTGTGGTCGTACACCATCGGCAAAGACGAAGCGCAGCTGGAGAAAAACCTGCGCGTGTGCAAGGACGCCGGCGGCGAGTTCCACGACATCATGCCTCTCACGCGGCACGCCGCCGGGCACGTGGTGACCGACCGCGAGGCGCTGGAGTTCTACCTGCATGCGCACGAAGTGGCGCAAAAGGTCGGCATCGGCATCGGCTTCGAGGTGCACATCTACATGTTCACCGAAGACTTCCGCCGCGTCATGCCGCTGGCGCGCGCCGTGCGCGAGCGCGGCGTGCCGTTCAACTTCATCCTCGACCACAGCCACGTGCTGCTCAAGGTGGAGAATCCCGAAGAGCAGGACGTGAGCGGCATTCGCGAAGACGTCGAGGCCGGCCGCTGCATCATCGACCCCTACGAAGAAGGCAACGTGCTCGATGAGTGGATCGCCGAGGACATGATCCCCTGGCTGCAAGTGCGGCCGGTGTCGCCGGCGGGGCCGAAGAACCGTTGGGCACTCACCGCCGATGGCCACTGGGGCCGCGCCTGCCAGTACCCGTTTGTCAAGCCGCGCCCCGGCGAGTGGCACAGCAGCTGGCACGCCTGGCGCGTGGAACCGTGCAAGGAAGTGGTGCGGCGCGTGTTTCGCCGCCACCTGACGCATGCCGCGACGAGCCCGTTGCGCTACCTCACCACTGACATGATCGACATGCCCGACTACGGCGACGGCGCGCGCTACAGCCTGTTTGAACAGAACGTGGCCATCGCACAGTGGCTGCGCAAGACCTACGCCGAGATCAAGGCCGACGTCGCGCGGGACTAGGTCGCCGTCTTGCCGGCGAGCCCGATGACAAACGCCGCCCAAAGCCCGACCAGCAGCGCAAACCCCGCCCCAAAAGCCGCGAAGCGCTGCATGACGCGGTTGTAGGTGCAGTGAATGAAGCTGTGGACCGCGCGCAGCGCGACGTACACCCAAGCACCGACGATGAGCCAGTCCGGCACATGGTGCGCGCCGATGGCGGTTGCAACCAACGCATAAAACAGGACCGGGGTCTCGAACAAATTCCTGAAGTTGTCGGCCGCCTGCACATTCTGCAGTTTGGCCGCCATCAATACCGAAGTCGACGCCGCCTGCGGGTGCACGCGCTTCTCGCGCATTTCCTGCGATCGGACATAAAGCAGCCTGAGCCCCACCAGGACGGTAAGGATGACGAGCGCAAAGGCGGGCAGGGCAAGCTGGAGGGATGGCGACATGGGAATTGGAATGAGGTGTACGGCTGGGTTTACCGGAAGATGGCCAGCCGCTTTGCGGCTCCCACCCAGGCAAGGAGTCTGACATACCTGCCGCGATCGTCGTGCGCAGGTATCGGGTCACTCGGGCACATGCCCGCAATGACGACAACTCTTTGTGAACAGGTTCGGATACGGCGCGACGTCCCCGCCCGACTGCGAGCCCGTGAAACGCTGGCCACATGCCGGACAGCGAACCAGAACAAGCAACCCAGAGGCGGCGAAAGTGAGCAGGAAGCCAACGCCCAGGATTGCCTTGACCGTACCTGGATGCTGGCTGGCCAGGAGAATCCCTGCCATGCCCGCGGCCACGGCCATCAGCCCGAAAGCACAGCCGTAGCGCAAGAGCGAGAGACGTGTGGCGACTGGCATCAGGCAGCCCGAGAGCGATGGAGCCGATCTTCGTCGACCCGCGGCACAGCAGTGCGATGGATGCCTTTCCTGCTCATGGCGACCCGGTCATGGCGAGTCAAGCCGCGCGCTCGCAGCGCTGCCCCTGACTCGCTAAAGCTTGAAGTTTGATTTCGCAACGAAGGCCCTCCAGCGCGCCGACTCCTGGGCAATGTAGGCACCGAATGCGTCGGACGTGCCGGGCGAGGGTTCGATATCCCATTTGGCGAACGTCGCCTTCAACTCCGGATCGGCAAGCGCGCGTCCGATCTCGGTGTTGAGGCGGGCGACGACCGCACTCGGCAGTCCCGCCGGCCCGACGAACCCCCACCAGAAATGGACGTCGAGACCGGCCACGCCCTGTTCAGCCAAGGTGGGCACCTGCGGCAACGCCGTCAGGCGCTTGGGGCCGGTGACCGCCAGGGCGCGAATCTTGCCGGCCCGGATGTGCGCCAGCGGCGCCGGCAGCGAGTCGAACATCGCATCGATCTCGCCGCCCAGCATGGCGATGTACGCGGTGGCGCCGCCCTTGTACGGCACATGCGTCATGTCCACGCCGGTCGCCTGCTTGAGCATCTCGCTCGCGAGATGATGCACGCTCCCCTGGCCGGGCGAACCATAGTTGACCTTGCCCGGATTTCTCCTGGCCCAGGCAAGGAACTCCTGCATGCTCGCGGCAGGCACATCGGGCTTCACCATCCAGATGTACGGACCACGCGCAACCTCGATGATGGCCGCGAACGCCTTTGCCGGGTCGTAGGGCGCGGCACTCATCGTCGCCGGCGCCACGGCAAGGTTGGCCGCCACGCCAAACAGCAGCGTGTGACCGTCCGGTTCCGCGCGCGCCACCGCCGTGCCGGCGATCGTCCCCGCAGCACCGGCGCGGTTCTCGATGACCACAGGCTGGCCCAGGCGCTCGGACAACTTCGTGCCGACCAGGCGCAGCACCGTGTCGGTCGGGCCGCCCGGCGGAAAGCCGTTCAAGATCGTCACCGGCCGTGACGAATAGGACTGGGCCGCAACGGACGCGCAAAGCAAGAGTCCGGCAACAGAGAGGATGACGCGCACTAATTGCATTCCGTTGCTCCGGTATTCCGCAATGGATCGATCCGGCTGTTGCCCTTGATGGGGGAGCGGCGCGACGGCACGCATTCGTTACGTCTCCACGTTGACTCGGTCGCCCGTGGTACTGGGGGCCGAAACGACGAGAAACGTAACATCGGCGTCGCCGGTATTGCGGACACGATGAGTACTCCCCGGAGGGACTTCAAGGGCGTCTCCACGAGCGAGGTGATGAACGCGGCAATCGATGTCAATATCCAGTGTACCTTCCAACACGTAGAACAGCTGGCGTGCGCGCGCGTGGTAATGCCTCACTTCGCCTGCGCTCGGCGGAATGCGCTCCTGGATCACGCTCAAGTCCGGCCGATCTAAAAGGCGCCAGCCATCACAAACTCCGCCCCATCGATAGTGCTCCGCCGTCTCGCGGTTCTTGATCATGCTGATGCTTCCATCTGTCAAACATGAGGGTGACCGGCGCTGCGCGGCCTTATCGGGCAGCGTCTGGCTGCCGGAGGAAGCAAGGTGGAGCGCCATGTTAGGTTGCTTTCGCTCCCATGACCTTGTACCCGACAAAACAGAGAAGCAAGCCAATGCTCGACCACAGGCCGAACGCAAGATACCGCGCAACTGTTTCACCGAATGATTGTGATGCCAAGAGAATGAGCCCGCACATAGCACGACATGTACCGGAGCCGTTGGGCAAAGGTTGATTGCCCGCAATGAAACTTACCCCGGAGAAAATGCCAAACGCTCCAAGCAAGAGCAGGACTACGCCCATAGGTTTGAGGCTAAGCTTATAGCTCCGCAATAAACGCTTTTCGGTGTGCTCCTTGAGCGCCAGTGTAAGTGCGAGCAGAAACGCCACGAAGCCGGAGAAAACTACGATCGTCGTGAGATCGGTGTCTGGCCGAAAAATGAGAGCTGCAAGCGCAATTCCGGCCCCACCAAGAATTGCGAGTTGTAGAAGGATGCGCAGGGCTCTCATTGAAATTCCCATCCCGGCGACGGTTGATTCATTGGCAGAAAGCATACGCCGATCGTCTACGCGAATCAGTCGCAGACCCCTCACGATTGATTGCTAGGCTTCGCCTCCTGCACTAGACTTGCACCATGTCCCCGGCCATTTCCCCCGACCCCACCGTACACAGGCTGCGCAGCCGCGGCGCGCGCGTGACTTCGGCGCGCGTGGCCGTGCTGGACGTGCTCACCCGTTCCGACCGGGCTCTCACGCATCGCGAGATAGAGGACGGCTTGGCTGGCATGCGCGTGGACCGGGTCACGGTCTACCGCGTGCTCGAGTGGCTGACTTCCGAAGGCCTGGCGCACCGGATCGCCGACGACGACCGGGTGACGCGCTTTTCGGCGGCTGGGGATTCGGAACATGCCCATGCGCACTTCAAGTGCGGCGCCTGCGGCGGGGTGTACTGCATCCCGACCGGACCTGCGCTCAAGCTGCGGCTGCCGGCGGGGTTTCGGGCCGGCGAGGTCGAGTTGACCATCAAGGGCACGTGCGCGCACTGCGCTGCGTAGTTTCGTGCTGTCCTGGAAGGAAAGGTTCGTCATGTCCACGCTTCGTCCGCTCGCCGTCGTGTTTGCGGCGCTCCTTGTCGCCGCCGCCGCCCTGCCTGCCCAGGCCGGCAAAGGACACGTGCATGGCCTGGCCACGCTCAAGGTCGCGGTCGACGGGGAGACGCTGACGTTGACCCTGGAAAGTCCGCTGGACAACCTGCTTGGATTCGAGCGCGCCCCGCGCGACGACGCCGAGCGCCGCGCTGTGGCGACCATGGCCGAGCGCCTGCGCAACCCCGAGAAGATGCTGCTGCCGGCGGCTGCGGCGCGCTGCACGCTGGCCGAGGTGCGCCTGACCTCCTTGGTCCTGGCCGGCACGCCCGCACACGATGCTCCCGCCGGGGCTGCCGGCGCGGCTGCCGCGGCCAAGCCTGCCGACGGCCACGGCGACCTGATGGCGCAGTACCGCTACCGCTGTGCGGCGCCGGCCGAACTGCGCAGCGTCGAGGTGCGCTTTTTCGAGTCGTTTCGCCGCCTGGC
The DNA here is from genome assembly GCA_016790635.1 of Burkholderiales bacterium. Classification (GTDB taxonomy): domain Bacteria; phylum Pseudomonadota; class Gammaproteobacteria; order Burkholderiales; family JAEUOS01; genus JAEUOS01. The sequence continues at coordinate 14,744 of JAEUOR010000036.1, forward strand.
CTCGATCAACGCGCAGGTGGCCGGGGCCAAGGGCCAGTCGGCGAAGCGGCTGACACCCAAGCAGAGCGTCCTCAAGTTGTGAGCGCGACGGCTGTCGCGGCCATCGAAGTCCGGGATCTGCGTTTTCGCTGGTCGGGCGCGCAAGCCGATTGCCTGGACATCGTGGAATTCACCGTGGCGCCCGGTGAAGCGGTCTTCCTGCACGGACCCAGCGGCAGCGGCAAGAGCACGCTCTTGAACCTGCTGGGCGGCGTCGTCTTGCCGCAGGCGGGCGCCGTGCGCCTGCTGGGCCATGACCTGACCGGACTTGCCGGCGCGGCGCGCGACCGCCTGCGCGCCGACCACATGGGATTCATCTTCCAGCAGTTCAACCTGGTGCCCTACCTGCCGGTCCTTGAAAACGTGCTCCTGGCGACGCGGTTTTCCGCGCGCAGGAGGGATGCGGCCGCATCGGCGCACGGGTCCCCGGCGGCAGCTGCGCGCTCGCTCCTCGACGGACTCGAAGTGGGTGGTTTGCTCGCGGGCCAGCGTGCCGATACGCTCTCGGTCGGCCAGCAGCAACGCGTGGCTGCCGCGCGCGCCTTGATCGGCGCGCCGGAAGTCGTGATCGCCGACGAACCGACCTCGGCGCTCGACGAGGCACTGCGGCGGGCCTTCCTGGGGCTCCTCACCGCGCGCTGTCGCGCGCACGGCACGGCGCTGGTGTTCGTCAGCCACGACCGGCGCATGGCGGCGTCCTTCGATCGCAGCGTGGCGCTGGCTGACATCAATCGCCCGCAGGGCAGGAGTGGCGCATGAGCTTTCTCCTGCGCCTGGCCGCCTTGAGCGCATGGAACCGGCGCCTGACGCTGGGGTTGCTCATGGCGTCGATCGCGCTCTCGACGGTGCTCTTGGTCGGCATCGAGCGCCTGCGCCAGGACGCGCGCGCGAGTTTCAATGAAGCGGTCTCGGGCGCCGACCTCGTGGTCGGCCCGCGCGGCAGCCCCGTGGGGCTGATCCTTTTTTCGGTGTTCCGCATCGGCGCGCCGACCGACACGCTTTCATGGGCCGCCTTCCAGAAGCTCGAACGCGACCCGGCGGTGGCCTGGGCGGTGCCGCTTTCGCTCGGCGATTCGCATCGCGGTTTCGCGGTGCTCGGCACGACAACGGCGTATTTCGAGCGCTTTCGCCACGGCGAAAAGCGACCACTCACTTTCGCTGCCGGGCGCGGTTTCAGTGGAATTTTCGAGGCCGTCATCGGCGCGGAGGTGGCGGAACGCCTGAAGTACACCGTCGGCGCGCGCATCACCCTCGCGCACGGCACGGGCGAGTTCGCGCTGGCCGAACACACCGACAAGCCATTCACGGTCACCGGCATCCTGACCCGCACCGGCACCCCGGTCGATCGGACCGTGCACGTGAGCCTGGAGGCGATCGAGGCGATTCACCTGGATTGGCGCGGCGGCACGCCCATCCCGGGCGTGGTGATCCCGCCGGAATTCGTGCGCAAGTTCGACCTGACGCCCAAGACCATCAGCGCCGCCTTGGTCGGGCTCAACAGTCGCGCCGAGGTGTTCGAAGCACAGCGACGCCTGCACGCCGAGCGCGCCGAGCCCATGCTGGCCGTCCTGCCCGGGGTGGCGCTGGATGAACTGTGGCAGCTCCTGGGCACGGCCGAACGCACGCTCTCGGTCGTGTCCGCGCTGGTGGCGCTGGTGTCGTTTGCCGGGCTGATCGCGGCCGTGCTGGCCGGGCTCAACGAGCGCCGCCGCGAACTGGCCATCCTGCGCGCGGTCGGTGCACGGCCGCGCGAGCTCACTTTGCTACTGTTCTGCGAGGGGATACTTGTCACTGTCGGCGGGGTCGCCGCGGGGTTGACCATCCTTGCGCTTGGCACGGCCGCATTCGGCGATACACTGCTCTCTGCCTACGGCGTGCAGCTCGCCACCCGCCTGCTGACCATGGACGAGGCGCCGCTCGTCGCCGGTGTCCTGGCGGCGGGTTGCCTGGCCAGCCTGGTTCCCGGCATACGCGCCTACCGGCTTTCCCTCGCAGACGGACTGACACCGCATACATGACCCGCCCCGCCCCTCACGCCTCACCGCGCCGCCGCATCATCCAGGCGCTGCTGGCCGCGGCGGCGACAGCCGCCGGAGCCCGCGCCGGCCTGGCGCAGGAGCGCGGCAGCTACAAGCTGGGCGACCGGCTCGCGCCGGGCACCGCGCGCAGCGGCGCCGCCTATCGAGAGATCAACTGGGACATGCTCATCCCGCCGGGCTGGGACCCGGCGGCTGCGTTCAAGGGCCTGGACTTGGCCAACCTGAAGGACGGTGACCCGCGCGCCATGGAAGCCATGGCGCGCGTCCAGGAAGTCTGGGACCAGGCGCCGCTGAACCAGGAGATGCACAACCTCAAGGTGCGCATCCCGGGTTTCGTCGTGCCGCTGGAGCGGCGCGGCACGCTGATCTACGAATTCCTGCTGGTGCCCTACTTCGGCGCCTGCATCCACACCCCGCCACCGCCGGCCAACCAGATCATCCATGTCTTTCCGGCGCGCCCGGTGACCGACGTGATCGCGATGGACCCGGTGTGGGTGAGTGGCCCGATCGAGAACAAGCGCAGCGCGACCACCATGGGCCGCGCGGGCTACCGCATGGGCGCCGACCTGGTCGCGCCGTACAAGAAGCGCTGACCCGGGGGACGCGGCAGGCGGCGCTTTCTGCTATGCTCGCGGCCCCTTGTCAGCAGCCCGCTTGCATCCGAAGGCCGATTCGCCATGTCCGTCCAGGTCCCCGTCACCATCCTCACCGGCTTCCTAGGCGCCGGCAAGACCACGCTCTTGAACCGCATCCTGACCGAGCAGCACGGCCTGAAGATCGCGGTCATCGAGAACGAATTCGGCGAAGAGGGCATCGACAACGAGATCCTCTTGCGCGAAGAGGGGCGCGAGCAGATCGTCGAGATGAACAACGGCTGCATCTGCTGCACCGTGCGCGGCGACCTGATCCGCATCCTGGGCGACTTGAAGCGCAAGCGCGACGCCGGCAAGCTGGCGTTCGACCGGGTCATCATCGAGACCACGGGCCTGGCCGACCCGGGCCCGGTGGCGCAGACCTTCTTCATGGACGATACGATCGCCGAGTACTACCTGCTCGATGCCGTCGTCACCGTGGTTGACGCCAAGCACGCCCAGACCCAGTTGGACGAGCATCACGAGGCGCAGGAACAGGTCGGGTTTGCCGACCGCATCCTCCTCTCCAAGGTGGACCTGGTCGGCGACGACGAGCAGATCCGCCTGAAGGACCGCCTGAAACGCATGAATCCGCGCGCGCCGATCAAGCCCGTGCACTTCGGCAACGCGCCGATCGCCGAGGTGCTGGACATCCGCGGCTTCAACCTGAACGCGATCCTCGAGATCGACCCGAACTTCCTGGACGACGACGACCACAGCCACGACGACGACGTCAAGTCCTTCATCTACAAGACCGACAAGCCCTTCGATTCGATGAAGCTCGAGGAATTCCTGGGGGCCATGATCCAGGTCTACGGCAAGGACATGCTGCGCTACAAGGGCGTTCTCAATGTCAGCGGGCAGAACCGGCGCGTGGTGTTCCAGGGCGTGCACATGATGATGGGCGGCGATCTCGCCAAACCCTGGGGCGAGAACGAGGCCAGAACGAGTAAAATGGTGTTCATCGGTCGCAACCTCCCGCAGGATGTCTTCATCAAGGGCCTGGAGTTGTGTACCGTCACCTGATGTTCCAGCCGGCACGCCCACAGGGGGTGTGCCGTATCCGATCCATATTTGTCCAGGAAGCAAGGGTTCGCCATGGCAGGCGCCGTCAAGACCAAACCGCAAGCTAAGCCCGTGAGCGAGGCAGAGCTGTTGCGCATGCCCGCCAAGGATTACATGAACGAGGCGCAGCTGGCCTTCTTCAAGGCGCGCCTGGAAAACCTGCGCGACGAACTCCTGGCCAATGCCGGCGAGACCTCGGAACACCTGCGCGAGACGCCTTCGGTTCCCGATCCGGCCGATCGCGCGACCATCGAGGAAGAGCATGCGCTGGAGTTGCGCACCCGCGACCGCGAACGCAAGCTCATGAAGAAGATCGAGGGCTCGCTGATGCGCATCGAGTCCGGCGACTACGGCTTTTGCGACGAGACCGGCGAGCCGATCGGCTTGAAACGGCTGCTGGCCCGCCCGACCGCCACCCTCACCATCGAGGCGCAGCAAAGGCGCGAGCTCAAGCAGAAGATGTACGGGGAGTAGCTGACGCACGGGGCAGCCCGCCGCCGCGCCGCAGCACGGGGCTTCTGACCGACACGGCCGGGCCCGGGGATTTTTCTCAAGTGATCTCCCTCTTCAACAAGAAACCCGTCCCGCAGCCCAGGAAAGGGCGAGTCGCGGTCGAGCACGGTTTCTCCGGCGGCGCGAAACCGCAGCCCAAAGGCAAGGGCCCGGCAGGGCAGGGCGTGGAAGCGCCGGACGACCAGGAACCAGACGACAGCGCCGCCAACCGCGCCGCCGGGGTCAGCTCGGTCATGATGATGGAAGTGCAGGAGGCGCGTTTCGACGCCGCCCCTGCGCTCGAGGAGGCCGCGATCCTCTACGCCAATCGCCAGGACGACGCCGCGCGGGCGGCCCTGGAGGAAGCCCTGGCCCAGGACGACCTGCCTGTCCCTGTGGTGCGGCAGGCCTTCGCCATGCTGTTCGACCTGTTCGAGAACGCCGGCAATCGCAGCGACTTCGAATCCACCGCGCTGGCCTTCGCGGTCAGGCTGGAGACTTCGCCGCCGGCCTTCAACGACCGCTCGAACATCAAGCAGGAGTCGGTGCGCGCCGGCAACCTGCCGCAAGTCGCCTTCGGCGCCAAGCTCGACGCCGATGCGGTGCGGCAATGCGACCAGGCGCGCGCGTTCGCGGCCAAGAACCCGGCGCTGCGCCTGGATGCCTCGAAGATCGAAAGCGTCACCCCGGAGGGCGCTGCCCATCTGCACGCGCTGATCACGGGACTGCAGCGCTCCGCGCGCACCATTGAATTCGGCGGCGCATCGCATTTGACGGCGTTGCTCGACAGCCTCACCGAGACCGGCCGCGCCGACGTGCCACAGACCTACTGGCTCCTCATGCTGGACCTGCTGCAATTGCAGGGCAAGCTGGCCGAGTACGAAGAGACCGCGCTCAACTACTGCGTCACCTACGAGGTCTCGCCGCCGGCGTGGGTCGATGCTCCCAAGCCCAAGGCAGGGCGCACGTCCGGTCCGCCCGAACCGGCCGCCCCCCTGCCGGATGACGCGTTCTACCTGAGCGGCGAGATCGAAGGCAGTGCCCAGGCCACCGTCAAGGCCATCGGCGACTACGCCGCCGAGAAGTCGCTCCTGGTGATTGATACCTTCAACGTCAAGCGCCTGGACTTCATCGCCGCCGGAGCACTGCTCAACCTGGTGTCGGCCTTGACGAGCGCCGAACGGCAGGTCGAGATTCGCAATCCGAGTCCCCTGATCGCCGCGCTGCTGGTGGCGATGGGATTCACCGAGTGCGCGCGCCTGTCGCGACGCAAGGAACCCAAGCCGCGGCCTTGAAGGGCGCTGACGCGGCCCCATCTCCACATAGCGCGCGGCGCCTGGCCGCGAGAGTCCGGCTCGACATGGAACAATTTCACGGCACGACCATACTCGCGGTGCGCCGCGGCGCCAAGGTCGCCCTGGGCGGCGACGGCCAGGTGACCCTGGGCAACGTTATCATCAAGGCGGGGGCAAGAAAGGTCCGGCGCCTGTATCACGACCGCATCCTGGCCGGATTCGCCGGCGGCACTGCCGATGCCTTCACGCTCTTCGAACGCTTCGATGCCAAGCTGGAGAAGCACCAGGGCCACCTGATGCGCGCCGCCGTCGAACTGGCGCGCGACTGGCGCACTGACCGCATCCTGCGCAGGCTGGAAGCGATGCTGGCGGTCGCCGACCGCGAACATTCCTTGGTCATCACAGGCAACGGCGACGTGCTCGAACCCGAAGCCGGCATCGTCGCCATCGGCTCGGGCGGCGCGTTCGCGCAGGCGGCAGCCAAGGCCTTGCTGGAGAACACGGCCCTCGAACCGGCCGAAATCGTCAAGAAGGCGCTCACCATCGCCGGGGAGATCTGCATCTACACCAACCAGCAGCACGCCATCGAGGAACTGGTCTAATCCAATGTCGGCCATGACCCCGCAGGAAATCGTGCACGAGCTCGACCGGCACATCGTCGGCCAGGCGCGCGCCAAGCGCGCGGTCGCCATCGCGCTGCGCAACCGCTGGCGGCGGCAGAACGTCGCCGAACCGCTGCGCGCCGAGATCACGCCCAAGAACATCCTCATGATCGGTCCCACCGGGGTCGGCAAGACCGAGATCGCGCGCCGCCTGGCACGCCTGGCGGATGCGCCATTCATCAAGGTCGAGGCAACCAAGTTCACCGAGGTCGGTTACGTCGGGCGCGATGTCGACACCATCATCCGCGACCTGGCGGAGGTCGCCGTCAAGCAGACGCGCGAGGCGGAGATGAAGCGCCAGCGCGCGCGCGCCGCAGACGCCGCCGAGGAACGCATCCTCGACGTGCTGCTGCCGCCCGCGGCGGACCGCGCGCTGCAGCCGCAGGGCGAGGCCGAGAACGCGACGCGCCAGAAGTTCCGCAAGAAGCTGCGCGAGGGCGGCTTCGACGACAGCGAGATCGAGATCGATGTCGCCGCACCCTCCGCGCAGATGGAAGTCATGGCCCCGCCGGGCATGGAAGAGCTGACCGCGCAGCTGCAGGGCATGTTCGCCAACCTGGGCCAGGGCAAGCGCAAGTCCAAGAAGCTGAAGGTCCGGGACGCGCTGCGCATCATCACCGACGAGGAGGCGGCCAAGCTCGTCAACGACGACGAACTCAAGTCGCGCGCCATCGCCAGTGTGGAAGAGAACGGCATCGTCTTCTTGGATGAGATCGACAAGATCGCCAGCCGCTCCGAGACCCAGGGCGCCGACGTGTCGCGCCAGGGCGTGCAGCGTGACCTGCTGCCCTTGGTCGAAGGGACGACGGTCACCACCAAGTACGGCATGGTCAAGACCGACCACATCCTTTTCATCGGTTCCGGCGCGTTCCATTTCGCCAAGCCCTCCGACCTGATTCCCGAACTGCAGGGGCGCTTTCCGATCCGCGTCGAGCTGGAATCGCTGACGGTCGAAGATTTCGAGAAGATCCTCACCGCCACGCACGCCTCGTTGACGCGCCAGTACGAGGCCCTGCTCGCCACCGACAACCTGCGCGTCGACTTCACCGCCGACGGCGTGCGGCGCCTAGCGGAGATCGCGTTTTCGGTCAACGAGAAGACCGAGAACATCGGCGCGCGGCGCCTGCACACGGTCATGGAAAAACTTCTGGAAGAAATTTCGTTCGAGGCCGCCGGTGCCGAAGCCAAGGTCCTGAAGATCGATCCGCAGTACGTCGACGCGCGCCTGGCCGAACTGGCCAGGTCCGAAGACCTGGCCCGCTACGTCCTGTGAGCGCGCACGCCGCAGACGACGCCCGCGCGGCGTCATTCCTGACCCTGCAGGAGGTCGTGGCCGCTGCACGTTCACGCCTCACCCCCGGCACCTGGGCCTACCTGGTGGGCGGTACGGAGACGGAGGCCACCGTGCGCCGCAATCGCCAGGCGCTTGACGCTCTGGCGTTCCGTCCGCGCGTCTTGAACGACGTGCGCGATGCGCAGCCGGTGGCTGCCTGTCTGGGCCGCCCCGTGCGCCTGCCGGTGTTCCTGGCGCCGGTTGGCGGCGTGGAAGCCTTTGTCGACGGCGGTGCGGCCACATCGGCACAGGCCGCGGCCGGTTTCGGCGTTCCGCTGATGCTGTCCTCGGTATGCCAGCCGGGGCTGGAGGCGACCGCGCAGGCCGCCGATGCCCAGCGCATCTTCCAGCTTTACGTGCGCGGCGACGACGCCTGGGTCGACGACTGGGTGCGCCGCGCGCGCGACAACGGCTATCAAGCCTTCTGCCTGACCGTGGACAGCGCCTACTACAGCCGCCGCGAGCGCGACATCATCGGCCGCTACGCCAAACCGTGGCGCCCGGCGGACAGCGCCGGTCTGGCCTGGCAATCGGCGCTGTCGTGGCGCGAGGTCGCGCGCTTCAAGGACAAGTGGGACCTGCCCCTGATCCTGAAGGGGATCGCGACCGCCGAGGATGCCGCACTGGCGGTGGATCATGGCGTGGACGTGGTGTACGTCTCCAACCACGGCGGCCGGCAACTCGATTGCGGCCTGGGCAGCATCGCCGTGCTGCCCGAGGTCGTCGCTGCCGTCGCCGGCCGCGCGCAGGTCTGGGTCGACGGCGGCGCCATGCGCGGCAGCGACGTGTTGAAGGCGCTCGCGCTGGGTGCTTCCATGGTCGGCATCGGCCGACTCGCCTGCCTGGGACTGGCGGCGGCCGGCGTGCCCGGCCTCATGCGCACCCTCGAGATCCTCGAGGAGGAAATGCGACTCTGCCTGGGGCTCCTGGGTGTCACGCGCGTCGCGCAACTGACGACGCGCCACCTGGCCGCGGCGCCCCCGGTGGCCGACCACGGCGTGCTGGGCGCGTTTCCGCTGTTGGATACCCACGCACCGCCCGAGCCGCAAAAGGGTGGCACCTGAGGGCGCCGCAAGGGCGTTGCGCACAGCAGTACAATCCCCTGATGCATCGCTTGTTCCGCCGCTCCCTGCGCCTGTTCGTCCTGGCGATCGCCCTCCTGCAGTTGGGTCTGCCGGTGGCTGCATACGCCAGGGCAGCCGCGACCGGCGGCCTGACCCAGGAGATATGCACGCCCAGCGGGGTGAAGCAGATCGTGATGGACGCCGATGGCCAGGCGCGGGAAGTTCCCGCCGACGCCAAGGCGGATCACTCGCGACACTGTTCCTTGTGCGGCGCAGGCCCGTCCCTGCCGCTGCAGACCCTGATCGATTGGCACGTCGGCCAGACCCCGCGTGGAGAGTTTCGCGACTCCGGCGTCTGCGCACCTGCATTCGACTCGGTCGCCAAGCCGCCGGCCACCGGCCCGCCTTCGCGCCTGTAGTTTCGCCAAGGCCCCGGCGCGCGCCGACGCGCCGGCATCCATGTTGCGGCACGCCGGCGATGACGGCTGCCTCCTGCGGGACACCATCCATGTTCAAGACCCTGTTCGCGATTCTTTTCGCATCCGTCGCATCCCTTGCCGCCGCACAGCAGCAGGTGAATCTGCGCTTCGACGCACGTGTCGGCAATGAGCCGCTTGCCTGCGGCCGCGCCTACATGACTGCCGATACACCGTTCCAGGTACAGGACTTTCGCTTGTACGTACACGATGTCGCCCTCCTCCGGGAAGACGGCTCGGCCGTGCCGGTCCTGCTTGCGCAAGACGGCCGCTGGCAGCGCGACCGCGTCGCGCTCCTCGACTTCGAGGACAAGAGCGGCGAGTGCGGCAATGGCACCGTCGACACGCGCAAGGCCGTGAGCGGCAGCGTGCCGGCCGGAAAATTCACGGGCGTGCGCTTCACGCTGGGCGTGCCGTTCGAGCAAAACCACCAGGACGCGACCATTGCCCATGCGCCTTTCAACCTGTCAGCCCTGTTCTGGAACTGGCGCGGCGGCTACAAGTTCGCGCGCATCGACCTGGCCACGCGCACTGCCGACGGCCGGCCGCACGCCTTTCCCATCCATCTGGGCTCGACCCAGTGCATGCCGGCCGGCATGGCGGGCGGCATGGCCCCTGCGGGCGGGCACGGCGCGCACGGCGGGGGGCACGGCGGCGGCGCCGGCATGAACGTGCCGCCGGCCTCCTGCGCCAACCCCAACCGCGTGACCGTCGAACTGCGCGACTTCGATGTCGCACGCGATATCGTCGTCGCCGACCTGGCCGCGCTCCTGGCCGGCACCAACATCCGCGTCAACCATGGCGAGGCCCCGGGCTGCATGTCCGCGCCGAACGACAACGACTGCATCGCGATCATGAAGAACCTGGGCATCCCGTACCGCGGCGTGACCGGCGAGCAGCGCTTTTTCCGCGCGGCGCGGGCGAACTGAGAGCGAGCAAGGCCTTGCGCTGCTTGATTGCACCCGGACTGGCCGCGCTCTGCCTGGCCGTGTCCGGGGTGGCGACGCAGGCCCAGGAGGCGTTCGACTGGCGCCTGCCGACCTGGGCGCCCAAACCCTTGGTACCGCCGGGCAACCCGATGTCAGAGGACAAGGTCGAACTCGGACGTTTCCTGTTCCACGACAAGCGGCTGTCGATCAACGGCAGCACCAGTTGCGCCACCTGCCATCAGCAGGCACGCGCCTTCACCGACGGCGTGAAGCTCGCCATCGGCGCCACCGGAGAGAAGCACCCGCGCAACACCATGGCGCTGGCCAACGTCGCCTACCTGCCGGTCCTGACCTGGGCCCACCCGCTCATGACCGCGCTCGAGTCCCAGGCGCTGGTGCCGATGTTCGGCGAGCATCCGGTCGAGATGGGCCTGGCCGGCAAGGAAGCCGAACTCCTGCGCCTCATGCGCCGCGACCCGCGTTACGAGCGCCGCTTCGCGCTGGCCTTCCCCGGCGAGGGCGACCCGTACACGCTGGCCAACCTGACGCGTGCGCTGGCGGCCTTTCAGCGCACCCTGCTGTCGTTCGATTCTCCCTACGACCGCTATCGCTACGGCGGCGACGGCAAGGCGATTTCGGCCTCGGCCAAGCGCGGCGAGCGACTGTTTTTCAGCGAGCGCCTGGAGTGCTTTCATTGCCACGGCGGCGTCAACTTCTCCGACTCGGCGGTGCACGAACGCCTGCGTGACCCCGAGATCGCCTTTCACAACACCGGGCTCTACAACCTTGACGGACGCGGCGCCTACCCGAGCGGCAACCAAGGGCTCATCGAGCATTCGGGCAAGAGCGCCGACATGGGCAAGTTCCGCACCCCGAGCCTGCGCAACGTCGCCGTGACCGCGCCCTACATGCACGACGGCTCGATCGCCACCTTGAGCGAGGTCATCGAGCACTACGCGCGCGGCGGACGACGCTTGGCCAGCGGCCCGCATCGCGGCGATGGTGCGAAGAATCCGCACAAGAGCGGCTTTATCAAGGGCTTTCGCCTGACCGCAAGCGAGAAACGTGACCTGATCGCCTTTCTCGACAGCCTGACCGACCGCGGCTTCCTGACCGACCCGCGCTTGGCCGATCCGTTCGAGACGCGCGGCGCGGCCACCCTTCCCTCCTCCCGCTAGAAACCTGCGCCATGAAAATCCTCGTCACACTCGCTCTGTTTGCCTCTCTCGCCGCGCACGCCCACGACTTCAGCCTGAAGGACCTGCGCATCGTCCACCCGGTCGCGAACGCCACTGTCCCGGGCGCCACGACCGGCGGCGCCTACCTGACGCTGGAGAACAAGGGCAGGACCGCCGACCGCCTGGTCGCCGCCTCAACGCCGCGCGCCAAGCGCGTCGAACTGCACACCATGAGCATGGACGGCGGGGTCATGCGCATGCGCGAGGTCGACGGCATCGAGATCAAGCCCGGAGAGACCATCAAGATGCGTCCGGGGTCGGGCTTTCACCTGATGTTGATGGAACTGCCCGCGCCGCTCAAGGACGGCGAGACCTTTCCCCTCACCCTGACCTTCGAGAAGTCCGGCAAGGTCGAGGTCAAGACCTGGGTGCAGAAGGCGAAGGGCGGGCACGAGCACCACAAGCACTGAACCGTCCGCCCTGTCGAGCATTCGCCGGTGGCGATACCAAGGAGGGCGCGGTACCGGCTGGCTATAATTTGCGATTGCCCTTGCGCATCACTGCGCTCCCGTCATGCTTCCCGCCATTCGCGCGCAGATCACCGCCAGCATCGAGAACGCGCTCGCTGCCATCGGCACGGCGCCGCACCCGCCGGTGGTGCTGGAGCGCCCCAAGGCCGCAGCGCACGGCGACCTGGCCTGCAACATCGCCATGCAGCTGGCCAAGTCGCACAAGCGCAATCCGCGCGAACTCGCGACAGCGCTGGTCGCTGCCATCGGCGCGGCCGGCGACTCGCCGATCGCCTCCGCCGAGGTCGCCGGCCCGGGCTTCATCAACCTGCGCATCAAGCCCGCGGCCAAGCTGGCGGTCATCGGTGCCGCCCTGGCAGAAACCGATGCTTTCGGCAATTCGCGTGCCGCGGACGCCGGACGCCTGATGGTCGAATTCGTCTCCGCCAACCCGACCGGCCCGCTGCACGTCGGTCACGGCCGCCAGGCGGCGCTCGGCGACGCGCTGTGCAACCTGTTCGCCGCGCGCGGTTTCGAGGTGACGCGCGAGTTCTATTACAACGATGCCGGGGCGCAGATCGCCAACCTGGCGCTGTCGGTGCAGGCGCGCTGCCGCGGCCTCGCGCCCGGCGACGCCGACTGGCCCGAGGCGGCCTACAACGGCGAGTACATCGCCGACATCGCAGAGGACTACCTGGCGAGGAAATCGGTCAAGGCGGCCGACATCGAGGTCACTGCGAGCGGCGATGTCGAGGACCTGGGCGCGATCCGGCGCTTCGCGGTCGCGGCGCTGCGCCGCGAGCAGGACCTCGACCTGCAGGTCTTCGGCGTGCGCTTCGACAACTACTACCTCGAGTCGTCGCTCTACACCGACGGCCGGGTCGACGCCGCGGTGGCAGCCATGCGCGCCTCGGGCAGGACCTACGAGGAGGGCGGCGCGCTGTGGTTGAAGAGCACCGACTTCGGCGACGACAAGGACCGCGTCATGAAGAAGTCCGACGCGACCTACACCTACTTCGTCCCCGACGTGGCCTATCACATCGCCAAGTGGCAGCGCGGCTACTCGCGCGTGGTCAACGTGCAGGGCTCCGACCACCACGGCACCATCGCGCGCGTGCGCGCCGGCTTGCAGGCCAGCGGTGCCGGCATACCGCCGGGGTGGCCCGACTACGTGCTGCACAAGATGGTCACGGTCATGAAGGGCGGCGCCGAGGTCAAGATCTCCAAGCGCGCCGGGTCCTACGTGACGCTGCGCGACTTGATCGAGATGTCCGGCGGCGGCACCGGCGAGGCCGAACTGGCGCGCGGGCGCGACGCTGTGCGCTTTTTCCTGGTTTCGCGCAAGGCCGACACCGAATTCGTTTTCGACGTCGATCTGGCGCAGAAGGCCGGCGACGAGAATCCGGTCTACTACGTGCAGTACGCGCATGCGCGCATCGTGAGCGTGCTGTCCTCATGGGACGAGCGCTGGCGCTCGCGCGCGGCCGAACTGGCGGCCGTGCCGCTTGACGCCCTGCTCCACGAGCGTGAACTGGCATTGGCGCAAAAGCTGGGTGAACTGCCCGGCGTGATCGAGGCGGCGGCACGCGACCTGGCGCCGCACGACCTGGCGTTCTACGCACGCGAGGTGGCGGCCGCCTTCCACGCGGTCTATAACGAGCGTGAACTGCGCGTCCTCAGCGCTGCCGAAGAGGTTAAACTCGCCAGGCTCGCGCTGTACGCGGCGACCGCCCAGGTGATTCGCAACACGCTGGCCAAGCTGGGCGTGGGCGCGCCTGAGCACATGTGAGGCTGCCATTCCAAACGTAAACCCGCCCAAGAACGCGCGCTCCGGCCGTGCCGGCGCCCCTCGGCGCGGCGGCACGCTGGTGGGCATCGTCATCGGCCTGATGCTGGGTCTCATCATCGCCGCCTCGGTCGCGCTGTTCCTGACCAAGGGGCCCAAGCCTTTCGCCGACAAGACCGCGCGCCCGCCCAGCACGGCCGCGCCCAAGGGCGCGCCCAACGACGATCCCAACAAGCCGCTCTTCGGCAAGGATGCCAAGTCCCATCCCTCCGCGGTCCCCAAGGACGGCAAGGATGGCGAGAAGCGCTTTTCGTTCTACGACATCCTGCCCGGCAAGGAAGAAGTGATCGACCCGCGCAAGGCGGCGCCTACGGCCAAGGTCGAGCCGAAGGCGGAGTCCCGCGCGGATGCGGCCAAGTCCGACCCCGCCCGCGGCGACGCTGCCAAGGCCGACGCCAAGGCGCCCGCGGGCGAGCGCTACTTCCTCCAAGCCGGGGCCTTCGGCTCGGCGGGCGATGCCGACAACCAGAAGGCCAAGCTGGCGCTGATGGGATTCGAGGCACGCGTCGAGTCGATCGACATCGAAAACAAGGGCACCGTCTACCGCGTGCGCATGGGGCCCTACAATCGGCTCGAGGACATCAACCGCATTCGCGCGACCCTGACGCAGAACAACGTCGACGCCGCGCTGATCCGCGTGCGCGAACCCTGATCGCGGTCACGCCAATGCCCACGGAGGTGGTCATGCGTATTCTCGCCAGGCTGGCAGTCACGCTCCTTGTGACCGGGTTGGTCGGCGCTGCGGCGGTGCAGGCGCAGGTGCGCACCACGCTTCCCTACCGCACCATCGATCCGCCGCTGGCGCCGGTCGCCGGCGTGCTGGGCGACAGCCCGCGCGACAAGATCGAGGTGATCCAGTTCTTCTACTACGGCTGCCCGCACTGCTTCGACCAGCAACCGCTGATCGAGGACTGGCTTGCCAAGAAGCCGGCGGACGTCGAGTTCCGCTACCTGCCGGCGCTGCGCGACGACAAGTGGCTAACCCTGACGCGCGCCTACTTCGCCCTCGAGCGGCTCGGCGAGGTGACGCGACTGCATCGACCGATCTACGACGTGATCAACTTCGATTCCGTGAACCTGGCAGAGGAGGCGCGCCTTATCGACTGGGTGGCGCGCAACGGCGTGGATCGTGCGCGCTTCGTCGAGACCCTCCATTCGGACGAAACACGCGCCAAGGTCGAGGCGGTGCGCAAGCTCTCCAACGACTACAACGTGCGCGCCACGCCGACCCTGGTGGTGGCGGGAAAGTACCTGTTTGCCAGTGGGCAGGCCGGCAGCCATCATGAGGCGCTGCGTCTGCTCGACCAGTTCATCGAGGTCGCGCGGCGCGAAAAGCGCTAGCGCTGCCGGATTCGCCCGGAAAGGACATGCCGTGAAACCCAAGCGCAGAACCCTGATCGCCGCATTGACCGCGGGAGCGGCCTTGCCTCTTGCTGCGCCCGTGCGCGCGCAACGCCGCGAACCGGACGCCGGCATCGACTACCGCGTACTCGATCCCACGCAGCCCACCGAGTCGGGTTCCCGGATCGAGGTCATGGAGTTCTTCTGGTACGGCTGCCCGCACTGCTACGCGTTCGAGCCGCCGCTGAGCGCCTGGATCCGCAGGCTGCCCTCAGATGTGGCCTTCCGGCGTCTGCCGGCGCAGTTCAATGCGACCTGGGCGCAGCACGCCAAGCTCTACTACGCCCTGGAGGCGCTGGGCCAGGTCGAACGGCTGCACAAGAGGTGCTTTGACACCATCCATCTGGATCGTCGTTCGCTGGTGCAGGACGCCGACATGACCGAATGGGCGGTGTCCAACGGCATCGACCGCGCACGCTTCAGCGAGGCTCTCAATTCCGCCGAGACCGCCACCAAGATGTCGCTGGCGCGACAGACGCTCATCAACTATCGCATCGACGGCGTGCCGGCCATGGCCGTGAACGGCCGCTACCTCACCTCGCCTGCGATCGTCGGCAGCCACGAAGGCTGCCTGCAGGTGCTGGACTTCCTGATCGTCGAGGAACGCAAGCGCAAGCGCTCCTAGGAGCCTTGAACGCGACGACTCAGCCGCCGGCCTGCGCGCGCCGGCGGATCGCTGCCCATACCTGCTTGCGCGCGGCGTCGTCCATGCGCGACCAGGCCGCGATTTCCTCGAGCGTGCGCAGGCAGCCGACACACTTTGCACCGCCCTCATCAAGGCGGCAGATGCCGATGCAGGGCGACGCCACGGGCAGCGCGGGCGTGATGCCGCCGACAGGCGGATTCGCGGCCACCCTCAGTAACCCCGCACCCGGTCGATCAACCCGTCGACCGGGAGGCCGCGCTCGATGCGGCGGATCTTGTCGGCGATCTGCCGCATCGAGACCTCGATCACGGTCTGCGCCGAGATGTGCGGTGTGATCGTGATGCGCGGATGACGCCAGAGCGGCGAATCCGCCGGCAACGGCTCGGCCGCAAAGACATCCAGGGTCGCGCCGGCCAGATGTCCGTTGTCCAGGAGCGCAAGCAGGTCCGCCTCGATCAGGTGCCCACCGCGGCCGATACCGACCACGTGCGCTCCGGCCGGCAGGCCAAGCATGAGGTCGCGATCGAGAATACCGCGCGTGGCCTCGGTCAGGGGCAGGAGGCACACCAGGAGGTTGCTGGCGGCCAAGAACGCCGCGCGCTCATCCGCCCCGGCATGACAGGTCACCCCTGCGATGGCCTGGCGGCTGCGGCTCCAGCCGCGCACCGCGAAGCCCATCCCGACCAGATAACGCGCGACTCGCGCGCCCAGCACGCCCAAGCCCATGATCCCGATCGAGAACGACGCACGCGGCGTGAACGGCAACTGCCGCCATTGCGAACGCGCCTGCTGGCGCGCGTAGTCGTCGGTGCGGCGCAGCGCGCGCAACGCGCACCACGCCACGTACTCCTCCATCTGTTCGCCCATGCCGGCGTCGGTCACGCGCACCAGCGGTACACCCGCCGGCAACGCGCGACCGTCCAGGATGGCATCCACCCCGGCGCCCAGGTTCATGATCGCCTTCAAGCACGACTGCCCGTGGAAAAAATCGGCTGGCGGCTTCCAGCACACCGCGTAATCGCACGACGCCTTGTCGCCGTCGGCGAAGCGATGCACGCGCGCCTCGGGCAAGGCGGAGGCCAATACATCGGCCCACGCCGGTGCGTCCTCGTCTTCGGCGAAAAAAAGCACGTCCATGCGTGCACCTATTCCGCGTCGAAGACGATCAGGAGCGCACCCTCTTCGACCTGATCGCCGGCGGCGCAGCGGTATTCGCGCACCCGCCCCGCGCGCGGCGCGGTCAGGGTGTGCTCCATCTTCATCGCCTCCATGACCAGGAGCGCCGCGCCCTTGTCGACCGGCGTGCCGGGGGCGGCGATGAGCGACAGCACCTTGCCCGACATCGGCGCGGCGAACGATGCGTCGCCCGCGTCGTCGTCGTCATCGCCCGCAAGCATCGGGTCGAAGCGTTCGAGATCGAGGCGCCGGCCGGCGAAAAACACCGTGTGCCGCATTCCGTCGCGCGCCACCCCGGCGGAGACCTGCGTATCGCCCCACGCAAAGGCCGCGCGCGCATCGATGCACTTCCCGCTCAAGGGCCCGGACCGCTCGCCGATGCCGAGTCGCATGCCGGCGCGGCCGTACTCGAGCACCGCAGCGAAGGTCTCCTCGCCGCAGCGGTAGGTGAGGGTGCGCTGCGCGGTCAGCGACAGGCGCCAGCCGTCGCGGGCCGCCCACGGGTCGCTGTCGGACACGCTCGCCTCGGCCGCCAGGTCGGCCAGGACCGCGGCGGCCACCGCTTCGAGCGGCGTCGCCAGGGCGGGCAGCAATTCCGCGCGGTGTCGCTCGATGAGCCCGGTGTCGAGCTCGCCGCCGGCGAAGGCCCGCGACGTGACCACGCGCCCCAGAAACTCGACGTTGGTCGCAAGTCCGGCAACCTCGTAACGCCTGAGCGCGGCGGCCATCAGCGCCAGCGCTTCGTCTCGCGACGCGCCGTGACAGATGAGCTTGGCGATCATCGGGTCGTAGTAGGGACTGATCGCGTCACCTTGGCCGACGCCGGAGTCGATGCGCACGCCCGCGCCCTCGGGCGGAGTGCGCAGGTGCGTGATGGTGCCGATCGAAGGCAGGAAATTCTTGGCCGGATTCTCGGCGTAGATGCGCGCCTCGAGCGCGTGACCGCGGATGGCTAGCTGGTCCTGCGCCAGCGGCAGCGGCTCGCCGGCGGCGACACGCAATTGCCACTCCACCAGGTCCACGCCGGTGACGGCCTCGGTCACCGGATGCTCGACCTGCAGGCGCGTGTTCATTTCCATGAAGTAGAACGTGCCATCCTGGTTGGCGATGAACTCCACCGTCCCGGCACCGACGTAGCCGACCGCGGCGGCGGCATCGACCGCGGCGCGCCCCATCGCGGCGCGGCGCTCCGCGATCATGCCGGGCGCCGGCGCCTCTTCCAGGACTTTCTGGTGCCGGCGCTGCACCGAGCAATCGCGCTCGAACAGATGGACGCAGTTGCCGTGTGTGTCGGCAAACACCTGGATCTCGATGTGGCGCGGACGGGTCAGATACTTCTCGATCAAGACCGCGTCGTCGCCGAACGAGGCGCGCGCCTCGCGCTGGCAGGAGGCGAGCGCCGCGGCGAAGTCGGCTGGCTTCTCGACGATGCGCATGCCCTTGCCGCCGCCGCCGGCCGAGGCCTTGATCAGCACGGGGTAGCCGATCTTGCCGGCCTCGTCGGCGAGCAGCGCCGGGTCCTGGTCGGCCCCGTGATAACCAGGCGTCAGCGGCACGCCGGCCTTGGCCATCAGGCGCTTGGATTCGGCCTTGAGCCCCATGGCGCGAATGGCCGACGGCGGCGGGCCGATGAAGACCAGGCCCGAGCGCCGGCAGGCCTCGGCGAAATCCTCGTTCTCGGACAGGAAGCCATAACCCGGATGGATCGCCTGCGCGCCCGACCGTTGGGCGATCGCGATGATGAGGTCGCCGCGCAGGTAACTCTCGCGCGCCGGCGGCGGACCGAGGCGATGAGCCTCGTCGCAGGCAGCCACATGGCGGGCCCCGGCGTCGGCGTCCGAGAAGACCGCGACCGTCGCCACGCCCAGACGACGCGCGCTGCGCGCGATGCGGCAGGCGATCTCGCCGCGGTTGGCGATGAGGATTTTTGCGAACATCAGTCTGCCCCGGTTTCCAGATCGGCAACCCAGGAGGGCCTGCGTTTTTCCAGGAACGAAGCAATGCCTTCCCTGCCTTCGGCCGAGGCGCGCGCATCAGCGATGCGGCGCGCGGTCGCGGCGCGCACTGCCGGTGTCAGCCGCGTGCCGCCGGACAACGCGATCAACTTCTTGGACTCGGCCAGCGCGCGCGCGCCGCCCAGCACCAGATGCCCGAGCAGGTCGTTGACCCGGTCGTCGAGTTCCCCGGTCGGGCAGATGTCGTGCACGAAGCCGATGCGATAGGCCTCGGCGGCATCGAAGCGCTCGGCCGACAGGAAGTAGCGCCCCGCAGCACGTTCGCCCATGGCACGCACGACGTAGGGCGAGATGACGGCCGGTATCAGCCCCAGCTTGACCTCGGAGAGGCAGAACGACGCCTCCACAGAAGCGATGGCCATGTCGCAGGCGGCCACGAAACCCATTCCGCCGGCATAGGCGTTGCCGTGCACGCGCGCCACGGTCGGCTTGGGAAAACTGGCCAGCGCCCACAGGGTGTCGGCCAGCGCCTGGGCGTCGCGTGTGTTCCTCGCCTTCGAATAGGTCGAGGTGCGCTGCATCCAGTTGAGGTCGCCCCCCGAGCAAAAGGATTTGCCGTGGCCGGCCAGCACCATGGCGCGCACGCCGCGATCGCGCGCCAGAGCCTTGAGCAGCGCGTGCATCTCGGCGATCACGACGTCGTTGAGCGCGTTGTGTATTTCGGGACGGTTGAACCAGACGATGGCGACCTGGTTGCGGATGTCGACCGCGAGCGTGGTGGGTTTGGACATGGTCGGATCTACATGCGAAAGACGCCAAAGGTGGTCTTCTCGATCGGCGCATTGAGCGCCGCCGAGAGCGCCAGTGCGAGCACGCGCCGCGTGTCGGCCGGGTCGATCACGCCGTCGTCCCAAAGACGCGCGCTGGCATAGTACGGATGACCCTGGTGTTCGTACTGGTCGAGGATGGGTTGCTTGAAGGCGGCCTCCTCGGCGGCGCTCCAGGACCCGCCGCGCGCCTCGATGCCGTCGCGCTTGACCGTGGCCAGGACAGACGCGGCCTGCACGCCGCCCATGATGGAAATGCGCGCGTTGGGCCACATCCACAGGAAGCGCGGCGAATAGGCGCGCCCGCACATGCCGTAGTTGCCGGCGCCGAAGCTGCCGCCGATGATGACGGTGAATTTCGGCACCCGCGCGGTCGCCACCGCGGTGACGAGCTTGGCGCCGTCTCGTGCGATGCCGCCGGACTCGTACTTCTTGCCGACCATGAAACCGGTGATGTTCTGCAGGAAAAGCAGCGGGATGCCGCGCTGCGCGCACAGCTCGATGAAGTGCGCGCCCTTTAGCGCCGACTCGGAATAGAGGATGCCGTTGTTGGCGAGGATGCCGATGGGCATGCCGTAGATGCGCGCGAAGCCGGTGACGAGCGTGGTGCCATAGCGCGCCTTGAATTCATCGAG
Source organism: Burkholderiales bacterium (assembly GCA_016790635.1). GTDB lineage: Bacteria > Pseudomonadota > Gammaproteobacteria > Burkholderiales > JAEUOS01 > JAEUOS01. Next base: position 34,943 of record JAEUOR010000036.1, read on the forward strand.
CTCGGAGGCGTCGACGATGCGCGCGATGACCTCGCGCACGTCGTAGGGCTTCTTGACATCGGCCGAGACCACGCCGTAGATCTCCTCGGGCGCATGCAGCGGATCACGCGCGGTCACGATGTCCAGTTCGGGCAGCTTAACGCGGTTCAGGTTGGCGACGATGCGCCGCGCGATCGAGAGCGCATGCGCGTCGTTCCTGGCCAGGTGATCAGCCACGCCGGAGACGCGCGTGTGCACGTCGCCGCCACCGAGCTCCTCGGCACTGACCACCTCGCCGGTCGCGGCCTTGACCAGCGGCGGCCCGCCCAGGAAGATCGTCCCCTGGTTCCTGACGATGATGGTCTCGTCGCTCATCGCCGGCACGTAGGCACCGCCGGCCGTGCACGACCCCATGACGACCGCGATCTGCGGAATGCCCTTGGCCGAGAGGTTGGCCTGGTTGTAGAAAATCCGCCCGAAGTGTTCGCGGTCGGGAAAGACGTCGTCCTGGTTGGGCAGGTTGCCGCCGCCGGAATCGACCAGGTACAGGCAGGGCAGCCGGTTCTCGGATGCCACCTCCTGCGCGCGCACGTGCTTCTTGACCGTCATCGGGAAATACGTGCCGCCCTTGACGGTCGCGTCGTTGCAGACGATCACGCACTCGCGCCCCGACACGCGCCCGATGCCCGTGATGACCCCGGCGCCGGGCGCGGCGTTGTCGTACATGTCGTAGGCGGCGAGCTGCGAGAACTCGAGGAAGGGCGTGCCGGGATCAAGCAGTTGCTCGACCCGTTCGCGCGGCAAGAGCTTGCCGCGCCCCAGGTGCTTCTTGCGCGCGTCCTCGGGCCCGCCCAGGGCGTTGACGCCGACCTTGGCGCGCAGGTCCTCCACGGCAGCCTTGAGCGCGGCGGCGTTGGCCGCGAACTCGGGACTCTTGGGATTGACGGCGGATTCGATGGTAGCCATGCGATGAGAGGAGTGTGTGCTGTCGCTGTGATCGGAACGAAGCGACGGCCGGATTCACCGCGAAATCTACTACGAAGTCACTACGAAGCCGCGCGCTTCGCAGTAGCGCGTACCGAAATCGTCGGAGACGTGTTCGCCTGACAGGCACCGCGCCGCTTGCGCGTGGTTCCAGGCAGGGCGCGCCGCGCGCTCGCCCCCCGCGAGCCTGCGATTCGCCCCTTATTTCCTCGGCAATGTGTAGAGAGGGTCGTCCATGCCGTGCTTCTGCTGGACGAATTCCTCCGGGAGGCGCACGGGGCCGTCAAGCGGCTCCGGCACCATGTCCCCGTGCACGAGGGTGCGATAGGCGACTTTCCATTCGCCATTCCTCTTCTCGAAACGGTCCAGGTAGCGCGCTGAGGCGGTCACCCGACGGTCCTTGAAGCGCTGCAGCACCAGGACGTAGGTCTCGACAAAAGCCCGGTCCCTTGCCGTGAACTCGATCAGCACGTTGGTGTTGAAGTGCATCGAGTGCTCCTGCAGGGCGTGCATCCTGGCGATATGCGCAAGGAAGCTGTCCGCGGGGCCGTTGAAGAAGCCGTGGTCGTCGATGGCATCGTCGTGGTAAAGGGTCCGTGCCAGCGCCCAATCCTGCCGGTCGACCCCGCGCGCGAAGCGATTCAGGCAATCCTCGATGGCGACCCTCGCCTCGAGTTCTTCAAGAAAATTGTCGAAGACCACGTTCATTCTCCGTGAAAAAATGAAGTCGGGTGGGGTCGCCGGAGCAGGGCAGGTGATCATCGGCCCGGGCCGTGGCGCCAACACCGATTATCACGGCCCGTTACATCAAGGTGTCCTCGCCAGTTCATAGCGTTCGTCCGATCGGTATCTCTCCAGCGCAGCCCGAAGGTCCGCGGGGATTTCGATCGCCTTCTTGCCGCCCATGTCCACGAATACAACGGTGAGGTTGGCGACGAGTTTCAGGTCAGTCGCTTGCGCTGCACCCTGGCCGCGCATCGTGATGTCCAGACTCAAGGACGACGTCCCCAAGCGACTGACGACCAGCCCGGCTTCCAGGGTCTCACCGAGGAAGCCCGGGTTCTTAAAATCGATTTGCAGCTTGACCACAGGGATGGCGATCGCGCGCGGTCCGTGCAGCGTCGCGAAATCGCAGCCCAGTCCGTGCTTGAACCAGTGCTCGACGACGTCATTGATCATCTCCGCGTAGCGCGGGTAGAAGACGATCCCCGCCGGATCGCAATGCCGGAAGGAAATCTCCAGCGCGGTGCGGTGAACTTCCGTCATGCGAACCTACGCGAGCGCCGCCAGGCAAGCCCGCAGCTTGACGCCGGACTCATCCGCGAGCGCGGCCTCGCGCATTTCGCGCACCGACGGGGCGCCCGGCGCGGACCGGTCGAGCGCGCCGAGGATCGCCTGGTAGTTGGCGAAACCGCGCGCGTGCGTGTCGCCATATCCCTTGATCAGCCGCGGGCATTCGGCGATCTCGCAGGCCAGCGCATAGTCGTCTGCCACCGCCTTGCCGATACGCCCGAGCCAGTCGCGCATGGCGGCGGTCTCGCGCTCGTAGCGCAGCGAGCGGCGCCGCAAGCCGCGGCACGCGGCCACCGCGTAGAGCATCAGGAAGCCGCCCAGCGAACTCGTGCGGATCACCCGGCCCTGCCTCGTCAATCGTCGGAGCAGCGCGCGCGACAGGCGGCTGGCCAGCAGCCAACGGCCAAGGCCCGCGGGCGCCGTATCGGCGATTTCCTCCAGTCTCGGATGGAAATACTCGTGGATATGCAGCACCTGGCCGGCCTCTGCCCGCGCTTCGCGGTGCACACGCGCGAAGCGCGAGCGTCTCAGCTTCAGTTCCGCGACGCGCGCGACGTCCTCGAAGGTCATCCACAGCGCCAGGTAACGGGCGGTCTCGCGCAGGAGGCGCCAGCTCCCGTCGCCAAAGCGTCGATCGAGTTCCGCAACCGGCGCTAAGCGGTCCAGCAATTCGCCGGCGTAGGCGAGATCCTGGTAGTCCGCTGCGCGCGCCAGGGCAGGCTCGATGATGTCGGCGCAGGCGGCAGGAAGCTCGCTCGCCGCCCTGCGCAGGAGCTCTCCCAGGCGCGGATCGGGTGCGAGGCGATTCGCTGCCGATACCGGCCCGGCCTCAGGCTCCTTAAGGAATGCGTCGTGCCCCGCCGCGAAGGCCTGCAAGCTCGCCGCGACGCCCACCCCGCCCCGAACGATCGCCGCTTCGCAGGCCTGCCGGTCCCAGGGCAGCGCGCCCGACGCCGCCAGCGCGCCGAACAGCGGGCCGCTGATCACGCTGCCGCATTGTTCCGCGAGCTGCGCGAAATCGCGCGCGACATACCGCTGCGCGGCCTCGCGTCCGGTATCGATGAACGGCTCCGACGATACCCGACCGTCACCCATCGCCATCTTCTCGTCGATGGCGTAGACACGATGGGACGACGTGATCAGCAAGGTCTTGTCCGGCGTCACGATACCGCGCTGGACCGCCCGCGCCGACTCCATGAGCTCGGAGGCGATCACGACGTCTACATCGCCCGGTGTCGGCATCAGGCTGAAGACCGGCTGGCGCGACAGGTCGCGCGCGACCGGCAGCACCTCCACGTAGTAGAGCGTGGCGCCGGTCCGCTGGGCGACGCCGGGAACCGAGGTGGACTGGGCGTAGTAGCTCTCGCACTCCGCGGCATCGACGATCCAGTCGGCCAGCACGCCTCCGCCCTCGCCGCCCATCGCAAGGATGGCGATCTTGATCGGGCGCGCGCGCATGGCCGAAGCGGACATCGCGTCACGCGACATGGACGAACTGCCGGGCCGCAAGGCGTCGTTGCAGGCGGCCGATGACGAACTTGGTCACGCGCTCGACGAATCTTTCCGCGCGACCCGCATGGGTCACAAGTTCGGTCCGGTAGAAGGAGGGACACAGCACCGCCGCATGCGACACCTCGCCGCACAGCCCGCAGCCCACGCAGCTCGATTGCACGGTCGCCACCGGGTCTTTTCGCAGCGGATCCGGATTGGGCCGGATACTCAAGGACGGGCAGCCGGACAGCCGGATGCAGGAATGGTCCCCGGTGCAGGACTCGGGATCGATCCCGAAGCGCTCGACGACGACGCGCTCGCCGCGGGCGGCGCGCTCGCGCAGCTGCGGTTTCACGCGCCGCTGCTTGTTGAGCATGCACTCGGATTGCGCCAGGACCAGCTTGGGCCCGGGTTCGCCCGTCGTCAGCGCGTCGCGGATCGCCGCCTTCATCTTCTTGAGACCATAGGTATGGGATACCTTGCGCAGCCATTTCACGCCGACGCCGCGCACGGCGGCTTCGATGGGCAGCGCTGTGGTGCGGTTGGCATTGGGCGCCCGGGACGACGGGATGTCCTGGCCGCCGGTCGCCGCCGAGTAGCCATTGTCGATGACGACGATGACGTTGTCGCTCTTGTTGAAGACGGCGTTGCCGACGCCGGAGGTCAGCCCGTTATGCCAGAAGCCGCCGTCGCCCATCACGCTGATCGTGCGCCGGTCCGCCCCGTTCGCGTTGAGGGCCGCGGCGCCGGCGGCGCCCAGGCCGTAGCCCATGGACGTCGCGCCGAAGTCGAAGGGCGCGAGCGCGGCGAACTGGTGGCAGCCGATGTCGGCGCTGACGTGATGCTGCCTGCCGATCTCCCGCTCGACCAGCTTGATCGCCGTGAAGATCGGCCGCTCGGGGCAGCCGGTGCAGAACGAGGGCGGCCGCGGCAGCACGCCGGGCGCCTCCTTGAGCGCCACGCCGGGCATGGAGGGAACCAGCGGAATCACCTTGGGCGCAAGCATGGACGCCACGCCGCTGTCCAGGGGCTTGCGCTCCAGGAGTCGGGGCGCATGCTTCTGCAGGAACTTGCGCAGGCCCTTCAGCATCACCAGCGTGGTGTACTCGCCGGCGCGAGGCAACATGTCCTTCCCGTGCACGCGCGTTGCCAGGTCGGCGCGGCGCAGGACGGTCGCAAGCGTCTGCTCGATGAACTCCGGCTGCCCTTCCTCGAGCATCAGTACCGCATCGCGGCCCTCGCAGAATTCGATCGCCTCGTCCTCGATCATGGGGTAGACCACGTTCATCACGTAGATCGGGATCTGCGCCGTCCCCCAGATGTCGGCCAGACCCAGCATCTCGAGGGCGCGGATGAGGGTGTTGTAGAGGCCGCCTTGCACGATCAGCCCGATGCCGCCGCCGCCCTCGGACTCCGCTCCCAGGAACTCGTTGAGCCGCTGTTCCCGCACGAAGCGGGTGGCGGCAGGCCAGCGCGCGTGGATCTTCTCGTGCTCGTGCAGGAAGGTCGCCGGCGCCAGCGCCATCCTCTGCACGTCGCGCCGCGGGTTCTCGATGGCGTCCTTGAGCGTGAACGCCGGCGGCTTGTTGTCGGAAGCCACGAAGCCTCCGTGCGCATGGCAGGCGCGCACGCGCATGGTGAGCATGACCGGCGTGCGGCTGGCCTCGGACAGCTCGAAGCCCTTTTCCACCGCCTTCACCAGGCTGTCGTGGGCGGGCCGCGGATCCAGCAGCCACATCTGCGACTTCATGGCGAAGGCGTGCGAGCGCTCCTGGATGATCGAGGACCCTTCGCCATAGTCCTCGCCCAGGATCACGAGGCAGCCTCCGGTGACGCCGCCGGAGGCCAGGTTCGACAGGGCGTCCGAAGCGACATTGGTGCCGACGGTGGACTTGAAGGTGATCGCGCCGCGCAGCGGGTAGTGCACCGAGGCGCCGAACATGGCTGCGGCGGTGGCTTCACTGGCGGAGCTCTCGAAATGCACGCCGAGACCATCGAGGATTTCACGGGCATCGGCGAGCACATCCATGAGGTGCGACACCGGCGCGCCCTGATAGCCGCCGACGTAGGCGACCCCGGCCTGCAGCAGCGCCTTGGTCACGGCGAGGATGCCCTCGCTGCGGAACTCCTCTCCCGCACCCGCCCGGAGCTTCTGCACCTCTTCCTTGAACGATCTTTCAGCCACGGGCCGACCCTGGAACAAATAGGATGATTACAGTATACCTAAACTGGCGAAAATACGACTGCACACTTCGTCATGGCCGCGCATTTTTCCGATTTCATCTCTAGACGCAGGCTTTTTCGCCTCAGGCCCCTTCCAAATGACGCAAACTTCAGTATACTGAACATCCTCAAACCTTGAGCCATCGGCAAGCCGCCCTCCGTTTAACGCCATGCAAACCGCGTATGGAAGATTTCGCCAGACTGCCGAGCGCCGGCCGGACGCCGACTTCCTGCACGTCGAAACGGTGACAGCGGCCACCTACGATATCCCGCCCGGAACCCTCTCCTGGTCGGCCGCGGCGGATGAGGTCGAGCACTTGCGCGCCGGCTATGCACAGGCCGGCTACGGCCACGGCCATCGGGTGGGCCTATTGATGGAAAACCGGCCGGCGCACCTGCTGCACTGGCTTGCCCTCAACGGACTCGGTGTCAGCGTGGTCCCCATCGGCGTCGAGATGCGCGCCGCGGAGCTGGAATACCTGATCGGACACAGCGAGATCACCCTGGCGGTGGTGCTTGCGAAGCGGGTGGACGCGGTGCGGGCCGCCGCGCGCGCGGCTGGCGTGCGGACGCAGGTCGTGGCACTGGGCGCGACGCATTTCCCGGAACCGGCGCGGCCTGTCGTCGAACCGGCGGAACCCGGCCTCGAGACGGAATGCGCCCTGCTCTATACCTCGGGGACCACCGGTCGCCCCAAGGGTTGCCGTCTTTCGAACGACTATTTCCTGCGCGTCGGCGACTGGTACGCGGGGCTCGGTGGTCACTGTCCCGTGCGGACGGGCCAAGAGCGCATCCTCACGCCGCTGCCGCTGAACCACGTCAACGCGATGTCCTTCTCGACGATGGCGGTGATCACGACGGGCGGCTGCCTGATCCAGCTGGATCGCTTCCATCCCCGCTCGTGGTGGTCCTCGGTGCGCGAGAGTCGCGCGAGCATCGTCCACTATCTCGGCGTCATGCCGGCCATGCTCCTGGCGGGCCCCGCCTCGGAAGAAGACCGCGCCCACGACGTGCGCTGGGGTTTCGGCGCGGGCGTCGGCGCCGGCGACCACGCGCGCTTCGAGGAGCGCTTCGGCTTTCCGCTGGTGGAGGGCTGGGCGATGACCGAGACCGGTGCCGGCGGAGCCATCCATGCGAATCGCGGCGCCCGGCAGGTGGGCGTGCATGCGGTCGGTGTGCCCGGCGCGCACATCGAGGTGCGCCTCGTCGATGAGGAAGGGCGCGATGTACCGGCCGGTCAGCCCGGCGAGCTGCTGGTGCGCGCCCGAGGTGAGGACCCGCGCAGGCACTTCTTCTCGTCCTACCTCAAGGACGAGGCAGCAACGGAAGAGGCCTGGGCGGGCGGCTGGTTCCACACCGGCGATGTCGTGCGCGCCGACGCCGACGGCGCGCTGTTCTTTGTCGACCGCAAGAAGAATGTCATCCGCCGCAGCGGAGAGAACATCTCCGCCGTCGAAGTGGAGGCGGTGCTCGCTCGCCACGAACTCGTGAAGGTGGCCGCCGTGGCCGCGACGCCCGACCCGGTGCGCGGCGACGAAGTCCTGGCCTTGATCATCCCGAAAGACGAGGTTCCGGCCGCGGCCAGGGAAGATCTCGCGCGGGACATCGTGCGCCACGCACTGGACCAACTGGCGTACTACAAGGCGCCGGGCTGGGTCGCATTCGTGGCGGCCCTGCCGGTGACGGCGTCGCAGAAGATCCAGCGCGGTGAACTGCGCAAGCTCGCCGCGCAAATGCCCGGCCAGGCGCATTGCGTCGACACGCGCGCGCTCAAGACCCGCCAGGCATGAGGCCCGCGCGACTCGCCTACGACGGCGTCGCCGCGGCCGCGCCGGTGACCGTGCCCTACGCGCGCTACAGCGAGCGCAGCGCGCACCACTTCGCGGCGCAGGCGCTCAGGCGGCTGCTCGACGAGGCGGACCTGGAAAAGGCGCAGGTGGACGGGATCATCGTCAGCAGCTTCGGGCTCGCGCCGGACACCGTCGTCGGACTCACCCAGCAGCTGGGGCTGGTGCCGCGCTGGATGGACCACATCCCCACCGGCGGCGCCTCGGGCGTCATGGCGCTGCGGCGCGCCGCCCGCGCGGTGCAATGCGGGGATGCGCAGATCGTGGCCTGCATCGGCGCGGACACCAACCATGTCGCATCGCACCGGCTGAGCCTTTCGAACTTCAGCCAGTTCGCCCGCGATGCCACCTACCCGTATGGCGCGGGCGGTCCCAACACGATGTTCGCATTGATCACGGACAACTACATGCGCCGGTTCGGCGCCACCCCGGAAGACTTCGGGCGCATCGCCGTCAGCCAGCGCGCCAACGCCTCGCGCAACGCCAATGCGCTCCTGCGTCGGCCGATCACGCTGGAAGACTACCTGCGAGCGCGGCCCATCGCCGACCCGCTGCGCCTCCTCGATTGCGTGATGCCCTGCGCCGGCGCGGAAGCTTTCCTGGTGATGCGCGAGGAACGGGCGCGCGATCTGGACCTGCCCCACGCCTGCCTGCGCGGCGCCATCGAACGCCACAACGCTTTCACCGAAGATCCCGTCATGGTGCGCGGCGGCTGGCTCATGGATCAGCGCGAACTGTACGCCCAGGCGGGCATCACAGCCGGCGAGATCGACGTGCTGCACACCTACGACGACTATCCGGTCATCGTCATGATGCAGCTCGAAGGACTGGGCTTCTGCGACGCCGGCGAGGCGCCGGCCTACGTGCGCGCGCACACCTTGACGCACGACGGCAGCGCTCCCCACAACACCAGCGGCGGCCAGCTCTCCGCCGGTCAGGCCGGCGCCGCCGGCGGCTACCTGGGCGTGACCGAAACGCTCCGCCAGCTCACCCAAACCGCCACCGGCCGGCAGGTTCCGGAAGCGCACTGGGGGCTGACCAGCGGATTCGGCATCGTCAATTACGACCGCTGCGTCTGCACCGGCGCGGTCGTTCTGGAGTCCGCCACATGACGGCACAGCAAATCGCGCGCGGCGGCCCCGGCCAGCGCAGCAACCCCGTCCTGCGCACCCCGCGCATAAACCTGCCGCCGGCGGGGCGAACCCGGGTCGCCCACGGACTGACCGCCGCCGCGGCCACCGGCAACGCCCTGGTCCTGCAGACCTGCAAGGACTGCGCAGCGACGCAATACCCGCCGCGGGAAGCCTGCGGCGCCTGTCTGTCCGATCGCTTGCAATGGCGCGAGCAGGCCGGCGGCGGCGCGCTCGTTGCCCAGACCACCGTGCGCCACAGCAACCACCTGTACTTCAGGGAGCGCCTGCCGTGGCGCGTCGGAACGATCCACCTGGATGCGGGCCCCGCGGTGGTCGCCTTCCTGACCGACAGCGTGCCCGCCGCCCCGGCGCGCGTGCGCGTGTCGCTGCACCTGGACCGCGCAGGCGAGGCCGTGCTTGTGGCACAACCCGAAAGCGAGTACGCCATGCATGGCGAAGAGAAGCTGCAGCGCGAAACCGGCTGCAACCCGAAGGGCCGCAACGTGCTGGTCAGCGACGGCAAGTCCGCCGTCGGCCAGGCGCTGGTGCGCGCGCTCGTCGGCGCCGGCTGCGCGACCGTCTGGGTCGGCCATGCCGAACCGTGGAAGAAGCACCTGGCCCTGGACGGCATCGCGACCCTCCCGGGCGTGCACCTCGTTCCCCTCGACCTCACCGACGCGCGCGCGGTCGCCGAACTGGGCGGCGAACTGGGCGGCAAGGTGGACATCGTCGTCAGCAATGCGGAGGTGAACCGGACGCAGTCCGTCGCTTCGCGCCGGGGTACCGATGTCGCGCGCGCGGAGATGGACATCAACTACTTCGGCCTCTTGAGGCTGGCGCAGGCCTTCGCGCCCGCGCTTCAGGCGCGCGCCGCCGACGGCGCCCGGCACGCCGTCGCCTGGGTCAACCTACTGTCGATCTTCGCGCTCAACCACTATCCCACGCACGGCACGTACTCGGCCTCCAAGGCGGCCGCCCTGTCGATCGCGCAGGGCCTGCGCGCCCAGATGCTGCCGCACGGCATCAGGGTGCTGAACCTGTTTCCCGGACCGGTCGACGACGAGTGGAACCAGAACCTGCCCCCCCCCAAGCTGAGCCCGGCCGCGCTGGCCAGCGCGACCCTGGATGCGCTGATGCGCGGCGTGGAAGACGTCTACCCGGGAGACGTCGCGCAGGAGTGGCTCGCGCGCTGGCGTGAAAACCCGAAAGCGCTGGAGCGTGAAGTCGCACACGGAAGCCTTTGACATGACAACCTCCATCCTCGCCTCGCTGGCCCAAGCGCTGGCCGGCAACCAGGTGCGCGTCATCGACCTGACGCAGACGCTCGCCCCTTCCTTTCCCACCATTTCGCTGCCTCCCGAGATGGGCCAGTGCTGGCCGTTCCGCATCGAGGAAATCGCGCGCTACGACGAGCGCGGTCCCGGCTGGTACTGGAACAACTTCTCATGCGGCGAGCACACCGGAACGCACTTCGACGCGCCGATCCACTGGATCTCGGGCCGGCACCTGCCGAACAACGCGGTCGACACGGTGGACGTGCAGCGCCTCATCGCCCCGGCCTGCGTGATCGACTGCTCCGCCCAAGCCGCCACGGATCCGGACTACCTGCTCAGCGTCGCCGACATCGAAGGGTTCGAGCGCGACCACGGCCGCATCCCGGCCGGCAGCTGGGTGCTGATGCGCACCGACTGGAGCAAGCGCTCCGATCCCGAGCAGTACCAGAACTACGACGAGACCGGGCAGCACACGCCCGGTCCGTCGGCAGAAGCCGTGCGCTTCCTCGTGGAAGAGCGCGACGTTCTCGGCTTCGGCTCGGAAGCGATCGGCACCGATGCGGGCCAGGGTTACCACCTGAAGCCGCCCTACCCCTGCCACTCGCTGATGCACGGTGCCGGCAAGCTCGGGCTGCAGTGCCTCACGCAACTGGACCTGCTGCCGCCCACGGGCGCGCTGCTCGTCACCCCGCCATTGAAGATCCTGAACGGTTCAGGCAGCCCGCTGCGCGTGCTGGCGCTGACCGAGACCTCCGGCCATGGAAACTAGAGAAGACTCCCTCGCCACAGCCGCCCCGAGCCTGAGTGCGTCGGCGTATCAATTCCTGCTGGCGCGCCTGCGCGGGGGCCACCTGGACACCGGCGAGCGCTTGGTCGAGGCCGACATCGCAACCCGACTCGGCGTATCGCGCGTGCCGGTGCGGCAGGCGCTTCTGCAACTGGTTGCGGAAGGCTACCTGGTCAGCACGCCGCGCGGCTATCGCATGCCCACGCTCGGTCCTGAGGACATCCAGGACGTCTTCGAGTTGCGCCTGTTGCTTGAACCGCGGGCCGCGGCCCTCGCGGCGCGCGACATCACACCGGAGCAGATCCGGGAACTGGATATCGCGATCGGCGAGGCCCAGGCAGCGCACAAGTCGAACGACGTCCCCGCCGCCTTCGGCGCCGGCCGCCGCTTTCGCGATGCGTGGCTTGGGGCGGTGCGCAATTCCCGGCTTGCGTCCAGCATCACGCGCTACAACGACCAGGTAATCCTGGTGCGGCAGATGACGCTCGCCGACTTCGAACGCCGCCAAAGGATTGTTTCCGGATACGAGGACCTGCGGCATGCCTTCGCGCATCACGACAGCGTGACGGCGCACGACTGCATGCAGAGTCTCGTCCTGGCTGCCCAGCGCGACTTCACCGAGGTGACATCACTCCCCCAACTCCAGACAGGAAAGACCCCATGAAGCCCCCCTATGCCAAGCGCGCGCTCGTCCTGCAGGCCATCTTCTCCGCCGCGGCGGTTCTCCTCGGCTGCAACACGGCTCCTCTACAGGCCCAGGACACGTTTCCGAATAAACCGATCCGCGTCATGATCCCGTTTCCGCCGGGCGGCGCGATCGACAACTTCGCGCGGACGATCGGCCCGGAACTGAGCGCGCAACTCGGCCAGCAGCCCCTCGTGATCATCAACAAACCCGGCGGCGGGTCGCAGATCGCCGCTGCGGACATCCTCAATTCGCCGGCGGACGGACACACGCTGTTCGTGGCGCAGACGGGCGACTTCAGCGTCAATCCGATCCTGTACAAGAACAGCAACTACCTCCCGACCCGGGATTTCGACGGTGTCGCGATGCTGTTGCGGGCGCCGCTGGTCATGCTGGCGAACGTCGCCGGAAAACTGAACGGCGTGAAGTCGCTCAGGGACACATTGGCCACGCCGGGCGGCAGCGTCTTCTACGGCTCCTTCGGGCCCGGCACGGCCCCCCATCTCCTGGGGCACATCCTGTCCAGGAACTCGCCGGGCGCGAAGTTCACGCACATCCCGTACAAGGGATTTCCTCCCGCCATGCAGGCCATCGTGACCAACGAGGTGGACCTGCTGTTCGACGCCGTTCCGGGCGCCCTCAACATGATGCGTACCGGCAGGGTCGTGCCGCTGGCAGTGGCCGCGGCGCAGCGCAACAGCTTCCTGCCCAACGTGCCGACCACCGCCGAGATCGGCCTGCCCTATCTATTGATGGACTTCTGGATCGGGGTGGCGGTGAAGAAAGGTACGCCACGGCACATCGTGAATCGCCTGCATGAAGCCCTCGACAAGGCCGTCGCCAGCCCCGAGAACCTCAAGAAGTTCACCGACATCGGGTACAGCCGCGTGACGATGCCCCCCGAGCAATTCGACGGGTTCATCCGCGCCGAGACCGAGAAGATGCGGCCGGTGATCGTGGACACGGGTGTGAGCGTCGACTAAAGGGAACCGATGAACTTCGCTGCCGACCCCGACGCTGTCTCGAGCCTTGTCCGGCACGACCAGGTGCACAAGGACGTGTACCTGAGCGCCGAGTTGTTCGCTCTCGAGCAACGCGCGCTTTTCGCGAAGACGTGGAACTACCTCGGGCACGCAAGCCAGGTTCCGGAGCGCGGCGATTTCTTCACCCTCGACTTGGCCGGAGAGCCGATCCTGGTGTTGCGCGACCCGGCGGGGCAGGTGCGGGCATTCCACAACCGCTGCGCGCACAAGGGAACCCGGCTCTTGACCGCGGAGTCGGGCCGCATCAGCGGCCCCGTCGTCCGCTGCCCCTACCACGCCTGGTCCTACCGCCTGGACGGCGGCGAACTTGCGGCCTTCCCTCTGAAGGAGGGATACGAACACACGCGGCTTGGCGAGTCCGAGGCAGGCCGCGGGCTCGCGCCGCTGGCGGGTTTCCATGTGTACCGGGACTTCATCTTCGGACGGATCAGCCCGCAAGGCGTCGGATTCGAGGAATACTTCGGCGAGATCCTTGAGGGCATCGACCTCATGGTCGACCGATCTCCCAGCGGCAGGTTGCGGATCGAGGGCGGCGTGTTGCGCAACACGATCAACTGCAACTGGAAGCTCTATCTGGAGAACATCAACGATTCCGTGCACCCGGTGTCCACGCACGCCTCCGCGGTGCGTGCCGCGCAATCCGTCCTCAAGGGGTTGAGCGCGGATGCGCCGAAGCCGCTGGCGTTCGAGCAGATCCTCCCCTTCGGGCAGAAGTACGACTTCTTCGAGCAATCGGGCGGCAAGGTGTTTCCCAACGGGCACAGCATCACCGGGACTCGCTTCAGCATCCACTCCGGATACGGGGCCATGCCTGGTTACGAGGCAGCGCTCAAGGCCGCGCGCGGGGAAGACCGGGCCCGGCAGATTCTGGAAAGGTCGCCGCAGAACACGGTGCTCTACCCCAGCCTCGCCCTCAAGGGCTCGCCCCAGACGATACGCGTCATCCGCCCGGTCGCGGTGGACAGGACCGTGATCGAAGCCTGGAACTTCCGGACGCTCGACGCGCCGGAGCTGTTGTTCGACCGCGCGCTCACCTACAGCCGGCTGGTGTTCTCGCCGATGTCCGTGGTGGCGCACGACGACATCCACCTGTTCGAGGCCCAGCAGAGCGGGCTGCGTTCGCAGGCGGCCGACTGGGTCAGCTTGCACCGCGAACATGACGCGCGCGAACTGGAAGAGCCTACCCGCGAGACCAGCGGGACGAACGAGCTCTTGATCCGCAATCAGCACCGGGCATGGGCGCTCTACATGGGCGCCGGGCAAAGGGGACCGGCATGACCGCCGATGCCAGGGAGGCAGTGGATTTCATCTACATGGAGGCAGCGCTGCTCGATGATGAGCGGTATCGGGAATGGCTGGACCTCTTTGCCGAGGACGGCCGTTATTGGGTTCCGCTCCTGGGCGCCCGCCAGGCCGAAGAGGAGAAGCACAACGCGATCGCGGACGAAGACAGGATGCTCCTGTCCCTGCGCATCGAAAGACTCACTTCCGGACTGGCCCATTCGCAACATCCCAGGAGCAGCATGCAACACGTGTTGCAGGAACCCACTCTGCTCAAGGTTCGGGAGGACGAAGGCACGTTCACGTTGCGCACCTCCTTCGTGTATGCCGAGAGCCGCGGCGACGACATGGTGACGCTGTACGGCCACTACATCCACAGGCTAATCAGGGTGCGGAACACGCTGCGGATTTCTCTCAAGCGGGTCAACCTGGTCAACTCCGGCAGCCGGCTTCCCATGATTCAGCTGTTCCCGTGAGAGCGATGGGTCGCTACGCGCCCACCGTGCGGGCGATTCGGGCCGAAGACCTGGCGAATCATCAAGTCGATCGGCGCGGCATGCTGCCAAGGGCCGCCCCGCCGACAATCAGTGCCAAGGCGATCAGGGACATAAGCCCCAGACTGCCCTGCCCGGACAGCGCCAGCCATGCCGTCGACAAGAGGGGCGTCAGGTAGGAAAGCGTGCCGATCATGCGCGGATCGCCGCGTTTCATCGCGGCGTCCCAGGTGAAGAACGCCAACCCCAGCGGAAAGACGCCCAACGCGGCGATCCATGCCCAGTCCGCAGCCGGGAGGCTCACTGCCGGCTCCCACAACGCATGGCACGCCAGCGATAGCGCCCCGGAGGCCAGGCAGAAAGCACCGACCGTCCCGGTCGGAAAGTCGCCCATGCGCCGCGTCAGAAGGGAGTATGTGGACCAGATGAGCGCCGCTGCGAGCGCGCAGGCGTAACCGAACAGATGCTCGGCGCGCAGCGCGAAGCTGCCGCCGCTGGCGAGCAAGGCCGCGCCGGCGAAGCCCGCGACACCACCGGCGACGTGGCGCGCGGCGAGCCTGACGCCCGGCACGAAGAGCGGCGCGAGCACGACGATCAGGAGCGGCCAGAGGTAGTTGACGAGGTTGGCTTCGATCGGCGGCGCGTGGCGCAGCGCGGTGAAGAGCGCGAAGTGAAAGCCGAAAAGGCCGTAGATGCCGAGCACCATGAGCCCGGGCGTCGCCGCGCGCCAGTCGCGCCAGCGCGCCAAGCCCACCGTGGCGCCGATGATCAAGGCGAGCCCGACCAGCAGGAAGGGCGGCACATGCCTGAGCGTCAGGCTCAGCCACGCGACCGAGGACCACATCAGGATCGATGCAAGGGCGAGGAGAACGGGCGGCATGGCCCGCATCAACGCCAGGTCTTTTTCTTCTTCCAGCGCCGCGCGCCGCGCGCGCCTTCTTCCTTCATGCCCAGGTAGAACTCGCGGATGTCCTCTTTCTTCATGAGATTGGCGCAGGTGTCTTCCATGACGATGCGTCCGACCTCGAGCACGTAGCCGAAGCTCGCGGTCTTGAGCGCCATCTGCGCGTTCTGCTCGACCAGGAGGATGGTGGTGCCGCGTTCGCCGTTGATGCGGCGCACGATCTCGAAGATCTCCTGCGTCAGCTTGGGCGACAACCCCAGCGAGGGTTCGTCCAGCAGCATGAGTTGCGGCGAGGCCAGCAGCGAGCGCGCGATCGCCAGCATCTGCTGCTGGCCGCCGGAGAGCAAACCCGCATCCTGCCCGGCGCGCTCCTTGAGGATGGGGAAGTACCCGTACACCGCCTCCATGTCGCGCGCGACACCGTCGCGGTCGCGGCGCGTGTAGGCCCCCATCTTGAGGTTGTCCTCGACCGACAAAAGGGGAAAGACTTCACGCCCCTCGGGCACGTGCGAGATGCCGCGACGCACGATCCAGTCCGGCGCCTTGCCCTGGATCTCCTCGCCGGCAAAACGGATCTGCCCCTTGTTCGGGTCGATGATGCCGGAGATGGTCTTCAAAATCGTGCTCTTGCCCGCGCCATTGCCGCCCAGCACGGTGGCGATCGAGCCCTTGGCCACGGTGAGGCTGACGCCGCGCAGCGCCTGCACCGGCCCGTAGGCCGACTCGATGTTCTTGAGTTCGAGGATGGGCTCGCTCATGGCCTAGGTGTCATCCTGCTTGCCGAGATAGGCCTCGATGACCTTGGGATCGGACTGCACCTGCTTGGAAGTGCCGAGCGACAGCATCTCGCCCTGGTTCATCGCCAGCACGCGGTCCGACACGCGCGAAACCAGGCTCATGTCATGCTCGACCATGAGCACGGTGACGCCAAGGTCCTTCTTGATGTCCTCGATCCAGAAGGCCATGTCGTCGGTCTCTTCGGGGTTCAGGCCCGAGGAGGGTTCGTCCAGGAGCAGGAGCTTGGGCCCGATCGACAGCGCACGCCCCAACTCCACCACCTTGCGCACGCCGTAGGGCAGGCCCGCGACCAGGCTGTCACGGGCGTGCTGCAGGTCGAGGAAATCGATGACTTTCTCGACCGCAGCGCGGTGCTCCAGCTCGGCGCGCCGGACCGAAGGCAGGAAAAACAGCTCCTGCCACAGCGATGTCGAACGGTGCGTGTGCCGGCCGATGAGCAGGTTTTGCAGGACCGTGGCGTGCTCGAAAAGCTCGATGTTCTGGAAAGTGCGCGCGATGCCCAGGTTGGCGACGCGATAGGGCGAGAGGCCGGTGACCTCCCGTCCCTCGAACCAGATCTTGCCCGCGGTCGGCGGATAGATCAGGCTGATCAGGTTGAAGATCGTGGTCTTGCCCGCGCCGTTGGGGCCGATGATCGTGAAGACCTCGCCCTTTTCCACTTCGAAGGAGACGTTGGTCACCGCCTTGACGCCGCCGAACTGGATCGACAGGTTCTCGACCTTGAAGAAGCTCACGCGCGGCCCCTTCCCTCGTGCGTCGGCGGGCTCGAGCGGCCAGCGATCGGCGTCGGCGACCTCATTTGAGACGCTCCGACTTCATGTAGGACTTCTGGCGCCGGAACATGCCGCGCCGGTAGAAGGGGAATAGCGAGAAATAGGCCTGGATCTTGCGCCAGCGCCCGTAGATGCCGAGCGGCTCGAAAATCAGGAAACCGATCAGGATCAGGCCGAAGATGGTCGGCTGCAGCCCGGTCTGTTGCGCGATCGCCTGCGGCAGGTAATCCTTGATGAAGACGATCAACTGCGGCAGGACGATGATGAAGGCCGCACCGAACACGGCGCCGTGGAAAGACCCCAGTCCGCCGATGAAGACCAGCGTGGCCAACTCGATCGACACCAGGAGATTGAACTGCTCCGGCGAGATGTACTGCACCTTGTGCGCGTACAACGCACCGGCGACGCCGGTCAGCGCCGCCGACAGCGCGAAGGAAACCGTCTTGTACCAGGCCAGGTTGATGCCCATGCTCTGCGCCGAGATCTCGGAATCGCGGATCGCGACAAAGGCACGCCCGGTCGGGCTGCGCAGCAGGTTGACCATGCCCAGCACCAGGATGATCGTGATCGCGAGCGCGACGTAATAGAGTCGCGTGTCGTTGTCCATCGCGACGCCGAAGATCTTGATCGGCGGCACCGTGAGGCCCTTGTTGCCGGCGGTCACGCTTTCCCAGCGCGTAACCCCCTCCTCGACGATGAAGCCGAAGGCCATGGTCGCGATCGCCAGGTAGATGCCTTTCAAGCGCAGCGCCGGCAGTCCGATGATGATGCCGGCCACGCCGGCCAGAAGCGCCGCCGCGGAGATCGAGATCACGAAAGGCACGCCCTTGCTGGCCAAAAGGGTCTCGGCATAGGCGCCCACCGCCAGAAAGGCCGCATGGCCCAGGGAGATCTGCCCGGTGAATCCGATGAGCAGCATCAACCCCAGCCCGGCGATGGCATAGATGAGGATGAAGACCATCTGCCCCTCGAGGTACTCGGGCAGGAACAGCGGCAGAGCCAGGAGTCCCACGACCAGGAGCGCGTACCAGAAGATCTGCAGGCCGTCCTTGAACAGGCCCACATCCTGCGCATAGTCGGTCTTGAAGTAAAAGCGCATGGGGCCCGCTCAGACTTTCTTGCGCAACTTCTCGCCGAACAGGCCCGACGGTTTGACCATGAGGACGATCAGCACGACGATATACGCGGCGATGTCCTTGAACCCCTCGGGCAGGTAGAAGCCGGCGAAGGACTCGACCAGGCCGATGATGAGCCCGCCGACGATCGCGCCGGGGATGCTGCCGAAGCCGCCCAACACCGCAGCCGGGAAGGCCTTGAGTCCGATGAAGCCCATGTTGGAGTGGATGAACGTGATCGGCGCCAAGAGGATGCCGGCGAAGGTGGCCACCGCGGCCGAGATG
Organism: Burkholderiales bacterium; assembly: GCA_016790635.1. Lineage (GTDB taxonomy): Bacteria > Pseudomonadota > Gammaproteobacteria > Burkholderiales > JAEUOS01 > JAEUOS01. Next base: position 53,332 of record JAEUOR010000036.1, read on the forward strand.
CCCCAGATCAGGGTGTTGATGCGCGACACCGGTATGCCCATGTAGTAGGCGGCCAGCTGGTTCTGCGACGCCGCCTGCATCGCAATGCCGATGCGCGTGAAGCGAAAGAACACGAACAGGATCGCGCACAGCACGGCCGTATCGACGATGACCATGATCTGGTCCAGCGAGAGCGCCGCGCCGGCGACGTTGACGACCTGGTCGGCGAAGGGCGTGACGATCTTGTAGGTGTCGGTGCCCCAGCCCGGGATCATCGTGACCACCCCGCGCATGATGTAGCCGACCCCGATGGTGACCATGACCACGGTGAACGCAGGCTGACCCAGCACCGGGCGCAGGACGACGCGTTCTGCCGCCATGCCGAACAGGGCCATGACGATGAGCGCGAAGGGAATTCCCGCCCAGTACGGCCAGCCCATGAGCGCGGTGGCCGTGTAGGCGAAAAACCCGCCCAGCATCATGACGTCGCCCTGGGCGAAGTTGACCGTTTCGGTGGCCTTGTAGATGAGCACGAAGCCGAGCGCGACCAGCGCGTAAACACAGCCGATCGCGATGCCGCTCAAGGCGAGTTGCAGGAACTGGGCCATTTGTCTCCGAGGGCGCCCCCGCCTTGGATTTTTTGACTGCGCTCGGCGGTTGGGCAATGCAAACCAGAACGTGCGGGATTATGCCCGGAAAACGCCGCCGCGCCCAGCGCGAGCGCCCAGGTGAAAGGCCTGGCCTGACGCACCTTCCGCACGGCGGCGAAGCGTCTAAGATCGCGGTCTCTATCGCGCTGGAGCCTGCCTTGTCCTGGCAACCCGAACTCGACGAACTGGAGCGCCGACGGCGCCACACCCTGGAACTTGGCGGCACCGAGAAGGTCAAGCGCCACCGCGACAACGGCAAGCTGACCGTACGCGAGCGCATCGACATGCTGCTCGATCCCGGCAGCTTTCGCGAGATCGGGTCGGTGTCGGGCTTTGCCAGCTACGACCGCGACAACGCGCTCTCGGGTTTTGTCGCCACCAATCACATCATGGGCCGCGGCGCCATCGAGGCGCGCACGGTCGCCGTCTCCGCCGATGACTTCACCGTGCGCGGCGGGGCCAACGACGGCGGCGTCGGCGAGAAGCTGGTCTATGTGGAACGCATGGCCAATGAGCTGCGCATCCCGTTGATCCGTCTGGTCGACGGTACCGGCGGCGGCGGCTCGGTCAAGACCATCGAGACCATCGGCCGCACCTACGTGCCGGCGGTACCGGGCTGGGAGTACGCGGTGGCCAACATGGCCACCGTGCCGGTCGTGGGCCTGGCGCTGGGCTCGGTAGCTGGACTCGGCGCGGCGCGCGTGGCCAACAGCCACTATTCACTCATGGTCGAAGGCATTTCGCAGATCTTCGCCGCCGGCCCGCCGGTGGTCGCCCGCGCCGGCGAGACCGTGACCAAGGAACAACTGGGCGGCGCGCACATCCACGGGGTGAACGGCACGGTCGACGACGTCGTCGCCACCGAAGCGGAAGCCTTCGCGCGCACGCGGCGCTTCCTCTCCTACCTGCCCCCCTCGATCGACCAGCTGCCGCCACGCGGCCCGACCACCGATGACCCGTCACGCCGTGACGAGAAGCTGCTCTCCGCCGTGCCGCGCGATGCGCGCAAGGTCTATCGCATGCGCCCCATCGTCGAATCCGTCATGGACGCCGGCTCATGGTTCGAGATCGGCCGCGGCTGGGGCAAGTCGGTCATCACCGGCCTGGCGCGCCTGGATGGCTGGCCGGTCGCGGTGCTGGCTTCCGACCCGTACCACTACGGCGGTGCGTGGACCGCGCGCGCCTCGGAAAAGCTGACCCGTTTCGTCGACCTGGCGCAGACCTTTCACCTGCCGGTGGTGCACCTGGCCGACATCCCCGGATTTCTGATCGGCGTCAAGGCCGAGGAGGAAGCGACCATCCGCTACGGCGCGCGCGCCATGGCAGCCATCTACCAGGCCAGCGTGCCCTGGTGCTCGATCCTGGTGCGGCGGGCTTTCGGCGTGGCGGGCGCAGCGCACCAGAATCACGGTCGCTACAACGTGCGCTACGCCTGGCCGTCCGGTGAATGGGGGTCGCTGCCGATCGCGGGCGGCTTGGAAGCCGCCTACAAGGGCGAACTGGAAAAAGCCGCCGACCCGGCCGCACGCTTGGCCGAGATCGAGGCGCGCTTGAACCAGTTCACGTCGCCTTTTCGCACCGCCGAACAGTTCAAGGTTGAGGAGATCATCGACCCGCGCGAGACGCGCAGGCTTTTGTGCGAATTCGCCAATCTGGCGGCGCCGCTGCGCGTGCCGGGATTGTCCGCGTTCGGTATGCGGCCTTGAGTTCCAATTTCATTCCCACGGAGTAAGGCGCGCGTTCGCCGATCACCGGCGCGCCGTGCCCAAAGTGTGAATCAGGGTAGGCATCCTGCGCGCCGCGTTTTCGGTCTTCCGCGTTTGTGGTTCATGGTGACAGCGTTGCCGAAAAGTACGTTGCGACGAACCCTCAAACGCCGCCTCGACTCACAAGAGGAAATTTCTCGGGATGTCGAATAGACTCAACAGACAAATCAACATCGAGGTCCGGCCAATAGAGGTGGTCGGATGTCGGGAGTTCGACATTCACAATATTGCCGACCGGTGCGTTCTTGAACCAGGGAAACTCCGAAAACGGCAAAAATAGCTCTTCATCGTCAAGCAAGAGCCAGAATCCGTGCTTGGAGATATTGGTTACCTCAACCGGGGAAGTGCTTACGCCAAGCATTTCTGATTTCATCTTGATGTCTCTGGACTATTCGCTGTGCCTCATCAATCTCGCGCTGTGAGAGGCCAACGGCTTTTGCAAATTCAATCGCCGGTTCAAGCCAGAATTTTGCTTCCCCATTCTGACCTTGAACATGCACGTGCATCCGCGATTCTTCCCGAGAAAAGAAGTAAAAGCGAAAGCCGCCCTCGCGGAAAATTGTTGGGCTCACGAGCAAAATCATACGCGCTCTCCTCACGGAAAGCCGAACCGCCGCCATTAGGCGCTGTGTTAGATTGAATTCATGACCCCGCGCCCTTCTGTCGCCCTCGTCATCGGTGCCGGCGACGCCACCGGCGGGGCGATCGCGCGGCGCTTCGCCCGTGAAGGCTTCATCGCCTGCGTCACGCGCCGCCACGCCGACCGGCTCGCCGACTTGAAGCGCCAGATTGAGGCCGCCGGCGGTGCCTGTCACGCCTTCGGCAGCGACGCGCGCGACGAAGAGCAAGTGGTCAAGTTGGTGGCTGATATCGAAGCCGACATCGGCCCCATCGAGGTGTGCGTCTTCAACATCGGCGGCAATGTGCGCTTCGGCATCACCGAGACGACCGCGCGGGTGTACCGCAAAGTCTGGGAAATGTGTGCCTTCGCCGGCTTTCTCGCCGGACGTGAAGCGGCCAAGGTCATGCTGCCGCGCGGGCGCGGGACCATCATCTTCACCGGCGCCACCGCGTCGCTGCGCGGCGGCGCGGGCTTCGCCGCGTTCGCCGGCGGCAAGCATGCGCTGCGCGCGCTGGCGCAGAGCATGGCACGCGAGCTGGGGCCGAAGGGCATTCATGTCGCGCACAGCATCATCGACGGCGCCATCGACACCGCGTTCATCCGCGAGACCTTTCCCGAGCGCTATGCGAAGAAGGCCGAGGACGGCATCGTCGATCCGGACGCGATCGCCGAGGCTTACTGGATGCTGCACACCCAGCAACGTTCGGCCTGGACGCACGAGCTGGACCTGCGTCCCTGGATGGAAAGCTGGTAACCCAACTCACGAAGGAACGTCATGATGAAGCAGGTGGATTTCTTTTTTGACTTCGGCAGCCCCGCCGCCTACCTGGCCTATACCCAGTTGCCGCGCATCGCCGCCGCCGCGGGCGCGACCATCCACTGGCGACCGATGCTGTTGGGCGGGGTCTTCAAGGCCACCGGCAACGCCAGCCCGGTGATGGTCGCGGCCAAGGGCAAGTGGATGAATGCCGATCTCGCGCGCTGGGCCGCGCGCTATGGCGTTCCGCTCAAGATGCCGGCCGGCTTTCCGATCAATACCCTGGCCCTGATGCGCGGGTCGGTAGGCATGCAGATGCGCGAACCGGCGCGCTTTGGCGCCTATGTGGATGCCGTCTACTCGGCGATGTTCGGGCGCGGCGAGAACATGGGCGACTTCGAGATCGTCGGGCGCGTGCTCGGTGCGGCGGGATTCGATGCGGCGGCGTTCATGGCCCTGACCGCCGACCCCGAGGTCAAGCAGGGGCTGATCGCCAACACCGATGAAGCGGTGGCGCGCGGCGCGTTCGGCGCCCCGACCATGTTCGTCGGCGACGAGATGCACTTCGGCCAGGACCGGCTGGACTTCGTCGCAAGCGCGTTGGCGCGCTGATGCGGCGGCCGGCAGAACGCGCGCAGTAAACTGCGCGGCGCTCGCGGGATTTGATCCCGCAGATGACTTTGTCCAATCCTGGCCCCCTGTCCGCCCATGAACCCCATTCGCTCCGACCTCGATGCCGACGGCGTCCTGACCCTCACCTTCGACGCCCCCGGCGCGCCGGTCAACACCATGACCCAGGCCTGGAACGAGGCCATGCATGCCGCCATCGAACGTGCCGCCAGCGACGCCGCGGTCAAGGGCGTGATCCTGGCCTCGGCCAAGAAGACCTTTTTTGCCGGCGCCGAACTGAAGGACGTGATCAAGCTCACGCCAGCCGACGCGCCGCGCATGTTCGATGAGATCCAGGCCACCAAGAAGATGTTCCGCCGCCTGCAGACCTGCGGCAAGCCGGTGGTGGCGCTCCTGACCGGCAGCGCCCTGGGCGGCGGCTGGGAACTGGCCTTCACCGCCCAGCATCGCATTGCCATCGACGACAACACGATCAAGCTGGGCCTGCCCGAGGTGACCCTGGGACTCCTGCCCGGCGCCGGCGGGGTGACGACCATGGTGCGCCTGCTAGGCCTCGAGAAGGCGTTCCCCTACCTGATGGAAGGCAAGACCTTCTCGCCCAAGGAGGCGCATGCCCTGGGCCTGGTGCACGACCTGGTCGATTCGGCCGCGGACATGCTGCCGCGCGCGCGCGCCTGGATCGCTGCCAACCCCAAGGCGCAGCACCCCTGGGACGTCAAGGGCTACCGCATTCCCGGCGGTGGTCCGGACAGCCCGAAGATCGCGCAGATGCTCGCCATCGCGCCGGCCATCACCCTCGACAAGACGCGCGGCATGCTGCCGGCGCCGGAAGCGATCATGTCCTGCGCGGTCGAGGGCGCGCGGGTCGATTTCGAGACCGCGCTGCGCATCGAGTCCCGCTACCTGGTGGGTCTCATGGTCGGCAGGCATTCCAAGAACCTGATCAGCCTCTTCTTCAACCAGGCCGCGATCCGCTCCGGCGCCTCGCGTCCCAAGGACGTGCCCAAGTGGAAGGCCACGCGCGTCGGCATCCTCGGCGCCGGCATGATGGGTTCGGGCATCGCCTGGGCCAACGCCAATCGCGGCGTGGCCTGCGTCCTGAAGGACGTGTCGCAGGAAGCGGCCGACCGCGGCAAGTCCTACAGCGCAAAGCTGCTGGAGAAGCGCATCGCGCAGGGCCGCATGGACGAGAAGCGTGCCGCCGCCACCCTGGGCCTCATCACCCCGACGGCCGCGGACTCCGACCTCAAGGGCTGCGACCTCATCATCGAGGCGGTGTTCGAGAAGCGCGACCTGAAGGCGCAGGTGACGCGCGCCACCGAGCCGCTGCTGGCTCCCGGCGGGTTCTTCGCCTCCAACACCTCCACGCTGCCCATCAGCGGGCTGGCCCAGGCCGCGGCGCGCCCCGAGAAATTCATCGGCCTGCACTTCTTCTCGCCGGTCGACAAGATGGCCCTGGTGGAGATCATCAAGGGAGCCAGGACCGACGCCGAGACCCTGGCGCGCGCCTATGACTACGTGCTGCAGATCGGCAAGACGCCGATCGTGGTCAACGACAGTCGCGGCTTCTACACCAGCCGCACCTTCGGCACCTTCGTGCGCGAAGGCGCGTGCATGGTCGAGGAAGGCATCCCGGCCGCGGTGATTGAAAACGCCGCGCGCGCGGCCGGCATGCCGGTCGGCCCCCTGGCGGTGATCGACGAGACCTCGATGAGCCTCTCGGTGCACGTCATGACGCAGACGCGCGCCGACCTGGCCGCCGAAGGCAAGACTTACGTCGCCCAGCCGGGCGAGTCGCTGTTCGAGCGCATGGTGACCGAATTCAAGCGCCCCGGGCGCGCTGCGGGCGGCGGCTTCTACGACTACCCGGCCGGGGCGAAAAAGACGCTGTGGGCCGGCATGAAGCAGTTCGAGAAACCGGGCGCCGCCTGGAACGTCGATGAACTCATGGACCGGTTCCTGTACCGCCAGGCCATCGAGACCGCGCGCTGCCTGGAAGAAGGCGTGCTGACCACGGTGCACGACGGCAACATCGGCTCGATCTTCGGCATCGGTTTTCCGGCCTGGACCGGCGGCGCCCTGCAGTACATCGAGTTCGAAGGAGTGGCCCGCTTCGTCGAGAAGGCCGATGCGCTGGCGCAAAAATACGGCGAGCGCTTCGCGGTGCCGCAAAGCCTCCGCGAACGCGCGGCGAAGACCGCGGTCGCGGCCTGACCGGGCCGGCGAGCCCGGCCCTGCGTCATGCCGCGCGGCCCGGAGGTCGCCACTCGCATCCTGGTGCACCACGGCGCGCCGCCCAAGCCGCCGCTCGCCTCGCCGTGCAACGGCTGCGGCGTCTGCTGCCTGGCCGAGCCCTGCCCGCTGGGCAGCGTCCTGTCGGGGCGACGCACCGGCGCCTGCGCGGCTTTGCGCTGGTTGGATACCGAATCGCGCTACCGGTGCGGTGCGCTGGTTGCCCCGCGCGAAGTCCTGCCGCGGCTGCTTGCCTGGCTCGCGCCGCTGTTGCGGCGGCTGGCGCGGCGCTGGATCGCGGCGGGGAGCGGTTGCGATTCGACGGTCGAGGTCGCAGCGCCGGGCAGTGCGCAGCGCCGCCCCGGCAGCCCTCCCGCCTAGCCGGTCCGGCCGCGCAGCGCGTCGACGACGCCGCGGGCCATGGCCCAAAGTTTCTCGCGCCGATCGCGCTCGGCCAGGACGATGCCGAGCGCCTCGTAGGCGAGACGGACCAGGCAAAGCGCGACAAAGGACGGCCAGGCCAGTGCGTGACGCCGCGCGACCGCGACCGTGTTGCGCGCGATCATCCGGCGCCTTGCCGGGGCGTGCCCGCCGGATTGCAGCGTCTTGCCGAAAAGCCGGTACATGCGCCGCCTGCCAATCGAATGCGCGAACGGCGTCGCGGTGTTCAGCACCAGGCGATACCCGAGCGATGCTGCCCGCAGGCAGTAGTCCGTGTCGACATGGTCGACGCCCAATCCTTCGTCGTAGGGGCCGATCCTCAGCAGTGCCTGACGACGCCAGAGCGACATCGAGTTGATCAGGAAAGAGACGTCCACCGGACCTGCGACATCGCGCGGCAGCAGGCGATAGGTGAAGCGCCGCAGCCGGATGGGCGCCAGGCGCAGGCCGGTCTCGCGCTCGATGTAGACCGGCGCGACGGCGGCCACGTCGCCCCTGAAACAAGCCTCCCGGGTCGCCGCATGCGCAAGGAAATCCGGCAGCGCGCCAACCTCCGAGTCGTCATCCAGAAACAGGACATGGCTGGCGTGCGCCAGGTGCGCATCGATCTCCGCCAAGGCCAGGTTGTAGGCCCCTGCCAGCGCGCCGCGATTGCCGTTGGCAAGCACCGTCAGGCGCGGGCGCTTGGCCCGATCGAAGTCGCGCGCGACTTCGGCATTGTCGACCAGGATCACATGCCGCACATGGCCCAGCGCCGCGTCGACCGCGGGCAGCGGGTCGCGAGCTGCGTCGTAGCTGACGATGACGCAGACGATGCCTGGTTCGTCGCGGTCCGCCACTACCCGATCGCGTTGGCCATGCGCATGCTGTTGATCATCGAGGAGTTGAGCAGGTACTCGCGCGCTCGGATTGGGTCGGCCGCCGTCGCGCGCAGCATGTCGGCGCGTTCCTGCTTGCGTGCCGGGTCCTTCTCCTCGAGCGCCTTCTTGTTGGCGATCGAGACGTTCTGCACGTACTCGATGTTGACCGCGCGGCGCTGGCGCTCGTAGCGATCCATCAGGGTCGCGTCGGCCTCGCCGCGCATGACCTCTGCCAGTTTGGCCCCCAGGTTGATGGCATCGTGAATGCCGCTGTTGAGACCGAATCCGCCCAGCGGGTTGTTGACGTGCGCCGAGTCGCCGGCCAGCAACACACGACCGCGACGGAACGACTTGGCCACCCTCTGGTGCACCTTGTACATGCTCTTGTAGGGCACGTGCATGGACTCGGCCACCGGCAGGAAACGCCTGAGCATGCGCTGGGCATAGGCATCGGACAACACCTCGTCCTCGGAGAGATCGGAATTGACGGGGCAGCACATGCGCCACAGGCCCGGCGGGCCGGCGTCCGGCATGTGAAACACCGCGATCCACTCCTCGGGATCCGCGATGTACGCATTGCTCGCATAGCCGTAGCGGGCCAGGTCATTGGTGGTCGAAATGACGACGTAGCGTTCCGGCCAGGTGAAGCCTTCGAACTCGATATCCACCGACTTGCGCACCTGGCTGCGCCCGCCGTCGGCGCCGATCAGCCAGGCGCCGTCCAGTGTCAGCGCCCCGTCGGGGCCCGTGACGCGCACGCGCACGCCATCACCCTGCTGTTCAACACCTTCAAAACGCGTCGAAAAGCGCACCTGCACATGCGCCATGGGTTGGAGCAATTCAAAGATGATCGGCGTCAGGCGATGCTGCTCCAGGTGCAGGCGCCACGGATAGGGGGTGTCGTCCTTGAGCAGCGACAGGTCCCATTCGACGATGAGCCCCTCCTTGCGGTCGCGCCACTGCCAGCGCGGCACCTTGATGCCGATCTCGAGCATCTTCGCGGTGATGCCCAGCGGCTGCATGATCTCCTGGGTCGGCGGATGGAAGGTGCCGGCACGCAGATCGCGCGTCAGCGCCGCCTCGGCCTCGACGACGATCACGGGAACCTCCTGACGCGCCAGCACCAGGGCAGTCAGCAGGCCGACCGGACCGGCGCCGGCGATGATGACCGGCTTCTTTAGCGAAGAATTCACGACGAGACCTGCACGATCCGTGGAGTAGGACGCCCATTGTGCGCGATTTGGCGCGGCGCGAAGGCCCGGCGACCTTGAGTGCTACACTTATCCAACCGGTTAATTGCTGCGCGCTTGCAGTCCGCGCACCCCAGCCAACAACAAACCCACCGGATCCCGCCGCACAGGCTACCCGTTCAAGGAGAAGACATGGAAACCATCAGCAAACCCAGGCGCGCCGTCGTCGGCGCCGGCGCCGCCGTCGCGGCCGCGATGCTCGCCCGCCGCGCCCACGCGCAAGCCCCCATCACGCTGCAAGGCGCGGTGCAGTTCAACGATGACCACGCCTTCAACAAGGCGCTCCTCAAGTTCGAGGAACTGGTCAAGAAGTACTACGGCAAGCCGATCAACTTCACCCTGCACCGCAATTCCTCGCTGGGGCTCGAGAAGGACTATTTCGCCTACATGAACCAGGGCAAGGCGGTCGACTACGCGATCGTCTCGCCGGCGCACATGTCGACCTTCGCCAAGGCGGCGCCCTTCATCGACGCGCCTTTCCTGTTCCGCGACCTCGATCACTGGAACAAGGTGCTTGACCAGGACGTCCTGAAACCGGTGGCCGACGAGGTCGCGCAAAAAGGCGAGGTCATGCTGATCGGCTACGCCGGCGGCGGCGTGCGCAACATCTTCGCCAACAAGCCGGCGCGGAACCTGGCCGAGCTGAAGGGCTTGAAGGTGCGCGTGCAGGGTGCGCCGATCTGGAGCCGGACGTTTTCCGCCATCGGCATGGCGCCGACCGTGATCGCCTACAACGAGGTCTACAACGCGATCCAGAACAGGGTGATCGAGGCGGGCGAGAACGAGGCCGCCGGCGTGGAGGCGATGAAGTTCCACGAGGTCGCGCCCCACATCAACCTGACGCGCCACGCGATCACGATCCGCCCGGTGTGCTTTTCCTCCAAGACCTTCGCCAAGCTGCCCAAAGACCTGCAGGACGCAGTCCTGCGCGCAGGCAAGGAAGCCGGCGCCCACGGGCGGGAGATCGAGTCGTCCGAGGACCAGAAGAAACTCGACGCGCTGGAAAAGGCCGGACGCTTGAAGCAGGTTCCCTTCGCGGACCGCGCGGCGATGCAAAGGCTGGTCGAACCGGTGATGGCCGCCTACGCCAAGGAGATCGGCGCCGAGGCCATCTACGCGCGCATCAACGCGATCAAGTAAGCGTCGCCAACCCGGCCGCGGCCCCGCTCGACGGGGCCGCGGCCGTTTTCGTCGCACCCGAGTCCTACCGGTCAACGCCCGTGAAAGCCTTCCTCGACCTCTGGCACCGCCTCCTCACCTGGCTCATGGCCGCCACCGTGGCCATCCTCCTGATTCCGGTGTGCCTGCAGATCTTCTCGCGCTACACCGAGCTCATCCCGCGCTATATCTGGACCGAGGAAATGAGCCGCTTCCTCTTCATCTGGATGATCATGCTGGGCGCGATGACCGGCTTGCGCGAGCGCCTGCATTTCGATGTCGACCTGTGGCCGCAACTCTCCGCGCGCACCGACGCGGTGCTGCGCATCATCGCCAATGTCTTTGTTCTTGCCTTCACCGGCATCATGATCTACTGGGGAATTGAATTCACCCGCTTCGGCTGGAAGCAGACCTCGGAACTCGCCGACCTGCCGATGTGGTTGATATTCATCGCCTGGCCCCTGACCGGGATCACCTGGTTCATGTTCCTGGTCGAGGCCTTCGTCCGCGACATCGGCATGTTCCGCCGCAACGAGGTCCTGGAGCGTCACCTGTGAGCGCCGCCGTCCTGAGTCCGGGCATGGCGGCGCTGGTGCTGTTCGGCGGCTTTTTCCTCCTGCTCGCGCTGCGCGTGCCGGTGGCATTCGCGCTCGGACTGGCCTCGCTGCCGGTCCTGGTCATCGAGCCGCGCCTCTCGCCGATGGTGCTGTTCAACGAGATGTTCAAGTCCTACAACTCGTTCATCCTCCTGGCCGTGCCATTCTTCCTGCTGACAGCCAATCTCATGAACGTCGGCGGCATCACGCAGCGCCTGATGAACCTGTCGCGCACCATGGTCGGCCACTTTCCCGGCGGGCTCGCGCAGGTGAACGTGTTGCTGTCGGTGTTCTTTGCCGGCATCTCGGGCTCGTCCACGGCGGATGCCGCCAGCCAGGGCAAGCTCTTCATCAATGCGCAGGTCAAGGAAGGCTACGACCTGTCGTTCTCGATCGCGATCACCGCGGTCTCGGCGGTGCTCGCGGTCATCATCCCGCCCTCGGTCCTCATGATCGTGTGGGGCGGGGTCATCTCGACTTCGATCGGCGCGATGTACCTGGCCGGGGTCATCCCCGGCCTTCTCATCGGCCTGGCGCAGATGGCCACCGTGCATGCCTATGCCAAGCGGCGCGGCTACCCGGTCTACCCGCGCTCGAACCTGCGCGAGTTCTTCAACGCGGCGCTGCTCTCGATCCCGGCGCTGATCACGCCGGTCATCATCGTCGGCGGCATCCTGTTGGGCTGGTTCACCGCGACCGAGTCGGCCGCCATCGCCGTGCTCTACGCGGCCTGCGTGTCGATCTTCTACTACCGCGAGATCGGCGTGAAGCAGCTTTACCATGCGATCGTCGATACCGGGCGCCTGGCCTCGGTGGCCCTGTTTTGCATCGGCACCGCGTCGGTCTTCGGCTGGCTGCTCGCCTACTTCCAGATCCCCAAGGTGCTGCTGGCCGGCGTGACCTCCTGGGATCTCGGGCCGGTCGGCGTCGGCTTTCTGATCGCGGCGTCGTTCCTGGTCGTGGGATGCTTCCTGGACGCGATCCCTGCCATCATCATTGTCGGCACGGTGCTCCAGCCGATCGCGCAGGCGGTCGGGCTGCATCCGGTCTCGTTCGCGATCATTGGCATCGTCTCGCTGGCCTTCGGGCTGGTCACGCCGCCCTACGGCCTGTGCCTGCTGATTTCCTGCGCGGTGGCGAAGGTGCCGCTCAAGTTCGCGCTCAAGGACACGATGATCATGCTCGTGCCCATGCTCCTGGTGCTGTGCGCCATCATCATCTGGCCGGAGATCCCCTTGCTCCTGCCGCGCTGGCTGACACCCGAACTCCTCAAGTGAGAACGACCATGCCGACCATCCACCCGCTGTCGGAGGCGCTCGGTGCCCGCATCGAGGGCATCGACCTCTCGCAACCCCTCACCCCCGAGACCTTCAGGACTGTCGAGCAGGCGCTCGACGACCACTGCATGATCGTCTTCCCGCGGCAGGCCCTCACGGCGGGGCAGTTCGTCGCCTTCGCCCGCCTGTGGGGACCGCCCGACCCGCACGTGATCGACACCTTTCACCATCCCGAGGATGCCAACATCCTGGTGCTGTCCAACGAAGTGCGCGACGGCAAGCCGATCGGGCTTGCCGATGCGGGATCATACTTCCACACCGATTACTCCTACCTGGACGTGCCGGCGCGCTGCACCATGCTGTACGCGCTCAAGGTACCGCATGGCGCCAACGGCACCACGTTCGCCAACCAGACACGCGCCTACGACGACTTGCCGCAGGCCATGAAGGAGCGCATCGAGCCCCTGGTTGGCCGGCATCACTACGGCAACCGCGACGACCTGGACGAGTCCTCGCGCACGGTCGCATCGGTGTTGAACGAGGAGCAGAAGAAGAAGGTCCACTGGGTACGCCATCGCGTCGCCCGCGCGCATCCGCGCACCGGCCGCAGATCGCTGTATTCAGTCTCGGGCTCCTCGTTCGGCATCGAGGGCATGGATGACGCGCAGGCTGTCGCCCTGCTCGATGAACTCAAGGACCACTCGACCCAGGCGCGCTACTGTTACCGCCCGGACTACCAGCCTGGCGATGTAGTGATCTGGGACAACGCGCAACTGCTGCACAAGGCGCCGCTACCGGAGGCGAACGAAGCTCGCACCCTGTGGCGCATCACGATCCTCGATTCCTGAGGCTGTCACCCGGGCGACGGCCCTGGCGCCGCCCCTATACTCGCGGGCGTTCATTCCGCGAGAGCTGCCGTCATCCATGCCGCGCCGCTGGCTAAAGAGCGTCCTGCCCGATGTCGAGAAGTACCGCGATCACAGCATCGCGCGTTTTCTCGGGCCGAGCTTTTTTCATCCTGCGCTGTGGCACCTCAATCGGCGCAGCGTCGCCGGCGGCGTCGCACTGGGCCTTTTTTGCGGACTGATCCCCGGTCCCCTGCAGATGTTCGGCGGCGCCCTGGGCGCGATCTGGTTCAAGCGCAATCTGCCCGTCGCCCTGGTGACCACGCTTTACACCAATCCCCTGACCATCATTCCCCTGTACCTGGTCGCTTATCAATTGGGCACGCTGGTGCTCGGGCCTTCGGCTGACGCGATCACGCCGCCCTCCTACAGCGGCATGACACCGGTGCAGTGGGCCGAGGCGCTGGGCGAATGGGCGGCGTCGCTGGGCAAGCCGCTCCTGATCGGCGTGCCCCTGCTGGCGATCCTGCTGGCGAGTGTCGGCTACGCGGCGGTACACGTGGGCTGGGGACTGTACCTGCGCTGGGCCTGGTCGCGTCGGCGCGCGACGCGCCGACCCGTGGCGCGATGATGCGTGACGGCGGCATCGCCGCGCGCGCCCGGGCCGCGGCGATCCATCTGGGTCTGAGCGCCGCCGCCGTGGGCCTGCTGGCAGCGGCGATGCTGATGTTCTGGTATCCGCCGCCGTTCTTTATGGTCGATGGCGGCTGGCAGGTACTGCGCCTGGTGGTGCTGGTCGATATCGTCGTCGGCCCCCTGCTCACCTTCGTGGTCTTCAACCGCGCCAAGCCCGAGTTGCGCCGCGACCTGGGCGTGATCGCCGCCGTGCAGATCGCCGCCTTCATCTACGGTGCCTGGGTCATGCATGCCTACCGTCCGGCGCTGATCGTCCATGTCGAATCCACGTTCTACCCGGTGCACTGGCGCGAACTGCGGGGCGCGACCCGCGACCTGGCAAGCGTGGAGGCGCTGGCCGCGACCAGCGCCCGCGGGCCCGCCTACGTCATGCTTGATCTGCCCGATCCGGCGCTGCGCAAGCGCTATCTGGCCGAGATGGCCGCAGGCGGGCCGGCGCTGTCGCACCGCGGCGACCATCTGGTTGCCATCGACGCGCAGAATTTCGGTCGCCTGAGCGCCACGCCGACCGACATCGATGCGCTGGCGCGCGGCGATGCGGGCATCGCCGCCGAGCTCGCCCGCATCCACGCGACCCACGCGGCCATTCGCGAGCGCCTGGTCTTCGTGCCGCTGGACGCCCGTTACGGCATCGTCATGCTGGTGTTCGACCGGGCAACGCAACGCGTCGTCGATTGGATGAACTAGCCGATGACCACGGACGCGCCACGCCGCGATGCCGATGCGAAAGCGGTCATCCTGATGTTGCTCCTGACCCTCATGTGGGGCTTCAACCAGATCGCCATCAAGCTCGCGGCGCCCGGCGTCTCACTGGTCATGCAGGCCTGCCTGCGCTCGGCGATCGCGGCAGTCATGGTCTTCCTGTGGGCGCGGCTGGTGCGCGAGCCCCTCTTTGATCGCGACGGCACGCTATGGCCGGGCCTGGCCGCGGGGCTCCTGTTCGCCGCCGAATTCGCCTTCATCCACGCCGGCCTCGCCCACACGACCGCCTCGCGCATGATCGTGTTCGTCTACCTTGCGCCCTGCCTGACCGCCTTCGGGCTCGCCATGCTGGTTCCCGGCGAGCGCCTGACCCGGCTGCAGTGGAGCGGCGTGCTGATCGCCTTCACCGGCATCCTGGTCGCGTTCGGCGAACGTGCCGCCACCGACACGCTGCTGGGCGATTTCCTGGGCGTCCTGGGAGCGCTCATGTGGGCCCTGACCACCATCCTGATCCGCGCCACCCGGCTCTCCTCGACACGCCCATCCAAGACCCTCTTCTACCAGGTCGGCCTTGCCGGCGCGATCCTGCCGCTGGTGTCCTGGGTCATGGGTGAGCCTGGCATCGTCCGGCTCGACGGCGTGACCGTGGCATCGATCGCCTACCAGGGCGTGTTGGTGGCCTTTGGCAGCTACCTGGCCTGGTTCTGGCTGCTGACGCGCTATCGAGCCGCGCAACTGGCGGTGTTCTCCTTCCTGGCGCCGCTCTTCGGCGTGGCATTCGGCGTGCTGCTCCTGGGAGACCCGATCTCGCCGGCCTTTGCCGCCGCCGCTGTCCTGGTCGGCGCGGGGATCGCGCTGGTCAACCTGCCGGCACGCACGCGCGCACGCGCTACTGAGGCTTGATCGGCAGGCCGAAGTGGTTGCGCCGCACGATCTTGGGGTCGCGCGGCTTGCGCGGACCCGTCGGGCGCGGAGGCACCGGCATCACGGTGGCGATCGCGCTCTTGTTGACGATCTGCTGCTCGTGCCCCTCGAGCGCGACGGCGTGCTGGTCGAACGAAGCGATGCGGCCGACCAGCTTGATGCCATTGACGAGGTAGATCACCACTGGCTTGCGCAACTTGCGCAGGTGGTTGAGGTAGGGCTCCTGTACGCGCGCGGCGGCGGAATCAGCGGGGGGCCGGGGTGGTTCGATGCTCATGCGTCGGGTCGTCGGTGCGACCTCTCCTGCGAGGCCGTACTGCGAAGCAGCAATATACGCCAAGCTTGTCCCTCAAGTCGGCGTCATCGATGCCGATAAGCCTCCCATGGGCGGCGATTGCCGCCGCTGCGGAGACCGTCCATGCTTGATCTCGACCCAGGGCTCGACCCCGAGACCCGTGAACAACTGAACTCCCTGGAAACCCGCGTTGCGCGCCTGGAACGCGCGCTGGCCCAAGGCTTGGGCGGCATCGGCGCCAAGCCGGACGAGTGCGCGATCACGCAAAAACTCGTCGCGCTCAAGAACGAGGCGGAACTGCTGCGCACGCGGCCGATGAAGATTCTCTCCAGCCCGTCGCCTGCGGAACGCGCCGACACCCTGGATCGGCTGGGCATCACCGGCTCGTTCGCCAGCCTGGACGAGCGCCTGGCCGAGGCCGCACAGGCCGAGACCGAAATACACCGCAGGCAGGACAGCTTCGCCCCGGTGATGGTGTTCGACGAAGCCCTGATCGACCGCGCCACCGCCAAGCCGCCGCCGGAGAAGATCGAGGTGATCTCGTATCTTGAGGAGCGGCATCCGAACATCCTGAAGAAGATCTGCAGCGTTTGGCGCACACCGGAGCTGGGCCAGTTCCTGGAGCGCCTGATCGTCGACGACCGCGGCACCCGCGCCGGGTTCGAACCCGGCGTGATGACCGAACTGCTGCTGCTCAACGCGATTCTGGACGCGGCCGGCGAGTCCGATCGCTGGCACGCCAACGCGCGCGCGATCTAGGAGCTTGCGAAGAACACGCTCAGCGCCCCGCTTGCCCGGCGACCATGCCGGCCAGCCGCCCCAGCAGCGGCGCCGGCAGGTCGTGCCCCATGCCGTCGATCACGGTGAGCTCGGCGCAGGGGATCTTGCTGGCCAGATCTTCGCCGCACGCCAGCGGAACCAGGGGATCGGCGCGTCCGTGGATGACCTTGACCGGCTGCCGCACGCGACCCAGGAAAGCGGAGCGGTCACCGGATGCGGCCACGGCCACCAGCTGCCGGGCCATGCCTGCCGGATGATAGGAACGCTTAAGCGAGCGTTCGACCTTGGCCTTGAGCACTGCGTCATCGGACGGATAGCCGGGGCTGCCAATGATCTTCCAGACGCCGACGCCGTGCTCGACCAGGGTGTTCAGGTCGCGGCCGCGTGGCCGCGACAGGAGGGCGCGCCGCGCCCGCGCGGTCGGACCCGGCAGGCCGCGCGCCCCGGACGAGGTCATCACGAGGGTCAGTGACTTGACGCGCGCCGGATGCTCGGCCGCCAGGTGCTGGGCGATCATGCCCCCCATCGAGACGCCGACCACGTGCGCGCTCGGGATGCCGAGCGCATCGAGCAGGCCAGCGGCGTCACCCGCCATGTCGGAGAGCTTGTAAGGACTGCGAATCGGCAGGCGCAACATGTGCTGCAAGCTGACGCCCAGCAGATTGGGCCGTCCCCAGTGGTCGAACTTGGTCGACAGGCCGATGTCGCGGTTGTCGAAGACGATCGGCCGCATGCCGCGCTCGATCAGTTGCTGCAGGAGTTCATCGGGCCATGCCGAAAGCTGCATGCCCAAGCCCATGATGAGGAGCACGGGCTCATCGCTGGCGGACCCGTGCACCTCCGCCTCGAGGGTGATGCCGTTGGCGCTGATCTGCATCAGCCGTGGTGCTTGAAGAACCAGCTGCGCATGCCGGAGGCATCAAAACGCTGCCATTTGCCTTCCGGCTGGGCGAGCCGGTCGGCGATGGCGTACAGCGCGGCCGGATTCAATCCCATGCCCGTGTGGCTGGCCTGGATTTCCAGGTTCTCGACCTGCGGCCCCGGCTCGTTGATGCAGCACTTCCAGGCCACCACCCCGTCAGTCTTGCTGTAGAGCGAGGTGGTCGGCACGGGCGGTGCCTTGGCAATCTGGTCGCGCAAGGGATGGTCGGCGGCACGCTGGCCGCTGACCAGTTCGTAAATTCGCCAGGCGTTGGTGGCGCGCGGGTTGCCGGTAAACGGCGTGCCGAGCGTGACCACGCAGCGCGTGAGCTCCGGAACGATCTTGGCGATCTCGCGCGCGTAGATGCCGCCCAGGCTCCAGCCGATCAGGCTCACCTTGCGGCCGTGCTTTTCGGCCAGCTCGCGTACATGTTCGACACAGCCGCGCAAGACGCCATGGCGCGGACCGAAATTGAATCCGTAGTTCCAGGGATGCGTGACGAAATTGCGATCGCGCAGGAAGTTGCGCATCGGCACGGTGGAGAGGTCGTTGGCGGCAAGGCCGGGCAAGACCAGCACCGGATGACCGTCGCCATGCGGCGCGGTGGCCAGAACGGGGGCGGCGGCGAAGGACGCGGCGTACTCCCACACCGCGCGCGCTTCGAGAAACATCAGCAGGGCCGAGGGCGCTTTTTGTGTCAAATCGGGCTTCTCCGTGGCGCGTTCAGAAGGTGCCTGCGACCCGCCAGGACGCGCATCCCTGCCGCGCCCGGCTGCAGGTCGCTTGCGCGCCGCCCTCTCGACGCCCATCGATTATAGGGTGGCAGCCCGTGACGACCCCACCCGTTTGCGTGCCGGCGGTGAAGCCTTCGCGACCGTCCCGGCAAGCGCCGGGGCGGCACCTTTGGCCGGGGTCCTGGCCCCGACACGCTTGCGCGGCGCGGCCTTCTTGCCCGCACCCTTGGCCGCGGTGGCTGCGACCCTGGTGATCGCATTGCCCGCCTTGCCGGGCGCGCGCTTGGCGTTCTTGCCGGTCTTGGCCGGGGATTTCGTGTCCGCCGCCGCGGCTGCACTCGCCGCGGCCGCGTCTTCGGCGGCAGCCGCTTCCAGCGCGGTGGCGGCGATCGCCAGCAGCTCGTCGAACGACTCGCGCGTATGCACGGCCAGGTCGCGCACGTCGGGCAGCGCGCGGCGGCAGGCGGTGAAGCCGAAGTCCAGCGAACCGTTGTAGCTCTGCACGGTGATGTTGAGCGCGATGCCGTGCACGACAATCGACACCGGATAGTAGGCGCTCATGCGCGCGCCGGCCAAGTAGAGCGGGAACTGCGGTCCCGGTACGTTCGAGATGGTCACATTGGCGATCGGCGGGATGCGGTCGGCCAGCTTGGAGCGTCCGTACAGCGAAGCCACGCCGCTCATGAGCCAGGGCGCGCCGAAGGTCGGGAAATCGGTCGGCAGGAGGCTCTTGGTGTTCGCCAGCTGCGCCTTCATCTGCGCAGTCGCGGCGAGTATCGCGTCGAGCCGGTCACGCGCGTCAGCCACATGGGTGTTCAGGTTCACCAGCGTCATCGATGCCTGGTTGTTGGCCGAGGTGTCGCCGGGGGCGCGCAGCGAGACCGGCACGGCCGCGATCAGGGGCTTGGACGGCACCCCGCCCAGGTCGGCCAGATAACGCCTGAGCGCGCCCGAGCAGATGGCCAGCACGACATCGTTGACCGAGGCCTCGAAGGGCTTGCCGATGCGACGTATGTCGGCGAACGGCAGTGACAGCGTCGCGTAGCTGCGCTGGTTGGTGATCGCGGTGTTGAGCGGCGTGCGCGGGCCGACCTGCCAGTTGCGCGCAGGCTTGGCGACGGCCGCGCCGCTGCGCGCGGCGCGGCGCGCAGCGATCGCGCGGCCGGCGGCGGCTTTCAAGGCCTGCGCCGCCGAGGGCAGGAGTTTGGCCAGCTTGGCATATTGCGCGACCTGGTTGGACAAGGCCGCCCCCAGGAGCTCGGCCACGCCCAGCTGGTACTTGCCGGTGGGTCGGCGCGCCGGCGCCTTGACCGTGCGCGGCACCGGACCCACGTCGAGAATCGCATTGGCCAGGGCGACACCGGCCTGCCCGTCGATGGCGGCATGGTGCAGCTTGGAATAAAAGGCCATGCGCCCGTCCTGCAGGCCCTCGATGACCGAGAACTCCCACAGCGGCCGCGAGCGGTCCATCAGCGAGGAATGCAGGCGACCGACGTAGGTCTCCAGTTGCGCTTGCGTGCCCGGCCGGGGCAGCACGATGCGCCGCACGTGGTAATCGAGGTCAATGTCGTCATCCTCGATCCACACCGGGCTCGCGAGTTCGAAAGGCATCAGCGCGAGCTTGCGCGTGAACACCGACGCCAGATGCATGCGACCGGCGACATGCGCCTTGACATCCTCGTAGAAGTCGCCGCGATAGCCTTCCGGCAGGGTAAAGAGGTTGAGCCCGCCGACATGCATCGGCGTCTCCGGCGTCTCCAGGTACAGGAACGTCGAATCAAGCCCGCTCAGGTGTTTCATCTCCGCCTCCCTGCCCGCCGCCCGACGCGGGAGGCAACGCGCATAATCCGGGCATGCGCCTCGGAAGATTCGTCGTCTTGTTCGCGTCGATTCTACTCGCGGCCTGCAGCCCGGCGCTCGACTGGCGTGAGGTGCGCGCCGAGGACGGCAGCTTCGCCGTGCTGATGCCGCAAAGGCCGGGCAAGTCCGAGCGGACGCTGGCCACGCCGGCCGGACCGGTCGTCATGCGCATGCTGGCCACACGCGCCGGGGATAGCGTCGTCGGCGTGGGCGTGGTGGATTTCGCAGCCGCGCCGGACACCGCCCTGCTCGACGGACTGCGCGACGCGCTGATCAAGAACCTGAACGCGCGCATCGTGAGCGATAAAGCGGTGTCCAATGGCGGCGCGACAGGTCGCGAGATCGTCGCCGTCGGCAGCGCGGGGACCGGTGACGCCGCCACCAGCATCGAGCTGCGCGCCCGCCTCCTCACCGCCGGCACGCGCTACTTCCAGGTCGCCGCCGTCGGCCGCAAGGGCGCGCTGCCCGATGCCGACCTCGACATGTTCCTGGCCTCGTTCCGGCCCAACTGAAGGGGACAGCATGGCCGGCGCCCCCATGGTCCGCATCTTTGCCGTCTTCGGCCTGGGCTATTTCCTGTCGTATTCGTTCCGTTCGATCGGCCCCTTGATCGCGCCGGACCTGGCAAGCGAACTCGACCTCAACGCACGGGAGCTGGGACTTCTGGCGAGCGTGTATTTCCTGGCCTTTTTCGCAGCCCAGCCGGGCATCGGCATCGCCATGGACCGCTTTGGCCCGGCGCGTGTCAATGCCGCGCTGATCGCCGTTGCCGCCGTCGGCGCCGCGATCTTCGCCACGGCGCACAGCCTGACGGGCCTCGCGATCGGCCGCGGCCTGATCGGCCTGGGCATCGCCGGTGCGCTGGTGACCGCCTTCAAGGCCACGGTGATCTGGTACCCGCCGCGCTATCGCGAAGCCCTGGCGGGCGCGCTCATGGCCATCGGCGGACTGGCTTCGATGGCCACCGCGACGCCGGCGGAATGGCTCATGCGCGCGGTCGGCTGGCGCGGCGTGTTCTGGACCCTGGACGCCCTGGCCGTGATCGTCTGCGCGCTCCTGATGCTGGCCGTGCCGCGTCATCAGGCCGAGGCGGCGCCGGCCTCGGCCGGGGGCTTCGGCACCATCTTCCGCTCCCGCATCTTCCTGTCCTACCTGCCGACTGCGTTCTTCGGCAGCGGCGGCTTCTCGGCCATCCAGTCGCTGTGGGCCGGGCCCTGGCTGGTCGAGGTGGCGGGCCTGACGCGCGCCGCCACCGCGCAGGTGCTGCTGGTCTACGGCTTCTCGCTGTTTGTCGGCTACCTCCTGATCGCATTGTTCGGCGCGCGCATGCAGGCCATCCCGCGGGGCCCCCAACGCTGGTACATCGCCTCGCTCGCCCTCGCCTACGCGGCGCTGGGCCTGATCGTCAGCAATGCTCTGCCAAACTCCCCCTGGCCCTGGTTCGCCTACGGCGTGACGCTTGGCGCCGGCATGCTCGCCTATCCGCTCATGACCCGCGCCTTCCCGACCGCGATCGCCGGGCGCGTGGTCACCGCCTACAACACGGTCATGTTCGCCGGCGGGTTCGTGATCCAGGCGGGCCTGGGAATCATCATCCAGCACCTGGTCGACGGCGGCACGGCGCGTCCGGTGGCCTATCAGGTCGCGTTCGGTATTCTCCTCGCGGCACAAGTGGCATCGCTCATCTGGTTCGTGCTCGTCTCCCGGCAAGGCCGTGCTCCTGCATGAACCCTGGGGTAATCTTGCTTCATTCAGACAGAGCGGTTCTTCACGATCAAGGCAAATGGCCCTCGACTCCAATCGCGTCATCATCGCCGGCGGCGGCCCGGTCGGGCTCGTCGCCGCGCTGGCCCTGGGCCGCGCAGGCATTCCCGTCACCGTCATCGAGAAGGGCGACGGTCCACAGCATGACCTGCGCGCCTCGACCTTTCATCCGCCTACCCTCGACATGCTCGACGAGTTCGGCATCACGCCCAAGCTCATCGAGCACGGGCTCATCGCGCCGACCTGGCAGTTCCGCGACCGCGCCACCGGCCCGGTGGCGGTGTTCGACCTGGGGCTGCTCAAGGACGACACGGCGCACCCCTATCGGGTGCAGTGCGAGCAGTGGAAGCTGGTCGGCTTCCTGATGGATGAGATCGCGCGCCTTCCCGATGTCGAGGTGCTGCACGGCCATGCGCTGACATCGGTCGAGCAGGACGCCGCGGGTGTCACGGTGACCGCGGAGGCGGCCGACGGCCCGGTCAGGTTCGCCGGCCGCTGGCTGGTCGGCGCGGAGGGTGCGCGCAGCCCGACGCGCAAGACGCTCGGCATCGGCTTCGACGGCATGACCCTGCCGGAACTGTTTCTGGTGGTGTCGACGCCGTTTCTTTTTGAAGATGTCTTTCCGCAGCTCTCGCCGATCAACTACATGTCCGACCCGGACGAGTGGCTGGTGCTCTTGCGCACGCGCGACTTCTGGCGCGTGCTGATTCCGGCAGACCCGAACGCGGGCGAGGAGCATCTGCTGTCCGACGCCTTTGTCCGGGCGGCGTTGAAACGCGTGCACGCCACGGCGGAATCCGCGCCGACCCTGCACCGCACCCTCTACCCGGTGCACCAGCGCGTCGCCTCGACCTACCAGGCAGGTCGCGTCTTCCTTGCCGGGGACTCCGCGCACATCAACAATCCGCTGGGCGGCATGGGCATGAACGGCGGCATCCACGATGCGCTGGAACTCGCGCGTCTCCTGGTGGAACATTGGGTCGCCGATGATCCCGAGCGCCTAGGCGTCTACACCCGGCGGCGGCGCCCGGTCGCCTACGACGAGGTGCAGGCGGCCACGCTGCGCAACCGGCAGATCCTCAACGAGCGCGATCCGGCAGTGCGCAATGCGCGCCTGGACGACCTGCGCCGCACCGGGGCCGACCCGGTGGCTGCGCGCAACTACCTGCTCAAGTCATCGATGATCCTGGGCCTGCGGCAGGCGGCAACGGTGCAATGAGCATCCGGGAAACCGGGATGCAAAAGGAGAACGGCATGCGCGAGGACGATCTGGAGGTCTACAAGCGGCAGGGTTTCGACAATCCCTCGGGTTTCGGCAAGCGGCCGGCGCTCGTGATCGTCGATTTCGTCAACGGCTTCGCCGACCCCGGCAAGTTCGGCGGCGGCAACATCGCCCCGGCGATCGCGGCGACCGTCAAGCTCCTGGCGTTCTTTCGCGAACGCCGCCTGCCGGTCGCGCACACCCGGGTGGTGTACGCCGACGACGGCAGCGACTGGGGCGTCTTCACCCTCAAGGCGCCGGCCTTGAAGACGCTGACCGAGTCCGCGCACGCCTCGCAGATCGTCGCGGAACTGACCCCGATGGCGGGCGAATACGTGGTGCGCAAGCGCCAGGCCTCGGCGTTCTTCGGCACCGAGCTCAACGCCTGGCTCACCATGCAGCGCGTGGACACGGTGGTGGTGGCCGGCTGCACCACCAGCGGATGCGTGCGCGCCACCGTGGTCGATGCGATGCAGAACAATTTCCGAACCGTGGTGGCGACCGAGTGCGTCGGCGACCGTGCCATCGGCCCGCACGAGGCCAACCTCTTCGACATGCGCCAGAAGTACGCCGACCTGCACGACAACGCCGCAGTGATGCGCGCCATCGACGCGCTCAAGTAAAGCATTGGCCGCGCCGCTGGCAGCGGCCGCGGCGCCGGCGGGCGACCCGGGCCGCTATTCGCCCTTGAGCGACTTCTCCTTGACGATGCGCGCCCAGCGGGTGGTTTCGCTTTTCATCATCGCGGTCAGTTCCTGCGGATTCATGTAATTGACCGTCAGGCCCTGCTTGTTGAGCGTGTCGGCCACATCCGGGGCACGCAGGATGTCGCGCAGCGCCCCCGACAGGCGATTGACGATTTCCGGCGGGGTCCTGGCCGGGAAGTACATCGCATACCAGACGCTGGCATTGACGTTCTTGGGGCCGCCGGCCTCCTCGATGGTCGGCACCTCGGGCGCGACCGCGACGCGCTTGTCGAAGGCGACGCCCAGCACCTTGAGCCTTCCCTGTTTCACCAGGGGCAGGATGGTGTGCACCGGCATGAACATCGCCTCGACCGAGCCGCCGACGACGTCGGTCACGGCGCCCGCCGAGCCGCGATAGGGCACGTGCAGCATGAAGGTCTTGGTTTCGACCTTGAACAGCTCGCCGGTCAGGTGCTGCGGCGTGCCGATGCCCGGCGACGCGTAGGAAAGACGGCCCGGCTGGGCGCGCAGGAGGCCGATGAATTCCTTGACATTGCCGGCCTTCACATTGTTGCTGACCACCAGCGCCAGATAGCCGTCGGTCAGGTTGGCCACCGGCGCCAGGTCGCGGAACGGGTCCCAGGAGAGGCCCTGGTAGATGAGCGGATTGAAGACCAGCGGACTGGCCGTCAGGAGCAGGGTGTAGCCGTCAGGAGGCGACTTGGCGACCGCCTCCGTGCCGATGTTGCCGGAGGCGCCCGGTCGATTCTCGATGACCACCGGCTGGCCGAAACGCTCGGTGATCTTCGGGCCCAGGGTGCGGGCGATGATGTCCTGGCCGGTGCCCGGGGTGAACGGCACGATGAGGCGGATCGGCCGGGCCGGCCATTCCTGGGCGCTGGCGGGCATGACCGCTGCGACGACGGTCAGCGCCGCCAGAAGTCCTTTGAGCATGTGAAGGGCGAAAGTGGGTAGACGAATCCGCCCTTGTACAACACCACGCCGGACCGCGCAATACCGGCTTACCCTTGCCGGCCGCTCGCCAACGAATTCAGTGCCG
Source organism: Burkholderiales bacterium (assembly GCA_016790635.1). GTDB lineage: Bacteria > Pseudomonadota > Gammaproteobacteria > Burkholderiales > JAEUOS01 > JAEUOS01. Next base: position 78,079 of record JAEUOR010000036.1, read on the forward strand.
GAAGAGGCGTCCGCCTGCGGCGATGTCGTCACGCACGCCCGCCAACCGCAGGGCCGCCCACAGGGTCGCGGTGTTGCTTGACACGACAGGCTTGCCCAGCGCCGCCTCCAGGCGCGTGATGAGCGGCAGTGTCGGCAGGTCGGTGCAGCTGATGAGCATTGCCTGCGCCGTCGGACGGTCGCAGCCAAGCACATGCGCCTCGACCCGTGGCAGGGGAACATCGACGATGCGCTCGTCGCCGCGCGCCGCGCCGATGCCGATGCCCAGGCCGCCGATGTGAAGCACCGCGAACCCCGCGCGCTCCAGGAAGGCCTTCTCGTGCGCGTTGACCGGCTCCTGATACGGGGTCGCGACGGCCAGGCGCGCAACCCCCAGGGCCGCGAGCCCCTCGATCAGGGCCTGCGCCGTGCTCACCCCGGGGATCCCGGTCAGGGAACGGATGTAGTCGGCGATGCGCGTGGGTGGGTCGGTCAGGGAACCGGCGGTGCAGCCGTAGGCGATCACGTTCACCCGCGCCTGCGCCAGATCGCCCGCGGCGCGCGCCAGGTCCTCGCGCAGTGCACGCCAGAGGGCCTCGTCGTCGCCCTGCGCGTGCAGGGGCATGCGCGCGACGTGCATCGTGACGCCTTCGGGCAGGAGGCGCGCCCACTCGGCCTCGTTGACGGTATTGGTCGGCGGGACGATCAGGCCGATGCGGGCGCGGTATCCATAGGGATGGGTCATGGGCATTCTCCAGGGCGCGATGGCATGTCGAAGGTCGTCAGGTTCGTCTTCAGTCGACAGGACGCACCGCCAGGCCGGCAAACGGGTCGTCGGTGCCGTCGAACAGACGCCGCATCAGCAGGGTTTCGCGTTCCTGGACCGCGTCCAGGAACCCCTTGGCGCCGTGCATGGCCTTGAATGCGACAAAGCCGCGCTCGAGAAAGTTTTGCAGTACGCTCAAGCCCGCCGCCCTGGCGGGCTGGCGCATGAGTTTCAGGCTGCCTTCGAGCAAGGGCATCCGCGTCAGGCCGTCCAGCGCATCGCCGATGCGCCGCATCAGCGCGATCTGCGCCTCGCGTTCGGCGCGGTTGGCCGCGGCCCGGTAGGCCAGCGCGTAGCTGTCGGCGGTGATCACGTCGCCCGACAGCTCCGGCCGGTGCGCGAGGACTTCGTCCAGGCGCTCGGACAAGGCATCGAGTTCGACCGCATCGGCGATCGTCGCCAGTGCGCGCGTCGGCAGCACGCGGGTCAGCTTGGGCAGGATGCGCTGGGTGTCGGCGTCGCGCTGCGACAAGTCCTTGGGACCGTAGAGATCCTCGAGAAAGAACTGCGCCGCGGCACGGTAGCGCGGATTTGCCAGCAGGTCGGCGTAGGTCCCGGCCAGCCGCTCCGATTGCCAGGCCTTGAGGGCGGTCAGTCGGCGGCGCGCGAGGTCATCTTCCGCGCTGGCACGGCGTCGCGACGCGACGGCCTCGAGATGGCGCGCCAGCCGGGACGCGGCCTCCAGGTGGGTTTCCTTGGCGCTCAGTTCTGTCCGGTCCCGGCGCCGCCGTTGGGGTTGAACTCCTCCGGGTCATAGCTCTCCCCGGCGGAGCTGACCAGCCCGCGCGCATCGAAATTGACGATCAGGCGGATCTTGCGCATCGGCACATCCACTGCATGCGCCGCGTAGTCCCACGATTCGATGCCGTTCCTCGCGACGGTGATGATGCCCGGGCGACCCAGGGTGCGCCGCACGTCGTCGCGCGTGGCTTCGCCGGGCTTGAGTTTGGCAACTTCATTCACCGTCAGCACCTGGTCGATCGCGATCAGCCGGCCGGACCCATCGAAGCGCGCCATGAAGGTGTGGCGGCCCAGCGGACCCTTGGGGTACTCCCAGGATTCCGCGAACGCGGCGCCCGCCGGGGCCTTGTGCACCGCCGCGGGCTCACCCATGACGGTGCGGGTATCGGCCTGCGTGGAGGTGCCGGGCGTGAGCCCGGAGCCGCTGTAGGACGCACAACCGGCCAGGAACCAGGCCACCGGCAAGGCGAGCAGGAATGAACGCGTGGATTGCAGCATGGCGAACTCCGTGGAGGTCGACTGGGAAGCCATGATAACGCGTTGGGGAGGGGCCTTATTCCCTGCCCGCCCCGTCCCGCAGGAAACCGACGAACGCCGCCGCAAACGCGGTGGCCGCGCCGGGCGAGGTGCGCAGCCAGACCGGCGACCAGTTGAGCGCGCCCAGGAGCATCAGGCGCATGGCGCGCCGGTCAGTGCCCTCGCGCACCGGCAGGGCGTCGATGAGGCCGCGATACAGAGCCTCGCAGGATTCGCGCAGGCCGATCAGTCGGCCGCGCGCCGCCGGCACATCAGCCGGGCCGACCCGCACCACGACCTGCGCAAATGCAGTGCGCGAAGCCAGCGCCTGGATGTGCGCGGCGCAGGCGCGCTCCAGGCGGACCCAGGGGTCGGTGTGCCCGTCGATGGCGCCCTCGACGCGGGCCATGATGCGCCGCACGCCTTCCTCGTAGACCGCCACCAGCAGCGCATCCTTGTTCTCGAAGTGCGAATACAGCGAGCCCGGCAGCATGCCCACCGCGCGCACGATGTCGCGGATCGACGCGGCCTCGAAGCCCTTCCTGGCGAAACACTCGGCGGCGCGCTCGAGCACCTGCGGCGCGCGGCTGTCGGCGCGCTTGCGCGCCGGCGCGCGGCCCGCGGCGCGCGCGGCCATCAGCGCGCGACTTCGATCGGCAGCGTGCTGACGCCGCGGAACACCATCGAGTCGAACCAGTTCAGGCGCGTCCATGCGGGCTCGATGCGCCTGAAGCGGTCCAGCACGCGCGGGAAGGCGATCTGCCCTTCCAGGCGCGCCAGCGGAAACCCGAGGCAGATGTGGGTGCCGAATCCGAAAGCCAGGTGCGGCACGCCATCGCGCGACAGGTCCAGGCGGTCGGGGTCGGGATAGGCGCGTTCGTCGCGGTTGGCGGCGTTGAGAAGCAGGAACACGCGGTCGCCCGCGCGAAGCGTCTTGCCGTGCAGTTCGGTGGCCTGCGCGACCACCCGTACCTGCGCGCCGGAAGGCCCTTCGTAGCGCAGCAATTCCTCCACCGCAGCTGCCGCCAGCCCCGGATCGGCGCGCAAGCGCGCCATCTCGCCGGGAAACCCGAGCAGGGCAACGAGTCCGTTGCCGATGTGGTTGGTGGTGGTCTCGTGACCGGCGAAGAGCAGGAGGATGCAGGTCGCGATCAGCTCGTCCTCGGACAATTGCCCCTCGGTCTCGTCGCGCAGGTTGACCAGTTGCGAGAGCAGGTCGGCGCGCGGCTGCGTGCGGCGCGCGGCGATCATGGCGCGAAAGAATTCCGCCATCTCGTGGGTCGCGGCCTCGGCGATGTCGTACTTTTCCGGGTTGGCGCGCGACGAGCCGATGAAGAGCGCCATGCGGTCCGACAGGGTCTTCACTTTCTCCAGGTCTTCGCGCGGCACGCCCAGCATGCGCATGATGACCAGCGCCGGCAGCGGGCCGGCGAAGTCGGCGATGAAGTCGACCTGCGTGCGCTCGCCGATACGCTGCAAGAGCCAGTCGGCGATCTCCTCGACATCCGGGCGCATCGCATGCATGGACTTGACGTTGAAGACCGACGCGGTCAGCTTGCGCAGGCGGGTATGGTCCGGCGGATCGCGAAACACCATCCAGGCCGACAGGTAGCGGATGATGTCGCGGATGCGCTCCTGCTCGGGCGTCGGCATGCTGGCAAAAAACGGCCGCAGCCGGTCCGACGACATGCCGGCATCCAGGCAGGCGCGCCTGACATCGTCGTAGCGCGTCAGGACCCAGGCCTTGAGGCGCGGGCTCCAGTGGCAGGGATCCTCGTCGCGCATGCGGCGGTACAACGGAAACGGATCGGCGTTGAACGCCGCGTCCTCGGGACGGTAGTCGAGCGGATTCAAAACAGCAGCCATGGCCTGGTTCTCCTGATTCGCGGGCTCGGGGAGCGCGCCAATAAAGCAAACGAGTGTTTGCCACTATACGGGCAGGCGCGCGCCGCGGTCAAGCGCGCGCATGGCTTAGACTCTTGGCCCATGCTCGCGCTCGCCGTTTCAGCCATCGTCCTGGTGCTGTGGTGGTTCATGGGGCTCAAGGGCATCCTTGCGCTGATCGCGCTGCTCATCGCCGCGACCTTCGTCGCCTCGTCGATGCGCGCGAGCGCGCGCCCGCCCGAGTCGCAACTGGGGGGTGCCGCAACGCTGCGGCTCTGGGCCGGCGAAGTCCTGGCCGCCTGGTCATTGTTTCTTTGCGCCCTGCCGCTGGAACGCTGGCTCTTTGCGCGTGACCACATGGGCTCGCGCGCCGCGGCAGCGCCCGTTCTGCTGGTACATGGCTACGTCAACAACGCCGGGGCGCTGTGGCGCCTGCGCGGTGCGCTCAAGCGCGCCGGTCACAGCGTGCATAGCGTCAACCTGGAGCCGGTCTACACCGACATCGATGCCTATGTGCCGCTCCTGGCCGCGCGCATCGCAGAGGTGCGCAGCCGCCATGCCGGGCGCGAGGTCGTGCTGGTGTGCCACAGCATGGGCGGCCTGGCGGCGCGCGCCCTGCTGCGCCACTGCGCGCGTGCGGGTCAGCCCGCCGGCGTCGCGCTCGTCGTCACGCTGGGCACGCCGCACCACGGCACCGCGCTGGCGCAGATCGAAATGAGCCCCAATGGCCGCCAGATGCGCCTGGGCAGCCCGTGGCTCGCCGCCCTGGCTGCCGACGAGCAGGGCGCGTGGCCCTGCCCGCTGGTGTCGATCTTCTCGCGCGACGACAACATCGTCGTGCCGCAGGCGAGCGCGGAGTTGAACGGCGCGCGGAACAGGGTGGTCTCAGGCGTCGGACACATCAGCCTGCCGCTCAATGCGCGGGTGGCCGCCATGGTGATCGAGGAGATCGAGCGCGCCGCTGCGCCTGAGGCAAGGTCCCCGGCCCTCGCTGCGCACGGATCCCCGGGCGAATCCTGATCGCGGGCAGGCACCGCTCAAGGCGCCGCACCCACCCGCGGCACCCGTGGCGGGCGCCTCAGGCCGACTTGGACAGGAGCGTGAAGTGCTCCATCACCGGTGGCGCGGCGAAAAACGGCCCGACGATCGCGCGCCAGTCGGCAAAGGCCGGCGAGCCGCGGAAGTCGACCGTGTGGTTCTCCAGCGTGTCCCAGAAGATCATGAGCAGGTAACGCTCGGGGGACTCGACGCCCTTGTTGACCTTGTAGCCGCGAAAACCACGGGCCTTGGCGATCACGGTCTCGACGCCCTTCTTGATGGCGGCGTCGAATTCGGCGCCGCGGCCCGGGTGGATGCGAATGTCGGCAAGTTCGAGGATCATGGCTTCTCCGGCGGGTGGATCGTTGCGGTCACGCGACCGATCAAGACAAGAGCGCAGACCGCGGCTGCACCTGACTACGGTCGCGCTTTAGTTGCACGATCGGTTGTACTCACGGTCGATTTCGGCGCGATGGGTGCGCAGGGCCTCGCGCTCGTTGGAGTTGGTGGCCCGGTCCATGCGCCCGCTGTTCTGCGCCAGGGTCTGCTCGACACGCGCGCAACGCTCACGTTGCTCCTGGTCGGCCGAAGAAACCTGGCCGGCGCGGCGCGCGGCCGGGCTGTCCCCCTTGTTGTCGGCCAGCGAGCAGGGATGCGACTGGAACACGTTGCCGCAACGGTAGGTCTTCTGGCCACTCGCTACCATGGGCGCCGCCAGGCAGGCGCCGGCCAACAGCACACTGAAGAAACGAGGCAGGCGTCGCATGGAGATCCCCAGGGTCAGAAGTGGATGCCGCGCAGGAGTTGCTGGAACGCGACCTGGTCGGCGGTGGGTTCGGCCGGCTTGGCGAGCGCATCCTTGCCCTTGGCCGCGTCCGAGTCCGGGAACATGCGAAAGCTCGTGTTCATGACGATCTGCGCGATGCGCGGCGTGAGCGCATGCAGGATCTCGCCAAAGGTGCCCAGGCGCGTGGCGATGCGCACCGGTTCGTAGACGATGGCCTGCACGATCATGTCGGCGGCCTCTTCCGGCGAGAGGGTCGGCACGTTGTTGTAGATCTTGGTCGGCGCGATCATCGGCGTCTTGACCAGCGGCATGTTGATGGTCGTGAACTTGACTCCGGTGTCGGCGTACTCGGAAGCGGCGCAGCGCGTGAACGCATCGAGCGCCGCCTTGGAGGCGACATAGGCCGAGAAGCGCGGCGCGTTGGTCAACACACCGATGGAAGAAATGTTGATGACGTGCCCGCGGCGCTTCTTGCTCATGCCCGGCAGGAAGGCCAGGGTGACACGCAACGCACCGAAGTAGTTGACGTGCATGGTGCGCTCGAAATCGTGGAAGCGACCTTGCGCGTTCTCGATCGCGCGGCGGATCGAGCGGCCGGCGTTGTTGACCAGGATATCGACGCCGCCGTGCTTCTCGTTGACGGTGGCGGCGAATTCGGCGCAGGCCTTCTCATCGCCGACATCGGCCGAGTAGGTGAAGACCTTGCCGCCGTTCTTGGCGCATTCCTCGATTTCCTTGTGCGCAGCGGCGAGTTTCTCCGGGTCGCGCGCGACGATGATGACCGTGGCGCCGGCCTCGATGATCTTCTTGGCGGCCGCCAGGCCGATGCCCGACGAGCCGCCGGTGATCATCACGACCTTGCCCCTGACCTTGCCTTTCAGCGAGCGATCGATCAGGAGGTCGGGGTCGAGGTGACGCTCCCAGTAATCCCACAGCACCCAGGCGTAGGTCTCGAGGTTCGGGCACGCGATGCCGGTGCCCTTCAGCGCCTTCTCGGTCTCACGCGAGTCGAAGCGGGTGGGATAGTTGACGAACTGCATCATGTCCTCGGGCAGGCCCAGGTCCTTCATGACGGCGTTGCGGATGCGCCGCGCCGGGGTCAGGGACATGATGGATTTCTTGACCCCGCGCGGGATGAAGCCGAACAGGGCCGCGTTGATGCGCATCTCCATGCGCGGCGCGTGCGCGGCCTTGCAGAAGATGTTGAGCACGTCGCCGACGCGGTGCGGGTTGGGGTCGGTCAGGTGGAAGGCCTTGCCGTCGCCCTTTTCCATGTGCATGATGTGGTCCATCGCATCGACCACGTAGTCCACCGGCACGATGTTGATGCGCCCGCCCTCGATGCCGACCGTGGGCATCCACGGCGGCAGGAGCTTGCGCATCTTCTGGATCAGCTTGAAGAAATAGTAGGGCCCGTCGACCTTGTCCATCTCGCCGGTCTTGGAGTCGCCCACCACCAGCCCCGGGCGGTAGACGCGCCAGGGCATCTCGCACTCCTTGCGCGCGATCGCCTCGGACTCGTGCTTGGTGGCGAAATAGGGGTGGTCGAGGTTCTCGGCCTCGTCGAACATGTCCTCGCGCCACACGCCTTCGTACAAGCCGGCGGCGGCGATGGAGGAGACACAGTGGAACTTGCCGGCCTTGATGCCGTTGGCGAACTGCACCGCGTTGCGCGTGCCCTCGACATTGCCGGCCTGCTGCTCCTCGGCCGTGGCCTTCAAGTCGTAGATCGCCGCCAGGTGCACGAAGTGCGCCACCTTGCCGGCCAGCTTGCGCTTGTCGGCCGCGGCAACGCCCAGGTCGGGCTGGGTCATGTCGCCGGTGACTGCGATCGCCCGCTTTTCGTCCGCGCCCCAGTACTCCAGCAGCGCGGCGCGCTGCTTCTCGCCCCTGGGGCCGCTGGCGCGCGACAGGTAGTAGACGACGCTGCCCTCGCGCGCGAGGATTTTCTTGACCAGGCGCTTGCCGATGAAACCGGACGCGCCGGTGATGAAATAGCCCGTTGTCATGCTTGTCTCCGAGTTTGGCGATACCTGGATCGATTGGGACCGTGCGCGTCGCGCCGGTGTGTTTGGGGCATTCTATGTGGGTTGGCCGGCCAGCGGGTGCCCCGCAGCCCCGGGGGCTATTCCCCGCCGAAGCAGCTAGCCGCTCCCGCCGAGCGAATCGTCTACCCGCCCGGGTGCCCGCGCCGGTAATGCATGGCGACCGCGCCGTTGCCAAGCGGCCGCGCCGAAACCAACTCGAGCCGCCGCGTGCCGGGCAGCCCGCCCTCTTACAGCGTCGGCCCGTGACCGGCGATCCTGGGATGGACGAGAAACCTGTACTCGTCGATCAGATCCAGCCGGTCCAGCGCGGCCGCGAGCTTGCCGCTACCAAGCAGCACGCCACCCGGCGTCGCGTCCTTGAGCCTCTGTACCCCCGCGCGCAGATCGCCGACGATATGGTGGCTGTTGGTCCAAGGAAAGTCCGAGCGCGTCGAGGACACCACGTACTTCGCCTTTGCCTCCAGCTTGACTGCCCATTCGCGCACCGCCGCCGGCACCTCCACATCCCCACGCGCAACCGTCGGCCAGTAGCTTTCCATCATCTCGTAGGTGACGCGGCCCCACAGCATCGCCGCGCTCTCGTCCATGAGACGGGTGAAGAAGGCGTGTGTCTCGTCGTCGGCGATTCCTTCCTGGTGGTCGACGCAACCGTCCAGGGTGGCGTTGATGCTGAAGGTCAGGAGTCCCATAGTGCGCTCGAGTGGACGGTCCCCGGCTTAGTCGTGCCAAGACTGAGAGAGTGGCTTCGAATTGACGCCGTCCCTCTCGGCTGGCAGATTCCCGGCGGCGTGATCACCGCGAATCCGCCTCTGAGGAAACTTTCTGTTCAGATGCTTGAAAGTGGTATCGCAAAGGCAGCCCAAGAGCTGCGCGCAATTGTATGGGTTACCGTTGTTTGTGGAGTGGCCGAGCATCGATTCGCCGGGTCGCGAACCCAGTAGACGACGTTCTGTGCGGAAGGGTTAAAGTTCTCGACAATCGCGAGAACGTAGCTGTTCGAGTGATAGATAGCTTGTTGCCACTCGCGCGCAGTCAGTGCCGGCGAACATAGACCAAGCGAACTCTTTACCTCGACATAACGCTTCTGGGTTCCGCGCTGCGCGAATATGTCGTAGCCTAGCTGCTGTCGCGATACGACATGCGCGGTCCATCCTGCGGCTATGAGTGCGGACGCGGCGTATTGCTCAGCATCCCATCCGTTGTTCGTGTTCGGCGGCGCAATTGGAGATCCACCAAGCACAGGTTGACCAATGACCGATGGCGCAACGGGCGCGGGCGTGGCGGCGAAGCTCGCGGCCGGTCCGTTGGAAGGAACTCTCGCGGCATTTCCAAGACTTGAGCCAGCAGACCATGCGGCCGAATTTGTCAGTCTTGCGTTTAGAGGATGAGACTTGGAGACATCAAAGTATGTCGATACCTCTTGCGCCGAAAGGTTAAAGTCCGATGCGAAATCAGCCAAAGAAACCACCGGCCGAGTCCCGACGCTTAGCCCCGGGTCTGCATCGTGGTAGAGAGCGACGATCAGGGGCAGTACCGGAATACGAGATCCCCCGGGCGCGACGTAGGGCGCAAAGTTCGCTGAGTTCTGCAAGTCAGTCGCGGCGTAACCATTGCCGCCAGGATCAATACGGAGCCACTTTCTGTGACTCTCACTTCGATACGCAGCGCCTGTAGCGCAGAGTGAACATCTAGCGCCGGCTAGGCTCCCCGGCGTGATTGTTTGAAGATGCCTGCACTGACTTCGGACTTGATTTAGAAACGTCGGACTGGACAACTCTGCAGCGGGTGCGTAGCAACCGATGCCCTTCTGCAAGTTGAGATTGTTTCGCCACGTGTTCTGGGCCGTTCTGTTCGCTGTTCCAACCAGCCCGGTCCGCGCCAGATAGTTACCCTCAAAAATTGAGAGAACGCACGAATTCGCTGGACGGGAAATCTTCGCGAAGAGATCGTCTAACAGAGATTGAAGCACCTCAGTCGCGATGAACGAACCCGAATACATGCTGGGGATGCTGTTCTGAAAGAACTTCATCCCTAAAAATATCTGGACGAACCGTCCTCGAAACGCGCCACCAATTGACCGCTTGTGCTCGGCCAAACAGGTCAGGGCATCAGCGAAAAGCACCCCACTCGTCACTGGCACCATAGCGTCAACCCGAACTGGGCAGGCGCTGCTGTCCAGCGCTGCGCAGATATTCTGCTGCAGACAGGCAACCTCGCATGAACGCTTGGTACTTTGTCCGCGGGACACTCGTGTAGGTCAGGTCACACCCATCCTGACCAGGAGACAGTCGCGGCAGATCATCGAGCGCATCTTGCACTGATACGGCGCGCGGCAGGTCAGCGAACAGCGCAGGCGCGGGCTGCAAAGATGTGACGGGAACGGGTGGACGCCAGTCAAGCCGGTTTCTGGCGCCGACCAGGATGACGCGCTTTCTCCGCTGCGGGATCGCGTACTGGTGTGCCGAAAGTATCGCTGAAGTGATGGACGGCATGACTGAAGAGAAGGCCTTCTGAATGGCTGCAAAAACACGACCGCTCTCCATGTTGAGCAAGCCAGTAACATTCTCGAAGACAAAGCCATCGGGGCGGGCGTTCTCAAGAAACCGCACATAGTCCCATGCGAGATGGTTTCGCGGATCCTCCATCGACCGTTGATTGCCAGCGGTTGAAAAGCCTTGACACGGCGGTCCCCCCAACACCCAGAAGGGCCGCCCATCCGATCTTGCGCACTGTGCGGCGTTGAGCAATTTCTCGAACACCTCAGCGCTGGCGATGCTGCCTATGAGCACGTTGTCATGCACGTTCCTCGCATACGTGGACAGATAGGTTGCGTGAACGTCGTTCGCGATGACCGGCGTCCAACCAGCCCACTTGAAACCCAACCCCATGCCGCCAGCGCCGGAAAAGAGGTCTACGAAGACGCCAGCCGGCCCGAGCGACTCTGCAATTTGATAGGCCAACAGTGGTGGTACCGCGTTGCCAATCTGGGTACTAATGGCTGTTTGTGAACCCAGAAACACAAAAGAGTCGGGAAAGCTCTGCAGGCGAGCCGCCTCGCGCAGCGAGAGGACTCGATCTTGTTCATAGTGGATATGGCAGCCGTTTCCTGGCCGACTGAAGTAGGTGCTGATGGTGTATGCCGGGTCGCAGCGTCGCAACCTGCCGTAGTAGGTCGACCGACTGCCTTCACCGCGATTAAAACTCTCTCGCATTTGCTCGAGCCGCTTTGAAGGAATGGTATCGGGGATGTCCTTCCAATTGCCACCTTCGGGGACGCTCTTTACCATGCGCAAATCGAGTTCACTCAGCTTCGCTGACACGTGATTAGCAATTCCAGGGCCCCCTTCACCAATTTTTGCAATGGCGGACGACCCGCTCGGAGCGAAGATGCTCGGTTGCCAATCTAGAAGTTCGATGCTCACACTAGATAGTAGGCTGGTTGGGGCTCGGCAACCAGCGTTGCCGACACGAATTTGCTCGCAGGATGCGCCCCACGCAACTCGCAATAGCTTTTCAAGTAATTCAGGCGCTCCGCGTGAGTCATCATGAAGCCATTGAGGATAGTCTCATACTCCTCCTCCGTCAGTCGATACAGGTTCTTAGCCACGTAAGCATCTACCTTAAACGCTGCGCTGTCCGCAGAAACTAGCGCCTCCCCCACAAGCAGCGCAAGGGCACCTTCCTGACGAAGTTGCACAAAACTCGGAACCGCGACTTTGCGCAATGAAGAGAGGGATACATGGCCGGTCGCCAAGTGTGCGCGCAGCTGGAACTCGAAGCAGGTGGAGTTCATCACCCCTAGCAATGCGAGCAGTGGCGTTTCCGAGAAATCTTTGAAATAGGCCACACCGAGCGAGTTCCCGGCAACGAAGCCTGCCTCGATCAAGGTGGCGATCATCCTTCGCTTTTGACTTAGTCGAGACACGTCGCGCCACGCGATGCGACGCGCCTTTGTCGAGGGCGGCGGCGACCAACCGGGCCTCTCGATCGTTTGCGACGGCGCTTCGACAGTTGCGTATCGACCAATCATGCGACCTTTAATGAAGAGTGGCGCACGGCCACCATGTGGCCGTAACCATCGCGCGATGCCGGTTTCGTCAATCTCCCGACCCGCCCATAGCGGATCTGTGGCGCTTGACTCAAGGTCAAGCCAGGTCGGAAAGCGTTGCGCCAACCCATTAATGAGGGCTATTGACTTCGCACCGAACGAAATCGGCATCACGAAGTCGACCTTGCGCAAGGCTTCTAGGTCGAGCCTGATCGAAGACTGCTCGAGACAACGGGTGGCGTTGTTGTGAGTTTCGACAGTCAACGCCTGTGCGGGCTCACCACGCACGGTCAACGCAACCGCGATTGACGCAACGTCCGCCGGCCCATACAGCTTAGCCTCGGCGGGGTAGTACGTCGCCAAATGCACGGCGTGTTTTGTCAACAAGTGTGCTCTCAACTCCGTCGTTTGGTCATCTGCCAGAAAGCTCGCTGGCAACACTACTCCGACAACACCTCCTTGCCGCGCAAGCGACAGGCTGGCCTCGAAACCGACACGCGAGAGATTCGTTCCCCAACCCGCGAATTTCCTTCTCGGCTGCGATAACGGGTAGTGCCTACCGAGCCATTCGTCATACGATCGCATTTGGGAGACATATTTCGCCCTTCGAGTAGCAGCCAGTGCCGCTAGCTCTCTACGGTCGGGCTTGAGCAGTTCCCAAGGTGGGTTTGTCAATACCAGGTCGAAGCTGGCGCGCCTTTCCAATGCCTCCGAGAACGTGTCAAGAATCTTGAAAGTACAGCTCTGCTTGACACCGTGCCGTGCGGTGACGCCGTTCAGGCGCTCGCGAGCGTCTCTGAAGCCCACATCGTCGACATCCCAGATGGCGATGTCCCAACGAACATTGGGCAAAGCCGAACTGTTCCATCCTTCGATAAGCCACTCAATGAGTCGGCCATCACCCCCAAACGGGTCAAGAACGGAGATTGAGCGAACGGACGGATGGGCCCGGTAAAAGATCGTCGCAACTTGCTGAGCGAGTCGCCGACCGATCAGCTCACCCGTGTAGTAGCGGCCCGTTGCCCGCTTGACGAAGTGAGCCACATCGCGTCCACGCTCTTTGAGGTAGTCAAGATGTAGCAATCTGGTTTCCGCAAAGTTGAGTATCAATCGCGTGATTCTTGAAGCTGCGGTATTCAGTCACCTTAGATACTGCTTTCGAGCTGAGGCGCTTGATGCGCACGGATGCTTTGCCAAACGGATCGACACTGCCGAACCTCGCTCCGACGGACAAAATAGCCGACCATGGAGGATCGCCGCTCGAGCAACGGGGTAGGCGCACTCGCGCGGCGTTAAGCTCGTGCGCTTGTGGCGCACCCCCAGTTTGGCCAATTGTCGCCCTTGCTTCGATTGTTCTCCCACTGCAGCGGCTGAAGATTGTCGAGACTGTCGTACCCACCAGACACAACGGGTCGGATGTGGTCAATCTCCCAGCCTTCGCCTCCACTGGTGGTCTGCCCGTATTGGGCGAAGGTAATCCAGGCGCCGCAAACATCTTTCCGACGGACCCGAGGATCCTGCCCGGCAATGACCCTCCCCTTGTTCCACACGGCAATAACCTCCGCGTGGGTCCAGGCTCCACCACGATTGTTGGTGTTGCGATTTCTCATTTTTCCGCTCCCAAGCGCCGCCCAGCCTGCACTGCGTAAGCTGTACATTAAAACAGTATACAGACATCCAGCTCCGCCGCCAAGGCAAGCGCACTCGTTGATCCTGAAAGCGGCACGAGCGATTTGCGTATCCTGTTGGCAGAAGGCGGCGACTTCATGCAGCCTAACTTGGCGCGCCGTTTCCAGAACTTGGAGGGCAGAATCGGTTGGAATGCCGCACAGTCACTAGACTTTTGATTCAAAATCGGGGAGCGGGTACATAATCCACTTTCCGGCATGAGCGGCAGCTCTTTGACCGGGACCTTTTGAGGAGCCGCTACTTCGCCGAGCTGTCAGCTTGTCTCCACCTAAGACCTTCGCTAGTCTTGCCGCGCGGCCGATACTCCCCGGCCACCCACCCGTCGTACCCGAGCTCATCAATCAGGCGGAACAGGTAGGGGTAGTTGATCTCGCCCACGTCGGGCTCGTGGCGCTCGGGGACGCCGGCGATCTGGATGTGGCCGACGCCGCCGATGTACTGGCGGAGCTTCATGGCTAGGTCGCCCTCGACGATCTGGCAGTGGTAGAGGTCCATCTGCACCTTGACTTGGGCGCTGCCCACGTCCTTGCAGATGGCGTGCGCCTCGTCCTGGCGGTTGAGAAAGAAGCCCGGGATGTCGCGGGTGTTGATCGGTTCGATCACCAGCACCAGGTCGCGGCCGGCGATCTGGCTGGCGGCCCAGGCCAGGTTTTTTACGTAGGTGGCGCGGTGTTCTTCGCGGCTGCAGCCGGGCTGCATCAGGCCGGCCATGACGTGCAGGCGCTTGTTGCCGAGGACATCGACGTATGTCATCGCTTTTTCGAACACGCGCCGGAATTCGTCTTCGCGGCCGGGCAGAGAGCCCACACCGCGCTCGCCCTTGGTCCAGTCGCCCGGCGGGCAGTTGAAGAGCGCTAGCGTCAGGTTGGCTGCGTCCAGCCGCGCTTTGATGTCTGCGGGCGCAACCTCGTAGGGAAAGAGGAATTCCACGCCCTTGAATCCGTCCTTGGCCGCGGCGGCAAAGCGGTCCAGAAATTCGTGCTCTTGGTACATCATCGACAGGTTGGCGGCGAACTTGGGCATGGTCTTCTCTTGCGCGATGTCAGTCGAACTTGATCTGGGCGGCCTTGATGACGCCGGCCCACTTGGTCATCTCTGCTCCCGCCTTCGCGGTGGCCGCCTCGACGGTGCTGCCGGCGGTGACGATGCCCAGTGCCAGCAGGCGATCGCGCACTTCCGCCGTCTGCAGGACGGCGTTGGTCTCGCGGTTGACGCGGTCGATGGCTTCGCGCGGCGTGCCCGCCGGGGCGAACAGGGTGTAGTTGGTGGCGGATTCGTAGCCGGTCAGGCCCGCCTCGCTCATGGTCGGCACGTCGGGCAGCATCGGCGCGCGCGCGCGGCTCGCCACCGCCAGCACGCGCAGCTTGCCGGCGCGGATGTGCGGCAGGTGCGCCGGCAGGCTGTCGATCGACATGGGCACGCGCCCGGCCAACAGGTCGGGCAGGAACTGCGCGGTGCCCTTGTAGGGCACGTGCACCAGGTCAACGCCGGCCATCTGCTTGAACATCTCCGCGTTCAGGTGCTGCAGGCCGCCGATGCCCGAGGACGCAAAGCTGAACTGCCCGGGCTTGGACTTGGCCAGCGCGATCAGTTCGGCCACCGTCTTGGGCGGAAAGTCGGCGTTGACCACCAGCACCACCGTGCCGTTGGCGACTTCCACAATCGGCACGAAGTCGCGGCGCATGTCGAAGGAGAGGTTCTTGTGCACGTGCGGCGCGATCGAGTAGTCGACCACGCTGCCCATCATCAGCGTGTAGCCGTCGGGCGCGCTCTTGGCGAGCGCCGCGGCGCCGATGGTGGCGCCGGCGCCGGGCATGTTCTCCACCGTGACCGGCTGGCCCAGGCGCGCGCTCAGGCGCTCGGCGAAGAGGCGCGAGACGGTGTCGACTCCGCCGCCCGGCGGGTAGGGCGCGATCATCTTGATCGGGCGCGCCGGCCAGGACTGCGCCAGCGCAGGTGCCGCGCCCAGACCCGCGGCCACGCCCAGGATCGCGAGCGCCGCTGCGGCTGCGAGGCGTGTGCAACGCAGGATGGGTGAGGAAAAAAAGGACATGAATGTAAGCCTTTCAGGTGTTGCCGCTAGCCATTGCGCTTGCGCAACTCGTCCACCTGCTTTTGATCGAGGGCGCGAATGCGCCTGCCGTGCAGCAGCAGGAATAGTTTGGCCGTCTCCTCGAGTTCCTCGATGGCATCGGCCGCGGCGGCCAGCGTGCTGCCGGCGACGACCGGGCCGTGGTTGGCCAGGAGCAGCGCGTGGTGGCGGCCGGCGAAGCGACGCACGGCGTCGGCCAGCTTCAGGTCGCCGGGCGCGAAGTAAGGCACCAGCGGCAGGCTGCCGACGCGCATCACGTAGTAGGCGGTGATCGGCGGCAGCACGTCGGCGGGGTCGACATCGTCCAACACCGAGACGGCCACCGAATGGGTCGAGTGCAGGTGAATGACCGCACCGGCGGGCGCGCCGGCCGCAGGCCCGGTTCCGTTGCGCTCCTCGTACATGGCCAGGTGCAGGAAGCTCTCCTTGGAGGGCTTGTCGCCGGAGATGAGTTCGCCCTTCCAAGACAGCTTGGACAAGCGCGCCGGGTCGAGGCTGCCGAGCGAGGAACCGGTCGGCGTCAGGAGCCAGCCGTCTTCGAGCTTGGCGCTCAGGTTGCCGGTCGAGCCGTGCGTGAGGCCGCGGTCGAAGAGCGACTTGGCCAGGCGGCAGATGTCCTCGCGCGCACGGGCTTCCGCACTCACGCAATGCTCCCGAGTGCCTTGGCGAAAAAGTCCACGCCGCCGAAGTTGCCGGACTTGAGCGCCAGCGCGATGGAGTATTGACCGCCTTCGGCCAGGGTCCACGGCACGCCGGGGTCGATCTGCGGGCCGATGCGCAGCATGCGCACGCCGAGGGCCTGCACCACGGCGCCGGAAGTCTCGCCGCCGGCCACGACGAGCTTGCGCACGCCTGCCTCGACCAAGCCCTGCGCGAGGCTGGCAAGCGCGTCCTCCACCAGCTTGCCGGCTGCCTCCACACCCAGTTTTGCCTGCACGGCGCGCACTTCCTCTGGCGTGCTGGTCGCGTAGATGAGGACCGGTCCGTTGCCCAATAGCTCCTTGGCCCAGGCGAGCGCGTCCTTGACGACCGGCATGCCGTCGGCCAGAGCCAGCGGATCGATGCGCAGTGCGGGGTGCGACTTCATCCACTCGGCCACCTGCGCGTTGGTGGCCACCGAACAGGAGCCGGACAAAACCGCGCTCGCGCCTTCGACCCGCGGCAGCGCGCCGGCCTCCTTGATGTGCGCGAGGCGCCCCTTGGCGGCGGCATTGCGCGCCAGTCCCAGGCCCACGCCGGACCCCGCGGTCACCAGCGGCATGTCCTCGCAAGCCTCGCCGATGGCCACCAGGTCGGCGTCCGACACCGCATCGACGACGGCCATCTCCACGTGCTCCTCTTTGAGCGCGGCGATGCGCTCGCGAATCGCCGCCGGACCGCGCGCCACCGTGTCGTAGCGCACCAGGCCGACCCGGCGCGTGGTCTGCGCCTGCAGCACGCGCACCAGGTTGGCGTCGGTCATGGGCGTCAAGGGGTGGTCCTTCATGCCGGATTCGGAGAGCAGCACATCGCCGACGTACAGGTAGCCGCGAAAGATGGTGCGGCCGTTCTCCGGAAACGCCGGGCAGGCGATCGTGAAGTCGGTGTTCAGCGCGATCATCAGCGCCTCGGCGACCGGGCCGATGTTGCCGTCGGCGGTGGAGTCGAAGGTCGAGCAGTACTTGAAGTAGATCTGCTGCGCGCCGTTGGCCTTGAGCCAGCGCAACGCCGCGAGCGAGCTGCGGATCGCCTCGCGCGAGTCGATGGTGCGCGACTTGAGCGCGATCACCACGGCATCGACGTCGGGCACCGGCCCGTCGGGAACGCCGATGGTCTGCACGGCGCGCATGCCGCCCTTGACCAGCATGCTGGCCAGGTCGGTGGCACCGGTGAAATCGTCTGCGATGCAGCCAAGAATCATGTTTTTATGCGCCGCTACTGCGGCATCAGTTCTTGAAGAGTTCTGCCTTTTCCCCCGGAGCGGGAGTGTAGCTGGTGCTGCCACGCGCCAGTATCGATGCCCGTCCGCCATGGCGGTCGATCAGGCGTTGCTGATCCGCCTTGGCCTGCCGGTCAACCGCCTCGGGGTCGAGCATGGCTCGCAGCCGGGATTCGAATTGATCCAGGAGCGGTGCATGCCCTGCATCCTGGGCGAGATCGTTCAACTCTTGCGGGTCTTGGACGAGATTGAAGAGCTCGGGGCGGAACCCCGTGTAGTGGATGTACTTGAAATCGCCGCTGCGCAGCATGTAGACCGCGCTCAAGCCCCCGGCTGCGTGGTATTCGCTGAGCACGGTCCGCTCGCCGCGGTCGGCAGCGCGGGCGATATCCCACAGCGACTCGCCCGCGCGGCCATCACCGGGCGAAACGCCGCAACCGTCCAGAATCGTCGGGAAAAAGTCGATCAGGCTCACCGGCGTTTTGCACACCGCGCCCGCCGGCACCTCGGGCCCCGCCAGGATCAGCGGGACGCCGGCCGACTCCTCGTACATGTTGGACTTGCCCCACAGGCCGCGCGCCCCGAGGTTGGCGCCATGGTCGGAAACAAAGGCGATGCGCGTCGAGTCCGCCAGGCCGGCCGCCTCCAGCGCCGCCAGCACGCGGCCGACATTGCGGTCGACGAAGGTGCCCAATCCCATCGCCGAGGCGATCGCGGTGAAGCGCGCGTGATCGTCGGCAAACCAGCGGTCGAAGGTATAGCAGTCGTTAAATGCATCCCACCAGGGATGCGAAAAACCGGCCGCGCGGCGCTTGATCGGCGCGATCCCGGACAAGGGATGCAACGCAAAGTCCTCCGGCGGAGCAACCAGCGGTGAATGAGGGCTGATGTACGAGCAGAACAGCACCCAGGGCGCCGCGTTGCGACTCGCCCCGCGTTCGCGCAGCCAGTCGCACGTCTGGCTGGTGATGTCGCGGTCATACCTGATGTAGGAGGTCTCGCCCGGCCCGATGCGCTCTGCCAGGTCGCGGCATTGCGGGCGCGCGGGCGGCGGGTCGCGCACCAGGCCGAACAGGTCGCCCACGCCTTCCTCGATGTGCATCGGCAGGATCTGTCGGTCAAACCCGGTCGAGGCACGATCGTCCACGTAGTGCAGCTTGCCGATCGACACGCACTCCACGCCGGCGGCCTGCAGGGCATGTCCCCAGGACGGCACCGATCCGTCGTAGGCGATCGCGTTGTCCCAGAAGCCGGTCTCGTGCACGTGCCTGCCGGTCGCGAAGCAGGCCCGCGCCGGAACGCAGATCGGCGAGTTGGTGTAGGCGGAGGTAAAGCGCGTACCGCCATGCGCCAGGCGATCCAGGTGCGGCGTATGCGCGGACTGCGCTCCGTAGCATCCGATGCGTCGCTTGTCGTGCTCGTCATCCATGATGACGAGCAGGTTGCGCGGCGGCAGGTTCACGGCGACAGGCGTCCGGTCAGTCCAGCTTGATGCCCGAACTCCTCACCACCGAACCCCACTTGGCGGTCTCCTCGCGCAGCAGGGTGGCCAGGTCGGCGGGCGGCATGAAGCGCGCCTCGGCACCGGAGCGCATGAGCTGCTGCTGAACCTCGGGGTTGGCCAGGGCCCGGGCGAGATGCGCGGACAACAACTCCTGAACCGGTCCGGGCAGGGCGGCGGGTGCAAACATGGCGTGCCAGTTGTCGGCCTCGAACCCGCTCAATCCCGCCTCGGCAACCGTGGGCACGTCCGGCGCGAGCGCAGATCGCCGGCCCGTCGTCACGGCCAGTGCGACGAGCTTGCCTGCCTTCACCTGTGCCAAGGCCGGCGGCATGCCGACCACCGAGAGCTGCACCTCCCCGCCCAAGAGCGCAGTCACCGCGGCGCCGCCGCTCTTGAACGGCACATGCACGATGTCCAGCTTGGCGCGACTCTTGAACAGCTCTGCCGTCAGGTGTTGAGGGCCGCCGCTCCCGGGCGAGGAATAGTTGAGCGCACCCGACCGGGACCGCGCAAGGGCGGACAACTCCGTGATCGTGCGCACCCCGAGCGAGGGCGAAGTCACGAATACCAGGGGAACGGAGGCGACGTGACCGATGGGCGTGAAGCTGCGTTCCGGGTCATAGGCCAGGTCCGGCCGCAGCGCCTTGCTGATCGGGTGAGTAGAGACCGAACCGACGAAGAGCGTGTAGCCGTCCGGCTTCGCCCGCGCGACCTGGGTCGCGGCAATCGTTCCGACGGCGCCGGGCCGATTCTCGATCACGACGCTCTGGCCGATCGACTCGGCGATCTTGCCGCCGACGATGCGGCCGATGATGTCCGGCGCGCTGCCGGGCTCGGAGCCCACGACCAGGGTGATGGGTCTGGTCGGGAACGACTGCCCCATCGCGCCGTTCGCGCCGGCGGTCAACAAGATGGCCACCAGCAACGGAAAGGAGTTCCGTCGCAGGCGCGGCACCACGATACGCTCGAGAAACGCTTGTTTCACCATTGCTCCCTTGGCAGCTCGGTTCCTGGGAAGATGCGGACCACTACCTCTTGGAGGCCACACTCTAGCGACAAAGCGCACTTTAGTGTGCATCCTCTAGACGCGTCCCCTACCATGCAAGGCGTTGCGTGACCCGCGTTCAATCCAGCCCGGGCCGCCCCATCCACCTTCTAAAGGAGAAACAGCATGGCCAAGCGTCAAACCCAGAAGGCTGCCGAGAAGGCCGCCGCCGACAACAAGCTGCTCGACACCATCCGCGCCTCGGCGCAGGAAATCTGGCAGGCGGGCCTGGGCGCATTCGCCAAGGCCCAGTCCGAAGGCACCAAGCTCTTTGAAGCGCTGGTCAAGGAAGGCGAAGGCCTGTCGAAAAAGACCCGCGGTCTGGCCGAAGCCAAGATCGGAGAAGTCACCGGCAACGTGACCAAGGCCGCCACCAAGGCGCAGGCCTCGGCCAACGAAGCGTGGGACAAGCTCGAGCAGGTGTTCCAGGACCGCGTCGCGCGCGCGATCAACCGCCTGGGCGTCCCGACCCAGCGCGACGTGCAAAGCCTGGCCAAGCGCGTCGAGGAACTGACCGCCAGCGTGCAGGCCCTGGGCGGCAAGCCCGCGCGCGCAGCCGCGGCGGCACGCAAGGCACCGGCCCGCAAGGCCCCCGCACGCAAGGCTGCGGCCAAGGGCTCGCGCTAGACCACCCGGCGTGCACCTGGCGATGGCCAGGGCAATGCCGAACCGGCCGCGTCGGGGCGCTTGCCTCCACGCGGCCAACCGGATCCGCAAACCGTCGGCGGGTTGTGCGCTGATGTTCCCTCCCTTCAGCCCACAACCGCCGCGGCGCGCGGACCCGTCCGGTCGCGACCCGAGGTTTCTTCGCGGCCTGGAACCCTGTTGCAATCAAGCATGAGCATCGCGCCCGAATGAAACGCCAAACCGCACAACGCGCTCGCGCAGGCGAGGCCCCAAGCGCCAGCCCGAGGCCGGCGCCAAAGAGCGCCCTGGCCATGGCGGGCGGCGGCCCGCTGGGCGCGATCTACGAAATCGGCGCGCTGTCCGCACTGGCCGAATCCATCGTCGGCCTGGACCTGAACCGCCTCGACATGTACGTCGGCGTCTCGGCCGGCGCGATCCTGTCGGCAGCGCTGGCCAACGGCATCACGCCGCGCGAAATGAGCCGCTCTTTCATCGAGAGCACGCCGGACAACGCCCCCGACGAACCGGCGCTCGACCCGTTCGACCCGGCCACCCTGATGCGCCCTGCCCTGGCGGAGTACGGCGCGGCGCTGGCCAAGCTGCCTCCGCTCCTGGCACGCGCGGCCTGGCATCTGGTGCGCCCCGCACCGCGCGGCGGACGCGGCCTGTTGCGCGCACTCGAGCATCTGGCGCCGGCCGTGCCGACCGGGCTCTTTTCCAATGACGCCCTGCGCGACTCGCTGGAACGCACCTTCGGGCAGGCCGGACGCAGCGACGACTTTCGCCGCCTGGCCACGCGCCTGGTCGTGGTTGCCACTGACCTCGATTCGGGCCAGTCGGTCGAGTTCGGCACACTCGGTCACGACAGCGTGCCGATTTCACTCGCTGCCACGGCCAGCGCGGCGCTGCCCGGCATGTTCCCGCCAGTCGAGATCGGCGGCCGGCACTACGTCGACGGCGCGCTGAAGCGCACCCTGCATGCCTCGGTCGCGCTCAAGGCCGGCGCCCGGCTGGTGCTGTGCGTCAACCCGCTGGTGCCTTACGACGATCGCGCCGCGCCGCCCGACGCCCTGCCCCGGCAGCGGCTTGCCGACGGTGGCCTGTCGGCAGTGATCCAGCAGACGGTGCGCGCGGTGATCTCCTCGCGCATGCAGATCGGCATGCGCCAGTATGCCGACGAGTACCCGCACGCCGACGTGCTGCTCTTCGAGCCCGACCACGCCGACGCAGAACTGTTCTTCAGCAACATCTTCAGCTATGCCAACCGGGCATGGCTGTGCGAGCACGCCTACCAGAAGATGCGCGAACAACTGTGGCGGCGCCGGCACGAACTCTCGCCGGTGCTCGCGCGCCACGGCATGCACCTGGACATCGCGGCGCTGCGCGATAACGGGCGTTCGCTGGTGCCATCGGCGCGCAGAGTCACCCGCTCGGCCTGGCTGCCCTTCGGCGACATCGCCGAGCGCCTGGACCACACCCTGGAAGACCTGGGGCGCTATGTGGATCAGGCCAGGCGCACCGGGCCGGCCGGATCGAGGGCGCGACGCAAGGCCTCCGCGTAGACCGCTTCCAGCGAACGCACCAGCGTTTCAAGTCGCTGCGCGCAGGCTTCACGAGTGAACGCTTCGGCCGTGCGGCGGCGTGCCTGCTGCGCGGCCGGGTCCGCGTGGCAAAACGCCAGGGCGCGCGCCACGTAGTCGAGATCGTCGGTCGCCACGAGATCGGCGAGGCCGGCATGCGTGAGCAGGCTGGCGCCGACGCGCGCGGAAAACCGGTCGCCGCGCCGCGTCAACAGCGGCAGTCCGACAGCCAGCGCCTGCGCGCCGGTGACCTGGGCGCCGTAGTAACTCGTGTCGAGGAGCACCGTCGCCAGGCGCAGGCGCCGCATGTGCTCGCGTATCGGCACGCGCGGCGCGAAGATCAGGCGCCCGCCTGCGACTCCCGCCGCGGCGGCGGCCGAGCGCAGGCGCGCGCGCGTGCGCTCCGGCGCGTCGGACAGCCACAGGATCGCCGCGGGACAGGCGCGCAGGATGCGCATCCACAAGTCGAAGGCGTGCGGCTCGATCTTGTAGGCGGCATGCATCGCGCACAGGATGGGCGCGTCTTCCGGCAGGCCATGCGCCGCGCGCGCAGGCGCCGCGCCCGCGTTCGCCCATTCCACCCAGCGCGGGTCGACGGGCAAAAAGGCACAGGGCAGGCGCACGCCGGCATCCCCCGCGTCGAAGGCGACCGCGTCGCCGATCATGGCATCGACACCGTCGAGCGGCAGCGCCGCCGGCGTGCCGAAGAGCAGCAGGTGGGAGCGCGCCGGCCGGTGGGCGTGCACGCCGGGGCGTCCGTAGGCGTTGGCGCCGGTCACATCGACCAGCACGTCGATGTCATCGCAGGCGATGCGGCCGGCCAGCGCGCGCGCATCCAGGTGCGGAACCGCG
Source organism: Burkholderiales bacterium (assembly GCA_016790635.1). Lineage (GTDB taxonomy): Bacteria > Pseudomonadota > Gammaproteobacteria > Burkholderiales > JAEUOS01 > JAEUOS01. The sequence continues at coordinate 101,252 of JAEUOR010000036.1, forward strand.
TGAAAAACGTCGGCGCGCTCCTCGATCTCCGCGCGCCAGGGTCCGGCATCGCCGATGGTGGTGGCATAGACATGGACGTCATGGCCGGCGCGGTCGTGGGCAGCCAGGAGCGGGCTCACGATCTGCGCCGACGGATGGTCGCCGAATCCTGCCCCCAGGTAGGCGATGCGCAGACGCGCGCGCCGTCCGCGCGGCGCGCGCGGCCAGACGGCGGTCACATGGGCGGCGCGCACCCCGGCGCTCCACGCCGCGAACAGGCGGCCGCAGGTGACCGGTGCCACGCCGCTGGCCAACGACTGATGGGCGAATTCACTTTCCGGAAGGCTTGCGCCGGGACGCCCGGACACCTCGCCGGCCAGCGCGCTCCAGGACTCCAGCACGCGCCAGTCCGCCTCGCGCAGGGACTCCGCGCCGCTCGACAGCGCGATGCGTTCGGGGTCGAACCCATCGGCTAGCGCGACGGGTACCGCAGCGATCTCGCCTCGCGCAGCAGCGAAGTCTCCCGCGACGGCCAGCGCCGCCGCCAGGCCGCGCCGGGCGTGGTGGTCGGCGCCATCGCGCGCAAGAAGGGTGCGCGCGGCGTCCATAGCAACCTGGACATTGCGGCACTTCAACGCGGCCTCGAGCAACAGGTGCAGGCCGCGCGGGTTGTCTGCGTCGAGTTGCCTGGCCTGCATCGCCACCTCGAAGGCGGCGTGCGCGCGCGCCAGGCGCAGCAGCAGCGCGGCGTGGTCGCGCAGGATGCCCGGATGTTCCGGCGCGAGCCTCCGCGCCTCCTGCAGCGCGGCCAGCGCGCCCTCGGGATCGGCACAGGCTTCGCGCGCCAGGGCAAGATTGCGCCACGCCCCCACCAGGCCGGGATGATTCGCCAGCAGGGTTTCGAGGCTTTCTCGCGCCGAGCGCGTGAGCCCGAGATCGAAGCGGCAGGCTGCCGCGGCCAGGCGCGCGTCGATATCATCACCAGCGGCCGCGAGCACGGATTCGAACCAGCGCAACGCGTCCTCGGGCCGCCCCAGCGCATGGCTGGCCGCACCGGCCACGCGCATGAGTTCGAGGTCGCCGACGGAACCGTCGCGCAGCCCGGCCTGTGCTGCCGCCAGGGCCTCCGCGGCGCGCCCTGCGCGCAGCAGTTCGCCAGCGCGCATCAGCGCACACCCCGGATAATGGCGGCGTGACCGTGATCCATATCGTCAACGCCTTCCAGAGCGCCGCGCGCGGCTCCGAACGCGCGGCCATCCATGCGGCGCGCGTGCTGGCCGCGCAGGCTCCGGTACGGGTCTGGTCGGTGACCCCGCCGCCCCCAGCCGTGCTCGCGCTCGGGCGCGCATCCGGGGTCGACATCGAGACCATCCGCCCGTTCGGCGGCGTCATGCCGCGCGACGGCACGCTTCTCATCTGGGGCACCCACTACGGCCTCGGCGGCTGGCTCGCCGCGTCCGGCTGCGATCGCGTTGTCATCCTCAACGAGCTCTTCGATTGCGCGAACCTGTATCGCCATCTGCTCGAAGTGCGCGCCGCCGGACTGCCCGAGCCGACCGTGCTGCACGTCTCGCAGCTGATCCGGCAGGCCAGCGGCATCGACGGGCCGGTGCTCTATCCGACTTCCGACCCGGCGCCCTTCCTGTCGATTGCGCGCGATGTGCAGCGCGCCGAGATCGTGATCGGCCGCCTGAGCCGCGATATCGCCGACAAGCATCACCGCGACGACCCGCGGCTCTACCGGGCGCTGGCCGCCGCGGGGGCGCGGGTGCGCCTGATGGGCGCGACGGTCCTGGCCGGTGCGCTTGCCGACCGGCCCGACATCGAACTCCTGCCCGAGGGGGCCTTGCCACCGCATGAGTTCCTGGCGGGGCTCAATGTGTTCTGGTATCGCACCGCCGCCGATGGCGTCTACGTCGAGCCCTCCGGCGTGGTGGTGGCCGAGGCCATGGCGGCGGGGCTGCCGGTGGTGGCCGCGCGGCCGGGCGGCTTCGAGGACCTGATCGTGCATGGCGTGACGGGCTTCCTGGTCAATGACCAGGACGGTGCGTACGAGGCCCTGCTGGCGTTGACGCGCGACGCCGCGCTGCGCCGGCGCATGGGCGCTGCCGGACGCGAGGAAGCGGTGCGGCGCTTCGGACCGGCCTACGCAGATGCCTTGCGCGCGGTCATCGACGCGGCAGGGCCACACGAGCGCACGGGCTCCAGTTGATTCAGTGCGCTGGTGGATCATCTGGTTCCGCCTCGGGTTCGATGAGTGACAGGAATTCGTCGAACTTGCCGCCGGCGTTGCGCGCGATGCTGTCCATGCGCGTGAAGCCGACCGCATAGGCGTAGCCCAACGCGGCGCATAACTCGCGGGTCAGGGCGCTCATCTCCTCCGCAGTCAGCGCGCGCGGCGCGACGTAGCGCACCTCCATCCGGCCCGGCGCCACCTGCACCACCTGGCGCTGGGTGACGGGGCTGAGCGCACTCCAGAATCCGCGATTGACCCGCCCGAAAAAGCGCCGCCCGGTCGGATCAACGGCCACCTGCCCGGTGCGGCCAAGCACCTCGCCGATGACCGGCAGCCCGCGCCCGCAGGCGCAGGGCGATCCGACAGTCGCAAAATCGCGCAACTCGTACCGCAGCAAGGGCATGGCGAAGTTATGCAGGTCGGTCACCACCACCCGACCGCTTTCGCCGGGCATGCACTGCGACCCGTCGTCGCGCAGGACCTCGACATAGACGTGCTCGCCCTGCACGTGCAGGCCGGGACCATCCGGGCACTGGAACGCGATCGGCCCGACTTCGCAGGCGCTGTAGACATCGTGGACCTCGGCCTGCCACAGCCGTCGCGCCAACGCGGCCGTGCCCGCCGGCAGGACTTCTCCCATGGTGATGACCGCGCGCAGTCCCGCCGGCACCAATCCGCAAGCCTGGCTCTCGGCGAGCAACGCGTTCAGGTTGAAACCGTTGATGAGCAGGTAGGCCGGCGCCCGCCCGCACAACCACTCGAGTTGCCGGCGATAGTCCTCGGTGGCCGGCAACTGCGCGGTGGTGCCGGTGCGAAAGGCCAGCGCCGCGGGAGGGCCCCAGTCGACATACTCGCCGGTACCGCCGTACATCCGGATCATGTCGTAACGGCGCGAAAAGTCGAATCGATACCAGAGAAGGCTGCGCAATACCAGCGCGTTCTGCACCGCGATGGCAGCATCCGTGGTCGCTGCGCGCAGGGGCTCGCCACTCGAGCCGGACGTGGTGATGAGGCGCATCTCGCCGTGCCCTGCCGGCAGCGCATCGGCCTCGAAACGCGCGGCATCGGCCTGCACGGCACGCTTGTCCAGCACCGGCCATCGCGAGTAAATCTCAGGGGTCAGCGCCGCGGCGCCCGCGAGGCCCAGTTTCGCCAGGCCATCGCGATAGTGCGGGACATGATCAACTGCATGCGCGACCAGCCGGCGCAACTGGGCGAACTGTGCCGCCTTGAGTTTCTCCGCCGGCCACCACTGGGTGCGGTCAAACTGGAATTGCGCGGCCAGCAGCGCCTGGCCCTCAGGCGCCGGCAGGCCCGGCCAGGCCAGGCCAGGCACAGCCGAACGGACCGGCACGTGCGCAGCAGGTTCGATCATTACACGCCGCCGCGTGCCTGCGGCGGCAGGAGCGAGACAAAATCGTCGAACTTGCCGCCGGCCGACAGGGCGATCTCCGCCACGCGGCGAAATTCGATCTCGTAGTCGTAACGCAGCACCTTGCGCAATGCGCCGACCAGCTGCGCGATCTCCTCTTGGGCGAGGTCGCGTTCGGCGACATAGCGCACCTCGAGCGCGCCCGGCGCGACCTGCACCACCTGACGCTGGTGGATCGGCGCGATGTCGGTCCAGAACGCCATGTTGAGGTGGGCGAAGTAGGTGCGCCCGGTCGGGTCGACCGCAAGATTTGCAGATCGTCCGACGATGCGCTCGAGCACCGGCAATCCGCGGCCGCAGGGGCAGGGCGCGCCGACCGTGGCGTGATCGCGCAGTTCGTAGCGGATCAAGGGCATGGCGAAATTCTGCAGGTCGGTGATGACCACGCGGCCGGTCTCCCCGGGTTCGCAGTGGCTGCCGTCAGCGCGCAGTATCTCCAGGTAGATGTGCTCGGCCTGCACGTGCAGGGAGTGATGCTCGGGACATTCGAGCGCGATCGCGCCGACTTCGCTGGCGCTGTAGGTATCGAAGAATTCTGCGCCCCACAGCGACTTTGCCAGCGCGCGCGTGTCGGGGTCGGGCATGTCGCCAAAGCCCACCACGGCGCGGATGCCCTCGGGGGCGCGCCCCTCGCGCCGGCTGCGCTCCAGGAGCGCGCGCAGGTTGGTGTTGTGCGCGAGGAGATAGGCCGGCCGTTCGCGCAGCAGCCAGTCGAGCTGGACGCCGTGGTCAGCGAAGATGTGGTTGTAGACCGCCGGCCCGGTGCGGAACACGGCGTTGGTCGGCGGGCCCCAGTCGGGATGCAGGTCGCGCAACACGGTGATGCGAATGGCGGCGAACTTGGCCGCCATGTCGAAGCCGGCCCAGAGCTGGCTGCGCAAGATCAACGCGTGCTGGACGAATATCGCAGCGTCGGAAGTCGCCGCGCTCAGGGGCTCGCCGGTCGACCCGGAGGTCGTGACTTCGCGCATTTCGCCATGCGCGGGAGGCATGCTGGCGGCCTCGAAACGGGCCGCGTCCGCCTGGATTTCGCGCTTGTCCAGGAGCGGCCAGTCGAGGAAGGTCGCAGGTGAGAGTTCGGCGATGCTGGCAAGACCTGCGCGCGCCAGATGATCCCGGTAATGGGGCACCTCAGCGACCGCGTGTGCGATAAGGCGTCGCAACTGCCGGAACTGGGCCGCACGCATGACCTCGCCGCTCCACCACTGCGAGCGGTCGAACTGAAACTGCGCGGCGAGCATGGCCATCCCGGCCGGCGCCGGTATCGCCGGCCACGCCACCCCCGGCATGACCGAGTGGTACGCGGGATCGAGGCGCGCCGACAGCGTCATGCCGCCGGTATCCGGGAGATGAAGTCCTCGAACTTGGCGCCCGGCGCACGTTCGATGGCCGCCACCCGGGTGAAGGAGAAATCGAAAGGGGTACGGAAAGTGACCACCAGCCCCGCCCGGATGCGTTCCTCCTCTTCAGCAGTGAGGTCGCGCGGCGCGACGAATTTGACTTCGATCTGGGTCGGCGAATGCTGCACGAACTGGCGCTTGGTTACCGGCGTATCCAGCCACACCTGCGAGTTGGTGAGGGGCCAGAAACGCCGCCCGGCGGCATCCACCGCCATGTGGGTCGCGCGCCCGGCGATGCGCGCAAGCACCGGCAGGCCGCGCCCGCAGGCGCACGGCGCGCCGGCTTCGGCATAGTCGCCAATCTCGTAGCGGATCATGGGCATGGCGAAGTTGTGCAGGTCGGTGATGACCACCCGCCCGATCTCGCCGGGCGCGCAGTCGCTGCCGTCCTCGCGCAACACCTCGACCAGGAGATTCTCCGACTGCACGTGCAGCTTGCCGTGCTCCGGACACTGCAGCGCGATCGGGCCGACCTCGTTGGCGCTGTAGCCGTCGAAGACCGGCACGCCCCAGGCGCGCTCCGCCAGGATTCGCAGGTCGTCCGGCGGCTTGTCGGCGTACGACAACAGGGCGACCAGGCCGACCGGCCGCACCCCGCGCGCCAGGCTGGCGTGGATCAGCGAATGCAGCGTGTGGCCGCGCGACATGAGGTACGCCGGCTGTTCGCGCAACAGCCAGTCGAGCTGCCGGTCGACGTCCTCATTGAGCGCGATCCAGACCGACGGTCCGGTGGCGAAGGTGCCGCGCGTGACCGACCCCCAGTCATCGGCATGCGCCGAGAGTTCGCTTATGCGGATGGAGCCGAACTTGCGGCGAAAGTCCAGCCCGTACCAGAGATGCGCGCGCAGGTTGAGCGCGTCCTGGAACAGCGCGCCCAGGGCGCTGGTGGCAAAGCGCACCGGTTCGCCGGTTGAACCTGATGTCTTTTGCCAGACCAATCCACCGTGTTCCGGCGGGCAGGTGCGTGCCAGGAGTGCCTGTCCGCTTTGCTGCAAGTCAGCGCGCTTGAGGATCGGCCAGCGCTTGAAACTGGCCGCGTTGACGCCGGCGAAACTGAACATGAGCGCGCGCTGCATGTGGTCACGGTAGAACGGCACCTGCGCACGCGCATGGCCGATCAGGAGGCGCAATTGCTCGAACTGGTGTGCGAGAAGCTGTTCGGGCGCGAGCCACTGGCTGCGGTCGAACTGGAACTGCAACGCCAGCATGGACTGGCCGCGCGCAGACGGAAAGGCCGGCAACTCGATGCCGGCCAATACCGATTCGGGTAGACCTATGCGCTCGCCAGAAAGCACCGGGAGCAGCGACAGGCTAGGGGGCGCCGGCCTTCTTGTAGGCGATCACGCCGTTGATCGAGGTGGTCGGCCCCTCGTACATGGACCCGTAGACGTTGTAGGCCATGCCGGCACGCGATGCCGCCGGACCGGCGAAGAACCCCCGCCCCTCGAAGGACAGGCCGCCATAGCTGCCATAGGCGTTGAAGCGGTTTCCGTATATTCCCAGGCCGCCGGTAAAGTTGTTGGCCATGCCGTTGATCAACATGCCGGTGGCGTAGGTGCCGCTGCCGGTGCCGAAGTTGACGGTCAAGGAGGCGCTGGTCACCGCGGCGCTGCTGCAACCCATCATGCATGTGGCAGTGGCGCCGATGACATCATAGGTCGCCGTTCCGCTGGTCGGCATGTTCGTCACCGGCAAGCCGACCACCCAGTGCAGCGGGCCGCCTTCGATCAGGTTCACGCCCTGGCCCGTGATGCCGCCGATCCAGCGCCCCCAGGCGATGACGCCGTCGTTGCCGGCCAGGGACAGCTGCGCCGTGCCGCTGGACTCCGAGCCTTCCATCGAACTGCTCGTGAAACTCGTGAGGATGCCGGACGAATTGAGCGTGGCCGTCGTAGCGGAGATGACGTTGATGTAGCCGTAGTAGTCGTAGACGGTGGCGAGGTTCTTGATGGCCGGATCGTTGTTGACGATCTCGCCGGTCAGGAGCGCCGCCGCCGGCAATTGCGCGGTGGCGTCCTGGGTCGGGTTGGTCGGGCCGGGGACATTGGTGCTGTTGCTGCCCTCAGGCGGCAGGAAGGGCTTTTCAGTGGTCTGGGTTGGCGAACTGTTCTGGCCGCCGACCGAGGCACTGCGTCCGCTCGGCACCACCGTCGTGCCGGTCTGGTTGGTGACCGTGGTCGCGCCGCCGGCGACGAACATGGTCACGCTGCCACCCGCGTCATAGGCGATCGAATACTCGGTGCCGCGGATGCCGATGGTCGCCGTCTGCGTCTGCAGGCGATAACCGTCGCGATTGGTGCGCCCGACCAGGCCGGTGATGGTGCGCATGCCGCCCTTGAGCAGGCTCATGACCACGCTCTCGTTGGGCGAACCGCGCCCTTCGAAGACGTAGTTCTCGATCTTGAAATCGGTCTGTGGCTGCAGCGAGACGTAGGCACCGTCAGTGAAGCGCATCTGCGCGCGCCCGTCCTGGGTCGAGACGGTTTCGCCGACCCGCACCTCGGAGCCGCGCGTCAGCGGCCGGCTCTGGCCGTTGGCCGCCACTGCGGTGACCGGGCCAGTAGCGAAATCGACCCGCGCGGCGGTCTGCGCGGCTGCAACACCGGGAAAGGCGGCCGACAGGGCCGCCGCCATCAGGGTCTTGGGAAATTCATTGGGCATGACAGCCTCGCATCGAAAAGGGACGGCAGCAACCGCAGCATAGCGCTCCTTGGCGCCCCAGCCAACACGATCGCTGCCGAAATTGTGACTTTTCCCGCGCGACAGGCGCCGCGACAGGCAAATTTACCGTTGTTTGCATTGCGTCGCAGGCGAAACCCCGCCGTTCAGCGGAAATCGTAGCGGACCGTCACCGAGCCCACCGTGCGCTTGTAGTCGCTCACGTTGACGTTCGAGTCAGCGTCAGTAAACGCCAATGCCGGTGTCAGGGTCCAGTTGCGCGCGAATTTCCAGTTCGCGCCGATGCGCACGCTCAACTCGTCGTCGGCGCGGCCAAAGGGGAAGAAACTCGTGATCGAGCGCACGTCCGCAGCCTGCGGGGAGCCGTAGCGGCGCTGTTCATACGACACGTTGGCGAAAGCGTTCCAGGTATCGCTGAAAGTTATCTGCCCGCCGCCACGCAATCCCAGGACGCGGTGACCCATTTCAGGAAACAGTCCGTTCTGCGCGCGCTCACGCCCGAAGTAGGCGCCGGCGTAGATGACCGGCGCGTAGGCCATGTCAAAGGAATTGGCCCAGGCCAGGCCGATCACCTCGCGGTTGGCGTCGCGCACGCTGGATGTCGGGTAACGCAGGCGGGTAACCTGCCCGTATACCGCGATCTGCTGGCGGTCGGTCAACGAGTGGCGCCACTGTGCAACAGCGCCCAGTGCTTCGCGAAAGCGCGCATTGTCGACTTCGAAGGTCTGCTGCTGCAGGCCGACGGTGAATTCGTTTGCACCCGCGCGATGCACCACGCCGCCGTCGACGCCGTAGCTGCCGGTGTCGAAACGGTCGGCACGGCCGTTGAAGCGCTGGTTCAGGTTGGCATTGCCGAACAGGCTCCACGCGGGATTGATCACGTAGCGGCCATTGACGCCGCCGGCCACGGTGTGGAAAGTGTCGGAACGCAGGCCGGGATTGAACGCGAACCCGGGCAGCGCCGGGATCGCGAGGCCGGTTCCGCCGGCGGCGGCGTTGGCATTGGAATCATGCCCCGCGCTGACCTCGAGAAAACCGGTCACGCCGGAGCGAAACGGGGCCGTACGCTCGTCCAACGCCGACAAGAAACGGTCGACCGTCGCCACCACCTCGGCAGGCGGCCGGCTGGCCTTGACCGCCTCGAACTCCTGGCGCGCAGCGCGGTTCTCACCCATCAGGAAGTAGGCGCGCGCAATCTCCGCACGCGCCTGCGGATGGTCGGGACGCACCGCCAGCACGCGTTCGAGCGCAAACACAGCACGCGTCAATTGACCGGCCTCGATCGCAGCGACGCCCAGCAGATAGTCGAAATCGACATTGCCGGCACGCTGGTCTTCCAGCGGCGACAACAGGTCGAACGCCGCCTTGGCTTGGTTGGCGCCGAGCATGCTGCGCGCGCGATCTAGGGTGGCATCCTGGGCCAGCGCAGGCTGCGCGATCGCGCCCAGAAGCAGCGCCAGCAGCGCCGCGCTTGCGCGGCTGCGCGAATGTGAGTGTCTCATCGTGTTACCCCAAACGACACGCCTTGCCAGCATGTGTGCGAAATTTGTCGAAAGAATAACCCCAAGCCCATAAATTCAAAAGCTTTTCTTGAATTACTCGGACGTCGGGTTGCACGTTTGCAACATGCTATTCTCCCACAGAAGCGAGGGGATTTCCATGCAGCGCAAGCCCAAACGGCGCACCCGCGAACGCATTGTCGAGGTCTCACACCGGCTTTTCAACGAATTCGGCGAGCCCAACGTCACCACCAGCACCATCGCCGACGAGATGAACATCTCGCCGGGCAACCTCTATTATCACTTCCGCAACAAGGAAGAAATCGTCGGGGAGCTTTTTGCCGCCTTCGAGCGCGAGATGGACGCGCTGCTCGCCACGCCCGCTGAGCGGCGCGTCTCGGTCGAGGACGTCTGGCTGTTCCTGCACCTGGTGTTCGAACTGATCTGGAAGTACCGCTTCATCTATCGCGACATCAACGACCTGCTCACGCGCAGCCGGGTCATCGAGACCCATTTCCAGCGCATCCTGACCGACAGCATGCGCATCGCCGCCACGCTGGCGCGCGGCATGCGCGACGCCGGCGAGTTGGCCGCCAGCGACGGCGAGATTGCAGCCCTGTCCCAGAACATGGTGCTGGTAGCCACCTACTGGCTGAGTTTCGAGGTCGTCCGCGCGCCGCGCAAGGCCATCGACAGCGCCGCGATGAGCCGCGGCGCCTACCACGCCATCAGCATGGTCGCACCCTACCTGGTCGGCGATGCGCGAGTGCTGTTTGAACGCCTGGCCAGCCAGTACCTCGAGTCCTGAAGCCTTCGCACAGGCTTGCGCGCGGGGCGGCGTGGTCTGTTCACCGTTGCTGAAAAGGAGCGCACTCGCGCGCGGCCGCCAGGTGCGCCAGCCAGTCCCCGCCGGGAATCACTCTTCCCACAGGCAGCGCCGCCGGATTGGCAACGTACACCTGGCAAGCGAGCGCGGCGCCAAGCGCACCTGTCACCGAAGTCGCGACCCGGAAGTACTCGCCATCCGGTCGGGTCGCATCGGCCAGTTCTTCCAGCGCATCGAGCGCCGCCCAGGCCGCACGCGGCACGGAATACAGCTCGCCCGTCACCCAGCCCGCGCGCGGGTCGATCACGAGGGTCGGATACCTGCCCAGGTCGATGAGGCGACCGCGCAGGCGCGCTGCGGAGACAAAGCCGGCGCCCGGGGCGATGCCCGCGATGTCGTTGCTGCCGCCGCGTCTCAAGGTGCCATAGACGAAGAGCGTGCTCCCGGGCGCGATCATGCCTTGGCTGGCTGCGCTTGCGGCGCGGAGCGCCGGCTGCGGGCCGGCGCAGGCCGTGCAGCGCGCTTGCCCTGGGCGGGCGGATTCGCTGCGGGCGCGGCGCGCGGCTTGCGCACCGGCGCGCTCGGCGGGACCCGCGCCTGGTCCGCAGGGGCCGCACCCTCGATCAGCAGGTAATAGACCAGTTTGTCGAATTCCCGCGCGAAGCGTTCGACGATCCGGGCGGGCTCGGCGACGAACTTCTTGTCGGTGATGAGGCCGAACTGCACCTGGCCGGAATAGGACAGGATCGAGATTCCAACGCCGATGTCGCCGCTTTGCGGGACCCAGAACATCTGCTGGACCAAGCGCCGGCCGGCGATATAGAGCGGTATCTGCGGTCCCGGCACATTGGTCATGACCGCGCTGGCCTTGGCCGAGAACAGGTCCAGCACCTGCTTTTGCATGGCACGCGGCAGGAAGCCGACCGTGCCCAGGATGCCCATCGAGATCATGGCCTGCCAGGAACCCTTGAGCGCGTCCATGCGCCGCTTGACCTCGTAGAGGCGCACGAACGGATGGGCGATGCCGACCGGCAGGGAAAGAAGCACCAGTCCGAAATGGTTGCCGAGCCGGTGCTCGTCTCCGGGGGCGCGCAGGTTGACCGGCACCATGCCGGCCACCTCGACCGCGTCGGTCGCCTCGCCCTTCGACTCAAGATAGTCGCGGATGGCGCCGGCACACGAGGACAGCAGGATGTCATTGACGGAGACGCCCAGCACCTTGCAGACCGCCTTGACGTCGGCCAAGGGCAGCGGTTCGCTCCAGGCCACCCGCTTGACCGTGCCCGGCTTGCCCTTCAGGCTGGTCGCGGAGTCCGACGGCATCAGCGCCAGCGCCGCCAGTTCGGTGGTCACATCGGCGGCGACCTTGGCCACCTCGGCGATCTTCTCGGGATTGGCCAGCGCCTCCTGCGACATCTCCCACAATCCGCTGGATGCGCCAAGCGCCCGATTGGCCGCAGCGGCGACGGGCGCAACCAGCCCGCCGAACAGGTCCGCGGGCGCCGCGGCCTTCTTCTTCTCGCGTCGCTCACGCGCGCGCCGCAAGGCCTCGGGCTCGATGCCGCTTTCGTCGGCGTCGGGCGTGCTGTCTGTCAGCGCGCCCAGGACCCCGATCAAGGCGATGCCGTCGGCGATGCAATGATGGATGCGCGTGATGAGGGCGCTCCCGGTGCGCCCGGAGTCGGAATAGTTCTCGATCACCGTCATGGACCACAGCGGCTTGTTGTGGTCCAGCGCCTGCGCGGCCAGCGTCGCCACCAGACCCTGCAGCGCGGCCTTGTCGCCGGGCGAAGCCAGGTTCATGCAGGCGACATGGTTGTCGAGGTCGAAGTTGTCATCATCGATCCAGTACGCGCCGGTGGCATCCTGCACCACCCGCTGACGGAAGCGCGCGTAGCGCAGCAGGCGTGCCCCGATGGTCCGCTTGAAGCGCTCGACGTCGGTCGGCCCGTCGAACATCATGACCCCGATGATCATCATCTGGTTGGTCGGCGAATCCATGCGCAACCAGGCCGTGTCGACCGCCGACATGCGCTCGCGGTTGCGCATCTCGCCGGCCGCGTCGATCGCGTTGCCGACGATCTTGTCCAGAGGCAATCGCTCGAGCGGCAGCCACTGGGCAATGCGCTTGAGCGGCAGGTTGCCCGCAAGTTCCAGCAAGGATTCCAGCGTCAACATCGGCATCTCCACCGCGGTGCGGGCACGTGTCGGTCATGGTATCAGCTTGCCCGGCGCCGACAGCCAAGTCCCTGCCCTGAACTCGCGACGCGCGACCATCGGCTACACTGGCAGGCCCATCACGCCGCTCCTGGAGAGACACATGGCAAACCTCAAGGCGAGCTTTGATGCGGCCGTCGCCGCGTCCAAGGAACTGCCCGAAAAACCCGACAACCAGACACTGCTGCAGATCTACGGTCTCTACAAGCAGGCCACCGAGGGCGACAACGGCGGCAAGCGTCCGGGCTTCACCGACATGGTCGGACGCATGAAATTCGACGCCTGGGCAGGGCTGAAGGGCAAGTCGGCAGACGAAGCGATGCAGGAATACATCGACCTGATCGAGTCACTGAAGTAGTCACGCGCTCGCGCGAGCGCGGTTTGCACCAGTGCCTTCTGCCGCGCAGGACGCCCTGCCTGATCAGGCCTTCTTGCGGGGCGCCTTGGCGGACGCCGGCGCCTGGAAAACTCGGTCCAGATTGGCGTTGATGTGCTCCTCAAACTTGCCGCGAAAGGCCGAAAGCAAAAGGCCGAGTTTGACGTTGATCGCGACCGAAGACTTGGACAAGGCCAGGGTGCCGGCCACTCCGGCGCGGCGGAAATGCAGCGTGTCGCCCTGCCACTCCGATTCGAGGTCGAATTTTTCGTCCAGTTGCCGGGCAAAACCCTCGGCGGCTTCGCGTGCCTTCTTGATGGGCATCGAGTGCGCCCGGGTGATGTGCAGGTCTGCCATGCTTCCTCTCTCTAACCAGGCGCCGCGCTTCAGGCGCTGTCCAGCGCGCGCCTGAACTGGATCGCCTCGGCGATGTGATCGACAGCGACCCGTTCGGCGCCGCCCAGGTCCGCGAGCGTTCGCGCCACCTTGAGGACGCGATGATAAGCCCGCGCCGACAGATTGAGGCGTGCGATGGCCTGGCGCAGGAGCTTCTCTCCGGCCGCGTCGGTCGCACAGTGACGCTCGACCCCGGCCACGTCGAGCTGCGCATTGGCCTCCCCCTGGCGCCGCGCCTGCCGCTCCCACGCCAGCGCCACTCTTTCGCGCACCGCCTGGCTTGATTCGCCACGCGCCGATGTCAACAGTTCATCCTCATTGAGAGCCGGCACTTCGACGCACAGGTCGATGCGGTCCAGGAGCGGGCCGGACAGGCGCGCCCGGTAACGCGCCACCTGATCGGGCGTGCAGCGACAGCGCGCGGAAGCATGGCCCAGGTAACCGCAGGGGCAAGGGTTCATCGCGGCAACCAGTTGAAAACGCGCCGGGAAGTCAGCCTGCCGCGCGGCGCGGGAAATGTTCACGCGCCCCGACTCCAGCGGTTCACGCAGCACCTCCAGGACGCGCCGATCGAATTCGGGAAATTCATCCAGGAACAAAACGCCGTGATGCGCGAGCGAAATCTCGCCCGGACGTGGCACCGCGCCACCTCCCACCAGTGCCACCGCGGACGCGGTGTGGTGCGGAGCGCGCACCGGCCGCAAGCCGAAGTCGGCGGCGCGGAACGTGCCGTTGATGCTCGCCACCGCGGCGGCCTCGAGCGCCTCGACATCGCTCATCGGCGGCAGCAGGCCGGGCAGGCGTGTCGCCAACATTGACTTGCCGGTTCCTGGCGAACCGCTCATGAGGAGCGAATGTCGACCGGCAGCCGCCACTTCCAGGGCGCGCTTGGCTTGCGCCTGCCCCCGTACGTCCAGCAGGTCCGGGCCGGTCACCCTTGCTGCGGGCAGCGGCGGCGCATGACGCGTGATCGGCGTACGCCCGGTCAGGTGCGCGCACACCGCCAGCAGTGAATCGGCCGCCAGGACGTGCGCCGCGCGTGCCAGCGCGGCCTCGTCGGCACTGGCGCGCGGCAGAACGAATGCGCGCCCGGCGCAGCCTGCGGCCAGCGCCATCGCGAGCGCGCCGCGCACGGCGCGCAATTGGCCGTCGAGGGCCAGTTCTCCTGCGAACTCGATCCCGGCCAGCGCGGTGGCTGGAATCTGTCCGCTTGCCGCCAGAAGACCCAGCGCGATGGGCAAATCGAAGCGTCCGGACTCCTTGGGCAGGTCGGCCGGCGCCAGGTTGACGGTGATGCGGCGTGCGGGAAATTCGAAACCGCCGGTCGTAAGCGCAGCACGCACGCGCTCGCGCGACTCCTTGACCTCGGCTTCAGGCAGTCCGACGATGGTGAACGCGGGCAGGCCCAGCGCGAGATGCACCTCGACGGCGACTTCCGGCGCCGCCATGCCGTCCAGCGCGCGGGAGGTGAGCGTCGCCAGGCTCATGCCAGCGGGGCTGAATCAGGAGCGCCGTACTCGTTCGAGCTCGGCCACCTGCGCTTCCAGAGCAGCCAGTTTTTCACGCGTCCGCGCCAGAACCCGCGCCTGTACGTCGAACTCCTCGCGCGTCACGAGATCGAGGCGCGCAAACGCGGACGCAAGACCAGCCTTGAGATTCTTCTGCACGTCGCCGGCCGGCGTCTGTTGCAGGAAGCGAACGACTCGTTCGTTCAATTCCTCGATCGTTTTGACGTTAAGAACCGCCATGGGCATCATCCTTGCTATTTAATCTTCGTAGCTGTCTCGGAATCACGGAGGTTGGCTCTGGGAGCCTCTCTCCGGGAAGGCAAATAACGAAAAAGCGCACCGCAACAAGGCACTTTTTCGTGCGCCCGCCCTGATTCGGTGCATACGTTTTCTTGATTTGTCTACGCTAACAGAAAGGAAGATCATGCGTAAAGCCCTACTCGCCGCGGCAGTTGCCTCGGCGTTCGCCTCTCCGGTCGCAGTCACCAGCGTCCAGGCACAGGCGAAATCGCCGCACACCTTCACCGGCAACGTCGCGGTGGTCTCGGACTACCGGTTCCGCGGCATCTCGCAAACCTACAACCTGCCGGCGCTGCAGGGCGGCTTCGACTACTCGCATTCCAGCGGGCTGTACTTCGGCAACTGGAATTCGAGCGTGTCCGGCAATGTCTTCCCCAACGGCTCCGGCGTCGAGATGGACTTCTACGGCGGCTGGAAGACGGAGTTTTCCAACGGCATCGGCCTGGACATCGGCGCAATCTACTATTTCTATCCCGGCGCCCGCTAC
The DNA here is from genome assembly GCA_016790635.1 of Burkholderiales bacterium. Lineage (GTDB taxonomy): Bacteria > Pseudomonadota > Gammaproteobacteria > Burkholderiales > JAEUOS01 > JAEUOS01. Next base: position 116,587 of record JAEUOR010000036.1, read on the forward strand.
AACATCTTCCCCACCGTCGGCGGCAATACCAGCATCGTCAAGACCGGCAGCGAGTACAACAACACCGAAATCTACATCGGCGCTTCGTACAAGTGGTTCTCGCTCAAGTACTACCATGCGACGAGCGACTATTTCGGCATCAATTCCACGGCGCTCAACGGCACGTTCGCCGGGATCAATTCCAACGGCACGGGCACCGGCAACACCACCGGCCCCGCGTCCGGCGGTTCCCGCGGGACCGGGTACCTGGACCTGAACGCCAACTTCGAGATCTTCCCGAAGGCGACGCTTGGCCTGCATGTCGGCCAGTTGCGGGTCAAGAACTACAGCGGGCTCAACTACACCGATTACAAGGTGAGCCTTGCCTATGATTTCGGCTGGGCCACCCTGGGTGTCGCCTACGTGGCCACCAACGCCAGTTCCCAGTACTACCGCTTCGCCCCGCCGGAGACCTTCCGGGCGGCGAGTGGATCGACCAAGGACGGCAGCAAGGACGCCTTCGTCTTCACCATCTCCAAGACCTTCTGACCACCCGCCTGACCCGGTCGAAACCGCGCTTCGGCGCGGTTTTTTTGTGCCCGAAAATCCCCGCGCGCACCAAAGCAAGGCGCTCGCACCATTCGCGTGCGCACTCCGCAGCTCAACTTGGGCGCTGGCCTGGTAGCACAGGACGATCAGGCAGACGCTCAGTGCAGGAAATGAAATTCCTGCAGGGGCGGTCCCTGGCTCGCGGCAATCACAGGCGTTGGCACAGAAGCTGCTGATAGGAACATCGGAGCCACTTACCTCCGATTCCTAGGGGAGCATCTAAATGAAACTGGTAACCGCGATCATCAAGCCGTTCAAGCTTGACGAAGTGCGCGAGGCCTTGAGCGCCATCGGGGTGCAGGGCATCACCGTCACCGAAGTCAAGGGGTTCGGCCGCCAGAAGGGCCATACCGAGCTGTACCGCGGCGCCGAGTACGTCGTCGATTTCCTGCCGAAAGTGAAGATCGAAGCCGCCGTCAAGTCCGAACTGGTCGAGCAGGTCATCGAAGCCATCGAGAAATCGGCCAATACAGGCAAGATCGGCGACGGCAAGATCTTCGTCTTCGACCTCGAGCAGGTCATTCGCATTCGCACCGGCGAGACCGGCGGCGAAGCGCTCTAGATCCAGGGGAGAACATGAAAAAGATTCTGACAAGCATGGGCCTTGCCGCGGCGCTGCTGCTCTCGGCAGGTTCGCTCACGACCATCGCGCGCGCACAGACCGCCCCGGCGGCGGCACCTGCCGCCGCGCCGGCAGCAGATGCCAAGAAGGATGAAGCCAAGCCTGCAGAGGCGCCCAAGGCCGAGGCGGCCAAGGCTGAAGAGAAGAAGGACGACGCCAAGCCCGCCGAGGCGGCTGCCAAACCGCCTGAGCCCAACAAGGGCGACTTCACCTTCATGTACATCGCCACCATCCTGGTGATCATGATGACCATCCCCGGGCTCGCGCTGTTCTATGGCGGCCTGGTGCGTTCCAAGAACATGCTCTCGGTCCTGATGCAGGTCTTCGTGACCTTCTGCCTGATCGCCGTCCTGTGGGTGATCTACGGTTACAGCGTCGCGTTCACCTCCGGCAATCCGTTCTTCGGCGGCTTCTCAAAGGCCTTCCTGAGCGGAGTTGACCTGGGCGGTGCGGGTGCGACCTTCTCCAAAGGCGTCTACATCCCCGAGATGATGTTCGCGATGTTCCAGCTGACCTTCGCCGCGATCACGCCGGCGCTGATCGTCGGCGCCTTCGCCGAACGCATGAAGTTCTCGGCGGTCCTCTGGTTCATGGCGCTCTGGTTCACCTTCGCCTACCTGCCGATGGCGCACATGGTGTGGTTCTGGGATGGTCCCGACGCGATCAAGGACGAGGCCACCCTCAAGGCTGTCGGCGAAGGCGCCGGCTGGCTGTGGGCCAAGGGCGCGCTTGATTTTGCCGGTGGCACGGTGGTGCACATCAACGCCGGCATTGCTGGCCTGGTTGCGGCCTTCATGGTCGGCAAGCGTATCGGCTACGGCCGTGAAGCGATGACCCCGCACAGCCTCACCCTGACGATGGTCGGCGCCTGCATGCTGTGGATCGGCTGGTTCGGCTTCAACGTCGGCTCCAACCTGGAAGCCAATGGCACCGCCTCGCTCGCCTTCGTCAACACCCTGGTGGCGACTGCGATGGCGACCCTGGCATGGCTGTTCCTGGAGAATCTGACCAAGGGCAAGCCCTCGATGCTGGGTGCAGCTTCTGGCGCGGTCGCCGGCCTGGTGGCCATCACTCCGGCCTGCGGCTTCGTCGGCGTCAAGGGTGCGATGGTGATCGGCGCAGTCGCCGGCGCCCTGTGCCTGTGGGGCGTGTCGGGACTCAAGCGCATGCTGGGTGCGGACGATGCGCTGGACGTCTTCGGCGTGCACGGCATCGGCGGCATCTGGGGCGCGCTCGCCACCGGCATCTTCGCTTCGCCCTCCCTGGGCGGCGCCGGCATCTGCAACTATGTCACCAACAAGTGCGGCGAAGCCAGCGACTTCCCTGGTGTACCGGCGCAACTCTGGATCCAGTTGCAGGGGGTGCTGACCGCGATCGTCCTTTCGGCGGTCGTCGCCTTCATCGTCCTCAAGATCATCGACATGGTGGGCGGGCTGCGCGTGCCGGAAGACAGCGAACGCGAAGGCCTGGACGTGACCTCGCACGGCGAGACCGCATACCACAGCTGATTCTCCTCTCCCGGGTTCGCTTGCGCGGCGACCCCGGATCAAAGCCCCCGGTCGGTTTCCCGCCCGGGGGCTTTTTTTTCCCGCTCGCCTCCGTCACGCGCGGCTCACTCGTGGTTGCGCCATGCCGTTTGGCTACAATCGCGCCCGATGACAAACATTCCGGATGCGGGGAGGCAGGTCATGCAGGTTCCGAACCTCAAGACGGCACTGTCGGGCCCGATGGCCGAGGTCGAGCGGCTCATCCTCGACAACGCGACCGCCGTCGAGCGCTGGTTCCGGCTGGAGTGGCAGGAGCACACGCCGCCGTTCTACTCGTCGGTGGACCTGCGCAATTCGGGCTTCAAGATCGCGCCGGTCGACACCAACCTCTACCCCGGCGGCTTCAACAACCTGTCGCGCGAGATGCAGCCGCTGGCCGTGCAGGCCGCGCAGTCCGCCATCGAGAAGTATTGCGCCGACGCCAAAAGCCTGCTCCTGATCCCCGAAAACCACACGCGCAACCTCTTCTACCTGCAGAACGTCGCGCGCCTGCAGACCATCTTGCGCCAGACCGGGCTGGAAGTCCGCCTGGGCTCGCTCAGTCCGGAGGTCAAGGCGCCGACCGAATTGACCCTGCCGGACGGGCAATCGATCACCGTCGAGCCGCTGGTGCGAAACGGCGACCGGCTGGGCCTGGCCGGCTTCGACCCCTGCGCGATCCTCCTCAACAACGACCTGTCAGCCGGCATCCCTGCCATTCTCCAGAACCTCTCCGGACAGGTCCTGCTGCCGCCGCTGCACGCCGGCTGGGCGGTGCGCCGCAAGTCCAATCACTTCCATGCCTACGATGAGGTGGTCGCGAAGTTCGCTGCCGAGATCGGCATCGACCCCTGGCTCATCAACCCGTTCTTCGGCGTCTGCGGGCAGATCAATTTTCACGAGCGCACCGGCGAGGAATGCTTGAAGGGCAATGTCGAATCCATCCTGCCGCGCATCCGCGCCAAGTACGCCGAGTACGGCATCAAGGATGAGCCTTTCGTCATCGTCAAGGCCGATGCCGGCACCTACGGCATGGGCATCATGAGCGTGACTTCGCCCGACGAGGTCGTCGGGCTCAATCGCAAGCAGCGCAACAAGATGGCGGTCGGCAAGGAAGGCCTGGAGGTCTCCGAGGTCATCATCCAGGAAGGCGTGCACACCATCGAGCGCGTCGGCGGCGCCAGTGCCGAACCGGTGGTCTACATGATCGACCGCTTCGTCGTCGGCAGCTTCTACCGCGTCAACACCCTGCGTTCGCCGACCGAAAACCTGAACGCACCGGGCGCGCACTTCGAGTCGCTCGGCTTCGAGTCGGCCGGCGCCACCCCGGTGCCCGAAGACGACCCCGAGACCACGCACAACCGCTTCTACACCTACGGCGTGATTGCGCGCCTGGCGGCCCTGGCCGCCTCCTACGAACTCGAACAGACCGCGCCGCGGGCGGCGCGCGGCTGACCTCATGCACATCCTCTTCATCGCCGATCCGCTGGCCGGATTCAAGACCTACAAGGACTCGACCTACGCGATGATGACCGAGGCCGCCGGACGCGGCCACGCGCTATCGTTCGGCCTGGCCGAGGATCTGCACGTGGCCGACGGCGATGTCGCGGTGCTCGCCCAAAGCCTGCGCCTCACGCCGGAGGAGGCAGTCTGGTATCGGCTGGGCGAAGCGGCGGCCACGCCGCTCACGCAGTTCGACGCGGTGGTCATGCGGACGGACCCGCCGTTCGACCTCGAATACCTGTACGCGACCCACCTCCTGAACCGCGCGGCCGAGCGCGGGGCGCGCGTCTTCAACCATCCGCGCGCGATCCGCGACCACAACGAGAAGCTGGCGATCACGGAGTTTCCGCAATTCACCGCGCCGACCCTGGTGACGCGCCGCGCCGACCTGCTGCGCGCCTTCGTCGCGCAACACGACCAGGCGGTCTTCAAGCCGCTCGACGGCATGGGCGGGTCGGGCATCTTCCGTGTCTCGCGCGGGGAGCCCAACCTCTCGGTGATCATCGAGACCCTGACCCGCGATGGCCGCGAGACCATCATGGCGCAGAAATACCTGCCGGCCATCCGCGAGGGCGACAAGCGCGTGCTCCTGATCGCCGGCAAGACGGTTCCCTATTGCCTGGCGCGGATTCCCAAGGAGGGCGAGACGCGCGGCAACCTGGCCGCGGGCGGCACCGGGGTGGCGCGCGAACTTTCGGACGCCGACCGGCGCATCGCCGAAGCCTTGGGGCCGACCCTGGCCGCGCGCGGCCTGCTGCTGGTGGGGCTGGACGTGATCGGCGAAAACCTGACCGAGATCAACGTCACCAGCCCGACCTGCTTTCGCGAGATCACCGACCAGACCGGATTCAACGTCGCCGGCATGTTCATCGACGAACTCGAAGCCGCGGCGGGCCGCTGACAGCGTTGCCGTATAGTCCCTGCCATATCCCAGGGCACAACACGCGCGCATGACCGCCATTCTCGTGATGACCCATGGCCGCCTGGGCGAGGAAATGCTCGCCGCGGCCGCCCACGTGCTGGGTACGCTGCCGCCCGGCGTGCGGGCGCTGCCGGTCGCGCCTTCGCAGAGTGGCGAAGAGGTGGTGGCAGTGGCGCGCGCCGCGCTGGCCGAACTCGGCGCCCCCGATGGTGCAGTGATCTTTTCGGACATTTTCGGTGCGACCCCGTGCAATGCCGCGACCCGTATCGGCCAGGACGCGAACGTGCGTGTGGTCGCCGGGGTCAGCCTGCCCATGCTGGTCAAGGCGCTCACGCTCGCCGCTGAAGCACCGCAGCGCATCGTCGAGGAAGCCCTCAAGGCCGCGCAGCGCGGCCAGGTGGATATTGTCAGCGAGGCAGCCCGTGGCGATGCGTGAAGAGGTCGAGATCGTCAACCAGCTGGGACTGCACGCGCGCGCCTCGGCCAAGCTCACCCAGCTGGCTGCGCAGTACAAGAGCGAGGTCTGGCTGTCGCGCAATGCCAAGCGGGTCAATGGCAAGAGCATCATGGGAGTCATGATGCTGGCCGCCGGCATCGGCAGCAAGATCGTGATCGAGACCACGGGTGAGGACGAAGCCGCGGCGCTCGAGAGCCTGAAAAAACTGATCGCCGACAAGTTCGGCGAGGGCAAGTGATGATGTGCCCGGCAGCGCGGCGCCATCCGGCACGCGCCCTTCTGCCCGCGTGCCCCGGCGGGTCCGGCTGACATGCCCTTCACCCTGCACGGCATCGGCGTCTCCGACGGCATCGCCATCGGACGCGCCCACCTGATCACGCAGGTATCGCTGGATGTCTCGCACTATCTGGTCGAGGAAGGCCAGATCGCCCAGGAAGAGGAACGCCTGCGCACGGCGATCGCCCAGGTGCAGGGCGAACTCCGGTCGCTGCACGCCGAACTCGACCGCAGCGGTTCCGGCGAACTCGGCGCCTTCGTCGACGTGCACGTGATGCTGCTGTCCGATCCGATGCTCGCCGAGGAACCCCTGCGCATCGTCCGCGAGCGGCGCTGCAACGCCGAATGGGCCCTGATCCAGCAGATGGACGCGCTGATGGCGCAGTTCGACGAAATCGAGGACGAGTACTTGCGCGAGCGCCGCCACGATGTGGGCCAGGTAGTCGAGCGCGTCCTCAAGGCCTTGATCGGCGCCCAGCCGGCCATGCAGTCGGCGCTGACCAAGACGCAGAAGATCCGTGCCCAGCAGTCGCAGGAGTCCGAGATGATCGTGGTGGCACACGATCTCTCGCCCGCCGACATGCTGGTCTTCAAGGAACACCAGTTCGCCGGCTTTGTCACCGACGTCGGCGGCGCGACCTCGCACACCGCGATCATGGCGCGCAGCCTGGCGCTGCCGGCCGTGGTGGCGCTGCACCATGCGCGCGAGATGATTCGCGAGGACGACCTCATCATCATCGATGGGCGCGCCGGCGTGCTGATTGTCGCCCCGGACGCGTCCATCATCGCCGAGTACGCAAGCAGGCGCGAGCGTCTCGCGGCCGAGCGCCAGGCGCTGCGCCTGATCGTGGGCACGCCCACCGCGACCCGCGACGGCACGCAGATCGGGCTGGAGGCGAACATCGAGCTGCCCGGCGACGTGCCGGCCGCGCACGACGCCGGCGCCGCCGGGGTCGGGCTGTTCCGCACCGAATTCCTCTTCATGAACCGCAAGTCGCTGCCGGACGAGGAGGAGCAGTTCCAGGCCTATGCAGCTGTCGTGCGGGCGATGCAAGGCCAGCCGGTGACCATCCGCACGCTGGACATCGGCGCCGACAAGCAACTCGACGCCGAGCTGGCGCACGATGGCCCAGCGCTCAACCCGGCGCTGGGCCTGCGTGCCATCCGCTACTGCCTGGCCGAGCCGCAGATGTTCCTGGCGCAATTGCGCGCCATTCTGCGCGCCTCGGCGTTGGGCCCGGTACGCATCCTGCTGCCCATGATCGCGCACGCGCACGAGGTCACGCAGACCCTGGCGCTGATCCAGGAAGCCAAGCAGCAGCTTAGCGACGCGGGCGAAGCCTTCGATCCCCAGGTCAAGGTCGGCGGGATGATCGAGATCCCGGCCGCGGCACTGGCCCTGCCGCTCTTCCTGGGCAAGCTCGACTACCTGTCCATCGGCACCAACGACCTGATCCAGTACACGCTCGCCATCGACCGCGCCGACGATGCGGTGTCGAGCCTGTACGACCCGCTGCATCCGGCCGTCCTGTACCTGATCGCCCACGTCATCCGCAGCGCCGCAGCGGCCAACGTGCCGGTCGCGGTGTGCGGCGAGATGGCCGGCGAACTCGCCATGACCCGCCTGCTCCTGGGCATGGGCCTGCGCCAGTTCTCGATGCACCCGGCACAGATTCTGAGCGTCAAGGAGCGGGTGCTCGCGACCGATCTCGCGCGCGTCCGGCCGATGGTCGCGCGCATGCTGGCCACCACCGACGCGAGCGAACTGCGCGCGCTCCTCGAAGAACTCAATGCTTAAGGAGGTCACTGCGGTCCGCCAGGGTGATCCGCTGGTCCGGAAGCGCTGGTTCGAGAGTGACTTCTTCGACCTGTACCTGTGGGAAGAAGGCGGAGCCATCGTGCACATGCAGCTGTGCTACGACCGTCACCGGCCCGGCGAGTCGGCCATCAGCTGGAAGCAGGGCGCGGGCCTGTTCCACGACGGCGTAGACGCGGTGCGCCGCAGCGAGTCGCCGCTCCTGGAAGCCGGCGGCGCCTTCGATGCCGAGCGCGTCAACGCGCGTTTCCTGCGCGAGTCGGCCGGACTGCCGGTGGAGGTGCGCCGCTTCGTGCTGGCCAAGCTGCACGAATTCGCGCTCAACGGCCCGGTCAAGCGCGGCGCGGCGCGGCGCAATCGTGTGCGTCGCGAGTCCTGGCAGGCGCACGGCGACGGCGAGGGCGACAGCACCCGCTGAGATACAATCATAGTTCAGCGCCGATTTGGTCATCCGATTGCGGGCGCTATACAAATGCGGCTAAAGAGGTGCGTGGTTCGCAAGCCGGAACCCCAAAACCCGATCAGCCGCCAGGCGATCGGGTTTTTTGTTTTGAGGAGCAAGCTTGCCGGATCCGGATTCGCTAGGTGTCGTCAGGTCGTCGCTGGCCCGCTTCGAGGCGCCCTTCAGGTTTCGCAGCGGTCGCACCATCGAGCGCTTCGACCTGGCCTACGAGACCTACGGCCGCCTCAACGCCGCGCGCTCCAACGCGGTGCTGGTGTGCCATGCACTGAACGCGTCGCATCATGTCGCCGGACTGGACGAGGCGGGCAACACCGGCTGGTGGGACAACATGGTGGGGCCCGGCAAACCGCTCGACACACGGCGCTTCTTCGTCGTCGGGGTCAACAACCTGGGCGGCTGCTTCGGCTCGACCGGACCGCGTGACGCCAACCCGCAGACCGGGCGCCCCTATGGCGCCGACTTCCCCGTGGTCACCGTCGAAGACTGGGTCGAGGCGCAGGCGCTTTTGGCCGACCATCTGGGCATCGCGCGCTTCGCGGCAGTCATGGGCGGGTCGCTCGGGGCCATGCAGGCGCTGCAATGGGCCATCGCGCATCCAGAGCGCGTGCGTCACGCGCTGGTGTTCGCCTCCACGCCCAAGCTCTCGGCGCAGAACATCGCCTTCAACGAGGTGGCGCGCCAGGCGATCGTCACCGACCCGGAGTTCCACGGCGGCCACTACTACGCGCATGGCGTGGTGCCCACGCGCGGCCTCAGGGTGGCGCGCATGATCGGCCACATCACCTATCTGTCGGATGACGTGATGGCCGAGAAATTCGGTCGCGACCTGCGCGATGGCCTCAACTTCGGCTACGGCACCGAATTCCAGATCGAATCCTACCTGCGCCACCAGGGCGAGAAATTCTCCACCTACTTCGACGCCAACACCTACCTCCTGATCACCAAGGCGCTGGACTACTTCGATCCGGCAGCGGCCTGCGGCGGCAACCTCAAGCAGGCGCTGGCCAGCGCCGCCGGCGTCGGCTTCCTGGTGGTCTCGTTCACCACCGACTGGCGCTTCTCGCCGGCGCGCTCGCGCGAGATCGTCGCTGCGCTGACCGCCAACCGGGCGCGCGTGTCCTATGCCGAGATCGACGCCCCGCACGGGCACGACGAATTCCTGCTCGAGGACGCGCGCTATCACGCGCTGGTGCGCGCCTACTACGAGCGCATCGCCGCCGAGGTCCAGGCATGAACACGGCTGCCCTGCTGCGCGCCGACTTCACCATCATCGCCGGCATGGTGCGCCACGGCGCGCGCGTGCTCGACCTGGGCTGCGGCGACGGCGCGCTGCTGCGCTTCCTGGGACGCGAACGCGCGGCGCGCGGCTACGGCATCGAGCTCGACGATGCCAACGTGCTGGCCGCGCTGACCAACGGCGTGGACGTCCTGCAGGGCAACCTCGAAGGCGGCCTCATGAGTTTCGAGGACGCCAGCTTCGACACCGTGATCCTGTCGCAGACCCTGCAGGCGATGCGCAACATACGCGGCCTCATGCGCGACATGCTGCGCGTGGGGGGCGAAGCGATCGTGTCGTTCCCGAACTTTCGCTACGAGCCGCACTTTCGCCAGCTCGACGCCGGCCGCATGCCGGTCTCGCAGACCCTGCCCTACCAGTGGCACGACACCCCCAACGTGCACCTGTGCACGCTCCTGGATTTCGAGGATCTGTGCGCCGAGCTGGGATTGCGTGTCGTCGAGCGCGTCGCGCTGGCCGAGGGCCAGCCGGTCGAAAGCGATCCCAACACCAGAAGCGAACTGGCGATCTACCGCGTCTCCGTCTGAGACGCGGCGGCTGGCGGCGCAAGCCCGCCCGCCTGCCCCTCGGCATCCAGCGCCTCGATGTCGGCACGGCGCCAGCGCAGGAGCGCCAGGCCCGGCAGCGCCGCCGCCACGGTAAAAAGAAAAAAACTTGCCCAGCCGTACTGGGCCACCAGCACGCCCGAACTGGGTCCGGCGATGTAGGTGCGGCCCACCGCGGCCAGCGCCGAGAGCAGCGCGAACTGGGTGGCCGAATAGCGCACGCGCGTCAACGCCATCAGGAAGGCGACGAAGGCCGCGGTCCCCATGCCGCCGCACAGGTTCTCCAGCGCCACCACGGTCGCCATCGACAGCGTGGCCTTGGGCGTCACCGCCAGCACCCAGAAGCCGAAGTTGGTGAGCGCCTGCAGGATGCCGAAGAGCATCAGCGAGCGGTACAGGGACAGGCGCGTCATGAGCGCGCCGCCGGCCAGCGCGCCGACGATCGTCGCGGTCAGCCCGAGGATCTTGTTGATCGCGCCGACCTCGGTGGCCGTAAACCCGACACCGCGGATCAGGAAGGTCGTCGTGAGGCTGCCGGCGAACGCATCGCCGAGCTTGTAGAGCACGATCAGGACCAGCACGAACAGCGCACCCGAACGCGAAAAGAAGTCCTTGAGCGGCGCGATGACGGCCTCGTCGAGCGAGCGCGGCGGGACCGGCGCGACCTCCGGCTCCGGGGCGAACCAGGTCGCGACGACGCCGATGAGCATGAGTCCCGCCATCAGCCAGTAGGTGGCGCGCCAGCCCAGGAAGCTGTCAGCGATCACCAGCGCCAGACCGCCCGAGACCAGCATCGCCAGGCGATAGCCCAGCACCGACACCGCCGCGCCGGCGCCGCGCTCGCGCGTGGCCAGCACGTCGGTGCGATAGGCGTCGAAGGCCACGTCCTGCGAGGCGGAGAAGAACGCCACCAGCACCGCCATCAGGGCCAGCGCGACGACCGCGTCGCGCGGCGAGAGCGAGCCCATCGCCGCGATCGAGGCGATGAGCGCGAATTGCGTCACGAGCATCCAGCCGCGCCGCCGCCCCAGGAGCGGCGGCACGTAGCGATCCATGAACGGCGCCCACAGGAACTTGAGGGTGTACGCCGACCCCACCAGGGTGAGGAAACCGATGGTCTTGACGTCCACGCCCTCGACCGTCGCCCAGGCCTGCAGCGTGCCGGTGGTGAGCGCTAAGGGCAATCCGGAAGAAAAGCCCAGCAGCAGCAGGATGCCGATCCTGCGACTGGCAAAGACTTGGGTCAGGTCGCGCCAGGACATCGCCCGAGTCTAAGGCCTGCCGGCGGGCACGCGGCGACGGCCTGGCCTTGCATGGCGGGGCGCTGTCACGCCAGCAGGTATGCTTCGTCGATGATCACGGAAGAACACCAGCGCAACGGGGGAGTCGGTCGCGCGCCGCCGGTCGCGATCCTCAAGAACAGCCCCCTGGGCAATCCGGGGCGCATCGCGCAGTTCTTCTCCGAACGCGGCATCGCGTTCACGCTGATCGACATCAGCGCCGGCGACCCGGTCCCGGACTCGCCGGACGGCTTTGCCGGCCTGGTCGTCCTGGGCGGGCCCATGAGTGTCAATGATCCCCTGCCTTGGGTCGAGGCCGAGTGCGCGCTGATCCGCCGCGCTGCGCCGCGCATCCCCGTGGCCGGACATTGCCTGGGCGCGCAGCTGATGGCGCGCGCGTTCGGTCAGCCTGTGACGCGCAACCCGGTGCGCGAGTTCGGCTGGGGCGAACTCGAGGTGCGCGATGCCGCGCTGGCGCGCGAATGGCTGGGAGAGTTTGCAACCGGCCCGGTACCCACCCTGCACTGGCACGGCGAGACCTTCGGCCTGCCGACAGGGGCGCGCCTCATGCTCTCGAGCCGGCACTGCGAACACCAGGCCTTCGTGCTCGATGACCGCCACCTGGGCCTGCAATGCCATTTCGAGACCGCGCCAGACGCAGTGCGCGGCTGGGCACAAACGGCCGCGGGAGCCATCGCCCGCGACGTGGCGCGCGGCGCTCCCGGCTCCCAGCCGGTCGCAGAAATCCTGCGCGAGCTCGACATGCGCACGGCGCGCATCCATCGTGTGCTCGACGCGCTCTACGCGCGCTGGGTGCAGGGGCTGCGCGGCACTTGACATGGGACGGGGCGCTCCCACCTATTGCGCTATCCTGTTTCGTCAAACGCCTTCTTTGAGCCTCCTTACGCCGCCCATCATGAAGCTTCCGATCTTCCTGGCCCTCGCCGCCTTGGCCGGCGTCGCGGCCGCGCAGAACCAGCCGCCGCGCGAAGGCGTCGACGTCGGCCGCACGTCATCATTCACCAAACTCGTCCCGGCCGAGCAGATGGAGCGCGCCGCTGCGCAACAGTATGCGCAGATGTTGCAGGAGGCCGCCAAGCAGAAGGCGCTGGCCCCGGACAACCACCCGCAACTGCTGCGGCTGCGCGCGATCGCGCAGAAAATCCTGCCGCACGCAGCCAAGTGGAACTCACGCGCCAACCAATGGAAGTGGGAAGTCAACCTGATCGGCAGCAAGCAGATCAACGCGTTCTGCATGCCCGGCGGCAAGATCGCTTTCTACACCGGCATCCTGGACATCCTGAAACTGACCGACGACGAGGTCGCGATGATCATGGGCCACGAGGTCGCGCATGCGCTGCGCGAGCACGCGCGCGAGCGCGCCGGCAAGGCGGCGGCCACCAACATCGGCGCCAACATCCTGTCGCAGGCACTGGGACTGGGCAATGCCGGCAACATGGCGCTCGGCGCGGGCGCCAACCTGCTCTCGCTCAAGTTCTCGCGCGATGACGAGACCGAGGCCGACACCGTGGGCCTGGAGCTGGCGGCGCGCGCCGGCTATGACCCGCGCGCCGGCATCACGCTGTGGCGCAAGATGCAGCAGGCAAGCAAGGGCGCGCCGCCGCAGTGGATGTCCACCCACCCCGCCTCGGACACACGCATCCAGGAAATCGAGCGCCAGTTGCCGCAGGTCATGCCCATCTTCGAACGCGTGAGCGGCAAGAAGTCCTGAGGAGGCCATCGGCATGTTCCGTCACTCGCGCCTGCTTGTCGTACTGACTGCCATCTCCGCTTCTTCATGGCTGCCCACGGCCACGGCGCAGGGCGCGTTTCCCTCCCGACCGGTCGTGATCTCGGTCGGATTCGCCGCCGGCGGCGGCACCGACATCACCGCGCGCCTCCTGGCCAAGCGCCTGTCCGAGCAACTGGGCCAACCCGTCAATGTCGAGAACAAGCCGGGCGCCGGCGGCAACCTGGCCGCCGAACTGGCCACGCGCGGCAATCCCGACGGCCACTTCATCCACCTGTCGGCGATCGGCCCGCTCACGGTCGCCCCGCACATCACCAAGCGCCTGGGCTACGACCCGCGGCGCGATTTCACTCCGCTTTCCGCCGCGGTCACCTTTCCCAACGTGCTGGTGGTCAACGCCGCGCTGCCGTTTCGGTCGCTTGACGACTACCTGGCGTTCGCGCGTGTCAGGCCCGGCGCCATGGCCTATGGCACTTCGGGCATCGGCGGTACCGGCCACTTGAGCGGTGCGCTGCTCGAGTCGATCGCCAAGGTCGACATGACCCACGTTCCCTACAAGGGTGGCGGCCCGGCCATGACCGACCTGATCGGCGGGCAGGTGCAATCACTGTTCGCATCGGCACCCTCCGCGGTGCCGCAGATCCGGGCCGGCAAGATCCGCGCGCTGGCCGTCACGGGCCCCAGGCGCAGCGAAGCCCTGCCGGAGGTGCCCACCATCGGCGAGACCCAGCGCGGCTACGAAGTCTCCAACTGGTACGCCTTCGTCGGCCCGCCGAAGATGCCCGCCGAGATTGCGCAGCGCTGGACGCGCGAGATCGTGCGCGCCCTCTCCGACCCCCAGGTGCGCGAACAGGTCCGCGAGCACGGCATGGACGCCATCCCTTCGACCGCGCAGGAACTCGCGCAGCGCATCGAGCGCGAGTTCGTGCTGTGGGAGCGCATCGTCAAGCAGGCAGGGATCAGCGCCGAGTAGGTATCGGTGTTGGCGCGGGGCGACCGCCTGGCGTCGCCTGACTGCGCGCTCGCGCGGTGGCCGCCGCAATCCCCCGTCTAGGCCCGAAACACCCCTCAACTCGACGCTTTCGCGCGCCCCGCCCCGCGGGATTATTGGCGTGGGTCCCTCCGTTGGAGCCGGCCGGCCCATGGCCGTTGCCGTCCGGCGGGGAGGACGTCGTGCGCACACATGAATTGCGCTCGAAGAACCCTCGGGAGATCACGAACCAATGGCATTCCCCAGTCCGCTCGCCACCGCCGTACGCCGGCCGGCAACCACCATGGAAAGCGGCCGACCGCGTGTCTGACCTCGCGCTGCCGCCACTCGAGGCATCGCCGCGCCAGGCCACGGATTTCCGTGCCGGCGACGGCACGGCAGCCTTGGTCCTGGGCCTGCAGGCGACACTGCTCTCGCACGCGCGCCTCGATCAGGCCGCCACCGCCTTCGCTGCCGAACTGGCCGAGGCGCTGGCCTGCGAACGCGTCTGCCTCGGCCTGTCCGAGCGCGACACCATCCGCCTGCTGGCGCTGTCCTGCGCCAGCGGCACGGAGGTGCGCGGCGCCGCCGCGGCCGCCGTCGAGGCGGCGATGAACGAAGCCCTCGACCAGCGTACCACCATCATCCATCCGCAGGCAGCGGCCGGTGCGCCGGCGATCAGCGTCGCCCACCAGCGCTTGGGGGCGAGCGGCGCAGCGGCGGTCTTGACGATCCCGCTCATCAGCGCCGGCCGCATCATCGGTGCGCTGACCCTCGAGCGCGCGGCGCCGGCATTCGCGCCGCGCGAAATCGCCCTGTGCGAGGACGCAGCCTGCTTTGCCGCGCCGCTCTTCGAACTCAAGCGCGCCGCGACCCGCCCCTGGTGGAAACGCCTGGCGCATGGGCTGCGCGACCTGGGCGCCGCGCTGATCGCTCCTGGACACGCAGGCGCGAAGCTGGCTGCCGCCGGGGCCCTCGCCGCCGTTCTCGCCGCAGGCGCGGTGCCGATCGACTATCGGGTCAGCGCGCCGGCGCGCCTCGAGGGTTCGGTGCAGCGGGTGATCTCGGCGCCGGCGGACGGTTTCCTGCAGCGTGCCAACGTGCGCGCCGGCGACACCGTGCACGCCGGCCAGGTACTGGCCGCGCTCGCCGGCGAGGACCTGCAACTCGAGCAGCGACGCCGGCAAAGCGAGGTGCGCCAGCACGAAAACGCATACCGCGGCGCGATGGCCCGCGCCGACCGCGCCCAGATGGTGATCCATCAGGCCAAGGCCGCCGAAGCGCAGGCCATGCTCGACCTGATCGAAGGTCAGCTCGAACGCGCGCAGATCCAGGCGCCCTTCGACGGCGTGGTCATCAAGGGTGACCTGACACAAAATCTCGGCGCGCCGGTGCAGCGCGGCGAGGTGCTGCTGACGATTTCTCCGGCCGGCGGCTTTCGCCTGATCATCGAAGTCGACGAGGCCGACATCGGCGCGGTGACGCCGGGCCAGACCGGCCGGCTGGTGCTGGCCACGGCCCCGGACCGCAGCTTCGACCTGCGCGTGGTACGCGTGATCCCGTCCGCCACGACCGCCGAGGGGCGCAACTTCTTCGAGGTCGAGTCCGCGCTCGACACGCAGGGCCAGGCGCTGCGGCCGGGGCTGCGCGGGGTGGCCAAGCTCGACGCCGGCCAGCGCTCCCTGCTGTGGATCCTGACCCACCGCGCGCAGGACTGGCTGCGCCTCGCGCTCTGGTCGCTGACGCCATGAGCACCGTGTCGCCACTGATGTCGTCCGCCTGGTATCGGGTCGCGAACCTGCGCCCGCGCCTGGACGCGCGCGTGGGCGTGGCGCGCCAGGTCGTGCGCGGCCAGGTCTGGCAGGTGCTCAGCGATCCGACGACCGGCCGCCAGGTGCGCCTGAACCCGGCCGCCTGGGCCTTTGCCGGTCGTTGCGACGGCAAGCACAGCGTCGACGAGATCTGGCACCACCTGATCGAGACCATGGGCGACGCCGCACCGGCGCAGGACGACATCCTGCAGCTCCTGACCCGCCTGGCGCGCACCGCGGCGCTCCAGTTCGACGCCGCGCCCAACCTCGCGGCCATGTTCGAACGGCACGACGGCGAGGCGCGGCGGCGCCGCCGCGCCTGGATCAATCCGCTCGCGCTCAAGCTGAGCGCTATCGACCCGACGCTCCTGCTGGACCGCCTCGCGCCGCGCACGCGCATGCTGTTCCGTCCGGCCTTCCTTGCCTTCTGGGCGCTGTGCGTCGGTTTCGCGGCGATCGCCTGCGCGGTCAACCTCCCGGCGCTGCGCGCCGCAGGGGCAGCCCTCCTCGACGCCCCCGGCACACTGCTTCTCCTTTGGCTGTGCTACCCGCCAATCAAGGCCGTGCATGAACTGGCGCACGCGCTCGCGGTACGGCACTTCGGCGGCGCCGTGCACGCCACGGGAATCACGCTCCTCTTCTTCACCCCGGCGCCCTGGGTCGACGCGTCGGCGGCCAGCGGCTTCGACCGGCGCGGCCAGCGCATCGCCGTCAGCGCCGCGGGCATCATGGCCGAACTGGCCATCGCCGCAGTTGCCGCAGCCGTCTGGCTGGCGGTCGAACCCGGGCGAGTACGCGACTGCGCATTCATCGTCCTTTTCATCTGCACGGTCTCGACCCTGCTCTTCAACGGCAACCCGCTGCTGCGCTTCGATGCCTACTACGTCCTCACCGATACCCTCGACCTGCCAAACCTGGCCCTGCGCAGCAATGCCTGGTGGTCCGCGCTGGCGCGCCGCGTCCTCCTGGGCGAGGCCGGTGTGCCGGCCTCGTTCATCGCGCCGGGCGAGCGCAAATGGCTCTTCGCCTACGCGCCCTTGTCCTGGGCCTATCGCGTCGTCCTCATCGCCGCACTGGTGCTGTGGGTGGGATCGAAATCCTGGCTCCTGGGCGTACTGGTCACGCTCGCATTCGGCGCCTGGCTGGTGCGCCGCCCGCTCGCCGGACTCGCGGAGATATCGAGCGCCGCCCTGCCGGCCGCGACCAGACGGCGCGCCCTGGCCATCGTCGCGGGCACAGCCGCTTTGGCCGGCCTCCTGCTCTTCGCCCTGCCGCTGCCCAGTTCCACCGTGGCACAGGGCGTGGTGTGGCCGCCGGAACACGCGCAGGTCCGTACCGAGACCGCCGGCTTCATCGCGGCTTTGGCGACGCCGGATGCCACCGAAGTCGAGGCCGGCCAGGTACTGCTCACCTTGCACGAACCGGCGCACGCGGCGGAGGCCGAGAAAAAGCTGAGCCAGCTGGCAGGCCTCAAGGCCCAGCAGTACGTCGCGCTGATGCGCGACCCGCTGCAAGCAACCCAGTTGGGCGAGGACATCGCGCGCGTGCAGGCGGAACTGGCGCGCAGCGAGGAACAACTGGCACAACTCCAGGTGCGGGGGCACAGCGACGGACGCCTGGTATTGCCGCGCGCCGCCGACCTGCCGGGCAGCTTCGCCGCCAAGGGGACCATGCTGGGATACATCCTCGAGGCCGGCCCTGCGAACGTGCGCGCGGTGCTTTCCGAGACCGAGGCGCAGCTGGTCCACGCGCGCGCGCGCGGCGTCGAGATCCGCCTGGCGGAGGCCGCCGGTGTGGCGCTGCCGGCTTTGCTCGAACGCGAGCCGCCGGCGGCGACCCGGGACCTGCCGAGCGCGGCATTGGGCGATCGCGCCGGCGGACGCTTCGCGACCGACCCGGCCGACAAGGACGGCAGGCGCACGATGGAACCGGTCTTCCTGCTCGACTTGGCCGTTGCGGCGCGCCTGCCGGAGCGCATCGGCGGCCGGGTCTGGGTGCGCTTCGATCTCGGCTTCGAGCCGCTCGGCATGCGCTGGCTGCGCGAGGCGCGCCAGCTCATGCTGCGGCACTTCAATCCCGCCGGCCAGGCCTGAAACCATGTTCGCGACACTGACGTCCGCCTCGCCGGCCCTGCCCATGCCCGGCGTCCTCTGGGGAGACTACCCGGAGCGCGCAGCGGATCCTGCGCCGCGCGGAATCATTGCGCGTCTCGACCGCGCCTGGCAGGGACTGGCCCGCTACGCCAGCGGATGGCCGGCCGCGCGCCGGCGGCGCTTTGCCCTGCGCGTCCTCGCGCACGCGACTGCGCGCCAGGATTGCGCAGGCCCTGACTTGACGCGTCACGCGGCCGCGCTGCGCGCCAACCTCGCACGGCAGGGCTTTGACGAGGCCAATCTGCTCGAAGCCTTCGCGCTGGCTGTCCTCGCGAGCGAGGAGGCCCTTGGCTTCAAGCCCTACGCCACGCAGATCGAAGCCGCGCGCGTGATGCTCGACAACCGGCTGGCCGAGATGGCGACCGGTGAAGGCAAGACCGTCGCCGTGGCCATGGCCGCCGCCGTCGCGGCCCTGGGCGGCATACCGGTACACGTGATCACGGCCAACGACTACCTGGCCGCACGCGATGCCCGGGAACTCGCCTCTTTCTATCGCGTCTTCGGCCTGCGCGCCGATGCGGTCACCCAGCCGATGGACCGCGCAGCGCGGCACCGCGCCTACCGTGCCGATATCACCTACTGCTCTGCCAAGGAACTCGCCTTCGACTACCTGCGCGACACCCTGTGCCGCCCGCGCGGCATGAGCGACCTGCGGCAGCGCGCGCGGCGCCTCTCCGCGAGCGACGGCGCAGCGGCCGCACCGGTCCTGCGCGGCTTGTGCATGGCGATCATCGACGAAGCCGATACGGTCCTCATCGACGAGGCCGGCATGCCCCTGGTGCTTTCCCGCGGGGCGCAGTCGGCCGACTCGGCAGCCTTCCTGGCCGGCGCCCTGGCGCTGGCGCAGACGCTCAGCCAGGACGCGGACTTCGAGGTTCAGCCTGACCGGCGCGCGACGCTGACCGCTGCCGGCGCCGACAAGGTCGCCGCCTGGCCGGCCGCACCCGGACGCTATGGCGAACAGCGCCGCCACCGCGAGAACATCGTCTGCCTGGCCCTGGGCGCGCTCCACGTCTATCGGCGCGACCGCGACTACGTCGTGCGCGCGGGCAAGGTGCTGATCGTCGACGACCACACCGGCCGCACCGCGCCGGGTCGCGCGTGGTCGCGCGGCCTGCAGCAATTAATCGAGATCAAGGAAGCCTGCACGCCGAGCGCGGCCCTGGAGACCATCGCGGAAATCACTTTCCAGCGCTTTTTCCGGCGCTACCTGCGCCTGGCCGGAATGAGCGGCACGCTCTCCGGCGCCAGGCGCGAACTCGGCGCCGTCTACGGCCTGGCGGTGGAGTCGATCGCGCCGCGCACGCCGTCCTTGCGCACCTGCTCGCGTCCTGTGCTCCATGCCGACGGCGCCGCGCTCCGGGACGCGGTGGTGCGGCGCGCGCGCGAAGTGCACGCGACGGGCCGCCCTCTCCTCATCGGCACGGCCTCGGTCGCCGAGTCGGAAGCCTTGTCGTGCACGCTGGCCGACGCCGGACTGCCCCACGCGGTGCTCAACGCCCGGCAGGACCAGGCCGAGGCCGCACTCGTCGCGCAGGCCGGCGAGCTTGGCCGCATCACCGTGGCCACCAGCATGGCCGGGCGCGGCACCGACATCCGGCTCGGCCACGGTGTCGCCGAGCGCGGCGGACTCAAGGTCATCCTGTGTCAGCACAACGGTGCGCGCCGCATCGACCGCCAGTTCATCGGCCGCGCGGCGCGCAACGGCGAGCCCGGCAGCGTCGACATCATGCTGTCGCTCGACTCCCCGCTCTTTGCGCGCTGGTTGCCGCGTTGGTGGCTGAGCCTCGCCGCGCGCCACGCCAGCCTCCCGGCGTGGCTGCTGCACCTGACAACCGCCCTCCCGCAATGGCTGGAAGAACACCACCGCGCCGCGCAGCGCCGCCGGCTGCTCGAACTCGACATCAGGCGCGAACGCGAACTCGATTTTTGCCAAAGGACCGCATCATGAATTCCACCGCACGCCTTCTGTTCCTCGTGGCTGCCTGCCTCGCGTTCCCCCGGGCCAACGCCGCGTCCCAACCCCTGGGCTGCCTGATCGAGCCGCATCATGTGGCCGAAGTCGGCAGCCCGGTGATCGGCATCATCGCCGCGCTGCACGTCGAACGCGGCGACAGCGTGCGCCGCGGCCAGGTGCTGGCGGTACTGCGCTCGGATGTCGAACAGGCGGCCGTCAAGGTGGCGACCAGCCGCGCGCTGGCCAACGCGGAAGCCAGCGCCGCGACCGCGAATGCGGCCCTCGCGCAGCAAAAGCTGGCCCGCGCGGAAGACCTGGTGGCGCGCCAGTTCCTGGCACCCCAGGCCCTCGACCAGGCCCGGGCAGAGGCCAGCGTTGCCCTCGAGAGGCTGGCGCAGACACGCGAGGCGCGGTCCACCGCGGAACGGGAACTCGAACAGGCTCGGGCACAGCTTGGCCTGCGCACCATTCGCGCGCCGAACGACGGTGTGGTCGCGGACCGCTACCTGTCGGTCGGCGAACGGGTCGAGGAAAAGCCGCTCTTCCGGGTCGCCACGATCGATCCACTGCGGGTCGAGGTCGTCCTGCCGGCCGCGTTGTTCGGCACGCTCAAGCCAGGCGCGGCCGTGTCGGTGACCCCGGACTTCCCCGGCGCTGCGCCGCGCGAAGCTCGGGTCACATTGATCGACCGCCTTGTCGACGGCGTTTCCAACACTTTTCGCGTGCGTCTTTCCCTGCCCAATCCCGGCGGTCGCCTGCCGGCAGGCCTGCGCTGCAAGGCAACCCTGGGGGCACCGGTCACGGATGCGTCCGGCGTCACCCCGGGGAGGGAGGCGCGCGAACCGGCCAGAAGCGGCCTGCGGCCGGCCAGCTACCAGCCGGAGAGGGCCCCGGAGCTGCGGCAAGCGGAGCCGGCGGTCCGCACCCCGGCGCGCGCACCTGCCACCGGGAGCGGCTTGCCCCTGCGCATCGACCGCTCCCTGTCGGCGCCGCCCGCGCAGCGACCCAGGGTGTGAAGTGAAACTCCGGCACAGGAAAAAACGCGATGTGGTGGCGTAAGAAACGCCGCACGAGCGCCGCGCTGCTGCTGGCGGAACCGCTCGAACCGCGCATCCTGTACGCGGCGGATCTGGCTGCCGGCCTGATGCTGGCCGACGCCGCCGACCTCGACGACTCCGCTTCCCAGACACGCGTTCTCGACGCCGCCGGCGACTATACGGCCATGCCGCCGGCAGAGGTCGCCACGGCAAGCGGGTCGCCGCCCGCTGCCGCTGCCGCAACGCAGACCATCCCGACCGGCACCCTGCCCCTCAATTTCGAGATCAACGCCGGCCAGGCCGACGCCTCGGTCGACTTCATCGCGCGCGGCAACGGCGTCGGCATCGCGCTCGCCGACGGCAACGCCAGCATGCTCTTGCGCGACGGCCAAAGCAGCCACGTCGTGACCATGCGCCTGGCAGGCGCTCGCGACGACGCCAGCGCGCACGCCGAGGGCCAGGTGACCTCGCGCAGCAACTACTTAGTTGGCAGTGCCGACACCTGGCTGCGCGATGTCGCCAACCATGCCTCGGTGCGTTACGACGGCGTCTACGACGGCATCGACCTACGCTACTACGGCAGCGAACGCTCGCTGCAGTACGACTTCATCGTCGCCGCCGGCGCCGACTGGCGCCGCATCGCGCTCGAGTTCGAGGGCGTCCAGAGCCTCGCCATCGATCCCGACGGCGCGCTCAACCTGACCTTGGCCGGCGCCGATGGGTCGCGCAGCCTGCGCTTCACCGCGCCGGTCAGCTACCAGGACGGCGCTGCCGGCCGCGAGGCCGTCGCCAGCCGCTATGCACTCGGCGAGGACGGCCGCGTGCGTTTCGACATCGGCGCCTACGACGCCAGCCGCACCCTGGTGATCGACCCGGTGCTGGTCTACGGCAGCTACCTGGGCGGTTCCGGGTTCGACAGCGCCAGGGGCATCGCGGTCGATGGCGCCGGCAACGTCTACCTCACGGGCGAAACCGCTTCGTCCGCTTTTCCGACTGCCACCGGCGCCTTCGACACCTCGCACAACGGCGGCACCGACGTCTACGTCACCAAGCTCAACGCCGCCGGCACCGCTGTCATCTACTCCACCTTCATCGGCGGCTCCGGTACCGATTCCGCGCAGGACATCGCCATCGATGCAGCGGGCAATGCCTACGTCACCGGTTACACGACTTCGACCAATCTGCCGACTTCAGGCGCGTTCCAGAGCGCCCGCGCGGGCGCGCAGGATGCCTTCTTCTTCAAGCTCAACGCCGGAAGCACAGCGCTCCTGTACTCGACCTATCTGGGCGGCAGCGGCGGCGGCGACTACGGCTACGCGGTCGCGCTCGACGCTGCCGGCAACGCCTATGTCACCGGCGACACCGACTCGTCTTCCGGGATCGCCTCGTCAGGCGCCTACGACACCACGCTTGGCGGCACCACGGATGCGTTCCTGGTCAAGTTCGATCCGAGCCTGACCGGCGCGGCCTCGCGCGTCTTCGGCACTTACCTCGGCGGCAGCGGCGGCGAGAACGGGTTCGACGTCGCGGTCGACGCAGCGGGCAAGGCCCATGTCGCCGGCTACACCGGCTCCAGCGACCTGCCGACCACCGCCAACGCCTACGACTCCAGCGTCAACGGCGGCGGGGACGCTTATGTCGCCGTGTTCAACGCAGCCGGCAGCGCCCTTACGTACTCCACCTATTTCGGCAGCACCGGCACCGACAACGCGTCGGCGATCGCGATTGGTGCAAATGGGAGGATTTATGTCGGCGGGTCGTCGGCCGGCAGCGGCTTGCCCACCAAGAGCGCCTACGACACGACCTATGGCGGCGGGCCCTGGGACGCGTTCGTCGCCAGTTTCGATCCGGCCCTGTCGGGCAACGCCTCGCTGATCTACTCCACCTATCTGGGTGGCGCGGGCGAGGATCTGCTGACCGACATCGCCGTCGACACCCTGGGGCGCGTGCATCTCACCGGCTCGACCACCGGTTCCTTTTCGACCACGGCAGACGCCGCGCAGGCAGCCCACGCGGGCGGTACCTACGACGCGTTCTACGCCACCCTGGGTTCCCTCGGTTCGAGCCTGGTGTACTCAACCTACCTGGGCGGCAGCGCCGACGACATCGGCTACGCGATCACGCGTGACGCCGCCGATCGCGTATACATCGCCGGCGGCACCGGGTCGAACAACCTGCAGCAGATCACCAGCGGCGCCTACGACACCACGCACAACGGCGGCGGCGACGCCTTCGTGCTGGCCTTCGGCAACCAGAAGCTCACCGTCACCACCACCAACGATGTCGTCGACGGCAACACCACCTCGATCGCCGCCCTGCTGGCGAACAAGGGGGCGGACGGCCTGATCTCGCTGCGCGAAGCCATCATCGCGACCAACAACACCGCGGGAGCGGATGCAATCGCGCTGGGGGCAGGAACCTACAGCCTGGCGCGCGCCGGCATCAACGAGAACGCCGCAAGCACGGGCGACCTCGACATCACCGACACCCTGTCTATCGAAGGGGCGGGTGCCGCCGCGACCATCATCAACGGCGCCGCCCTGGATCGTGTCTTCGATGTGCGAGGCACCACCCTCACGGTTGCCGGCCTCACCGTCCGCAACGGCAGTGCCAGCGACGGCGCGGGAATCTACGTTGACGGGAGCGGCACGCTCAATGCGCGCGACCTCGCCTTGAGCAGCAACCACGCCTCAGGCAATGGCGGTGCCCTGTTCGTCTCGGGGCAACTCATGCTCGATCGCGTCACCATCGACGCGAATACCGCCAATAACGGCGGCGCGCTCTACCTCAACAACTCAGCAACCGCGACCCTGACCAGCACCACCTTGAGCGGCAACAGCGCAACTGCTCAGGGCGGCGCGGTCCTCGCCCGCGGCGACATATCGATCGTCAATTCGACCATCGCCTACAACAGCGCGAACACCGGCAGCGGAATCCACAAGCAAGGCGCGGCTGGCGTCACGTTGCGCAACACCATTCTCGCCATCAACACCGGCGGCAATGCCTCCGGCACACTGACGTCCCTGGGCTACAACCTCGACAGTGACGGGTCTGCCGGTCTGGCGGCCGCAGGCGACCTCAACGGCTCACTCGCCACGCCCCTCGACCCGCTGCTGGGTACATTGCAGTTCAACGGCGGACCGACCAAGACCCACGCCTTGCTGCCCGGCAGCCCGGCTATCAATGCCGGCTCGGCCACCGGCGCCCCAAGCACCGATGCCCGCGGTGCCCCACGCCTGGGCGCCACCGACATCGGCGCCTATGAATCGACGCTGATCGCCTACGAGCCTTTCGCCTATCCGGCCGGCAGCTTCAATGGCGCAAATGGCGGCAGCGGGTGGGCGGCAGGGTGGAGCAATGCCGGCAGCGATACGACGGTCGACGCCGCCGGGTTGAGCGCACCGGGCATCTCAATGCCGGTCAGCGGAGGCACGGCGAAACTGTCGATCCCGCTCATTTTCGGGTCGGTCTACCAGACGCGCGAGCTGTCCGCGAGTCTCGGCGCGTCGGCCGGTACCTACTGGCTGAGCTTTCTGGTGCAGCCCGCTTCTACTGCGACCGAGCAGTTCATCGGTCTCGGGTTCGGAAACCCTGCCGGCTCGCGCGCCTTCGCCGGCATCAATGGCAACCAGTTCGTGCTCGAGCAGTACGGCGGCGGCGGGCGGGTTGTTGTCGGCGGCATTGCGCCGGTGGTAGGCCAGACCTACCTGCTGGCGCTGCGCATGGATATGACTGCCGGCGCCGACAACCTAACCCTCTTCGTCAACCCTACCCCGGCGCAGAACGCACCCGATTCCACGCTCACCGCCGCCAAGAACGACCTCGACCTCGGCAGCTTCACGCAGCTCGGCATCGTCGGTGGCCGGACGCTCGCAACCAACGGCGCCGCGCTGGACGAGATCCGGTTGGCAGCCAGTTACCTCGATGTGGCGCCGGCTCTGGTTCAACATGCGCCCGTCCTCGACGCCACGAAGAGCCCGGCGCTGACCGCGCAAATCGAGGACGCTGGTGTGCCTGTCGGCGCGGTCGGCACGCTGGTCTCCAGCCTGGTCGATCTTCCCGGCGGCGGCGGACTGGACAACGTGACCGATGCGGACAGCGGCGCCTTCACCGGCATTGCCGTCACCGCGTCGGACACCGCCAGCGGCAGCTGGTGGTACACGATCGATGGCGGGTCCAACTGGAGCGCCCTGGGAGCGGTGTCCGGCACCAATGCGCGCCTCCTGGCCGCCGATGCGAACACCCGTCTCTATTTCCAGGCCAACGCCAATTTCAACGGCACGCTGGGCAGTGCACTCACCTTCCGGGCCTGGGACCAGACCAGCGGCAGCAACGGCACGCTCGCCAGCACAGGCAGCAACGGCGGCGTCACCGCATTCTCGAGCGCCACCGACACGGCCAGCCTGACGATCAACGCGGTCAACGACGCGCCGGTGCTCGCCGGGGCGAACAACCTCAACGCGATCAACGAGGACGTGGCCTCCGGCGCCAATGCCGGCACCCTGGTCTCGGCCCTCATTGCCGGCCAGGTGTCCGACCTCGATGCCGCCGCCTCCTCCGGCATCGCCGTCACCGCAGTCAACAACACCAACGGTACCTGGCAGTACACCACCAACGGTGGCGGCCTGTGGAACGCCTTCGGCAGCCCCGGCAACAACACCGCCCGCCTGCTCGCCGCCGACGCCAATACCTCGGTGCGCTTCGTCCCCAACGCCCACTGGAACGGCACGGTCGCAGGCGGCATCACCTTCCGCGCCTGGGACCAGAGTGCAGGC